>JAXLWT010000001.1:0-389803 GCA_046328375.1 Thermomicrobiales bacterium
TGCGCGCGGGATGGCCGCGCCTTCATCACGCAACAGGAGTTAGGGAACATGGCAAAGACGGCAGCGCAACTCGTGGCGGAAGCCAAGGCCTCGATCGAGAACCTCATGCCACATGAAGTGGCAGGGGAGATTGCGAGCAGCGATGTGTTGGTCGTGGATATCCGTGAGCCGGAGGAGCGCCGCACTCACGGTGCGATTGCGGGCGCCGTGTCGGCGCCGCGTGGGATGCTCGAGTTCTACGCGGACCCTACGAGCGCCTACCACAAGGAAGGGTTCGACCCGGACCGGCGTGTCATCCTGCACTGTGCATCCGGGGGGCGCTCGGCACTTGCGGTGAAGTCCTTGCAGGATCTTGGTTACACGAACATCGCCCACATGGATAAGGGCTTCAACGGCTGGAAAGAACAGGGCTTGCCAGTCGAGGACGGAAAGTAAGCCGGAACCCGCACTGACCAGTTCCGGCCCTGCATGACACAGGGCCGGAGTTGTTACGGAGCGGAACCTACCCGTTGCTGCCTGACGGTGGCTCCGTTGGCCGCCCGTGGCGGCGCAGGTGCTCCCGCATTTGCGCGGCCTTGCGCTGATGATTGTCGATTGGGGCGCTGGCCGGCATGGAGGCAAAGCCCAGGCTTTCGCTGATCTCGAGATTGACTTCCGCGGACGGTGGCGCAGACTGGAGGTACGCAACCGACTGTGCCATGCGTGCGCGCGACTCCAGGTGTCGTCCGGCGCGATCGAGTTCCAGGCCCGCCCGCCGCTCGGCAGCGGCCCGCTGCAGGGCGGCACGCTCGGCGACCAGGTCATCCGGACGCGTCGCCGCAACTTCCTGAACCGTAGCGAGCTCGAGCGGCGAAGGGCTGATATCCCAGCGGTGACGGTAATCGGTGCTGGGATCAGTCCAATGGACTGAGGCACGGAGTGGCAGGATCTCGCCTGGTACGCCAGGTTCACCCTGGATGGTGAAGACCAGGTCGATCACATCTCCGGCGGGGACATCACCAATGGCGATCTTGAGTGTCTTGCCCTCACGCTCCACCGGGAAGGCAGAGACGAGTTCCCCGCGCACCCGGTGGGGCAGGGTAAGGTGGAGCGTGGTGGTCGTGCTGGCGATCTGCAGCATCTCCTGCAACTCCTGGGCGAAGAAGTTGCGCAGGACCACGGCGTTCTCCGCGTAGACAAAGTTGCCACCGCCCGCCTCCGCCATGGCGAAGAGCAGCCCCTCATCGAAGCCGAGCCCGACACCCACCGTCGTCGTCACGATGCCGCGCTTGCGGAGCTGGCTGGCGTGCCTGGCAAGTTCCTGCGGATCGAGGATGCCCACGTTCGCCAGGCCGTCGGTCAGCAGGATCACCCGCCGGATGCGGGTCCGCCCTGTGTCACCGGCCGGCGCGTTCGCGAGTTCCTGGCACCCGGCGATCCAGCCACCAGAGAGGAACGTCGAGCCGCCGGCGTCCAGCGGGCGCAACGCGCGCTGCAGCCTGGCGAGGGCTGTCTCACTCGCGTCCGTCAGTGGCTGCATGACCTCGACCTCGTCGTCGTAGATCACGAGCGCCACACGGTCGCTGGGGCGCAGGCGCTCCAGGGCCAGGGCCACACCCTCCTTGGCCAGCGCCAGCTTGTTGCCGCCCATCGAGCCCGAGCGATCGAGCACAAACGCCACATCCACGGGCGCTGCCAGGCGCGCGTTGGGATCCGGTGGAGTGGTCAGGCGAATGAGGAGCGTGGTCTCCCCGCCGCTGGCGGAGAGAACTGGCTTCAGCCAGTGCGTGGTGACCTTGAGCGTGTCGGTGACGTCGGACGATGGCGTGTGCGACATGGGGCCTCCTTGCGACGATGATGACGCACTGCTGGCGCGGTTGATTCGGTTTCCCTGGTGTGAACGACGGTGTCCCGGAACTGATGCTTATCGACTCACGCAAAGACCTTGCGTGCCCAGCGGATCAGCCAATCGATCCGCTCGCGGTGGCGGGTGTAGGCACGCTCCGATATCACGAGTTCGGCATCCGCCCCCAGCGGAATCCTTCGCCAGAGGGATCCCGGGTCTACATCCACCACCTCAGCAGCGCTGCCCGGCACCTCAGCGTGCCGGGGTGCCGCGGGGTACGGCGCCGCGGGGAAGGAGACTGCCGGCGCCACCGGTTCGTGGAGGGGCAACGGCGCCGTCTGGTACCTGGCTCGCTGCTCCAGCACCGCCAGGTAGTCTCGCGCCGGCGCCATGGCTGCATCGGCGTGAGTGGGCGCCACCTGCGGAGCCACATCCATCTCCTGCAGGGCTGTCTCGACCTCGGCGTCACTCAGGCCCGCGAGCCTGCGTCGGATCTCTTTCAGCGGCCAGTAGGCGGCTTTCAGGCGCTGGATCAGGCGCAGGCGCGCCAGGTGCCCCGCCGTGTAGACGCTGGCCGGGCCGGCGCCTTCCGGTGGAGGCAGAAGCCCCTCCGCGATGTAGTAGCGGACGGTTCGGGTCGAGACATCCGCGGCCTCGGTAAGTTCCGCCAGGGTCATTGGCTGGCTCTGCGACGTCATGATCTCCTTCTCCCGCGCACCGAACGTGAGAATTGTGACAGTATGACGTATCACTGTCAAGTAGTAGGATTACGCGAGCAGTTGGGAAGATCTTGCGGGAGTCGGGAAGGCGGATCCGGACGATGGAGAACGGGACGGAGGCGCGCGGCGAGGAGCGCGCCCGGCGAGCAGGGTTGCCGCTGGCCGGGGTCAAGGTGGTGGATCTGACCCGGGTGATGGTCGGGCCCTTCTGCACGATGATGTTGGGGGATCTGGGCGCAGAGGTGACCAAGGTCGAGATCCCCGGGCGCGGGGATGACACCCGCGCCTGGGGGCCTCCCTTTGTCGAGGGAGAGTCGGTCTACTTTCTCTCGGTCAACCGCAACAAGCGCTCGATTGCGCTCGATCTGAAGCAACCGGCGGCCCAGGAAGCGCTCTGGAGGTTGATCGAGGACGCGGATGTCCTGGTGGAGAACTTCTCGCCCGGCACCATCGGCCGTCTTGGGTTCGGCTACGAGGCGGTCAAGGCCCGCGTGCCGGGCATTGTGTACGCCTCCATCTCCGGATTCGGTCAATCCGGACCCGATTTCCAGCGCACTGCCTACGACCTGATCGTGCAGGGCACCAGCGGCATGATGAGTATCACCGGGCATCCGGGTGGACCGCCCACACGTCTCGGGGTCCCGATCGCCGACATCGGCGGCGGCATGTTCGCGGCCTACGCCATCGTGGCCGCGCTCTTTGATCGGGAGCGTTCGGGCGAGGGGAGCTACGTCGATATCTCGATGCTGGGCGGGCAGGTGGCGCTGCTCACCTACCAGGCCGGCGCGTACCTCTCCATGAACACGACGCCGGGTCAGCTCGGCAACGCGCACCCCATGATTGCTCCGTACGACACCTTCCGTACCGCTGATGGCTACGTGAACATCGCCGTCGGCAACGACTCCCTCTGGCAGCGCTTCTGCGCGGCCCTCAACCTGGACACCTGCGCGGCAGAGCCACGCTTCCAGACGAATGCCGGCCGCTCCACGAACCGGGGCGATCTCTACGCGGCGATCGAGCCGGCCTTGGCGGCCTTGACGACGGACGAGGTCGTCGCCCGGCTGGACGCGGCGGGTGTGCCCTCTGGCCCGATCCGTGACGTGGCGCAGGCGATGGATGACGCCCAGACGCAGGCGCAGGACCTGGTCATGGATGTGGACCACCCGACCATCGGCGCCATGCGCGTCGCCGGTGCTCCGTACCACTTCAACGGCGAGGCGATTCGTGCCCGCTACGCGCCGCCGCTCCTGGGCCAGCAGTCGGCGGAGATCCTGCGCGAGATCGGGTATGACGACGAGACTATCGCCGGAATGATCAACTCCGGGGCGGTGCAGGCGCGTGAAGCGGGGGATTAGGCGTTCTCCGAGCGTGTTGACCGGAGCCGGGCTTCCCGGTACGCTCGGTGGTGCCCCCGCTCGCCAGGGAGTGAGCCATGCAGAGCAACGCCACCTCAGTTGATGCCTACATTGCGGAGGCGCCACCAGAGCGCCAGCCCGTCATGAGCGCGATCCGTGACCTGTGCCTCGCGCATCTGCCCGGGTACGAGGAGTCCATGCGCTACGGCATGGCGACCTACACCCGCAATGGTGAGGCGGAGTTCGCGTTCGCCAGCCAGAAGGGATACCTCTCGCTCTACGGGATGAAGCAGGGTGCGCTCGACCCACTGCGTGACGAGTTCACCGGTACTGGCGCAAAGATCGGGAAAGGCTGCGTCCGGTACAGCAAGCCTGAGAAGGTCAATCTCGAGGCGCTTGCGCGGCTACTGCAGGCTACGGCGGCGTCAGACGAGGGGCCTTGCTAGGGGACGTCCAGTTCTCCATCGAGATTCGTGAGGGGCTGGAATCAGCCGGGAGACGGTGCAGGTACTGGAAGCCTTACTGTGCCACTGACCGCTCCTGAGCTTGCGACTCGCCGATGAGGGCTGCCCACCCTCATGTGTCATCCTGAGCCCGCAGGCGAAGGATCTCGGTCCCGCCCATGCAGACAGCGCGGCCCGGCCTTTACCTTCCTGACCGTCTCACCGGACATCTCATCTCGAGCTCGTTGAAAAGATCTTGCCGTCACAGACCGGATTGGTTTGAGGCGACCAGTGGCATTGCGTGCGAGTCTCATTCCCCAGTTGGGAGATCAGCGGCCCAGCATTACAAGCGAAAGAGGCGCGGAGTCCTGACGACTGCCCGGCACTTCAACGCTCAGGATGACAGATGACGGTGGACGTCTGGGGTCGAAACGACTTGACGCAGGCGTGCAGCTGGCCAAGGGGACGCGCATTCCAAGAGTGGTGGGATGCAGGGCCCGCTGGGAACGCACGAAGCCGCCGCGGGATGGCTGCGGCGGCTTCACGGGCGCGTGCGCTGCCTGCTGGGACAGGCAGGAGTTCGCGGGGATCAACAGCTTGCAGGCTGAGGGAGGCGAAGTCGAGCCGGAAGCCCTGGAGAAGGGTCCTGATTTGCCGGTCTTCCCTACGCGCTCTGCCCACCTGTGCTGGGTCCCGGGCTCGGGGGAGCTGGCGTCGCGGTGGGTGGCGCTGGCGTTGCCGTCGGCACCGGAGGTGGCGTCGCGGTTGGCAGCGGGGTTGCGGTTGGCACCGGGGTGGGCGTGGCCGTCGGTTCCGGTGGTGGCGTCGCGTTCGGGTCCGCGATGTACCACTCCGACGCGTTCCAGAGCAGCGGCGTCCAGGCGCTGGGCCAGAACCCGCCGATATCCTGCCGCACCGCCGGGAACGCCTGCTCCCAGTAGAGGAAGAGCACCGGCACCTCTTCCGCAAGCAGGGCCTGGATCTGGGCGTAGAGCTTCTGGCGCTCCGTGAAGTCGAGCGTCGAGGCCGCGTCAACGGTCAGGTTATCGATCTCGTCCTGGAAGGAGAACGGGTAGAAGAAGGCGGGCAGGTTGCCGCCGGACCCGCCGGGGTGCGTCGGGATCTGCGATGAGTGCCAGTAAAAGAGGTCGTCCGGGTCGTTGGCATTCGTCCAGGTGTAGAGGCAGGCCGTCATGCGGTCGGAAAACTGGTAGCCCAGGGGGCCCCACAGCGTGTCGGCCGGGGCCGTTCGCACCAGGGTCGAGATGCCGATCTTGTTCCACGACGCCGCAACGAGATCGAGAATTGCCTGGGCTCGCTCGTCATCCTCAACTCCCCAGAGATCGATCTCGAAGGGTTTGCCATCGCGGGCACGCACGCCGTCGTCGCCGGTCACCAGCCCCGCGTCGTCGAGGAGTTTCGCGGCCTGCTCGAGGTCATAGGGGCGCGGTTTGAGGTCGGCATTGAAAGCCCAGGACTCTGGCGCCTGGTCGGCGAAGGCAACGGTGGCGCGGCCGGCCAGTACATCCTGGATGATGTCGTCGCGCGGGGTGGCGAAGTCCAAGGCCTGGCGCACCGGCGTTTCACGCAGGAACGCCATCTGCTTCAGGTCGATGTGCTGCCAGTTCATTGTCCCGTGCCGGAAGGTGATCAGGTCCGGGATGGCCAGCAGATCGTCAACCCGTTCCGGCGGCAAGGCCCCTGCGCCACCTGCCAGGGCGATGGTCCCGGACGACAGTGCTTCGAGCACGGCGTTCGTGTCCGGATAGGTGAGGCAATCGATGCCGTCCAGCAACGCTGGCGTTCCCCAGTAATCGTCCCAGCGGTCCAGGTGCAGGCCGCTGCCTGGCTCCCATGACGTGACCTTGAACGGGCCGGTGCCGACGGGCGCGGTTGCGAAAATGTCGCGGAAGGCTGCTTCCCCCTCGGCCAGCGCGGAGCGTGGGCAAAGGTAGGTGGTACCAACGGTGGAGAGGAACGGGGCGTACGGCTCGCTGGTGGTCACGACGAGCGTGTCAGCGTCCGGTACCTCTGCCCTGGCGATTTTCTGCCAGCCAAGGATATTGAGGACCCCGAAATCTGCTTGCTGGGATAGCTCCCACGCCGCCACAAAATCCTCGCCACGGAACGGCTCTCCGTTGTGGTAGCGCACCCCTTGTCGCAGCTTGAAGGTGTAGGTGAGGCCATCACCGCTGATCGAGAACCCGGTGGCCAGCGCTGGGCGCAATTTGCCCTCGGCGGTGTAGCGCAGCAGCCCGTCCATCACACCGTCCAGCAGATCGAGCGCAGCGACGCTGCTGGCCAGCCAGGGGTGGAGCGAATCAGGCTCCCGAGCCGAGCCGATGGCCAGGCGCACGCCGCTGCGGGGCATGCCAGGCGGCGTCGTGGGGCCCGACGGCGCGGTGAGTTCCTCCTGGCTGGCCACGCGCGGGACGCCACGCCCGGGTGACAGGGCAAGTCCTGCCGCCGTAGCGAGGGAATACCCCGCGAGTGCTCGCCGGCTCAGCCGATAGCGCGTACTCATGACCTCACGCATAGTGGGCGGAGTCTACCCCGTACGCTGATCTGCACGTGCCTGATTCCCGGGTGCGCCGCAAAGTTTTCCCTGCCTCATTCCTGATCTACAGGGCTCTCACATTCGTATCATCGTGGGATAGAATCGTCTCGCACGTTCTCTTGTCCCACCCGGTCGTGCTGAAGGACGACCACTGGCGCTGGATGGGCTGGCGCTGGCGAGCAACGAACCTGAGGAGAAGGCACGCGATGATCCGAACCCGCCGTACGATGACTGCAGTCGCCCCTGTCGCATTGCTCCTGGCTGCCGCCACGGCTATGTCCGCATCCCTTGGCGCGTCTGTCCGCGCGCAGGACGCCGGTGAGGCCCCGCACCCGATCCACATTCACGCTGGCACCTGCGACAACCTGGGCGACGTCGTATTCCCGTTGACCGACGTCAAGCTGAACACCGCCGGTGAGTCCTTCGGCAGCGTGGCTATCCCGGTGGAGGAGAGCGAGACCGACGTCGCCGTCACCCTCTCGGATCTGCTGAGCTCGCCGCACGCCATCAACATCCACGAGAGTGCGGACGCCATCCAGAACTACATCGCCTGCGGGAACATCGGGGGCCGCGTGGTAGATGGGGACCTGGAGGTTGGCCTGCGGGAGATCAACGGCTCCGGCCACTATGGCGTCGCCAAGCTGGACGGGGAAGACGACCACGTCAACGTCGAGATTTACCTGGCCTGGGACAACGAGCAGGCTGGAGGAGGCGGGGCGGCAGACACCGCCGCGCCAGCCGCTACCACCGCACCGGCGGCCGCAACTGACGCTGCGCCAGTTGCCACTGATGCAGCGCCTGCGGCCGATACGACCCCAGCCGCAACTGACGCCGCTCCCTCTGCCGATACCCCGGTCGATATCCGAGATTTCGCGTTCAACCCGAACCCGGTCGAGATCACGGCGGGCGGCTCCGTCACCTGGACTAACCAGGATGCCGTGCCGCACACCGCCACCGGCGTTGATCGCGCGGTGCTGCAGTCCGGCACGATTCAACCGGGCGCCAGCTTCACGCAGGTGTTCGACACGCCGGGCACCTTTGACTACTTCTGTGAGTTCCACGGCAACATGAAGGGCCAGATCATCGTCAAGTAGCCAGAGCCAGGTTCGGTCGCGACGCTACCAGACGGTAGCGTCGCGCGTGTTTGGAGGTGTCCCCATGTTTCGCCCTTCCTTCCACGTTGCTGGCCTGCTCGGTGGCATCGCCCTGCTCGCCGCGGCCACCATGCCATCCCTGGCGCAGGAGGCATCTCCACCTCGCCCGTCGCACATTCACACGGGTGACTGCGACGAACTGGGCGAGGTTATCCAGCCCCTCAACTCCCTGACGGTGCCGACCGGTGAGGTCCTGGGCAACAGTGACGCCGTCGTGGCCGAGGCGGCATTCACCACCATCGACATCCCGCTGAGCGAGCTGGTGGCTTCTGACCACGCGCTGAAAGTTCACCTCTCCAAGGACCAGATCCAGACCTACCTCGCGTGCGGTGATATTGGCGGGGCACTCGATGCTGATGGAGCGTTGATTGTTGGCCTGAAGGAACTCGACGACTCTGGCTACACCGGCATTGCGTACCTGGTGCCGGGAGCGGGGAACACCACCCGCATCTCGGTGATGATCGCCAAAGTGAATGAGGGGAGTCCTGCCGCAGCCGGGACGCCTGCTGCCGCAGCGCAGGCGGCAGGGCCACATGTTGTCGACGTGTCCCTCAGCAACTTCGTGATTGATATGCCCGACACGCTGCCGTCCGGCCCCACGCGTTTCGCGATCACGAATAACGGCCAGGCGCCGCACAACTTTGTGATCGAGGGGAACGGGCAGAGCAAGCGACTGGCGAACAATCTGCAGCCAGGTCAGTCCGGGTTCGTGAACATCGATCTCGCGCCGGGCACCTACACCATCTTCTGCCCGGTGGGCGAGGGGGCGCACCGGGCCCAGGGCATGGAACTTACCCTCACGGTGCAGTAGGGAACAGGGGCCGGAGCAATCCGGCCCCTGGCTGGTCAGGCGGCGGGCGTCGCGGCCGGTGCGGCCGTTGGTTCAGCGACGGCCTCCGGAAAGAGCTGCAGGATTTCGCCCAGGAAGGGGTCTGCCGTTCCGCCCTTCTCCCCGGCACGGTTGACGACAATCACGACCGTGAACCCGTTGTCAGGGTTATGCAGCATCCAGGAGCTGTACCCGGCAATGCCGCCGTTATGCCCCAGGAAGCCGCGGAATGACAGGATCCCCAGGCCGTAGCTGGCCACGGAGGAGTTGGGGACGAGCGCATTCCAGGTGTTGCGCTCCGCCAGGGTCGCGGCTGAGAGCAAGGTCGAACCTGTTGCCAGGGCCTCGACCCAGGTGTGGATATCGGCCAGGGTGGAAATCATGGCGCCGGAGGTCCAGGGAAAGCCGGGGTTGGAGCGAGTGACGTCGATGAGCGGATCACCCAGGTTCTCCGCGAAATAGCCGTGCATGACCGGCTCTGGCATGAAGGGTGTCAGCGGGAAGCTGGTGCCCGTCAATCCCAGAGGGGCGATCAGCCGCGTTGCGATCTCCTTCTCCGGTGATTGACCCGTAACAGCTTCAATCAGGAAACCGAGAATGACGTAGTTGCTGTTGGAGTAGTGGACCTGTGCGCCTGGGGCGAAGTCGGGCGAGCTCTCGCGAATCCAGGCCAGGATCTCATCTGGCGTCATGGTGATCAGCGGGTTGGCCGCGTATTCGGCCGCAATCTCTGGCACCGCGATGAAGTCGGCAATCCCGGCGTTCATGCCCAGGACCTGGCGCACCGTGATGGTCGTGCCGTTCGGAATGCCGGGCACGTAGTCCTCGATCGGGTCGTCCAGCCCGACAAGTCCTTCATCGACGAGCTGCAGCACGACAGTGGCCACGAAGGTTTTGGTGTTGCTGGCGATCCGCACGTGGTCATCCAGTGTGACCGGCGCGCCGGTCTCCAGGTCCGCAACCCCGGCAGCATGCTGCCATGTGCCCTGTCCGGGATACCAGACGCCGATCAGGGCGCCGGGCGTTTCGGTCGCCGCCAGGTTGCGCTCCACAATCTGGTGCAGGGCAAGCTGAATCTCCGGGGAGAACCCATCTGCCACATCCTGAGCGAGCGGGGTTGCCTCCTGCGCTCCCACAGGCAGGTGGGTTATCGCCAGCCCTGTCGCCAGTGCCCCGGCGGCCGAAACCTGGAGCAGTTGGCGGCGGTTCAAGGCGTGGTACGTGGTGTCTCTCATCGGTCCTCCAGACGGGCTACAGCATCGGGTCAGCTTGCATGATGAGCGGGTCAGTTATGCGTCTTCCTGGCCAGCGAACCACTCGCTGGCCAGCACGTCGAACATGCGCGCACTCTCGAACCCCTGGGGCCCGAAGCCGGTCCAGTGGGTCACGCCGGCGTCGCGATACCCCTGCTTGCGCAAGGCTGCCTGCGAGCGTGGGTTTGCCTCCTTCACCCACGACCAGAGCATGTTCATGCCGAGCCGCTCGAAGGCGTACTCCAGTAAGAGCAGCTTGGCCTCAGTGCCGTAGCCACTGCCACGGTGCTCCGTCTTGTAGATCCAGGAGCCGGTTTCGCCGTGCCGAGCAATCCAGTCGATGTCGTACAGGCCAACCTCGCCGATGATCTCGCCGCTCTCGCGCAGGACCACGGCGACTTCCATCTCGCGGGACGGGTTCTCCTTGCCGATCTCGCCGAACCAGTCGGCGAAGGCCACGGCGCTGATCGGGAAGCGGCTGTGCCCGAAACCGCCATCCGATTCCTGGCGGATGGTGCGGGCCAGGAACTCGGCATCCGCCGTGTTGAAGGGCCGCAGGGCCAGGCGCTCGCTGCCGATGAGGGCGTTCTGTGGCAAGGGCAGGGAGGTCGAGCTGCGGCGGCGAGGTACCGGGTTGGCCGGCGCTGGCAGCTCCTCGGCGATGCCAATCCCCGGGTCACCCAATCGCGCCGTCCAGACCGGGTTCGGGTAGTCGTAGATCGTGAGATCTTGCAGTACCCCATTGCGCCACGCGCCTTCCCGCAGGCGAACGGCGGGGCGCATGCCGGCGGCCACCGCAGCTGCGCGAACCCGCTGCTGGTCCTCCGCGATGTAGGTGCGGATCATTGGGCGGTGCCGTTCGCCGGAGAGCCAGGGGAGAATGATGCGGATCGCTTCACCCTGGGCCTCGTCTCCGGCTGGGCCCAGCGTGGGATCCATGTGGAGGCGCACTTCTGCTTCGATATTCCCTGCCTCGTCGATCAGGGCGGAGCCGAGCGGGCGGCCATCGCTTCGCCGGCAGATCACCAGGCGCGTGCGGTGATGAGACATGCCCTCGGGCACCTGTTTCTTGATGAGCTCTTCCAGCGTCTCGGCCGCCACCGGAAATGGGGCGGGCCACCAGGCCATGCCCCATTTGGCATCGGCAGGTTCGATTCCTCGCAGGAAGATCGTGTCGCCAACCAGGTAGTGCAGGTTGGCGTCTGCGGCGGCAGTCGTCGCAGTTGCCGGAGTCGTCGTCTCGGTGACGGTCATGTGGCGAGCATCCTTTCCCGGGCAGGTTGGGTGAAGAGAGAGCCAGCGCCCGGTAGGTCATCATCGATTCCGAGGAAACGGAGCGTGGCCCAGGCGCCAGCAAGATTGCTGGTGATGACGGGCTTGCCGTGGGTGCGCTCGATCTCTGCTACGGCAGAGAGGCAGTGGAAGTTGGTGCAGGAGATGAAGATGGCGTCCGCCTCCGGCGAATCCACCTGGGCCACCAGGGAGACGGCATCCTCCGGTGTCAGGAGCCCGATCTCGCGGTCGGTGCCACAGCCGAGGCCGGCGATGGCGCTCACCGCGAAGCCGCTCTCCTCCAGGAATTGGCGCTCGATAACGTTGATTTCCTCGAGGTAAGGGGTGGCAACGGCAACGGTCGTTGCCTCCACGGCACGCAGCGCATCCAGCACGGCGGTCGTGGTGGTGGTGGCCGCCACTCCGGATGCGCCGGTGATGCGCGCGCTCAACTCACGGTCCCAGCCGACGCCGTGGACCAGGCTGCCGGAGGTGCAGGCAAAGAGGATGATGCCAACCTCTGTCCAGGTCAGCAGCTCCGCCGCGCGCTCCAGTTGATCGCCTGCCAGCATCTCGGCCAGCGCCGTGGGCGTGACCTCTCCGCCTGGCAACAGGATGGGCGCGGGGTAGACCATGGCGCCTTCTGGCATGAGGCGAAGGTACTCCGGCAGGACACCGGGATCCGAGGCAAGCGTGATCAGGCCGATGCGGCCCCGTTCTCCGTACATGGCGCAGTGTGCTCCCTGTTCAACGCGCGTGTGGCCAGTACTCCACGTCACTCTGAGCTGCCAGCGGCAGGATCACCGCGTCAGCGTCCAGGGTGTCCCAGACGCGCGTCCCGCAAACAGGAGACGGTGAGCGCAGGAGTTCGATTTTCCGATGGCAGGATAGCGTCTACACGGAGGACGACATGCGGCTAGCCCGCGGGAGCCATTGCCGGGCGTAGTGGCGATTGCAGCCACGCGTCGTAGATACGGCGAGTGGCTGGGGCCGCGAAGCTCACACCCTCACCGGCGCTCTCGTACATCACGGCGGTCGCCAACTCAGCGGGTTCCCCGTAGGGGCCGAAGCTGGCGAACCAGGAGTGCGGTTTGGCCGTGGCGCTATCGTTGCGCTGGGCGGTCCCGGTCTTGCCCGCGATGGGGAAGGCCATGTCCCCAAAGACGCGGTAGGAGCCGTTCCCGTTGGGATCGCTCGTCTGGTCATGCATGGCCGCCTGGAGCGCCTGCAACGTGCCCTGGGAGACAGGCAGTTCGCTGCGCACCACGCGCGTTCCCACCCGTTCCTGCTGGCCATCCGCGTCAATCAGCGTCGAGACGATGAACGGCTGCAGCAGGTGGCCGCCGTTGGCGATTGCGGCATAGGCATTCGCGAGTTGCAGCGGGGTAACCTGCAGGAAGCCCTGGCCGATCGAGAGATTGACCGCGTCACCGGTCGCCCAGTAGTCACCGAGCATCTCCAGCTTCCATTCCGGGCTTGGCGCAACGCCGCTGACTTCAGGCAGGTAGGGGATACCCGTGGGCGCACCCAGACCGAACGCCCTGGCCATGTTCGGGAGCAGGTCCGGGTCCTTGAGGTCCAGGTCTCGCCCGATCCCATAGAAGACGGTATTGCAGGAATTTACCAGCGCCTGGTGCAGGGTTAGCGGGCCCTGCGCGGGCAGATTGTAGGCCACCGTCCAGTCCTCCCAGGTCTGGGCAGCGCCCTCGAGCTGGAAGGTGGAGGGACAGTCGAGCACGGTGTCGGCGGTGTACCCCAGATCCTCCATCGCTGCCGCGAACGTGATCGGCTTGAACGCGGAGCCAGTGGGGTAGGCGCCTTCCGCCGCCCGGGAGAGCAGCGGGCGCTGCGTCTCGGAGCGCAGCGCGGCACGATCCTTGTCGGTGAAGCCGAGGATAAAGCCGTTGGGGTCGTAGCTCGGGACGCTGGCCAGCGCCAGGACCTCGCCATCCTGCGGGTCGAGCACCACACCCGCACCCTGCAGCTTCGGCTCGGCGCGGAGAGCGTCGTAGACCTCGGCCTGGAAATCGCGGTCAATGGTCAACTGCACGTCACGAGGAGGAACGGCGGTGCGGCTGGCAATCGTTGACCGCTCCACCCGGGAGCTGCACTGCACCACGATCAGGCGGCCGCCCGGCACGCCAGAGAGGATTTCGTCCGCGCCCGCTTCGATTCCCGCCTGGCCAATCGGCTGCCCGGGGACAAGGGCTGGGTTCGCCTCCAGTTGTTCGGCTGTAGGTTCGGCGATGTACCCCGTAATGTGCGCGGCTTTCTCACCCAGGGGGTAGACCCGCTCTGTCGCGGACTTCACGGAGATACCGGGCAACTGGGAAATCACATCGAGCAAGCGGTCCCGGTCCGCATCCGGGAAATCCTTGATGGGGACAAACCAGTTGGGATCGGCGCTGGCGAAGAGTTTTTCGATGTCGCCGATCTTCATGTCGGTCAGATCGCTGAGCTCCGTCATGATGGCGTCGTACTGCTGAGGCGGCACCTGCCCGGGGACGATACCGACACGCTGCACCGTTCCGTCATAGGCGAGTGGTTCGCCATTCCGGTCGAGAATCTTGCCGCGTCCAGCGGGAAGTTGGTCCACATCGACACAGCCGTCGCTGCCCAGCCCGGAGAAGATGAGTGACGGGCTCCAGGCCACGCGCCAGCCCGCGTCCTCCCGCACCAGCGGGATCGCATTCTCCTCGGAAAACTCCCCAACAACGCCTGACTCAAAGGTCACTGACACCGGGGCACGCCGTCCGGAGACATCTCCGGCCAGACTCGCGTGAACAGCGGAGAGTTCCGCACGTTCCGCGATGCCCTGGTAGCGGCTCACGAAGTCATCAAGGGGAATAGCGCGCTGCACCGTACCGGAGGTGAGCTGATACATACCGGCGTAATCCCCGGAGCTCCAGCGGTCGACCCACGCGGCGGCGACATCAGCCTCGCTCATGTCGGGTGCTGGCGGCGAGGCAACGGCGAGTTCCGCGTTTTGCGTTGCTGCGGTTGGCTCCGGAACCCCAGGCGCCGGGCTGGCGACGGCGGGCGTGTTGGGCGTGGGCTGGCCTGCCAGTTCGCGCAGGTTGCTGAAGGGCGGGAGATCGGGCCGCACGAAGAAGCCGTACGCCGCAATCCCGAGCACCAGGACAACGAGCAGCACCCAGGGCCAGCGTGCTGGCGCGGGCTCGTAGAAGACTGGAGTTTGTCTGACGCGGCGTGCCACGAAGGATGTGTCCTGCGGTGAGAAGCCACTACCGGCTGCGGGGAAGGCATCGCCGATGCGGGGCTGCGTCCCGCATGAAGAAGCCATGATGCGTTGGCGGGCCGCTGGGAGAATGCTGGCATCCGCCCTCCCATGGCGTCAAGCGTGTTTCATTGAACGACCACAGCGGTGTAATGCCTGATACGTCAGGATTTGACGACACGGGGTGTTGGGAGACAAAAGACTCCTGGATTGGGGGACGGGTAACGGGGGAAGAAGCCCATGCTGCGAGCGCCGTTGTCAGCGGGAGACAGGGACGAAACGCAGGAACTGGCTCCCTGGCCCGGTGTGAGGCGTCGCGCGCTCCTGCGCGCGGGGCTGGGCGGGGCCGTGAGCCTGCTCGGCGCCCGGGGTGCTCACGCGCAACTGGGACCGGGCGAGCTGGCGGTATCACCACGCCGGGTGCTTGTCCTCGGCGCGGGCATGTCCGGTCTTACCGCTGCGTTGGCGCTGCACCGGCGCGGTCACGATGTCCAGGTCATCGAGTACCAGAACCGGGTCGGCGGGCGTTTGTTGTCGGTCCCACTGAAGGGCGGGCAGTTCACCGAGGCGGGTGGCGGCCATTTCCGCTCGAACATGCCGCTGGTGCTCCGCTATCTGCGCGCGTTCGCGCTGCCTGTGATGAGCATGAATGACGGGTTGCCGCGGTACCTGATCGGCGGGGAAAGCGCCCAGGCATCCGATCTGGCGGATTGGCCCTGGCAGTTGAATGAGGATGAGCGCAATCTGACCGTCTCGTCCAACCTCAACCGGTACCTGTTCCTGAACGGGCTGGATTCGGCGTCGGTGCTCGATCCCGGGTGGCCCGATGCGAGCACGATTCGTCGCCTCGATAGCCTGACTCTCGGGGAAATGATTCGCCACGTGGGAGGATCCGAGGCGTTCCTCTCGTTGCTCGATGCCCACGGGGGAACCTTCACGAGTCGCTCACCCGTGCTGGGAGCACTTCCGGATCTCGCCTACCACTTCGGAGATCAAAACCTGTTCCGCATTCGCGGCGGAAATGATCTGCTACCCCAGGCGATGGCCGCGGTCCTCCAGGACCGCATCGTCCTGGATGCCCCCGTCACGGCTATTGACCAGACGGGACCGCGTGTACGAGTGAGTGTGGCGGATGGACGCGAGTTCACCGGCGATGCCGTGATCTGCACCATTCCGTTCACGGTGCTGCAAGAGATCGAGGTGCGGCCTGCCTGGACCGCCGGCAAGCAGCGCATGTTTGCCGAGATGGAGTGGGACAACACGGTCAAGGTGATCGTGCAGACCCGCACCCCCGCCTGGCTGGATCACGGCGTGCACGGGTGGCCCATGGCCGGCGGGGATCGTTCCTGGGAGCGGGTGATCGATATCACCGGCGATGGACCGGGCGGCTACGGCAATGTCTTCTTCTATCTCAACGGCGATAACGCGAAACGGGTGCTGAGCAACCCTGTGGCCACGCGTGCCCAGCAGGTCGTCGATGCCTTCCGGGCGGACATGCCGGATCTCTTCGACGAGGTGGTGACCGTACAGGACTTTGCCTGGCCGGAGCAGCCCTGGATCCGTGCCTCGTTTGGCGGCCCACCCGTTGACGGCGGGTGGATGATCGCCGAATGGACCCGGCCGGAAGACCGGCTCTATTTCGCCGGGGACTTCACCACCATGAAGAGCGGGTGGGTTGAGGGTGCCCTCGAATCAGGCCTACGCGCCGCGCGCCAGATCGATCCAGCCATTACCGCTGAGGAGGAATTGCCTGGCGAGGACGGGTAACGACAGGGTGTCCTGAAGGGGAACCAGTCTCCAGCCCTGGCGACACGGGGTCAGCATCGCGTGATGCGCAGCCCGTGTTTCGTGCGACACCGATGAGGACGGTCGCTGCGCTGGCGCTGCGTGTTCTCGATTTGACACCTTCCCTGTCCGGGCGCTGGCCGACGTGAGGGTGCTCTGCTGGTGAAATAGGTGCAGCACAGGAACGACCTGGCGCCGACCACACCAAGCAATGGAGACCACCTCAATGGACACCACGACCTTCGACACCCTCACCCGCACCGTCTCCGCCTCCTCCACCCGCCGCTCCGCCCTGCGTGGGCTGGTCGCTGGTGCGGCCACCCTCGTCGCTGGTGGGGTTCTCCTCCACGCCGAGGACACCTCCGCCAAGCGCCGCAAGCGCGGCAAGGGCAAGGGGAAGGGCAAGGGCTTGCAGCCCGGGCAGCGCTGCCAGAACGACAACCAGTGCACCAAGGGCTACATCTGCGAAGTACCGGTCAACGGCAGTAACTCTGATGAGTACTGCTCGGGGGGCCAGGGAGCCGTCTGTGGCGCACCGAATGGGGATGGGGACGATACGTTCCCCTTCTGTGCGGTGGGCTTTGCCTGCACCCCGACCGGGAACACCTACACCTGCCAAGCGGTGCCGGACGACCTCTAGCCGCTTCCCTCTCCACTCCCATCTTACGCCAGCGGGCGGCGCAATTGCGCCGCCCGCTGTTCTTGTTCGCCGCGAAAGGACCCGCCAAACAGAAAGGGCGCTGCCTACGCACCCCCAGCGACAGCGACTTCCTGAACCGCGGCCGGGTTCTCCAGGGCTGTCGTGTCCCCGGCGGGGAGCCCCAGGTAGGCGGCGCGGATGACACGCCGCATGATCTTGGCGTTGCGGGTCTTCGGGAGATCACGCACCCAGTGCACACGCTCCGGGCGGAGGGCCGATCCCAGGTGGTGGGCGACTGTTTGCCGTACCTCCTCTGCCAGCGCATCGTCTGGGGAGACGCCGGGGCGCGGTACCACAAAGACGATGATGCATTCGCCCTTCACGTCGTGCGGGATGCCAATGGCCGCTGCTTCCTGCACGGCAGGATGCGCCGTCGCGGCCGATTCCACTTCGGCGGGTCCAATGCGCTTGCCCGCCACCTTCAGCGTGTCATCGGAGCGACCGCGGATGAACCATTGCCCGTCGTCGTTGATCTCGGCCCAGTCCCCATGCACCCAGACTCCGGGGATGCGTGACCAGTACGTCTCCAGGTAGCGCTCGGGATCGTGCCAGAAGCCGCGCGTCATGCCGACCCAGGGCTGGCGCACCACCAGTTCGCCCACCTCACCGCGGACCGGGTTCCCCTCGGCGTCCGTGACATCGGCGTCCATGCCAGGAACAGGGGTGTTGAAGCCACAGGGGACGATGGGACGCAGGGTGGTGCAGCCAACGATGCCGCCGCTCGTCTCCGTGCCACCGGAGTAGTTGATGATCGGGCAGCGCCCTTCACCGACTTCCTCGAAGTACCAGCGCCACGGCCCCGGGTTCCATGTCTCCCCGGTCGAGCCCAGGACGCGCAGCGATGAACGGTCCCGGGCCCGCACCCACTCGGGGCCCTTGCCCATCAGCGAGCGAATCGCCGTCGGGGCCATACCGAGCACGGTGACGCCGTGGTCTTCAACCAGCCGCCAGAGGCGATCCGGTCCGGGGTAATCAGGGGTGCCTTCAAAGATGACGATGGCCGCTCCAACGATGAGGCCGCCGCAGATGAGCCAGGGACCCATCATCCAGCCCAGGTCCGTTAGCCAGAACAGGGTGTCATCTGCCTGCAGGTCGAAGCAGGCCGCCAGGTCGTGCGCGGCCTTGACCGGAAACCCGGCGTGCACGTGCACCGCGCCCTTGGGACGGCCGGTGGTGCCAGAGGTGTAGATGATCATGTACGGCTCGTTCGCTGCCGTCTCGACGGTTGCGAACTCGGCGGGCTGGACAGGCACGACGTCGTGCCACCAGACATCCCGCCCAGGTGTCCACGGAACGTCGCCACCGGTGCGGCGCAGCACGAGGCAGGTGCGGACGGACAGGGCCAGGGCCATTGCCTCGTCCGCCACCTGCTTCATGGGCACCGCCTTGCCACGCCGCAGCGCCTCGTCGCTCGTGATCAGCAGCGTGGCTTCGCCGTCGCGCAGGCGAGAGCCCAGGGCGTCTGCGCCGAATCCGGAGAACATCGGCAGGAAGACGGCGCCCAGTTTGCCCAGCGCCAGCACGGCCATGACCGTTTCGGGGAGCATGGGCAGGAAAACGCCAACGCGGTCCCCACGCTGCACGCCGAGCTCACGGAGCGCGTTCGCGAGCCGGTTCGTTTCTACGAGGAGTTCTCCGAAGGTGAGGCGGCGCACGGCGCCGTCGTCCCCCTCCCAGATGATTGCCACGCGGTCCGGGGTGCTCTCGGCGTGGTTGTCCAGCGCACTCACGACGTAGTTGAAGCCACCGCCGGTGAACCACTCCGCCCAGGGAGCGCCGTGCGAGAGATCGAGCACCTGGTCGTACGGCGTACTCCAGACCAGCCCGAGATCTTCCGCTACTGCGCCCCAGTACCACGCAGGATCGGCCGTGGCGCGGGCGAGCAGGGCGTCGTAATCCGCGATGCCATGTCTGGCCATGAAGCGGCGCGTGCGTGAGCGTTCCAGGTAGGCGTCGCCCGGTTCCCAGGCAATTGCCTCGTCCAGGTCACGGTCGAGGTCTGGCAGGGGCGCGTCCTGCTGGCTGGTGGTGCTGGTCATCCTGGGCTCCTGTGCTGGCGTCCCCGTCCTGGGCCGCACGATTGTTGCCGCCGTGTCGCGCCGGGTCAAGCGGTGGCGCATCAAGGTTCCCGGGGTTGGCTGGAATCCGTGGTCCGTTTGCAACTGACGACCTCTCCAGCAGCAGGTCAACCTGAACTCGCCGTTGCTCCAGTATTCTCTGTTGCTTACGATACAGATCCGGTCAAATGCACTCATCATCCCTCTGGAGGAGCAATGGAACACGACCGTTTTGACCAGTTTGTACGCACACTTACCCAGCGACCTTCCCGCCGCGCGTTGGCCAGCATCCTCGGTCTGGGCGCGCTTGGACTGGCCGGCAGCGCCCGTGTTGATGTCGCCAGTGCCCGAAAGAAGCACAAAAAGGTCAAGAAAAACGAGTTCGGCTGCGTGGATGTCGGCAATTTCTGCAAGAACGCCGGCCAGTGCTGCTCCGGGATCTGCCAGGGGAAAAAGGGCAAGAAGAAGTGTAAAGCGCACGGTGAGAGCACCTGTTTGAGCGGCCAGGTGGAACTTGCCTGTGGTGGTACGACCGTTTCCTGCCAGACGCCAAACGGCAGCGAAGGGCAGTGCGACACCACTACCGGTAATGCGGGCTACTGCACGGGGGATGGCATCTGCTTTGCGTGCCGGAAAGACGCCGACTGTGTTGCCCAATGCGGCGTTGACGCAGCTTGCATTCCTTGCACTGGATGCGTGGAGACCGGAGGATTCGCCTGCGTGGGTCCGGAAGAAGATAGCTGCATAGCACCGAAGGAGTAGTCGCAGCCAGATATCTGGACGCGCTGCGCTCCATCTTTACGCTCGTGGCCTTCAACCGATGAATGGCGCCCAGGTATGGCGCATTACGGGGAGGTGAGCCACACAGCCCTGCGAGAGGGGAAGTCGGTTGGCCACGCTTCTCCCTGCCAAGCCCCGGTGTGGCCTTGGGATACCGGGCCTGGTATGTCACCATGGGCGGCAACCAGGAGGACCGGCGATGGTCTGGAAGCGTTTGTTTGGAAAGGCAGAGACTCCGGTCGAGACGACGCCGGTACTGCCACAACCCGATGCCAGTGGAATTGTGCGGCGGCAGCGAGCGGCGGCGGACCCTGCCATGCAGGAGCGGCTGGATACGCTGCGCCGCCGGCGGGACATGGCCGCGTATGACCTGGAACGCGCCGAGTCGGCCCGGCAGCCGGAAAACCCCTGGCAGGAGCGTATCGCGCTTCTCGACCACTCGCTGGCCACCATCGAAGCGGACCTGCAGGCGCTGGACGCCATTCCGCCGCTCACGCCCTTTGCGCTGCCGCAGATGCCGCTGACTGGCGTGGCCGTGTCCCTGGAGGAGCCGGTCAGCGTCGACTTCAGCGTTGGCCCTGAGCATTTCCGCTGGGAAGAGGAAGTCGATTGGGATCAGCGGGGTGGTCCCATCGTGCGCGGGCAATTGCGGCAGCTCTCCGGTGATGTGGCAAACATCCTGCCAGCAGACGTCCCGCCGGAGCGACGGGAAGTGCTGCTGCGGCACCTCGCGGAGAGTGTGAACGTGCTGGCCGTTGACCTGCGCGACCGTACGCTGGAAGGAGAGCCGCTGCCGGCGCCCATCACGCTGGCGGACCTGGCGCGGCCTTGTCCACAGTGCGGCGACTGGCTCGACTGGCTCGGCCACTGCGCTACCTGTGCTCATCGTGCCTGGCAACGACAGAACCTGCGCCAGGAGGCCGCGAGACTCACCAGAGAGCGTGAAGAACTCGAGGAGGACCGCTACAAGTGGTCCGAGCGCCTGAGCGTGGCCCGCAAACGGTTTGCGGACATCGAGGCAGAGATCGCTGCTGTCGAAACGGGATAGCGAGGACAGGGGGAAGCCTCGGGAGATCGCTCGAACTTCACGAGGAAGATTTCGACACGCGGTCGCATCACGACAGGCCCAGTTCCCGGGCCCGCGCGGCCGCCGCAGTGCGCGACTGCACCTCCAACTTGGAGAGGATGGCGGCGACGTGCTTGGAAGCGGTGGCGCGGGAGATGAACAGGGTTTCGGCGATCTCGCGGTCCGATTTGCCCTGGCAAATGAGGCGTAGGACTTCGCCTTCGCGCCGGGTGAGGCCGTGGTGGTCAGCTACTCCGGCCGCAGCCTCCCGCGTAACGCAGGCGAAGAGGTCCTGGGCCTCGGAGACGGCATCGGCCAGCGACCTTGCCGCGCCGCGCTCCCAGGCGGCCGCAAAGGCGCTTGCCCCCAAGCGCTGCCGGGCGGCGGCTTTCAGGCGGTCATCGACCGCAACCACGTGTGGCCGGTGCTGCAGCCCCAGGCTCGCGTGTTGGGCTTCGCCCGTTGCCAGCAGGGCCACGCCACGTTCCCATTCGCCGCGCTGGCAGGCGATGCCCCCGGCCCCCTCGACGCACCACGCCACGTACCACGCATCCTCGGCGTCCAGCGCAAACCGCAGAGCCTCAGCGTACGCTCCGGCCGCCTGGAGCAGATCATGGGCTTGCAGGGAAGACCACGCCTGCGAGGCGAGGGCTGGTGGCACATGTCCGATGTCCTGCAAGGCGAGCCAGATATCTCCGGCTGCGCGGTGGAGCTCCACGGACTGCGCATATTCACCGATCATGCCCATGGCCACTCCGAGGAGATTGGTCGTGGCAGCCTGTTCCCAATCATCGTCCAGCGACGCCGCAATCTCCCGGGCTTCGTGCAAGAGCGAGATGGCGAGATTCGGCTCGCCGCGGTCGATAGCGCTGCTGCCGAGTCCGCGCAGCATGCTGCCGACCCGGCGCTGGTTGCCCAGTTCCCGGTAGAGCTCCAGCGCTCGCTCGAAGCACTCCCGGGCCAGAGTCTGGTCTGACTGCCAATCGGCCACATCCCCGGCTGTTGCCAGCACCAGCGCCAGTTCTGCCGGGTAGTTCGCCGCATCTGGTGCATCGATCAAAGCGCGCAGCCGGACTCGCGCTTCCTCGAGATAGGGTGCGGCGCTCCAGAACCAGCCCACGTCGCCCAGCAGGCGCATCGCATCCCCGGTGCGGCCGTGGGCAACGAGCCAGTCTGTTGCGGAGCGAATATTGGCCAGGTCAGCTTCCAGCACGCTCACCCAGTACACCTGGTGTGGCCCGGCGAGCTGCGGCCCTGCCGCGGCAGCGAGAGCGAGGTAGCGAGACGCATGGGCGTCACGTACGGCGGGCTCTTCGTTGTGCGCGGCAAGCTCTTCCAGCCCGAACTCGCGGATCGTTTCCAGCATCCCCAGGCGAGGCTGGCCCTCTGGCCCCGGCTGGCGCTGGATGACCGCCTGGTCAACCAGGCGTTGCACCACCGCCAGCGTCTCGGCGGTCGAAAGGCCAAGGACTGCTTCAGCGGCGGCGACGTCGCACCCGCCGGTGAAAACAGCCAGGCGCCGCAGCGCCGCCTGCTCGTCTGGCGAGAGCAGGTCGTAGCTCCAGGCAATGGCGTCACGCATGGTGCGCAACCGGCCCGGTTGATCACGTGGTCCGCCGCTCAGCATGGGAAGCCGTGGATGCAGGCGTTCCAGCAGTGCTGGCGGGGAGAGGAACGCCGTGCGGGCCGCAGCCAGCTCGATGGCTAGTGGTAGTCCGTCGGCACGCTGGCAGATGGCCGCGACCGCTGGCCCATTGGCGGATGTGAGTGTGAAACCAGCCCCGGTGGCCTCAGCACGGTCCACGAAGAGCCGGACAGCATCGGTGCGGCCAAGCTCTGCCAGCTCCGCGTCCGTCAGGAACGATTGCCCTGCCCGCTCCGGCACGGCAAGTGGCGGAACGGGAAATTGCCGTTCTCCTGTCAGGTGGAGCGGGGCGCGGCTGGTCACCAGGAGCGTGAGTGTTGCGCACGTGCGAAGCAGCGCCGCTAGCACGAGCGCGGCATCCAGAACCTGCTCGAAGTTGTCGAGCACAAGCAACATCTCTCGGTCGCGCAGGTAATGCTGCAGCCGATCCAGGGGAGGCAGATCTTCGCCGCTCCGGATCTGGAGGGATTGGACGATCGTGGCCGCGACCAGCGCGGGGTCGTTGATCGTGGCCAGGGGCACGAACGCCACGCCGTCGGGGTACTTGTCCTGCAGGTCTGCGGCGATGCGCAGGGCCAGGCGCGTCTTGCCCACCCCGCCTGGCCCGGTCAGCGTGACCAGCCGGACATCATCCCGCTCCAAAAGGCCGCGCAGTGCCACGCGCTCCTGCTCACGCCCAATGAACAGGGTCAGCTCAGCGGGAAGCGGCATGGGGGTTCGTTCGGAAACGGGAAACGGCACAAGTGACAGGGCTGGGTGGGCTGATGCCGTGGACGCTTCGCGAGAGGTCTCTTGCAGGTAAGCTGCCAGGGCATCTTCGGCTATGAGATAACCTCGCTCACCCCGGGTAGCCGGTAGCAGCCCGGCCTGGATGGCCCGGCGAATCGTGCGCGTGCTGACGCCTGCCCGCCGCGACGCGTGCGGGATACTCAGCAGCGACGTTGCCAGGAACTCGACGGGGTCAGCTTCCTGCACCGTGACGTCTCCGTCGGGACACGATCTGTACGGCTGTACGGTGAAGCATGCAGTCTGCGCAACCTACCGGCAAGGATTCAGCTTGTACTTCAGGGCGCCGGAGTGTCACCTGAGCGACGTTCAGCGAGCAACGGGCCAATGATCTCGATCCGGTTGGTCTGAATCCCGTCGATGGGTAAGCCCCCAACTGAATGCAGTTGCTCCGGGGTATCGACATCCGTGATGTAAACCTGGACGCCCGCCTGGTGAGCGCGGGCCAGGATCAGGTGCGGCCAGCCAGGCAGGCGCGAAAGCTCCGCGAAAGGAATGCCGAGCGCCTGCTGGCGGCAACGTTCAGGCAGAGACGCGGTTAGCAACATCGCCAGGAAGTCTCCGAGACAGGCGCGCACCTGGCCGCGAGTGGCCAGGTAGGGCCGCACCTCCGGGGCCTGGACCTGAATCTCACTGTAGCCAGGCCCCCAGTAGCTGAGCCGCGCCCGGTTATCAGGCGCCAGGGTGGCGAGGTACTCCCCAAGGATCGCCCGGGTGGCCGCATCGCCGTCCTTGTCATCCAGGATGAAGCGCGCGTCGGGGAAGGCAGCGAGCACCTCAGGCAGGGCCGGCATCTGGCCCACGCCCTGCCCACGTAGCGGAAAGGTGGCGCCGCTGTCCGGTGTGTAGCCGTAGCCGACATCCAGGCGTTGCAGGTCCGCCAGCCGCTGCTGGTTCGTGACGCCGGCTCCATCCGTGCGGCATTCCAGCGTCCAGTCATGGAAGACCACGAGGTGGCCGTCTGCCGTACGGTGGAGATCGATCTCCACCACGTCTGCGCCGGCAGCAAACGCGGCGGCCATTGAGGGGAGCGTGTTCTCCAGGAAGGCGTGCGTGGGCGGGTGAATGAGCGCAGCGGTACAGGTCTCATTCGTCAGGCCAGTGAGCGGGAAGGTCTGGTGAACGCCACGATGGGCAATCAGCGTGAAGCTCGCCGCTGGTGGCACAGACCATGGAAACCGCAGGTAGGCCACGCTGGCAATGAGGCACAGCGCGGTGATGACCGCGCCGACGCGCAGGCGACGGCGCCGCCTGGATACGAGGTGGCTAGCGGTGGGACTCACCGGTGGGGGGTGCGACATGCGTAGATCGTCGCTCCCGACCCAAGCCTGTGGCAAGCCAGATCAGGCTGACCACGGTCAGTACCAGTAGTACGTGTTCCATACACCTGCCCGATTCCAGGAACCAGGGATCGCGCGGAGCAGCAACAGCGAATCTGGACATTCATCCAGCCTTCGGCGGGGTCTGTTACCGGTCCGCGCGATTCCTGATCCCTGTTTCCCTTCCCGTGGCCCATTGTGCCGAGTCCCGCGCGCCGAAGCGAGACGCTATTCGTCCCAAAAACTGCGGATGACCCGGAGGGAATCGGGTGTGGTCGGCTGACGCCAGCGCGCAGCGGGGGAATGTGGGCGATACGGGTGGTGCGGGGCGCGGCTACATCACCAGGGCAAGTTGCTGCGAAAGGGGTTGCGTGGCCGCAGGGTGCGGCCGTGCCGGGAGATCTGGCGCAAATCCGGCGGCAAGGCGGGCCTGGGTAACCTGGCGCTCCAGCCAGGCCCGGTACTCGGGTGAGGTGTTCGCACCGGGGAACCCCAGATCGTAGCGCGTCAGCAAGTCCGGGCGGAACTCGCCCAACCACCCGAGAAAGTGCTCCTTCACCAGTGGCGCCAGGCGGAGGGGACTCGCCCAGAGCCAGGATGCACCATGCGCATGTGCTGCCTCGGCGATGGCCGCCAGCGCCACCGGGCTGTCGGTGATGCCTGGCACGACGGGGGCAAGGAAGATTCCGCAGGGTACGCCGGCGTCGACCAGGCGTCGCATGATTGCCAGTCGCTTCTGCGGTGGCGGAGTTCCCGGCTCCAGCGCACGCCAGATCGTGGGATCCAGGGTCGTGATCGTGAAGTTGACGCGAGCGCCGGCCACCGCCTGGAGGTGGATCAGTTCACGACGGTCACGCCAGACCAGCGTTGACTTGGTGACGAGAGAAACCGGGGACTGAAAGTCTGAGAAGGCCTGCAGAATGCCCGGCATGAGGGTAAAGCGGCCTTCACCAGGTTGATAGGGATCGGTAGCCGTACCGATCGCCACCTCCTCGCGTCGCCACGACCGAGCCCCGAGTTCGCGCCGCAGCACCTCGACCACGTTGCTCTTGACGAAGATGCGTTGGGTGAAATCCAGACCGGCGTCGAGCCCCAGGTGCGCGTGGGTCGCGCGGGCATAGCAGTAGTGGCAGCCATGGGTGCAGCCACGATACGGATTCAGCGACCAGGCAAACGGCATGCCCTGAACACGGTTGAGCGCTGACTTGCACGGCGAGGCCGTGTAGGTAACGAGAGCCATGCCGCAGTATAGAACATTTGTACTGATTTGGGCAAGGTGGTGGGCGGGTGAACGTATGCGAGTAACCTGTGACAAGCAGACACAGAGATGGCGGGGAGGTGAAGGAACATGCGGGGCGAGTCGCCACTCTTCAGGCGAACGGGATCTGGGGACGCAGCTTCAACTCCAGGGGAACAGTCAAAAACCGGGCGGTGCCGCGAATGGGTGACCGGCTGACGTCGGAGTTGGCCGGAACGGTGCAGGAAACCGCGTTGATCAGGACTGCCCGTTACCGGAAGTGAATTTGGCCCAACCACTTGACACACGGTCCGAAGTGCGCTATCGTAGGCACATGAGCAGTTAAGCAAACGAATCAAAGGCAACTGGACCATAACGGCTCATCATCAGTGAAACACCAGTAACGCGAAGCGTAAGCGCAAGTGAAGCGAGGAGTGTCAAATATGACGTGGGACACACGCGAAATCTTTGGCTAGACCGTTCAAGGCGGCGGATAACCGCAGCCATTCCCTGGAGAACTGACATGACCTGGGACACCCGAGAGACCTTCTAGAACGCCCTCACGAAAGGAATCTGCACCATGACCTGGGACGCAATTGCGTTCGAGTCAGCTACCTGGAAGTAACGAGTCGATAAAAAGGGAGAGCAACGATGACCTGGGATTCCGCAACCTGGAAGTAGCCCGATTCCCCTGGACGATGACCACCGAGCGAGACGACTGGAGACCTGAGATGACCTGGGATTCCGCAACCTGGAAGTAACCCGATTCCCTCAACCACTGACGTGATTGAAGCCACTGGAGAGCAACGATGACCTGGGATTCCGCAACCTGGAAGTAACGCGATTTCGAAACTGTCTGAGAGCACAAGCCTGCAAGGAGAACTGCAATGACCTGGGACACCATCATTTTCGATTCCGCAACCTGGAAGTAACCCTCTGTTTGGCAAGCAACAAAGGAGACCTCTGAGATGACCTGGGACAGCGCAACCTGGAAGTAACCCTCCCCCGGATTGGCAAAGAGACCGACAGGAGAACGAGATGACCTGGGATTCCGCAACCTGGAAGTAACACGAAAACACCTGGGTATGGCGTCAGGGCCAGAGATGC
Source organism: Thermomicrobiales bacterium (assembly GCA_046328375.1). Classification (GTDB taxonomy): domain Bacteria; phylum Chloroflexota; class Chloroflexia; order Thermomicrobiales; family UBA6265; genus JACCXM01. The sequence goes on from JAXLWT010000001.1 coordinate 27,128, forward strand.
CCTGGACGAGACCCGGAACGGTTCAACCTTCGATTTCCCAACCTGGACATCATGAAATCACTTGCCGAGAGGAGCCTGACGATGACCTGGGATTCTGCAACCTGGAAGTAACTGAGCGACGCCGTGGGTTGGTGCTGCCGCCCGCGTTGCGATAATGTGGCCGGGGCCGAGTTCATGGAACCATTCGCCCCATGGCTTTACTGTTAGTCAATGAAACGCTTACTTTGCCGGCTGGTAGGATGACTCGACCGTCCCCCTCTGTGTAGCCTGGACCCCAAAACCTGTTTTCGTGGTCTCTGCTATCTTCCCCACCAAATTCGGCACGTATGTGGTAATGGGCCTTACGTTTGGAAGATCGGCAATCATGGAACGCATTGACCCGGGCACTGGCCAATCCAGGTTGACGCGTGATACGCATTCCGGCGAGTTCCTGCCGTGAGTGCTCTTCCCCTCCGCACTCGCATCTACACGTTGCTCCTCGTCCTCGTCACGATTGCGATCGCCGCCTGGACCTGGGTTTTTGTTGATCACGCCATTGACAAGGATCGCCTCATCATCGCGGCCATCCTGCTGGTGATGATCCTGACCGCGGAAATCCTCGACGTTTCGTTTCCGAGCTCCGTCATTACCTTCCATGTGTCAGTCTCAGCAGCGTTCTGCTTTGCCGCTGGACTGGAACCGGCAGCAGGCCCCGTGCTGGGTAGCCTGGTCGTCGCCCTGGCCCACACCATTGATGGGCTCCTGGTGCGTCGCGATGCAATCAAGATCGTCGTCAACGCCGCGGGGTTGGGGCTCTCCACCCTGATGAGTGGCCTGGTCTATTTCCGGATCGCTGAATCCGGGGCGAGCACCATTGGAAGTTGGCGAAATCTGCTGGCGGCAGCCGTTGCAGCGACGGTCTACACACTGGTCAACACCGGGACGTTGGCGCTCATCGTGGCGCCGGTCATGGGGGTTGGCACCTTCCAGATGTGGCGTGCCAACTTCAGCGGACTCTACGTCGAGTTGCTGACGCTGGCGACGCTGGGCAGCGTCATCCCGGTACTGGTTGCGGAGAATCCGTATGCCATCATCCTGCTGGTCGTGCCGCTGCTGATTGGGCCGCACCTGGCCTTCAAGGGCATTCGCCAGGCGCATCTGGACGCCCGCATCACCATGGAGGGCCTCGCCAACGCCCTGGAGCGTCGAGATCCATATACCTATCGGCATTCCATCAGGGTTACCGAATATTCCGCCATGATGTTGAGTCAAATGCCGCAGATTCCCAAGCCAGAGGCGGAGGCCATCCTGGCGGCTGCCCATATTCACGATCTGGGCAAGGTCGGTTCCAGGGACGGCTCGTTGAAGAAGCCGGGCGAACTTACCGCTGATGAGCGCGCCGAGATTGAACAGCACGCTGCGGTCGGAGCAGACATCGTCTCCCGCCTTGATGCCTACAAGCCAAGCGTGCCGATCATCCGCCACCACCATGAGCGCTGGGATGGCTCCGGCTATCCGGACAAGCTGGCCGGAGAAGCGATCCCCCTCGGCTCGCGCATCATCGCCGTGGCCGATGCGTTCGACGCCATGACCTCTGACCGGGTGTATCGCGCCGCACTCACGCCAGAGGTTGCCTTCTCTGAACTTCGCAAAGGCGCTGGCACACAGTTCGATCCCCAGCTCGTAGATCTTTTCCAGATCGCCTGGATGACCCGGCACCGGTCACAGCAGCAGCCACAGCAAGCTTCCCCACCACGCGGTACGAGCGGGACCTTACAGCGTTCCTTTGGCCCGCTTCTCCCCCGGCTGCAGCTCTTCCTGAGGCGGTTCCAGGCTTCGTAGCGAACACGAGGGGCCTGGGGACAGCACGGGAACCTCGCACCCGAGGCGCGTGACGTACCTCAGCTCACGGTCGCGTCATAACGGAGAGGAGCCTCCCGCTCCCAACGACGCGCCGCGATGCCGAACACCGTTGCCAGCACGCCGGCCGGGAGCGCAAGCATGCCCAGCGCGACGCTCACGCCCCAGCGACTCTCAAGGAAGGGCGCTGCCAGGGCGCCGATCAGTCCACCAGCGCTGAGCGCCAGCAAGAAGAGTGAAAAGAAGCGCCCGTAGGCCTGGCCGGGAATGGCATCCTGAAAGTAGGCCAGGCCGACGACTTCGTAGTAGTCCGTCGCAAAGCCGGCGATCGCCAGGGCTGCCAGCGCGACAACGATCCTCCCGGCTACGCCAAACAGGGCCAGTGCTGCTGCGCAGGTCGCCATTGCGACCGCGGACGCCACCAGGGCCGCCCGAGCGTTGCCGCGCGCTCCCCCTGCCACGCTCCCTGCGACAGAGCCTGCGGCGACTGCGGCGTAGAAGATCCCGACGCCGCTATCACCCAGGCCCAGGTGATGCGCCTGGACAATGAACAGGGTAATGGTGGCTTGCACCAGGAGCGCCAGCAGGAGGCACACCAGCGTGTAGGCCGCAAGATCCCGGCGGCGTATCAGCCACTGGTATCCAGCAGGCACCGGAGCCGCCAGGTCCGAAGCACTGGCGGCATGCGCGGCGGTGGCGGGCCCACCACCTGGCTTGCCGCCAAGGCCGCCTCGCAGTTGTGTCACGGCCAGGGCCACGGCCAGGAATGTCAAGCCATTGAGCAGGAATACACCACCAGCGCCCAGTGGAGACAACACGACGGCACCCAGCAGCGGGCCGATAAGCTGGGCGGTCGTCATGCTGGCAAAGAGTGCGCCGGTGGCGGCGGGACGCTCAGCTTCCGGGGCTTCCGCGCGCAACTCGACCATGAACGCCGGGCGTGCCACCGCGTTGGCAGCCTCCAGGGCGATCACGAGCGGGTAGAGCAGGACCAGGCTGGGCCAACGTACGAGCAGCAGGAAGCTGGTCGCAACGATGGCCATCACGAGTTGACTGGAAAACAGGAGCTTGCGTCCGGCGTGGCGATCAACAAAGGCACCGGCCGGTCCCTGGAGGAGCAATCGAGCCACCATGCGTACGGCCAGCAGTCCCCCCACGCCTTCGGCCGTGTCGGCAAAGCGGTAGGCCAGGGAGATCAGGGCCACCATGTTGAACCAGTCGCCGATCTCCGAGATGAAACCAGCGCCCACCAGAAGCGCCAGGTTGCGGTCGCTCAGCACAGTGCGGTAGGTGGCACGACTTTGCCGGACAGCGTCCCCCATGATTTTCAGGCGGGAGCCGAGAGGCAAGACGATCCTCCTGCAAGTTGACGAAATCCGGACTTGCGCTTTCGAGAGCCGGTGGACAATCGTGGTAGTCTCTGCAAATAGTAGAGTCACAGCCCGCTCACCGCGCTCATTGGCTGCCCTGACGCGGTGGCGATGATGGTCTTTGGTGCGTTCGAGGTATGCGTTGGCAAGCGCGTTCCTGGCTACCCGATATCTCCCTCTGCTGGAAAGCGTCAGCGAGCCCGTCATCCTGACAGATGATGAGGGAGAATCGATCGTGGGCAACTCGGCGTCGGAGCGCCACCTGGGCTACGGTCCAGAAGACTGGTCTCAGCTGAGTTTGCGTGACATCGTCATTGACGAAGACGTCCTGCAGCAGCTCTGCGCCGGCAAGGACTGGAAGCAGCACTGGGAGGGCTCAGTCCTGGTGCGGGACAGCTCCGGGCAAGAGCAGCCGCTGCCTGGTCGAGCCATGGTGTTGGGTGAGGGAGCCGGTACGGTCATTGCGCTCTTCCTGCGGCCAGACCGTGCGCCCGCGGCACCGGGAACACTTACTCCGGTCGAACACGTGGCCGTGCAGGAATTGCAGGCGGCGCGGGCCAGTGCCAGCCACGCCAGCCAGGCACTGCGCGAGAGCGAAGCGCGCTTCCGCGGTGCATTTGATGCCGCCTCGATCGGCATGGCGCTGGTCGGGATGGATGACACGTTCCTGCAGGTGAACCCTGCGCTCTGCGCGATGCTGGGGTATGAAAACGACGCACTGTTGCAGAAGACCCTGCGCGCAGTCACCCTCCCTGATGATCAGGACCTGGACGCGGACGACCGGCGACGGCTCGTCACGGGTGAAATACCGACCTACCAGGTCGAGCAGCTCTTCAATCGCAAGCAGGGAGAGATCATCTGCATCCGCCTGACCATGTCACTGGTGCGGGGCAGCGCCGGCGAGCCACTCTACTTCGTCGCGCAAATGCAGGACATCACGCCATTCAAGGCGGCGGGCGCAGCGCTGCGTGAGGCTGAGGCGCGCTATCGCACGCTGGTGGAGCAGACGCCAGCCGCGGTCTACGTGGACGACGCAAATTTCCTGGGCACCTGCGTCTATGTCAGCCCCCGCATTGAGGCGCTCGTGGGAACGCCTCCGGAGGAGTGGCTACAACCTGGGGCCTGGTCTCGCCTGATCCATGCCGATGATCGGGAGTGGGTCATGCGCGAGGTCCGTGAGGCAAATGCCAGCGGTGAGTCCTTCTATGCCGAGTACCGCTTCGTTACGCCTGACGGCCGGCTGGTGTGGGTGCATGATGAAGCGACCCTGGTCCTGAACGAGGATGGCAGCCGCCAGTGCTGGCAGGGCTTGATGGTCGACATCACGGACCGCAAGTTGGCCGAAGAGGAACTCCGCCAGGCCAAGGAAGCCGCCGAAGAAGCCAGCCGCCTCAAGTCCGCTTTCCTTTCGATGGCCACGCACGAGCTGCGCACCCCGCTCACCATCATCTCTGGATATGTGGAACTGCTCTCGGAGAGTGGCCGGCGGCGATTCAACGCCGAAGAGCGCGAGTATGTCGAGATCGTCCAGACGGGTGCGCGCACGCTGACGATGCTGATTGACGACCTGCTCGACCTGGCGCGTATCGAGGCCGGCCGGATGCACCTCACGTTGCGCCCGGTCGACGTGGCGGATGTGCTGGATCGCGCGCGCCGCATGGTGGCAGCACAGGCGGCCGCGAAGGGCCTGGATCTCGTCTTTGACGTCGAAGACGGGTTGCCGCCGACCGCCGCGGATATCAACCGCCTGCTGCAGATCCTGCTGAACCTGATCGGGAACGCGATCAAGTTCACGGAACAGGGTGGCGTCACCTGTACGGCTCGTCTGCGTGCTGGGGGAGTCGAGATCCGGGTGATCGATACCGGGATCGGCATCTCACCCGAAGCCCTGGACCGGATCTTCGATGAGTTCCACCAGGGTGAGAGCGGAACGACGAGGCGCTATGGCGGCACCGGTCTCGGGCTGGCGATTGCCAAGAGGCTGGTGGATATGCACCACGGCCGAATCGAAGTTGAAAGCGAACTTGGCGCCGGCAGCACGTTCACTGTCTGGCTGCCGGTCGCAGATGACACCCTGATCGCTGACGAACAAACTGCGCCGTTCTCACTCGCCGCAACCGCCCCGAGCCGCTAGGCCTCCGGTGACCGCACGAAGACTGCCAGGTGCGAGGCCTGCTCCCCTCCGCTGAGCACTGTTTGCCGCGCTGAAGCGTAATCGCCATCGCCCTCCTCACCGTACCCCGCGCCCGTGTTGGGATTGGGGTGGTAGTACGGGAAGAGGCAGGAGCAAACGATGAGGCGCAGGGCGTGTCCTGAGCCCAGCACGTGTGCTACATCCGCCAGCTCAATCGAGAACTGCTCAGGCTGATGCGGCTTGAGCGGCGTGGGTGAGGAAAGAGAATTGCGGTATGACGCGCGCATGATCCCATGGCTGATGAAGACGCAGGTGCCGTCCGGAGCCACATCAGCCAGGATCGCCGCAAAGTCCGTGTCAGGGGCGCTGCTGGCAGCGTGCAGCGCGACGTGAACCGGACCAGCCAGTTCGATAGGTTCCTGCACGGGAGCCGCGGTGTAGCTGAGAACGTCTGCCCGTTGCTCGAGAAAGGCGAGGTTGCGCGGCGACCAATCGGGCAGGGGGTCAGGTGACAGGTGTTCCGCCCCTGGCGTGGGATCGTTCGCGTCGTAGAGATACGTCCGCAAGCCGGACGGGGGCAGGGTCACCGAGAGCGAGCCATCCGCCGCAAGGAACAGTGAGAGGCGCGCGGTATCTGCCGGAGGCCACGACACGGCGTCCCGCCAGGCGTTGACGCCCATGGCGAAGTAGCGCACGGGCGGGAGGGGATTCTCCCCAGCACCCCGCAGCCAGTGGTCAAACCAGGCGAGCCATATGGCCTGCAGGTCCAGGTTCGCCTGTGGCCCAAGATCCCACACGCCCTCGATGGCGCGGCCGGAGTTGCAGGCTCCACCGTGTCCCCATGCCCCCAGGAGCAAAGCCTGTTGCTCTGGCACTGGGGAGCGGTCCCGCATCTCGTAGTAGTGGTGGAGCGAGCCGGGCGCGCAGCCGTCGAACCAGCCGGTGACGTGCAACACGGGGATGTTCATCGCCTCGTAGCCCGTGATGTCTAGCTGGTGCCAGAAGGCGTCGTAGGTGTCGTGATCCAGCGCCTCCTGCCAGTGCGGCATGGGGCGGCCCAGCGTGATATCCATGCTGCGCGGATGACGGTGGTGGTGCAGGTCGTTCCAGTCAACGATGCTCTGTGACTGGTAGGTGCGCCCGGACACACGGTTCACCCACTCCACGTAGTCTTCGGCCAGGAACGCGCCCCAGCGGAAGGGCCAGTCCCGGAACCAGCGGCCAGGACTGCCCGCCGCGACCATGGCTTTCAGCGCGGGCGGGTGCAGGGTGGCCGCTGTCCACTGTACCCAGGCCATGTAGGAGCCTCCGACCATCCCGACCTGGCCGTCGCACCAGGGTTGATTGGCTGCCCACTGCACGGTGTCATAACCGTCTGCGAAGTCGTCGGCCCACGGGGTGAAGTTGCCGTCTGAATCACCGCGGCCCCGGCAGTCCTGCACGACCAGCGGGTAACCATGCGCGGTGAAGCGTTTGGCCCAGCTGATGTAGTCCTGGCGGGTGTTGTCATACGGCGTGCGCACCAGGATTGCCGGTGCTGGCGTGTCGTCGTCCGGGAGATAGACATCCGCCGAAAGGCGGACGCCGTCGCGCATCGTCGCGCTGAGATCGAAAAGACGGCGCATGCCTTACGCTCCCCACACCTGTTGGAAGACTCGCAGGAAGTTCTCGCCCAGGATGCCCCGGACCTCGCCCTCACTGAAGCCGCGCCTGAGCAGGGCGGCGGTGATGTTCGGTGCGTCGCGAAAGAAACCACCGAGGCCCACGGGCCACGTCCACGGCGGGCGAGGATAGTAGCGCGGGTCGTAGCCGAAGTAGTCGTAGTCGTCCTCGTCTTCGATCGCGAAGTCAAGGCCCAGACCGATGTGCTCCGCGCCAACGAGGTCACTGATGTAGACCGCGTGGTCGATCATCTGCTCCAGGGTTGGCGGGTCGTCCGGGGCGATGAAGGCGGGGAAGCCGCAGAGCCCGATGACGCCGCCGCTGGCGGCGATGGCCCTGATCTGCTCGTCGCTCAGGTTGCGCGCGCTGTCATGCACGCCACGCGCGTTGGCATGGGTGGCGACAACTGGGCCCCCGGCCAGCGAGAGCGCTTCCAGGCTCGTGCGCTCGCCAACGTGCGAGACATCGATCACGATGCGCCGCTCATCGAGCCGGCGCACGACCTTGCGGCCGAAGGTGCTCAATCCGGCATTGGCGTCTTCCAGGCAGCCATCGCCAATGAAATTGCGGGCGTTGTAGGTGAGTTGCAGGACCCGTACCCCCAGCGCATGGTAGGCATCGATGAGATCAACATCCTGCTCGATGGGGTTGCCGCCCTGGAAGTGCAGCCCCACCGCCAGGGCGCCATCCCGCTTCGCGGCGCGGAAATCGGCGACTGTGGTGCAGAGGCGAAAGGGAAGGGATCCGGCGTTGGCCAGCGCGTGCCAATCGGCAAGAGCGCTGACCGCGTAGTGGCAATCCTCGAGCGAGGCCACGGTGGTCAGGATCGCGTCCACGCCACCAGCCTGCAGATCGGGCAGGTAGCGCGGCAACAGCCGCGCGTTGACCAGGGGAACCGCGGCATCCAGGTAGAAGGCGTCCTGGTGCAGGGCGGCGGAGTCGTCCAGCGGTTCGAGGTCCACATCGTCTCCTAACGTGAACGCTGCAGCAACGGGTCGACGGCATCACGCAGGGCATCGCCCAGCACGTTGAACGAGAGCAGCGTCAGGCCAATGGTGAGCGCCGGGGCCAGCATCAGCCAGGGGAAAGAGCGGATCGAGGCGACGCCGTCTGCGATCATGATGCCCCAGCTTGGCGTGGGCGGCTGCACACCGAGTCCGATGAAGCTGAGCCCGGCCTCCAGGAGGATCGCGTTGGGGATGGCCAGTGTTGCGGCCACGATCAGTGGCGCCAGCGTATTCGGCAGCAGGTGTCGGCGCATGATGAAGCTTGGCGTCGCGCCCGAGCCGCGCGAGGCAAGGACGTAGTCCTGGTTCTTCAGCGAGAGCAACTGCGCCCGCACCAGGCGAGCGGTTGTCAGCCAACTCGTCAGGCCCAGGGCCAGGAAGACGGGGAAGAGCCCATTGCTGGCGCGATCTACGGCAGCAATGGCCGCCACGACGCCGGTCGGCTCATCCCCGATTTGCCCACGGAGCAGCGCGCTGACCAGGATGACGAAGAGCAGGTCCGGAAAGGCGTACATGGAGTCCACGAAGCGCATGATGATGCTGTCGACCTGCCCCCCGGCGTAACCAGCAATCGCCCCCACCGTGACCCCGATCACCAGCGTCAGCAGCGTGGCCGCAAAGGCAACGGTCATGGAGACGCGCGCCCCGTAGGCCAGGCGAGAGAGAACATCGCGCCCCAGTTGGTCGCCTCCCAGCAGGTACTCCGCCGAGGGTGAGGCGTTGCGCACGCGGTAGTTCTGTTCCTCGTAGTTATGGGGCAGCGCGGTGGCGAAGATGGCCGCCAGGATCACGATGGCCAGGATGACCAGGCTGGCGATGGCCGCCGGGTTGTGCCTGACGCCACGCACGATCTGCCAGGCAAGCGTGTTGCGCCGCGGCTCCGGGCGTGGGTTCGCCGTCAGGATCGGGCTGTCGTCAGGCGTCATAGTGGATGCGGGGATCGAGCGCCGCGTAGGAGACATCGACCAGGATGTTCACGACCAGCACGACCGCGGCGTAGAGGAGCGTGGTGCCGATGATGACCGGGTAGTCGCGCGCCGCGACCGAGATGACGAAGTAGCGGCCCAGGCCCGGCACCCCGGCAATGGTTTCCACAAAGAAGGATCCCATCATCACGTAGGAGAAGTAGACACCCGCAACCGTGATGACCGGGATCAGGGCGTTGCGTGCCATGTGCCCGCCCACCACCTTCTGCTCGGAGAGCCCCTTGGCGCGGGCCGTGCGCACGTAATCCCGGTGCAGTTCCTCGATCATGCTGGCCCGGAAGTAGCGCGTGAGCGCGGCCAGCGGCGCCAGCGAGAGGCCGATGATCGGTACGATGGAACTGGGTGTGAACAGCCCGTCCCAGCCAATGGTGGGCACCCAGCCCAACTTGACCCCCAGCACCACGATGCCAACCGAAGCCACGACGTACGATGGCAGCGAAATCCCGAGCGTGGTCAGGGAAACGATCGTCCAGTCGAGCCAGGTGCCGCGGCGGAGCGCGGCCAGGCCACCGAGGGGCAGGGCGACGAGCAGCGCCAGCACCATGGCCGCCACGCCGAGTTGCAGGGAAACCGGCAGGAACTCCTGGATGATCTGGGCAACACTCTGAGAGCGGCTGCGGTACGACGGCCCGAAGTCCCCGCGCAGCGCGTTGCCGAGGTAGGTCAGGTACTGCTCGGGCAGGGACTTGTCGAGGTTGTATTTCTGGTTCAGGTTCTCCTGCACCTGGGCTGGCACCGGACGTTCGCCCAGCATGTCCCACGGGCTGCCGGGTGTGGCGTGCGCGATGAAGAAGACCACGGTGTAGACCAGCAGCAGCGTGGGCACGATGGCCATGGCGCGGCGCGCCACGTAGCGCAGCATCAGGGATCAGCTTTCCACCAAATGAGGCCGGGAGCAGTTTTCTGCTCCCGGCCGGACGTGCCTATGGTTGGGCGATGGTGGCGTCGGCGATATAGAAAAGGCCGAGCACCGGTGTGTGGCCCAGGCCCTGCAGCCACGGCTTCCGCAACTGGATATCTGTCGGGTAGTAGGCCGGGATGGCCGGCACTTCCGCCTCCAGGATGGCGTCCGCCTGCGTGAAGAGATCAGCGCGCTTCGCCTCGTCCAGCTCGAACGCGGCCTGGCCGACCAGGTCCACGAACTCCTCGTTCGTGAAGTGCATATTGCGGTAGTCGTCGACGAAGACTTCCTTGTACCAGTTGTTCGGGTCGATGTAATCGGAGTACCAGCCGTTGATCCCGATGTCGAACGGCTCTTCCTTGCGGGCGTTGACCCAGGAGCGGTAGGCGTTCTCTTCCATCACTTCAACCTGGCCCGTAACGCCCAAGTTTTCCTTCCACATCTGCTGGATCAGTTCCGCCAGGTCCTTGCGGCCACGTGCGGCTGACGTGGTGATGGTGAACTCCGGGAAACCCTCACCATTTGGATAGCCAGCCTCAGCCAGCAGTGCCTGCGCATCTTCAACCGTGCCGGTGAGGGCGTGGCTGGGATCGCGCCCGATGATCCCCTCCGGTACCAGTTGGTAGGCGGGGGTGGAGGTGTTGTCCGTCAGGACTTCCACGATCGCATCACGATCGATGGCCAGGCTGAATGCCTTGCGCACGCGGACGTCGTTCCACGGCTCCTGGCGGTTATCGAAGACCGGGAAGATGGTGGCGGACAGCGGTTCCAGGGTCAGTTCGTCCGGATACTGCGAACGCATGCGGGCAATATCCTGCGCCGGGACGCAGGTCGCGAAGTCGACTTCGTTCGCTTCGTACGCCTGGACCTGCGCCACGCAGGGATCGCCGGTGGCAATGGTCAGCACCGCGCGCTCGATGCTCGGGGCCTCGCCACCGTAGTTCTCGTTGCGGGCCAGGACGATCTGCTGGTCATGATCCCACGATTCGAGTTTGTACGGCCCGCTGCTGACCAGGTTGCCCGTTTCCGTCCACTGCTCGCCCTTCTCCTCGATCACGTGCTTCGGGGAAGCGGTGAGGTAGGGGAGGCCAGCAACGGCCTTGAACTGCGGCGAGGGCTGGCCCATGGTCACCTCGAAGGTGAGGTCATCGACGGCGCGGAGACCGACTTCTGCCGGGTCCGTGACCTCACCCGCCTGGTACTCCGGCGCGTTCTTGACGGCGGCCAGGAAGGTGCCCACGCCGCTGCCAACTGCCGGGTCGAGCGTGCGCAGCCACGAGAAGACCCAGTCATCGGCCGTGATGGGCTGGCCGTCACTCCACTTGGCGTTCGGGTTCAGCTTGAACGTCCAGGTCAGGCCATCGTCGGAGACTTCGTAGCTCTCGGCGCCGAGCATGGTCAGGCTGCCGTCCTCTTCCATCCGGTAGAGCGGATCGAAGAGTTGCGAGGTGACAAAGATGGAGTAGTCGACGGCGATGTTGGGGTCGAGGCTGCTCGGCTCACCGACGATCATGCGGAATTCGCCGGTGTCCGACTGTGCCGGGGGCACAGCCAGGACGGCGGGCGCCATCCCCGCAAGCAGCACAGCTATCAGACAGGCGGTGATCAAACTCCGCAGCCAACGCGACATGAGCGTTCCTCCCCGAACGTCCAGACACCGGTACCGTCTCGTCGGCGCACACCACGGCCAGCGCTGCCGTGCAGCAACCGGGAGTGAAAATGGGGTCCTGCGCGCGATTCTATCACGCGGTCTGGGCCGCAACGTTGCGGTGCAAATTCACCCATTTGGCAACGTGGATTCACCCATTCACCCACGCCGATTGGGCTGCTGGTCCCGTGTGTGCGAGAGGAATGTAGGCAATACTTTCCGTTGGGAAGTATCACGCGGTGGGCGCCAGGGTGTTCCACCCCTGAGAGTCATTGCGCCGTCCGGGAAGGGGACACAGGTCATGAGTGAACGTCAGGTATCGGTCAAGGATGAGCCGATCTGGAGGCCCCGGCTGATGATCATCATCGCCAGCACGCGGCCCGGCCGCGTGGGGCTGCCGGTAGGGCAGTGGTTCGCCAGGCAGGCAGAAGCGCAGGGTGATTTCGTGGTCCAGGTGGTGGACCTGGCTGAATTGAATCTGCCGTTCATGGATGAGCCAAATCATCCGCGCATGCGCGCCTACACGAAACAGCACACGAAAGACTGGAGCGCCATGGTCGACGCGGCAGACGCCATTGTGCTGGTGACGCCGGAGTACAACCACGGCTACGTGGCGCCGCTGAAAAACGCGATCGACTTCCTGATGCACGAGTGGATGTACAAGCCGGTCGGGCTGGTCAGCTACGGTGGCGTCTCCGGGGGCCTGCGGGCTGTGCAGATGCTGAAGCCAACCCTGAGCGCGCTGAAAATGATCCCGCTGCCGGAAGCAGTGCCCATTCCCATGGTGAGCGGGCACTTTGACGAGCAAGGTGAGTTTCAGGCGACTGACCAACTGAATGACGCCGCTTCTGGCATGCTGGGCGCTCTTCGGACGTGGGTCGATACCCTGCGGCCGGCGCTCCAGGCCCACCGGAGCCAGTAGGGAAGTATGCCGACGCTGCTCCTGCCGTTTGCCGTCCTGGCGGCGGTGTTCATGCTCTCCGGCCTGGTCTCGGGCCTGGTGCAGCGTGCGCCGCTCTCTGTGCCGATGATCTTCCTCGGCCTTGGCTACGCGCTCGGCGGCCTGGGTTTGCTGCGCGTGGACTTGCACAGTGAAGCGTTGGAGATCGTCGGGGTCGTCAGCCTGGCGTTTGTGCTCTTCCTGGACGCGGTCAACCTGCACTTCGATGAGAATCGCAAGACCTGGATGGCGCCGCTCCTGGCGCTTGGTCCGGGAACGCTGATCACCATCGCCATTGTGTCGGTCGCGGCCCACCTCATCTTCGGCGTTGGCTGGATGGAATCGTTGTTGCTGGGCGCCATCCTGGCGTCTATCGACCCGGTTGTGCTGCGCGACGTAACGCGCGATGACCGGGTGCCGCGCTCGATCCGGCAGACCCTCACCACGGAGGCCGGCGCGAACGACATTGTGGTGTTGCCCATCCTGCTCATCCTCTCCACGCTCGCTCTCGGCGAGGCGGGTGATGCGCAAGACTGGGCCACGCGCCTGGTGCAACTCTTCCTGCTGGGGCCGCTGGCGGGAGGGATCGTGGGCTACGTCTGTATCCGGATCATCGAGACCCTGCGCGCCCGCATGCCGATCAGCCGGGAGTACCGAGCGTTGTACGGCGTGGGGATCGTGCTGGCCGCCTACGTCGCCGGCGAGTTCGTCGGCGGCAGCGGCTTCCTGGCCGTCTTCACCGCTGGCGTGATCATCGTGAAGACTGACTACGACCTGTGCGATTGCTTCCTCGACTACGGCGAAGTGACCGCCGAGATGGCCATGCTGCTCGCCTGCATCCTGTTCGGGGCGCTGCTCGCGACGATGCTCGGCGTGGCGCCGCTCGTCCCCGCGTTGCTCTTCGCGCTCGTCGTGCTGGCCATCGCTCGTCCGGTCGCTATCTCCCTGGTGCTCCGCAAGATCGGTGTCAGCAAGCGTGCCCGCCTCTTCATGGGCTGGTTCGGTCCGCGCGGGCTGAGCTCGCTCCTGTTTGCGCTTCTGGTGGTGAACCAGGGCGTCCCGAACGCTGAGTGGCTGCTGGCTGTGACGGGCGTGGTGGTGACAACCTCGGTGATCGTACATGGTGTCACGGCGACCCCATTGGCTGCGGCGTACGGGAAAGCCATGGAGCGCGAGACGCTCCCGGAAGAGCGTGAGGCAACGGCCCGGGGTCTCTTTGGGGTCGAACACCAGGAGGTCTCCCGCATCGGCCCGGAGACGCTGGCCGCCTGGCTGGACGGTGATGACCCGCCGCTGGTGCTGGATGTGCGCAGCCGCGCTGCCGAAGGGGAGGGAGGCGGCATCCCCGGCAGCGTCCGCGTACCGCTCGGCGACATCGAGGTGTGGGCGCACGACCGCTCCCGGGAGCGCCCGATCGTGACGTATTGCACCTGCCCGGAAGACGCCTCTGCCGTCCGCGCCGCCGAACTGCTCCAGGCCGAAGGGTTCGCCGTGAGCGCCCTGCGCGGCGGTCTTGACACGTGGCACGCGCGCTACCCGGACGGTTTGGGGGAGAAGTTGGCGGCGTAGGGAACTTGACTGGAAGGCAGAAACCAGTCCCAATCCGCATACGCTTTCAGCCTGCAGGTCATCAGCGGACAATCGGCACTATCGGCATAACAATGAAGGCTCCCGAGAATCTTGGAAGCACACGCCTGGCGGGAGCCCGAATGGGAAGGAAAAGCCAGGGCATCGATCAAACGCAGGATTCTCGATGCCCGCAGCGACGACCAGAAGCTGGAAGACGACTGGCTGAAACTCCGCACCGATATCGACCGCAATATGCGCACCGTTCAGGCGATTGACCGAGGCGAAGGCCGGGGCATGACTCGCTCGGCTTTCGTCACCAGCAGCATCGATAAGATCCGCCGCCTGGCCGACAGCGGACAGACGAAACTTGCAACTCGAGCATTGCAGTACATCCGGGATGAGCAGGAGTTACTGCCCAAGCCGTTCATCACCAGCCGCAACAGCATCTGTAATGTCCTGCAGGAAGCAGAAGCCCGCAGTGCAGAGAACCCACCGCAGAAGGGCGAAGAAACGATTGCCGACCAGGAAGGCATCAGAGCCGTGCGTAATCACGACCTTGATCGCCTGCAGCTGGTCTTTGACGGTATTCCGCCAGCGACCACCCGGGAGCAGCCGAAATCCAGTGGCTGGAACTGGAGCCCCTCAACGAAGGCCTGGCAGCGCAAGATCACCAACGCTGCCGAATATGCTCTCACTCGCTTTCTGGCAGGTCAGGTCATGGAGCGAGAGCCAGAAGCGGAGCACCTTCGGTGACCGGAGCTTCCGGATGAAGATGAAGACCAACGAAATCAGCCTTCGGGCTCCCTGCTCTCAGACGCGGCCGAAGCCGCCTGACGCCGCGCTACCGCCCGCATCTGCTGGACCGCGGAGTCGAGGGCGGAGGCAAAGCGGGAACGGTCCTTTGGCGTGAAGGCGGCGGGACCGTGGCCGGCGACACCGAGCGCCCGGAGGTGGGCGTTGAGGTCGCGCGCGGCGAGGGCGTCGCCGATCCGGCTGGGGTTGAACTCACCGCCGCGGAAATCGAGGCAACGAACACCGTTGGCGATGACGCGGGCGGCCAGGGGGATATCGGCGGTCAGGACCAGGTCGCCCGCCTCGGCGCGCTCGGCGATCCAGTCGTCGGCGGCGTCGATATCGCCGGAAACAACGACCAGCTTCACTCCATCCGGTGTCCGCAAGTACGCGTTGGCGACGACCGCGAGGTCGACGTCGTAGCGGTCCGCGACCTTGTAGACCTGCTCCTTGACCGGGCAGGCGTCGGCGTCAAGATAGATCCGCAATGTGCCTCCAGACCGCGTGTCGGTGTCGCACCCAAGGACGGGTTCACTACCAATCCGGCGCCACGGACCCGCGCTTCCCGAGCGTACCAGCGCGAACCCTGGGTTTACGGGCCAGGATTGTCTGGGAGAAGCAGTTGCTTCCGGCACCGTGGGATGCCTGGTGTGCGGGCCATCCACAGAGTCTCTCCTACGGAGGATTCATTGGTCAGTTCCCGGCACCGTGTAACTCGCTTGCAGCTCCGTTGATTGCGGACTGTCCCCGACCACTTGGCCATGATGCTGCGGACGACTCGCGAGCGGCTATGTAGCGAAGCGCGGAGCCGCTGGAGAAAGACGAACCCCGAGGGGGATGGCACGGCCTATTCGCGGGTGCCGGCCAAGCATCAAAGCACGCTAGCCTCCAAGCTTCCACCGACGACCATCTTCCACTTTCTGTACCGCATGCGAGCCCGTTCTAACTATCAGGATGCCGATGCCTTCATTATGGGAATCGCTAATGGCGATGACGCTTTTGCTTTTAATAGGGGCATCGTGAATCTGCATCGGGCCACTTTGTTCGTATTCGAATGTGCCATCGCGCGCTGTCTCGGATGGTCAGCTTTTGCAGACATCTCTTCTAGCTTTGTAATGGACGTTGGGCAATTGGCAACTCAGGCGCTTGCGCCGCGTGTTGAGGCCCAGTCGCTCCGCCGGTAGGTGCTGGCGGTGGAAGCGCTCCATGACGAAACTGACGAGCGGACAGCGGAATTTTGTTGCTGTTTTTCTTTTCACCGGTACTGTGGCGGCTCGCAGGGGAGCCGTTGATGCACGTGTATTACGATGATTATTGGGCCGCCGGTTGGATGGAAAAGCACATCGGCGCTCGTTTTGGTGGCGAGCTGCAGCCCAGCGACGGAATGCCCTCGGTCGGGCGTCACCAAGCTGTTAGCCAGCTACGTGACATCAAATATTTCCTGCGAGACGACTGCTTTCCCCTCTTCGAGTCGGCGCCGCCCTTGCTACCGCGAACCTGAGCGAGGCGAAGCAGGTCGCGCCGGATGTCGATGCGCTGCTCGATAGCGTGGTCATCTCGCCGGAGGGTCAGGAGTAATCGTTCGTTCACCGTGGTCTGGGGCGTTGCTCGCCGAGCTGGGATAGGGATCATACCAGCGTAGCCCCTCTCCACATGGAATCGTCTCGACGATCGACGATCGACGATTGACGATTGCGACAAAGACTGTGAACTACAAGACGCAGCCCACGCGTGAACCCCTGGCTGCAGGTCGGGCGGTGGTGCGGATCAGAAAAAGGAGTACGTGACCTGTCTCACAAACGACCCTATTTGCTACGGGGATAAGCACAATCGGCATTGTGCGCAATCATCCGCTGTTGAGGTGGACCGAGTGATCATCCTCACCACTTTTCAGCAGCCGCATCAGTCACTGCAACCCAAAAATCCGTAGTTCTACGGATGCCCTACCAGTCGCTCCCCCCTACCGTAGCAATCAGGAACTCGCACGCTGATCGAGGGAGCTATCGTGGACGCTGACCAGTTCGATTCGCTCACAACCCGCTTGACCACCCACCTGAGCCGCCGTCGCCTGGGGCTGCTGGGACTCCTCGCCGGCACTGGCCTCGTTGGGGACACCGCCGCAAAGAAGAAAAAGAAGAAACCGAAGAAGTGCAAGCCCGCCTGCGGCGCATGCCAGGAGTGCGACAAGGGTAAATGCAAGTCCGTCGCGAACGGGAAGGCGTGCGGCAGTGGCAACACGTGCCAGGGTGGAGTCTGTACTCCCGTTACGCCCGCAGGATGCAGCCAGGACAACCAGGTCTGCAACGGCGATGGCCGCTGCCTGAAGGGGACATGCAAGCCGAAGCCGACCTGTGCGCCCATCGGCGCGCAGCACATCCCGGATGACTCCTTCCAGTGCTGTAGTGGGAATATGGAGTGCAAGGACGTCGCGCCGTTCGGCACCGTCTGCACCTGCGTACAGCACCCCTATGACGCGACGACCGGCAATGCCTGCCTCAGTGACCAGGATTGCGCGGGCGGCGAGTGCGTGGGCTACCAGTGCCGCTGGTGTTCCGGGGAAGACTGCCCGCCGGTCTACGAGTATTGGCGGTCCTTCGGCAGCTACGGTACCGGGCCCGGTCAACTGACGGATCCCAATGCGTTGGCCATCACACCGGACTCGACCTTGCTGGTTTCGGATGGCGCCGGATTCCGCGTCCTGGAGTTCACGCTGAACGGGAGCCTAGTCCGCACGATCGGGACGGGCGTCCAGGGCAACGGTAACAACCAGTTTGTCTACCCGAGAGCCATCGCGGTCGACGAGGACGGTAACATCTACGTGGGCGAAAGCTATCGTGTACAGAAGTTCTCTCGTACCGGGGTCTATCTCCGCACCTTCGGGGTGACAAACGTTGGCGGCAGCGACAACCACCACCTCACTTACGTCAGTGGACTCGCGTTCGACAGTCAGGGCCTGCTGTACATCTCGGACAACGGTGATTCCAACAATTCGTATGCGCGTGTTCAGGTCTTCAGGACCGATGGCACGTATGTGCGCACCATTACGAAAGCGGGCGAACCCTACTTCGGAGAAATTGCGATCAATGCCAATGATCACCTCTTCGTGCTCAATGATGAGAGTAGCGCGCTCCTGGAGTTCGGTCTGAACGGAGTCTTCCTGGGCCGCAGGCCGCTGACGGATTACCCGAATTCCGGATACTCGGAGCAGTTCGCGTTCGGGCCTGATGGGTCGTGTTTCGCCTGTCGCCAAATCGGCGACGATGAAGGTCGCACCATGGTGGTGCAGTATTCCCCCAACTGGGAGAAGGTGCGCGAATTCTTCTCGACGACGGAGCCCTCACCTCCGGCGGGCTATCGGATGAGTGCGAATGGCGTTGCCGTTGACACGGCTGGCAATCTGTTCATCGCGGATGTCGGCTGGGTCAATACTCCGGCGCCATTCACCCAACGCCCGCGCATTGTGGAGTACTCGCGTCTCACCACAGGTGGTCATTCGCGTGACACGCGCTCGAGCGCGGATGAACGCAAGGGACACCAGGGAGTGCGCCACGGGTCACGCCGCCGGCAGCACAAGAAGTAACGTCGTTGCGCATCACGGGACCAGCGGGGGCATCTGCACCTCGCTGGTCCCACCTCCCTGCCGGATTCAGACGCGCGACGAACACAGTCCGTCTCACAAACGACGGTAATTGCGACAGGTCTGACCAACTCGCGAACTTCACAGGTTTGCTTAGATCCGCGTGTTTCAGAACCTGTCTCAAAATCAACGTCGCAATTCCTGGTTGTCATCCGGGTTTTGCTCGCAAGGGGAACATCAGCCGAATCAAGTTCCAGGCCCAATCTGCGGTACTTGCAGCCAACCAGCAGGATGCCGTTCGGGGTCCTGGTTGACTGCTTTTTCTGGCTGCGTTATTGACAGCGCTACCGCAACGCCTCTACGAGCCCGGCCACGAATCGCTCTAGCGTGGCGCCGTCTTCCTCCCCGTGCAGCGGATTGAGCTCGGTGATGGTGAGTGCGGCGAAGGCCGGGTGGGCGGTGAAGACGCGCAGGGCGCGCAGTGCCTGATCGAGGGTGAGGCCTTCGTTGCGCCCGGTGTTCTCGGAGAGGGGCGCATCGACGAAGTCGATCACGTCGACATCGAAGTGGATCAGCAGGCGGTCAACACCTGGTAGGAGCGCAAGAGCCGCCCGAGCTTGATCTTCCGGAGCATTGGCGACATCCTCCACCGGCACGGTTTGCACCTTCCGCCGGGTGATGACGTCACGTTCCCAGGGCGTAGCGCGGTCATGGCTGTGCCCGAAGATGATGACCTGCTCCGGGGTGAGCAGCGGGATACGCGGCCCGATGTGTCGCAGCTCCGGGAGCGCCGCTGGCTCGTCGAGCAGATGAGCCATGCCCATCCAGTCCAGGGCCCCGTCGGGTACAGAGCCTGGCGTGTTCAGGTCGGCGTGGAGATCGAAGTAGATCAGGCCGATGCGCTCCGGATCCGCGGCCAGCATGCCGGAGACCGTGCCAATACCAACGGTACAGTCCCCACCCAGAACCAGCGCGACCTGACCGGCTGCGTCCGCTGCCCGGACTCGCCCGGCAGTGGCAAGGATGGCTTCACGTACCGCTGCGGCATTCTGTGCGTAGCGATTCTCGCGATCCGGGCGCCAGCGGAAGACCGGGCTGTCACCGTAATCGACGACGTCATGGCCCGCGTTATCGAGGCGTGTCAGCAATCCAGCACCGCGCAGGGCGGAGGGAGCCAGCTCCTGCCCGGGGGCATAGGCGCCGGCACTGGAAGGCGTCCCGATGATGGCAAGCGGCTTCGGCATGGGCTTCTCACAGGTGAACGCGGTTACAGGGAGAACGGGCTGGCGCGCCACCTGTGAGACCCCCGGCGCGAGCGTTGCTGGGAAGACGCATGCGAGCGGGATGGATGTATAGACATTTGTCTAGTCTAAGGCTATGCTTGCGGAGCCTTGGGTGGCTGTGGCAAGACGATGGCCCAGGCAGGGAAGGAGAGAAGCACCATGGTTGCTGAGCGTGTCGAACATGTCTTGAGGCCGGACGAACTCCGGCGCGACCTCAGTTTGTCGCGCGAACGCATGGCACGACTTATTGACGTGAGTGCAAAGACTGTTGAGCGCTGGGAGCAACAGCAGGGTCTGCCTGCGGGCGCCAGTTCTCGTGTACGTGAGCAGCTAGCACAGATTAAGGAAATTCGCGATCTGGGTCTCATTGTCTACACCCCTGAAGGGTTTCAACTATTCCTGAAGACGCCACTTCCCACCTTTGCTGGTCGAACCGCACTGCAAATGATCGAACAGGGTCACGCTGAGGCGGTTCTCGCAGCCCTCGCCTCTGACTATGAGGGGCTTGGCTATTAGATGACGCTTGATCCGCATCTGGCTCCCTGGTCCGGCTCGGCTCTACGTCACATCCCTGCGGGGTCAACCTATGGGGTTCTCGATTTTCGGTTCGCAGGGCGTGGAGCAGATAATCGCTGGAACGATGAGGGCGTACCCACACTGTATCTCGCAGGCGACGAAGGAGTCTTGATCGCTGAGTGGGGCCGCAATTTTGCAACAATCCGTACGCAGCAACTTCACCAGCGAGCGGTTGAGCGCAGTGTCTTCAGACTTGAGCTAGCCTTTGATGCCGTACTGGATTTGCGCAGAGGGGAGGTTTGTCGGGCCCTGTCCCTCCTGGATGCGCCCGCCTGCTTCATGAATATCGCGGTCGCGCGAGCGACAGCACAATTTGTGCGGACTACCTCGGCTGCGCAAGCGATGCTCGTTCCCTCGATCGGGTTTCTTGATGACCTTGAGCGGTGGTGCCTGGTTGTCTTTCTTGAGAAACTGCCGCCTACCCCCAGTGCATTTGTGGTTTCAGTCAACGAGTCTGGGCCACTGCGTTGGGGGTAGGCGTTGAGCTTTACCCCAGCGGGCGCGGCGGCGGCGCGCCAGTGCCGTCGCGGTTCGGGGTGCCCAGGACGTGCGTGTTCGGCGGCAGCATCACGTTGTCGAAGATTTGCGTGAACATCGCTGAGCCAAAGAACCCGACAACCCGGAGTGGCTCCGACCCGGTGTTGAAGACGTCGTGGCCGACGTTGGTTGGCAGGACGAAGACGCTTCCCGGTCCAATCGGAAAGACCCCCTCGTCCGTGTGCAGTTCACCGGTTCCCGCCACGATGTACTGCGTCTCTTCTGTCTGATCCGTGTGCCAGCCGAGGCGCTTGCCCGGGCTGATTTCGAAGACGATCGTGGTCGTTTCTTCGGCGCCGTGCCCGCCGTACGCCACGAAGGCGCCGTGCCACTCCACCCCGTCGTCTTCTGCGCCATGAACGGTAATTCGCGGCAGATCGTTTGTTGCGACGTTGTGCAAGGGAACTCTCCAGTCCACAGGGCGAATACCGCGGCAGCGAGGGCTGCCGGTGTGTATCTCATCCTACATATTTCTGGCGCTCACGCAAGATTCAGATTCAGCCATTCTTCAGGACAGGAGTTGGCGCAGGACCCGGATGACGCCCATCGCCAGCAGCATGGCGACCAGCAGGTTGCCGGTGCGCCAGGCGGTGAGGGCAGCCACCGCAGCCGCGATGACGCCTGGTGTGCCAGCGTTTACTATCGCGGGTGCGGTCAGGGCAACGAGCGTCACCCCACCCAGTTGCTCGATGATGCGCGTCGCGCGCGGAGTTGGCGCGATCCTCCCCACAAGCCAGAAGCCGCCGATACGCGTGAGATACATGACGATGGCCATCCCGGCGATGGCGACAGCAACGTCACTGCGCATCCGGCGTTCCCCGCATTGCGAGACCCGTTTCGGTTCCGTTCACCTGCTCCATGACCTGCCCGGCCAGGACGCCAGCGACCGCACCGAGGGGGACATACCACGGCCCGGCCAGGAGCCTGTAGGCGGCGACCGCAACCACCGCCGCCGCGAGCCAGGGAATGGCATCGCTCCGGCCGCGCCAGATTCCGGCGATGAGGCCCACAAAGATGGCAGTTGCTGCGAAATCGAGGCTCCAGGCGGCGGGATCTGGTGCGAGGTTCCCGAGCAGGAAGCCGCCTGCAGTACCGGTGACCCAGGTGACGATGAGGGCGAGGCCGCCGCCAAGCAGGAAGCCGGCGTCCTTGCGGCCGGCGCGGTACTCCACGAGGCCCAACGCCCAGGTCTGGTCCGCAAGCAAGGCGAGTGTGCCGTACGCCTGTACGGGGCGCACCTGGCTCAGCCAGGGCTGCAGGGCCGCGCCGAGTACCAGGTAACGTAGGCTGACCAGCGCCGTCGTGAGCCAGATGGTGAGCAGGGGCGGCGGGATGGTCCAAAGATCCATGGCGGCCACCTGACCGGCGCCGGAATACACGAAGCCGCTCATGGCAACGGCCTCGACCGGTGAAAGCCCGACGTTCCTCGCCAGGACCCCAAAGACCAGCCCATAGGCGAAGTTGCCCGGTGTCAGGGGCAGCATCGTCAGCAGCCCGAAGCGCACACCGGCCATGGTGAACGTCGCTGGCGCGCTGCCGACGCAAGCGGCATCCGGAGCCGATTCCTCGATTGTCGTGTCCCGCATCGCACCCCATCCGCTTCCCGGCCGGCAATAGTACGAAGCACGGCTGGCAACGATGTGAGGCGCGCCACAGTAGCGTCTGGTACGTCTATTGCATTTCAGGTGGTGAGGAGTCCGGTCTCCGGGCTCGCCGCGGCCCGCTGCCACACCTGGAGTACACCCTTGCCAACCCACGTTCAGATGCCTGTCTCGCTTTCCATTAATGGCAGCGATGTCGCCCTGCTGGTTGAACCCAGGCGCACGCTGCTCGATGTCCTGCGCCATGACCTGGCGTTGACGGGGACGAAGAAGGTCTGCGACCAGGGAAACTGCGGCGCCTGCACCGTGGAGATCGATGGCCGCGCGGTCTATTCCTGCCTGACCCTGGCGGTCGATTGCACGGAGCGACAGATCACGACGATCGAGGGGATCAGCCGCGGCAACGATCTGCATCCGCTGCAGGAGGCCTTCATCGAGGCCGACGGCTTCCAGTGTGGTTACTGCACGTCCGGCCAGATCATGAGCCTGCACGCGCTGCTGGAGCAGGAAGCCTCCCCAACCGAGGACCAGATTGAACGGGCGGTGAGCGGCAACCTCTGTCGCTGCGGCGCGTACCCGAACATCGTCAAGGCAGGGCAGTTGGCGGCCTCCATGGCCCGCGGCGACTAGGAGGTTCCCATGCCAGCGTTCAAGATCTCCACCAAAGAGGGCAAAGACGGCGTCGAACTTGAGTTGATCGAGGAAGAGGGCGTCACCGCCTGGGCCGCCACGACCCCCATGAGCGTTGTGGGGAAGCATCACCCGCGCCTGGAGGGCCGGGAGAAGGTGAGCGGCCGGGCGCGCTATGCCTCAGACGTGCGCTTGCCCGGGCAGCTCTACGCCCGCGTCCTCCGCAGCCCTTTTCCGCACGCGCGCATTGCCAGTATCGACACCAGCAAGGCGGAGGCCGCACCAGGCGTGCACGCCGTGATCAGCGTCCTGAATGCGCCGGACATGCCGTGGTTCGAGGACGGCAAGCTCTTCGACCGGACGCTCCGCTACATCGGGGATGAAGTCGCGGCCGTCGCGGCCGAAAGTGAGGAGCAGGCCGAAGACGCGCTCCACCTGATCGAGGTCACCTACGAGCCACTGCCGTACGTGATGACCGCGGAGGCGGCGCTCGCGGACGGTGCACCGAAGGTTCACCCCGAGGGGAATATCGGTGGCGAGGTTGTCGAATACGAGCGCGGAGACCTCGACGCGGGGTTCCGGCAGGCGGAGGTGATTGTCGAGCGAACCTTCACGACGCAGGCGGCACTGCACAACTCGCTGGAGGCGCACGGGTGCACGGCTTCCTGGGAAGGCGATCACCTCACGATCTGGTCCTCAACGCAGGCCGTCTGGGTCGTGCGGGATCAAGTGGCTGAGAAACTGGGGCTACCCCAGCACCACGTCAGGGTCATCAAGCACCACATGGGCGGTGGCTTCGGCGCCAAGCAGATTCCCTGGAAGCCCGACGTCATCGCTTCGCTCCTCTCGCGCGACGCCGGACGGCCCGTGCAACTGATCCTGGATCGCCGCGCCGAGAACCTGGCCAGCGGTAACCGCAATCCCACCCGGCAAACGGTGCGCATCGGGGCCAAGCGCGACGGCACGCTCACGGCCATCGAGGCGATCATCACCCAGGAGATCGGCGCTTACCGCACCGGCGGTGAAGCCAGTAACGTCAGTGGGACCTACAAGTCGCTCTACCGCTGCCCCAACGTGCACACGAAGCAGACTCCGGTCTACATCAACACCGGCCCAGCCGTGGCCTTCCGCGCGCCTGGCTACGTGGAGGCAGCGTTTGCGCTGGAGCAGGTGATGGACGAGCTGGCGCACCGCCTCGAGCTGGATCCCGTCACCCTGCGTGAGCGGAACTACGCCGATCACGATCAGGAGTCTGGCAAGCCGTACTCACTGCCAGAGGGCCTGCAGCTGGCCTACGACCAGGTTGCACCGGCGCTCGCCGAGATGCGCCAGGAGCGGAACCGTGGCAGCGAGACCAGGCGGCGGGGTGTCGGGTTTGCCGCGCACGACTGGATGGGCGGCCACGGCGACCCTCCGGGCTACGCCCAGATTGAGTTGAACGCCGACGGCACAGTTAACGTCATCACCGGCACCCAGGACATTGGCAGTGGAACACGGACTGGCCTGGCGCAAGTGGCCGCTGAGGAACTGGGCTTGCCGATGGCAGCGATCTCCCTGCAACTGGGCGACACCGCAGTCGGGCCCTACTCGCCGGTCAGTTCGGGTAGCGCCACGCAGGCCACCATCGGCCCGGCGATCCGCGCCGCTGCCGCGGACCTGAAGCGGCAGATCCTGGACGTGGCAGCGGCGCTCCTGGAAACACGTGCCGAGCGGCTCTCGATCGAAGACGGGCAGGTGCTCGTGGATGGCAAGCGCCCGGGCGAAGTCTCCCTGGCGGAAGTGGCCGACAAGATCAAGCCGCACATGTTGCGTGCCGAGGGTGCGCGCGGTCCCAACCCCGAAGACCTCATTATCCGAACCTTCGGTGCCCAATGTGCCGCCATCGAGGTTGATACCGAGACGGGCGAGATCACGGTGCAGCGAGTGGTCACCGCGCACGATTGCGGGCGCATCGTGAACCCAACCCTGGTCGACAGCCAGATCATCGGCGGCATCGTGCAGGGCGTCGGGTTCGCGCTGACCGAGGAGCGCATCACGGATGATGCGCGGGGGTACGTGCTGAACCCGAACCTGGAGAATTACCACGTGCCGACCGTGAAGGATATCCCGGCCATCGAGCATCGCCACATCGGCGTGCCAGACAGCAAAGCCAACTCAACTGGCGCGAAGGGCATTGGCGAGCCGCCCCTGATCCCGACTGGCCCCGCGATTGCCAATGCGCTCTATGACGCCCTGGGCGTGCGCATCCACGAAGCGCCGCTCACCCGGGAGCGAGTGCTGGCGGCACTGGCCGGGCGGAATATCACCGGAGAGGAACCCCGATGAAGCCCTTCGCTTACGCCAGCCCTCACTCGCTGGATGACGCCGTTGCGCTGCTTGCCAATGATCAGGACGCGAAGTTCCTGGCGGGCGGCACCGACCTGCTGACCCTCCTCAAAGGGGACCTTCTCGCACCATCCCAACTCATCGATATCAAGCGGCTGGCCGAACTTGACGACCAGATCACGCTGGCCGGCGACACGGTGCGCATCGGCGCATTGACAGCGCTGAGTGATCTGGAAACGCACCCACTCGTCGCCGAACACGCTCCTGCGCTGGCCGAAGCGGCTGCTGTCGCGGCGACGCCGCAACTCCGCAACATGGCCACCATCGGCGGCAATTTGCTGCAACGCCCGCGCTGCTGGTATTTCCGCGACCCCGAGATTCCCTGCTGGTTGAAGGGCGGAGACTCCTGCCCGGCGCGCACCGGGGAAAATCAGCACCACGCCGTCTTCGATCTGAGCCCGTGCGTGGCGGTGCACCCATCAGATCCGGCGAGTGCCCTCCTCGCGCATGACGCCACGGTGGAAATGCGTGGGGCCCAGGGGAGCCGCACGGTGCAATTGGCTGAACTCTTTGCGCCGCCGACTGACGGTCGCCGCATCGAAACCACCCTGCAGCCGGGCGAGATCATCACGGCCCTCACCCTGCCTGCCGCTGCCGGTCGCAGCACCTACCTGAAGGCCATGGATCGCAAGACCTGGGCGTTCGCGCTGGTCGGGGTCGCTGCTCGGGTCAAGCAGGATGGTGGCCGTATCTCGGAAGCGCGTGTGGTGTTGAGCGGTGTAGCAAACGTGCCCTGGCGCGCCACGGCCGCCGAGCAGGTCCTGGTCGGGCAGACGCCAAGTCCCGAAGTGCTGAGGGCGGCGGCCGACGCGGCTCTCAGCGGCGCTGAGCCGTTGACGAAGAACGGCTACAAGTTGCCGATTGCCCAGGCGCTCGTGCGGCGGGCGCTGGAAGCGACACTGGGCTAAGGAGCCGCCGCGGCGGGAGGTAGCCCGCCGCGGCGGATCAATCACGCCTTGATGGTCAACTTCTCGTGGAGCGCGGCAGCTGCGGCTTCAATGCCACCCTCACACCACGGCACTTCACCAATGACACCGAAGTCCGTCTCGATACTCGTGTTGATCTCTTCCTTCACCTTTGGTTGGATCGTTGGGCATTCCGTAGGCAGTAGGTCTGGATCGCCCTTGAGCTGTTCAGGCGGGATGCCGAGTGCCTCCGCAATGAGCTTGATAAGTTCGTCCGGGATCGACTTGCAGTTCCCTTCGTTGCCGGTGCAGAAGCAGGACGCTGCCGAGCAGATACTCGGAGACTTGCAGCATCCCTTGCCGCAACGCTTTGCGCCATTCTTGCAGCGTTTCTTGCGCTTCTTTCCTTTCCTGGCGTCAGCGTGCGGGACCGCGTTGAGTAACGAGGCCATGCCAAGCACGGACGCGCCCACGATGGTGCGCCGGTTCGTGATCTCGGTGAGTGCTTTCCACCATTCCGCGTGTACCTTCTTCGCCACGGGATCATCTCCTCAAATGCAGGTCAACAGCGTCTGATCCATCCGGGACCAAGATCGTGATGTGCGTGTACCGGCGCAAGATAGCACTGCGTGTAGCTGGAGCAACATCCTCGCTGTGGGGTCTCCACCGGCGTCAGGGCAGGCGTCTCGCCGTCAGGGCGTACGAGGGGAGTGTGCCAATCCCTGCCGATGCAGCCAGCGTCCTCAGGACGTCACCGTGGCTGTGGAGTTGATCACGCATGTGGGCTGGTACGGGCAGATCGGCGATGGAGGGCAGGGCATCGTGCAGGGCCAGATCGGCCTCCCACGCGCCATCCTGCAGCAGGCTGGTGTCGACCCGGAATTCGTGCACAACTGCCCATCCCGTTTCAGCCAGCAGCGTGTGGAGCTGCTGGCGTGAGAAGGGCGTGCGTACGTTGGCAGTGGTATTGGGGTCATACCCCGCGATCAGGCCCTGCATCAGTACTGCCACCAGATGGGGTATCTGTGCGACCGAGGTGGGTTCCAGATCCCACTCCGCGAAATGAAGTAGGGGTGCCCATTGAATCACTCGAATCAGCGTGGCGCGGAGCTGCTCCAGATCTGAGAAGTACCAGGCGCTGTGCGCCATCACCACCCCATCAAACGCATCTTGCGGAAACGAAATCGCCTCGTCCAGGGGATCGGTCCGGAGGCGAAAGGACAGGCGTCCACCCAGGGGGCCCGCTTGCAAGAGCGCTGTCGCCTCACCTAACGTGAGTGGCGAGCCATAGTCCGGGCTGGCGATATCGACGCCCGTGACGTGACCCGTTGACCCGACGGCCTGCGCCAGCACGGCAGACATGTCGCCCTGGCCGCAGCCAAGCTCCAGGATGTGCGCACCAACCGGAATGTCCCAGCCTGCCGCCAGAGCTTCACGGTATTGCCGTTGGGCGAGATCCTGCGCAGTCGCTTCAGGCGGCATATGGCATCCTTGCACGGCCATGACGCTGTGGACAGTGGTTTCCCCGGTCACGAAGGAGTGTTCCCCTGCCTACCGTCGTTTTGCTCGGTACGCTCGACACGAAGGGTGAAGAGTACGCGTTCGTGCGCGAGATCCTGCAGGACCGCGGCATGGAGGTGCTGCTGGTCGATGCCGGGGTTCTCGGCGAACCGAAGATCACGCCAGACATCACCCGGGACGCGGTTGCTGCGGCGGCTGGTCAGGATATCGGGGTGCTGGCGGCAGGCGGGGACCGCGGCGCTGCTGTAACGGCCATGGCGACCGGCGCCGCCGAGATCGTCGCCACCCTGTACGAAGAGGGCCAACTGGACGCCATCATGGGTCTCGGTGGTAGCGGCGGTTCAACCCTGATCGCGTCGGCCATGCGCGCCCTGCCGATTGGCGTGCCCAAGCTGCTGGTCTCAACCGTCGCTGCCGGCGATACCCGGCCCTACGTCGATACCGCCGATATCATGCTCCTTCCCTCCGTGGTCGATATCTCCGGCATCAACCCGATTTCGGAGCGCATCCTGCGCAACGCCGCGGCGGCCATTGCCGGGATGGCGGCAGAGTTCGTCATGTTCGAGCCTGAGCCAGCGGACCGGCCGCTGGTAGCGGCCACCATGTTCGGCGTTACTACCCCCTGTGTCACCCGCCTGCGCGAAGTGCTGGACGATCGGGGGTACGAGGTGCTCGTCTTCCACGCCACGGGCACCGGTGGCCGCGCCATGGAGCGCCTGCTCAACGATGGCTATCTCTCCGGGGTTATTGATGTCACCACGACGGAGTTAGCTGACGAGCTGGTTGGTGGCGTGCTCTCGGCGGGACCGGACCGGCTGGAAGCGGCTGGCGCACTTGGCTTACCCCAGGTGGTCTCACTTGGAGCGCTGGACATGGTCAACTTTGGGCCCCGCGAGACCGTGCCCGAGCGCTTTGCGGACCGCCATTTCTACGTCCACAACCCGACCGTGACCCTGATGCGCACGACGCCGCAGGAGAGTGCGGAACTCGGTGCCATCATCGCGCGCAAGTTGAACGCTGCGAGCGGGCCGCTGGCGCTCTTCATTCCGCGGCGCGGAGTCTCAGCCATTGCGGGGGAGGGGCAAGTCTTCCACGATCCCGTGGCAGATGCGGCGTTGATCGGGACCCTGCGCGAGCGCTTGTCCCCCGAGGTCGAGGTGCATGCGCTGGACCTGACCATCAATGACCCCGCCTTCGACTGAGATGGCCGAGACTCTGCATGGGCTGATGGCCGCGAAGTCAGCTACGAGGGGAGGGGGAACGGCATGAAGCGCGAGGAATCGCTGGGGCGGCTGCGGGCACAGGTGGCGGCTGGCAAGCCCATCATTGGTGCGGGTGCGGGCACCGGCATCTCAGCCAAGAGCGCCGAGGCGGGTGGCGTCGACCTGATCATCATCTACAACTCGGGTCGCTACCGCATGGCGGGCCGCGGTTCCCTCGCCGGCATGCTCCCCTACGGGGATGCGAACGCGGTGATGCTGGACATGGCGCGCGAGGTGCTGCCCGTCGTCCGCCACACGCCGGTCCTGGCCGGGGTCTGCGGCACCGATCCCTTCCGCATCATGGAAGTCTTCCTGCCGCAGTTGAAAACCATGGGCTTCAGTGGTGTGCAGAACTTCCCGACCGTTGGGCTCTTCGACGGTGTCTTCCGGGCCAACCTGGAGGAGACGGGGATGGGCTACGGGCTGGAGGTGGAGATGATCCGGGCGGCGCACGACCTGGACCTGCTGACCTGCCCCTATGTCTTCACGCCGGAGGAGGCGCGAGCGATGGCCGAGGCGGGGGCGGATGTGCTGGTGCCGCACATGGGCCTCACCACCAGTGGCACCATCGGGGCGCAGACCGCCCTCACGCTCGATGAGTCGGTGGCGCGGGTGCAGGCCATGCATGACGCGGCCAAGGCGGTCAACCCCGACGTGCTGGTGCTCTGCCACGGCGGACCGATTGCCGAGCCGGACGATGCGGCCTACGTCCTGAAGCACACCCACGGCATCGTCGGCTTCTTCGGGGCCTCAAGCATGGAGCGCCTGCCGGTAGAGACGGCGATCGCGGACAATGTCCGGCGGTTCAAGGGGATTCCCGTCCAGGTTTGAGCAGCCGGGGTGAAGGCATGTCGAACACTCCTGACCGCTACCGCTTCGCCACGCGCCTGAACTCGTTTCGCTCCCGGTTACCGGGTGGCGCGACCGGGCCGGATCTGCTGCATGCCGCTGCCCGCGTTGCCGGGTTGACGGCGGTCGAGATGAACTACCCGCAGCACTTCCTCGGCACGACCGAGGACGCGGTCGTCCGGGCGCTGGCCGAGACCGGCCTTGCGCTGACAGCGCTCAGTCTGCGCTACGAGGGGCCGGATTTTCTCGATGGCGCGTTCACGAGCCCGCGTGCCGAGAGCCGGGAGCGGGCGATCCAGCTTGGCCAGGAGGCCGTGGAGATGGCGTCCCGGCTCGGAGTGCCCCACGTCAACCTGTGGATGGCCCATGACGGGTTCGACTATCCGTTCCAGGTCGATTACGGGCGTCTCTGGGCGGATGAGGTCGAGGGTTTCCGCCAGGTGGCGGCCCACGATCCCGCCATCCGGGTCAGCGTGGAGTACAAGCCGGTCGATCCTCGTCGCACCGCGCTGATCCGGGGTATCGGCGAAGCCCTGCTTGCCGTCCATGATGTCGGGCTGCCGAACTTCGGCGTCCAGATCGACTTCTGCCACAGCCTGATGGTGCGTGAACAGCCGGCGCTGGCTGCCACGCTCGCGCTGAGGGAGGGACGCCTCTTCGGCGTCCACCTCAACGATGGCTATGGGACGGCCGACGACGGGTTACTGGTCGGCAGTGTCCACCTCTGGCAGACCCTGGAACTCCTGGCAACCCTGCGCCAGTACGACTACCAGGGCACGATCTACTTCGACACTTTCCCGATCCGCGAAGACCCGGCTGGCGAGAGCGGCGCCAATGTGGCGCGGGTGCGGGCGCTCGAGGCCATCCTGGATCGTCTCGATTTGGCTCTCCTGGCAGAACTGCAGTCGCGCCACGACGCGCTCGGGGTGCAGGAGTTGCTGCAGTTCGCGGCCCTGGAGGGGCGATGAGCGCCACATCACCTGAGGGCGTCTGCGTCGTCGGGAGCATCCACATGGATGTGGTGGCGATGGCGGAAAGGCTTCCCGGGAAGGGCGAGAGCATCGTGGGCCACCGCATGGCGCTCTCCGCGGGTGGCAAGGCCGGCAACCAGGCCGCGCAGGCCGCCCGGAACGGCGCGCCGACGTTCATGATCGGCCGTGTCGGGCGTGATGATTTTGGCGATCGGTTGCGCGCCACGCTCGTCGCCTCCGGCGTCGATACGACCTATCTCACGGTCGATGCCCAGGAAGGGACGGGAATCAGCCCGGTGCTGACCGGGTCAGATGGAGAGTACGCCTCGATCATCGTGCCCGGCGCTGGATGGCGCCTGGAAACCGCCGACATCGACGCCGCCAGCGATGCGTTCAGGCAGTCGGCGGTCCTGCTGTTGCAGTGCGAGATCCCCCTCCAGCTCTCGGCCCACGCCGCGTGCCTGGCCCGTTCGCAGGGCCTGACCGTGATCTTCAACGCCTCTCCAGTACCCGCGGATGCCGCATCCATCCCTGCGGGAATGTGGTCAGCGGTGGATGTGCTCCTCGTCAACGGAACTGAGGCCAGCCGGTTGACTGGCAAGGTGATCACCGGGGTTTCCGAGGCCGAGCGAGCCTGCGAGGAGTTGCAGCAGCGGTTCGGCCTCCCGACGGTGATCGTGACGCTGGGGGGACGTGGCGTCGTCGCGCGCGATGCGCAGGGGGTTCGCCATCTCCCGGCGTTTCCGGTGGAGGTCGTTGAAACGATCGGGGCCGGAGATGCGTTCGCTGGCGTCCTCGCCAGCGAGTTGGCCCGGGGACTCTCGCTCCACGCAGCTCTGCCCCTGGCCAACGCCGCCGGGGCGCTGGCCGCGACCCGTCCTGGCGCTCATGAGTCTTTGCCCTCTGGCGCGGAGATTCGGGCTTTTCTCCGGGAACGCCAGCACGCCGAGGGGTAGAACGGCCTGGTGCGTCGGCCGGGGAGAGCCTGCGGCGCACCTTTCCTGGCGCCGAGGACGGTGAGCGTGATTCCTGGCGTGCCGCCGAAGCCGTCGCCTGGGTCACTCTTCGACGGCGCGCCAGAACCATGATCCACGACAATACCGCTGGTGCGAGGACACCGTCCTGGGTTGGTGCAGGCCGGTGCCAGTGAGCGGGAGGGACCGGTGCGGGAACATCTGCGCTCGCGCTGGCGTGACCTGCTCGACAGCCTGTGGTGGATCCCGAGCCTCATTGCGCTCGGCTATGCCGCCCTGGCCCTGCTGCTGCTCCAGGCTGATTCGTTCCTGGGCTTCCAGACGCAGGGCCAGGATGCGTGGGCGGTCGGCGGGGCAGATGGCGCGCGAGGCGTGCTGTTCGCGATTGCCGGGACGTCGCTTTCGGTCCTGAGCGTCGTTTTCTCCCTCACCATCGTCGTCCTGCAGATTGCATCAGCCCAGTTCACCCCGCGCGTGATGCGCACCCTGACGGGGGATCGCGGCACCCACATCGTGCTCGGCGTCTTCCTGGGGACATTCACCTACGCCCTCCTGGTGCTGCGAGTTGTGCGCTCACCGAATGAGAGTGGGGGTGGACCGGGCTTTGTGCCGGTGGCAGCGGTGACGGTCGCAATTGCGCTGGCCCTGGTTAGCGTCATCTTCATGATCTACTACATCAACCATGTGGCCAGGTCGGTGCAAGTGGCCGTCATTTTCCAGCGCGTAACCGACGACACCCTCGCGCTCCTGGATGATCCGCTCGCGGGCGAAGCCAAACAGCACGCGGCGACGAACCCCACGACGGTGTGCGGTCCGGCAGGGGACGGCCTCGCGATCCCGGCTCCAGGCGATGGCTATCTCCAGGCCATCGATGCCGAGTCGTTGCTGGGATGCGCCCAGAAATGGGGGCTCACCGTGCGCACCGACGCGCTGGTGGGGAGTTTCTTGCTGGCAGGAGCGCCGTTGGCCACCATCTGGCCGGCTGCCGGCGTGACTCCGGCGCAGATCGCATCGGTGCAGGGTGGCTTCGTGCAGGGCCCGGAACGCACACGGCAGCAGGATGCCGAGCTTGGGGTCCGGCAACTTGCCGATATTGCCGTACGCGCGTTGTCTCCAGCCGTGAACGATCCCACCACGGCGATGATGGGTATTGACCGGCTGGGGCAGGTCCTCGTCCGCGCTGCGGGCAGACCGGAGGTGGAAGTCCTGACCGGGGCTGAGGGCGCCTGCGTGATGCTGGCGGGAACTCCATTTGTGCGGCTGGTGGAGGTGGCCTTCACGCAGATTCGCCACTACGGCGCAGGGGATGTGATGGTGGCCCTGCATCTGCTCGGGACACTGCAGGGCGTGGCCGCCCGGGTGTCACCCCACCAGCGGGAGGCCCTCGTGGCACAGGCGGAGGTGCTGGTCGCGGAAGCACGCCAATCCCTGCGAGTGGCGAGCGACATCCAGCGCGTCGAGATGGCGGCTGCCTGGGCCAGGCCTCGCCACCAGCCGTAGCTCAGTTGATCAAGACCGTCGCTATTGCCTCGCAAGCTTTCCCGATGCCATCCTCGGCGCGGATCAGCCGGCCAAAGCGCGTCGCGCGGCGGCTGAAATCCGGGTTGCTGAGCAGGCGGTGCAGCGTTCGCGTGGCCGTGGCCGCGGTGTACCGGTCGCGGGACATCGTCAGGCCGAGGCCGAGCCGCTCGCTGCGCCGCGCGTTGTCGAACTGGTCGTGCGCGAACGGCACGATGACCGTGGGTTTGCCCGCCCTGAGGGCCTGTGCAGTGGTGCCGAGGCCGCCCTGGTGCACGATGGCGGCGGCGCGCGGGAAGACCGCGGCGTGCGGCGCGTAGTCCACCACCAGCAGGTTGTCAGGCAGGTCCGGCATCCGCTCGGCGCCCTGCGGTCCGGCCAGCAGTAACGCACGGCGGCCCAGTCGCCGCACAGCTTCGATGCTCTCCGCGTAAAAGGAGCCCGGCGTCCAGACAGCGGAAGAGCCGAGTGTGAACACGATGGGTGGTGAACCGTCGCGCAGAAAGGTCTCCACGGGCGGCGGCAGCACCTCTTCCTCCGGGATATCGAGGAACGGGAAGCCGGTGGCAATCGTATGAGGCGGCCAGTCCGGCTGCGGCGGGGCAAAGTGCGGGGAGAAGAGCGCCAGGGTCAGCCAGGGTGAATACGCCTCGAACATCGGGTCGAGGTTGGTTGACAGACCGAGGTCGCGCTGCAACTTCCGCAGTTCGCCGTACCAGGTGCTGGCGGTGAGCATCGCGGCGCGCCGCAAGCCTCGCCAGAACGCTTGACCGGGGTTGAAGGGCAAGCGGTTGACCCACTGGAAGAGGGGGAGGGCAGGTGGATCTGACGCCGAGAAGAAGAGCATCGGCTGCAGAACGACCGAGACCCAGGGAATGCGCAAGACCTCTCCGACCAGCGGAGTGGCGAAGGTGAGGAGATGCGAAATGAGCAGGTCGGCGTCCCTGGCGGCGGCCAGAGTGTCCGCATACGAGTCACGCACCCACGGCATGGTCATATCTCGGACGACCGTTGCGGTGCCCTTGCGTGCATCCATGAGATCCACCGCGATCCGGCGCATGTCTTCCGGTGGTGGCATATCTGGCCGGATCGGCGCAAAACCGATGCCGCGACTCTCGACCATCTCGCGGTAGAAGGCACTGGTCCCGATGATCGGGTGCGCTCCGTGCGCTTGCAGACCTCGCGCCAGCGCGAGGTAGGGGTGGAGATCGCCCAGGGAGCCAAACGTGGTCAGCAGGATGCGTTTGCCGTGCAACGCCGGGAGAGCGTCATGGTGGAAGTTGGGTGCGTCAGTCATGCGGGCTGTCGTCTCCGGGAGGGCCAGATGAGCGTGCTATGCTCCATCGCTGTCTTGACGAGTGGAGACAGAATTTGGCGTCATTGAAGCCTTTGTGCCTGTCTCGCGCTCGTCCGTGATCCTTCGACTATTGAGCAGGAGGAATTCATGTCCATGCGTGATACCCGCGTCCTCTCTCGCCGCCAGATCGTGGCCGGCGCAGCGGGGATGGGCCTGGTTGCGCCCTTCGTCCGCTTCGGCGCCCTGGCCGCACAGGATGCTACACCGGCCGCGGCTGGTGTCCCGGGTGGAATTCTGAAGGTTGGCCTGCAGGCAGACCCGACCTCGCTCGATGCCCAGACGCAGAACCTCACGGCAATCTGGCATGTGGCCGAGCAGATCTACCAGGGCCTGACCCGCATCAAGCCGGATCTTTCCGTCGAACCCTCCCTGGCCGAGAGCTGGGAGATTTCTGAGGATGGCCTGACCTACACGTTCAAGCTGCGCCCGGGCGTCAACTTCCATGACGGCACCCCCCTCAAGGCGAGCGACGTCGTGTTCACCATCGAGCGCCTGCGCGCCCCGGAGACCGCGTCACCGGGCGCCTCTGAGCTGGCCTCCATCGACACCATCGAGGCTCCGGATGACAGCACCGTGGTCATCACGCTGAGCGCGCCGGATGCGTCCTTGCTTGCGGCGCTGGCGGGCGGAAACGGCTTCATCTACTCCGAGGCGTTCGTCAAGGCGAACAACAACGATATGACCCAGGTGGCCATGGGCACCGGGCCGTTCAAGTTTGTCGAGTACGTCCCGAACACGCGGGTCGTGCTGGAGAAGAACGCTGACTACTGGGAAGAGGGGCTGCCGTACCTGGACGGCATCGAGATGACGATCGCCTCCGATGACACCGCGCGCACGGCGGCGGTGGTTACGGGAACGGTCGACTTCATCGAGTACGCGCCGCTGCGCGATATCGACAGCCTGCAGCAGAACCCGGACATCACCCTGGCTGGTGACTCCAACACGAACATCCGCTTCGCCGGGCTAAACCTGACGCGCGAGCCGTTCGACAAGCCGGAGGTGCGCGAGGCGATCAGCCTGGTCGTGGACCGCAACGCGATGCTCGGGCCGACCGTGTTTGGCCACGGCACCCCGACCGCCGTCCTCTTCCCGCCGGACTACTGGGCGGCCCTGCAGGTGGAGGTCCCGGCAACGGATATCGAGCGTGCCAAGCAGTTGATGGCGGACGCTGGTCTCGCGGACGGCTTCCAGACCACCATCACCTCCTGGTCGCAGTACTCCTTCCTCTCCAATGCCGCCGTGGTGCTGCAGGAGCAGTTGCGGCAGATTGGTATCGAGGCAGAGTTGAACCTGGTCGAGAACGCGACCATGATCGAGCAGGTCTACACGAATAAGGACTTCGATATCGCGGTCACCGGCGACAGCGCTTACGTCGATCCGAACACGCTGATCCTGCCCGCGTTCAAGACGGACGAGTCCGGCAACTTCGTGAGCTACAGCAACCCCGATGTCGACAAGTTGATTGAAGAGGGCATCGCCGCCACGGATCAGGAGGCGCGCGCCGAGATCTACCGCCAGATCCAGCAGATCCTGCTGGACGAACGGCCGTGGATCCCGTTCTTCGTCGCGAACCAGTACGAAGCGATGCGCAACAACGTGAAGGGCTACACCCACATCCCAACCGGCTCCAACATTGCCTTCCGCGAAACGTGGATCGAAAGCTAAGGGAAGACGCTCCTGAGGGAGCTTAGGGAAGACGGCCCGCGGGCCTTAGGGAGGACGCTTCGCTTAGGGAGGAAGGAGCCAGTAGAGAGTCGACGCAGTTTGGTGACCGCGTTTCGGCCTCCTCATTTCCTTATTCCCCAAGCGCGTGAGCGCGTTTTCCCTAAGCCTCCTCAGAGGCGTCTTCCCTACACCCCATGTTTCAGTACATCCTGCGCCGGTTGGCGCTGCTGATACCAGTTCTGCTTGGCGTCTCGCTGGTGGTGTTCACGCTGATCCGGTTGATCCCCGGGGACGCGACACTGCTGGCGATTGGCGTTGACACGCGCATCACGCCGGAGCAGCGCGAGTTGGTGCGCAAGTCGTACGGGCTCGATCAGCCGCCGCCGGTGCAATACCTGCGCTGGCTGGAACACGTCGCGCAGGGGGACCTGGGCACCTCGCTCCGTACCAAACGCTCGGTCAACGAAGAGTTGCGGCTGCGCCTGCCGGTGACGATCGAACTGGCGGTGCTGGCGGCCCTGTTTGGAACCATTCCAGCGCTGCTGGTGGGCGTGCTGGCGGCGGTGAAACGCAACTCGCGGCTGGACTACGCCGCGACCATCCTGACCCTGGTCGGTATTTCCGTGCCGAACTTCCTGCTGGCCACGGTCCTGGTGCTGGTCTTCTCCGTCTGGTTACGCTGGTTTCCCCCCATTGGCTACGTGGAGATCGAGCGCGATCTGCTTGGGAACCTGCGCACCATGTTCCTGCCGGCACTCAGTCTCAGCCTGCCGCTGGCAGCCGTGTTGATGCGCAACACGCGCTCGGCAGTTCTGGAGGTGCTGGGGCAGGATCACGTGCGGGTGGCGCGCGCCAAGGGGCTCACTGAACGGCGCGTGCTGAACCGGCACGTCATCCTCAACGCGGCCTTACCCATCCTCACGGTGGCGGGAATCCAGATCGCGGCGCTGCTCGGCGGCACCGTCATCATCGAGACGATCTTCTCCCTACCGGGCGTGGGGCGCTACGTCTACGAGGCGATCTCCAACCGGGACTACCCGGTGGTGCAGGGGGTCACGCTGGTCATCGCCGCGCTCTTCGTGGTGGTGAGCATGACCGTGGATATTCTCTACGCCGTGCTCGATCCCCGCCTGCGGGAAGCGTCGTGAGCGACGTCGACGCCACGCCGCAGTTCGACAGCAATGAGGCGGCGTTACCGGCAGCTGCACGGCGCACCCGCCAGGTTTCGGTGTGGTCCAGCATCCGGCAGCAGCGCCTGGCCATGACCGGCCTGATCCTGGTCGGGCTCTTTCTGCTGGTGGCGCTGATTGGACCGTACGTGGCCCCCTTTGGTCCGACCGAGCAGGCGATCATGGACGCCCTGCAGCCGCCGAACAGCAAGCACTGGCTGGGTACGGATGACTTCGGGCGCGATATCTTCAGCCGCCTCCTCTACGGAGCGCGCATCTCGCTGGAGGTGGGCGTGGTGGCCGTGGGGATTGCCGGCGCCATCGGCATCCTGCTCGGGCTGCTGGCCGGGTATGTGGGTGGCTGGGTCGACAATGTCCTGACGCTGCTGATGGACATCGTCTTTGCCTTCCCGGCGATCCTGCTGGCGATCGCCATCATTTCGCTGCTTGGCAACAACCTCATCTTCGCCATGATCGCCATCGCCATCGTCTACACCCCCACCTTCATGCGCGTCGTGCGTGGAGCGACGCTCTCGGTGCGGAACATGGCCTACGTCGAGTCGGCGGTGGCGATTGGCGCATCGACGCCGCGCATCCTGTTCTCGCATGTCTTCCCGAATATCGTGGCCCCGCTGATCGTCCTGACCTCGCTCAACTTCGCCTTCGCCGTGCTGGCTGAGGCCTCGCTGGCCTTCCTCGGGTTGGGCAACAAGCCTCCGGCGCCCTCCTGGGGCAGCATGGTGAGCACCACCTACGGGTTCCTGCAGCTTGCGCCGTGGGCGCCTCTCGCCCCGGGGATTGCCATCGGTCTCGCCGTGCTCGGGTTCAACCTGCTTGGCGATGGCCTGCGTGACGCGCTGGATCCCCGGCAACGCGGCCGGTAGGGGCCTGGCCCGAAACATGAGAGGCGAGGGCACGGCGTGAGGGTGTAACGCCGCGTGCAAACTCCCGGACTACATGTCTGGAAGTTGTGGTACACCCCGGAGACGCCAATACGGGCGTCGCACTACCGAGGTTCAGGCGTCAGTGTCCCGGCAAACTCCCGATCAACGCATCATCGTCGCGGCGGTCTATGTCGCCTCGATGTTGATGAACACGCTCGATTCGACCATTGTCATCGTGGCGCTCGCCACCCTCGGCCGTGAATTCAACGTTCCTGCCGTGCAGACCGAAGCCGTGGTTGTGGCCTACCTGGTCAGCCTCGCGGTCTTTATCCCCGCATCTGGATGGCTGGGTGATCGCTTCGGCACCAAGCGCATTTTCCTCATCGCGTTGGCCATCTTTGTTGGCGCGTCGGTGCTGTGCGGCTTGTCACGCAGCCTCGAACAGTTGGTGGCGTTCCGCGTGCTGCAGGGAGCCGGTGGTGGCCTGATGACACCAGTTGGCATGGCGATGCTCTACCGCACCTTTCCGCCAGCCGAACGTGTTGCGGTGGGTCGCATCCTGATGTTCGCCACCATCCTCGGTCCGGCGCTCGGGCCGATCATCGGTGGTGTTCTCATCGAACGGCTGTCGTGGCACTGGGCCTTCTTTGTGAACGTCCCGGTCGGGCTGGTCGCTTTCCTGGTGGGGCTCTTCTTCCTGCACGAGCATCGGGAGCCAGCACCTGGGGCCTTTGACCTGCCTGGCTTCGTGCTGGGAGGCGCCGGGTTAGCCGCTGGCATGTATGCCCTCAGCGAGGGTCCGGCCCACGGCTGGACGACACCGGGCATCCTGGGTCCTGGCGTGGTGGGGCTGGCTTTGATCGTCGCCTTCGTCGCGCG
The DNA here is from genome assembly GCA_046328375.1 of Thermomicrobiales bacterium. GTDB lineage: Bacteria > Chloroflexota > Chloroflexia > Thermomicrobiales > UBA6265 > JACCXM01. Next base: position 66,519 of record JAXLWT010000001.1, read on the forward strand.
AGAGCTGCGTACCGCTGCCCCGATGGTGGAATTGCGCCTGCTGGGAAACCGGCTTTTTCGTAGCACGCTGGTGGTGTCGTTCTTCGGGTCGGCCGGCTTCATCGGTGTGCTGTTTCTGATCCCGCTCTTCCTGCAGGAGGTGCAGGGCGCCAGCCCGCTGGAATCAGGCTTGACGACGTTCCCCGAAGCAATCGGGGTGGTCACCTCCACCCAGATCGTGGCGCGGCTCTATCCGCGCGTGGGACCCCGGCGGTTGATGTGCGGCGGGCTGATTGGCCTTTCGGTGGCCATCGTGGCGCTGGCCACCATCGGCCTCTCCACGACTGAGCCGTGGGTAGTGCGGGTGCTGATGTTCTTTGTCGGGTTCTGCATGGCGTACGTGTTTCTACCGAACCAGGCAGCAAGCCTGGCCACGATCTCCCGCGCGCAGACTGGACGCGCTACGACACTCACCAACGTGCAGCGACAGGTGGGTGGCGCGCTGGGTGTAGCCGTGTTGAGCAGCGTGGTGGCCGCGGCCTCCGCCTTCATCGACGGGCCGTCTGATCCCACACCCTACCGTTATGCCCTCTATTTTGCTGCCGCATTTGCGCTGGTCGGCGCAATTTCGGCCCTGCAGGTGCCAGACGACGAAGCTGCCGAAACGATGCGGCCACGCACGGTGCGTGAGGAACCGGTGCTCGTCGAAGCCGGCTGACTGTCGAAGCCTATTTAGCCTTCAGCACTGGCCCACGGCATGCAGTCGTTGCGCCTGATGGTCTCACGAACTTCAGACCACCCGTGCATACTGCGGGCACCATGGCGTCCGCTCAGCCGCTCGATCCAATGCGTGTCTCTTCGGTGCCGGCGCCACTCACACCCCTCGTTGGCCGGGAACGTGAGTTGGCCCTGGCCCTGGACTTTCTGCGCCGTCCCGAGGTCCGGTTGCTCACGCTCACCGGTCCGGGTGGCATCGGGAAGACCACGCTGGCGCTGAACATTGCTGCCCGGGTTGGAGACGAATTCGCCCAGGGCGTTTGCTTTGTCCCGCTCGCCGCAGTTTCGGGCTACGAGTTTGTGGCTCCGGCCGTCGCTCGTGCGGCCGGACTGTCCGAGAGCATCGACACCCCGGCGGCGGAAGCACTGGCCGCGGCCTTCCACCAGTCCCAGACCCTGCTGGTGGTTGATAACTTCGAGCACGTTGTCGCGGCGGCGCCGCTGGTCAGCGAGTTGCTGGCGTATTGCCCGAGCCTCAAGATCCTGGTCACCAGCCGCGTCCTGTTACGGGTGATTGGAGAATACGCGCTGCCCGTCCCGCCGCTCGCGCTCTCCAGCGCGGGAAACGCGTGTCATGGCAGTGACGTCATGCGACCACCAGCCGTGCAGTTGTTTATCCAGCGCGGCCAGGCTGTGCATCCCGCCCTGGATGTATCGGACAGCAACGTGCCCCTGATCGCCGAAATCTGCCAGCGGGTGGACGGTGTGCCCCTGGCCATCGAGCTTGCCGCGGCGCGACTGACCCACCTTTCATTGCCGGCACTGTGCGAACGCCTGGAGCGACGGCTGCCGCTGCTCACTGGCGGAGGGAGGGACCGGCCGACGCGCCTGCAGACGATGCGGGACGCGATTGCGTGGAGTCACGATCTGCTCTCGCCACCTGAGCAGACGCTCCTGCGGCGGTTGGGCGTGTTCACCGACGGCTGCACCCTGGAGGCAGCCCAGGCAGTTGCAGGAGGGGATGATGACCTTGAGCGCGTGCCAGGTGAGTTTCTCGACCTGATCGCGACGCTGGTTGAGGCCAGCCTGCTGCGCACCGAGGTTCTCCCCGACGGGACAGTCCGGTACCGCATGCTGGAGACGATTCGCGAGTTCGCGGGCGAGAAGCTCCTGGCCAGCGGCGAAGCTGACGCCACGCATCAGTGGCATGCGCGCTGGTTCACGGGGCTGGCGAGGCAATTCGAGTTGGCCGAGTTGCGGCCAGATGGCGATCACGCCCGGATGATGCTGGAAGCGGACCACGCCAACCTGCGCGCGGCCCTGGTTTGGCTTGCCGCGCACGGGCACTTCCCTGCGCTGCTCCAACTCGCGGCGGCGCTGGGTCACTTCTGGGCCGGGCTTGGGTACTACCAGGAGGGCCGGGAGTGGATGGAGCGCGCCCTGGAGAGTGAACGGGGTGCACTGGCAGACCGGGCCAAAGGCCTGGTCGGGCTCGGCGTCATCCTGTTCTACCAGGGGGATCACCTGAAGACCGAGGAGCGCCTCACGGAGGGCCTGGCAGCAAGTCTCGCGCAGGACGACGCGCTCTCTGCCTCATTGGCGCTGATTGGGCTGGGAGCGCTGGCCATGTTGCAGGGTGCGCACGAGCGAGGCGCCTCGCTCCTGGAGGAGGCCCGAGTTGCGGTGCAGGGCGTCGCGGACCCACGGCTGGCGGCCATCCTGGCTGGACGTGTCGAGATCAATCTCGCTGTCGCACCCCGTGCGCAAGGCGACTTCGCGCGCGCGAACGCGCACCTCGAAGCAGCGCTACGCCTGGAGCGAGCGGCAGGATATTCCGAAGGGATCATCCTGGCCCTGGGCGACCTGGGCAACGTCGCACGCGACCAGGGCGAGACCAATCGAGCACTGTCCCTGTACCTGGAAGCGCTGGAGTTAGGCCGAAATCACCCCGGGACGCGGGTGGTGACCGAGGTGGTCGAGGCCGTTGGCATCATGGCGGCTGCCGCCGAGCAGTCTGAGCGAGCAGCGGTCCTGCTGAGCGCGGCCAGGGCCCAGCGCGAGCGGCTTGGGTTGCGGTATGGAGTACAGCAAGATCAGGTCGCGATGGAGCAGGCAATCGCCGCGGCACGAATTGCCCTTGGCAAGCCTGCCTTCACCAGAGCGTGGGATGCGGGCGGCAAGTTGAGCCCGGAGCAGGCGCTCCTGGCGGCGCAGGAGCCTTTCGCCGTTCCCGTAGCCTCCCGAGCTGGAGCCCTCACGTCACGCGAGGTAGAGGTCCTGCATCTCATTGCTGCTGGCAAGAGTAATTCGGAGATCGCGGCGGATCTCTTCCTCAGTGTGCGCACGGTCGAGAACCACGTTGCGCACATCCTGGCCAAGTTCGACGTGCGGACGCGGAGTGCAGCGGTGCTGGCCGCCGGGCTTTCCGCGAACCTCTCGCCGCCACGGGCCTGACCCTTTCGTCGATTCACCTTCCGGCTGCGGATGAGTACCCCGAATAGGTACGCACTCGCAGCGAAATGAGTGGAGCCACGGATTGGCCCAGCGGAGACGGCGACGTACGGTCTCTACCTGAAGGGAGAAAACCGTCTGGCGCCTCCCTGCTACCCGGAAGGCCGCCCATCATGCTGTCGCTGCTCATTCACCATCGTGTTGTGGACTATGACGCCTGGTGGGCGGTGTTTGCGGAGCAGGAGATCGAGCGCCGCGCCAATGGTTCCAGGGGAGGGCGCATCTTGCGCAACGCCGCTGACGCCAATGACGTCCTGGTCCTGCTGGAGTGGGATGATCTGGAGCGCGCGCGCCTGTTCGTTGATTCCGATGACCTGCATGAGGGGATGCGGCGTGCGGGCGTGATCGGGGAGCCAGCGTTCTGGTTCCTGGAAGATGTCGATTCCACAACCGCTTGATGATCGAATGGATCCTTGAGGAGATCTGGTATGAGCACGCAGAGTACCAACAGTGGCGCACGGCAGTTGAAGAGGCGCTGCAGCCGTAGAACGGCACTGCAAGCCGGTGCTGCAGGAATAACCGCTGCAACGTTGGGAGCAGCCGGTTTCCGGGCTGCCCAGGCTCAGGACGCTACCCCGGTGACCACACCAGCGGAAACCGGGGCCGCTTCACGCCTGGTGGATATTGGCGGCCGGAACCTCTACCTGGAATGCCAGGGTGACGGTGGGCCCACGGTCCTCCTCCTGACCGGCTACCGCACGTCGGCCATGTACTGGACGGACGACCTGCTGCAGCCCGAGACGCCGCGACAGATGGTGATGCCTGGCGTGGCGACGGCCACTCGTGTTTGCACGTACGATCGGCCAGGGACCTATGCGTACATCGGTGAGGACTTGTACCCCAGCCGGAGTGACGCCATCGACCAACCGCGAACAACTATGGAGGTTGTCGAAGAACTCCATACGCTCCTGCAAACGGCGGAGATTCCTGGGCCATACATCCTGGTAGGACATTCGCTTGGTGGGTTCTTCGCACGGTTCTTTGCGGCAGCCTACCCGGATGAAGTCGTTGGGCTCGTCCTGGTGGATGCCTTCTCGGAACGGCTGGAAGGCGAGATGACGTCGGAGCAGTTTGACGCCCTCAAGTCGTACAACCAGAGCGGCGGTACGGACACCGTGATGGAGATTCCTGGCTACGGCGATGTCGAGACACTCCCGTGGAGTGGGGACAATGATCGTGCGCGTGAGGCCGTTGCCGCACATCCACTGCCTCCCATGCCGCTGGGGGTATTGGGTCACGGCATCCCATTCCCTGTACCAGATGATATGCCTGGCTTTTCCCAGGGACAGCTTGAGGAGATCCTGCAAAGGCATAATCGGTCGCTCGCCACGCTCGTTCCTGATGGGAGATTCTGGCTGGCCAGCAAGAGTGGACACGACATCCACCAGGACCAACCGGGACTCGTGGTAGAAGCGATCCAGCAAGTGCTGGAAGGCGTGCGTGACCCGGACACCTGGTACTCGCTGGAATCCTGCTGCGCAGAATGACGGAGACGAGGTTGGAAGGTATCGGGAAGATGCGCCTCCGCAATCTGTGTCAAAGCTTGAGCTTGCTGTCGTCCATGGCGATCTTGATGCTGCTTGGCACGGCTGTGATGCCCATGAGCCTTCTGGCGCGAGACAGCGGCGCGGCGGCCGCGCGCCTGAAAAACGAGCCCACGTTCACGGAAGCGCCTTGTCCGGATCCGAATGTCCCGGAGTTAGGTCCCGCGGCGAACCTGCCGGGCGATGTCACCTGCGGCTACCTCGAAGTCCCGGAGAATCGTGCCGAGCCAGCAGGGCGCACCATCCGGATCGCAGTCGCCCGTGTGCAGGCTGTATCCGCGCTCCCGCGCCTGGATCCTGTCGTCTACCTGACAGGCGGCCCGGGCGGGATCGCCTTCCTGGATGCGGCGGGCATGGTGGCGAAGGGTATGAACGCGGACCGTGAGGTGATCTTCGTCGAGCAGCGCGGGACCTATCACTCCGATCCGTTCCTGGCGTGCCCCGAGAACGACGTATTCCTGACACACGCGCTGAGTTTGCATTACGCCGCCCCGGAGACTGGTGAACTGGATGCAGCGTCCGTGCGCACCTGCCGTGAGCGGTGGGTGGAGGCTGGAGTGGACCTGGCCGCCTACAACTCAGCCGAGAACGCGGCGGACATCGCCGACCTGCGCGTGGCATTGGGTATCGACGAGTGGAATGTGTACGGGGTTTCGTACGGGACCGACCTGGCGCAGTGGCTACTGCGTGATCACCCGCAGGGGATTCGCAGTGTTGTGCTCGATTCCGTGGTGCCGATCAATCAGAGCATCGTTGAGGAGTGGTGGCCGGCCGCGGTCCGCGGCTACCGGGCGCTCTTCGACGCCTGCGCAGCACAGCCCGACTGTGCCAGCGCATATCCAGACCTGGAGGCGGAGTTCATCTCTGCCGTCAATCACCTCAATGCCGAGCCGCTCATTGTCGAGACGACGAATGCCGCTGGCGACGCGGTCATGGTCAACATTGATGGCTACACATTCGCCAATCTCATCGTGCAGCAGAGCTACATTGGCGAGCGGGGGTACGCCAGTGTCCCGGCCATGATCCACGACGTAGCGAAGGGCGATGGCGAAATGGCCGCAACATCGCTGCTCTCACGGGAGGTTCCGCCGGGACTGATTGGCTTCGGGCTGGGAACCGGCGCGTATTGCCGGGAGATGGCTGCGCAGACCACACCGGAAGACGTGACGACACTGGCGAAACAGGCACTGCCGGAGTTCCCCGAGGATTTGTTCCAGTTCGTTCCGGTTGCTGGCAGAGTTTTCGAGGAATGTGCGGTCTGGGATGTCGGCGCGGCGTCCCCGGACGAGCTGCGAGCGGTAGTAAGCGACGTGCCAGTTTTGCTCCTGGGAGGTACCTGGGATATGGTCACCCCCTACGTTTGGGCTGAAATGGTGGCTCGGGGCTTCCCGAACGCGCAGGTGGTGGCCATTCCGGGTGGAGGCCACGGACTCTTCGGTAACTTCCCCTGTGCACGAGAGTTGACAGCAGCATTTCTCGACAATCCCGCCGCGCCACTTAATACAACGTGCGTCACTGACCTGGCGGTCCCGGTGTTTTCAACGCCGTAACATGGACGCTCCGCGCTGGCGAGCGCGCATGAGCTTGCGCAGCCGGACCGTTCGCTCAGCCCGGGCGTTCAGTTGCTGCGTACCATGGGCTGACAACGATCGGACCTGTCGCTCATCGGGGGAGCCAGATCATGCGCACTGTTTCGACGTGGTCACTGCACCGCACGCTTGGCAATTTCGTCGCGCCCGATTCGGGTGCACAGGGAGGGCAGTGCCGGCCTGGCGCAGCCGAGCCTGGGAGCATGGAGCTGCTGGATTTGCCGATCGCGTTGCGAGAGCACGGGTATGACACACTCCAGATCTGCCACTTCCACCTTCCGGCGCGTACACCGGAGTACCTCGCGTCCCTGCGGTCAGCACTGCGCGACGCAGGAATCACGCTGGATGCGCTGCTCGTCGATGATGGCGATCTGACCGACCCGGAACTCGCGGATCAGGCCGAGGCGTGGATGGGGGAGTGGCTGGAGACCGCGACGGCACTCGGTGCGACACGGGTCCGGCTGATGGTGGGAGCAGCCGAGCCTGCGCCAGAGGTTATCCAGGAAAGTGCTGAGCGCCTGGCGCGGCTGGCGGCTGCACATCCCGGCGTGCGGATCGTCATCGAGAACTGGACGGGCGTGCTGCGGGATGCCGGCTCCGTGCGAGGGGTGCTGGAGGCATCAGGCGGTGCCGTTGGCCTCCTGATCGATCTCGGCAACTGGCGCGGACCTGACCGGTTCCAGGAGTTGTCGCGCATTGCGCCGTTGGCGGAGACGTGCCACGCCAAGTGCCGTTTCACCGGCAGTGAACCTGATGTCGAAGAGTTCCAACACGGATTGCAGATCCTCAAGGATGCTGGATACAGCGGCCCATTGGCACTCATCTACGACGGCATGGATGACGACGAATGGGGAATGCTTGACCGTGTTGACGCACTCTGCCAAGGGATCTCCGGATAATGTCACGTTAGCTGCCCGTTCCTGGGCCACTGCTTGCCACAGGCTGGCGGTCTCGCCCATGTCACGTTGCTTACCAACAAAATCACCCGCTCTTCCAGTAGTCTTAAAGCTGCGTGAATGTCGTGGGAAGCGTCTTCGCAGAACAGCATCTTCACTGAGCCGCACACGGTGTGCTGTTATCGCCAGTCGTCCGCAAAGAGTTCGCGACGCGTCGCAGCCGTTCAGGCACCATGAGGAACTCAAGTGGACAGGCAGATCCGCGACGAGTCTCCAGAACTGGACGTCCCGAACCCCGAGGATTTTGGCTTCGGGCAGCTGTATCGTGACATCCCCGATGCCGTCATCGTCGGCAATGTCGAGACCGGGCTCATTGAACTCTGGAACCCGGCAGCGGAGGCGCTGTTCGGCCTCTCCACAGACGAAGCCATCGGGCAACCCATTGGCATTTTGATTCCCGAACCCCTGCGGCAGCAGCATTGCTCTGGTCTGGCGCACTACCAGCATACGGGTGGCGGAGAGCTCATCGACTCTGGGCTTCCAGTCGAGTTGCCTGCCTTGCGACGGAAGGTGGAGCCGATCACGATCGAACTCCGGCTCTTGCCCGTCACCTCGAGCCAGATTCCGGGCCGATTCGTGATGGCGATTATTCGCGATGCGACGCAGCGCAAGGAAGCAGAACGAGACCGCCTGCGCCTGGCCAGTGAACACGCAGCGCGTGTTGCCGCCGAGCAGGCAGCCGAGGCGCTGCGGCAAAGCGAGGAGCGGTTTCGAACCGCCTTTGATCATGCCCCCATTGGCATGGACCTGGTTGACCTGGATGGTCGATTCCTCCAGGTCAACGCTGCGTTGTGCGAGCTCATGGGGTACACCGAACAGGAGTTACTGGCCCTGACGTTCCAGGAAATCACGCTCCCGGAGGATCGGGAGGCCGACCTGGCGCTGGTCAATCGGCTCCTTGCTGGCGAGATTCCCGCCTACCGCATGGAGAAGCGTTACGTCCGCAAGGATGGCCAGGTCATCTGGGCGCTGGTGAACTCGTCACTCGTCCGTGACCAGCAGGGCCTGCCGCTCTACTTCATCGGCCAGATCGAGGACATCACGGCACGCGTGTGGGCTGAGCAGGAGTTGCGCGCAGCGTTGGATGACGCGCAAGCGGCGAACCGGGCCAAGGGCGCCTTCCTCAACATGATGAGTCACGAACTGCGCACGCCGCTGCAGGCGACGCTCGGGTACTCCGAGTTTCTCCTGTCTGCTCCGGAGGGAGCGCTCACCGCGGAACAACGTCAGGATATTGGCTACATCCACCAGGCGAGCCAGCGCATGATTGCCATGGTCAACCAGTTGCTCGATCTGTCGCGCTCGGATGCGGGGCATTTGAATCTTGCGGTCGAACCGGTTGACCTGGCCGAGGTGCTTGAGCATGTGCGGCAGGATGTCGCACCGCAGGTCGCGCAGAAGGCGATCGGCCTGGAGATCGAGGTGCCCGCCTCATTGCCATATGTCCTGGGTGACGCGGAACGGGTTCGCCAGATTCTCCTCAACCTCGTCAGCAACGCCGTGAAGTTCACGCACGCGGGGCATGTTCGGGTCACTGCCACGCGGACGACAACTGGCGTGGTCGAAATCGTTGTCAGCGACACCGGGGAAGGGATTTCAGCCGCGGCGCTCCCGCACATCTTTGACGAGTTCAGCCAGGGAGATAGTCGCCTCAGCCGGCGATTTGGTGGTACCGGGCTGGGGCTCGCCATTTCCCGCAAGCTGGTTGAGCAGATGGGTGGGAGGATCGACGTGAGCAGCGAACCGGGAGTCGGCTCCACGTTTCGCGTTTACCTCCCCATGTATCAGTCGTAGCGGGCCGGAGGTACGCCGCAGCCGCGCATGGGAACGGCTGTTGCACCCTGCCCGGGCTTCTCCATGAAGGCCGTCGGAAGGCAGTGTGACGTCCCGAGTCGATCGCGAGCCGTTGCGGTGCAAGGGCGCCGGGAGGTGATCGGTCACGAATGGAAAACGCCTGCTGCCGGGGGGCTCCGGCAGCAGGCGTTTTCCAGATCGCGATCGCCGAGGTCCGATCGCGCAGAGTCTCCAGATCAGGAGGCGAGGCGCTCCTCGTGCACGAGGACATCCTCGCCACGTCCCGCAGCAGCGAGCGTGCTATCCAGCGCCAGCGCCACCAGGCGGCGGCGCTCGATCGCATCGCTCGGAACCAGCATGCGTCCCTGCTCGTCCGGGAGGGCGGCGATAGCGCCGTCTGCCGTCCAGCCGGAGACAATGGCGGGGGAGACGCCCAGGCGATGAGCGGCCTCCGTGAGATCGATGAGCCCACCCGGGCCATAGCTGGCGCGGGCGGCCCGCGCCACGATGCGCCCAATAGCCGTACTCCAGAACCAGGCTGGAATCACCATCCCCTCGGCCGCAAGCGGGCGCAGCAGGAGATCGGTGACGCGGGATGCGACCTCCCGGACCTGGGTCTCGTCGGTATCATGCTGCCCGGCCAGCGTCAGGAAGCGCAAATCCTGTCCCAGTGGGCTCTGCCGCAACTCGGCAAGAGTGGGGGAGAACGAGCGGCGGCCAATAGCTGCGCCTACCGTGCGGTGGTGATCGGCGACGAGACGCAGCACGGAATCGATAACTTCTTCATCGTCCCATGGACCATCAGGCCCATGAACGAGCGTCGCCTCCGACAGGGCGACATCATCCATTGCGGAAACGGTGGTGAACTCAGGCATGGACGAACTCCTTGACCCCTGATTCACTTCCCGGCCGGGTGGCGGAGTCCCTCCGAAAAGCGGACTCATGACTCTCCGTCACAAGTCTATGTCTATTGTACGTACAGTCTGTCCAGAAAGTTTCATCGTCCGGAACGACTGACGGGTCCATTTGGGTAGTATCGACGGGGAAAATCTGGAATTGTGGCCGGGACGTGAAAAGACACATGCTCGGCTGAATCCACAATGTCCAGCGGGGTGTCACGTAGTCAAGCATAAATCATGCCACCGTGTCACGTTGGGCAATACTGGATTTGTTGAGCAAAAATAGTGACAATAGGGACGTATCGCCAGCGATGTCTGTAGCAATGCCGGAGCGTGATGGGTGCTGCGCGTGGCAGAATGACCGTCCGCTTGCCTGCAATGTCATGTGCAGCGTCTGGTGCGATGCATACCGGTGACGCCATCAGTCAGCGATGACTGCTGCCAGCAAAGGAGTTTGGTCGATGAGTTCCCGAAGATTGAACCGCCGGAACGTCCTTGGAGTGGCGGCTGGCGCCGCACTCAGCGCGCCACTTGCTGGCCGCGCCCTGGCGACGCCAGGCTGGCGACAGGGGTACGCCCCCGCGGTCATCAGCAAGCAGGCTGCGGACACCGAGTGGGATGACATGTGGAAGCGCGCGGCCGAGCCCTATGCCGGCGCCAGTTTGCGCGTGCCAGCCGGCCCGATCGAGGGACACTTCGGGGCGAACGCCGAAGCAGCGGCCGTCTTTGCGGAATTGACCGGGATCGAGAGCGAGTGGGAAGCCATTCCTTACGATCAGCAGTACCAGAAGATCTTCCTGGATCTCACCTCACAGAGCGGCACCTACGACCTGATCCCGCTCAACTACGCCTGGTTCGGCGGCTTCCTTTCCGGCAATCACCTGGAGCCGATCGAGAAGTACCTGGCGGATGAGCGCTTCCCGGCCGTGGATATGAGTGTCTTCATCCCCCGCCTGGTCGAGGTGTACACGATCTATGACGACGTCCAGTACGGCCTGCCGTGGCTGGGTGACGCCATGATCTTCCCGTACAACACGCAGCACTTCACCGACGCCGGTCTCGATCCGGCCAAGCCGCCCACCAACTGGGAGCAGGTGATCGAGTACGGGCAGAAGTTGACCTCGGGCGACCGCTACGGCTTCGCGCTGATGGGCGGCCGCCAGGTGCAGGTGATGTGCACCTACGCCGCCATCCTCTTCGCGCAGGACGTCAATTTCTACGACGACTCCGGCCGGCCGCAGTTCAACACGCCGGAAGGCAAGAAGGCGATGTCGATGATGGTCGATCTCGCCAAGATCGCGCCGCCGGCTGCCACCACGTGGGATATCGTTGCCGCGGCCGAAGCGGTCGCCCAGGGCGTCTGCTCGACCGAAATCCAGTGGCCTGGCGTGCTGGGGACGCTCCTGGATCCGGCGGCGCCGGTGGCGGGCCAGATGGCCTACGCGCCACCGCCGGGGCGCGGTCCGCTCGGTGGCTGGGGCAGCGCCATCTCGGCCTACTCTGCCAACAAGGAAGCAACCTGGCTGCTGCTGAACTACCTGACCACCCCGCGCATCCAGAAGGAGTACGCGCCGAAGGGGTATGCCATTACCGCCGAGGCGCTCTTCAAGGACCCGGACATCCAGAAGATTTACCCCTACGCGGAGGCCGCTGGCGCGGCAATGGCCACGGGCTACCCGTGGCCGCGCACCCAGGAGAGCAACGACGTCTTCACCATCATGACCAAGCACATCAACGCCGTGGTCGTGGGCGAAGAGGAGCCGGACGCGGCTTCCCAGGCCATGAACGACGAGGTCCTGGCGCTGCGCCAGGAGCGCGGCATGATCACCGGCTAGTCACTCGAACCAGGTATCACCCTGGCCGCCGGGCAGCACGTGCCCGGCGGCAACTTCACGGTAGCGAGGGGACGTGGCAGAACTCAGTGTGACGCAACCAGCAGGGCAGCGGGCGCGCAACATCTGGCCGCTGCTCCTTCTGCTCCCGGCCGTGATCGCTATCCTGGCGGTTCTGGTCTACCCCATCGTCTACGGGTTCTATCTCAGCTTCTTCAACTTCCAGATGACACTCTCCCCGGAGCAAACCTTCGTCTGGTTCGCCAACTACCGCAAGCTCTTCACAAATCCGGATTTCCTCAACTCGATGCGGGTCACGGCGCAGTTCACGCTGATGACAGTTGCTGCCGAGTTGGTCATTGGCCTGGGGTTGGCCCTGCTCCTGATGCTGGAGTTTCCGTACCGCACCATCTTCCGTGCCTTCATCCTGCTGCCGCTGATGGTGCCGCCCCTGGTGTCCGGACTGCTCTGGCGCCTCATGTACGACCACGAACTGGGTGTCCTCAGCTACTTCTTCCGGTTGGCCGGCATCGAGCCGCCGGTCTTCCTGGGCGACCCGAAGATCGCGCTCGCTGCCGTCAGCGCCACGGAGGTGTGGAGAGCCACGCCATTCATGGTCCTCGTCATGCTGGCCGCCCTGCAGTCGGTGCCGGCGGACCTGCACGAGGCTGCCCAGATCGATGGGGCCGGACCCATCGACCGTTTCCGATCCGTCACGTTTCCCCTCATCCTGCCGGTGGTGTTGATCGCGCTGCTCTTTCGCACCGTCGACGTGCTGCGCACGTTCGATCTCGTCTACCTGCTGACGCAGGGAGGTCCTGGCACGACGACGGAGGTCCTCTCCATGTTCATCTACCGCTACGGGTTTCAGTCGTTTGACATGGGGCTGACCTCCGCGGCATCGATGATCCTCTTCGCGCTGACGCTGATCGTTTGCACGGTCTACCTGCGCATGATCATTCGTCGCCAGGCGCTGGATCGCTAGGGGAGGAGCCAGATGCTGACTGCGACGCGCCGTATGGCTCCCTGGAAGATCGCGCTGCTGGTGCTGACCGTCGCGCTGGTCTGGCTGGTGTTCCTGTTCCCGCTGATCTGGCTGGTGATGATGTCCCTCAAGACGCAGGTGGACATGTTCGCCGTGCCGCCACTCTTCATCTTCCAGCCGACCCTGGAGCACTACCAGGCCACCTTCGCCGACCGTGATTTCCGCCAGGCCGCTACCAACAGCCTGATCGTGACAGCGGTCTCCGTCGTGGCCTCGCTCGTGCTGGGCGGTATGGCCGGGTACAGCCTCGCCCGCTTCCGCTCCCGGCGCAGCGAAGGATTGGCGATGGGGTTGATCATCGGGCGCATGATCCCGCCGATCGTGTTCGTGGTGCCGCTCTTCCTGCTCTTCAACCGGCTCGGCCTGCGCAATCAGCACCTCGGCCTGATCCTGGTCTACACCGCCTTCAACCTGCCGTTCGTGGTCTGGATGCTGCGCAGCTTCTTCGAGGAAGTGCCGGTCGATCTGGAGCAGGCGGCGATGATCGATGGCGCCACCCGCTTGCGCGCCTTCTGGACCGTCACCATGCCGTTGGCGGCGGCTGGCATCGCCGCCACCGCTGTCTTCGTCGCCATCGCTGCCTGGAGCGAGTTCCTCTTCGCGCTGATCCTGACCGGGCCGCGCACGACCACGCTGCCGGTGCACCTGGCCGCATTTGTCTCCGACCGGGCGATCGACTGGGGCGGTGTGGCATCGACCGGCGTGCTGGTCATCCTGCCACTGGTGACGCTCGGGCTATTGGTCCAGCGGAACCTGGTCAAGGGCCTGACCATGGGCGCGATGAAGGGGTAAGACCGCGGGATCTACCCGCGAGCACGAAACAGCGAGGGGATCTCTCAGATATGTCTGCGCAGACCACAGCCGTACCCGTACGTGTGGAAGAAGATGGCGACCAGGTCACCATTACCAGCCCGCACATCACCATCACCGTGCGGCGTGATCCCTTTGCCCTGACCATCGCTGACGAGAACGACAGGACCATCCTGGCGCCGGTTGCTGACAGCGTCGCGGCGGCGGAGCGCTACGCCGCTGAGGGCGAATTCGGCAGCCGGGCGTCGTGGGACCCGGGAACTCGCTACCTCGGGTTCACTTACGGCATCGATGGCAACCGCCTGGGCAGTTACAACGGCAGCGGCCCCGCGCCGCGCTGGTACCGCCTGACCTCTCTTCGTAGCTGGAAAGCGGCGCCAGATGGCGCGCGGTTCGCCGTTGATACGGACGACATCGTGGGCCGGCACGCCTCAGTCCAGGTGCAGATCCTGGGTGAACGCGCTGTCCGCGTCCGCGTGACACTGGATCGGGATGTGGCTGTGGCCGAGATGGGCCTCGCCTTTGCCACATCGCCCGGTGAAGGGTTCTTTGGGCTGGGGGAACGCTTCGCGCGTGGCAACCACCGCGGTCACGAGGTGCGGCACCAGATCAGCGACGCCTACGTTGACCCGGTCCCGGGCCACAACTGGACCTACTTCCCGATTCCCTTTGTGCTCTCCAGCCAGGGCTACGGGCTGATGCTCGATACCACCCGCAGCGGGACCTTCCGCCTGGGCAGTGACCGCGAGGACGCCTGGCAGGTCAGCGTGGATGGCGCCGTGCTGGATGCCGTCATCTTTACCGGCCCCGAGCCACTGGATGTCATCGAGCAGTTCACGGGCCTCACGGGGCGGCCGCCGTTGCCGCAGCCGTGGGCACTCGGGGTCTGGAAAACGACGCTGAGCGGTGCGGACTCAGTGCGCGCGGAAGCACAACGTCTCCGCGACGAGGATTTGGGCGTGAGTGCCGTCTGGATCTACGACCAGCTCGAGCTGGAAACGAACTCCGGCTGGAACTCGGCCATGGGCTACCCGGAAGGGGAGTACCCCGACCTGCCAGGCCTCGTCGCAGAGTTGCACGACGGTGGGTTCAAGGTCCTCGGCTACCTCAACACCCAGTTCATCGTGAACCGCCCGCGGACAGATGAGGGCATCGACAAGGGCTACTTCCTGAAGCGGCCGAACGGTGAGACGTACCTGGTGCCGGGGCCTGACCCCGACCCGGAGGTGGGCATCAAGTTCGGGACCATGGCCCTCTACGATCCGACCCATCCGGAGGGCGTGCGCTGGTGGCAGGATCTGTTGCGCACGTTGCTGCTCGAAAAGGGGTACGACGGCTGGATGCACGACTTTGGCGAGTACACGCCGAGCGACGCCGTGTTCGCCGACGGGAGGACCGGAGAGGAACTGCGCAACGGCTATCCCACCCTCTACCAGCAGACCGCAGCCGAGATTTGCCGCCAGGTGAAGCCGGACTTTTCATTCTTCGTGCGCTCCGGCGCGCTCGGCTCGAACCAGTGGGCGCCGTCAGCCTGGCCGGGAGATCAACACACCGACTGGTCCTGGGACCGCGGGCTCGCCAGCATCATTCCGGCCGGGCTCTCCATCGGAATCTGCGGCACGAACATCTGGGGCCCGGATATCGGCGGTTTCTTCGATGCCTTCGATGGGAGTGATGCTGCCAGTTCGGTCGAACTCTGGGTGCGCTGGTGCCAGTTGGGAGCGCTCACACCGCTGATGCGGGATCATCTCGGTCCCAAGCGGATGACCAACCCCAACGCCGTCGACATGTGGACAAACGAGACCACCATCGACACGTGGCGCCGCTACGCTCGCCTGCACAACGCGCTGCTGCCGTACCTCTACGCCTACGCCGCGCGGGCCCATGAGACCGGGCTACCAACCATGCGGCATATGGTCCTGCACTACCCGGATTTCCCCGAAGCCCTGGAGCAGGATTATCAATACCTGCTGGGCGAAGACCTCTTGGTAGCGCCGGTTGTGGAGGAGGGCACGACGACGCGCCGCGTCTGGTTCCCGCCCGGAACGTGGTTCAGCTTCTGGGACGACCAGCGCTACGATGGTCCTGGCTATCACGATGTTCCAGCGCCACTGGAGACCATTCCGCTCTTTGTGCGCGGGGGGGCAATCCTGCCGCTCCTGGCCGAATCAGTGGTGACCTTAGCCGGCGTAGCGCCGGATGATCTCCTGCAGTACCTGGAACTCCGCGTCTACCCCACACGGCGTAACGGCGAAAGCCGCTTCACCTTCCATGACGGCAGCACGATTACTCTGTCCGAGGCAGAAAGCTCCGTCACACTCGGCTTTGACGCAACCGCACGGTCGCGTAGCTACCGGGTACGTGTGGCTGGACTCGACGACGTTGCCCCGGTTGCGCCAGGGAGCGCAGAGATCCAGATATCCCTGGATACGCCGGACGGAGCATGATCCGTTCCCCGGGCCACTCCCGCGTCTGGAGAGTGGCCTGGGCGGAACGAATCGGTCGCTACCCCTTCACCGCTCCAGCCGTGAGGCCTGCCAGGATCTTGCGCTGGAAGATGAGGACCAGCGCGATCAGGGGCAGGGTGACCAGAACCGACGCCGCCATGCGGTTCGCGTAGGGCAGCTCGAACTCCGAGCGGCCCGAGAACTGCGAGATGGCGACCTGCACCGTGCGTGCGTTGTAGTTGTTTGTGAAGGTCAGGGCGAAGAGGAATTCATTCCACGCGGCGATGAACGCCAGCAGGCCGGTGGTCACCAGGCCAGGCGCCGCGAGCGGCAGCAGGATCTGCCAGAAGACACGCATCGGGCCCGCGCCGTCGACCAGCGCCGCTTCCTCCAGTTCACCCGGCATCGCCTTGAAGAACTGCGTCATCACCCAGATCGTGAACGGCAGGGTGAAGATCAGGTAGGTAATCACGAGGGCGATCCGGGTGTTGTAGATGTTCGGTGTCGGCAGCAGCCACTCACCGCGGATCATGAGGAAGAGGGAGCCGATGATCGCCACACTTGGGAACATAGTCATCGCCAGCACCATGTAGAGCACGGCGGTGCGGCCACGAAACTGCATGCGTCCCAGCGCGTACGCCGCCAGCGAGCCGATCAGCAGCGCAATCGCCACCGTCCCGACCGAGACGATGGCGGAGTTCTGCAGGGCGCGCAGGAAGTCATCGTTGCGCAGCACGAACTGGTAGTGGCTCCAGTCGATCTGGCTCGGCCAGTAGGAAGCCGGCGTGTTGAAGAGCTGGCTATCGAGCGTAAGTGAGGAGACGATCGCCCAGTAGAACGGGAACAGGGTGTAGAAGAGGATGAAGACGATCAAGGCCCAGAACAGGATGCGCTGGATGAATTTGCCGAGCTTGAATCCCTGGCGCGGCATCTCGATCTCGCGCGCTCCCTCAAAGGTGGCCGCCTGCGTCGCTGGAAGGGTTGATGTCGCCATGACCTAGATCTCCTCGACTTTCACCAGGCGGGTGTAGGCAATCACAAAGACCAGGATGCAGAGGAAGATGATCACGGCGGCCGCGGAGCCACGCCCCAGGCGCGCCAGGTCAATCAACTGCTGCCGGGCATAGACCGCCACGGTCATGGTCTCAGGCGCGAACTGCTTCATGACGTAGATGACGTCGAAGACGCGGAACGCGTCGAGGGTGCGGAAGATGAGCGCCACCAGGAGCGCGGGCCTGAGCAGGGGCAGCGTGATCTGGAAGAACTGCTGCACCTTGTTGGCCCCGTCGATCATCGAGGCTTCGTAAACATCACCGGGGATCAACTGCAAGCCGGCGAGCAGGAGCAAGGCCATGAACGGCGTGGTTTTCCAGACATCGACGGCGATGATCGCTGGGAGCGCCGTCGCCGGGTTGGCCAGCCAGGCGACCTTCTGATCCAGGATGTGCAGCCGGTAGACCAGCAAGTCGTTGATGACCCCGAAGACGTCGTTGTACATCCACTGCCACATCGAGGCCGAGACCACCGTCGGGATCGCCCAGGGCACCAGCATCGCGGTGCGCACCGCGCCACGTCCCCGGAAGTTCGAGTGGATGACCAGCGCGATGGCCAGGCCGAGGAGCGTTTCCAGCGTGACTGACGCAATCGTGAAGATCACGGTGTGCCAGATTGCGTTACGAAATGCCTCTTCCGTAAGCAGGCTGCTGTAGTTCTCCATCCCGACGAAACGTGGCTCACGCGCGCTCGCGAGGCGGGTGTTCGTGAAGCTGAGACGAAACGTCTGGATGAGGGGATACAGCGCCACGACGAGCACGACCAGCAGGCTGGGGGCAACCAGCGTCCAGGCTAACCGCTCGCGGCTGCGTCCCACTTTGGTGGTTGGGGCATCCCACGGTCTGGGAGGCCTGACCGCGTCTGGAAGAGGGGCAACGTCGATGTTGACACTCATCGTGATCCCCCATGTGGCGAACGCCAGGCGGGAACGTTCCCGCCTGGCGTACGAAGGTGACCCGGAGCGCCGTTACAGTTCGGCGACAATCGCTTCGATATCGGTCTGCAACTGAGCCACGCGAGCGGCTGCGTCAGGCGCCTGGCCCGTCAGGATTTCGTTGACCGCCGTGAAGTACGCGGTCGAGACATCGTTGTAGAGGTCGCTCGTGACCGTGGACGGCCGGGCCACAGCGCCACCCTGGAAGACATCCTTGAGGCTCCCGAAGAACGGGTTGGCCGCCAGGACGTCGGCATCATCGTAGAGCGAGACGATCGTTGGCAGGCGGCTCTGCTCGATGGCAAGGGAGCGCTGCAGTTCGATCGAGGTCAGGAACTGCGCGAACGCGATGGCCGCGTCCTGGTTCTGGGAGTAGGCCGAGACCATCATCTGCCAGCCGCCCAGGCAGTCGGCGTGTGTGGCGTTATCGCCATCGCCCATCGGCAACTGGGTGACATCGAACTTGTCCCGGACGGCCGAGTCCGCGCCCTGGCCCAGGGAGTACGCGTACGGCCAGTTGCGCATGAAGGCGGCGTTGCCGGCCTGCCAGACACCGCGGGCGTCCTCTTCCTTGTAGGTCGTGACGCCCTGCGGAGAGATGGTGCCGACCCAGCCCTTGGCACGCTCGAACGCGGCGATCGCCTGCGGGTTGTTGACGCTGACCGTGAGGTCTTCTTCGACGATCACGCCGCCGCCATTGGAGTACTGCCACTCGAGGGCGTCGCAGGTGAGACCTTCGTAGGCGGCGCCCTGCCAGACAAAGCCGTAGAAGTCCGGGTTCTCCGCGCGCTCCGCTTCCTGGATGGTGGTGGCCATCTCGGTCAGCTCAGCCCAGGTCTGCGGCGGCGCCTCGAAGCCATGCTTCTGCAGCAGGTCGGTGCGGTAGTAGAGGATGCCAGCGTCCGTGTACCACGGAATGCCGACCAACTTGCCGTTGACCGTGTTGTTGGCGACGATCCGCTCGAAGTACTCCGCGCCCTGCCAGCCGATGGCGCCAGAAAGGTCTGCGGCATGCTGGGCCAGGATGCCGGGCCAGATGACGTCGATCATCATGACGTCGACGTCGGCAGCCTGTGCCGCCAGCAACTGCTGGTACTGGGCCAGGCGCTCGGTTGCGGATTCCGGACCAGAGGTGCGGGTCACGGTGCAGCCGGTTGCTTCGGTGAAGGCAGCGACGGCCGCCTCTTCCCACGGCACTACCGGGCCGTCCTGGCCCAGGATCACACTGATGCTCTTGCCACTGAGATCCGGCAATCCCTCAGGCGTCGTGATGGTCGCACCAGGCGTCGTCGGCGTCGCGTCCTGCGCGCCGGCGACCTGCGCCTGCGCTGAGAGCATGACGCCCACCAGCGGTGCGCTCAGGCCGAGCGCCGAGGCGCGCTTCATGACATCGCGGCGGGAGAGCTTGCCAGCGAGTGTCTCGGCCAGCAGCCGGGTTACGGGCGAGTTGGTGTGCTGATCCGCCAATGGAACCTCCTTCACCACTGCAAGGCGACTGGGCAACGATGCCCAGTCGTCGACCCTGAGGCCAACGCGGCCACAGGCGATGCAACGTGCCAGACCATGACGCAGTCAAATGTAGTAAGCGTCACGTCTGTCTACGCATCCTGATACGCAAAGCGGCTGGCGTCAAGCCACCAGCGGACCTTTGCGCGAGTACGGATGGTTCCGCAAGATGCGTGCCCCTGGCTACTCGGAGCCGCGCACGATTGTCATCAACTCCTTGACCCGCGTCGCATCGACGGCATTCCAGGTTACGCCGTCCTGTTTCAGGCTGGAGCCGACGATGGCGCCATCGGCGTATTGCAGTTGCTCGGCGGCGTTGCTGGCCCGGAATCCGGTGTTGATCAGCAGCGGTACGCCCGACCCGGCGATGGCTTCCGCTACGTCAGCCACGTTGTTCGTCTGGACCGCCTGGCTGGTGATGCCGCCCGAGACGCAGATGGCGTCCGGCATGGAGGAGAAGATGACTGACTTCGCCAGCACCGGCAGCGGCCGTGGCGCAATCTGCTCGGCAAACTCGGCGTTGATATTGAAGATCAGGCGGCAGCTTTCCGCGCCAATCTCGCGCCGGTAGCGGAAGGTATCCCCGGCTGAGCGCACCCACATCCCGAAGTCGCCGGCGAACGCCCCGGTGAAGATCTCCCGCGCAAACGCCGCCTGGGTGGCGGCAGCCACCGCCAGTGTTGCATGCGGATCCCAGAGGACGTTGACCCCGAAGGGAACGCTCACCTCATCCCGCACCGAGGCGACCACATCAGCCATGGCTGCCACGCTCGCGGCGTCGGCGTCCAGGCGGTAGGGGCGGTCGTTCTCGTTGCAGAACATGACGGCGTCAATACCGCCGCTCTGCAGGGCCTCCAGGTCGCGGCGCACCCAGTCCCGGATGTGCTGCATACCGCCTGCTGCGTCGTACAGCGGCGTGCCGGGAAGGGCCGGCAGGTGAACCATGCCGATGATCGACTTCTTCGTCCCGGTCAGTTCAGACAGCCAACTTGTGGTTGCGGCCACAGGGAGATCCTCCTTGCATCCATGACATGATTCGCGAATGTGGGTTACTCGGGAAGTTCGTAGCGCCCGGACTTGCTGGTCAAGCGTAGGCGGAACACCACCGTCTGCTCTCCCAGGGCCGGGATATCTGCTGGTGGGGGATAGAGGGTGCGCAGGGCGGTGAGCCGCTCCCCGGGCTCCGTGATCTCCTCGAAGGTTCCTTCCGCCACGACGCTCTGCCAGCGGTCGGAGGCGGTGGCGCGGTCAACCTCGAAGGTCACGCGCGGCTCGGCGCGCATGAAATCGAGTTTGCGGCCAGGCCCGGAGTGGGCGTAGATCGCTGCACCGTCATAGCCATACGCCAGCGGCACCAGGTAGGGCCGGCCGTCGCCGACCTCGCCGTGCGCGCAGCAGGCGATGCGCCCGACGATCGCCGTGCGGAGCAACTCTTCGATCTGGTCGTCGGGAAGTACGCGGATAACGCCCATGTCTGCTCGTGATACCGGCGCGGCAGACGCACGCGCCCCGGATAGCCCGCCGCATGGTATCGCGCTTTGGCCGCCCGTGCTTACGGTTCCTCCGTCTCGATAATGACGTGCCTGGCGTGCCCGGCGAGGTCGTGGAGCACCGTGATTGCCGCATCCGGGAACGTTTCGCGCGCCAGGTCCTGCACGGCCCGGGCCTGGCTGGGATCGATCTCCAGCCCGATCGCGCCGCCTGGCGCCAGCACGCGTGGCGCTCCGGCGAGTAACTCTCGCACCAGATCCAGGCCATCCGCCCCGCCATCCAGCGCCAGGCGTGGTTCCGCGGCGAGGTCCGGGTTGTCGTCCACCTGGTCCGGGCGGAGGTAAGGCAGGTTCGCCAGGATCAGGTCAACGTGGGTCGACACGTCGCGCAGGAGGTAGCCCTGGCGCAGGCCAACGCGTTCCTGCATGCCAAGTGCGGCGCGGTTGCGCCCGGCTACTTGCAGGGCGTCCGGGGAGACGTCGATGCCGGTAATGCTCCCGATCCAGTCCGGCCCGAGCAGGTGGGCCAGGCTGAGGGCAATCGCTCCGGAACCGGTGCCGACATCCACCACGCGATTGCGACCACCGGGCCTCAGCCAATCCGCGGCCCATTCGACCAGGATTTCTGTTTCCGGGCGTGGCACGAGGACCGCCGGCGTGACGGCGAAAGGGAGCCCCATGAACTCGCGCTCTCCAGTCAGGTACGCGACCGGGAGATCGCGCAGGCGCTCTCGTACAAGCGCTTCATAGCGGGCTCCCTCATCCGTCGACAGCTCGATGTCCGGACGGGAGAGAATCTGCGTGCGGTCCCAGCCCAGGACGTGACGCAGGAGCACCTCCGCGTCAAGACCGGGCGAATCCAACCCGGCCTGGGTGAATCGCTCGCGCGCTGTACGGAGGGCACGAGCCACGGTCAGTGGAGGTTGGTTGTTCTGGTCAGTCATGGTTGCACCTACCTGGCTGGTTATTGCGTAAGATGTGTAGCACGTCTCAAACGAAAATCCGGCCACGCGGCCGGAATAGTGAATGAGTTGGCCAGGAGGGCAGGACCATGTGTTCCCCATACGTCATGCAGCGCGTGAAGGAAGAGATGTCCCGGCGCGGGCTGCTTGGTCTGGCTGGCGCGGCCGCCGCTGCTGCGCTTGCGTCACACATGGGGCCAGTGGCCCGGGCCCAGGACGCCACACCTGCTGCCTCGCCGATGGCCATGGGACCGGGCGCGTTGCCGGCCGCCGTGGGCAGCTACACCCAGGTTGTTGACCTGACGCACCTCATCACCCAGAACATCCCGGTCTGGCCAGGCAACCCGACGCCGGTGATCACGCCGTTCAAGACGTTCGCAGACGATGGTTTCTACGCGAACGAGTTGAACTACGTGGAGCACACCGGTACACACCTGGATGCCCCGGTCCACTTCTTCGAGGGTGCGGAGTATGCCTGGCAGATGCCCGTGCAGAACTTCGTGGTGCCCATGATCGTGATCGACATCCGGGAGAAGGCGGCGCAGAATGCCGACTCCCAGGTGACACCGGACGACGTGACAGCCTGGGAGAGCGCCAACGGCGACATCCCGGCCAACGCCTTCGTCGCCATGAACTCCGGTTGGGCGGCCAAGGTCACCGACCCCGAGGCGTTCGTGAACCTGGACGCGGATGGCGTGCAGCACTATCCCGGCTTCCACCCGGAAGCCGCCATGATGCTTCTGGAGAAGGGGATCGCGGGCATCGGTGTCGATACCCTGAGCCAGGATTACGGCGCGTCCACCGATTTCGGCACGCACATCGCGATCCTGGGCGCTGGCCGCTACGGGATCGAAGGCCTGGCCGGGTTGGATGACGTGCCGGCCACGGGCGCCACTATCATCGTCGGCGCTCCCAAGTTCGACTTGAACTCCGGCGGCCCGTCCCGCGTCTACGCGCTGATCCCGTAGCACGACGCTCGCCGCATCATCAGCCCCTGCTCCCGGCGCCGGGAGCAGGGGCTGATTCAGGTCAGAGGGTAGAACGCGGCTTCGCTTCTCATTCTCCGGTGACAATGATCGAGTGCCCGGAACGCAGTCCCCAGTTCAGACCAGAATGTCAGCGATCTGGTGGCAGGATATGCACCAGTTCCACACCGAGATGCCGGGCCAGTTGCTCCGCCAGCAGCGAGCGGTGACAGGCTGCTGGCGCCCGTTCCACGCAGAACAGCATGATTGACCCGGCGTCCTCGCCCAGCGATGCCACAAACTCCTGCGGGTCAAACGTCGCGAGCACCTCTTGCCCGTAGGCGTCGAGATACTCCTGGCTCAAGATCGTCCTGTCCCGGTACCCGATCCCATCGGCGACGGCGTCCCTGGCCACGATATGCCGCGTCGCGTCAGATGGCGCGACATCGAGACGGTGGACATAGGGGATACCCAGATCAGCCAGTGTTGCCTGGAGCCGGGCGCTGTTGGCCCAGGCATAGGTTGCCCCGCGTAATCCACGTCGCCGTCTCACGTCGACGAACACGCCAGGCGCCGCATCCCGGATGGCCTGGGTAAAATCATCCTCGTCCCACCCGTAGACGCCAATTGTGAACACCTTCATGGACATCCCTCGTGCAGATTGAACCTGCCCACTGCCGGATGTGTTGCAGGCTTGGGCAGCCCAGCCGCTCCTGATCGACGGCGCGAGCATCGCATCCTGGACCCCGACGGTCCTCCTGGTAGGAAGGCTGGCGGGGAGGTGCGTGACAGGGGCTAGTGATGGCCCGGGCGGGCCGTCTCCAATTGAGAGGCGGGTCGTTCCACGCGTCCCAACTCGTCGATAATCTCCGCGCCGTCCGTCACCACACCGAGTTGCCGCACAATGCCAACCTCGGCCATGTTCTCGGCGACCCGCATGTAGGCCTCGGAGACAGCCTCACAGGTGTCTGGCGTGCAGAGCGCGAGGATGGAAGGCCCAGCGCCACTGAGGCAGGCCCCGAGGGCGCCAGCGTTGCGGGCTGCGGCGGTCATGGCCTCGAGGTGCGGGAAGAGGCGCGCCCGGTAGGGCTCGTGCAGGCGGTCGTGCATCCCGGCTGAAATCAGCCGCATATCTCCGGTGTGCAACCCCAGCACAAGGCCCCCGGAGGTGGCGATGTTGAAGGCCGCGTCCGCGTGCGGGATGGTGGGGGGGAGCGCCGCACGGGCGGCACGCGTGAGACCCGTTGCTTCCGGAATGAAGACAATCACACAGAGGTCCGGGCTGCCGTGAGACAGGAGTTGGACCGGGTCTGGCACTTCCGGTACCGCCAGCACCGCCCCACCATACAGCGTGGCCCCGACGTTGTCTCCGTGGCCCTCCATCTGCCAGGCAATCGAGAAGAGCTCTGCGACGGTCAGGGGTGTGCCCAGCAGCCGATTGGCGGCAACCAGGCCCGCGACCAGGGCGGCGGCGGAGGAGCCCAGGCCACGCGCGACCGGAACATCGGTGCGCACGACCAGGGAAAAGCCGGGTAGCGGCTGCCCGACCTCATCGGCCAGGCGCTGCATGGCCGTGAGGGTCAGGTTCTCGCGACCGTCGAGCAAGGCGGTCTCGGTGCCCTCCAGGGTGACCTCCCCGGCGGGACCTTCGGTGTCGACGACGGCCTCGTTCCAGAGATCGAGCGCAAGGCCGAGCGCGTCGAACCCTGGGCCAAGGTTGGCGGAGGAGGCAGGCGTTCTAACGGTGAAGCGCATCGGACAGTGCCTGCTCCAGCGCGGAGAGTTCCGCGGCAACCCGCAGCGGACGGTTCGCGGCTGCGCGCGGCGCACCGTTGACATCCTCGAAGTGGTAGCTGGTGACCGCGTCGGTATCCTTCAGGATGTTCCCTGTCAGCAGCCCAACCGCGGTGTGCTCCGGCAGGATGACGCCTTCAGCGCGCAGCTTCTTCAGCCCGGCCAGGGAGGCGGCGGAAGCCGGCTCACAACCGATGCCGACGCCGTCGATCAGCGCCTTGGCCTCCAGGATCTCATCATCCGTGACCGTGGTCACCCAGCCCTGCGTGACGTCAATTGAGCGGCGGGCGCGCGGCGTCGAGGCCGGGTCCCCGATCTTGATCGCGGTCGCCACCGTGTCGGCCTGGACCGCCTCGTACTCCTCGAAGCCAGACTGGAAGTAGTGGGCAAAGGGCGCGGCACCGGCGGCCTGGATCACGGCCAGGCGCGGGATGCGGTCGATCAGGCCCACCTGGTGCAGTTCCGCGAGCGCCTTGCCAAACGCGGAGGTATTCCCGAGGTTGCCACCCGGCAGCGCGATCCAGTCCGGGGCTTGCCAGTTCAACTGCTCCAGCAGTTCGAACATGATCGTCTTCTGCCCCTCCAGCCGGAAGGGGTTGACCGAGTTGACCAGGTAGACGTCATACGCGGCAGTCAGTTCCCGCAGGAGGGCCAGGGCGCGGTCGAAATCGCCGTCGATTTGCACCACTTTCGCCCCGTAGGCGATGGTCTGGGCAATCTTTCCGGCGGAAATCTTCGTGGCGGGCACCAGCACCAGCGCCGGGATCCCCGCGGCAGCGGCGTATGACGCCAGTGACGCGCTCGTGTTGCCCGTGGAGGCGCAGGCAATGATCTTCGCGCCGACTGCCTTCGCGTGGCTCACCCCGACGGTCATCCCCCGGTCCTTGAAGGAGCCGGTTGGGTTCTGCCCCTCATGCTTCATCCGCAGTGCGCCGTCCTGCAATCCGGCAAAGCGGGCGAGGCGGTCATCGCGGTAGAGGGCCGTGTTGCCTTCCCAGCGGCTGACGATGGCATCACCTGGCAGTTGCGGCAACAGGGGCCAGTAGCGCCAGACGCCGGAGTTTCGGGCCGCTTCCGGCAGGCCCTGGCCAAGATCCTGCGGCGTGAGCCGGTTCAGTGGCACCACGACATCGAGCAGGCCGCCGCACTCGGTGCAGGCCGTGCGAGGCGTCACGCCATCGTAACGGCGGCCACATTCCATGCAGCGAACAACAATCTGGGCAAGGGCTGTCGCGCGACTGGTGTCGCGATCTTCAGCGGCGAGGGTGGTTTCCACCGCGCAAGTCTACCTTTGGCGCGTGACGAAGCGCGCGGCGGCGCCCCGAAGAGAATGTCAACTGCGGAATAGTATCAGCAGTCCTGGTTCGCAGGCGTTTTGGCTTTGCCTTTAGTGGGTTTCGCGTCCTCAGCGACTCGCCGGCACGGTGCAGACTTGATCGTTGCAATTGGCGGATTCAGGATTATCCAGATAGCGCTGGGCTCTCTGTTGGCCCTCGTCACGTATGAGCAGAACCGCGCGAACAACAGCTACGTGCTGATTCCCTACGGAAGTCTGTTGCGATCCCGGGCGCTTGAACGTCGCGGGATGTGCCATGCGGGACTTCACAACGTGTTGCCGCGCGAGCGAGAACTCTTCCTATGGGTTCACCAAAGATTATCGATGCTGTCCGGCACTCTCGGATGGGTTGCGCGGCGCTTGTCCCGATAGCCTCCCGGTCTGCTGCCCGGACGCCTGTTGTCCAACCGGTTCAGACTGTGGCGATCTGACGAACTGCGCCAGCCTGAACGAGGGCTCTGTGCTGCGCTATGTGGTGACGCCGAGCTAGGGTAGGTGGCGCCTAAGCCTCCGAGATCACCGGTGTACCTGGCCGCGCTCTCCACGCTGCGGGAGGCTGACATCCCCTGTACGGAGCACGATCTGTCAGAAGCGATCCTGACCGCTCTCCAGCCGCTCATCGTCGTCCCGGCGACCGCTGATCCCTGGGCGTTCGATCGGGCGCGTTACGATCACCTGATGGGGCTATGGAAAGATCTGGCAGCGGAGCACGACTGATCCGGCTTGCCCCCGAATCACGTATCGAATTCAGGAGACATCGATCCGCGCGAACGGTTACGCATGCGGGGGTGGTCAAGGTGCTCTGGGATATCGAATGGTTTGATGCTCACGGTGCATCGCTCAAGCAGAAGCAGGGCCTCGACCGCGATGCAGCCGAGCAGCAGGCGCAGCAGTGGCTCACGAAAAGGTCGGATTCCCGCGTGTACCTATACAGGCGGCGCGGAGCGATAAGCGTGCTCGTCGAAATCCTCACTGCCTAATCCAAGTTCCTCGCGCGCAGGCACCTACGCGCGTAAAGAGCCCACCTGCGAGAGGATGTCGCGAACCTAAGCAGCCGCTCGTACGCTCTCCGCACTCATGCGAAATTGGGAACACGGAGGAGGAAGAGCACGTCGGTCTCCATCCAGGCACGCCGACTCGCCTCCTCCGCATCGACACATACGTCCCGGGCCCAGTTCGGTTTCTTACCGCGCCAGGCGTTTCCGCAATGTCATCCCCGGAGGGCGCGCCACATTCACACTCACGTCGCGTCTTCGGCGCGTGCCAGGCATCCTGTCGCCACGGCTACTTCAGTTGGGAGGCGGAGTACGTCGGTTAGGTGGTCGCTCGTGATGACCCGGAGGAGCAGGTTCTCTACGGTACGTCGAAGAAGCGCTGGCGTGATGCGTAGATCGCTTCGCAAGCATGACGATGCGTCGTGCTGATCATGGTTGCCGAGCAACCGCAGGAGAAAGCCCCGAGGTGCAGGGTTTGGGTCGACAAACGGCGAAGGCACGCTCGACGCTGTGCCTCCACCATCACAGAGCCGACGTTCCTGCCGGACCCAACGAGCAACCGCGGGGTCCGACGGCCAGCTGGCGCTGGGCCGCGTAGAGATTCTCCGGCAGGATGCGGTGTGTCGGGCTTGGCAGCGCCTGGCGCAGGTACCGCATGCGCACCCTACCTTCACGATGCCCCGCCTGACGCCGATCAGATCCGCGGCCGCTTTAATCGTTAATCCAGCCGATGTCGACCTAACCTGCTTTGGTCTCGTGTCCACGAGGATCTGCGACCATCCGGCGGTCAGCTCCTCGACCGCCTGCCGCACGCGGTGAGGAGATACCGGCAGTCCACCCACCCACGGATCCGTCAAGCCGATGCCATCGTCGGGACTCGGGGTGGCGATGACGGCGAGCAACCGGTGGAACGTGTCGATCCGGGCATGGGGGATCGTTGCGTAGGGATCTCGGCCGAGAACCGTTTGGCGAGGCGTTCAGGTCACTACGCGCGGCGGCCGTAATCAACGCCGTCTGGTCGTCCGCCTCCGCTGCCTTACCGGACGGCATCAGCGCCGGGCAGTCATCTCGAGGCGCACACTCGACGCGGGGACGTCGCCCATGATGTGGTGTCTCGACGGCGTGGCAGCGGAGTCTACGAAGCGCGAGCCCGCGGAGTAACTGCGAGGTCAAACGTCCTGTATTACGCTAACAACGAGACGGTGAGGGGACGCGTGTAGAGTTCGATCTGGTGCAGGTAGAGGCGGCCCCACACGTAGGTGCCGGGCTCGGCAGACACCCTGGGCCGTGATGGATTCTGGGACTGCCAGATTCATGGTGTGCAGGGAACCAGCCCATGCGATCTCGAGATCAGGTGCCGCCTGGGCCTCATAAGGCTGCCACTGCAGGCAAGTACCTCATCCGCCTGGCAACTCAAGCACCCCGGCAGAAATGCGGGGCAGCAACCTCGGCCTGGGCCCGCTGGGTCAATAGACATCGACGGAGCGACGGAGCATGGAGCGGGAAGATGTGCCGGTCACGTTCGTGCACCTCAGCGATCTTCACCTGTTAGCGGGGGAGCCGGGCGACAGCGGGGCTGAGGACTTCGGGCGGGTGCTGGAGTGCGCTACCGCCATTACCCCGCGTCCGGCTTTCTGCGTGGTCACCGGCGACCTGACCGACGACGGTGAAGAGGGCAGTTACCGCCGCGCCCGTGCGCTGCTTGACCTGCTGGAGGGCGCGGGCATTCCGGTCCTTGCCGCGCTGGGCAACCATGACGACCGCGCCGCCTTTCGCCGCGGCTTCCTCGATGCGGCCCTGGATGACGACTCGCCCCACGTCCACGCTCGGGTCATCGCCGGGGTGGGAGTAGCCGTACTCGATTCATCGGCCCCAGGAAAGGTTGCCGGTGCTATCGACGACGGGCAACTTGCCTGGCTCGACCGAACCCTGGCCGCGCCCGCACCGCGGGGCTGGCTGGTCGCGATCCACCACGCCGCCCGGCTCGCGAGCGTGCAAGCGAACCCGTGGTTTGTCCTGGAGGGAGTTGCTGATCTGGAGGCCGTCCTCGTGCGGCACCAGCCTCGGGTCCTCGGGGTGCTGGCAGGTCACACCCACCAGGCGAACGCCACAATCTTCGGCGGCATCCTGCATGCCACCGCGCCGGCGGTCGCCGGTCAGCTTGACCACCTTGCGCCTGGGGGCCTGGTCCCGCGCCCGCAGCCAGGCTTTGCGGTGGGCGTGCTCGACGCCGAGGGCCTGGTGGTGCATTCCGTGCTCCTGTCGGCCTCTCAGACGCCTGGCTGCTAGAAACCCGCACGCCTGCACCTGAAGCCGGCTGCTCGGACGGCCACTGCCAACGACAAACGAGTGGGATGTCCCATTGCGAGCCGCCTCAACAGGGCCCTTGATGAGCCGGCTGATCCCGGGAGCTCTTGAGGATCTCCGGTCGACTACTCGCTAGCTGCGTAGGGCAGGACATACGCCAGCGCGAGCAGGAGCAGCACGACCAGGCTCGCCCAGGTGTTGACGAACGCCAGTGCGAAGGCGAAGGCGTAGGCTGGCGGCCCGAGCCGAAACCGGTTGGAGACGGCCTGCACCTGTGCCGGATCGGCTCCTGTCATCAGGGTCTGGGCGTGGGACGTGACGTAGCGCCAGAGCAGGTTGTAGGCAACTGCGGTGACCAGGAACCACCCGCTGTACACGAGGATGCCCACCCGCTCGTCGGCATGACCGAGCGTTTCGGCCATCAGCGCCGTTGGAAATGGGATAAACGCCAGGCAGAACAGGAAGAGCAGGTTCCACAGCACCAGGTAGTGGTTGGTGCGCCGAATCATCTTGAAGACGGTATGGTGGTTGGCCCACATGATGCCGATGGTGAAGAAGCTGAGGACATAGCCGAGGTAGTTCGGCCACAGGTCACGCAGAGCGTGCCACATCTCGCTCGCGGCCTCGACGCCGGTCGGTGGTCGGATCTCGATGACCAGGAGTGTGATGGCGATGGCGATAACGGCATCGCTGAACGCCTCGATCCGGAACGTTTCTGAACCGGTCTCCATGTTCACCCGCCCCCTGACCTCCCTGCAACCGACCCGGCCGCACCCGGATGGTCACCGTGGGCCGTGGCCGTGGCATCCAGCCGCATCCTGAACGTCCTTTGTCACGCACACGGAGAACGCTCCATTGTGCGACGGATTCCCCTCCGATCGGGAGCCCGTTCGAATCTAGACCTTACCAAGTGCTCGGGAGGGAAGAGCGGTTCCTGATCGTCCTCACTGGGCGACACGGTGAGTCAGGACTCGGTTCGCTTGGCCTCAGACAGCACCCGTCTCGAAGCGGGGCTTGCGGACCACCCAGGTCCGCTCCTCTCGGCGCATCCCGACGACCGTGAGCACGCCCGGGCCGGCTGGAACGAGATGCGTAAGGCCGGCTAGTTCATAGGGACACCAATCGCTCTGTCTTCATCAGTTCCCCTGATGGAGGTTTCATGCAGAGCCGAAAATGCGTATTTCTGCGGATGCCGCTGGCGCTCCTGAACCGTATCGTCGTGCGCAGGGATTGGAGTCTCCTCAGCGAGGGCGGTATGACGAGTGATCGACAGGTTGCGACCGTAACGCGCGCGAACCGCCCGGTTTCCCGGCGGCACAGTTTGGGCGTGCTCGGTGTCTTTGGGCTGCTCGGACTGGAGAGCCTACCAGCGCCCTTTGCGGCTGAGGCCAGGAAGCACCGGAAGCGCAAGCATCGCAAGGAGTTCTGTGGACCGTGCATTGTGCGCCGCAAGGGCCAGTGCACCATCGACATCGTGCCGAACAATACGCCGTGTGGTCCGCAAGGTGGCGCCGACGTCTACTTCTGCTGGGACGGTGTCTGCGGCTATTGTCCATCGACGCAGCCCAATCGGTGCCCCACGAGTAATGCGTGCTATTTCCCCTGCCCAGGTGGGGAGACCTGGGATGCCACCACGTGCACCTGTCATGCGTAGCCACCGCGGGTCCGCGTTCGTGACGGCGAGCGCAGGCGGTGCCAGGGATACAGGAGGGAGCATTCATGGCCGCTGATCGATGCGATGCTGCGCTCCGGCAATTGACGAGCACCCGCCGGCCGCTCCTGGGTGCTGGCATGGCGATGCTGCTCAACCTGGGCAATCTCAGGCCGAGCGACGCGAAGAAGCACAAACACCGGAAGAAGAAATCGCGGTGTCCGGGGCGGACGCTTCCTACGGCATCGGCGTTCTGTGCGGCCACCCCGGACGTGTCGTGTAACGCGTCCGGACTCCGGTGCACCTGCGCAACGACGCTGGATGGCGTGCAGGCGTGCTTTGCAAGCCACACCTTGAAGGGGGTGACCTCCTGCAAACTGTGCGGCTGTTATGAGACCTGCCTCACGCTGCCGGTCACGGGCCTCGCGTGCGGCATTCCCTGCGAGACGCCGCTGTAGCCAGCGCCGGGCGGCGGGGGCTCTTTTCGGACGGCAGTAAGTGGTGCCAGGTCCTCCTCTGGAAGGGTAGCCACGGTCAGGGAGGTGAGATTCGTCTATCTCAATGCGCGGCCAAACTCTGGGTGCCGCGTATCTCTCTCGATCACCCGCTCTGCTGGGGTGCCAACCCGGCAGCTGCATTCCTGCGTTCGGCACGACGGAACGCGCACCACCTCACTCCGAAGAAATACGTAGTTCTACGAATGGTGTTTCCTGCGGCCTTGCGCCATCCTGATGAGCATGACGCTGACGTCGCCGCACGGAGAGACAGGACCCGGTATGGACGCACCCCGGTTTGATGCGCTTGCTCGATCGCTGACCGTGGGTTCTCGGCGTGGCGCCCTCGGTGGCCTGCTGCTCGGGAGCGCCCTTGGGTTGGTGCGGCTGACCCCGGGTGAGGCGAAGAAAAGGAAGAAGAGGAAAAAGAAGGCGCCCACCTGTGTGCCTCAGTGTGGCGGCAAGACGTGCGGAGACGACGGCTGCGGGGGAACATGCGGAACCTGTCCCGTCTGTCAGCAATGTGCATCGGGCATCTGCGAAGACCTGGAGATGGACACACGGTGCCCGGTGAGGGTCTGTACCG
This sequence comes from Thermomicrobiales bacterium, assembly GCA_046328375.1. Classification (GTDB taxonomy): domain Bacteria; phylum Chloroflexota; class Chloroflexia; order Thermomicrobiales; family UBA6265; genus JACCXM01. The sequence continues at coordinate 98,715 of JAXLWT010000001.1, forward strand.
AGGGCGTCTGTAGTTGCAGCATTGGCTCTTGCGACACCACCTGTTGCCCCAGCCGCAAAGCCAGGTGTCTTGCCAACTCGACATGCATCAGAACCTGTCGTCCTACACCTTGCCCAAGCTACTGCACGTGCCTGCTGAGCACTGAAGGACAGGTGTGTGCCCAAGTAGTACCCGGGAATATCACCTGTCAGGAGTTGTCGCCCTGTGACGACAGTAGTGATTGTCCGAAAGGGAAGTTCTGCATGGCGCTGGATGGGCAAACGGCCAGCGGCTGTGGATATCCCAAAGGCTGCCAGTACGCATGTTCGTTTGCCTAAATAAGCCAAAAGGCATCGGTCACCGCCTTCGCCGCCATCGCGCGTTCTCTGACCAAGAGCCTCGCTGTCGTGCCCAAGATCACCGGGATACGCGTCACCTGTGGCGATTCGCCCCGCTGAGCCGGTCTGTCAGAGGGATGCGTGGGCTAACGTGCGAGAGGCGCGCGGGTCACAGGCCCGAATAACGCGGCGAAAGTGTCAAAAAGCGCAGTGTTAAGTTCTACAATGGCGGGTGATGCGCCAGGAGCCGCTGGTGTTCCTCGACCGTTACAAAGTCATCGACCGGCCCGTAGGTCTCGATCAGCGCAAACTCTTCCGCAATATGGTGCGGTCCGCCGTGCGCCATGAACCACTCGTACTTTTCATTGAACACCCGCTCGCCTTCCTCGCTCCCGTGCTCGTAGTAGTGCGGCTGATTCGGGCTGTCGGTGCTCATGGGATTCACCCTACTCTCCTGCGCTTCGTCTCGGCCTGAGTCAGTCGAACGCCGGCAGCGTCCCAGATGGCTGGTCCTCCGTCACGGCCACCACATCCCCGACGCTGATCCCGACCGCGATAGCTGCGTATTCCCGGGCGCGCGCCGGATCAAAGCCCAGCTCGATCATCTCATCGCGCTTCGCACGATAGACGGCAATTGCTTCGGGATCCTGGCGCCGGCGTTCAGCGGCTCGCTGCCTCTCCAGGCGATCCATGGCAGAACCTCTGCTACGTCGTCTTGCGCTAGATGGCCGCTAGCAGCCCATAGCGCGGCGCCTCAATCATATCGATAGATTCAGACCCGATGACGGCGTCAGGCGGTCATCGGGTCGCTAGAGGACGTTTAGATCGTGAAAAACATAACGATCGAACTGCCCAATCGGACCAGTGGCCATTGTGGCGATGCTCCAGACCGGCCGGAAGCCCCACGCCTGGAGCACGGGGATGGCGGCACGGTTCTCGCCAGGAAAGGCGATGCGCCAGGAGGTGGCGCGGCGCGCCAGTGCCTGGTGCAGCGTGATCTCCAGGATGGGTCCCACGTCTGACACGTCGTTCGCGGCCACCGGGCCGATGCGGACCGCGCCCTGGTCGTCACGCAGCATGGCGTAGCCGCGCGGTGTTCCGCTCAGGCGATCCAGCACGAGGAGCCCGGTCGCCTCGTTCGTCCAGCGGCGCAGGTCATCGAGGCGGCGCACTCCACGTACGGCCTTGTCGATGTCGCCTGCAGTTTGCAGGGTGGCCTCATCAACGATTGGCTCAGCGCGGAGATGCACGGGCGCCTCTCCGGCCGGGGTAAGCGTGTCTGCTGCCCAGACCAGGTGCGGCAACGTGGGACGGAAGCCGTGGCGATAGTAGTGCGTCATGGCACGAGGATCATCGGAGTTCTGCAGGGTCAGGATGTCGCAGCCGCGCTGGCGACAGGCATCGAGCAGCGCGGTGAAGAGTTGGCCACCCAGGCCGCGTTGCTGCCGCGCCGGATCGACAAAGAGGGCGATCACGTGGCCGTGGCGGCCCCGGATGACGGCAGCTGCCATGCCAACCACCTGCCTATCCACGCAGGCAACCCACACCTGGTCCGGGTGCTCTAGGTGCAATGTTGTCAGGAGGCCCAGCGCACGGGCCGCCATGGTTGCGACGTCTGGCTCGCCGTCTGCCAGGAACGGGTGGACACGCCGCCCCATCTCGGCATCGCCGCTGGCCTTGACGAGGGCGGCGGCAGGGAGTTCGTCGCGCCGGGCCGGCCGAATCTCCAGGACCGATTCCCTCACGTGACCGGGATTCCGGGCCCGCTGCGCGTGGCGCGCACCACCGTGCGCTGCAGATATTCACCGTTCACGTAGTCGAAGGCGCCACCGCAGGTGATCAGGGTCAGGCTCTGGGTCTGCGTCGGGCCAGTGATGTCGTCCATCGGCATGTCGTCTGAGGTGAACAGCTCCGTCCACTCGACGGTGAACGGGTACTGCAGGCCATCGTCACCGGCCACGATGATCTCCGCGCCCGGTTGAACGCTGCCCAGGTTGTAAAAAACCGATGGTCCGACGTTCCAGTAGTCGATATGGCCGGCCATCACGACATTCCCTGGAGTGCCCAGCGAACCGAGATTCTCATACCACGCCACCTCCCAGGGGCCACTGGGGTCCTGCATGGCGCCGTCGACCACGCGCAGCCGCTCGATGCCTGCATCCACTCCGGCGCTCTCGATCGTCAGGCCAACGGGCGAGACCACGGATGTGACCGCGCGGCTACGCACCTGATTGACTGGACCCGGGCGGCTGGCTCCCGTGCTCGGCACCGGGCCGAGTCCGGTCGGCTTGATCAGTCCCGAGCCGGCCGAGGGCGTCCCGATCGCCACCGGCGCTGGCGTCGCGTCGTCCTGGGCCAGGACCCGGGTGCCACCGCGCGCGAGCGTGGCCGCAAGGCCGCCGCCAGCGGCGATCATCACCTGGCGGCGGGTGAGACAAAGGCGAAGCGTCATGAAGCGCACTCCCGGGTAGGTCGGCTGATGGAGGCGGGCCGTTGGGGCCTGTTTACCAGGGCCCCATGCCGTCAGAGACGCACGCCAAACGCATTCGGTATCGCGGTGGGCCGCTACTGCTCGAGCTCGAAGGCGTCTTCCCGGCCCGAATACAACTCATCAACGGCGCGGTCGGCGGCTTCCAACTTCGCGGCATCCTGCTCAGCCGCCGCTACCGCCTGGATGTTGGCATTTTCGCCTTCGCGGCGCTCCCAGCCGGGTGCGAAGAGCGGCAGGAAGTTCGTCACCTGGTACGGGTGCTTCTCCGCCTCTTTCCAGTTCACGTCCACGCCGAGACCGGGCGCGCTCGGGATCTGGATGCGGCCATCCACCACCTCGACCGGCGGCGTAACAATCTCGCGTTCCCAGTCAACGTTGAACTCGTCAAAGAGTTCCTGCACGAGCAGATTCGGCGTGCAGGCGCCAATCTGGACGCAGACGGCGGTCGCGATCGGGCCCTGGGCCTGGTGTGGAGCGACCACAGCGTAGTAGGCGTCGGCCATCGCGCAAACCATGCGCGTACGGAAGATGCCGCCCATGTTGGAGGGATCAGGCTGCAGGATGTGGACCGAGTTGTACTTGAGCAATTCCGCAAACTGGTGCGTGGTGTAGAAGCTCTCGCCGGCGGAGACTGGCACGGCCAGGCGCCGCGCGACTTCGGCCGTCGCGTCGATCTTCGTGTGGTCAGTGGGTTCCTCGAACCAGGTGGGATCAAACTCGGCGATGCGCTCGCCGTACCAGATCGCTTCGGAGACACTGAAGCGGCGGTGCCCTTCGATCATGATCTGGATGTCTGGGCCGACGGTCTCGCGCACCGCGCGGATGATGTCCAGTGAGAGCTTGCGGTCCAGAGGGTCCATGGTGCGCCAGCCAGCGCCAAAGGGATCGAACTTGAGCGCCTTGTATCCCTTGCCGATGACCTCAGCGGCGCGCTCCGCGAAGCTCTCCGGTGTACGCGGGCCGGTGTACCACCCGTTGGCATAGGCGGGTAGGGATTCGTGGTACCGGCCACCCAGCAGGTCGTAGATGGGACGGCCGGTGACCTTGCCGATGATGTCCCAGCACGCTTCCTCAATGGCGGCGACGGCGTTGTTCTGGATCTGCCCGCCATCGGAGTAGAGATCACGCGTCATGCGCTGGTAGATGGTTTCGACCTGGAAGGGGTCCATGCCCTCGTACCGGGGCGCCATTTCGTGAACCGCGGCTTCCACCGTGCGGGCGAAGGCGTTCAGGGTGCCTTCTCCGATGCCGTAGAGGCCTGGTTCGTCGGTGTCCAACCGCACGAGCAGCCAGTTCTTCCAGGGATTCCCGACTACGTAGGTGGTCGCGCGGGTGATTTTCACGAAGTCCTCCCAGGAGTCAGCGTGGCGACGTTGTCCACAATCTTACGGGCGACACATCGATTGTGATGTCCCGGATCTTACGTGAGCGCGCGCGAGCATGTGACCTGTTCCGTGCCCCCAATATGCGACCCGGCGATGAGGACTGATCGATCTCATCGGCCAGAGTCGAGTTGAACGGAGTGCCAGGAGCAGGTGATCCGCGGCCGACAGGGTACCCAGGTTGGGCGTTCGTCTGGCGCACCGTCAGGCCATGGCTCGCTTCCAATCGGACAAGTTGACCTTGTTCAGCCACGAGTAGTTTTTCATGATGAGTGCGGCGTCACCTGGGTCTGTGTCATAGAAGATCGCCCGGAAGGGGTTGTCCTTCACGCCGACCCAAGGTGTCTTGAGCAGCCGATCGTAGATTGCCGGCAGGTGTTCCTCGAGCGGATACACGGTTTCGTCATCCGCGATGCGACGCCAGTGATGCTCCGGGCTCGCACACCATGTCTCCAGGGAGCACGCGTTGCCGTTGGCATCGACTGCCTGCACGTTGCACATCAGGTCATAGCAGACCCATTGACCACCGATGCGGGCTTCCATCATGACGTGGCCGGTGTCCGGCCCGTCATTGAATGGGTACATGAATGAACCGACCACCCGAGCGCGGCCACCAGCCCGCTGGACGGCCCTGACCCCCATCAGCGAGTGATTGGTGCATTGACATTCAATGATCTCGCCGCGCGCTAACTTGGCCTCTAGAGCAGCCGGCGAAAGCTGATCATCCCGCAGCCCGTAGCGCATCCTGGATGCCAGGTCGGTCAGGATGGCATCGTAATCGACGGCATCCGGCGCGACCGGTTTGTTTTTCTGTTTCTTCTTCTTGTGTTTGGACTTGTTGCTGTTCTTGCCGTTGGACTTCTTCTTGCCGCGCTTGGCGTCAGCTCCCCCGGCCAGGAGCAATCCCGCCCCGCCCGCGAGAACCAGGCGTCGCGTCCCCCTCATTGCCCTACTCCCTGTGGCGCCTTACCCGGCTCGCCCCCACCCTGGCGCTGCCAATCCTGTCACCACGCGCCGCTAGAGATCGCCTGGCTTCTCGATGGCGTCTTCGATACGCGCCGGGGTTGGCCCGGGATGAGCCACACCGCCCGTGTGGGCGGGCGGATCGGGGTAGATGCCGGCGGGACCGTCCGGGTTGATGTCCTTGACGACCGTTTCATCCCCGAAGATACCCGTCCCTGGGGCATCATCACCCTCCGGGTCCATCAGTCCCGCGTCGGTTGGGTTCACGTGGTCAACGGACTCGTGGCGCCGCTCGTCGTCGTGCATGTGGTCCTCTCGCTGATGCTTTTCACCATTTCATGATCTTGGCGGTGATTGTACGGGTACGGTCGCGTTCGAGGCGTGCAGCATGCGACGGCATCCGTCACCGGGTGTACCCGCGGATGACTGTCAGTCCTGATGACACTGCAGGGCAGGTGGCGGTGACCACCTGCCCTGCAGAGAGCCAGATCTTTTCGTGCGGTTCCTCTCAGGTGACTGGCCGCTCATCTCCCATGCTGTGCGAGGCGACAAGGACCAGGATGGGGACTAGCAGGATGAGTCCGAGCGATGCGGTCTGGAGCACGCGTTCAAGCGTGTCTGGGAGCAGGTCCACGTGTAGTGCGTGATAGACAAAGTGGGGAGCCTGCGCGATCAGGATGGCGGTGGAGACGCCGCGCACCAGGTGGGCGCTGGGCCGGGCAATGGCGAGGAAGACGAGGAACGTCAGCGCCAGGTTGGCCCCGCCGAGGTCGCGCATCAGGTGCTCGTTGAATGGGCCGTCCAGGGACACCCAGGTCATGCCGAAGCCGGGAAACTGGTCGTAGAAGAACCGCGGCGCGAATTGCTGTTGAACTCCCGTGAACAGGCCGAACAGCCCCATCAGCCACAACCCGGCCAGCACGGTCGCTGGCACGCTGGTCCTGCCGGGCTGTGATGGCGCGTTCTTCGATGGAGCAATGAGTGCTGCGGGCGCTTTCGCTGGGTGCGGCGTACTCATGCCCCTGCCTCCGTACCCCGGTGAGCCTGTGGAACAAGCTGGAGCGACACGGGCACGTGCATCGCTGCAGCCAGAGGTTCCAGTTTGTCCGGGTTGGCCACGATGTAAATGCGCGTGATGCGGTCACCGTCCATTTCGAACGTCGCGGCGTTGCGGATGGCGCCGTCGATGAATGTGACGGCCCCAGGTTGCCCATTGATTTCCATCAGCCGTAGCTCTGGTTCGATGGACGAGAGTCCGCGAATCTTGAGCAGGAAGGTTGCAACCTTGTCGCGGCCAACCACGGGCTTGCGTGCGGCCAGGACCTTGCCTCCACCATCTGAGGTGATCACCACGTCTTCCGCGAGCGTTGCGGTGAGCGCAGCCATATCGCCGCTGGAGACGGCCTGGATGAAGCGCGCGGTCAACCGCTCTCGCTGCTCCTCGTCCACTTCATACCGGGGACGACGGGCGACCATGTGTGCCCGGGCGCGCCGGGCCAGTTGGCGACAGTACGTCTCGGTCTCGCCTACGATGCCGGCGATGGTCGCGAAGTCGTAGGCAAAGACATCGTGCAGCAGGAAGACCGCCCGCTCCTTGGGCGAAAGCGACTCGAGGAGCACCAGGAACGCCGTCGAGAGGGACTCGTGGTCGATGGCCGTTTCGGCCACGTCAGGCGTGGTGCCGGCGAGGGGTTCCGGTAACCAGGCGCCGATGTACTGCTCCCGCTTCACCCGCGCCGAGCCCAGTTGATCGAGGCAGATGCGGCTGAGCGTGGTGGTTAGCCACGCCTTGGGGTTGCGGACTTCCTCGCCCTGTTCCTGGGCACGGTGCCAGCGGAGCCAGGTCTCCTGCAGCGCGTCCTCCGCGTCCGCCACGCTGCCCAACATGCGGTAGGCGATGGAGAAGAGCAGGGGCCGGTAGGAGAGAAAGGGCTCGGTGGCATTCGCCTGGGTCGTGGTGTTGGTACTGGCCGCGTGGGTGACCACGGCAATGCTCCTGTTGTGTCTCCGGGGGCTGCGCCCGCGTCCAGCGCAGCCCGTCTTTCACACAGGAGACGACGCAGCCTCGCTGCGCGTGACACGTCCGCTCAGGATCGCGGCTCGTCTGGTCCCGGGCGCGGCTCCAGAACCGTAATGGTTGGGGTGGATGGCGAGGGAGAGGTACTGCTCCCAGCGTTGCCACTGCTGCTCCCGTTGCCGGTGAACCCGCCAATCAGGCCGTTGAGCATGTCGATCGGAATGGGAAACACGATGCTCGTGCTGTTCTCGGTCCCGATCTCACTCACCGTCTGCAAGTAGCGCAGTTGGAGAGCGATCGGGTTCTCGGAAATCACCCGCGCCGCATTGGAAAGCTGCTGGCTGGCCTGGAACTCACCCTCGGCTCGGATGATCTTGGCCCGCTTCTCGCGTTCCGCCTCGGCCTGCTGCGCCATGGCGCGTTGCATCGACTGTGGCAGTTCGATGTCCTTCACCTCGACGATGCTGACCTTGACGCCCCACGGCTCGGTCTGCTCATCGATGATCTGCTGCAGGCGTTCGTTGATCGTCTCCCGCTCCGAGAGCAGGTCGTCGAGATTGAACTGGCCGAGGACAGAGCGCAGCGTCGTCTGCGCGATCTGCGAGGTGGCGCGGTTGTAATCGGTGACGTTGACGATGGCCGCGTTGGGGTCAACCACCCGGAAATAGGCGACGGCGTTCACGCGCACCGTCACGTTGTCGCGGGTGATCACTTCCTGCGCCGGGATGTCCAGCGTCACGGTGCGCAGGTCGATGCGCTGCATCCGCTCGATGAAGGGCACCAGCAGGATCAGTCCCGGTCCACGTGGCCCGACCAGGCGGCCCAGGCGGAAGACAACGCCGCGCTCGTACTCCCGCACGACGCGTACGATCGCGCCGAGAACGATCAGGATAAGGATCAGGAGCGGAATCAGCAGGGCGAAAGCCACGTTCATGATAAAGACTCCAGTGCGGCGGGGAGCGCCGGCTAGCTGCTAGGTCGTCTGGATGCTGGGAGCGTCCCGTTCCGGAATAACCGCGCGGCGGTCGCCGATGACAACGACTCCAGCGCCGGCCGCTTCTTCGGCTGTGGCGCGGCGGACAAAGAGACGCAGACCATCGATGCCGGTCACCGTGACCGGGACGCGCTCATGGATCGGTGGAACTGCCTCGACGTTGCCTTGAGCTGCGGTCGCCTGCCACAGTGCACCGTCGATGTAGATCATGCCGTCGGGATCGAGGGTCTGGCGCACCGTCCCAACCATGCCCAGCATCCCTTCGCGGCCGGTCGTGGGCTTGCGGCGCAAGACCGCCAGGGCGAAGCCGCCGATAGCCGCGAACATCAGGCCCAGCAGGATCGCCACCGCCCAGATCAGGGGGCGGTAGATCGCGACGCCCTGTGTTTCGTCGAAGAGCACGTACGAACCCGCGACCATCAGGGCGAGGCCGCCAATCGTGAGTAACCCGAGGGATGGTACGAAGAGATCGATGAGCAGCAGGATGAAGGCGACGAGGATCATCAGCACGCCACGCCACTCGAAGGGCAGTTGCCAGAGCGCGATGGCGGCGAGCGTCAGGCAGATGGCGCCCAGCACCCCGGGGACGGAGGTTCCCGGGGCGGCCAGTTCGAGGAATAACCCAAGGAAACCGAGGCTGAGCAGGATGTAGGCGACGTTCGGGTCTGCCAGCACGGCCAGCAGCGGGTGCACTCCAGCGGACTGCTGGAGGAAGAGGGCAAGTGGAAAGGCAGCAATCAGCATGTTGGAGGCTCCAGTGCGACGTGTTCGCAGTATAGGTGAGCCGCCTTGGGGCACCTGACACATAAGGAACCTGGTCAGAGTAAACCAGTCAACAGGCAGAACGAAGAACGCCGCTTCCGAGTTCCCTCGAAAGCGGCGTTCGCGAAGCGACGTGATGAGCGCCTAGATGGGAGAAACGGCCAGCGCCATGCCGTTGATGACGCCCCAGCGCTGCATGAAGGTGTCCCAGTCGTAGTAGTCGTAGGCGCCGCGACCGGGGTTGGAGAGATAGACGCCGCCATCGTCGTAGCCATACACCGTGACCACGTGCATCCCCGGCGCCAGCAGGTAATCGCCCGCGTCGTACTGCCACCAGCCGGTGTCGCCGAAGTAGCCGAGCCAGGTGATGACCGGCATGCCAGCGTCCAGGCGCGCGGTCAGGTCCGCAGCGCTGGTTCCGTAGAAGACATCGGTGTTGAAGCCCCACTCCTGAAGTGTCGGGACCAGCGCCTCAGCGTACACACCGTAGTCATCTGTCCCACCCCACGGGCCGGAGATGTCCCCACGGTAACCCCAGTGCGGGTTCTCTGACTGGGGCACGCTTTCCATGAACGCCGATTCCGGCACACCGTTGCCGAAGGCCGAGGTGGCAATGAAGGCGGCGGCGTACTCACACGAGAGGGAGTACGCCTGCATGTAGGCAGGGACATCGGCCGCGAAGACAGGGGTGCTGGCGGGCTGCTCCCAACTGACCTCTTCACCGCCGCCTACTCCAGCGGATGCATCGGTGGGTGCCCACGCGCTAGTGTCGGCCGTGGTCGTCCACTCACCGGTTTCCGGCAGGCCAGTCCACACTTCAGTGTCGGCTGGAGCAGTCCCGCTGGCATCCTCCGGGGTAACGGAGTCTGTCAGGGGGATACGCAGGCGCTGGCCCTCGTCCAGGGCGTCGATATCACTGATGCCGTTGAATTCTGCCAGTACCCAGGGGTCGAGCTTGTAGGCAGCGGCAATATCGGCCAGCGTTTCGCCCGGCGCGACCACGTGGGCATCGACCACGTAGGGCGCCCACTCGGCCGCGCCGCTCCACCGCGTCAGCTCCGCATCCTCCCCAGTGCCGGGGATCACCACTACCTCGTTTGCCGTCAGGTAGGGCGGATTGATGAGCGCGTTTGCCATGAGAATGGCGTCTGCCGGAACATCGAATATGCTGGCGATGCTCTCGGGTGTGTCGCCCGGCTGCACGATGTAGCGGGAGGCCACCGTTGGTCCCGGTGATTCCTGCGCCAGCGTCACGCCGTGCAGCGCAGAACTCAGCAACAGCGCTGCCAGGCCGGCGGTGGCAAGCCGGCGAGACCAGCGCACCTGCGGCTGCACCAGGGCCCGGAGTGGATTCCAGGATCGACGAGCAGTGGAAGCAGGTGCGGCCGGAGCAGGAGTGGGCTGAGCGGCAAGCGCCTGCAGGTGGGCGGCTGTCCCGCGGCCGAAACGCACGGTGCGTGGGCGCTCGATCAGCGCGCGGCTGACTGCCCCGCGCTCGGTGACGCCCATCCGATCGGCTCGTACCTGGGCGGTGATGGCGCGCGGATCACCGCCACGCTCCACGATGCGGTTGGCGTAGATGCTCGCCAACCCATCCTTGCCGGGATCAAAGGCAAAGGACGCCCCAACGGCGATGTGCGATGCGGATCCCGTGCCGGAGCCGTGGACGTGCTGCGGCTGACTCATGACCTTCCCCCTGCCCTCAGTCGTGCCGGTGTTCTACCTGGGTTGCTGATTGCGGGGAGTGCGGGTGTACGTACAGATGCGGCCCGCAGGATACCAACCTGGTGACTTTGAGGCAAGGCACTGCGCGTCTAGCGCGTAGCCCAGGGCGCGGCGACAATAGACGCAGCAGCAGCCGATAACACACGGTGCCGGGCCAGTAGGGCAACGCGAAGCAGGGTGACACGAGTGACGGGGACGACGCGCGCAGGCGTGGACGCGGGAATTTCAAAGCGCATCGAGCCGTTCGCGACATCCGTCTGGCCGTGGGTCGACGAGATGTCGGAGCGCAATCCGAACGCCGTTTTCTTCGGCGGCGGTGTTCCCCCGACCGATGTGATTCCCGTAGACCGCCTGCGCTACGGCTCCGATCTGGCCTGGAGCGATGGCCCGGAGACGCTGCTCTACGGCGAGGTGCGCGGCTTCAAGCCGCTGCGTGAGTTGATTGCGCGGCGCATGGCCATGCGCGGTGCGGATGTTGACCCTTCCCAGATCTTGCTCACCAACGGGGCGCAGCAAGGCATAGACCTGGTTGCACGGGTGTTCGTCGATCCCGGCGATATCGTGCTCACTGAAGCACCCACCTTCATGGACGCCCTGCGCGTCTTCCGCTCGCACGAGGCGGAGGCGATTGGCGTGCCGGTGGACGAGGAAGGGCTGAATATCGATGCCCTGCAGGCGATCCTGGACCGCCTGCCGAAGCCGCCAAAATTCCTCTACACCATCCCGACCTACCAGAACCCGATGGGTGTCACGCTCTCGACGCAGCGGCGGCAGCAATTGGTCGACCTGGCACGGGAGCGCGGCCTCGTCATCGTCGAGGATGACCCCTACGGCGAACTCTCGTACGACGGAGACCCTGTGCCGACGCTCCGCTCGCTTGATCCGGATGTGGTCTTCCTCGGTACCTTCTCGAAGGTGCTCGCGCCAGGTCTGCGCGTCGGCTGGATCGTGACGCCGCCCAGTCTCAACCCGGCCTTCTTCAACGTGAAGGAAGGCACGGACATCCACAACGAGCGCATCATGACGCGCGCCATCTACCACGCCGCGGAAGGGTTCCTGGACGACCATATTGCGAAAACCCGGGAGATCTATCGCAAGCGGCGCGACGCCATGGTGGCCGGCCTGGAGGAGTACATGCCACCGGGTGTGACCTGGATCACGCCGGAGGGCGGCTTCTTCCTCTGGGCGACCTTGCCGGAGCAGTACAACACCGACGTCATGCTGCCGAACGCCACAGACCGCGGGATCATCTTCCTGCCGAGCTCCTGGTTCTACCCGGACACCTCCTGGACACGTTCCCTGCGCCTCAACTTTTCCGCCCATCCCGAAGAGCGGATCATGGAGGCGATGCGCGCCCTGGGCGAGGCCATCGCGACCTACGAGTAGACCGTTCCCACTGACGATTCTGCTGTGTGCTGGCGTGGGCCTATCTTTCAGGCCCAGGTCGAGATCGTTTCGTGTCCAATCAGAGTGGCAATCCCAATTGCGTAGGCGAAGGATCGCGTCCCTCGCCAAGGCGTGAAGCTTGTCGCTTGCCGCCACTCACCATCCGTGCCATCTCGAGCGGAGTCGAGAGATGACACGGCAAACGGGTGGTGGAGGGGGAAACAGGCTGGGCTGAGGAGCCTCTGCGGGTTCGAGGCTGGGCCGAGATCCTTCGCCTGCGGTCTCAGGATGACACATCATGATGGATAACACACGGGAGCAGACGACACTGGAGAGCGGATGACACAGCATGGTGGGTGGCACACGGGCTTGGGCGACAGCACTCGCACGCACCTACACGTGCAGGATGCCGCGCCGCGTCGCAATTGTCACCGCCTCTGTCCTGCTGGCAGCGCCCAACTTGCCGAGCAGGGACCCGACGTGGAACTTGGCGGTGTGTTCGCTGATCCCAAGCTCATGCGCAATCGATTTGTTGGGGTAGCCCTCGGCTACGAGGTGCAAAACTTCCATTTCCCGCGCCGTCAGTAAGTCACTGTCCGGGCTCAGTGGGGAGTCCGCCTGGGCGCGGGTGCTGCCGGCGATGACGGGGTCGAGGACGATGAGGCCAGCAACCACCGCGCGCACGGCGGCGGCGAGGGGCGCGGCCTCAATGTCCGTGGGTAAGTAGGCAACCGGGGTATCTGCCAGGCCAGGGCCCTCGACGCCCGGGTCCGCGCCGATCAGGATCAGCGGTGTGGTGGGGAAGGTCTCGGCGAGGCCGGGGGCAGTGCCCGGCTCGCCGAGGCTGTAGTCAATCACAATGGCGTCCGGGAGATCAGCAGCGAGACTGAGATCATCCAGCGTCATGGGATGAAGGCCCGGGTCCGTGGCCAGGAGAGCGCTGAGGCCAGCGCGCAGCGCGGGCGCCGCCGCGATCACGGCAACGCGGAGCTGTGCTGACGCTGCCCCACTCATCCGCGCAACGCCGGCACGAGGGTGAACTGGCGTGGGTCGCCGCCCCGCAGCACGTCCAGCACCACCGCCTCACCGGGCGACAGGCGCAGGATCGCGGCCGGGGCGGATTCGGCATCGACGATCTCGCGGCCGCCAATGCTGGTTACGACATCGCCCACGATCAACCCGGCCCGATCGGCTGGCGATCCTTCAGCCACATCGGTGAGCAGGAACCCGGCCTGGCGGTCCGGGCGACGCAGTGGCACGGTGATGCCATTGACGCCCAACCACGCGCGGGGATCGCCCGGGTGTTCCCCTGCCACGAAATGTTCGACGGTAGCACTGGGAATGGAGAGTGAGAGGCGACCATTGACCATCGTGTTGATGGCGATGACCTCGCCCCGGGCGTTCAGCAACGGTCCGCCAGAATTGCCGGGGCGCAGGGTGACATCGGTCTGCAACCAGTCCCCGGTGCGGGGACCGTCTGGTGTGGCCGATTGCCCCGAGGCGACGATGACGCCCACCGTCGGTGCGCTGCGTAGTCCCGGTGGGTGCCCGATGGCTATGGCCAGTTCGCCGGGACGCACGGTGCTGGGGTCGCCGAGGACTGCTGCGGGTAAGCCAGTTGCCGCCACCTTGACGATGGCCAGGTCGCGGTCCGGGTGACGTGCAGCCACGATACCGGTCAACTTGCGGCCATCTTCCAGGATGACATCAACGCGGTCTCCGCCCAGCACGTGGCGGTTGGTGACGATGATGCCATCGGAGCGCCAGATTACCCCGGCGCCATGGCTGCTCCCGACAGAGATCAGGACGAGCGAGCGCTTTGCCTCCGCCACCACCTCGGCGATGGTAGCGGAGAGCATGCTGTTGACGGTCGTTACGGATGGAGCTTCAAGCACGGCAGTCATTCGTTAGTCAGCCTGGCGTCGTCGTTCGGCAATGGTGACTGGAATCTCGCGGAGTTCGCCACCCCGAACCACGCGCACGGGCACGGAGATGCCGATTCGGTCGCTGGTCAGCCGGTCCTGCAACTGTTCGACATGCTCGACCTGGTCGCCGGCAATGCTGAGCAGGATATCGCCCAGGATCAGGCCCGCCGCGTCTGCCGGTCCACTCTGCTCAACGGAGACGACCAGGAGGCCGTGCCGCTGGCCCGAGGCGTCCGCCAGGCCCTGTGGCAGGTGGACTGTCTGCGCCCCGATGCCAAGGTAGCCGCGCCGGACGTGACCATGCTGCAGGAGCGTCTGGATGGCGGTCGCCAGACTGCCCACCGGTACGGTCAACTGGCCGGAGTTTCCGAGCGTGGATGAGTTGAGACCGACCAACGCGCCGCTCATATCCACCAGCGGCCCGCCGGAGAAGCCAGGGAGCATGGCGACGTCAGCGCGCACGTAACGCTCCAGCGAGGCGCCACCCCGGAAGCGCAGGGGGCCGCCAACGGAGGTCACGGCGCCGAGCGAGGCCATGATGCCGCTGGGGCCCGGGCGACCCAGCGCCAGGGTCAGGTTGCCGACACGCGGCTCGGCGCCATGTGCGAGTGGATTGAGACCACCCTCGGCAAGACGAAGCAGGGCCAGGTCAGAAACGGGATCACGGCCCACGAGCGTTGCGGCTACCCGGCGACCATCGGGCAGGGCTGCCTCGATCTCCTCGTCGCGCTCCACGACGTGGTTCGCAGTGATGACCAGGCCGTCCGTGCTCCAGACGATGCCACTGGCGGGGTGACGGCGCCGTGCGTCAATCGTGACCACGGCGGCGCCCGCGCGTTCAACCGTGTTCGCAAGTTCGTCGGAAACCGACGCGAGAATGGAGGCGGTGGCGAGAGAATCGGTCATGGTGTGAGCTCCTGTGGAACGAGGATAGCGACCATCCCGTTGTGGGGACGTGCAGCAAGCCTAGGGTTCGCCTGGCCCGGCTACATCGCCCGGCAGGGCAAGAACGGCCTAGCCGTTCGGGGAGGCGAGACTGCTAGACTCCCTGCCAGAGATGACCGCGCGGCGACGGAGTGGTATGACCAGCGCAACCTTGCAGACTCACGTCCCCAGCATCGAGACCACTGGCCTGCTCAAGCGTTACGGCAAGGTGGTCGCGCTGGATAGCATCGACCTCACGGTCCCCCAGGGCGCCATCGGGCTTCTCGGCCCCAACGGTGCAGGCAAATCGACCCTCCTCAAGATCCTGCTCGGGCTAACCCGGCCAACAGATGGCTCGGCGAAGGTCCTGGGGCAGGATGTCGAGCGCGAGGGGACGGCCTTGCGGGCACGCCTCGGGTACATGCCGGAGGCGGATTCTCTCCCCAGCAACGCCACCGCAGCGGACTTCGTGGCCCACATGGCCGAAATGAGTGGGCTCCCCCGGCGTGCTGCACGTCAACGCGCCAACGATGTCCTCTACCAGGTCGGTCTGGACGAGGAACGCTACCGGCTGATCAAAGGCTTCTCGACCGGTATGAAGCAGCGTGTCAAGCTGGCCCAGGCGATCGTGCATGACCCGGAACTGGTCTTCCTCGATGAGCCCACCAATGGTCTCGACCCCATGGGCCGTGACGATATGCTCAGCCTGATCGAGCGCATCAACCGCCAGCTTGGCATCAACGTTGTGCTCTCTTCGCACATCCTCGATGACGTGGAGCGCGTCTGTGACTACGTAGTGATGCTGGACCAGGGCAAGGTCGTGGCGGCACAGCCCCTCCGCATGCCGGAGGATGTCGCCGCTGACCTGCACGTGCGGATCGACGGCGAGCCCGCGCCATTCCTGGCAGCCCTGGAGCAGCGCGGCATCCACGCAGTCCCGGCTGGAATCGAGTTTGGCAGTGATGAGTTCGTGATCCGCCGTAACGGGGCCAGCACGGCGGATGACGTGCGTGATGCCGCCGTCAGCAGCGGGATACCACTGCGCCTCTTGCGCCCGGCTACCCGCACGCTCGCAGATCTGTATATCGATTCCATCGAATCGGCCGAGGCCACGCCAGGACCCGCGCGCAGCGGGCGCAAGGCGGCCGCGGTATGAACGCGCCAGCGCCCACCCAGCGGAACTACGGCGAAATCTTCGACCGGGGCTACCTGCACTACGACGGCCCCCGGCTCGGTATCCCGGCGGCTATCTGGGGCCTGGCGCGCTACTCGATGGCACGGGCCATTGGTATCCGGCGCCCGTGGACCGCCAAGATCATCCCGATGCTCATTTACGCGGCGGTGCTCATTCCGGTGGCGCTGGCCATCGGCATACGCGCCTTCGTGCCGGCCTTCAGTTTCCTCACCTACGGCGAGTTTTTCGGGGCCATCTTCATCCTGGAAGGGATCTTTGTGGCGCTGATCGCGCCGGAGATGGTCTCGACCGACCGGCACGACAAGTTGCTGCCACTCTATTTCTCGCGGCCGATCGGCCGGAACGCCTACGTGCTGGCCAAACTGCTTGGCACCGGCCTGCTCACGCTCTCCATCTCGCTGATCCCGGTCGTGATCATGTGGATCGGCAATATCCTGCTGGCCCAGGACCCGGCGGTGGCCTTCCGCGAGGGGCTGGATGACCTTGGCAAGATCGTGGTGGCTGGCGTGCTTATCGCCTTCTACCTGGGGGCCATTGGCCTCATGATCTCCTCGTTCACCGGCCGCAAGAGTGTGGCGGTCGGGGTGATCGTGCTCGGGTTCGTGATCTCGGAATCACTCTCCGTAGCGCTGGCGAATGCGCTCCGTGATCGGCCGGATATCGAGCGCTGGACGTTCGTTCTCAGTCCGGCGCGCACAATCGCGTCGATGGTGAATGGCTTGTTCCCACTGGGCGATGGAGACATCGATGCGTTCGCGGTGCCCTTCACCCAGGCGGCCGGTGTCATGGTGGCCGTCATGGTGATCTGCTCTGTCGTGATGTTTCTCCGGTATCAACGCTATGACTGACGCACGCGTCCAGGACGCAACACAGCCTCTGCCCGGCTTACCGCCAGGCGAGGAGGCCATCATCACGCTCCGTAACGTCGCCAAGTGGTACGGCGACGTCGTGGCCGTCTCGGACGTCTCCTTTGGCATCGGGCGGGGCGTTACCGGCTTGCTGGGGCCCAATGGAGCCGGGAAGTCGACCATCCTCAACATGATGGCCGGGCTGCTTGCGCCATCTGCCGGGGAGATCCGGGTCATGGACCAGCCGGTGCGCGGCAACCCGGCCATCTATCGCCAGATCGGGATGGCCTCGGAACACGAGCAGCTTTACGGCACGCTGCGTGGGCGCGAGTTCGTGCACATGAACGCCATCCTGCAGAAGGTGCCGAATCCCAACCAGGCGACCGACCGCGCCATTGCCGTGGTCGATTTGCAGGACGCGGCTGACCGCAAGGTTGGTGGGTACTCCAAGGGGATGCGGCAGCGCATCAAGGTTGCTGCCGCGCTCGTGCACGATCCCCAGGTACTGCTGCTGGATGAGCCCCTGAACGGCACGGACCCGGTGCAGCGCGCCAGCCTGATTGCCCTCATGCGGCGGCTGGGCGATGAAGGAAAGACCGTGGTCGTGTCCTCGCACGTCCTGTCGGAGGTCGAGCGCTTCGCGCGCAACGTCCTGGTGATCGTGAACGGGAAGCTGGCGGCCGCCGGGGACTACCGGGCGATCCGTGACCGCATGGATCAGCGCGACCACATCCTGCGCCTGCGCTGCAGCGAACCGCGGCGGATGGCCGCCGCGCTCATCGCGGCGCCGACGGTGCGGCAGGTGACGATCGCTGGCGAGGACCGGGTGGTCGTGGAAACGAGCGACGCTCGCCTGTTCGGCGTGCTGGCGCCACAGATTGCCCAGCGCGAGGGGATTCACTTGCTGGAATTGCAGCCGACTGATGAGTCACTCGCGTCCGTCTTCTCGTACCTGGTGAGCGCCACATGACCATGCTCTGGCAGGCGCTGCCGGTCACCACACTGACCTTGCGCCAGTTCACCGGCGGACGCACCTGGCGGTTGGTGCTCTTCCTCAGTTGTATCCCGGCGCTCTTTGCGCTCATCTTCCTGCTGCGGCCGTGGGGGATGCCGGCTGCGCCGGTCCTGCGCGGCCTGTTCCGGGATCTCATCCTGCCCACCTTGCTGCCAATTGTCATCCTGCTCCCGGCAACGGCTGCCTTCGGCGAGGAGTTGGAGGATGAGACGCTGCCCTATCTGCTGATGAAGCCGATCAGCCGGGTGCGGGTCGTCCTGGGCAAGTACCTCGCGACCATCCTGGTCACGATCACTTCGCTCTGGATCGGTTTGCTGCTGACCACGTTCATCATCAGCCGGGCGGAGCGAGTCACCGGGGTCTGGGAGCAGCTCGGGCCAATGGCTGCCGCCGCCGCGGCGGGTGCGATGCTGCTGGGCGCCGTGTTCATCCTGGTCAGCCTGGTCATTCCGCGCGCGCTGCTGGCCGGCATGCTCTACATCTTCGCCTGGGAGAGCCTGCTCGGCCGCTTCCTGCCCGGTGTACGTGCCATCTCCAGCCGGGAGTCGATGCAGAAGATCTACCAGGCCCTCATGGACAATGATGCCAGCGCAGCCGGTCAGGCGTTCCTGCCGATGGCTGTGGTCACAGTGATTGCCCTGGTACTCGCCATCTGGCGTTTGCGCACGTTGCAAATCGACTGACGCTCTCCCTGCGGTATGATCCCGAACCGCCAGAGTGGGACGGGAATATGAGGGAGAAGGGTCAATGCCAGCCAACGGTCGACCGCTGAAGGTCGGAGTGCAGCTACCAGAGATCGAGCGCGTGGCGCCGTGGCCCGACATGAAGCGCATGGCGACCACCGCCGAGGCGCTGGGTTACGACTCCATCTGGCTCGGCGACCACCTGCTGTACCGCAATGAGGGTGACACGCCGAAAGGCCCCTGGGAAGCGTGGACGATGATGGCGGCTATCGCCGCGGTCACGGAGCGGGTCGAGATTGGGCCGCTGGTGGCCTGCACCTCGTTCCACAACCCGGCCATGATCGCCAAGAAGACCGCGACGCTGGATGAGGTGGCGCAGGGACGCATCATCCTCGGCCTCGGCGCCGGGTGGAATGAGCCAGAGTACAGCGCTTTCGGCTATCCCTACGACCACCGCGTCTCGCGCTTCGAGGAAGCGTTCACCATCATCCGCCGCCTGCTGGACGGCGAGACGGTCACCTTCGACGGCGAGTACTACCAGACCGACGAGTGCCTGCTGCACCCGCCGGGACCGCGCAAGCACGTGCCGCTGATGGTCGGCTCCGGCAGCCCGCGCATGCTGGAGATCACGGTCCCCTACGTGGATAGCTGGAACGCCTGGTACGCCTGGTTCAACAACCGGCCGGAAGAACTCAAGCCCTGGCTGGAAAAGCTGGACGCCGCCTGCGAGAAGGCAGGGCGGGATCCATCGGAGATTGAGCGCACCTGCGCCATCCTGGTGCAGTTTCCAGACGGCTCCGGGCGCAGCGTCATGCACTCCGAGGACGCTGGCACGCAGCCACTGCGCGGCGAGCCGGAGGCCATGGCTGACGCTCTACGCGAGTTTGCCGACATCGGCATCAGCCACGTCCAGCTCGTCATGGATCCCATCACCACGGAATCGATTGAGGCGTTCGCTCCGGTGCTGGAAATCCTGGACCAAGGCTAGGGGCTGGTTCCTTCAACTTGCGACCGCCCTTCCATGTCATCCTGAGCCCGCAGGCGAAGAATCTCGTCGCTCACTCTGCTACTTGCGGGGTGTATAGCGACGAGATCTCTCCTTCGTCGGGATGACAACGATCAGGGCCTCTCGTATGTCAGTACGTCGTGGTTGCTAGCCGGGAGAACCATGTGACAGAGCGTAAGCGGCCCTTGAAAGTCGGGCTGATGTTCCCCGACACCGAACGCGAGTTCGGCGGGGGCACCGCGCGCTGGGCCGACCTGCTGGCGATGGCGAAGCTGGCGGAAGACGCCGGTTTCGACTCCATCTGGGTTTCGGATCACCTCATCTTCCGCTTCGAGGGGAAGGAGCCGCAGGGAATCTGGGAATGCTGGTCACTGCTCTCGGCGTTTGCCGCGGTGACGTCGCGCGTGGCAATTGGGCCGCTCGTCAGTTGTACCAGCTTCCGCAATCCGGCCCTCCTGGCGAAGATCGCCGATACCGTGGACGAGATCAGTGGTGGCCGCCTCATCCTTGGTTTGGGCGCCGGGTGGCACGAGCCAGAGTACGCTGCTTTCGGCTACCCATTCGATCACCGGGTGGGACGCTTTGCCGAAGCGCTCCAGGTCATCGTGCCGCTCCTGCGGACGGGCCATGTCGACTTTACGGGCGAGTACTACCAGGCGCGCGATTGCGAGTTGCGCCCGCGTGGCCCACGTCCTGCAGGACCGCCCATCATGGTCGGCACCACCGGGGCACGCATGTTGCGCCTGACGGCGGAGTATGCGGATATCTGGAACGCCTGGGCGCTCCATACGCCGGACGAGGTCACGGCCGCTCAGGCAAAGGTCGACGCGGCCTGCGTTGAGGCGGGCCGGGAGCCAGCCACACTGCAGCGGAGTTGCTCCATCCTGGTCGATCTGCCGGGTAGGGCAGGGCGGCCGCGGGAAGATGGACCAGTCCTCATCGGGAACCCGGAGACGCTTGCTAATTCGCTGCGGCGTCACGCCGATCTGGGAATCTCTCATGTCCAGGTTGTGCTGGACCCGAACAATCTGTCTGGCATCGAAAAATTTGCGTTGGTCCTGGAGCAACTTGACGGAGGGAGTTGAGACGCGATGGCAGGGGACCGTAAGTACGCGTTGGGTATCGACTTTGGTGGCACCAAACTGCTGGGGGCCGTGGTGGAACTGCAGTCAGGGAAGGTGATTGCGGAGGCCAAGAAGCGCTCCTCCTCTTCGGATAATCCGAAGGCGGTGCTCGATCGCCTCAACACCGTTGCCGAGGCCGCGCTGGACGCGGCGAAGATCAAGCCGAAGCAGATTGCGGGCATTGGCGTGGGCGCAGCCGGGCAGGTGGACGCCGAAGCCGGGGTCCTGCTGGGTACGCCAAACCTCAGCCAGGCGGTCATCAATCTCCCAATTGCCGAATCGATGAACAAGAAGTTCGGCGTGCCCGTGGCGTTGCGCAATGATGTGCAGGTTGCGGCTGCTGGAGAACTGGCGTTTGGCGCCGGGAAGGGCGTCGAAAACTTCATCTGCTGCTTTGTTGGCACTGGTGTGGGTGGGGCGGTCGTGCAACACGGCAAGCTTGTCGCCGGGGCGAGTGGCAGCGCTGGAGAGATTGGTCACCTGATTGTGGCGGCTGGCGGGCGTCTGTGTGGCTGCGGCGGCCGTGGCCACCTGGAAGCGTATTCGTCACGTACAGCCATCACGCTCAGCCTGATGGGTGACCTCAAGCGCGGCCGGGAGTCGATTCTCACGGATTTGGCGCCCGACCTTTCGACGGCCGCAATGTGGCCAGAGAGTGGTGCTGTGCGGTCGGGCATCCTGCAGACAGCGCTAGAGCAGGGAGATCAACTCGTCATCGAGACCCTGAACGAGGCAGGGCGCTACCTGGGCTATGGCCTGGCTTCGGCGATCAATCTGCTGAACCCGCAGCGCGTGGTCCTGGGCGGAGGCGTGATCGAGTCGTGCGGGTTGGTGTATGACGTGGCGGTGGAGTACGCCCGGCGCGAGGCACTGGCGGCCGCCATCAAGGGCACGGAGTTTACGCGTGCGCAGCTCGGCGATTACGCCGGTGTGGTCGGTGCAGCGCTCCTTGGGTCGCGCGCCTGAACGACGCCGGCAAATGCCGCCGTGATAAACTTCCGGCTGTGAAAAGCGCGTGATTGAGCGTGATCTGCCGCACGGATTCGGGCGATGGTGCTCGGTAATTTGCGGAATAGTGCACCAGTTCGGGATTAAGTGAACTCGTAGTCGCGGGATTGCATGGCGAATGAACGAGGGCGGGTTGCTCCCCTGGACACCCGTCATGCACCACCCA
Organism: Thermomicrobiales bacterium; assembly: GCA_046328375.1. Taxonomy (GTDB): domain Bacteria; phylum Chloroflexota; class Chloroflexia; order Thermomicrobiales; family UBA6265; genus JACCXM01. The sequence goes on from JAXLWT010000001.1 coordinate 120,646, forward strand.
CCAACGAGATCCAGTCGAATGTTCAGGGGGATTCATGCACTCAAATGACATAGTCTCGGCGTCAATTTCTTCTTCTACTCCACGATCGCAAAACGGCCAGAATGCATCACGCGGGGAAGTGGCGGCGTTTGTTGATTTTGAGAATATTCGGTATTCCAGCATCAACTCTTTCGGGCTCGAGCCGGACCCGCTGGCCTGGCGGGACAAGGCGCTCAAGTACGGCCTGATGGCGGTCGCCCGGGCCTACGCGGACTTCGATCAGCATCCCGCGCCCGTGCGCATGCGCCTCGATGTGGCTGGGTTCGAGGCCCAGCATTACCCGGCCAAGCGCACCTCGGATGGAGCGGGTCGCGAGAAGATTCAGTCGCGCGCGGACCTCAACTTCGTCATCGATGTCATCAACACGGCGCTGACGCGGCCTGACATCGAGACGTTCCTGCTCTTCACCGGGGACAAGGATTTCATCCGCCTGGTCACCACGCTGCGAAATCGCCTGGGCAAGAAGGTCGTCATCTGCGGCGTGCCAGGTTCCGTCAGCCCGGACCTGGTGGTGGCGGCTGGCGCGGAAGACATGCTCTCCTTCCAGCAGTCCGCTGATGTTGATCGCCAGTTCATCCAGGCCATCGACAAGTACGTGCGGCAGTTGCACGACGGCTTCGTGCCCACGCAGAGTCACATGAGCCGCACGCTCTGGCGCTTCGTGCCAAGAGACATCCTGCCCTCCGAGCACATCGAAGCCAAGGTTATGGAGTTCCTGCGCAAGGGTGTGCTGACCAAGCGCCAGACGATCAACGGCCAGGGCCAGGAACTGGTCATGACCGAACTCAACCCGGATCATCCCCTCGTCCAGGACGCTATCCCCGGCTTTGACGGGTACAACTTTGGCTTCGATGAGGCCGAGGGTGAGTACGAAGCCGAGTACGGGCCAGTGGCCTACGGCGAGTATGAGGACGGCGAAGAGTACGAGACCGACGAGGACAACCGGGGCAACCTTATCGCCAACGAGCAGCCGCACTTCGTGCGGTAACACGCGCGAGAAACGCTGATCCATGGCCCACTCCCGGCTTTATGGGAGTGGGCTTTTCTGTGCCACAGGGCGTTGCCAAAGGTGTGTCGTCTCGAGCTCGTCGAGAGAACTCATTAATCTGTGCCTGACGCAAACAGGGGGTTCAATCGGCTGGGCCTGAAGCGTGACCGGAGTGGCGCCGCCTTAGCCCGCCTTTGGCCAGCGTGCCCCACTGGTGTCGATCCAGCGCCCCTGCTGGCTGGAGCGGAGCGCGCCGTCCAGGAGTTCCTGGGTCTTCACTCCATCCGCAAAGGACGGGGATACCGGCAAACCGTCACGGATCGCCTGGCCCCAGGCCCGTAGCAGGAGCGTTGTGGGCTGGACGAGGAAGTGGCCACCTGGCACCAGGCCGCCCATCAAGCGGTCGGGGATCGGCAGTTCGGTCAGGCTGAAGTCGCCACGCCGCGCACCCAACAGCACGCCGTCGCGGAGGATCAGTGTGCCATCGGCACCTGAGAGGGTTATCTGCTCCTCTCCCTCATGACCGGCTGTGGCGGAGACATGGACCGAGCCGAGCGCATTGTTCGCGAAGCGCAGCAGGACGGCGAAGTTGTCATCGGCGTCAACGCGGGCCATGGCCGACGAGTCAGGCAACCGTCGCTGGCGCACCATCGTCGAAACGGCCCCGGCCACCGCTTTTACCTCGCCGAACCACCAGCGCAGTGCGTCGAGGTAGTGAGCGCCCGTGGCGCCCAGCATGCCTCCGGCCTTTTCGGCCTCCATCAGCCAGCCCCAGGGGCGCTCGTGGGGGTCGTTCAGGCTGGAGCGGTGAACCACCACCGAGGCGGCGTGCGGTTCCCCGATGTACCCCTCGCGAATCAACTCCGACACACGAACGCGCGCTGGCAGAAAGCGCAGCTGGTTGTTCACCATCGCGATGGCCGTGGTGCGTTCAGCGATGCGCAGCATGTCCTTCGCTTCCGCCAGGTTGCGCGCCATCGGTTTCTCGCAGAGCACGTGCTTGTGGTTCTCCAGCGCGGCGATGGCCATCGGGTGATGGAGATGAGGCGGCGTCGCCACGATGACGGCGTCAACATCGGGATGGCGCACCATCTCCCGGTAGTCGGAAAAGTGGGATGGGATGTTGTGATCCTGGGCCGCGGCGCGGGCGCGATCCACCCGACGTGAGGCGATGGCGACGGTGGAGAAGCCGGGGCATTCGCGGAGCGCCGAGAGGTGCAGTGAGGCGCCGAAACCTGTGCCAATCACCCCGACCCGGATGGTATCAGCGTCAACCGGTTGCCCGGTCGCCGGGGCAAAGCCTGCGAAACTCAAGGCCCCTCCTGCGAGGCGCCGCCGGTGATTGCGGCGTGATGGCAACTGCGCGTGTCGCGTATAAGGGAAGGCGATGCTACCACGCCGTGCGGAACGGCTTGTCCAGACTTTGGGGGTGAGGGCTCTCTCCATGCGCATGTACACCGGCCGCGGCGATACCGGCAGCACGGATCTGCTGGGCGAGCGGACGACCAAGGATGACCCGAGAATCGAGGCACTGGGCGCGCTCGATGAAGCCGATTCGGCGATGGGCCTGGGTCGTGCCCTGGCCGTTGACGAGCGGGTGCAGGCAACCGTCCTGGCAGCGCAACGTGATCTCTACCGCATCATGGCGGAATTGGCATTCACGCCGGAGGTGCGCCCGCCGGATTACACCCTGGACGCGGGCCGCGTGACCTGGCTGGAGCAGGAGACAGATGCGCTGACGGCCATGGTTACCCTGCCGCGTGAGTTCGTGGTGCCGGGGGAGAGCGTCCCGGGGGCCGCGCTCGATGTCGCGCGCACGGCGGCGCGGCGTGCGGAGCGCCGCGTCGTCACGGTTGCCAGCAGCGGATACACCTTCAGCCCGGCCATCCTGGCCTACCTGAACCGGCTGTCATCGCTCCTCTTTGTCGCGGCACGGGTGGAGGACGCCGCAAGCGGAGCGGGTGTGCGCCAGGCAAAAAGTGACGAGATGGCCGGGTAACTGCTGGTATCCTCACCGCGGTATGACGAACGCGTAGCTGCGGAAAGATGAGGTTTGCCAACGTATGCGGATGTCCCATCTCTTCGGCCGGACCCTGCGTGAGGCGCCGGGCGACGTGGAGTTGCCCAGCCACCGGCTGATGTTGCGCTCCGCCATGATGCGGCCGCTTGGCGCGGGCATCTACAGCCTGTTGCCCCTGGGCTGGCGCGTGGTCACCAAGGTGGAGCAGATCATCCGCGAGGAGATCAACGCCATCGGCGGGCAGGAGATGCTGATGCCCGTAGTGCACCCCGCCGATGTCTGGAAGGAATCGGGCCGCTTCTACCAGGTGGGACCGGAGATGACCCGGTTCCATGACCGTGGCGAACGCGACATGGTGCTGGCCATGACGCACGAGGAGATCGTCACTGACCTGGTGCGGCAGGAGATCAATTCCTACCGCCAGCTGCCGGCCCTCGTCTACCACATCCAGACCAAGTGGCGCGATGAGCCGCGCTCGCGCGGCGGCCTGATCCGCGTGCGCGAGTTCACGATGAAGGACAGCTACAGCCTGGACCGGGACGAGGCCGGGCTGGATGTGCAGTACCGCAACCACTGGGCCGCCTACGAGCGCATCTTTCGCCGGGCGGGCCTGGCCTTTGTTGTGGTCGGCGCGGACACCGGCATGATGGGCGGCACCGCCTCGCACGAGTTCATGGCCCTCTCTCCCTACGGTGAGGACATAGTGCTCATGTGCGCCAACTGCGGCTATGCCGACAACCGCGAAGTGGCTACCTTCATTCGTGACACACCGCCGGCCGAGGAGATGTTGCCAGTCGAGGAGGTGGAGACGCCGAACACCACCACGATCCAGGCCCTGGCCGATTTCCTGGGCGTACCGCTGTCACGGACCGCGAAGGCGGTCTTCTTCAAGGGGGATTCCGGGCGCTTCATCTTCGTCGTCATCCGCGGCGACCTGGAGGTGAACGAGACGAAACTGCGCAAGGCCGCGGGTGAAGGCGGGCTGACTCCGGCGACGGTGGAGGAGATCCACGCCATCGGGGCGGAGGCGGGCTACGGCTCGCCCGTGGGCGTCCACGACGCGTTCATCGTGGCGGACCTCAGCATCGAGAACTCGCCGAACCTGGTCGCCGGCGCCAACAAGGTCGGTTGGCACCTGCGGAACACGAACCTGGGGCGCGATTTCACCGCGGACGTCGTGGCGGACATTGCGGCGGCAGAAGCCGGGTTCCCCTGCCCCACCTGCGGCGAACCCTTGAGCGCCGAACGCGCGATTGAAGTGGGCAACATCTTCAAGCTGGGGACGCGCTACTCGAAGTCGCTGGGCGCGGAGTACCTGGACGAAGAGGGGAACAGCCACCCGGTGGTGATGGGCTCCTACGGCATCGGCTCTGGCCGCGTTACCGCAACCATTGTGGAGCAGCACCACGACGAGAAGGGGATCATCTGGCCAGTGACGGTCGCTCCGTATGAGGTCTCCTTGATGTGGATCGGCTCGGCGGAGGATAACGCTGCCGTCAGCGCCGCCGATACCCTGTACAGCGAGTTGACCGGCGCGGGTATCGAGGTGCTTTACGACGACCGCGCCGAGCGCGCGGGCGTGAAGTTCAACGATGCGGACCTGATCGGCAACCCGATCCGCGTCTCCGTGAGCCCGCGCACCCTGGAGCGCGGTGAGGCGGAGGTCAAGCTGCGCACCGCCAGCGAGGCGTTCTTCGTGCCGCTGGCCGATCTCCTGCCGACGGTGCGCCAGCGCCTGGATGAGATGTACGCCGCGTTGAGCGGGGATCCGCCGGTCGCATAAGTGGCGATGGCGCCGGCCTCGTTGGCCGGGAGGAAGCAGAACATGGACAACATGCGCGTCGAGCGCGACACCATGGGCGAGATGTGGCTGCCAAAGGATGCCCTGTATGGCGCCACCACCCAACGCGCAGTCGAAAACTTCCCGATTTCCGGGCAGCCGCTGCCGCCAGAGTTGATCCAGGCCGTAGGCCTGATCAAGCAGGCTGCCGCGCGGGTCAACCGCGACCAGGGCGGCCTGGACGAAGCTGTTGCGACGGCCATCGAACGCGCGGCGGCGGAAGTGGCAGCCGGGAAGCACTACGCCGATTTCCCGATCGATATCTTCCAGACGGGATCAGGCACCTCGACAAACATGAACGCCAACGAGGTGATCGGCACACTCGCCTCGCGCGAGTCAGGCCAGAAGGTGCACCCCAATGACCATGTGAACATGGGGCAATCTTCGAACGACACCTTCCCGACCGCCTTGCATGTCGCGGCGGTGCTCCAGATCGAGCGTGAATTGCTGCCCGCGTTGCGCTACCTGCAAGAGGCGCTGGAGCGGAAGGCAGTCGAGTTTGATGACGTCGTCAAGATCGGGCGCACGCACCTGATGGATGCGGTGCCGATTCGCCTGGGCCAGGAATTCAGCGGCTACGCACGACAGGTTGAGCTCGGCGCGGATCGTGTGGAGCTGACGCTGCCTGGTCTGCGTGAGTTGGCCATCGGTGGGACCGCGGTTGGCACGGGCCTGAACACGACGGCCGATTTCGGCGCGAAGGTGGCGACCGAGCTGTCGGCGCTGACCGGTAGCGAGTTTCGCGAGGCCGAGAACCACTTCGAGGCCCAGGGCGCGCAGGACGCCTATGTCTTCACCACGGGCGCCCTGACCACCGTGGCGGCGTCCCTGATGAAGATTGCCAACGACATTCGCCTGCTCGGCTCCGGGCCGCAGGCCGGGCTGGGTGAGTTGATCCTGCCTGCTATCCAGCCGGGCAGTTCGATCATGCCGGGTAAGGTCAACCCGGTCATCTGTGAAGCCGTAATCATGGTTGGCGCGCAGGTGAACGGGAACAGCCAGGCCATCATCGTTGGCGGGCAATGGGGTCAGCTCGATCTGAACGTGATGCTGCCAATGATGGCGCGTAATCTCCTGGAGAGCATTCGCCTGCTGGCAAACGTCTCCCGGGTCTTCGTTGACAAGTTGCTCAACGGACTGGAGGCGAATCGCGAACGGGCCGAGGGGTACATCGAAGGCTCGATCAGCATGGCGACTGCGCTCAACCCGTTGATCGGCTACGAGAACGCGGCGAAGATCGCCAAGAAGTCGCACGCCTCAGGCATCACCGTGCGCGAGTTGGCCTACGCCGAGTCGGGCCTGACCCGGGAGCAGATCGACGAGGCGCTCCATCCGCACCGGCAGACGGTGCCGGGAGCGGGGGGTGGGGGAAGCAGCGGCGGCTGATGGAGGATATCCCCAACGTAAACCGGCGTCCGCGCAACGACGGCTTGCGTGAAGCGCGGTGCGTGCGGACGAAACGGGGTGGGCGCCGCGGCTCCCACCCCGTTTTCATGAGTTGACTGATAGCCGGGCAACGGCTAGCCCGGGAGGACGCAGAGGTTTGCAACACAGGTCGCATCGGCGACGCAACATTGCTCGCTTCCAGCAGTGCCACAGACGTTCAGCGCATCACACTCCGAACAGACGCCAGCGTTGCACTGGCCAGTGCTGCACGTCGCTCCAGTCACACAAACATTACCGAGATCGATCGGCACGCAGACGAGCCCGACACACTCAAGACCGGTGCCCGTGCCGCACTCACCTCCCAGAGGCGTACACGCGATGCCAAGCAACGTGGTGTCGACCGTGATCGGAAATCCAGCGGTTTGCGCTGGAGGCGGTGGAGACGATGTCCTCTTGCACTTCTTGCGACACTTGCGCCGCTTCTTCGCGGTGTTCCTGTTCTTGCACTTCTTCTTGCAACTCTTCTTTGCTTCCGCGTCATCATCCCCAATGGCGGCAAATGCCGTGATGCCCAGGGCGGCGGCCAGACCGCCGGCCGCAAGACGACCGAGAACGGAACGACGGCTGGTGCCCTCGTCCACAAGGGACATCGCGAGAGCGTCGAATCGATCCTGTTCCACTGAGGCCTCCTTTGGCCGGCGAGCCTGCGCGACCACCGCGAGACTCCACCCCGGCTATTGGAGGCGTCCAATGCAAAGCGCGTGCCATAAACGATAAAAGTAATACTCGTTACATTTCTGATCCATTCACAATGTGTAGCGCTACGAACATACACATAGCTGGGTCAGGACAGAACTTCGCTGGCGACACCCAGGAACTCATCAACCTGGGCCTGCTCCCAGATCATCGGGGGGAGCAAGCGGAAGGTGGTGGCCCCAGCCGGAAGCACGAGCACGCCGCGCTCCTGGAGCGTACGCAACGCCGGTGTGACGCGGCCCTTCAGTTCCACGCCGATCATCAGGCCTCGCCCGCGCACCTGACGAATCTGCGGGCTGTTCAAGTTATTCAATCCCGAAATAAGGGCCTCGCCGATCGTTACTGCACGATCGTAAAGGTCACGATGTCGCAATGCCCGAAGTGTGGTCACGACGGCCCGGGCTGCAAGGGGATTCGCCCCAAATGTCGTTCCATGCGCACCGGATGGAATCTCGCCGGATATCTGATCCGTTGTCATCGTCAGCCCGATGGGGAATCCATTGCCAAGTGCCTTGGCGGTCACCATGATGTGAGGAACGACCCCTGAGGCTGAAATCGCGAAGGGAGTCCCGGTACGAAAACCGGATTGGATTTCATCCACAATTAAGAGTGCGCCCTTATCCTCCGCAATGGTGCGTGCAGCCTGCAAGTACTCGCCCGATGCTGGAAAGATGCCGCCTTCACCCTGGATTGGCTCCAGGATGATGGCAGCCGTTTCGCCGTCAACTGCAGCCTCGAGCGCATCGATGTCGTTATAGGCGACATGCGTCGTCACGGGTGAGAGAGGCTCGAAGGGCCCGCGGTACTTGGCGTCATGGGTGGCGGCCAGGGCGCCAAGCGTCCGCCCGTGGTACCCGCGCTTCGCCGCAACCAGCTTCTGGCGCCCCGTGGCCGCGATGGCGAACTTGATCCCCGCCTCGATCGCCTCGGCGCCCGAGTTGGTCATGAAGTAGCGGGTGAGACCCTCGGGAGCGATGGTTGCGATCTCGGCCAGGGCTTCGGCACGCAGGTCGTTGAAGAAGCTCTGGTGGCAGGTGGCCAGCGTCTGCAGTTGATCATTGAGCGCGGCGGCGAACTCCGGGTCCGCGTGCCCGAGCACTGCCACGCCGTAGTTGCTCATGGCGTCCAGGTAGCGCTTGCCATCCGTGTCGTAGAGATAGGCGCCCTCTCCGCGTACCAGCGCGATGTCGCGCTTGGCGTACAGCGACGGCTGATGCTCGGTTTCCAGGCGCTGAATTTCGGCGAGGTCCAGGGTTGCGGTTGACATGGCGATCTCCTTAAACAGTGGCGGCGGACGCCGAGCGGCGAACAGTGGTGCCGCGCCCGGCGAGCGCAGCGGTGACCGGAGCATCGATGCGGCCATCGGCGAAGACCACGCGGCCCACGCCGCGCTCAACCGCGCCCAGCGCCGCCTCGACCTTGACGACCATGCGCCCTCCCGCGGATGCGAGGGCAGCCTCCGGGGCATCGGCGTTGATCTCGCTGATCAGCGAAGACTCATCGCGCACGTCAGCGAGCAGCCCCGGCGTGTCCGAAAAGAAGATGAGGCCGTCCGCGCCGAGGACGGTTGCCAATTCCAGGGCCAGCTTGTCGCCATCGACGTTGATTGGCGTACCCTCCTCGCCCAGGGCAGGCGGCGTCAGCACCGGGACGTAGCCGTTCTGCAGCAGCAGCCTCACCAGCGTGGGGTCGATGGTTTCCAGCGTCCCGGCATGGTCGTCGCGGAAGATGCGCGTCTTGCCATCCTCCGTGCCACGCAGGACCGGCTTGCGCCGTCCCACGCCGATCCCGCCGTCGATGGCGCTGAGGCCGACGGCGTTGACGCCGGCAGCACGCAGCGTGGCCACCAGGCGCTTGTTCACCTTGCCGCAGTACGCCATCAGCATGGCGTCCATGGTCGGGCCATCCGTGTAGCGGCTGACGCGCCCGCTGGACGAGGTGACCATACGCGGCGGCATGCCCAACTGACGGCTGAGCTCGCTGAACTCGGCGTTGCCACCGTGGATGACGACCACTGGTTCCGTGAAGCCCGCCAGATCCTGCGCGAAGTTGCGGAACCCGCCTTCGCCGATGGCCGCCCCGCCGCCAATCTTGATGACCAACATCGTTGTGCTCCTGTCGTCGCAGGGAAGTCGCGCTCACGCGCTTAGGGAATAAGGGAATGAGGGAGTAAGGCGAACGACGACAATCCGTCTATTCACTCCTTATTCCCTTACTCCCTAAGCGCAGCGTCTTCCCCAAGGCCCGCAGGCCGTCTTCCCTCTAAATGGGATGCAGGCCCGTGAACTCCAGCGCAGTGTCTTCCTCGAAGCCCATGCGGATATTGAACGCCTGCACGGCCTGGCCGGCAGCGCCCTTCATCAGGTTGTCGAGGGCCGCCATGACCACGATGCGGTTGGAATCGGGATCGCGCTCGAAGCCGACATCGCAGAAATTGGAGCCGGACAACAGCTTCGGTTCCGGGTACCGGTGCACCCCGGAGGCTTCCTTGACCAGCCGCATGAACGGCTCGTCCTTGTACGCCTTGCGGTAGATGCTCCAGACGTCCTTGTCCGCCAGCGGCTCCTTCAAGTAGACGTGGGAGGTCGCCAGGATGCCGCGTACCGCCTCGACGGAGGTCGCGGAGAACGCGACTTCCGGCGCGGCACCGTCGACGGTGAGTTCCTGGATGACCTCGGCGGAGTGCCGGTGTCCCGTCGGCTTGAAGGAGCGCATCACACCGCTGCGCTCGGGGTGGTGTGAGCCGAGCCCTGGAGAGCCACCGGATCCCGAGGAGCCGGTCTTGGCTTCAACGACCACCGGCTTGCTCAGGTCCACCACCTGCGCCTGGTAGAGCGGATACAGCCCCAGGATGGTCGTGGTGGCCATGCAGCCGGCGCTGGAGATGAGGTCGGTGTGCTTCAGTTCCTCGCGGTGCAGTTCCGGGATGCCGTAGACGAAGTCATCGAGGAGTTCGGGCAGCTCGTGCTCGTGCCCATACCACTTCGGGTAGTCGGCCGCGTTGCGCAGGCGGAAATCCGCGCTGAGGTCAACGATGATCGGCGCCTTTTCGCGCAGCGCGTTCATCTGGCCCATGACGACGCCGTGCGGCAGCGCGCTGAAGAGGACATCGACCTTGTCGATATCCTTGACCGACGAGAACTTGAGATCTGACCGCTTGCGCAGATTGGGGTGCACGGAACGCACGAACTTCCCGGCGTTGCGCTCCGAGGTCACGTACTTGATCGTGACCTCCGGGTGTCCCAGAAGCAGGCGAACCAGCTCGCCCCCCGCGTAACCACTCCCTCCGACAATGGCGACATCAACCATGAAACTTTGCCTGCTCCCTAAATTGCATCCGGGCTCTTTGAGCCCCAAACCAACGTGTACAACGAAAGGGCCGAAATGGGGCCCGCCAGGAGATCCTGTTCCAGCCGCGCCAATCCCTGCGTGAGTGCGTCCTCAGGGATGAGCAGCAGCGAGGAGTAGGCGCGCTCGCGATAGCCGCGGATATCGGTCAGCGGGTACTCCAGTTCGACGTGCGTCTCGTGGATTCCGGAGAACCCGGCCGCCGCCATCTCGTTCCGGAGCGTCCCCATTGTCGGATAGCGCTGCTCCTCGATTGCGACCGTCTCCGGGAAGTAGTTCGAAAGCGGGCGTCGCCGCGCGATGTCCTCCTGTGAGTCCGTGACCGTGGCGAGCATCCCGCCCGGAGCGAGCACGCGCGCGGCTTCGGCGAAATACGCAGCGCGGTCGCCGACGTGATGGATCACGTCGGTCGAGTAGACGAGATCGAACGCCCCATCCTGGAAGGGCAGGTTCTCGGCCGATCCGGCCACCAACGCGGTCCAGGTCGCCGCGGTCGCAGCGCGCTGCCGCATCTGGTCTGACGGCTCAACCCCGGAGATGGCGCAGCCGGTCGCTTCCTGCAGCGCACGGGCGTAGTTCCCCGTGCCGCAACCGACATCGAGCACACGCGAGCCTGCATGCAGACCCGCCTGGCGGATGAGATCCGTCACGACCCGAGGGTGGACCGCGCGGTTGCGGGCGTAGGCGGCAGCGGCACGCTCGTAGTCAGTGCGGAACGGCGTGGCGGAGAGGCCCATCAGGTCGTAACCGCCAGATCAGCATCGGCCAGGGCGTCGCGGCGCGCCCGTTCCGCCGTGGCCACCGAAACGACGTAGTCCGCAAAGCGGCCGGGGATGTTCACCCCCGTAGTGTCGATGCTGTTGCGGAACTCCATCGTGTAGTTGACCTCGTTCACCAGCAGGCCGCGCTCGCTCTCAAAGAGGTCGATAGCCACCACGCCGCCACCCACTGCCCGGGCGGCCGCGCGCGAGAGGTGATCGAGTTCATCCGTGACCGGGCAGTTGCTGGCCGCGCCTCCGCGCGCGGTGTTCGTGATCCAGTGCGGAGAATCGCGGTAGATGGCACAGATCGTTTCGTCACCGACGACAAAGGAGCGGATATCCCGCCCCGGTTTGTTGACATATTCCTGGAGATAGAACGCGCCGTGGTGGAACGACCCGAGCGTCACCTTGTGCTCCAGGAGCGCCTCCGCGGCGTCGCGGTCGTTGACGCGGGCCAGCAGGCGGCCCCACGAGCCGACCGCCGGCTTCATCACGACGGGGTAACCGAGTTCCTCACACGCGGTCAGCGCCGATTCCGGCGTGTAGGCCACGAGCGTACGTGGGGTCGGCACGCCGTGCTGTTCCAGGGCGGCAGTGGTCAGGAGTTTGTCGCCGCAGGTGTTGGCCACTTCGTAGGTGTTGACCGTGGGCACGCCCCAGTCGTTCAGCACCTTCAGGGTGTACAGGGCGCGCAGGTGATTGATGGCGCGTTCCAGCACGACGTCACAGCGCAGCATGGCGGGATCTGGCCGCGAGAGATCGAGCACAAGTTCCCGGTCATCGAAGCGCACGATCTCGACGTCGCGCTCCTCCAGTTCGCCAATGAGCAGCTTTTCTTCCACGCGCACACGCGAGAGCAGAACACCGACAACCAGTTTTGCGCTCATTGCACTCCAACCATCTTCACCGCCTCGTCCACAATCGCCCCGGCGATATCGACGTCCGTCGTGGACGCCAGCCCCTTGAATTCGCCGCCGGTGTTGACCTCGATGATCTCCAGGCCGTTCGCCGTCTCGATGAGATCGACACCAGCCAAACGGGCCCCGACTGCCCGGCAGGCGCGCAGCGCCAGGTCCTCGATCTCCGGGGTGATCGGGCAGGGGACTGACTGCGCACCGCGCGCGGCGTTGGTCACCCAGTGATCCGCGCTGCGGTAGGACGCCGCCAGCACGTGGTCGCCCACGACGTAGGCGCGGATATCGCGCCCTGGTTTCTCGATGTACTCCTGCACGTAGAAGATGCCGTGGTGAAAGGAGCCCAGGTCGCGCTTCTGCTCCAGGATGGAGCGGGCCTGTTCCGGGCCATTCACGCGGGCCAGCAATCTCCCCCAGGAACCGGTCACCGGCTTCAGCACCGCGGGGTAGCCGACCATCTCGCAAGCACGGAGTGCGGAATCGACATCAAAGGCCAGGATGGTGCGTGGCGTGGGGACGCCCGCGGCTTCCAGCGCCAGGCTGTTCTCGGCCTTGTCATCACAGAGGCGCACGGCGTCTGCCGTATTCAAGGTCGGCACGCCCCAGTGCTTGAGCACGTTCAGGATGTACCCGGAGCGTGAGTGTGCGACGCAGCGGTCGAGCAGGACATCGAACGGCAGGCCGTTCGCGCTGGCGTCCGGCGTCGCCAGGTCCATCACGATCTCGCGGTCAAAGACCGGCGTCACGTCCAGGCCGCGCTCCCGGGCCGCTGCCAGGATTGCCTTCTCCTCAGCGCGGACGTAGGAGACGAGCACACCGAGGCGTACTTTGGAAGCCGTGTGGGCCGCGTGCCCGTTCAGGCTGGTGGCGCTCACAGGGACACCAGCACGTCGCGCAGCACTGCGATCGCGCGGCCGTAATCGGCGAGCGCGATGCGCTCTTCCGGCGTGTGATCCAGTGAGGCATCGCCCGGACCGTACGTCACCATCGGGCAGCCCCAGGCCGGCCCCACCACGGTCATGTCCGAGGTACCCAGCTTCAGGGTGAAGCGGGGATCGCCACCCTGGGCGCGGATGGCGCGCAGGAAAGGCGGCACCAGCGGCGTCGATTTTGGCGAGCGGAATCCCTCCTGGATGCCGTTGATCTCGATCTCGCCCGTGCCCGCCAATTCGCTCAGTGTCGCCCTCATGCGCGGGATGTCGACGCCTGGTGGCAGGCGCAGGCCAATCGACATCACCGCCTCATCCTCCAGCCCGGAGTTGGCGGCGTGCATCTCCCGCAGTGTCGGCGTGATCGACGTGTAGGTCGATGACGCAGCCCGTTCAGCGTTGAGCGCGTCGATGTTCGCGACAAGTGCATTCCAGAACGTGATCGCCTGCTCGCCGGAGGATTCGCCCGGGCCAGCGGTGTGCCGCGACGGCTGTCTTAACCGGTAGTGGAAGCCAAAGGTGCCCCGGTAGCCGAGGCAAATGGCGTCCCATCCGCTCGGCTCGCCGATGACGCAGAAGTCGGGTGCGACCCACTGCGCGACCGCGTTGGCGCCCGGGGAGCCGAGGCGCTCCTCGCCAACGGCGCCGACCACCGTGACCGTCGCATTCAGGCGGTCTGCCGCCGCCGTGGCCGCGGCCACGAAGGTGCAGAGCGGCCCCTTGGCGTCGACAGCGCCTCGGCCCCAGAGCACGCCATCCTCGATGCGCACCGGAATCTGACCCGGGACGGTGTCGATATGCCCGAGCAGCACGACGCGCGTTGAGCCAGCGCCTATCTCGCCGATAGCGCTCCCTGCCTCATCGATCCGGGTCCGGAAGCCGCGTCGCTCCATCTCCTGGCAGAGCCAGGTCACGGCCGGCCCCTCCTGATCCGAGAGGCTCTGGATGCCGACCAGCGTTTCCAGCAGCGCGACGTCCTCGCGGGCCGGCGCGCTGAGCGCTTCAGGCGCTGACAACGACATCACCGAGCATCCTCTCCGGAGTGAGCGAGATCCAGGCCGGAGCGGATTCCATCACGACGGTCTGCGTCCCCTGGGACACCTTGATCGTGTGCGCCTCCAGGCGGCGTTCCACCGCCTGCGCAATGAGGTGTGCCACATCAGGCCCGAACAGCGGCACCGCGTGCCGGAACTCTGGAACCGGCGTGACATCCCAGATCAGGATCTCGTCGCCGCGCACGAAGAGGGTAATCGCGATCAGGTCGGCGTTGAGCGCCAGCGCCGCTTCTTCAGCCAGGCGGCGCACACTGCTGTTTGCGGCAGCTTCGTGGCCGTTTTGCGCGGTCCAGGCCACACCATCGATCACCATCACCGAGACCAGTTCTGACGCGAGTGGTGCGCCTGCCTGTACCAGGTTCAGCGACTGCCCGGTGCCACCAAGGACAGCCCGGTGCTCCAGGATCGCCTCCGCCGCGTCCTCATCCAGCAGCGTGATGCCCGGGGACTGCAGGTCGAGCGGCAGCAACGTGGCGGGGAGACCCAGGGCGCGCACAGCCTGGAGCGCGGCGTCCTCCGAGGTGCAGAGCGCCGTCCGCGGCCGGGGCAGCCCGGCCCGCTCCAGCACGGAGGCCACGTCCAGGCGGTCCCCCGTCGCAGCCAGGCCGGCGCTCAAGGCCGGTACTCCCAGGGCACGACAGGCAGAGAGCACCGCCCGCGCAATCTGCCGGTTCGGGTGGCGGTCAATCACGATCTGGGGCACCGGAAACTGGTTGCCGCACGGGGCAACCGGACTAGGGCCAACGGGGAGCGGCTCGTCCGCAGGGGGGAAGAGCGCGGAAACGATGCCGGCTTCCGCCAGCGCCGCCATGAGCGCCTTTTCTTCAACCCGACCGCGTGCACAGAGCACGCCCACCGTTGCCATGATCCTGTTCCTTCCTGATCGTCGTTCACGCCCTGGAGGGCGCTCGTGCGCCCTGCGGCCCGTGAGTTACTCGCCCCAGTCTTCGCCTTCCTCAGGCGCCAGCCCCAGGGAAATGGGATCCGCGCTGAGCACTTCCAGTTCCACGCCGCAGTCCGGGCAGACCACGATCTCGCCCTGCTCCACGCCGCTCAGTTCCCACTCGGCACCGCACTCCGGGCACGTCGCGTTCATTGATCCGTTCCTCCCTGATATCCCTGTCCGAATGCGGCGGAACCCATGCCCCGCCGCGCATCTGTCCTTACTGGGATGGGCCCAGCGTTAGTAACAGCATCGCTTTGTGCATATGCAGGCGGTTGGCTGCCTGCTCGAAGATGATCGACTGCGGACCATCCGCAACCGCGGCTTCCACTTCCTGCTCGCGTCGCATCGGCAGGCAGTGCATGAAGACTCCCGTTGGTTTGGCCTCGGCCATCAGCCCCGTGGTCACCTTGAACGGCGCCAGGGCCGCGCGCTTGGCCGGGTTGTTCGGCTGGCCCATGCTCTCGTGAACATCGGTGTAGATGGCGTCCGCGTTGGCGGTGGCCTCATGAGGGTTGCCTGTCAGCGTGACTGACCCGCCCGCCTGCGCCGCGATTTCCTGCGCCCGTTCGACCAGCGCCGGATCGGGTTGGTACCCCTCTGGGGAGGCCACGAACACGTCCATCCCCGCGGCGGCGCCACTCAGCATCAGCGAGTGGCAGACGTTGTTGCCATCCCCCAGGTAAGCCAGCTTGAGCCCCTTCAGGCCGCCGAAGCGGTCGTGCAGCGTCAGCAGGTCGCCGAGGGCCTCAATGGGGTGGAAGCGCTCCGTCAAGCCGTTCAGCACGGGCACCGTGGCGCCACCCATGAAGGTGATCAGGTTGCGGTGCTCGCCAAAGCGGACCGCGATTCCGTCCACGTAGCGGCTGAGGATCTGGGCCGTGTCTGGCAGCGTCTCGCCGCGCGTCAGTTGCAGCTCATTCGCACCGAGGAACGTGGCGTGGCCGCCGAGTTGCTCCATGCCAGCCTGAAAGGCGTTGCGCGTGCGCGTGCTGGGATGCTCGAAGAGCATGCCGAGCGTCTTCCCCGCCAGGTAGGGGTGGGGCTGGTTCCGCTCGCGCTGCCCTTTCAGCCAGAGTGCCGTTTCGACCAGGGCATCTACTTCCGCCCGGGAGAGATCCAGGTCGGAGAGCACGGAGCGTCCCAGCAAGCCAGGTGCTGCCGCTTGCGCCGCCGGATTGTGGATCCAGCTGAAGGTTCCCAGCTCGTGACGGCTGGCCATCGCCGATGCCATCGGGTTACGCCACCACCGGCGCGAGCGTGTGCAGCAGGATCGCTTTCTGCATGTGCATCCGATTCTCGGCCTGGTCGAAGATGATCGACTGCGGGCCATCGGCCACGACCGCCGATACCTCCTGATCGCGGTGCATCGGCAGGCAGTGCATGAAGACCGCGGATGACTTCGCCTGCTTCATCACCTCCGGCGTCACCTTGTACGGCGCCAGGGCCACGGCGCGGGTCGCGGCGTCGGTCATGCCCATGCTGACGTGGACATCGGTGTAGACCGCATCCGCGCCATGGGCGGCCTCGAAGGGGTCGTCCGTGACCGTAATCTCGGCACCTGTCCCGGAGGCAGCAGCCAGCCAGCGCGCGTGGTTCACCACCTCTTCGTCCGGCTGGTATCCCTCTGGCGCAGCGACGGACACGCTCATGCCCATGACCGAGCAGGAGAGGAGCAGAGAGTTGAGGACGTTGTTGCCATCCCCGAGGTAGGCGATCTTGCGGCCGCTCAGGCCGCCGAGCGCCTCCTGCATCGTCAGCAGGTCGCTGAAGGACTGCATGGGGTGCCAGCGGTCACACAGGCCATTCAGGACCGGCACGCTGGACGCGCTGGCGATCTCCTGGATGTCCGCGTGCGCCGCGACGCGGGCGACGATGGCATCGACATAGCGGCTCAGAACCTGGGCGGTGTCCGCCAGGGTTTCGCCACGCTTGATCTGCAGGTCGTGCACGCCCAGGAAAATCGCCTGCCCGCCCAACTGCGCCATCCCCGCCTCGAAGGAGACGCGGGTACGCGTGGAGGGGTGCTGGAAGATCATGCCCAGGGACTTGCCGGCGAGATAGCTGTGCGGTTGGCCCGCCTGGCGCATCTTCTTCAGGCGCACCGCCGTGTCCAGCACCTCGTAGATCTCGTCACGGGTGAGATCGGTGTCGGTGATCACGCTGCGCCCGAGGAGGCGGCCACTGATGGTGAACGCGGGCAGGTTGCCCGCGCCAGGGCCACCCAGCGAAATGGCACGCGGCGCCAACGCGTCGGTGAACGGATCGCTCACCGGCTCGACGCGAGTCAGATTGGGATATTTCGGGTCGGGATTCCCCGTGGCCTTCGCGGCTTCAGACATACTCTGCTCCCTTCGGTTCCTGACGTCGTATGGACGCCCGGTACCGGCCTGCGCTCCGTGCGCCGTGACCGGTCCGAAGGGGCGAGAGGCGTCAACTCCCGCGGTACCACCCTTCTTGCAGAACCCTCGCCCCTGCGAGAGCCATGCATCTCTCGGTTGTTGCTTTCGTGGGAACCACCCACCTGGGCCTACTTGCCGGACGTTCCGGCGTTCTTCGGCCAGCCGCTCCGGGGCCCGTTCCAGGCTGCTTCGCGTGTCCCGGGCTTGCACCATCCCCGGGTCGCTTGCGCGATCACTGCCTGTACTGCTCCCCGTCTCTGCGGGAAACCACTGGCTGAAATCCGTCAGCCACGTGGCAAGTTCATGGCTATTCGATTGTGAACAGCAATGCGCTGATCGATCCGCGAAATGGCGGCCGTCAGCGCGTCGGACGGGACCGACGCGCTGGCCGCCGGAGCGGAGAGCGGGAGAGTCGCCTCCCCTCGCCCGGAACGGCGATGAGCATCAGATGACCTCCAGAGCCATAGCAAGCCAAGCGCGGGTGGCTGACGCCCTGAAGTGAGCGGCGCCGAGCATCGCGGAATGCTGCGTTAAGGGTTGAGAATCGTCAGAAATCGCGGACATTGTGGATCAGGCTCCCAGACAGTGTGCACTCGAACCGAACGCGCTCCGGGGCGGAGCGTTGCGTCTCAAGCCGAACGGGTACGCCCCGTTCGGCAAATAGGGGTTCGGAGGTTCCTGGCCGAGCGTGCCGTCATTACGGCTAACCTTCACCAAGTCACACGACAGATACTGTGTTCGCCGTTGAACATCATCGACCTTACGAGGGATACCGAGATTTGTCAAGAGTTCAGCACAAACTTGCATGCGGCTATGCGCATAGACATGCATGTCTTGCGATCGATTGGGGAAACCTCCAGTGGTAGGGCAGGCGCCGGCCGCCGGGGGCGAGGCGCGCCAGCAAGGTGTCGCCAGCGTGGTTGCAGGCGAGCGGCACGCGGATCGCCACGCGCGGCGCTGGCTGCTTGCCGGGATCATTCTCCTGGCTCTCGGCCTCGCCCTGGGCATCGTGGTCCGGGGTGACCGGGTGTTCCCGGGCGAGCTTGCCCTGCTGCAGTGGCTGCACCAGCCTTCCAGTGAGGCCCTGGACCGCATCGCCTGGTGGGCGAGCCGGATGGGCGATACCTACACCGGGCTGATGGCAGCAACCATCATTGGTGTGCTCTGGTGCGCCTGGCGTGGGCGCCGGGATTTGGCGATCTTCCTGGCGGTGGCCTCCGCCTGCCGTCTACTGAACTCGCCGCTCAAGTGGCTCTTCGAGAGCGCTCGCCCTCCCCTGGATTTGCAGGCCGTGATCGAGCCGGCGAATGGCCTGGGGTATCCCAGTGGTCATACCTTCGGAGCGGTCCTGGTCTATGGTGGGCTGCTCCTGGCGATACCGCAGACGCTGCCGTGGCCGGTGGCACGTTGGGCTGTCCGGGTCGTCTGCGTCGTGATGATGCTCCTGATTCCGTGGTCTCGGATGCGCCTTGGTGTCCACTGGCCGAGTGATGTGGCAGGCGGCTACCTCTTCGGCTGGGGGGTGCTTATGTTGCTGTGGGTGTCGTCAGGTAACTGGCGCAGGTGGAAGAATCGGCTGCGTTCTGGACGCCGGCATCGTGCCCTGACGCAGTCCGGGTAGCGGGCGTTGGGAAGACAGGGAATCCCAATCCCCAGGTCACCGATCATGGCGCGTCAGGCACTTCCATTCCTTTCCTTGCGGTTACGCCAGCCGCTGTCAGCAAGATGAGGGTACCCAGACGATGACAGATGCGCTTTATCCGGAGACCAGGCGCGACGACGTGGTCGACCTCCGCTTCGGCCGTGAGATCGCCGATCCATATCGCTGGCTCGAAAGCGATGTCCGCGGTGACGCAGCGGTCGCGGCCTGGGTGGCGGCCCAGAACGCCGTGACCGACGCCTATCTCGCGACGCTTCCTGGACGCGAACTCTTTCGCGAACGATTGACCGCGCTGTTCGACTACGAACGCCTCACCGCACCGGATGAGCGCGGCGGCCTCTATTTCTACACCCGTAACTCCGGGCTCGAGAACCAGGCTGCGCTCTACGTCCGTGAGGGTTTGCACGGCGCAGAACGGGTGCTGATCGATCCGAACACGTGGTCGCAGGACGGCACGACCGCGTTGGCGGAATGGTCCGCGTCAGAAGATGGCTCACTCCTGGCCTACGCCATCCAGGATGGTGGATCTGACTGGCGAACCATTCGCGTGCTGGATGTGACGACGGGAGAGGTGCTGGAAGATACGGTCGAGTGGGCCCAGTACACGACCATTGCCTGGAATCGCGACGGGTCCGGCTTTTTCTACGCCCGGTACCCTGAGCCAGACGCCGGCTCGCCCTTTCTCGCGCGGGCGGTCAATCACACCATCCATTTTCACGCGCTGGGGACACCCCAGTCTCAGGATCGGCTGCTCTACGCCACGCCGGATCAGCCGGCCATGTTCCACGGCTTCGATCTCACCGCCGACCGTCGCTACGCTGTTATCTCCTCCTCGCCCGGTTCCAGCTCGAACCTCCTGACCGTCATCGACCTGGATTCCGCCAACTGGGAGCCACGCGTCATCGTTGGCGACCTGGACGATGAGTGGTACGTGGCCGGGAATAACGGCACCACCTTCTTCGCGATGACGACGAGGGGCGCCGAGCGCCGCAGGATCGTGACGTTCGACCTGGCGGACAGCGAGCCGGACTTCATCGAGATTGTGCCGGAAGGGGCCGCTGTTCTCAGCGACGCGACACACGTTGGCGGCCGCCTGGTCGCCACCTACCTCAATGATGTCAAGACCGAGCTGAGGCGATTCACGCTGACCGGTGTGCCGGATGGCGTCGTGGATCTGCCAGGGATCGGCACCGCGGGCGGGTTCCGGGGTCATCCCGACAGGAACGAAGCGTTCTTCGTGTTCACCAGCTTCAATGCCCCGACGACCATCTTTCGTTACGACGTTGCGGCCAACACCTCCACCATCTGGTCTCAACCACAGGGGCTGCTCGATCTCGCCCAGATCCAGGTCGAGCAACGCTTCTACCCCTCGCGCGATGGGGTCAAGATTCCGATGTTCGTCGTGCGGCGCGCGAATGTTACCGGCCCGGCCCCGACCGTGCTCTACGCGTACGGTGGGTTCGGCATCAACATCATTCCCTACTACTCGCCTTCGAATCTGGCGTGGATCGAGCAGGGCAGCGTCATTGCCATCGCCAACCTGCGCGGCGGTGGGGAGTACGGCAAGCCGTGGCATGAAGCAGGGAAGCGGGATCAGAAGCAGAACGTTTTCGATGACTTCATCGCCGCTGGCGAGTACCTGATCGCGGAAGGGATCACGCCGCGTGATGGACTGGCGATCCAGGGCGCATCGAACGGCGGCCTTCTCGTCGGCGCCGTGGTCAATCAACGGCCGGAGTTGTTTGCCGCAGCACTCCCCGCCGTTGGCGTCATGGACATGCTGCGCTTCGATCAATTCACCGGCGGACAACTCTGGGTCGATGAGTTCGGTGATCCCGCACAGGAGGCCGATTTCCGCACGCTCCTGGCGTATTCGCCCTATCACAACATCAGGCCGGGCCAGGATTACCCGGCGATCCTCGCCACGACGGCGGATACGGATGATCGGGTCGTGCCCGGCCACACGTTCAAGTACATCGCGGCCCTCCAGGCGGCTGATGTTGGTCCGAGGCCCCACCTGGTGCGCATCGAGACGCGCGCCGGGCATGGGGCGGGGAAGCCGCTCGACAAGACCATTGCCGAGGTCGCCGACCTGTGGGCCTTTGCCGCCCGCTGGACGGGCCTCGCGGTACAGCCGATCGCTGCGGCTGACCGTTAGCGGCGCCGGCGCGCCAGTTCTGGCGTCTCCAGTGGATCTCCCTGGTCGTCCGTCTTCCATGCCTGGGTCTGGAAAGCCAGGAAGATGGCGCACCAGTGCGCGCCATCGCCGGACGAGAACATGATGGCGCCGTCTGCCCAGGTGCCGTTGTCGTGGCTGTGCTCGTCCAGGCTGCCCTGGTTCATGTGGATGTCGTGGATGCCATTGCCGGGCGTGAAATGGAAGATGTGGTCGATGGCGTTGTGCTCTGGACCCCAGCGTGTGCCCCAGGCGTAGACCCGCTGTGCTGGATCGTTGATCGCACGCGTCGCCCGGGAGAGGAGTTCGTCGCTCAGGTCGTTGTGTGCGCCAGGACGGCTGGCCGGAATACGCCGCATGCGGCGCGGATCGAACAGGTTGGCGCGCTGGAAATCGAGTGCGAGGCCATCTGGCTCCGAAGCAACTTCGTAGATGCCATCCTCCAGCTCGATGAGCCGGTCGGTGAGCGGGTGCTTGAAATCATCGTTGGCCAGGAAGAGCAGCTCCGCCGCCTTGCCTCTGCTGGAGCCGGAGCGGGTGTTGATCGCCAGGCGCAGCCAGGTCCCGCCGCAATCAAGGAGAATCTGGAAGTGCGGTGATTTTCCGCCGCGCTCTTCCCGGTGGGAGAGGGCCCGTCCCTTTGCCAGTGTGTAGACGCGCGCCATGGCTCCTCTGCTTGCAACACGACAGGAGCGCGCGGCGACATGCCGCGCGCTCCTGCATTGTGCCCCGAATGGAAGTCGTGTGGTAGCTCAGTCCGCCACGCCCTGGGAGATTGGTGCTGCCTCTGCCTCAGCGGCTGCCTCTGCCTCCTCCGCCCGCAGGGCCAGTGCCGCCCGCGGAATCACCAGCCAGAAGGCGCTCAACGTCTCGCTCCAGTTCTCGAGCAGGGATGTTGCGAGCGCGCTGCCGGTCGCCTCCACGTGCCGTTCCAGGAGGCCACGCAGGGTTTCCGCCGCCGACCCGGGGCGCACGGCTTCGAGGAGGACCGACTCCCCGTTGATGCGCCGTGGGAAGGCGCCCTCCGGGTCGTAGACAAAGACGGTGCCGTTCGTCATGCCCGCGCCGAAGTTGTAACCCGTCGGGCCAAGGACCACGACGGTGCCACCGGTCATGTATTCGCAGCCGTGGTCGCCGATCCCCTCGACTACGGCGGTGGCGCCGCTGTTGCGGACGCCGAAGCGCTCGCCCGCGAAGCCGGCCGCGAAGTAGCTGCCGCCCGTCGCGCCGTAGAGGTTCGTGTTGCCGGCAATCGCCTGCGGGGTCGTGAACGGCGCCTGCGCCGGCGGACGGATGGCGATCTCGCCACCAGACATCCCCTTGCCAACGTAGTCGTTCGCCTCACCCTCCAGGTGCAGTTGCATCCCGCCCGTGATGAACGCGCCGAAGCTCTGGCCCGCGCTCCCCTTCAGCTTGATCGAGGCGGTGCCAGCCGGGAGCCCGTATGGGTGGCGCATCGTAATGGCATGCGCCACCTTCGCGCCGACCGTGCGGTTCTCGGTCCTGATCTCCATCTCCACCTCAAACGGCTTGCCGTCGGGGATGGCGGCGCCGGCCAACTCCAGGACCGCGTCATCGAGCGTGGCGCCCTGCGGCGTGACATCGATGTGCTTGCGGCGCTGCCCCTCAGGCGCTGGCTCGGCGAAGAAGCCGGAGACATCGAGCATGCCGGCGCGGCCCGGCAATTCGCGAGAGGCAAGCAGATCGGTGCGGCCGACCAGGTCGTCGATGGAGCGCGCCCCAAGGCGGGCCAGTTCCGCGCGGATGGCGTTGGCCAGGTGGGTGAAGTAGGCGATCACCTGCTCCGGATTGCCGGTGAACTTGGCGCGCAGATCTTCGCGCTGCGTGGCAATCCCGGTTGGGCAGGAGTTGAGGTGGCACTGGCGGGCCATGTCGCAGCCGATGGCCACGAGGACCGAGGTGCCGAACCCGTACTCCTCCGCACCAAGCACCGCCGCCATCACGATGTCTTCAGCGGTCTTGAGACCGCCGTCAGTGCGCAGGCGGACGCGTGAGCGCAGGCCGTTCTTGACCAGCGTTTGCTGCGTCTCGGCCAGGCCCAACTCCCACGGCGCGCCGGCGAACTTGATCGAGGCCAGCGGCGATGCCCCGGTGCCACCAGAGTGGCCGCTGATCAGCACGTAGTCAGCGCGGGCCTTGGCCACGCCCGCTGCCACCGTGCCCACACCCGCCTCGGCGACGAGCTTGACCCCGATCTTCGCGCGCGGGTTGATCTGCCGCAGGTCGTAGATGAGCTGCGCCAGGTCCTCGATGGAGTAGATGTCGTGGTGCGGTGGCGGCGAGATCAGGGAGATTCCCGGCACGGCGTGCCGCAACTCGGCGATAAACGGGGTCACCTTGTGCCCGGGGATCTGGCCGCCCTCGCCTGGCTTGCTGCCCTGGGAGATCTTGATCTCCAGTTCCTCCGCCATCGCCAGGTAGCGGGCCGTGACGCCGAAGCGGCCGGACGCCACCTGCTTCACCTTGGAGTGCGCGATATCCGGGCCCGGCTCGTCATACCAGCGGGGGTCCTCGCCACCCTCGCCGGAGTTGGAACGAGCTCCCAGCCGGTTCATGGCCGTGGAGAGGGTGCGGTGTGCCTCCGGGCTCAGCGAGCCAAGGGACATGGCCGTGACCACAAAGCGCTTGACGATGCTGTCAATGGGCTCGACCTCATCCGGCGGCACCGGCGCCCCGAGCGGTTTCACTGTCAGCAAGTCACGCACGGCGGTCGCCGGATGGGCGGCGATGTGGTCTCGGTACGCCTGGTAGGCATCCGGGCTGCCGGTGTTGACCGCCTCCTGGAGGAGCTTGACCATCGGTGGCTCGAAGGCATGCGCCTCGCCATCCTTGCGGTAGCGGACGAAGCCCTGGTCGATCAGCTTCGGGGCCGGATCGTTGTACGCCTCATGGTGGCGGCGCAGGATGTCAGCCTCGAGTTCGGCGTACCCGATGCCGCAGAGGCGAGCGGGTGTGCCGGTGAAGTGCTCGTCCACGATCTCCTGGGCGATACCCAGCGTCTCGAAGATCTGTGCGCCCCGGTAGCCCATGGCCGTTGAGATGCCCATCTTGGAGGAGATCTTGAGAAAGCCCTTTTCCAGGCCGTGCAGGTAGTTGGCGCGCAGCATTGACGGCGAGAGCGTCTCGTAGCCACGGGTGCCGGTCAGGCTGGCTGCCTGGGCCAGGGCCACGTACGGGTTGACCGCTGACGCGCCGTAGCCGACGAGGCAGGCGAGTGCGTGCACATCGCAGACCTCGGCACTCTCGATCACGAGATCTGCCTTGCTGCGGAGGCCGGACCGGATCAGTGCGTGGTGCACGGCGCCGGTGGCGAGCAGCGCGGGGACTCCCGTGTGACCAGCGTCGATGCCGCGATCCGAGAGGATGATGATGCCAGCGCCGCTGCGCACGGCCTCCTCGGCTTCAGCCACGACACGTCGCAATGCTGCTTCCAGCAGTTCACCACCGGTGGCAGCGCCCTCCGCTGGCACGGCGAAGAGGGTCGAGACAGTCGTCGCCTGCAGCCCATCCTGCTCGAGGCCGCGCAGGGCCGCCAGGCAGGCGTCATCGATGGCAATGCTCGGCAGATGGACCAGCCGCGCCTGCTCCGGGGACTCCGCGAGCAGGTTGCCGCGCCGCCCGACAAAGCTGTCGAGGGCCATGACCTGCCGCTCGCGCAGCGAGTCGATGGCCGGGTTGGTGACCTGGGCGAAGCGCTGCCGGAAGAAGGCGTGGATGGGGCGCGTGCGCTCGGAGAGCACCGCCAGCGGCGCATCATCGCCCATCGACCACGTCGGCTCCTCGCCAGCGGCCATGGGGTTGACGATCAGGCGGGTGTCTTCAGCGGTGTAGCCAACCGCGCGCTGCAGGGCAACCACACCGGGATCTGCCTTCACGCGTACCGGACCAGCTCCGTTGCCGTTGGCGTGTCCGTTGCTGGCGAAATCGACCGAATCCGGCGCTTCGTCACAGCTGGCAACGCCAATGCGCCCTGCGGCCAGCCACTCGGCGTACGGCTGGCGCCCGGAGACTTCCGCCTTCAACTCGTCGTTGTGCAGAACGACGCCGCGGCGGGTATCGACCACGATCATCTGGCCCGGACCCAGGCGGCCCTTTTCGATCACCTTGCCCTGGTCGATATCGACCGTGCCCGCCTCGGATCCGGCCACAAACAGGCCATCCTCGGTGATGGCGTAGCGCAGCGGGCGCAGGCCGTTGCGGTCGAGTGTGGCTCCGGCGATCACGCCGTCGCTGAAGCCGAGCGCTGCCGGGCCGTCCCACTGCTCGATGAGGCCTGCGTGGAAGTCGTAGAAGGCGCGCCGCGCCGGGTCCATATCCGGCAGTTGTTCCCATGGTTCCGGTACCAGCATCATCAGCGCGTGCGGCAGCGTGCGCCCACCGTGGTAAAGCAGGCTCACCACGTCATCCAGGCTCAGAGAGTCGCTGCCATCCAGGCTGAGGAGGGGCTGCAGGGCTTCGCCGTGCAGGCCGTCCGGGAACGCCAGTTCCGGAGCACGTGCCAGCATCCACTGCCGGTTGCCGCCAATCGTGTTGATCTCGCCGTTGTGCGCCAGGTAGCGGAACGGCTGGGCCATCGCCCAGGTCGGCAGCGTGTTCGTGGAGTAGCGCTGGTGGAAGAGGACGATGGCGCTCTCGTAGCGCGGGTCCTGCAGGTCCAGGTAGAAGCTGTCGAGGTCGCGCGGCAGGCAGAACGCCTTGTAGATGACCGTGCGCGCGGAGCTGGACGCCACGAAGAGGTCCGCGATGCCAGCCGCCTGTACCGCCCGCACGCCTGCCTTGCGGGCCAGGAAGAGCTCACGCTCGAAGGCGTCCTCGCCCATCTCCACTGGTCGCAGCGTGAGCAGTTGCTCGATACGCGGCATGGAGGCGATGGCCTGTTCTCCGAGTGCAGTGGGATCGGTGGGGACCACACGCCAGGCGAGCGGCTCCAGGCCGCGGCTGCGCAGGCCATCTTCCAGTGCCGCGCGGGCGCGGGCGGCGTCCGCCTCGTCCGTTGGCAGGAAGACCATCATCACGCCGAGATCCCCGGGCGCGACGGCGCCTGCGCCGGCTGCAGCCAGGGTTTCGGCAAAGATGCCAAGCGGGATCTGCGTCAGGACACCCGCGCCGTCACCCGTGCGCGAATCAGCGCCCACGCCGCCGCGGTGGGTCAGGTTGACCAGGCCGGCCAGGGCGCGCGAAACGATCTCCCGCGAGGGGCGGCCCGCGATGTCGACCACCAGACCAACGCCACAGGAATCACGTTCGTAGGCAGGGCTCCAGAGTGGGGCGGTGCGATCCGTGGGGCGGGACGCGCTGAACATGGGCTTCTCCCGTACCGGCGGCGTCCGGTGACGCTCCGGCTCGTCAGGTCACAGGCAGCAATGCCAGGCACATAGGCAGACCCCGACCTTTCCTGATCGGGGCATTCCAGCCTATCCGGTGGCATCTCGCTGCCCAAGTGCCTGCGTGCATGGTTCACAGCGCGATCAGTTGTACCGAGCATCCAAAAGCGGCGGTGACGCCAGAACCCTGATGTCTGGCCATGGTCGAGGAAAACATCTCTTAACACGCACTGAATTCCCCCGGGTGTTGTCGCTGTGTCGCGAGACACGCTACCCTGCGCCTGCTTGGTTTGGGCGCACCGCCCAAAGAGGTGCGGTGCGCACTCAGAGGGTGTGTAGATCGTGACTTCTGTGATTGAGGAGCAGGCGTCTTTTGGGGACACGCTGGAGCGCGTCGCCGAGGAAGGTGTGCGCCTCGTCGATCTCCAGTTCAGCGACCTGGCGGGCGGGGCCCGTGCGATGACGATCCCGGTGGATCTCCTGCCTGGCGTTCTCCGCAATGGCTACCGCTTTGACGGTTCAGCGGTCACCGGTGGCCAGCGTGAGGTCGAACTCGACCTCTTCCTGATCCCGGATGCCAGCACCCTGATCACCTACCAGGAGACTGGCGGCGCCGAGCGACGGGCGCTCATGACCTGCTCGGTGCGGCGACGTGATGGGCTGCCCTTCGCGGGTGATCCACGGTCCGTGCTGGAGCGCAACCTCAAGGAGGCGCGCGAGGCCGGCTTCGATTACCGGGTCGGGATCGAACTCGAGTACTACATCTTCCGCCCCGATCCAAACGGATCGGTCACCACGCTTGATGCCTCGGGCTACTTCAGCATGACCCCGGGCCTGGCCAAGAGTGTGCGGGATGATGTGGTCTCGACCCTGGCTGAAATGGTCATCGGGGTCGGCGGCGCGCACCACGAAACAGGACCCGGCCAGGAGGAACTCGACCTCCTGCCCACCGATGCCCTGACCATGGCCGATACGGTCCTGACGGTACGCCAGGTGATCCGTTCCGTGGCCCAGCGCCACGGTCTCCGCGCCAACCTGATGCCGAAGCCGCTGGCTGATGCGCCTGGGTCTGGCATGCACATCTTTCAGCAGTTGTGGCGCGCGGAGGGCGGAGAGGATGCCCTGCGCGGAGAAGGAGAGGCCCTGTCGCGGCAAGGCCGCTTCGCTATCGCCGGCCAACTGCAGCACGCGCGCGGCATGAGCGCCATCGTGTGCCCGGCGGTGAACTCCTATAAGCGCCTGGCTGCAGGACACCGCGCCCCACGCCACGCCACCTGGGCCCGCTTCAGCCAGGCGTCGCTGATCCGCGTGCCGTCCATTGGCGTGTCCACGGAACCGGCGATCGAGTTGGAACTTCGCTCGCCGGACAACATGGCGAACCCGTACCTGGCGTTTTCGGTCGCGCTGGCCAGCGCGATGGAGGGAATCCGCGTAGGGCAGGAGCCATCCCTGGCGGTCGATGAGAACCTGGTGCGTTACGACGACGCCGAGATGCTGCGCCTGGGGATTCCATCGCTGCCGCAGACACTGGGGGACGCCCTTTACCTGCTGGCAGAAAGCGATCTGGTGCGCGCTGCACTGGGTGACTATGTCTGCGACCAGTTCCTCCAGGTCAAGCGTGCCGAGTGGAGTGACTACCGCCGGTATGTCAGTCCCTGGGAACGCGAACGTTACGGGGACTGACGGTGGCTGCAGCGGTACCAGCCAATGAGCGGCTCGAGGCGGGGCTTACGGTGCTAACCGTTGACGATGTAATCAAGCTGGCTCTGCCCAGCGGCACCAAGGTGGTGGCCGGTCGCGCCGGGCTGGACCGCGAGGTGACATGGGCGGCACGCATCCGCTCCAGTCCGCCCGCGTTCGGGCACCTCGCGGGTGGCGAGTTGGTGCTGCTGCCAGTGACCGTCCTGGCGGAGCTGGATGAACGCCTGCAGCTCGAAGAGGTCATTGCTCGCCTGGCCGCCCTCGGCGTGGCCGGCGTGGCGGTCCTGGGCACGATAGGCCAGGCCGCGCGCGATGCCGCTGATGCCGCAGACCTGCCACTTCTAGCCCTCCCGGCAAACTCCGATGTGAGCGCGCTGGAACGTGACGCCGCCCGGTTGATCAGTGACCGGCGGCGCGAGGTGACCTATCGCGGGCAGGAGGTGCAGCGCCAGCTCATGGATCTGGCGATCGCCGGGGAGCCGCTCGGCGACATCGTGCGCGAGCTGGCGCGGATCAGTGACCGCCCGGTGGCGCTGGAGGGGCGGGATGGCCGCCTCCTGGCCTACCACGCCTCAGGGCGTTCCGCGCCGCCGCGGGAGGTCATCGAGCCGATGCTCCAGCGCGATCGTCCCATCGCGGCCCGCTGGCTGCGCTCGACGGCTGAAGCCAGCCCGGCCGATCCGCCAACCGCGGTCTATGAACTGGATGCCGCCTGGTCCCGCATCGTCGCGCCGGTCATCGGCCGGGATGGCCTGCTGGGCAGCGTCTCACTGATCGTGCCCCGCGGGCGCGTCAACCCGGAAGACGCGCAGATAACCGCCCGCGGGAGTGCCGCCTGCGCGGTGGTCCTGGCCAGAGAGCAGGCGGCCGCGACGGTTCGCCGTGAGGTGGAACTGCACGTCCTGGATGAGGTGCTGGATGGCGCCCTGCGCAGCGAAGCCACGTTGCTCCAGCAGGCGCGGCGCCTGGGTCATGATCTGCAAGCGCCCTACGTCGTCATTGTGGCGCGCATTGACCATCTGGCCGCGGGACCAGTTCGCGCTGCGTCGGCTGAAGACCGCTGGGAAGGTCTGGAGGAGGCAATCGCCCGCCTCGGTTCGACCCGCGGCGGGCGCGTGCTCTGGCGTATTCGCAATAACGTTGCGGAGTTTGTGCTGCCGGCGGAAGTCGCCCGTGATGAGCGGAAGATGGCGGAAACGCTGCGTGATGACATGCGCGGCATCCTGCGCCCCGGTGGCGATGGCGCCGTATCGGTGGGCGTCGGTACCGTCCGCGACGGGCTGCACGGCGTCCGGCGCTCGCA
This sequence comes from Thermomicrobiales bacterium, assembly GCA_046328375.1. GTDB lineage: Bacteria > Chloroflexota > Chloroflexia > Thermomicrobiales > UBA6265 > JACCXM01. Next base: position 150,212 of record JAXLWT010000001.1, read on the forward strand.
CGCCGAGGCCCGCCAGGCCCTCCTGATCGGGCGGCGACTGAGCGGTCCGGGCCATCTGACCCTCTTTGGTGAACTCGGCGTGTACCGGCTGATCTTCGCCGCCGAATCTCTCCCGGAGTTGGGCGATCTCTACCAGCAAACGCTGGGCGGCCTCCTGGCCTACGACCGGCAGAACAACGCGGGCCTCGTGAGTACGCTCGATGCCTTCTTCGCTGCGAACGGCAGCCCGAAGGAAGCCGCGGAGCGCCTCGGCGTGCATCGCAACACGGTCCTCTACCGTCTCGACCGCATCCGCGAAATCACCGGCTACGACCTGGATGACGCGGGGGTACGGATGCGGCTGCACCTGGCGCTGCACATCCACATGGCCCTCGGCGAAGCCATGGGCTCTGCACAGGCCTGAGCCACATCTCTCTGCGGCCGCGCTGGTATCCTTCCCCGTTGGGCCCGCGCGTGAATGCCGCCGCGTGGCGCACGCACACCCACTCGCAGCGGCAGGCAGGGAGATAGCCCAACGCCATGGCAGCGTTGCGACCACTGACGATCGCGGTCCTGATCAAGCAAGTCCCGGACATGAACGCCGCGCGCGTTGACCGGGCTTCCGGACGGGTTGTCACGAGCGGTCAACTTGGCATCAGCTCGTATGACCGCTACGCCATCGAGGCAGCCCTGCGGTTGAAGGAAGCCGCTGGTGGGGGAGAGATCGTCGTCGTGGCACTCGGCCCTGCTTCGGTCAAGGACGCTATTTCACGCGCACTGGCCATGGGCGCTGACCGTGGTATCCACCTGGAAACGGGTGATCCGAACGACTCCGATACCCTGGCGGTCGCAGCGGCCCTTGCTGAAGCCATTGCCCCCCTGAATGCCGATCTCGTCCTTGCCGGCCAGACCTCCGATGACTATGAATCCGGTCAGGTAGGTGCCCAGGTTGCGGCGCTGGCCAATCTCCCGGTGATCTCCAACGTGGTCAGCATCGAGCGCGAAGGCGACGAGGTGCTGGTGCGTCGCGATATGGAAGACGGCTACCAGCGCGTGCGCGCCGGGTTCCCCCTCATGATCCTGGCCTCGACCGGGCTTGACGAACCGCGCGTTCCCTCTGTGAAGGGAATCATGGGCGCCAAGAAGAAGCCGGTCGAGGTCACGCCCGTCACCCTGCCTGCGGATGGCCGTCTCACCTGGGAAACGCCCTATGTGCCGCCAAAGACCACCAGTGGCATCCTGGTGCAGGATGTGCCGGCTGCCGAGGCCGCCCAGCAACTGGTGGCCTGGCTCCAGGAACAGAAGCTGATCTGACGCGGGCCACCCGCACCACGAGGAGCACACACATGTCATCTAGCGGTTCGGGAGGGGTGCTGGTCGTCGGCGAGGCCGCTGCGAACGGAACGCTCCGGCCGGTCTCCTGGGAACTTCTCACGGCTGCCCGAACGCTGGCCGATGCCTTGGGCGGACCAGTGACCGGCGTCATCGCGGGGGTGGATAGCGCTACTGCCCAATCATGGGCATCTGCCGGTGCCGATCGCCTCCTGCTGGTTGACGACGACCGGCTTGCTGGCGGGCTGACCGGGCCTGCCGCCGCCCTGGTGCAGCAGGCCGCCGCGGCGGTGCAGCCAGCAATGATCCTGGTGCCCGGAACGACCGCCGGGCGTGACTACGCGCCGGTCGTTGCGGCGCGGCTCGGTGCTGGCCTCGCCGCGGACTGCGTCGAGGTCACGGCGGAGCACAGCGCGATTTCCGCCCTGCGGCCGGTGCTCGGGGGGCGAGCAGTGTCTCGTCTCCACTTCGCGGAGGGGCAACTGGCAGTCGCGACGATCCGGCCCGGCAGTTACGTGCGGGCGACCGCTGGCACGACCAGTCCCACGGTCGAACCGCTGGCCGTGGACCTGGCCCCGGCTGATCTGCGCGTGAAACTGGTTGGCACCGAGACGAAAGGCGGCGAAGGCTCACGGCTCGATTCCGCCGATGTGGTGGTGGCCGGGGGGCGCGGCCTGAAGGAGCCCGATAAGTTCGCGCTCGTCGAGCAACTGGCGGCGACGCTTGGGGGAGCGGTTGGCGCGACTCGTGCTGTGGTGGACATGGGCTGGCGCCCGCATCATGAGCAGATCGGGCAGACCGGCCGCACCGTCTCGCCGAAGCTGTACATCGCTGTTGGGGTGAGTGGCGCGGTGCAGCACAACGTGGGCATGCAGGGGTCCGATGCCATCGTGGCGATCAACCGCGATCCGGATGCCCCGATCTTCAAACTGGCCTCCTTTGGCATTGTCGGTGACCTGTTCGAGGTGTTGCCGGCCCTGAACGCGGAAATTGCTCGCGTGAAAGCGTGACGTCCATGTCTCCTTCTGAGCCGGCAGTCCCGGAGCGTCGAGATCTCTGGGTCCTGCCGGCCACTCCCGGCGGTCGCTTCCGCTTTGCGCTGAAATGCGCGCTCACGCGCCGCTGCCCGTACTGCGGGCACGGCAATATCTTCCAGAACTACTGGGTCTTGCGGGATCGCTGCCCCACCTGCGGGGTGGCGTTCGAGCGGGAAGATGGCTACTTCCTCGGCGCGTACGCCTTCAACCTGATCCTGGCCGAGTTCCTGGGGCTGGGCCTGGCGCTGATCCTGATCTTCATGACGGGCTTGCGCACCGCTGACTTCATGGTGCAGTGGGTAGTCATCGTCGCCCTGGCGGTGCTCTTCCCGGTGCTCCTGTTTCCCTATTCGCGAGGGGCCTGGATGGCGTTGGACCTGGCGCTCCATCCGCCGTTCAACGCCGCTGAACGCCAGTTGCGCGGAAACCTCACGCGCTTCGATGGGTCTGTAGAGGTGTAAGCTGGGCGTGAATTGAGCTATCCCGTATTTCATCCAATGTCTCAACCTGTCGCCCTGACGCCCTGGTGTCATCCCGACGAAGGAGGGATCTGCGGCTCACCTGCAGCGCCGTAAACCATGGATGCATGTGGCGCCTTTCGCGTCACCATCCTGCAGCGAGGTCCAGCCAATCCGGGTTTGATTCCGTAATGAGGGCGAGCTTCTTCTCTCGTCGCCAACCCTTGATTTCCTTCTCGCGCGTGATCGCCGCCCGAGCATCGCTGCACGATTCGGCATGGACGAGCCGAGTAATCTTGTAGCGCGACGTGAACCCCAGAACTTGGCCACGACGATGCTCATCGGCCCGGCGTTGCAGGTTGTTTGTCATACCTACGTAAAGCGTTCCAGAGCGGTTCGTCATGATGTAGACCCAATAGGTGCGGTCATTCATCTCATGTCGCCCTGTGAAGTGTTGTGCCCAGAGTGCGTACGAAGAACCTGGGTTGAGTAACTCCAAAGTACCAGCGCGCTGCCGTTCTTGCGGACGTCTTTTCCGCGTGGATCAAGGGGACCGAGATCCCTCCTTCGTCGGGATGACACTGGTGGTGGGTGGTGCAGCCACCTCTACAGCCCCCCCCCATCGCCCATGGCCGACCGGGGTCCCCGTGTCAGGTCCCCCGCAACCACGCGCTGCACTCCGCCGGCCTGCTCCAGGAGAAGCGCCCCGTCTGCGTCAATGCCGGCAAACCGCCCGGTGCGGGTCTGACCTGCATCCTGCACGGTAACCACCTCCCCGAGCATCGCCGCGCGCGCACGCCAGGCTTCTAGCCAGGCGCGTCCGCTGCCCTGCTGGAATTCGCCATACCGGTCGGCCAGGACAGGTAGGAAGGCGTCAAGCATCTCCCTCGCGCTGAACAGTTTGCCTGTCGCCGCCAGGACGCTCGTGCCCCCCGGCGGCAACTGGTCGAGCGGGGTGGCGAGATTGACGCCAATGCCGCACAGGACGTAATCGACCCGCTGGCCGGAAAGGGCCGAGGTCAGCAGGATGCCGGCGACTTTGCGACGCTCCGGATCCCTGCCCAACCAGACGTCGTTCGGCCACTTGAGCTGGACTGCGGCCCCGGTGAGGGATTCCAGGGTCTCGGCGACCGCAACGCCGACCAGGAGCGGCAACGTGGCCAGTGCCGGTGGGAGAACGGACGGTCGCAGCAGCAGCGTCGCGTAGAGCGCAGATCCCGGCGGCGAGTGCCAGGTCCGGCCACTCCGGCCGCGTCCCGCCGTCTGCTCATCACTGACCACGACGAGCCCTTCCGGCGCGCCAGCGCGGGCAAAGGTGGCAGCGCGGTCCATGGTGCTGGTCAACGTCGCGTAGTGCTGGATGACCCAGCGCGGAAACGCGGTCACGCCTCGCTGGAGGAAGCGGGAACCGGTTCGTCAGGCGCAGGAGCGGATTCGCCGTCAATCACCCCGGGTGGCAGCACCGCCATCGGTAGCGAGTTGTCATCGGAAAGGCGCAGCAACCGCAGGCGGCGCAAGCGGTGCCCCTCCGTGGCGAGCACCTCCGCGCGAACCCCCTGCGCTTCAAAGGTGTCCCCTGGCTGCGGGAGACGGTCCAGGTGCTCGTGCACGAAGCCAGCCGCGGTCGTGAAGGGGGCATCCTCCGGAACAAGGTCCATCTGGAGCGCCTCCTCAACCTCTTCGATCGGCGCGCGGCCATCGACGATTACTTCATCATCGCTGATCTGTTCGATCATCACCGTCGGTGCATCGTGCTCGTCGTCGATCTCGCCGACGATTTCCTCCAGGATGTCCTCGATGGTGACCAGCCCGGCGGTGCCGCCGTACTCATCGACCACGATCGCGACATGCACCCGGTTGCGGCGCAGCTCGGTCAGCAACTGGTCGATGCGCTTGGTTTCCGGAACGTAGTACGGCGGGCGCACCAGCGCCTTGATCGGCAGGGAGCGCGTCGAGCCAATGACAAAGGGCAGCAGGTCCTTGGCGTAGAGCATGCCGACGATATGGTCGATCGAGTCACGGTAGACCGGAATGCGTGAGTGCCCATTGGTGGTGATGGTGCGCACGATCTCACGGGGAGAGGCGTCCTCGGCAACCGCGTCGATGTCCATGCGCGGCACCATGATGTCCCGCGCCATCGTCTCTTCGAGCTGCAGGACGTTGTCGATCATCGCCCGCTCCTCGGGCTCGATGACATCGTCTTCTGCCGCCTCAAGGCTGAGCAGGAGTAGCTCTTCCTCCGCCCCCGCGGGGGTGGCATCTGTTTTCTCCCCACCCAGCAGCCGCGTCAGGAGATCATTCGAGAAATCCCCCAGCGTCTCCAGCGGCTTGACCAAAACCGCGACGACCCGTCCAAACCCCAGCAAGGCGCCGGCGCTCATCTCCGGGTGCGCCCGCAGCAGGGCGCGGGGCAGCGTCTGGCCGATGATGAGGAGCAGCACGGCGATGATGTCGATCACCACCACCACCGGGTCGAGCCAGGGCTCCTGCAGGGTCATCGTGGTCAAAGCGCTGGCAGCGACGGCGACAGCGACGACCTGCGCCAGGTGGAGGGCTGCGACGAGTGAGCGGCGAGGATCCAGGAATGCCTGCAGGCTCCGCTCGCGCGGGTGCGTCGTCTGCCGGAAGCGTTCCCGGGTGATCACCCCGGCGCTTCCCTCGACCACGGCCGCCACGGTCATCATCAGCAAGCTGATGAGGGCAATCGCGGCCAGGGTCCAACTTGTGGCGCTCACGCGGAATGCCTCCGGTTCAGGTGAATAGGGCGCTGATGCTGAGGTCCTTGTGAATGCGCGTAATGGCCTCTGCCAGAAGCGGCGCGACGGATACCACCTCGATCTTCTCGGTGGGGCCGTCCTGCGGGAGGGGGAGCGTGTCGGTCACGAAGAGCCGTTCGATGGGTGACCGGTCGATCAAGCCCAGGGCGTCCTGGGCGAATATGCCGTGCGTGGCAGCGGCCAGGATCTCGCTGGCGCCCCGTTCCTGCAGCAACTCAGCCGCGACGACCAGCGTGCCACCGGTCGAGATCATGTCATCGACAATCACGGCCGGCTTGCCGTTGACGTCACCGACCATCTCCAGGGTCTCGGTCACGTCTGGTCCTGGATGCCGCTTGGAGATGATGGCCAGCGAGCCGCCAGTCCTCCCGCGCAGGTCTTCCGCACGAGCCACACCACCGGCATCCGGGCTGACGACGACCAGATCATCGAGCTTCAGGCGCTTGATGTGACGGGAGAGGATTGGCGCAGCGCGCAGGTGATCGACCGGGATATCGAAGAAGCCCTCAATAGCTGGTGAGTGCAGGTCCATCGTCAGGATTCGGTCTGCGCCAGCCGTGGTGAGCAGGTTCGCTACCAGCTTGGCCGAGATCGGCTCTCGCCCGGAGGTCTTCTTCTCCTGCTTGGCGTAGGCGAAGTAGGGAATCACCGCCGTGATGCGGGCGGCCGACGCGCGACGCAGGGAGTCAATGATGAGCAGCAGTTCCATGAGGTGATGGTTGACGGGATCGCTCATGGACTGGATGACAAACACATCCGAGCCACGCACGTTCTCTTCCAGCTTGACCCGGGTCTCCCCATTGCGCCACGAGCCGATGACAGCCCGCCCGAGGGGCGCTTCCAGTTCGCGCATGATCTGTGCCGCCAGCGCAGGGTGCGCACTTCCCGAGAACACCTGGAGCCGCCCGTCCAATCAACCCTCCTCGCCAGTTGAAGCCGTTGCAGGTTTCCTGCGAATTCGCCGCGCAGGCACGCCGACCACGGTCGCGCCCGGTTCGACGTCCTTTGTTACGACTGATCCTGCACCCGTGCGTGCGTCGTCGCCGAGCCGGACGGGTGCACGCAGGATCGTGTCGCTGCCCAGGAAGACACGCTCGCCAATTTCGGTGCGGTGCTTCTGGACGCCATCAAAATTGGCGGTAATCGTGCCTGCGCCCACATTGGTGTTCGCGCCAAGCTGGGCATCGCCAAGGTAGCTGAAGTGGCCGACCTTCACGCCGCTGGCCAGGTCACTGTTCTTGATCTCCGCGAAGTTCCCGATGTGGACGCCCCCGGCCACGCGCGTTCCGCCGCGCAGGTGAGCATACGGCCCGACATCGCTGCCGTCGCCGACTTCGACGTTGGTCAGTGTCGAATTGCGCACGACTACGCCGTTTCCGAGGGTACAGTCGGTAATGACAGCACCTGGCCCAATGATGGCGCCGCTACCGATCCGGGTGTGCCCGAGCAGCATGGTGTGCGGGAGGATGATGCTATCTGGGCCGATCTCAACGTTATCGTCGATGATGATGGTGTCGGGCAGGCGCATGGTCACCCCGGCCCGCATGGCGCGGTTGCGGTTGCGAGCCCAGGCGAGCGCTTCGGCCTCGGCCAGCTCCAGCCGGTCATTCACGCCCAGGGCGGCAGTGATCGGCGCCGTCACGGTTTCGACAGGCCAACGCGGATCGTCCCGGCGTGCTGCAACCGCGGCAGCAATCAGGTCGGTGAGGTAGTACTCGCCGGTGACCGGGTTGGGCGGGAGCGCCTGCAGCGTTTGCCGTGCCCAGGCGGCGTCCAGCACCATGATGCCGGAGTTGATCTCGACATCCTGGCCAGTTCGCAGGGCCGGGTCGTCGTCCTTCTTCTCGACGACAGAAATTGGGTGGCCACTGGCATCGCGTGTAATGCGGCCGTAGTGCGCCGCGTCCTGCACAACCGCGGTGAGAATCGTGACCAGCGCGCCGGTCTCCCGCGAGCGTTGCAGCAAGTCGCGCATGTGCTGCGCTTCGAGCAGCGGGTTGTCGCTGAAGAGCACCACGGCGCGGTGCACATCCGGCAGGGACTCGAGCGCGAGGCGGGTTGCCTCGCCAGTGCCGCGCGGTGGGTCCTGCAGCACGGGTACCACAGGAATTTCCGACTCCAGGGCGGAAACGACCCCCGTGGTTTCCGGGCTGACGACGATGGCCACCAGCTGCGGATCCGCCCCCATCCCGGCGCGCAGGACCCGCTGCACCATGGGCACACCGGCCACCGGGTGCAGGGGTTTGGGTACGCTGGAGTTCATGCGGGTGCCCTTGCCAGCCGCCAGCACAATCAGGGCGGTCGCCAGGGCAGCAGGTGGATCGTCAGGCACGGAAGCGACAGGCTCTGGTGACGCGGGTGAGCAGGTGCGAGGAGGGCTGGCGGGCCAGGATTCGAACCTGAAACAAAGGTTCCAAAGACCCTTGTGATACCATTTCACCACCCGCCATCAGCGTGGACAGATCTCCATGCGGCAGCACGAAGAAGCGCCTGCCCGGCTAACGCGAGTATAGCAGCCGGGCACGTCAGGCTTCAGAAATCACCCCGTCTTCGAGAAACAGAACGGGGAGGAGACCGTGCGCTCCACCCCGTTCCCGTGTTGACACATTCCGGCGGCTACGCCCGGAGGGCGTCCTTGACCCGGCTGAAGAAGCTCTTCTCTTCTTCCACCCGCGGCTGTTCCGACTCCAGGGAGTCGGCCAGTTGCTCGAAGAGCTCCCGCTGCTCGGGGGTGAGTTTCTTCGGCGTCACCACGTTGACCGTCAGGATCTGATCGCCGCGGTCCTTGCTGCCGATTGACGGCGCGCCACGGCCCTTCATGCGGAACTGCTGCCCGCTCTGGGTCCCTTCAGGGAGCCGGAAGGCGACCGCGCCATCGATCGTTTCCACTTCGAGTTCGTCGCCGAGCGCGGCCTGCGCCACGTTGACGCGGATGGTGTGCAGGATGTTGCGGTCCCGGCGGGTGAACAACTCGTGCGGCGCGACGTCGATGCGGACATACACATTTCCGGACGGACCACCGTCCGGACTCGCTTCGCCCTGGCCGGTCAGGCGCAGGGACGAGTTGTCATCGATCCCTGCCGGCACGGCGACAGTGATGCTGCGCGTGCGGGAGACACGCCCCCGGCCCCGGCAGTCCGGGCAGGGGTCCGTGACGCTGACGCCCTCGCCACCGCAGGCAGTGCACGGGGTAGTGGTCATGAACTGGCCAAGGATCGTCTGCTGCGCGCGACGCACCTGGCCGCTGCCACCGCAGACCGAGCAGGTCGGCGGCGTCACGCCACCCCGCATCCGGCTGCCGTCGCAGGTCTCGCATGTTTCCAGGCGAGAGATCTCGATATCCTTCTCCGTCCCGAAAATGGCCTCTTCAAAGGAGACGGTCAGGCCGACCTGGATATCAGCACCACGAGACGGTCCGCGCTGACGGCGGCCTGGCGCCGCGCCGCCGAAAAACGTCTCGAAGATATCCGCGAAGGGCGAGCCCGCCGCGCCACCAAAGCCGAACGGATCGCCAGCACCACCGCCCGGGAAGCCGTTGGCACTGTGACCGAAGCGGTCATAGTGGGCGCGGCGGTTGGTGTCGGAGAGAACTTCGTACGCTTCGTTGATCTCCTTGAAGCGCTCTTCGGCCTCTTCGGAGCTGTTGAGGTCCGGGTGGTATTGCCGCGCCATCTTGCGGTAGGCACGGCGAATCTCCTCGCCGGAGGATGTCCGCGAGACTTGAAGGACCTCGTAGTAATCGCGCTTTTCGCTCATGGTGTCCTGAGGCATACGCTATCCCAAGAGAACCGCCTGGAGGCGGAACAGTAGCCTATCTGCGGGGTTGCTGGCGGCGTGATCCCAATCACCTGGCTCTGAATGCGACCACTACTGGTGTCGGGCCAACGCTCTGCCACCGCGCGACGATACATTGACAATATCTGCAACGTCAAGCGTTTTCTGGCAGTCAGGCCTGGAGACTGCCAAACGGTGCGCGCTGGATTCTCATCGCGAAATGCAACCGCTGCTGGTCCTGAATTGTGCCCTTGGTCACGAAAATCACGCCAGTGGCGGGCTGGCCAGCAAAGACCCCTATGGTAGGATCAAGAGCGGAAGGAACCACGTCGTCCTGCGGCGACATGGCCATGCTGGAAGGCATGTGAAGGGGGAATTGAGGTGCGGCAACCCGCCACCGTGCTGGCAAGCCTGGTTGTCTCTGCGGCGATCATCGGGGGTTCTGTGGGGTCGGTTGCGGCTGCCTCCCAGGCTGTCCCGGAAGGCGCGCCAGCGCGCCAGGTGACGCTGTTCCAGGACGAAGGCACAGATGGCACCAGTATCTGGGTGCCGACCTACGCCCAGGAGCGGAATCTCTCCTGCGAATACGCCGCGGCCGTGATCGCCATGGGTGCGTACGGCGTCTGGGTCAACGAATTCGACCTCGATAGCATGGTCGGCTGGTCAGAGAACCCGCACTGGGGCTACCGGGGAGACATCACCGGCTGGTGGGGGAACACCGACGACTACGGCGTGTATGCAAGCGCGCTGGCGCCCGCTATTCGCAACTATGGTTTCTGGGCCGATGAGTTCTACGCCCAGGGTGATGCTTCCGCGCTGACCAGCCGTCTTGATGCTGGGAGTCCGGTCATCGTCTGGCTCGGTCTCTGGGGTGACACGAGTTTCTACCAGTGGACCTCAGACGGTACCCCCTACAAGCTTGCCTCCGGGATGCACGTTGTCGTCGCGTACGGCTACGACAGCGGCGGCGTGATGGTTTCTGATCCTGCCCACGGCACCAAGCACTACTATGACTGGGGCACTTTCATGACGTACTGGAACGTCCTGGACGGTATGGGCCTCGCGGTCGGGCCGCTCTAGACCGCATTTCAGCAACAGACAATCAGGCAGGGGGATCGACGTGGCGGCTGCGCGCAGGGTTGGTCTGGTATTCGACGATCGCTACCTGACGCACAACACCGGGCTCGACCTCTTCGGCGAGCAGACGCCATACCCCTACGCGGAGCCTGTCCAGCACGTCTCCCGGCCGGGCCTTGTTGGCCGGGCCAAGCACCTGATGGACCTTTATGGCGTCACGGACCAGATGGTGCGCATAGAGCCCATCGTCGCCAGTGACGAACAGTTGCTGACGCATCACACGCCCGAGCACCTGGCGCGTGTGAAGGCCCTGTCGGACGCCCACGGCGGAGACAGCGGGTCTGGTGCGCCGATGGGGCAGGGTGGCGACCGCGTCGCGCGCCTGGCCGCGGGCGGCACCATCGCGGCGGTGGACGCTGTGCTGCGCGGCGACGTAGACACGGCCTACGCCCTGGTGCGGCCGCCGGGACACCACGCGATGGCGGACCAGGGCATGGGCTACTGCGTCTTCAGCAACGCCGTCATTGCCACAAAGCTTGCCCAGCGGAACCACGGCGTGGAGAAGGTGCTGATCCTCGATTGGGATGTGCACCATGGGAACGGCACGCAGGCGGCCTTCTGGTCGGACCCCTCCGTACTCTTCATCTCCCTGCACCAGGATGATCTCTACCCGGCAGGTTGGGGTGCGGTGGACCAGGTGGGGGTGGATGACGGCGAAGGCTTCACCGTCAATATCCCGCTCCCGGCCGGCGCTGGCAACGCGGCCTACGCAGCGGCCTTTGCTCAACTGGTGATCCCGATTGCCACACAGTTCAATCCGGACCTGGTGATCGTTTCTGCCGGCCAGGACGCCAGCGTCTTTGACCCCCTGGCCCGCATGTCGATCACGACAGCCGGGTACCGCGCCATGTGCGAGGCGATGCTGGGCATTGCCGACGCCTGTTGCGGCGGCAAACTGGTCGTGACCCAGGAGGGCGGTTACGCCGCCGAGTACGCCCCCTACTGTTCCGCCACCATCGGCCAGACCCTGGTGGGCGTGTCCGACGAGGCGCAGCGCGTCCCTGAGCCCTACGGGGACCGGGCAGCAAAGCAGCCAGCTTCCAATGTTGTTGGTCTGGATGCCGAGCAAGCAATCGAGCGCGCGCGCCGCGTGCAGGCAAAGTACTGGCAGGTCTGACGCAACGAGCAAAAGAATCGCGTCGTCTCGAGCTTTTCGAGAAACCGCGTCCGGCTGAATTGACAGAAACCAGATCCTGCGATCCGCCCCGACGGCAGTCTCTTGCGACGAAGACTGTCCGTCGCGTGCTACTTGCTCGTCATGAGGCGGCCCGCATGGGTCACACCACCTCGGCGAACTGATCCCGCTCCGGATGGTGGTAATGCAGGCGGCGCGCAATCCGGGTCGTGACCACGCCGGTACGCGGGGCGAAGAGAAAGACAACGATGAAAATGCTGGTGGCCACAAGGACGATGCTGGCCCCGGAAGACACCCCCAGGAAGTAGGAGATATAGAGGCCGGCGATTCCGGAGAAGGCTCCGAGCGTCGCCGAAACAGCGATCATCGGCGCCAGGCGGATCGTGAGCAGGCGCGCCGTAGCGGAGGGCGTGACCAGCATGGCCAGCACCAGGACATTCCCCACCGTCTGCAGCGAGATGACGACCGTCATGGCCAGCAGTAACAGGAACAGTTGATCCCAGCGCCAGAGATTCAGACCCTGCGCGCGGGCGAACGTGCGGTCGAAGCTCACCGCAACGATTTCCCTCCGGCAGAGCCAGAGCGTCAGCAGGACGCCCGTCCCGACGACGCCGGTCAGGAGCAGATCAGCGTGCGATACGCCAAGAATGGAGCCGAAGAGAAAACTGGTGACATCTCGCGCATAGGAACGCTGCGTGGAGATGATGGCGACACCGAGCGCAAATGCCCCGACGAAGAAGACGCCGATGGCCGTGTCGTTGCGCAGGAGCCCGCTCTGCGTCACAAAACCGATGGCCAGTGACACGAGGGTGGCCGCGATGATCGCGCCGATCAGGAAGTTCCCGCCAAGAACGTAGGCGATCACCAGGCCCGGGAAGACCGCGTGGGCAATGGCGTCACCCATGAAGGCGAGCCCACGCAGCGTAACGAACACACCGATGGCGCCGCAGACGATGCCAACCAGGATGATGGCGGCAAAGGCGTTGCGCATAAAGGAAAGGTGCAGCGGTTCAGCCAGCAGCGCCAGCAGATCACTCATCGGTGAGACGCGCTCGTAGGTGGCACCAGGGCCATGCCGCCGAAGGTGGCCTGCAGGTTCTCGGCCGTCAGGACCTCCCGAGGTGGACCACTCGTAACAATCTTCCGGTTGAGCAACAGGCAGTTGTCGGCGGATTCAGCGGCCATGGCCAGGTCATGTGTGGCAAAGATGACCGTCTTGCCTGTCTCACACAACTGGCGAAGGACGCCCAGGATGAGAGACTGCGAGGGAACATCAACCCCGGTAAATGGTTCGTCCAGCAGGTAGACCTCCGCGTCCTGCACCAGCGCCCGCGCCAGGAAGACGCGCTGCTGCTGCCCACCTGAGAGGGCCCCGATCTGGACATGGGCAAAGCGTTGCATGGCGACGGTTTCCAGCGCCTGGAACGCCGCCGCCTGGTCCGCGGCTGGCAGCGGCCGGAAGCGCGAGCGTCGCAGCGAGCGTCCCATCATGACCACTTCCAGGACGCTTATGGGGAAGGTCCAGTCCACCTCGGAGCGCTGTGGAACGTAGGCGATGCGCGAGCTGGGGCGGTGTACCTGCTCGCCGTCCAGGTAGACCGCGCCGTGTGTTGGCGCAAGCAGGCCATCCAGGCAGCGCAGGAGCGTACTCTTGCCGGCCCCATTCGGCCCGACGAGTGATGTGGTTTGCGCCGGGAAGAAGGCAACCGAAACATCTTCCAGCGCCGAGCGGTCTTCGAAGTGCACGCTGAGGTGTTCGGTACGGAGGCACGGCTGCGAGGCAGGCGTCGTAGATGATGTCGTTTGTGGGGCGAGAAGTGCCTGGGTCATGTCCCGAGTCCCCGGCTCGAACGAGGCGGCGAAGCACATCTCCGCTGCCCGCGAGCGCCGCGGGAGGCTACCAGCTATTGAAACTGTGTGTCAATAGCTCGCTAGCGTGGCGCACTCTGGCAAGCCCGGCAGGTGCCAAAGATTTCCAGCAGGTGCCCGTGAACCTCGAAGCCGTTTTCCTGGGCCAGGGAGGCGGCCAGATCACCGACCGGGCAGGCGCTGAAGGGCACCACCGCACCGCACCCGGAACAGATGAGGTGATGACGGTGGACCGGGGCGCCGGCGACGTAGACCGGACGGCCCGTTTCGTTCAGGATGCGGCTGAGAATGCCAAGGGAGGCCAGGATTTCCAGCGTGCGGTAGACCGTCGAGCGGCCCGATTCGCCGTCTCCGCTGGCGGTCTCGGCCACGAGCTGCTCAGCGGTAAATGGTTTTTCCTGGCGCAGCGCGGCGGTGATCACGGCGCGGCGCGGCGCGGTCACCCGGTATCCCTGGCGGCTCAGCGCCGTAATCGCCTCGGCCGGGGAGTAATCGCCAGGGAGTGGTGGGGATGCCGGAAGAACCGGAGCGCGACTCATGACGAAAGGTTAGCACTTTGTCTGGCGGGCGCTGAAAGTGGTGAGGGCGTGGCTCGTTGACCTATCCTCACCGGTATGAACGCTCCTCACACCACGCTGCCACACCCTGTTCGCTGCCACCTGCGGCTTGTGCCGATCCTGGCGCTTGTCCTGACCGTGTTGGCTGGACTCGCTTTGCCGTTCGGCGGTGTCCTCACGGCGCCGGCCGCTGCGCTGCAGTCGCAGTCCGTCACCTGGGACTCCATCGATGTCACGCTGAACATTCAGAAAGATGGCGTGATTGGTGTCACCGAGCGGGACTCCATCATCTTCCAGGGTGGTCCCTTCCGGAAGGGCTATCGAGAAATCCCACTGGCGCGGGTCGAGGACCTGCAGAACATCACCGTTGGCGAGGTGGTGAACAACCGGGTTCGGCCGTATGCGTTTGTCCCGAAGTATCAATTCTCCCAGGATGTCCCCAACACCTACACCTATGAGAAGGTTGGGGGCAATCTCCGGGTCGACTGGAGTTTCCCGCCCACGCGCAACGACGAGCGCACGTTCGAAATTGGTTTCGATGCCATTGGCGCGCTGCGCGTCTACGACAACGCCGAGCGACCGTACCAGCAGATCGACTGGATTGGTGCGGGGCGGGAGATTACCGCGAATGCACCGGTCAACAACGCCAGGCTGACTGTCGTGCTCCCGGAGGCGGTCGACCCGGGGCGGGTCTTTATCCAGGGCGCTGGCTCCGGTGATCCTGCGGACCACACGCCGGACGGCGGCAAGACCTGGATCTGGGAAGCACAGAACCTGGGGCGTGGCCAGGAATTGAGCGGCCACCTCCAGTTCGAGCCAATTGTCGATGCCCAGCCGCCCGCCTGGCAGCAGACGATCGACGAGCAGGATGCCCTCGACGCGCAGCGTGCGGAGCAGGGCAAAGTCTGGACGCTGGCGTTCACAGGCCTGGGCCTGCTGATCCTCCTCGCAGGTATCCCGGCCGTCCTGGCGGCCTGGTGGACGAGGGGGCGGGACCCGGTGACCGGGCCGGTGGCAGCCTTCCTGCCCGAGCCACCTGATGACACGCCGCCCGGCCTGGTGGGCGCGCTCCTGGATGAAGATGTTGATGAGCGCGACATTGTGGCAACACTGGTCGACCTTGGGCGACGCCATGTCCTGCGCATTGACCGCAAGGAAGCCGAGGGGATCTTCAAACGGGGCGGCGACTTCACGCTGACGATGCTCGATCCGGAGGCCCAGGTCCACCCGTTCGAGAAGGACCTCCTGCAGGCGCTTTTTGGCGCCCGCCTGAAGCAGGGCGAGCAGGTGCAGCTCTCAGATGTCAAGGGCAGCTTCGCCGCGGCGCAGGAAGAAATCCGCCAGAAAATGTATGACGAACTGGTGGAGCGCGGGTTCTTCCGCCGTCCACCGCAATCCACGCGTGATCAGTGGAAGTCGATCGGGACGTTCCTGTTCATCGTGGCCATCGTCGGTGGCGGCATTGCCATCACCATGTTTTCCGGAGTGGCCGCTGGCGCCTGGTTCCCGGTGGCCGCGCTCATCATCATTGCCGTGTTGCTGATCTTCGTCTCGCGCTTCATGCCGCAGAAGACGCAGGCCGGAGCTGAAGCGGCGGCGAAGTGGCGCGCGTTCAAGGCGTATCTCGAATCGATCGAGCGGTACGAGAAGCTCGACCAGGCGCAGAACATCTTTGACGCGTACCTCCCGTACGCCATTGCCCTGGGCCTGGAGCAGTCGTGGGTCAGCAAGTTCTCGGGCGTCCAGACCGCAGCCCCGGAGTGGTACGGCGGAGGCGGGGTGGGCCCGTGGCTGGGTGGCCCATGGTCGGGCGGCCCGAGCGGATACCCACGCGGGCGAGGCTACTACCCGACGGGTGGCGGCACGGTGATCGTGCCAACTGGCGGCGGCTGGGGCAACTACTCGGGCGGTGATGGCGGCGGCGGTGCACCCTCGGGTGGCGGGGGTGGCTGGAACGTGCCGGACCTCCAGGACTTCAGTAACAGCGCGGCGCAGTCGCTTCAATCCTCTTCCGGCTCCCTTTTCGATCTGTTCAACACGGCTGGCGAAGCCTTCTCCGGTGGTTGGAGCAGCAGCAGCAGTGGCCGCGGTGGCGGCGGCTGGAGTGGTGGCTCAAGCTTTGGCGGTGGGTTTGGCGGCGGTGGTGGTGGCTTCGGTGGAGGCGGCGGAGGCGGCGGCGGTGGTGGAGGAGGCGGCGGTGGCGGCGGCTTCTCCTAGCGCGTCACGCGGCTGCCGATGAGCGACTTCTCCACAAGTCTGACGGCGTCTGGGCCAGTCCCATGCGCCGAACACCCTGATGTCGAAACGCGACTCCGCTGTTCTCGATGTGGCAAGCCTATTTGCCCGCGCTGCGCCGTGCGTACCCCGGTGGGGATGCGGTGTCCGGACTGCGCCGGTACTCGCGCAGCCAGCAAGGCGGCGCCTCAGGCGGTGATCACTGCCGCCGGCGCCGGACTCCTGGTTTCGGTGCTGGCAGGTGTCGGCTGGGGGCTCTCGCCTGCCTGGGGCTTCTACTGGGCGCTCATTCTCGGCTTCGGCAGCGTGGAGATGATGGCCAGGTTCCTGCGCGGGCGCACCGGCCCGGACTTGCAGGCCATTGCCATTGCGATCGTCATCGTCGGCATGGTGATCAGCCGGGTTGTGTTGGCGCAGCGCCTTGGTGTTGAACTCGCCATCTTGAACGATTTCCGGCCCCAGGTGCAGCGCGCGCTCTACCTGCGGCCCATCCCGGACCTCCTCTTCTGCCTGCTGCCCGTGGTGATCGCCTTCATTCGTTTCCGCTGAGGTCCCGGCGCCACGCGCCGCGAAGGTTTGAGGTCGCAGCCAGGGCCGGATGTAGGCATCGTTCCCTGGTTGTGGTGAAGATTCAGATCGCTTGACAAGCTTGAGAGAGCGGACGGTTCGGGGAGAGGCGCGGCCAGCCAGCAGGAGCTGGAGGGTGCGGTATCCATGATGGTGCTGGGGGTTGCCTCAGGCATTCCCTCGTTCGATCTCAGCCCATCGTTGTCCGGCGAAGACCTCGCCGAGGCGGTTCGCTTCCGCCCAGACCTCGCGAATGGGTACGCCGTGCTCCCGGCTGAGGCGCAGGCAGTCGTCGTACTCCGGCGCGGCAGAGACAACCCGGCTATCCCAACCGCGCAGCTTCAGTTGCACATCTCCCCAGCGAGTGGCCACGCTGCGGAACGCGCGCGGCGCACGCGTGCGCGAGATCTGCGTGGCGCGTATGCCGATGGTGGTGCTCTCGAGAATCAGCGTGCGCTCGATGGCTTCCCGGCGAGCGGCCGGTGCAATCACTGACACGATGGTTGCCGGACGACCCTTCTTCATGGTGGCGTTGCTCAGCCAGGCATCCAGCGCGCCCGCGGCAAACAGACGCTCGGTCAACAGCTCAAAGAACTGCGGGTTCATGTCGTCGATGTTTGTCTCCAGGAGGAATTCGCCGCCGGAGTCCGCCTCGTCGTCCACCTCTCCCACCCAGACGCGCAGCGCGTTCGGCCACGGCAACTGCTTCGTGCCGAAGCCATACCCTCCGCGTTCCGGAGTGAACGTCGGCACCCGCCACTCAGCCAACGTGCCCAGGATGGCTGCGCCAGTCGGCGTGAGCAGTTCGCCTGGCGTGTCTGCACCGGGAGGGTTGGGGCGGACCGGGATCTGCCGGGCCGCCAGCAGGTTTGCGGTGGCTGGAGCCGGGACGGGCATCGTGCCGTGGCTGGCCGTAACCCAGCCTGCACCGACCGCGACCGGGTAGGACACCACGCGCTCAGCGCCCAGCGCGGCCAGTCCCGCGCACGCTCCGACAACATCGGCGATGGCATCGACCGCGCCCACCTCGTGGAAGTGCACCCGTTCGATCGGTTCGCTGTGGGCCTGGGCTTCCGCCTCCGCCAGCGACTGGAAGACGGCCAGCGCGGCCTCTCGCACCGGTAAGGCCAACGCCGATCCGGTGAGCAATTCCCGGATGCTCTGCCAGTCCCGGGCAGGTTGGTCCGGGTCGGCGTCAATCGACACGCGCGTGCCGCGTACCGCGCCGCTGCTGGCTGCCTCGCTGCGGATCCGCACGCCGGCAATCCCTAGCCGGGAGATCGCCTCCTGCATGGCCGAGAGCGGCGCGCCCGCATCGAGCAGTGCCCCGAGGATCATGTCGCCACTGGCGCCGGATGCCGGATCGAAGACAATGATGCGTGACACGGAGAAACCCTCACCCCAACCCTTCTCCTGGTGCGCGGCTGGGGTGAGGGTTGCAACCCCGCCCAAGCATAACCCCGTTCTCGGCCAACCACCGTGCTAGCATCGGGCCGCATCTACTGAGGACACATCCAGAAGGCAGGAGACCCATGGCAACGGCAATTGAGGAGAAGCGTGCGTCTACAGCGGCGGGTTGGGGCGGCCACAGTATGTCCGCACCCTTGCGACGTGTCATTGTGAGGCAGCCGGCCACGCCGGTGAACGACAGCCAGTGGCGTGAGTTCGCTTACGAGCATCCCGTTGATGTCGCGGAGACCGTCGCCGAGCACGCTGCCCTTCGCCAGTTGCTCGCGGGCGCCGGAGTCGAGGTGATTGCCGCTGGCCCCGATCCCGAAGGCCTGCTCGACGCGATGTTTGCCTTCGACTCCTCGATCATGTTGGATGCCGGCGCCATCGTTCTCCGCTCCGGCAAGGATCTGCGCCTGCCCGAGGCCGATACCGCCACGCAGACCTACGAAGATCTGGGTATCCCCATTGCCGGCCGCATCACTGCACCAGGGACGGTCGACGGTGGTGACACCCTCTGGCTCGATCCCCAGACGCTCGCGGTTGGCCGCAGCTACCGCACGAACGACGAAGGGATCGCCCAACTCCGTGCCATTCTGGAGCCGCAGGGCGTGCAGGTGCTCACAGTGGATCTGCCGCACTGGCGTGGTCCAGGCGAATGCCTGCACCTGATGTCCTTCATCAGCCCGGTGGCCGAAAAGTTGGCCGTGGTCTACCTGCCGATGATGCCAGTGCCGTTCGTGCGGGAACTGCAGGCGCGTGGTTGGGAGTTCATCGAGATTCCGGAGGAGGAGTTCCTGACCCACGGCTGCAATGTGCTGGCGCTGGCGCCGCGCAAGGTGCTCGTCTGCGACGGTAGCCCGATCACGCGGGGCCACCTGGAGGCCGCTGGCTGCGAGGTCCTGGTCTACAAGGGGGATGAACTCTCGCACAATCGCGCCGGAGGCCCGACCTGCCTGACACGGCCGATCCTGCGGGACATGGACGGGATTGCCTGAACCCGTTTCCGTCTTGACGAACCAATCGACACCCGCTACCGTGCGAACAATTCCAGACACAGGGGGTCGATGGCATGCTCGTAGGCAGCGGGCCATTGGCATGGTGACCGTCGCGCCCGGGTGATCCGGGCTCTCGAATGCAGGAGAACGTGCATGGGAACCCACGAAATGGATGAGGCACGCATCGCACAGCTCTCGCAGATGGAGCCGCGTGATGTCATGCGGGCGTACCGTTCCGGGAAGATCACCCGGCGCGATATGAGCAAGCTCTTCGCGGCGCTTGGTCTCACGTCGGCCCTGGGACCGGTCATTGGCCGGGCTCCGGCGCTGGCGCAGAGCAACGACCTGACCATGATCATCTGGGAGGGGTACACCTCCGAGTCGTTCACCAAACCCTGGGAAGAGGCGAACGACGCCAAGGTTGAAGCGACCTTTGCGGGCAGCGGCGATGAGATGTTCGCGGCAATGCAGGGTGGTGGCGGCTCGACGTACGACATGGTGTCGGCGTCGTCAGACCTGCCGCAGCGCCTCTACGACGCCGGGCTGTTGGCCGAGATCGATCCCAGCAAACTGAGCAACTATCCCGACCTCTACGAGCAGTTCCAGAAGCCGCCGTACATCACGTTCGATGACAAGCTCTACGGCGTGAACTTCGCCTGGGGTCCGACGATCCTGCTCTACAACCCGGACCAGATCGCCGAAGCGCCGACCTCCTGGAACGCGCTGCTCGATGAGCAGTACTCCGGCAAGATCACCACCTGGAACTACCCGCTGCAGATCGCGCAGTACGCGCTTCTGCTTGACCCCAAGCCGGAAGACCCGTTCATGCTCGATGACGAGCAGTTGGCCCAGGTCAAGGACATCCTGATCAAGCAGCGCCCGTTGGTGCGCAAGTACTGGGACCTCGGTGGCGAAGTCGCCGAGCTCTTCCTGAACGGGGAAGTCGTGGTCGGCGATGGCTGGCCATGGATCACGCTCCAGATCAAGGGCTCCGAGGGCGCGGTGGCCGAAGCCACGCCGGAAGAGGGCGTGACCGGCTGGTCTGACTCCTGGTGTATCTCCAATAAGGCCGCCAACTACGACCTGGCACTCAACTGGGCCAACTACATGATCGGCCCCGAGGGTCAGAAGGGCGTCATCGAGAACCTGAACTACAGCATCACCAACAAGAAGGTGGTCGAGAGCCTGCCGGAGGAACAGCGCAAGGAGTTGCGCATGACCGATGTGCCGGCTGAGTACGCCAAGATCCACATGTGGAAGTTCGTGCCGAACTACGACAAGTGGGTCCAGGTCTGGCAAGAGGCAACCGCCTCCTAGCGCCGGTTGCGTCTCCGGGGGCGGCGGCAACGCTGCCCCCGGTTTCGTTGCCCGACACCTGTCCAAGAGCACACGCGAATGGCTGCACCCGCTGCACCGCTTCCCACCTCAGGAGACCCCGGCCGCTCCGCGCGGCCGGCGGCTGCGCTGTTGGCCGCGCCCCTGGCGTGGATGGCCTTCTTCTATCTGATACCGCTCGGCTTGCTCTTACTCCATGCCTTCTGGTCGGTCGATTACCTCACGGTCAATCGCTCCTTTACGCTGGATAACCTGCGGACGATCGTCTCCAACCCGCTCTACCCGACGGTGCTCGGGCGGACCCTGATGATTGCCATCGCCGTCACGATCACCGATATCATCCTGGCCTTTCCGATTGCCTTCTACATTGCCAAGCGCGCGACGAAGCACCGGGAACTGCTCCTCATGCTGGTGGTGTTCCCGCTCTGGAGCTCGTACCTGGTCCGGGCATTCGCCTGGAAGACCATCCTGGGCACGAACGGGATTCTCAATTCCTTCCTGCTCTGGACCGGGATCGTCGATCAGCCCGTCTCCGCGTTTCTCTACTCGAAGACGGCGATGTACATCACCTTCTCGCAGGTCTGGCTGCCGTTCATGATCCTGCCGCTCTACACGATCATCGATCGCATGCCGGACAGCCTGCTTGAGGCCGCGTCTGACCTCGGTAGCAACTGGCTCCAGACGTTCCGCCGAGTCGTGCTGCCACTTTCGCTGCCGGGCATCCTGGCCGGCAGCCTGAGTGTGTTCAGCCTGACCATGGGGGACTACATCACCCCCAGCCTCATTGGCGGCAGCCCGGGCACCGAGTTGATCGGCGGCATCATTGCCGACCAGTTCGGCATCGCTAACAATTGGCCGCTCGGCGCGGCCCTGATCCTGCCGGTGCTCGCCATCATCTCGATCTTCCTGCTGATCGCGAACCGCGCCGGCGCCCTGGGGCGAGGTGAGCCGGGATGAGCGCGCGTGCTGCTGGCACTCTCGTCGCTGAAACCGTTCCCCCGGCCGCGATTCCGGTCCGGCAGCGGGCGCGCCGGCGGCGCAGTCCCTGGCTGGGGCTGACGTCTGCCCTGATCTTCGCCTTCCTGTACTTGCCCCTGGTCGTGGTGGTGCTCTATTCCTTCAGCGCTACCAAGGTCAACGCCTGGCCGATCAAGGGCTACACCCTGGACTGGTACCGCGAGTTGATTGCGGACCGGGATATCCACGAAGCAGTGCAGCTCTCGATCTTTGTCGGGCTCTGCGCGGCGGCAATCGCGGTGGTGCTGGGCACCCTGACCGCGTTTGCGCTGGACCGCTACGACTTCCGGGCCAAGCAGGCGATTCGCTTCTTTGTCGTGCTGCCTATCGTGCTTCCCGGCATCGTGACCGGTGTGGCGATGCTGGCCTTCTTCACGCTGCTCGGCTGGCCCCTCTCTCGCTGGACGATCATCATCGCCCACGCCACCTTCTGCGTGACGCTGGTGCTGAACAATGTGATCGCGCGGCTGGGACAGATCCCGCGGACGCTCACAGAGGCCTCGGCAGACCTCGGCGCTTCTCCGCAGCAGACGTTCTGGCGGGTGACCTTCCCGCTGGTGCGGCCCGCCATCATCGCCGGGGCGATCCTGGCCTTCACGCTCTCCTTCGACGAAGTGGTGGTCACGTTCTTCCTGACGGGACGGGAAAAGACGTTGCCGCTGCTGATCTGGGGCCGGTTGCGTCAGGGCATCTCCCCGGAAATCAACGCCGCGGCCTCCGTCATCATCCTGGTGTCGCTGGTCGGCGTGCTGATTTCCAACCGTCTCTCGAAGAGTTCGACGTTCGGCCGCTAAAGAGGCAGGAGCAACCGTATGGTCACGGCAACGGCAGGGACACGAACGGGCGGCAGCCGCTTGCTGACCGACCAGTTCAG
Organism: Thermomicrobiales bacterium; assembly: GCA_046328375.1. Classification (GTDB taxonomy): domain Bacteria; phylum Chloroflexota; class Chloroflexia; order Thermomicrobiales; family UBA6265; genus JACCXM01. The sequence goes on from JAXLWT010000001.1 coordinate 172,742, forward strand.
CATCCAGCTCCGCGATCTCTACAAGTACTTCGGGGAGACGCCCGCCGTGAACGGCGTCTCGCTCGACGTGCGAGAAGGTGAGTTCCTGACGCTGCTCGGCCCGTCCGGCTGCGGCAAGACGACGACGCTGCGCATGATCGGCGGCTTCGAGCACCCATCATCAGGTTCGATCTTCATCAACGGCGAGGAGATGGGTGACCGCCCGCCCTACCGCCGTCCCGTGAACACCGTGTTCCAGAACTACGCGCTGTTCCCGCACATGACTGTTGGCCAGAACGTTGCCTATGGGCTGGAGATGTCCGGGGTACCGAAGGCGGAACGGCAACAACGCGTCGCGCAAGCACTGGAGATGGTGCGGCTCCCGCACGTGGAGAACCGCAAGCCGAGCGAATTGTCCGGTGGGCAGCAACAGCGCGTGGCCCTCGCCCGTGCACTGGTGAACCGCCCCGCCGTGCTTCTGCTGGACGAACCGCTGGGCGCCCTCGACCTGAAGCTGCGCAAGGCGATGCAACTCGAGCTGAAGCAGCTCAACCGCGAGGTCGGCGCCACGTTCGTCTACGTCACCCACGACCAGGAGGAGGCGCTGACCATGTCTGACCGCATCGCGGTCATGAGCGATGGGCAGATCCTGCAACTGGGCGCACCGGAAGAGATCTACGAACGGCCACGCACGCGCTTTGTGGCGGATTTCATCGGGCAGACCAATTTCCTGGATGTGACCGTGCGCGAGGTGGCGGGGGATACCGCCATCGTGGAGCTGCCGGGTGTCGGCAATCTGCGCGTACGTCGCCCTGCCGACGGCCCGGCCAGCGGACCAGCCGCACTGGCTGTTCGCCCGGAGAAGATCGCGCTGCTGGAGGACGTGCCAGGGGGTGTGCCCGCGGGCTGGAATCAGCTCACCGGGCGGCTGGACGAGATCGTCTACGTCGGCACCTTCACGCACTACCTCGTGGCGTTGCCACAGGGCCAGATCGTGACCGTGCACCGGCAGAACCGGGCGGTGGGTGAGGCTGAGCATCGCGTTGGTGAGCAGTTGACGCTGGTATTCAATCCAGCAGTGGCAGCGTTGCTCGTGGACTGACGTGCTCCAGACTTCGTGGCGTCTCGAGCTTGGCGAGCGATCTCGTGGCGCTCTGGATGACATGACTTCCGGACCCATCAGGGCTGGTGGCGGCAACCCTCATCATCTGGCATCCTGAGCCCGCAGGCGAAGGATTTCGTTCTCACCGTAATCGTATGCTCGTCAGACGAGAGCCCTCCTTCGTCGGGATGACAGCGGAGGGGGATGCCGGCATCACGACACGTGTGGGTCCTGGCGTGTTTCTTGGAACGAGAGGGAGCACAGGCAGTCCATGGCAACAGAGGCAGCGGATGTTTCTGCCGCGCTGAACGACGCGCGGGCGTGGTTGGGTGCGCGTGAAGGCGAGGTCATCGCTCTCACATCGGCGTTGATCGCGGCGCCCACGCCCAACCTGCCCGGTGACGAGACAGCGGCGGCTGAGGTCATTGAGCGGGCGATTGCGCACTACAACCTGCCGGCGCCGCGTATCCTGGCGGAGCTGCCGCATCGCCCGAACCTCATCGTGCGCATCGACGGAGCGCGTCCGGGCCCGCATCTCGCCATCTGCGGGCACCTCGATACCAAGCCCGTTGGTGACGCGGCGGATGAGTGGCGCACCAACCCGTTCGAGCCAGTCATCGAAGGTGACCGCCTCTACGGCCTCGGTTCGACCGACATGAAGGGTGCCTGCGCCGCCATGATCCTGGCTGGGGCCGCCTTCCAGCAGGTCGCGGACCGCGCCGCGGGCTCCCTCTCGCTGGTCTTTACGGCGGATGAGGAGTACGGCAGCTACTACGGCGCCGGTTATCTGACGCGGCAGAAGGCGATCGAAGCGGATGAAATCCTGCTTGGCGAGCCGGCCGGCGTCTTCGAGGATTGGGACGCCATCCGGGTGGTGTCACGCGGCGTGAGTGGCTTCCGCGTGGTGGTGAAGGGAACCCAGACGCACTCCTCGATTTCTGACCAGTTGCCAACGGTGAACGCGGTGGAGGCGATGGCGACCGTACTGGTTGCCCTGCGGCGCGAGTTGAAGCTGCGCTACCCTGCCCACCCGCTGTGCCCAACGGGACCGACCCTCAACCTGGGTATCAAGACGATGGGTGGAGTGGGGTATGGCGTCCTTTCGGGTCACGCTGAGTTCTGGAGCGATATCCGCACCCTACCCGGCATGACGCAGGAGGAGCTGGCGGAAGATATCGAGGCTGCGCTCGCAAGGATTCGCCCTCTCGTGCCGGGTGCCGAGGTGACGTGGGAATTCAACCCCGCCCTGGGCTGGATCGCGCCCTCCGAGGTGCTGCCGGGTGACCCGATGGTGGTGGCGGTGGAGCAGGCGGCGCGAGATGTGTTGGGCGAGGCGCCTCCACTGAAGGCATTCCCGGGCGGCACGGACGCGTTCCCTTTCCACGTGCAGGGTGGTGTTCCGACCCTGGCGGCATTCGGTCCCGGTTTGCTGCCTCCCGCGCACGGCCCGAACGAGTACATCAGCCTGAAGTCGCTGCAGCAGGCGCCGCACATCTTCGCGGCAGCGGCACTGCACTACGGCGCGGGCCGCTGACGGAAACGTCTGAGAGGAAGGGTGTCATGGAGCGCACGGGAGAGGCGTTTGAGCTTGGCGAGCAGTTGACGGTGGTTGGCCGGCAGCTCACCGCCGGTGATGCCGCCCCGGATTTCACGTTGGAGCAGTTCGATCCGGACACGCAGGCAATTCGCCAGGTGAGCCTGGCGGACTCTGCTGGCAAGGTGCGGCTCCTGAACGTGGTCAACTCCGTCGATACGCCGGTCTGCCACATTGAAACGCGCAAGTGGGACAACCTGCGGGCGGACATCCCGGCAGACGTCGTGCTCTACACCATCAGCATGGATCTCCCGTTTGCACTGGAGCGCTGGCGGGGTGCGGAGAGTGCCGGGCACTCGCTCCTCTCTGCCCACAAGGACGAGGCATTTGGGCGCGACTACGGCACGCTGATCAAGGAGTGGCGGCTCCTGCAGCGCGCCGTCTTCGTGATCGATACCGACGGGCGCATTGCCTACGCGGACTACGTCGCCGACCAGATGCAGGAGCCGGACTACGACGCCGCGGTGGCTGCCGTGCGTGCGGCGGGGTAGGGCGCGTCGGGATCGCTTCCTTCATACCGTTTCGCCCCGGGCTACGAGGCCCAGTTCCTGCGAGCCCGGGAAATAGCGCGTGTTATCCTGCTCCTGCGGTCGGCAGAGTCCCCGCGCCGTTGGGGCAGCAGGAACGAGCACTATGTCGCAACGTGGTCGTGGCCCGGGGCCGGAAGATGATCCCGGAACCGAGGAACGGGATCGGCTGAGCGACTATTCCTTTTCCCGGCCGATTCAGCCGTATGACCCGTACCGCAAATCAGAGGAGCCCCGGCGCCCGTCACGTAACGTCGCCGCCGAGAGCGACGCCTTGCGCAACTCGTCACGCAACCGTAAATCACCCTTCCTGGATGATGATGATCCGCTGAATGCGGCCGCCTGGGATCTCGATGAAGAGGTCGAGGTCGATGCCTTTGAAGCAAGGTACGACGAGTCCTACGAGGCTGACTTCGAGGAGCCGCGACCGGCTCCACTACCCCGGACCCGGCGCCGTCAGGCTTCCACAGCGGCTGCTACCGGCCGTCGCCGCAGCACACGACGTGCCGCTGGAGAGCCGGCTGCCGCCCGTGGACCACGTCTGCCGAACATGCAGGTCTCGATCGGTGCGCCACGGGCCGTGACGGATGCGTCGCTCGTGGCTGATCCCGCGGCGATGCTGTTGCTGGGGCTCAATCTCCTCAGCGTCCTGATCATGGCGCTTCTGCTCGGCATTCGCCTGGGATCGTTGCCGCCGGAAATCTTGCTCCGCCTTGATGCCGCCGGGAATCCCAATCTCTGGGGCCCGCCGAGCGTGCTCTGGCGGCTGCCGCTGATGTCGCTTTTCCTCACGGTGATGTTTCTCGCCGTCTCCTGGTTCCTGCATCCCATCGATCGTTTTGCCGCCCGTTTCGCACTGGGCGCTGCCATTGCCGCGCAGTTGGTGGCCTGGGTCGCCGTGATCCAGCATCTCGCCGGTTAAGCACACCTGGAGGGATCCTCCCATGACGCGCCGATACGCTCCGCTCCTCGTGGCCGGGCTGGTTTCTGTCTTGTCCCTGGGGAGCGTTCTGGCCCAGGACGCTGGCACCCCCGCGCCGGATGTCAGCACTGACCTGTTCGACCCGGCGGTGGTGGAAGCCACCCCGATCTCCGGTGTTGAGACGTTTACGGTGGAATCCGCCGAGCACACCGAGGACCCGGTCAAGTACGCGCAGGATCCGCCGGCGGGTGGAGCCCACGCGCCCGCCTGGCAGAAGTGCGCTGCCTACGATGCCCCTGTCAGGAACGAGAACGCCGTGCATTCGCTCGAGCACGGCGCCGTCTGGATTACGTATCAGCCGGATCTCCCCGGCGCCGAGGTGAAGACGCTCGACAAGCTGGCGCAACACCGCTCGGTGCTGGTCAGCCCGTACCCGGACCTGAAAGACCCGATTGTGGCTTCTGCCTGGGGCGCCCAGCTGCGTCTCGACGCCCCCGACGACCCGCGCCTGGGCGCGTTCATCGAGCGCTACGCGGGCAATGGGCCTGAGCCAGGTGCGAACTGCGACAGCGGTCTCGAGACGACGCTGGAGGATGCGGGGTAGAAGGGAAAGCGCCTTTCCGCCCGTTGCGGCAGCATCACCAGGTAGTGCCGCATTTCCCGAAACAACGCCAAGAATGCCAACCCTGGCATTCTTGGCGTTGTTGGCATTCGTTCCTGACCGATGAACCGTGGCTTCGCGGTCAGCCAGCAGCCGCGAAGCCAGGTTCTCCCCGTGATGCGCGGACGGCGCTGTCGGCTACCCGGCGCTCACCGTTCCAAGCGCCGCGTCGATGACGTCCAGCACCCGGTGGAGCTGGGTGTCGTCGATGACCAGCGGTGGCTGCAGGCGCACGACGTTGCCAGCCGGGCCACCGGCGCCAATGATGACGCCCGCTTCGCGCGCCAGGCGCTTGACGGTGGCAGCCTCTTGACCCGCCGGCGTCTTCGTGACGGGGTCCTTGACCAGTTCGATGCCGATCATCAGGCCGAGCCCGCGCACATCCCCGATCAGGGTGTGGCGCTCCTGCATCTCACGCAGGCGGGAGAGGGCAATCTCCCCCTTACGTGCCGCTTCCTGCGGCAGCCGCTCCTCCTGCATCACCGCGATGTTCTCAATGGCCGCCGCACAGGAGATGGGGTTGCCACCGAACGTGGAGAGGTGCTCACCCGGCTTCAGGCTGTCCGCAATCTCCGGCGTGGCAATGGTGGCGCTGAGCGGGAAGCCATCGGCAATGCCCTTGGCCAGGACCATGATGTCCGGCTCCACCCCGTAGTGCTCGATGGCGAACATCTCGCCGGTGCGCCCAAAGCCCGATTGCACCTCGTCCGCGATGAACAGGATGCCGTGACGATCGAGAATTTCCTTGACGCGCTGGAAGTAGCTGGCTGGCGGCACCAGGATGCCGCCTTCCCCCATCACTGGCTCGGCGATGAAGGCGGCGATATCCCCCGCCGACTGGAAATCGATAGCCCACTGCACCATCTCGGCGCAGCGTTCTGCCACCACTTCCGGGTCATCGCTGCCGAAGGGGTTGCGGTACACATACGGCGCTGGCGCGAAGGCGATGCCGGAGAGATACGGGCCGCCGTTGGTCTTGCGTCCCTTGTTGCCCGTGATGGAGAGGGTGCCCGCCGTGCGGCCGTGGAAGGAGTGGGTCAGGGAGATGATCTCCCGCTTGCCCGTGTAGGCCTTCGCCAGGCGCATGGCGGTCTCGATGCCTTCGGCGCCGCTGTTGCCGAAGAAGGTCTTTTGCAGCCGGCCGGGCGTGATCTGGGCCAGTTGTTCGGCGAGTTCACCCACCACAGGCACGTGGTAGATGTATGACGCCGCGTGGACCAGGTCATCCATCTGGCGCTTCGCCGCGGCGATCACGCGTGGGTTACCGTGCCCGGCGTTGACGACGGCGATCCCGGCGAAGCCGTCGATGTACTCCTTGCCATCCTGGTCCCAGACGGTGGCGCCTTCCGCCTTGCCGATGGCGATCGGCTCGACGGCCGCAACAAAGGAGGTCGTGACGTAGTCGCGGTAGCGGGCCAGCGTCTGCTCATGCGCAGCTTCCCCAACCACGTTCATGCCCGAGCTATCCCGTACTTCCAGCGCCATGGACGGAGCATCCCCTTCGTGTTGCTTACTGGCAGGTCAATCTGCGCGCATTGTAGCGGTGGGTCGAACCCGCTTGGATGGGCCGCGCCTTGAACACGGTGGGCCGGGATGCCATCATCGCGTCATGATCACCCTCCGCGATGGCCCTGCTGTCGCTCCGCTTCCGGCGAAATCCTCCCGCCCAAAAGCTCCCATGCGGCGCCGGCGCTCCCTCTGGGGTGAACTGTGGCGCTGGCTGGTCACCGGGTTCTGGTTCCTGTTTTTCGCGGTGCTGATCAGTAGCGCCATCCTGATGCTGTCGATTTACCGGCAGGCGCGTACCGAAGGTGCTCGTCCGGCGCAGGCGATCGTGGTGCTGGGCACGGCGCAGTACAACGGCTGGCCGGGCCCCGTCTTTCAATCACGGCTGGATCACGCGCTGCAGCTGTACTGGGACGGTTACGCGCCCTACATCGTGGTCACCGGTGGCAAACAGCCGGGGGATGGCTACACCGAGGCTGAGGCGGCGCAGGCCTACCTGGTGGACGCGGGCGTGCCCGCCGGTAACATCATCATGGAGAACGCCGCGCACGACACCTGGGAGAGCATGCAGAATGTGGCGGCGATCCTCAAACCACAGGGGATCACGGATGTGATCCTGGTCAGCGACGGCTTCCATCTCTACCGCTCCCGCATGATGGCCAACGACGTCGGCCTGACGTCAGCCGGTTCCCCTGCGCCAGACAGCCCGATCGTCGTCGGCGGCAGCGGCGAATTTGCCTACACCCTGCGCGAGGCGGGCGGCGTGCTGGCACACCTCTGGACGACGCGGATTGATCCGGATGGGCGTGTGCTCAAGATCGAGGCGACCTGACGGGCCGGACCGGGCGCGCTCGAGCTGTTGCCCGCAACAGCCTGGGGTGATAGTGGTGCTCCGCTGGTCGTAGCGGACCGGAGGGCAAGCAAAAGGGAGACCTGATGCCCAGGCACCGGGTGCGTGTACGCGTCGTGTCTGCCGAGAGTGCAGCAGCACTTCAACCTGCGCTGGACCAGGCGTTGGCTGAAGAGCAGTTGGATCGTCGTTGGCATGTCTCAGATGTCACGCTCGCGCCGGTCACTGCCGGCGCCGTGACCGCCGGTGACGTACCCCCCGGCTCATTCGTGGCGCTGATCAGCCTGCGCAAGCAGGAATGGTTCGTCACGGATCTGCTCAAGGGCTTCCTGGACTTCGTGCGAGGGACGCCTTCAGCGCCGGATGGCGGTGCTGGCTCGTAGCCTCGTACATGAGCGCCAGGCGATGGTGCGGTACGTCACGTAAGCGGCCCGTGCACGATCCGCCACACGCGGCCATCGATGACCAGAAGCCCCAGCGCGATCAACCCCAGCCCGGCCAGTTCTAGCCCGGTCGTAGCTTCACCCAGCCAGAGTCCCCCGAGGAGCAGGGCGCTTGGTGGCACGAGGAGCGTGACGAGTGACACGTTGACCGAGCCGGCGCGACGCAGGATGGTGAAATAGAGCAGGTAGCCGGCTGTGGTGCTGAGCAGGCCCAGGCCGAGGATTGCTCCCGCCACCTGCGGCGTCGGTGGCGGGAGCGTCCAGGGACGGTCCACGAGTAGTGCCAGGGGCACCATGAACACCGCGGCCACGGAGAGTTGGCCGGCCGCCGCCACGGGCGAGGGGACGCCGTGCAATCGCCGGCCCCAGATGGCGGCGAGCGCGTAGGAGATGGAGCCACCCAGTACGGCCAGTTTGGCCAGGGTGGCACTGCCCGGATCTCGCAGCGCCTCGGGACCGAGCATGATGACCACGCCGGACAGGCCCAGTAATACTCCCAGCAGCCGTGAGGCCGTCAGCCGCTCGTTTGCGGCAAAGACCGGCGCCAGCAGCACGGTGAAGAGGGATGTGGTGGCGTAGAGGATGGCCGCGAGCCCGGAGGTGATCTGGGTCTGACCGGAGACGATGAGACAGAACGGGATGACGCTGTTCAGCAGGCCCATCACCAGCAGCGTTCGCCAGATCTGAGGATCACGCGGCAAACGATGGCCGGTCAGCCGGACGACGATGTTCAGCAGCAGCGCGCCGATCAGGATCCGGCCGAGCACGACCGTAAATGGTGGCCACAGCGCCAGCGCAACCTTGCCAAAGAAGAATGTCCCGCCCCAGACCAGGCCGAGGAGGAGCAGCAGTGCCCAGTCCACCCCGGACATCTGCTGGCTGGATCCGGCTTGCCCCTGCGGCACGGCCCGCTCCTGACGCGTGGCCAACGCCACGCGCGTTTGCCGGCCCACATGATGCCAGCAGCGGCGTCGATGCGCTGCGGATGGTTGCTCAAGCGTATCGAAGGCGCTGGATTTCCGGCTCACAAGCCGGGAACGCGACGTTCAAGGGGACGAGCGTAATTGAGGTGGCAGCCCTGCACACGAGTCGTTCGACGATGCGGTAGTTTCACGTCAAGCGATGACGGCTGACAACGAGATCTTGTGCCTGGGGGCCCAGCAAGACGCCTGAGTCGAGGTGCGGGGGTGTGACACTTTCCCGGGACGCTCTGGTAAGGCCGGAGTCCCCACCGCAGAGGTGGTATCCAGTGTGTTGCAGGACCCCGTGCGGCAGCCGGCGGTGGGAGAGGTCTCGTCCACTCTCAGGTGTCATCCTGACGAAGGAAGGATCTCGTTCTCCTGGGGTGCACTCACAAGCAGCTTTCGTCGGTACGCATCAGCGTGTTATCCGACATGAACCACCGGGCGCTTGTCCGGATTTGGCTCCGCCTTGCGCAGGATTTCCCGCGTGGTGGGCGCGATATCCCCCTCGCCGAAGAAGATGAAGCGGGCCAGGTACTTCATGGGGTTCCCCTCCGCCCAGCCAAAATAGGCGTGCGGCGGTCTCCGGATGCGGTCGCGTATGGCGAGCAACACCGCGGCGATGGTGTTGGGCACCGCGGTGCCCTCCGCACGGAAGACCCGGAAGCCACCGATCTCTTCAGCGGTCACACGCACCGGCGCCGCGAACTCCGAGGCGTCGCGCACCGTCACCTCCAGGAAGATGATCGGCTTGCCGCTCGGGATGTGGCTGGTCTGGCGCTCGCTCCGCTCCTTGAGCAGGTACTCGCGGGTGTTCCGCTCGTCAGGATGGTTGGCGATGAAGCGGATGGTGCCACGGTGACTGGCCTCGTCGATCCAGCGTTCCGCGAGGTCGTCGAACTCGACGGCAGAGGTGCGCAGCTCCGTTGAGCGCACCGTGCGCGAGATGAGCGACACGACGATGATGGCCATGATGAAGAACGAGGCGATCTTCAGGCCGTCTGGGCGTTCGAGCACGTTGACAACGGTGGTGTAGGCAAAGACCAGTGCGATGACGCCAAAGCCGAACATGAGCAGGCGCTGCCCGGCGCTTCTTGCCGCCAGGGTCACGGCTACCGAGGCAGAGGTGATCAGCACCAGGACACCGGTCGCATAGGCCCCAGCCTGCGCTTCCACATCCGCCTGGAAGATCAACGTAATCGCGAAGGCTACGGCGGTGAAGACAAGCACCAGTGGCCGCGTGGCAGAAGCCCAGTCCGGAGCCATACCGTACCGTGGCAGGTAGCGGGGCACGATGTTCAGCAGACCGGCCATGGCCGAGGCACCGGCGAACCAGAGGATGAGAATCGTCGAGATGTCATAGACCGTGCCGAAGTTGTCCCCCAGGAACTCGTGCGCCAGGTAGGCCAGCGCCCGGCCTGAGGCAGCACCGCCCTCTTCGAACTCCTGGTGGGGGATGAGCAGCGTGGTGACGAGACTGCTGGAAATCAGGTAGGCGCTCATGATCAGCGCCGCCGTGGTCAGCAGCTTTCGCGTGTTTCGGATTCGGCCGACAGGCTTCGAGGGCCGGTCTCCTGGATCGCCCTCCACGAGCGGCATGACCGCGACGCCGGTTTCGAATCCCGAGAGCCCAAGGGCCAGGCGCGGGAAGACGATGAGCGCGACGGCCACCATCATGGCCGGGCTACCGTGCTGGACAAAGAGGGCGTCTTTCCAGTCAATCAGCAGGTGCGGGTTCGCCAGGAAGTGCCGAAAGCGACGACGATCACGACGAGATTCAGCGAGAGATATGCCGCGACGAGTCCGACCGCGATGCCGATCGCTTCCTTGAACCCCTTGAGGAAGACTCCGCCCAGGATGGCGACGAGAAAGAGCGTGACCGGGATTTGATGACCCTCCAGGAAATGTGGAACGTAGGGGTTCTCCAGGACGTGGGCTGTGGCATCGGCGGCAGACAGGGTAATCGTGACAATGAAGTCCGTGGCGACGAATCCGAGCAGGACCAGGACGAAGAGCTTGCCCTGCCACCAGGGCAGGAGCCGCTCCAGCATTGCGATGGAGCCTTCGCCGCGCGGGCTCTCCTGGGCCACACGGCGGTAGACAGGTAGGGCTCCCAGCAGGGTCAGGAGGACGAGGATCAGCGTCGCGATGGGCGAGAGCAGCCCGGCAGCCAGGGCGGCAATGCCAGGCTGATACCCGAGCGTTGAGAAGTAGTCCACGCCGGTCAGGCACATGACCTTCCACCAGGGGTGCTGGTGGTGTGGCTTCTCCTGCTCGTACGGACCATCGGGTTCGTGTGGCTGGTCCTCCAGGAGCCAGTGCGCGACGGTGCTTGTATGTTGCTGTGGAAGATTCGCGGTGACCTGCATCGTGACCATTGCTGTTTCGAAGACCTGCCTCAGTTCGGCTTCCAGGGCATGTCCGTGCGCCCTCTATCCCACCGCCTAGGCTACGGCGCAGCGTGTTAGAGCGACGTAAGAGTCCCGCGTGAAGGCGTTAGAAAGCTGTTAGAACCTGCCAGAGATGGCACAGAAGGGAGGCTTTGCCACGGATTGCGGCAGTATTGTTGCGACAAGTCTTTTTATTCGGATGGTCAGCGTTGCGGGCGTTGCTTGCTGGGCTGACGGGTCGCCAGATTTTGTGACGTCACAAGCTGCAATGCAAGAGTTGCCGGACGCAGGGTAACGCCATGGGTGACTGTTGCGTGAGTACAGGCTGATTGGCAGCCTTCGCGCTCCGGCCCGCCTCGGGACGAACTGCTCGTGTCGCCCGGCCCCTTCTGGCTGCCCGTCGCTACTGTGTGGAATTGGCTGATCGTGTTTGTTTCGGAAAAATGGAGGTCCTGGTGGCTGGGGAGCGCGTACTGGTCGTCGACGATGAGCCGCAGATGCGGCGCGCCCTGCGCAGTGCCCTGTCGGCGTACGGGTACGACGTGGCCGTAGCCGACGGTGGCGCCGTTGCCCTGGAAACCATCGCCACCTGGTTGCCGGATGCTGTGGTCCTGGACCTGATCATGCCGGACCTGGACGGGCTGAGCGTGCTGCGCGAGACCCGGACCTGGTCAAGCGTGCCGATCATTGTCCTCTCGGCCCGAGGCGCGGAGGCGGACAAGATCACCGCGCTCGACCAGGGCGCCGATGACTACCTGACCAAGCCCTTCGGCATGCCGGAACTCCTGGCGCGCCTGCGTGTCATGTTGCGGCGGCGCAGCGTTGGTGTTGCCGATGTCCTCACTGCGGGTAACGTGACGATTGATCTCCAGCACTATCTCATCCTGCGCGATGGTGAAGAGGTTCACCTGACCCCAACAGAGTTTGATCTGCTGCGCGTTCTGGCCAGCGAGGCGGACCGGGTGCTGACCCACCGGCAACTGCTGGATCGCGTCTGGGGGAGCCATGTGACGGAGTCCAGCCAACAGCTCCGCGTCTACATCAATTACCTGCGTCGCAAGCTTGAAACAGATCCCAGCCATCCCCAGCTCATCATCACGGAGCCTGGCGTGGGCTATCGCCTGCGGACCATGACATCCGTCGTCGCGCAAAAACTCTAACCAGGTTCTAACCTCACCCCGGCCGTTTCTGACACGATTTTAACGACCCCAGTCCTATCGTCTCTCCCTGGTACGGAGGAGTGAAATCCTGCCAGCGGAGGTCATGACGTGTCAGTAAGTGGCAACGATGGAGCGATCCTGCTCGTAGAAGACGAGCTGAGGCTGCGTCGTACGCTGGTGCGCTCGCTCGAAGGACGTGGTTACCGCGTCGTGGAAGCTGCGACTGCGGCCGACGCGGTGTCAGCCGCGCTCAGCACTGACTTCGCCGTCATGCTCCTCGACGTCAACTTGCCCGACGCCACCGGCTGGGACGTCCTGCGTCAACTCCGCGCGGCCGGCTGCGAGGTGCCGGTCGTGGTGCTCTCCGCCGTGCCCCCAAACCCGACGCGGGTGCGGGAGTTTCGACCACTCGGGGTCCTGTACAAGCCATTCCCGATCGACGCCTTGCTGCGCCTGATCCGGCTGGCCTGCCGTGCATCTTCCCCACAGGAGATTTTCCAATGATGGAGCTGCTTCTCGACCTGGGCTTCGTCACGTTTGTGCTGACGCTCCTGATTGGTGGGCTCGCGGTGTGGCGGATCGGTCAGGTCGTCTCATGGCCCGCGTTGGCCAGGACCGCGTGGGTCACGCGGTCTTTCACGGACAGCGTCGCGTTTATCCGGTTTTGCGCGGAAGAGCGTGAGTTTCTTGGTGGCAAGCGGCCGCGGGGCCAGCGGCAGGTCTGGAGGCCGGTGGAGTTCAGAACCGCGCTTGACGAGAGGCCCCGGCTTTCCTGATTTCCCACGGCGAGAACCCCTTTGGGAGGTGGAGCGATGTTGGATCTCGTGCTGATCGCGAGCACGATCGGCTTTTTCGCCGCGTGCCTGGCCTACATGGTTGGGTGCGAACGGCTCCTGATCGGTGACAAATAGCAATGAGCCTCGCAACCCTGGGTTCCAGCCCGGTCCTGTCGATCTCGCACATGCGGCGTGCGCTCCAGATGCGTGAGCGAGTCGCTGAAGCCTGCCGTCTCGTTGATTCCCGGCGGACGGTGCGCGGGGTGCACATTGTCACGAATGGGCACCTGACGCCCGAGGAACTCCTCAGCTATCAGGCCTATGCCGCCTCGAATCACGTCGACCTCACCGTTGATAGCCACGGCATGATCTCCATCCGGCCGGGCGAGGTGGGAGAAAAGTAATGGGCGTGGGCGAACTTGTCGCCGGGGTCATCGGCGTTGCCCTGATCCTCTACCTGGCGTACGCCCTGGTATTCCCGGAGAAGTTCTAGACAGTCATAGGTTGTTGCGCAGAACACCGCTCGTGCCCAGGGGGCTTTCACCGCCAGTGTGGCGCCCCCTCACCTGTGGTGCGAAGGAGTGTGCGTCGATGACAAATGTCGTGTTGGTCGTCGCCTATATGGGCGTGCTGCTGGCATTAACCAGGCCGCTCGGCAGTTACCTGTTTCAGCTCTTCAATGGCGAGCGCACGTTCCTGTCCCCCGTGCTGCGCCCTGTTGAGCGTGGCCTGTATCGCATCACCGGCGTCGATGAGGCGCGGGAGATGCGTTGGACCACCTACCTGGTCGCGATGCTCCTCTTCAACGCCCTCGGCTTTCTCGTTGTCTATTTCCTGCAGCGGTTCCAGGGTGGCCTTCCGTTCAACCCGCAGGGCTTGCCGGGGATCGAGGAACGCTCCTCATTCAACACCGCGGTCTCCTTCATGACGAACACCAACTGGCAGGGCTATGCCCCGGAGATCACCATGAGTTACCTCACGCAGATGCTGGGGCTCACGGTGCAGAACTTCGTCTCCGCCGCGAGCGGCATCGCCATCGCCATTGCCCTGACCCGTGGCTTCGCCCGCCGTTCCACACAGGATCTGGGCAACTTCTGGGTCGATCTTACCCGCGTGACCCTCTATGTGCTGTTGCCTATTTGCATCGTCTTCACGCTCGTACTGGTCGCTCGCGGCTCGATCCAGAATCTCAATCCCTACACACCGATCACCACCGTTGCCGGTGAGCACTTCCTGCTGCCGCAAGCGCCGGTGGCGTCACAGGAAGCGATCAAGATGCTGGGGACCAATGGCGGTGGCATTCTCAATGCCAACTCCGCGCACCCCTTTGAGAATCCCACGCCCCTGACCAACTTCCTGCAGATGCTCTCCATTTTCGCGATCCCGGCAGCGCTGACGTACACCTTCGGCAAGATGGTGGGCAACACCCGCCAGGGTTGGGCCCTCTTCGCCACCATGGCGGCTCTCTTCCTGATCGGTGTGCTGGTCACAACGGTTGCCGAGCAACATGGCAACCCGCTCCTGACAACGGCCGGCGCCGACCAGGGCACGCAGGTGCTTGGACATGTCGCACCGGGCGGGAACATGGAAGGGAAGGAGAGCCGCTTCGGCATCGCGGCGTCGGCCCTTTTCGCGGTCATCACCACAGCGGCTTCCTGCGGCGCGGTGAACGCCATGCACGATTCGTTTACAGCGCTCGGCGGCATGATCCCGCTGGCGAATATCGGCCTGGGTGAAGTGATTTTCGGCGGTGTCGGCGCCGGGCTCTACGGCATCCTCATCTACGCGGTTCTCGCGGTCTTCATCGCGGGCCTCATGGTCGGGCGCACCCCGGAGTACCTGGGCAAGAAGATCCAGGCGTTCGACGTGCAGATGGCGATGCTGGTCACTCTCGTACTCCCGCTCAGCATTCTCGGGTTTACCGCGGTGGCCATGGCCACGCCGGAAGCGCTGGCCAGCCGCTGGAACCCGGGGGCACACGGCCTGACCGAGATTCTCTACGCCTTTACCTCAGCCACGGGCAACAACGGCTCCGCGTTCGCCGGCATCAGCGCCAACACGCCGTTCTTCAATCCCACCCTTGGGTTCGCCATGCTGATTGGTCGCTTCCTGATGATCGTTCCCATCATGGCGCTCGCTGGCTCCCTGGCGGCAAAGAAGCGGGTTACAGAGACATCTGGCACGTTCCCCACGACCGGTGCGCTCTGGGTGGGCCTGCTGGCCGGGGTCATCCTGATCGTTGGCGCCCTGACCTACTTCCCGTCCTACACCCTCGGACCGGTGATCGAGCACTTTCAGATGCAGGCCGGCGTGACGTTCGGACTCTAGATCGATTAGCAGGCGAGAGCAGGTAGATGACCATGGCCAAGACGCGAAACGGCCACCATGTGAAGAGCACCGTGATAGCCGAGCCGGGCGCCGCCAACGTGGCGCCAATGGCAGAAACTGGCTCACGCAACGGGGGGATGATCCCGCCGGATCAACGTCCGTCTGCAAGCGCTTCGGTCAAGAAGCAGCCCCAGCGCGGTATCTGGGATGCGTCGATTGTGGGACCCGCTACCCGCGAGTCCTTCCGCAAGCTCAATCCTCGCCACCTCTGGCACAACCCCGTGATGTTTGTGGTCGAAATTGGCGCGGTGCTGACGACAGCGGTCCTGGTGGCCCAGCTTGCCGGCGCCACCGGGCTGGGCGAGATCTGGTTTGTCGCCTGGATCACCGCCTGGCTCTGGTTCACCGTTCTCTTCTCCAACTTCGCGGAGGCTATGGCGGAAGGGCGCGGCAAGGCACAGGCGGAGACCCTGCGCCGCACCCGTACGGAGACGATGGCCAAGGTCATCATCGGCGGGGATGCCAGCCGGGTCGAAACACGGCCCTCTGCCGACCTGCGGCCGGGAGACATCGTCCTGGTCGAGGCCGGGGACATCATCCCCAGTGACGGAGAGGTGATCGCGGGGGTGGCCTACGTGTCGGAAGCGGCCATCACTGGCGAATCAGCGCCGGTGTTGAAGGAGCCGGGAACCGACATTGCGTCCTCCGTGACAGGAGGCACCCAGATCATCTCCGATTCGATGCAGATCCGCATCACGGCAGAGCCGGGCAAGACGTTCCTGGACAGGATGATCGCCCTGGTGGAGGGGGCGGCACGGCAGAAAACGCCGAACGAGATCGCGTTGAACATCCTGCTGGCCGGGTTGACCATCATCTTCCTGATCGTGGTGATGACCCTGTCCCCGCTCGCGCGTTACGCCGGTTCACCCGCGTCGGTCACGGTGCTCATCGCGCTGCTGGTCACACTGATCCCGACCACGATTGGCGCACTCCTCTCGGCGATCGGCATCGCCGGCATGGACCGACTGGTCCAGCACAACGTGCTGGCCATGAGTGGCCGCGCGGTGGAAGCGGCCGGTGACGTGGATGTCCTCCTGCTGGACAAGACCGGCACCATCACCTTCGGCTCACGCATGGCCGCCGAGTTCATCCCCGCACCCGGCGTGCGCCAGGAGGAATTGACGGCCGCCGCTCTGCGCTCCTCACTGGCAGACGAGACCCCGGAGGGGAAGTCGATCGTTGCCCTGGCTGAGCAGCTCGGACAACGCGCGGACCGGGCGGCACTCGCGAACGCCGATTTCATCCCGTTTACCGCCGAGACCCGCATGAGCGGTGTCCGTCTGGATGGCCATGCCACCATGAAGGGCGCGGTGGACGCCATCAATCGCGTGGCGCCAGTGCCGGCTGGCCTGGATGACGCCGTGCGCAACGTTGCTGCCGCCGGAGGAACACCACTGGTCGTGGCGGAGGATGGCCGGGCACTGGGGGTGATCTACCTCAAGGACACGGTCAAGCCGGGTATGCGGGAGCGCTTTGCCGAGCTGCGGGCCATGGGTATCCGCACCATCATGATTACCGGCGACAACCCGCTGACCGCGCGCACCATCGCCGATGAGGCGGGCGTCGATGATTTCGTGGCCGAAGCGAAGCCGGAGGACAAGATTCGCATCATCCGGGAGCAGCAGGCCGACGGACGACTGGTGGCAATGACCGGAGACGGCACGAACGACGCGCCAGCCCTGGCCCAGGCGGACGTGGGGGTGGCCATGAACACCGGCACGGCCGCGGCCAAGGAAGCCGGCAACATGGTCGACCTGGATTCCGACCCGACCAAGCTCATAGCCATCGTCGGCATCGGCAAGCAGCTATTGATGACGCGCGGCGCGCTGACCACCTTCAGCATCGCCAACGACGTGGCCAAGTACTTCGCGATCATCCCGGCCATGTTTGCGGGCGCTTACGCGGCTGACGGCCAGGCTGGCTTCCTGTCCGCCCTCAACATCATGCGGCTGAGCAGCCCGGAGAGCGCCATCCTCTCGGCTGTGATCTTCAACGCCCTGATCATCGTCATCCTGATTCCGCTCGCCCTGCGCGGCGTCGCCTACAGGCCGATGAGCGCGGCGGCCCTGCTGCGCCGCAACCTGTTGATCTACGGGGCTGGCGGCATCATTGCTCCCTTCGTCGGGATCAAGGCCGTTGATCTCATCCTGACGGCCGTCGGGTTGACCTAGGCCGCCGTGTGCACACCGTGTCGTCTCGAGCCTGGCGAGAGACCTCGTTCTTCGAAAATTCTTCTCCGTCGTTGAGGAATCATCCATGTTTCTGAAGCAATTGCGCACGGCGTTCCTGATGATCGTGGTGTTGACCGTGCTTACAGGCCTGGCCTACCCGCTGGCCATGACGGCACTGGCCCAGGTGATCTTTCCCTACCAGGCCAATGGCTCACTCATCGAGCGCAACGGGACCATCATCGGCTCCGAGCTTATTGGCCAGTCGTTCATCAACCCAAATACCGGCCAGACGCTGCCTGGTTACTTCCGCGGCCGTCCGTCGGCGGCGTTCACCCCGGGCGACGGGAACAACACCCTGGTCTCCTCAGGCTCCAACTATGGGCCCACCAATCAGGCGCTGATCGACCGTGTCAGGCAGGATGTCGCCATCATCCGCGAGGAGAATCAATTGCCGGCAGGCGAGCAGATTCCGGTGGATCTGGTGACCGCCTCTGGCAGTGGCCTTGACCCGCACATCAGCCCCGCCTCGGCAGAGCTCCAGGTGCCGCGGGTCGCGCGTGAGCGTGGTATGACCGAGGATGAGGTCCGTGCCCTTGTCGCTGCGAACACCGAGGGCCGGACACTTGGGTTCCTCGGTGAGCCTCGCGTCCATGTCCTCAAGCTGAACCTGGCGCTCGACACCGCCGCGCCGCTGGCAGCATCCGCTCCGGCCGGTGCGGAGGCAGCGGCGACGCCGGCGCCATAATCACCGATGAACGACGTCGTGGAGCGGCCCTGACAGGTCGGACCCCATGCTCCGCGCCAGGGTCCATTCACGTGTCTCAGTTTGATCGAGACACGAAGACGCCAAAGGGCGGCCGGTAGGTTTCTCCGGAACTGTCTCGATCACGCAACGTGGTAACTGCACACGATCCTGGGAGGCCCAACTGGGGAAGAGCGGCGAGATAGATCAGCCACCGCGTCCGACGGCAGAGGATTTGCTGGAGCGCTACCACCTCGGTGGTGAGGGCGCGCATGCGAGGCATGGATCGCTGCGCGTGTTTCTCGGCGCGGCGCCCGGGGTCGGCAAGACCTTCGCCATGCTGAACGAGGGACGCCGGCTGCGGGTCGAAGGCCACGATGTCGTCGCCGGCTTCGTTGAAACGCATGGGCGATCCGAGACCGAAGCGCAGATTGGCGATCTCGAAGTCATCCCACGCGTCCGGATTCCTTACCGGGGCGTGACGATCGAGGAGATGGACACGGACGCTATCCTGGCCCGCAAGCCGGAAATCGTCCTCGTGGATGAACTGGCGCACACCAACCCGCCGGGCTCCATTCGCGCCAAGCGCTACGAGGATGTCCAACTCCTGCGTGACGCTGGCATCGACGTCATCTCGACCCTCAACGTCCAGCACCTCGATAGCCTGCAGGACGTCATCGCCGGGATCACCGGGATCGAGGTGCGGGAAACGATGCCTGACCGTGTCCTGGATGACGCCGACGTGCAACTTGTCGATCTCCCGTCAGACGCGCTGATCGAGCGCCTCCGCCAGGGCAAGGTTTACCCACCGCAGCGGGCACAGCAGGCACTGCAGCATTACTTTCGCCCGGGCAACCTGACGGCGCTACGGGAGATGGCCCTGCGTCACACCGCGGCCGGCGTCGAGGATGCCCTGACCGGCTACATGCACGAGCATCGCATCGAGGAGATCTGGCCAGCTGCGGAGCGGGTCATGGTGCTGGTCGATGGTGATGCCGTGGCTGGTGCCGTTGTGCGCAGCGCCTGGCGGTTGGCCAGTGCCTTTCGGGGCGAACTGGTCGCCGGCGTGCTGACACCGCCCGGTGGGCTGGACAGCCTTCCGGGTGCGGAGCGACGCGTTCTCGAAAAGAATGTCCTCCTGGCGGAAGACCTTGGGGCCCGTGTCCGTGTGATCGAGGCCACGAACCTCGCTCCAGCAATTGCCGAGGCGGTCCGCGACGAACACGCGACGCTGGTCGTTATGCGGCATATCCGCCATACCGGCTGGAAGCGCCTGTTCGACGCGTCACTCGTCGATCAACTCCTCGCTCTCCTGGACAACGTCGATCTGCATATCGTTGAAGCCAGTCCGGGATAAGCAGCGGACGTCACCTGAGCAGCAACCACGCCCGGGCGCCGTGTCGGCGGGGAATATGCCCTGCTCCCAGCATCCTGGCTTGCTCCAGCGACCTGGGTTTGCGACGATGCGGACATGGCGAAGGGCATAGGAGGACGTGCGTCGAATCATCTCCCAACCCTGCGGCGGCGCCTGCTGTACGCGCTGTTGGCGTTTCCTGCCCTCCTGGCCATCGGAACGCTCGGCTACATGGCGATCGAAGGGTGGTCGCTGACCGATGCCCTGTTCATGAGTGCGACGACGATCACCACGGTCGGCTTCGGCGAAGTACGGCCACTTTCGGAGCGTGGCCGGCTCTTTACCATCGTGCTACTGGTCGTCGGCCTCGCTGCCCTCTGGTACGCGCTCAGTACGTTGGTGAGCGTGGCGCTCCAGGGCGAATTGGGCCTTCGCTGGGAGGAGAGGCGCATGGAGCGATTGGCGCAGCACGCGCGCGGGCATCACATCGTGGCCGGATTCGGCCGCGTGGGCCGCCAGACCGCCCACGCTCTGCACGACCTGGGACACCAGGTATTGGTCATCGAGGAGGAGCCAGCGGCAGCCAGGGATGCCGCCGATGCTGGATTCATGCTCGTGGCGGGAGATGCCACCGAGGATGCCGTCCTCATCCAGGCGGGACTCGAGCGCGCGGCGGGCCTGGTCTCGGCCCTCGGCAGCGATGCTGACAATGTCTTTGTCACCCTCTCGGCGCGTGCCTTGCACCCCACACTTCCTATCGTGGCCCGTGCAAACGACGCGAGCGCGGCTCCGAAGTTGGTCCGCGCGGGTGCGACCCAGGTGGTTTCGCCGTATGAAGCGGCCAGCCGGCAGATGGCGCGCCTGGCACTCCGGCCGGGCTCCGTCGACTTCATCGAGGATCTCTTCAAGGGCCCGTCGGGGAGCCTCGTGGTCGAAGACGTGCAGGTCGATGCTGGTTCGCCGCTGGTGGACATGACCGTGGGTGAGGTCCAGGCGCAGGTGCCCCACGCGAGCATCGTCGCGGTCCTGCGAGCTGGCCTGGCCATCTCTCCGGTGGCCGCCAACTTTCGTGTGGCCAGTGGCGACCGCATCGCCGTGGTTGGCACAGAAGCCACGCTTCGCCGGATCGAAATCGAATCCGAGGGAGCAAACCGCGACGTTTCCTGACGGATGTTGGACCTCGACGGCGAATCGGTAATCACGATCGCCTTGACACATCGCAGACGGTGGCAGGCGCAGGGGTGACAGGTCTGCAGGCAGGGGCCATGAGCCATCTGCTGGCGCATAGAGCCCTGGTATGCCCTGACTACGGGCATACCAGAGCAACTCACTCGCGACAGATTCGCCAGGTCAGGCTATGACATCGTAGAGACGGACCGTTGAGACGCGCGGAGTGGTTCGGACCGGCCAACAGCCGCCAGATCCCACCCGGCCGCGAATGTCGCGGCGATGGCGATGATTGCCGAAGCAGCCAGGACGCCGGAGGCAAGGAGGGGGGCTCGCCCGGTCAACGCGCCGTAGATGAGCGGCCAGCCGCTGGTCCCCGGGTGCATCTCCTGGATGAAGCCCATGTTCCCTTCCACATGCTCCCAGATCCCGAGCAGCGTGCCTGCCGTCGTCACGACCATCAGCACGCGCAGGCCCTGGATGACGAGCCGGTCGGGGCGCCGCCAGGCCAGGAACACGGCGATGATGCCGGCGACACACAGCACGAAGGGTACGAACTGCATGGGTTCCTGGAAGTGCTTGGCCGCGATGAGCTCAAGGATGGTGCCGGCAAACATGACGATGGTCAGCCCGTACAGGAACCCCGTGAGCCGGGAGAGCCGATCCTGCGCGCTCATGACGCCAGATACCCAGTGGCGTAGGATGCGAGGTCAGCCGGGAGCGTCGCGACGAGGGCGGCCTGGAGCGCTTCAGGACTGTCGAATGGTCCCTGACCCTGGAGGGCCTTCGCCACGTCGGCGGTCACGCCGGGCAGTTGCTGCAGGGTGTCGGGATCACTGGCGTCCGTGCCAACCGGGACAAACAGGTACTTCTCGAACGCCGCCACTTCCTCTGGCGAAACGTACTTGCCAATCTCGCCGCGGAACTGGGCAATGCTCGTGTACGGGCGGTACTCCTCAAATTCGCGGCTCATGCGGTCGCCGGCGCCCGGAATCCCCTGGAACTGCGCGTTGCTGGCCGTATTCAGGTTGTACTTGATCCACGTCGCGATTGGACCGGCGTCCGGCGCCAGGAACGTTCCGGCCGCTGTGGCCAGATCTGCGGGAACCAGCTTGCCGAGTGCGTCGAGAAACGCCTGAGACGAACCATAGGGCCGGCCGGAGATGAGGGTGTTGGCGACGTCGGCTGTCACCCCCGGGAGTTGCTGCAAGGTATCGGCGTCCGCCTGGTCGGGATCAACGGGGACAAAGACGTAGGCCTCGAACGCCGCGACTTCCTCCGGCGAAACGTACTTGCCAATTTCGCCACGGAATTGGCCGATGCTCGTGTACGGGCGGTACTCCTCGAACTCGCGATTCATCCGGTCGCCCGCTCCGGGGATGGCCTTGAACTGGTCTGAGGTGGCCGAATTGAGATTGAACTTCGGCCAGACCACGGCATTTTCTGGCGCCGCGTTCGCGGTCTGTGCTTCGGGCGTCTGCGCAAAGGTCAGCCGCTGGCCGACGCTGACTGCCAGGCCCGCGCCAATAGCGGCGGTCAGCAGCGAGCGGCGGTGAATTCGAGCGGTCAAGACCTCG
Organism: Thermomicrobiales bacterium; assembly: GCA_046328375.1. GTDB lineage: Bacteria > Chloroflexota > Chloroflexia > Thermomicrobiales > UBA6265 > JACCXM01. The sequence goes on from JAXLWT010000001.1 coordinate 195,013, forward strand.
TGCATTGCAACCGTCATGGTGTCGTCTCCGGTGAGTTTCAGTCCTGAAAGGCAAAAGGTGTCTGACGCGGCGTACCGGCCAGCAACTAGGGCGCGTGGCACATGAGCGAATCCCGTGCGGCGCATCTGGTAAGCAGGCCAGTGCGGAGCGTGTGCAGTCGTCGTTGCCGCAACCCGTGCTGCGGTCGTGCTCACGGCACACACTAGGGAAGGAAGCTGGGGATTTGCTGGGAACCGGCTGCGAGTTTCCGGGGAACTCTGCGGGCCGATGTCCCAGGCCGCTCGCCAGACGAGGGCCCGACGGCGCGTCCACGTGGCCGAGTCCGGCACCCATGAGCTGCCGCAAACAGCCGGGTCCGACTGCAACCCCGGTTGTCCCGGGGAGCGAAATGCCGGATGGGCCCTGCCAGCGACCTGTGACCGCAAGCCAGCAATGCATGGCGCCATCACGACCTGTTGAGGTTCTCCGCCAGACCATGCAACCATCGTGGGCTCTCACAGAAATTCGGGAACCCCCGCGCCATGGGTGTGCGCCCGCCAGTCGGCGAAATGCATGCAGAGTGCGTCTCGGCGGAGCGGCCACTGCCCAACAGGCACGCGTTGCTTATCTGGATGTTCGCGTCCCCATCAGCCTGGGTCCCCGCCAGCGGCGTGCAAGACCGATCGTGGCGTGAAGCTGCCTCGCCGTAACTGCCTCCCAGCTGCGATTGCCATCGCGGTCACCGCATTCAAATCCCGCTCAAATCTTCAACCCGTACGGTGTGCATGTGATCGGGATTTGGTTCGCTGGGAGAAGCCCACGAGAGGAAGTGATGTCATGACCAGGACGACTCGCCGCACATTGCTTGCAACCGGGACGGGGCTTGCCGCTCTCGCCGTTGTCCGGCGGCTTGATGCGAAGCCGGTTCTCGCCGAGTCCTCGAGTGACAGCCAGGACAGCAAGGAGCACCGCGGGCGGCACGACCATCATCACGACCATCACAACGACCACCATCACAAGCATGGCGGTCGCCACAGTTGACTCGGACATTCTGGTATTGATCGAACGCGTTCCGCCGCGGCGTGGAGAACGACCCGGTTCGGACCGCAGCAATTCGTGGAGTTCTGACCATGACCCATCGTGTAGCACTTGTCCTTTCGATCGTCCTGACCCTGGTGGTCGGCGCTGGCGTCGTCGCTGGCCGCGACCGGCTCTTCGCGCCGGAGAGCGCGGTGAGCGCAGGCACAGCCACGACAGCCGCTGCCAAATCTCCGGACGACACCCAAGCTGGACAGTTGACCAGGACCAGCCCGCGGGTGGTCACGGTCACCCTGCCACCTTCGCTCAACACGAGCGGGGAATCCTCTCAGGAGCGCAGCGAACGATCTGTCGATCGTGAACGGGATGACCAGGGCCGTGGTGACGATGAGCGGTACGAGCATAGCGGCGAATATGAAGATGACTGAGAAATCGGCTGCTCCTCAAGGGAGCGGGACGCAAAGGACCAGGCCACCAGGCTCCGTCTCGCCGAAAATCCAGGAGCGCCTGGAACGGGAGGCCCGGGCGAGGCGAGGGCTCTTCGTCGCCTCAGTTGCCGGACTTGCCGCCGCGTTGGGCATCGTTGCGATTTCAGCCGGGACCCCTCAGGCGACCGGCGCCGCCCTACCTGTCGCGGCCAGTGAATCCCCAGGTCAACGCGTCCTGGCTGAGGTGCCCATTCAGCCGGTTAACAGCCAGGATGTGACGACGGTCGTTCGTATCGTCGCTCCTACCCAGGACGCGCCGCTGCCTGATTTCCGGACGAGAGCAACGCCATGACTTCGCACGTTGTCCATGGGGACTTCCGGGCGATGAGCACGACGGTCGCCATGACCGGTGTCGGGGTCCCGGAGAAGTCCATGGAGCAGGCGGTGGATCACGCTCGTCGCCTCGCCGAGGAGTGGGAGCAGCGCTTCAGCCGCTTTCGTCCGGACAGTGTGCTCTGCCGTCTCAATGCTGCCGGAGGCCAGGCGATCCCTGCGGACGACACGTTCCGCTCCATGCTCGAAGGCGTGGTGCAAGCTGTGGGGCGGACCGGCAGCCGGTTCGATCCGTCGATTCTTCCGCTGCTGGAGGCGCTGGGGTACGACCGCAGCATTGACGAGGTCCGGGCGGGTCCGGCGGACATGATTCCTCCACCGGTTGCCACGCACGGGTCCGGCCTCGACAGGTGGGCCAGCGTGCGTATCGACCACCAAGCCGGGGTAGTTGCTCTCCCCGCTGGCATGCGGATCGATTTGGGTGGCATCGCCAAGGGGGCATTCGTCGATCTCCTGGCGGCAGAGTTCGCGCAGTGGCCGGGTGGCAGCATCGATGCGGGCGGTGATGCCATGGTCTGGGGAGAGGCTCCAGATGGCCAGGCCTGGCATATCGGTGTCGAGGATCCCCACGCCCCGGACGCGGACGCGGACGCCCTCATGGTTGAGGTGCCGTCCGGATCGCGGGCGGGGATCGCCACATCGGGCACGCATCGCCGGCGTTGGCAATCCGGCGGCCACGAGGTGCATCACCTGATCGATCCACGCACCGGGCTACCGGCAAAAAGTGAACTGTTGAGCGTTACGGCGCTGGCAGCGACCGTCACCGCAGCGGAAGTCGCCGCCAAAGCGATCCTGCTCGCAGCCACGACGCCGCCTGTCACTGATCTTTTTGGCGCGTCAGCCGCAGTGCTCATTGCGACCAACGGGCACGCCGAACTCCTGCACGAGACTCAAGGAACAGACCATGGCATCGACCATCACACAGCGACAGGCCGCGCGGCCTGACCCAGCGAGCGGTTATGCGCTCGCCACCCTGGTCGGCAGCAGCATCCTGGTTGCCGGCCTGATGGCGATTGCCGCCCTGCTCGGCCGCTCGCCCAGCCCCATTACCTGGTACCTGGCGCGCGCCGCCGGCATCATGCTCTACCTTCTGGCCTGGACCGCGGTGGTAACCGGGTTGGGGTTGACAACCGCCCTCTTTGACCGCTGGCCCGGCCGCGGCATGGTGTTCAGCCTGCATGCGTTCGCGACCAACCTGACCTACGGTTTCCTGGCGCTGCACCTGCTCAGCCTGGCCGCGGATACGAAGGTTCGCTTCTCCCTGCAACAATTGCTGGTTCCGTTCGCCTCAGGGTGGCGCGAGCCATGGACCGGCTTTGGGATTCTTGCCGGCGCACTCTTCCTGCTGGTCGGAGTCAGCTTCTCGCTCAAGCGCTTTATCGGCCAGCGTGTCTGGCGCGCCCTGCACTGGCTCACCTTTCCGCTTTACCTGCTCGCCCTGCTGCATGGCATCGGTGCGGGGTCGGACACGCGAACGCCCTGGATGGCCGTGCTCTATCTCGCCACGGGGGCAGCGGTAGTACTCTTGGTCAGCTATCGCCTCCTGCGCGCCGGCACGCGCGCACCCGTTGCGGGCAGCGCTGCCCGGCAAGCTCGGCCCGCCGCCGTGAGTAGCTGATGGGTCCATGCGCATCCTGATCATCGAGGACGACGAACGCCTGGCCCGGATCATGGAACGTGTGCTGCGCCAGGAGCATTTCGACGTCGATCACGCTGCCGACGGCGAATCTGGCCTTCAGTCCGCCCTGACAGGAATCTACGACGCGCTCATTGTTGACTGGATGCTCCCGGTCAAGGATGGCGTGCAACTCATCCGCGAGTTGCGGGCAGAGCACGTTGACACGCCGGTGCTCATGCTCACGGCGCGGGGCGAACTTCCCCAGCGGGTCCAGGGCCTCGATGCGGGCGCAGACGACTACCTCGGCAAGCCGTTCGCCTTCGAGGAGTTGCTGGCGCGGCTCCGTGCCCTGACCCGGCGCGCCGAACGACCCATCCTCGATCCCCGCATCAACGTCGGAGCGGTGGTGATTGATCTCTCCGCACACTCCGTGGCGCGTGACGGGAAGCCAATTGAGCTGTCGCCACGGGAGTTCGCGCTCCTGGAGACCCTCCTTCGCAACCGGGGGCAGGTCCTGAGCCGTGACCAACTCCTGGAGCGGGTCTGGGGGTACGACTCTGACCCCCAGGGCAATATTGTCGACCTCTACGTGCACTACCTGCGCCGCAAACTCGATCCGGATGGCCAGGATGCCGAGCCAGTGATTCGTACGGTGCGCGGCTCGGGTTACGTCGTGCCGAATGCCTGATCCCGCCTTCGCCTCGGTCGGGCGGCGGCTCGCACTCTTGAGCGCGGCCGTGGTGATCGCGACGATTGCGCTGGTGGGGGCTGTCACGTACGTGCTCCTGAGCGAGAGCCTCAACCGCGAGGCGGACAGCGCGCTGGCTGCCCGGGTGGACGTCGCCGAGCGGGCGTGGGCCGATCTCTTCCGCGAAGCCAAACCGCCGGAGGCCAGCGACGGCCGGACGACGAACAGGGAGACCGATCGACGAGACCGTGAGGAAGACGATGACCACGAGGAGGGCCGTGAACTCCTGGGCAGCGGAGACGCGCTTCTCTTCGCTGTCGACGCGGACGGTGGTCTCCTGGCCAACGCGCGAGGTGTCCCTATCCCGGGATTCCCCGACCCTGCCGGGGTGAGCGCGGCGCTCGCAGGCGAGACGGACGCGCGCACGATCACGGTCGATAACCAGTCGATTCGGGTCTACACCGCCCCGGTGCGCGACGACGGCCGCATCCTTGGCGCCGTCCAGGCCGCTCGTGATGACTGGGAACACCAGACCGAGTTGCGGCTGGTCGGGCTGATGAGCCTGGTTGGGATTGGTCTTGGTGCAATCGTCGCGCTACCAGCGGGTCTCTTTCTGGCGCAGCGCGCCATGCGCCCGATCGACCTTGCGTTCGCGCGGCAGCAGGCGTTCGTTGCGGATGCCTCGCATGAGCTTCGTACGCCGTTGACCCTGATCCGGGCGACCACCGAGTACGTGCAGCGACTCCCCGATGCTTCAGCGGACGTGCGCGAAGAGCTGGGCGGTGTCCTGGATGAGATCGACGCCACCAGCCGGCTGGTCGATGACCTCCTGGTGCTCGCCCGCATCGACAGTTCAGAGTTGCCACTCCGTCGTCAGCCGACTGATCTCGGCGAACTCGCCCGCACCGCTACGGATGCCGTGACACCCCTCGCCGCGAGCAGCGGGCTGTCGTTGTCGGTGAGTACGTCACCTGGCCTGTTCGCCGAAGTCGATCCTGACCGCATCCGCCAGGTGCTGCGCATCCTGCTGGACAACGCCATCGCCTACACGGCTGCTGGCGGGGCAATCCAGGTCCATGTGGACCGACAGGATTCGCGCGCCCGCATCGCTGTCACCGACACTGGGGTGGGCATTGCCCCACACGAGCACGCCCGCGTCTTCGACCGTTTCTACCGTGCTGATCGGGCCCGGGCGCGCGCCACGGGTGGCACCGGGTTGGGCCTGGCTATCGCCCGGGCCCTCGTGCAGGCGCACGGCGGTGAGATCGGCCTGACGAGCGAGCCCGGGCGCGGGACGAAGGTCTGGTTCACGCTCCCACTCGTCCCAGCCGCCTGACCACGACATCACAACGTACTCCGGCGAGGAGTCTCTGGCACAAATCCAGTTCAAATGTTGCGGGCTTACTTTCAATGCAGAAGTGGGGGATGTCAGATGGCGGGGGCCAAACGGCAGACTCTCAGGGAGAAGCAGGACATGAGCAGGGTCAACGCGACGACGATGCAGACATGGGCAGGCATCGGCCTGATCCTGGCCAGTGGCGCGATTCACGCCCTCGGCACTCAGGAGATGTTCGGGGAAGTGCAGTACATGGGCATCCTCTTCGCGCTGAGCGTCATCGGCGCTGTCGCGGCCGCCGTCGGGATCTGGCGCGGTGAGCGCTGGGGTTGGCAACTGGGAACGCTGGTTGCTGGTGGCTCGATCATCGCGTACTTCATCACGCGCACCATCGGGTTCCCCGGCTTCCGCGAGAACTCCTGGGAAGACTTCACCGAGCCCATGGGTGTCCTGAGCCTGGTCGTGGAAGGGATGTTCGTGGCGACTGCTGCGTGGGTCCTGACCGCTCGCTCGGCCGCAAGCACGGCCCGCGCGACGGCAGCGTAATCAGGCAGGATGGCACGACAGGCTGCGGGCTCCGGAAGGCAATCCGACCGGCGATGACAGGGGCCCGCAGCGGCTCGAGGAAAACAGCGAAGTGTCCTCTGGATAGCGCCGCACGGTTACGTGCGGCGCTCGCTGCGTCACCGCCCCGCCGCATCCCGGGAACTTTCCGGACCGGGCCAGCGGTGAAGGCCGGGCGCGGCATCGGCAGCCGCCCCTGCTTCACGGGACGACCGCGCGGCAAACCGAACGGGAAGGGCGAGGCAGAGGTGTTACGCCATCAATGACTCACGTGCTGCCAATGCGGCGGCAAAGTCACGCTCTGCTGCCTCGGCGCCCTCGATGTCGCTCAATGATCTCAGCGCAAAGCGCAGGACATCAAAGGGTGCTTCCCAGAGCCCAGGAGGATGACGAAAGCCGGTGCGTGGCAGAGATGGGCCGGCTCCCTGGTAGTGCCCCAGGGCAATCGAAACCCGGGCCCAGTGCGCGGCCTGTGCCGGCCGCCCGGCTTGCCAGGCTGCAAATCCAGCAAGCCATGGCAATTCTGCGAGCCCGGCATGGCGGGCCATACCCACGGCACAGGCCTCTATGGCGTCAGCCGGACGTCCCAACTTCAGCAGGCTCTCTGCGGCGCGGTACATGGCCCACGCCGCCTCTTCGTCCCAACCGCCCAGACTTGCGCACACCCGGAACGCCGCAATCGCTTCATCGTGGCGTTCAAGCCCCGCCAGTGAATCACCCAGGTAGTAGAACCAGCGTGGGTCGTCGGGATGCATCTCCACATGTCGCGCCAGGATGGCAATGTCCCGTTCGGCCTTGCGCTGGTACTGCGCGCGAGTCTTTCCCAGTTCATCAAAGGATGCGCCGTGGAGCGTCTCGACGGCTCCGTTGCGGACAAATGCCTCGTGCGTCGGGCCAACATACTGGCCTCTGGCTGGCAGGCGGAAGAAACGCTCTTTGCCGTAGGTGCCGTCCTTGTGCAGAACAAACAGCGCATCTGCATCAGTCTGGGCGAGCGCCTGCCTGATATCAACACGGTCCACCTGGAGGCGTTCATCAGCATCGAGCGTGACGGCCCAATCCGCTCCCAGCTCGGCCGAGGCAGCGAGGGCAAAATTCCTGGCTGCGGAAAAATCGTCACACCAGGGAAAGTCGCGCACGACGAGCTTCTCGCCCGCAATGTCGCGAGCGAGACGTAACGTGTCGTCCGTGATGCCCGTGTCTATGAGCAGGCACCCGTCGACCCAGTCCACGACGCTCTGCAGGGCGTCACTTATGATCTCGGCGCTATTCCCGGTGATGGTGGTGGACACGAGTCTTACCGGCGCCGGTGTGAAGCCATCACGTACGCCTGGATGGGCTGGAGTGACGCCTGAGTCTTGCGCACCCGCGGCTCGAAATACGCCGAACGCATCACCCGCAGGGACGATGGTCCGGGTGTGCCGGTCGCGCATCTCCTGCTCGACCAGGATGGGATCGAGCGGCGCTGCAAGCATGGGCAGAACCTCGGAGAGGGGCACTTTCGCCAACCACGCCTCGCGGTCCCAGACACCATAGGAGATGACCAGGTCGTCGCCTTGTCGCGCCAGTCCGGCGGCAAACTCCACTCCGCGCTCGTGAAAGATGAACGGACGGGAGAGTCGAGCCAGCCGCCACTGCGCATCGAACCACACCCAGCGATGCAGGTAGACCCGGCTGCCGTCCTCGAAGGTCACGCTTTCATGTCCCAGGCAGAGGTGGCCGTCATCGACGGCAATCACCTGGCTCCCGCCCCTGAGGTGACGCGCAATGTGGGGCGCCGGGTGCTCGATCGCGCGGGTGACCTCGCCGGAAGTGGGATCGACGCGCAGCAGAACGGTGGGGGAGACGGAGTAGACGAAGCGCAACGCTTCGCCTCCGCCAGCAACCGGCATCCAGTTCTTTTCGTGCCGGGTCTCGCCGTCGCTGAGCAACCGGAGTTCGACGGGCTGGCAATTCTCGAGGCGCAGCAGCGCCATCTGGCAGATGCCAGCCGCGGTGCGATCTCGCACCGTCGCGGAGGTCCACCAGCTTCCATCCTGCCAGAAGAGCCGGCAATCCTCGAACCCTGTTACCGGAAACGCGGGTGGCTCGGGACGAAATGCTTGGTCATCGAGCAGTGACACGTCCTGGACGGCCAGGTCCGCGTCGAGCGAGACCAGATAGTTCGTTGTACGCACGATCCCTGCGTCATCGTGCACGGTGTAGGTCAGTTGTGGGCTGGTTGCGAAGTTCGCTGAGCGAAGAATCAGGCTGATGCCGTCTGGCCCGTGCGCGATGCTGGGGTTGAAGCACGTCCAGCCCGGCGCAACCGGAATTTTGACGGGCCAGGCGTGGAGCGTCGCCAGCTCGCCGAGCCGCGGCGCATAGAAGACCTGGTTGCGTTGGGTCTGCTGGGTCATGTCCGGCGGGAGGCTGGGCAGCGAGAGCAGCCGCTCGCACGTATCCCGTCCTTCTGCCAGCCGACCATCGTAGTACGCGTCGATCGTGGTCAGGAAATCGTGTTGCCAGAATTCGCTCATGAGCCCAGCATCCCCGCCCGTGCATTCACCGGCCAGCGACACGTTCACCTGACTGTCTGCACCGCAAAGTCGGGCAGCGCATCGGTCTGTGACACATGTGGGTTTGTGTGGTCTATCATACAGTGACTTAACATATGCAGCATCCCGAGAGCCAAACCCGTTTCGGCGCTGCCGAAGTCGGCGGAACGAGTGCGCATGCAACACCCTGAGCGAACGCGGGAATCAAGCCCAGAACCGGCAAACGCGCCGGAGCAGGAACCTCCCTCGCCGGGAGCGCTTTCGCCGGCACCGGTGCTCCGCGACGCCGTGGTTTTCGCCTGGTACGTGCCCCGCGGTCTTGAGGCGCTGGGTGAGCATTACCTGCAGCTGCTGCATCAGTACCACGCTGCTTCCCGGATCTTCATCGGCATGAATCACGGCTCCGATCCTGCCTGGGAAGCGAGATTTCATGCATCGGGGCTGGATGTCGAGATCCGCTGGGCGCGCACTGGCAGCCCCGATTACTGGGACGCAACTGGCTTTCTCACGGCACTCGAGGCGTTCGGCGCCTGTGACGAACCATTCTTGCTTGTCTGGTTCGGCCACACCAAGGGCGGAAGCGTCACGTTCGAGACCTACGACGCGGTGCGTGCGACGCAGCGGCGAGACTTCTGGTCTCGCCGGGACGAGATATCAGCTGTCTTTGCTGATCCCACGGTCGGGTTCTTCGCTCCACGTTACAACCTCACCCCGACCTATCCGTTCCCAGGCCCGTGGCAGGGGTGGCGTGATGAGCTGGCTGCGCTATGCCGGGTCTATCGCGGTGACTTCGCTCCTCTTGGGCTCTGCGCGCTCGACACCGTTTTCGTGCTGCGCGGGGAGATCGTGCGCCGCTTCTGCCACGATGTGGATCCCCGGTTCTTCACCGCGGACCTCGGGGCTTTTGGCGCCAACAAGTGGTTTTTCGAGATGGCCTTTCCCAGCATCTCCTCCATGCAGGGGTTTGAGCCTTTCATCCGCCGGGATCACGTGAGTGACGGTGACCCGCGTGACGACGTGATGATGTTCCAGGATACGGCGCAGGTGCACCGCCTGGCCCGGGCAGAAGTTGCCCGCTGGCGCGCGGATCCCGCGGGTTTTCAGCCGCGGATCATGGCCTGGGATCTCCCTGCCTGGGCACCATCTGACGGGATCGCCCAGCTTGCCGGCGACGCGTCCGAGCGGCCTGCTTCCCTGTGTCAGCCCACGGGCGATCACGGCGCCGATGCCCCACACAGCGTGGCGCATCGGCTGCAGGCCACGGGCTGGATGACTCTGCCCGGAGCTGGCGTCATGGTTACGCGACCTGGTGCCAGAGATCATGCGTTGCGCATCGTCGTGTCGGAGCCGGTGCATCACGCATTCCGGATGCGCCTGAATCTCACCGCCCGCGGCATGGATGTGCTTCACCTGCGGCTTCTTTCAACCGTGGCAGGTCAGGCGAGGGCACGGGATGTGTGGCTGGATGTCGCACGGCCGGGCGCGCTGCATCACGACCTTGAGCGGGTGGGACTGTACACGCAGCCAGTGCTCCACTACGTTGAGATGGACCTGGAGGGTGTACTGGTTCCCGGCGAGACATTGCACGAGATCACGATCACACCCGCCAGCAGCGACCGGGAAGATGTGCCGGTCAGCACTGAAATGACCATCGGGGTACCCCGTACCGAGCTGCAGCAGATACCTGCCGTGTCACGCATCACGCGCTTCGTGCCTGACGTCTATCCCGGGCGGCAGATACCCCCGCGGAGACCCAAGGGCAAGCGACATGCCGTGGTCTTTGCCTGGTTTGTCCCACCGCAGATGCCGGAGCTGGGGGAGTACTACCTGGGGCTTCTGCGCTATTACCACCCCGAAGCAAAACTCTTCATCGGCATGAATCACGGCTCTGAACCCACCTGGGAGGACCGTGTCCGCGCTGCAGGTCTCGATGTCGAGGTGCGCTGGGCGCGGCCCGAGCTTGGCGACTACTGGGACACCACGGGCTTCATCGCCGCCCTGGAAGGCTTGCACAACAGTCAGGAACGCTTCGACCTTGTCTGGTTCGGTCACACCAAGGGCGGAAGCCGTGACGCGTTTGCGGAGTACGACGCTGTTCGCTACCGCTTGCTTCGCACGTTCTGGGCACGCCGTGTCATGATCGAGCGCGTGTTCGAGGACGCGCAGGTCGGGATCTTCGCCCCGCACTTTGCGCCGTTGCCGGCCGGTTTCTACGGCGACGAACTCCCGGCCCTGCAGCGCATCTATCGCGGCCGCTTTGCTCCGGTAGGACTGCATGCCAGGGAAACGTTCTTCGTGATGCGCGGGGGAATCGTGCGACAGTTCTGTGAGGAAGCCGGTCCCGCGATCTTCTCCCGGCCTCCGGGCGCGTACGGCGCCGGCAGATACTTCTTCGAGATTGGTTTCCCGAACATCGCCGCGATGCAGGGGTACGAGCCGTTTATCGATCCTGACGTCACGGGGGAGGGCCATCCCCGGGACGATGGTTGGCTCCGCGACGATCCCCGGCAGAACCATCGGCTCGTGAGTCGCCAGCTCAGTGCCTGGCGAGACGATGCCGCAGGCTTCGTCGCACCGCGCCTGCGCGAGATCTTTGCAGCAAGTGATCCCTGAGGACTGGCAAGGCAGTGCCTGACCTCACGCACTGACCGGCGAAACCGCGGCACAGGGTTGAATGTGAAGGGCTCCGATTGTGTTTTACCGTGAGTTTCTTGGTCATCTGCACGCTGGGTTACAGCCGGAGGTGTACCTCGAAATCGGGATCGACGAAGGGGACACGCTGCTCCTCTCAACGTCCCGGACCATAGGTATAGATCCGGCTCCTAAGCTGCGCCATGAGGTGCTCTCTCGTAAGCCCTGGTTGAAGCTCTATTGCCAGCCGTCAGATGAGTTCTTTGCGCAGCACTCGGCGGAGGCAACGCTCGAAGGCCTGCCGCTCGACCTGGCCTTCATTGATGGCTTGCACGAATTCACCCAGGTGGTGCGAGACCTGGCCAACGTTGAACGCTGGGGTCACCCCGGGACCGTCGTCGTCATTCACGATGTCTTGCCTGAAAACGTGCATCAAGCCAGCCATGCCTTTCGTGAGGGTGGCTGGACAGGGGATGTTTGGCGGGTCGTGTCATTCCTGGGTGAGCACCGGCCTGACCTCACCTGTCGACTCGTGGATGCCCGGCATAGTGGTGTTCTTGTCGTGACGGGACTTGATCCATCGCAGACCGGGATGGTGGAACTCGCAACCAACGATGCGCTGAATCGTGTCCCGGATGGACCCGAGTACGAGTGCCTGGTGGAACGGTGGCTTGAAGCTGCCCGGCCGATCAGCCCGAGCGAGGCCCTCCGGGAACTGGGGGTTCATAGCCGGCCGCACGAAGCAGGAATTGCATCCACAGTGGATCGGGGCATGCGAGTCTTGCCGGAAACCGCCTGGCGCCCGATCTTCCAACGCTCCATCGACGCCTTCTACGAAGGAGCGTTGGAGGAGGGAACAGCCGCCTGCCTCACATTGCTCAATGAGCCGGCGCTCCCCCCGAACATCCGTGAGTTGACCATCCGCAATCAGACCTTCTATGCGCGGTCGCTGGTTGATCTCATTCCTGGGGCCCGCTGGCAGGCGCTTGACGACTTGCGGAATGATGGCGCCGCGCTGCGCGATCACAGTTACGTCGTAGAGGCGGACCGCCCGATCCTGGTCGTTCGTGAAGACGTTGGTCCAGCCGCATTAGCCTCGTCCACCCTGCCCCTGGAGGACGCTGGCCTTCTGGAGTTTGATGTCCTGGCTTTCCCTGCTGGCGCCGGCGCTGGTCCCACCATGAGTGACGTGCGCCCTTTTTCCTGGCAAGGCGCGGTGTACCTGGCTGCCGTGATGCGCGATGGTGATGCTGAACGCACCACCCGCGGAGTAGTGATGCAGCTCCGCGACGGCGAGTTGATTGAGTTGGCCGGGCTGGGTCCCCGCGCAGGGCACTTCCGGCAAGGGTGGTCGCCGGTGATCACGCCGGACGGACCCCGCTTCATCGCCTGGTGGGAACCCACCGAAGTCTTCCAGTTGGACGAGGCGATGGCCGGATTTGAGCGGGTGGGGTTGCGACTGGCGCCGCACCTGGCCGAGGGCTTCCGGGGTGGTTCACAGGGCGTGGTCGTGCCAGGTGGGTATCTGTTCCTTGTGAACGAAGCAGCCACCTTCGAAGATGGCAACGAGGTGGCGTTCAGCCGCTTCGTTCGCACCGATGATGCATTCCAGATCGACGCGGTCTCGCCTCAATTCTTCGTTGCAGACCGTGGGAATGATGTGGCAACCGGTCTGGCGCGCCAGGGTGAGCAATTAGTCGCTGGATTCGCGTCGGCGGGGGGGGCAGCACTGTTGGCACGGATAGATTTAGGGGAGACCCTGAACACGCTGTTACCGGTCGCAGCGCCTGGCCGGAGTGCCCGGTTGACGGCAGGGTGAGTCGTCAACTCCGTCGACGGTAGCGGCCACGGGACTTTTCCCGCTCCGTGGATCTCCCGGCTGTACGCTGGTTGCTGGTTGCTGAATGAACATGCCCGGGAGGGAAGCTCCCGGGCATGCGGTTTCGTGCAAAGACGCAGATAACTGTCACCGTTACCGTTCCATTCCCGCTTTTGTTGCCCCTGACACGGAAGTTATTCGGGAGCGTCGGAGGCGTGACCGTGTCGGGCCCAACCTGGGAGATGGTGTTAATTGAGCCCGAGTTCATCGTGAAACCTCCTCCGACGACGACCTTCCCAACTGGGCAGGTTGCGGTGACGTCGACCCCTGCATTGTTGTTGTAGAACGTCGAGTTTGTAACGACCTGTACGGTGCCAATGCCTCCAGTTGGTCCCGTCGGTCCAGTCGGGCCTGTCACCTGGCTCTGGGGACCGGTTGGGCCAGTTGGGCCAGTTGAACCGGTCAGGCCAGTCGGGCCAGTTGGACCGGCTAGGCCGTTTGAGCCAGTTGGACCGGTCGGACCGGTTCCACCAGTCGGTCCCGTGCGCCCGGTCGGTCCAGTCGGTCCCGTGGGGCCGGTTGCGCCAGACCCCGTCGGTCCAGTCGGGCCGGTTGCGCCAGTGCCCGTGGGTCCTGTCGGACCGACGCCTCCAGTCGGGCCGGTTGGTCCTGTGCCGCCTGTGAGACCTGTAGGTCCTGTGGGGCCCGCCCCGCCCGTAAGACCTGAAGGCCCTGTGGGACCCGTCCCGCCAGTGCTCCCTGTTGGTCCAGTTGGGCCCTGAGCGCCAGCAGAACCGGTCGCTCCTGATGCTCCGGTTGGTCCTGTCGGGCCCTGCGCGCCACCCGCGCCCGCCGCTCCGGTTGGTCCGGTCGGCCCTGTGGGCCCCTGCGCCCCGTTGCTTCCGGCCTGGCCAGTTGCCCCCTGAAGACCTGTAGGACCCGTCGGCCCTGTGGGGCCCTGGGCACCGTCCGTGCCGTCGCTACCTGCTGCTCCGGTTGGACCGGTTGGTCCAGTCGGACCTTGAGTTCCGTCGGCGCCATCGCTACCCGCCGCGCCGGTGGGGCCGGTGGGACCGGTCGCCCCTGTTGCCCCGTCAGTGCCATCACTACCTGCTGCTCCGGTTGGGCCGGTCGGACCCTGAGCGCCGTCAGTGCCATCTGTTCCAGCGGGACCAGTTGGTCCCTGTGCGCCAACTGCACCGGATGCTCCTGTTGGTCCGGTGGGACCAGTCGGGCCTTCTGCGCCGTCGGCGCCATCGGTGCCGGCAGGACCCGTCGGGCCGGTTGGTCCCTGCGCCCCATCAGTGCCATCCGCGCCGGTTGGGCCGGTGGGACCTTGTGCGCCATCGGTCCCGTCCTGTCCAGGTGCCCCGGTGGGGCCAGTTGGACCTGTCGGACCGGTTGGGCCTTCTGCCCCATCGGCGCCGGTCGCACCACCTGGACCAGTCGGACCCTGTGCACCAGCCGCACCCGTGGCGCCGGTGGGTCCGGTCGGCCCTTGCGCGCCATCCTGACCTGGGTCGCCCTGGTCGCCCTGAGGACCGGTAGGTCCAGTCGGCCCGTGGGGACCAGTCGGACCTGTCGGCCCCTGGGCGCCGTCTGATCCGTCCTGTCCCGGCGCGCCCTGGGGACCAGTGGCCCCGGTCGGGCCAGTTGACCCCTGCGCCCCGTCGGTACCATCCGCTCCAGCGGCTCCGGTGGGGCCAGTCGGCCCCTGAGCTCCGTCTGCGCCATCAGCACCGGCGGCTCCAGTGGGTCCAGTTGGTCCTTGAGCGCCGTCCGTGCCATCCGCGCCCGCAGGACCTGTCGGGCCTGTCGGACCCTGTGCGCCATCAGTCCCGTCGGTTCCATCCGCTCCGGCGGGACCCGTCGGTCCAGTTGGTCCTTGAGCCCCGTCGCTGCCATCCTGGCCCGGCACTCCCTGGAGTCCCGTTGGGCCTGTCGGTCCTGTGGGGCCCTCTGCCCCGGCCGGGCCCTGCGGTCCTTGCTCACCAGGAGCGCCAGGTGCTCCCGGCGCACCTGGTGGTCCCTGTTCGCCCGGCGCCCCCTGTGAACCAGCAGACCCGGTGTCACCCTGCGGGCCAGTGGGCCCCGCTGGCCCTTCCGCACCCGGCAGCCCTGGTGTCCCTGGATCGCCGTCAGCACCTTTCGGCCCAGTCGGGCCAGTTGGACCTGTCGGGCCAGCACCGCCAGTCGGCCCCAGGGGAGTGTTCGGTCCGGCTGGTCCTGTCGGCCCCGTTGGGCCAGTCGGACCCGCCTTTTTCTTCTTTTTCTTCTCAGCTCCGGTCCCACCGTCGCCGTTCTTCTTTTTCTTCTTCTTGTCCTTACCAGCGTTCTTCTTCGCCGCGGCGTCGCTACCAGTCACGCCCAGCCCGGCAAGAGCCGCCAGGCCCACCGCGCCCAGGGCACGCATGGCATCGCGACGATCCGTCGGGCTGGCCACTGGCTGGCCCGCAGCGTCGGCTGCCTGGTTCCGTTCGGCCGGGGTGATCCTGTCGTCCAGAATTGCGGGGTGTTCTGGTGTGGTGTTTGGCGATGATCCCGTCACGACGACTCCAATGCACTTGCACTCGCACCAGCCCGTGAGGGTGATTACTCACGGAGCGCACAGCATCGCGACCGACCACATGCCACACGTGCGGCGTCGGGCACACTCAGATTTGCCCGGTAACTGGCTCGTGAGAGCGTCGGGTATGACGTTCATATGTCGCGATGAGATGCGCGCGTACTTGGCTCATCATAGAGATATGGTTGAAGTTGTCAATATGTAACGCGAAGAATTTACGAAAAAGGCTAAGAATGGACGTAAAAATAATGAAAATATTATTCAGTAATAAATCTAATAAAAATCCTCGTGAAGTTGTAGCCAATGATACAGATACTCATGCGAGCGTGCAAGGTGCTGAGCCGGAGCGTGGATGGATCACTCAGGATCAAGAGGCTCTCGTGGGCCCCGAGGAGAGGCTGATGGACGGCGACGCGTTTGTCGCAAGGTGGCAGGGCGGGTGCCGCAGCACGACGGCCGGGCACGGCGGCAAAGCGTATCTGGAGACGCTCGGTGCTGGTGGTGCTGGCTAGGACGGCGTGATTGGCGCCGCGGGTGGCAGGGCATCAACGCGCATGAAGTCACGAATCCCGTAGGTCGCGACGATGCGGTGAGTGAGGAGAGGAAGTTCGGGGAGGAGCTGGACGGCCGGCATGATGCGTGGGTTGCCTACGTGATAGCGGACCCCGTGGTCCTGGAGGAATCCGTCTCCTGCAGCAAGGAGGTTGCGCGCCCAGTCAACGTCGCGGCCGTAGGGCAGCGGCATCGCGAACCCGCCGGGTACAGCATCGACCCACAGCGGGGTCGCGTAGGGGCGCCCCGTCTGTCGCCCCCGGTGCTCCAGGCGACCCGCGTACCAGTGAGGACCACCGGCGAGGTGGAGCATCCAGGGGTTCAGCCAGCGGTGATTGAACCGTTTGATGCGGGTGATAACGGCGGGATTCCGGGTACGGAAGGCCCACGACGCGCCGAGGCGAAAGAGTGCAGTGCCGATCACCACCCCCCAGAAGCCCCTGGAGCGCCACGGTCTCCAGCCCGGTTTTGAGCTGGTTGCGTCATTCCGTGCGGTCGGTGTCATCGTGCGCCCGCCTTACCGTGTGGCCTCCTAGCCGCCGATGTTCGCTCCCACCAGCCGTCCGACGCCGAAGGTGATGGCCGCCGCCGCCACTCCGAAGAGCACCTGCCGCAACCCGGAGACGAGGGCGTTGCGGCCGGTGATGACCGTGATAGCGGCACCAATGGCAAAGAGCCCGATCATGCTGAGGATGATGCTGACCATGACCGCCGTCATCCCCTCGACAAAGAAGTAGGGCGCTACCGGGATGATCGCCCCAAGTGCGAACAGGATGAACGACGTGCCGGCCGCAACCCACGCCGAGCCACCAAGTTCTTCAGGATCGATGCCCAGCTCTTCCCGAGCCAGGGTATCCAGGGCCGTGTTGGGATCGGAGATCAGGCGCTCCGCCATGGCGCGCGCCTGTTCGGGTGGTAACCCCTTGGCCTGGTAGATAAGCGCGAGTTCCTCGGCTTCCTCCTCGGGTGAGGCTTCCAGTTCCTCGCGCTCGATGCCGATCTGGTGGGCGAACAGTTCCCGGGCGCTCTGCACGGAGAGCCACTCGCCCAGCGCCATCGAGAGCGCTCCAGCCATCAACCCGGCCAGACCAGTCACCAGGATCGAGCGTCCGGCTAGTTCTGCACCGGCCACGCCCATGACCAGGCTGGCGTTCGAGACGAGTCCGTCGTTCGCGCCGAGCACGGCTGCCCGCAGCGCATTTCCACCGCCGGCACGGTGCCGCCCTTCAAACCGGGCGATCGAGCCACCCTGGAGCCCAGAGGTGTGCTCACCAATGGCGCGGAAGGCGAGCGCGTGCGAGCGTTCATCGGCGCCGAGGCCCAGTTCGCGCGCCTCCTCTTGCTGGTTGTATTTTGCGCTGTCCGCCTGCTCCTGCTGGATGACGGTCGGCAGGATCAGCCCGCTCCCGAATCGCCTCGCTAGTTGCATCAGGGTGCGGGTGCGCCAGCCTGGCTGGGTCGGGAGATCCGTCACTCCCATCTCGCGTAACTTCGCGCGCCAGAGTTCCGCATGGCGCTCTTCCGTCTCGGCCATGCGCGTGTAGACGGGCGCCAGGTCGGAGTCCGCTTCGAGCGAGGCAAGCGTGCGGTAGAGTGCAGCGCCATCGATTTCGGCCTGCAAATTTGCCAGGTAGCGTTCGCGATCTGGTGTCGACATGCCTTACCCGATCCTGACTACCGACTCGACGGCTCCGCCTCAACACGCATGAGCAGCACAGGGACTGTACTCCGCCGCACAACTGTCTCGGCAACACTGCCAAGGAGCCACCGCGCGGGTCCGGTACGGCCGTGCGTGGTCATCACAATGAGATCGCCAGGCTCCGTTGCGTTCGTAATGGCCAACCCCGGATTTCCATGCAGCACGTCTGTCGTTGCTGTGATCCCAGTCTCCCCGAGTTGCTCACAGGCGTGGGCGAGACGGTCCTCTGCCTCCGTGGAAAGCACAATCAAATCTTCCGCCAGCCGATCAGCGCTGATGGCCACGACTGCGAGGTCTAGCGCCACAATCCCGGAAACATCCATGACGGTGACAAGATGCACTGGAACGTGCATGAGGTTCGCCAGGTTGCGAGCCATGGGTAGCGCTTGCTCGGCCGCCTCAGATCCGTCGAGTGGCACGACGACACGGCGCAAGGTGAGGCGTGACGGCACAGACTCGTCTGCACGGACCAGGAAGACTGGAACGGTTGTGTGACGGAGGACCGCTTCGGCGGTGCTGCCCATGAACCAGCGTGCCGGACCGCCTCGTCCGTGCGTGGCCATGACCAGGAGATCGCCGGGCTGGATCGTTGCCAGCACGGAGTTGACGGTGGAACCTTCCACACAATCTACAGTCACCTGGTGTTGGCGCGCCTGCAGATCATTTCGTAAACGTTCCAGGTATTCACGTGCCGCAACTCGCTCACCCTCGAGCCAGACTTCCAGGGACAAGGCGTCTACGGCAAGCATGCTCCCCAGGGCGGACCCCGGATGCATGGGGTCGATCACTCGCACGAGGTGGAGGGGGGCGCCAGTAAGTTGGGCCAGTGTCTCAGCGTATGGGATAGCGCGTTCCGCAACAGGCGACCCGTCAAGGGGAAGGACGATGCGACGGAAGTGTGTCCTGTCGCCTTGCTGATTTGCTGCCAGTTCATTGGGGAAGTCTCGCACCATCTTCGTTTCTGCTCCCTGCTGCCAGCGAGTCCTGCTGGCAGGAGATCATGGAGGTATGTTCCATCGCAAGAAGGAACATGCAGCGCCCCATGCATATCCGCATCGCGTCCTCAAACGTCCAGGGCAGAATATGATGGAGAGCGTTGCAAGCGCATTGCTGGAAACCGGTGACCGTTGCAAAAACGTCGCGTGTCACCCTGGGTGTCCTGCCAGCTAACGCGATTCTTTCGTAACACCGGCCGTCTGCTGCGTCACACGGTAGACTCCGGACATGCGGCCTCCGCGACGTGCATTCCCCACCGCTCGCCATACCAGCGACCAGGTCCCGCTCCCTACGGCGGCGTTGCGTCAGCGTGTTGGCGGGGCGCTCTTCCTGCTGCTGGCCGGCCTCGGCCTGGCCGCGAGGGATACCATCACCGACGCGCAGTGGATTGCGCTGCTCTGGCTGAGCGCGCTCCCGCTGTCGCTCGCGCTCTGGCCACAACTCTCTCCCCAGATGCCCCAGTTGAACCGCGCCACGCTGCGCATGGTCGCCATCTTCCTGACGGTGATCACGCTCTGCGCGGTGCAGTTGCTGCGGATACAGGTGGTGATGAGCGATGTGATCAGCCACCGTGTGGGAGTGGATCCCGAAACTGGGGCAGTCGTCAGCAACCCGCTGCTCGCCGACGCGGCGCTACGTGTTCCCCGCGGCGCCATCCTCGATCGCAACGGCGAGGTGCTCGCGGAATCGGTGGTCCAGGACGGGGTGTATGCGCGCCACTACCTCACGCCGGACGCGGCGGATGTCACGGGCTACTACTCGCCCTTGCTCTACGGCGCGACAGGCCTGGAGGCCTCCTGGGACGACGAGCTCATGGGCGACGCTGGTGCCAACCCGGTCTGGCAGGCGTTGCAGACCCTGCGCGGCCTGCCGCCGCAGGGCAACGATCTGCACCTGACGCTCGACGCGGCGCTGCAGCAGGAGGCCCATGCGGCCCTGGGGAGCCGGCCCGGAGCGGTGGTCTTGCTTGACGCCCAGACCGGGGCAGTGCTGGTGCTGGCGTCCAACCCAACGTTCGATGCGAACGCCTTGACCGCCCTCACGGACGATGATCGTGCAGCGGCACAGTCAGCATGGGCCACGCTGACCACAGACCCGCGGAACCCGCTGGTCCAGCGCGCGACATCGGGCTTATACGCGCCTGGCTCGACGTTCAAGACCGTTACCGCGTCGGCCGCCATTCAGCGCGGCATCGCGACGGCGGACACGATCTACGAGGATGCCGGCAGTATCACGATTGACGGGCACACGCTGGTCGAGGCGAACCGCCCGGATGACAGCGTCACGGAGTGGAGCCTGCGTGACGCATTCTCCTGGTCCCTGAATGTCGTCTTCGCCCAGATTGGCCTGCAGGTTGGTGGCCCGGCCCTGGCGGATGCGGCGCGAAGCTGGGGGTGGGAGAGTGTTATCCCCTTCGACCTCCCTTCGGAGCCGAGCCGCGTTTCGGTCACGCCGGGGTTCCTGGATAGCGACCTGGCCGTCGCGGAGACGGCGTTCGGGCAGGGGGAGCTCCTGGTGACGCCACTGCAGATGGCGCTCGTCGCTGCTGGCGTGGCCAACGAAGGGGAGGTGATGCGCCCATACCTGGTGCAGAGCATCAGGGCGCCCGGAGGTGAGACGCTGCGCACCGTCTCGCCGCAGACCTGGCGACGCCCCCTGGACCGTGAGGTTGCGCAACAAACAGCCGCACTGATGCAGAACGCGGTCGAGCTTGGCGCGCTTGGCGGCGCCTACGTGCCCGGATACGCCATTGGCGGCAAAACGGGTACGGCCGAGACTGCGGGTGAGGTGCCCCATGCCTGGTTCATCGGCTTCATTGGCCTGCCGGGTGAGGCTCCGCGCTATGCGGTTGCCGTGATCCTGGAGGCAGGCGGCGGCGGTGGCCAGGTAGCGCTGCCGATTGGCCGCGACCTGCTCGTCGCGGCGATGGGCCAGTAGATCGGCCAGCCCTCCCTCGCCTCACGAAGGCGCCTCTCTCTTACTGTGGCAAGGGCGCGACGCGCAGCTCAACGCGGATGACGTTTCCCGGGTTGTAGGCGTCACCGTCGTACGTATAGAGCGCGAGGACCTGGCCCAGGTACGGCTCATTCAGCGTTTCCAGGCGATTGTCCAGTTCCGTGCTGATCCAGAGTTCGGCGTCCTGGGGGACGCTCTGCAACGTGCCAAACTGCCAGTTGCCGGCGCGCTCGGCGTCCTCAGGCAGAAGCGTCCGGACCAGGCTGGCGGCCTGCGCCGGGTTGGCGAAGCTGCTGGTGGGATCGATGCTCACGATCAGGTCGCAGTTGGACTGGATCAGGTCAAACCCCTGGAACTCCCAGAGCCAGCCCGTCTGCGTTGCATTGCCCGCACCGTAGAGCGCATCGATCTCGCCTCGGGTCAGGCCCATCGCGGCAGACGACAATCCGTCGTCAACGAGCGCCGTGCCCTGGCAGGTGTACTCTCCCTGCGCTACCGCTGGCAGCGCAGGGAGGAAAAGAGCCAAGGCGAACAGGGACGTGACGAGGCGTCGCGGCCAGCGACCGCTGCATTCCGGAATCATCGTTCGCCTCCCCGGTCAGGCGATTACTCGCCTTCGACTTCCTCAATCGCGGCCTCCGCGCCGCCCGCGTCCACGGATTCACCCTTCATGGCGGCAACGAGGCTCGCCGGAATCGGCGCCGGGACATCGACCCGCTGCACGATCTTGTCGACGATGCCGGCGCTGCCCGCGACCTGGAGCCGCTGCATGAGCTGGCTGAAGGTCTCCTCCAGGCTGGCGGCAATCGCGTCACGTGTCTCGGCCGGCATGGCCCACATCTGGCGCTTGAACGGGCCGATGCCGCGCTTGCGCGCGCTGTAGAAGAACTGCGCGTCCGTCTGGCCTGCCTTGCGCTCATCCGAGTGATTGGCCGTCAGGTAGGCGTAGATTTCATCGCGCAGCGCGGCCGGGAACTCCGGGTGATCGAAGATCATGCTCTGGAAGGCGGTGGCCAGGTGCACCTCGACCGCGCCTGCCTCGGCGAATTTGCCAAAGGCTGACTCAGGCAGGGTCGAGGCACCGTGCTGCACGGCTCCGCCCATCCCGTAGTCGTCGCGGGCCGCGTCTGAGAGATCGCGCAGGGTGTCGAAGTCCACCGCCACCTCCGCAATGGAACCGTCCGGAAGGACGACACCACCGTGAGAGGTGCCCGTCTGGACGCTGATCTTGGAGATGCCCTCGATCTCCTTGCCAGCCTTTCCGGCGCGATCCTTGAGCTGGGCCTCGTACTGCGTCATGAAGGCGCGGAGATCTTCCACGGTGGAGTTGCGCAGGCCGACTTCGCCAATCTCGCCGCCGACCGAGACGGTCACCCCGTCCGGTTCGATCTCCCGGATGTACTCGGTAAGCTGGGCGGTGAGCTGCGCGTTCAGTTCCTGCTGCGCCTCCAGTGTGGGCAGCGAAAGATCGACGACCGTCGAGGCATCGACATCGATGTTGTAGTACCCGGCTGCGATGGCGTCGCTGATCAGTTCCCTGATCGCGGCCAATTCGCCATCGGGGTCGGTCGCCCACTTCTTGGCGCTGACCTGGTAATGATCGCCCTGGATAAAGACGGGGCCCGTAAAGCCTTCCTTGATCGCTGCCCCAAGCGCATTACTCACGTACTCGCCCTGCCGCTGCTGCGTGTAGGACATCTCCGACCGGGCAAGTTCAAAGAGCATGATCTTGCAGTCGTTGGCCAGGGCAGCGCGGAATGCGGCCCGCATGGTGTCAAAGGTGAGCGCGCGCACGTTGATCGCCGGTGCGGTGCGGTGTGTGTACTGGCCACGGCCAGCCGCCAGGTACACATCCTGGATGGAGGCCGGCCAGATCCCGAGTTCGGCGGCTGCAAGGCGGATGAGCCAGCGCGCGGCATCACGTGCGGCGCCATCGGCGAAGACGGCGGTGGCAACCAGGCGGTCGATCAGTGTGGCCCGCAGGGTGCCGGCATCCTGGACCGTGACTGCCCCGGCCGGATCGATGGCAAGCACACCATCGACGCCCGACAGCAGATCATGGATGGAGTCGAACGGGGCGAGAGCTTGCGTGGGTACTGCGGACTCGGTCGATGCCATGAGGAGCCTCCTGAGCGGCGAACAGGCGCGAATATCTCCGGCCAACATTGTCCCAGAACGAAACGCCCCGTGGCGGCCGGCTCACGTGAGAACCGGGCCACGGGGCGTGATCTGTGCAACAGGTCCTGTTACTTGACGGTGAGCGTACCCACCATGCCGGCCGCCTTATGGCCCGGGACGTTGCAGTAGTACTCGTAGGTGCCAGCCGGGGCGTTGATCACGACTTCCTCGGTGGCGCCAGGTGCGATGTCCACGCTGACGTTCAGCGCGTCGATCGAGAAGTTGTGCGCGGTGACGCCTTCGTTCGGCAGGGAGATCGTCACGTCGGTGTCCGCCGGAATCGAGATCTCCTTCGGATCGAAGAAGATGTCGTGCGACACGACGCTCACTGGCTCAGCAGCGGCGGGAGCCGCGGCTGCCTCAGCCGGCGTGGCTTTCTCGGCGGCCGGGGTAGAGGCACTCTGCTCGGCCGTGGCTGCCGCGGGCGCAGAGGAAGCGCCCGCGCTCTCCGTGACGGTCAGAGTACCGACCATCCCGGCTTCCTTGTGGCCTGGCACATTGCAGTCGAACTGATAGGTTCCCGCCGGAGCGTTGACCACCACTTCCTTGGTTTCGCCCGGCTGAATGTCCACGCTGATGCCGAGATCCGGGATGGAGAAGTTATGCATCGTCACGCCCTCATTGGGCAGCGTGAACGTGACGTCTGTATTCGCCGGGATCGAGACCTCCTTGGGGTCGAAGAAGATGTCATGCGAGACGATCGTCACCGGTTCCGCTGCGGCGGCGGGCGCAGCGGCTTCCGCCGGAGTCCCCTCCGAAGCCGCTGGCGGTGAAGCTGCTGCCTGCTCGGCCGTCGCCTCCGCTGGCGCGGCGTCAGCCGCCGGAGCGGCTGCGCTTTCGGTCACCGTCAGGGTGCCGACCATGCCGGCTTCCTTGTGGCCAGGGACATTGCAGAAGTATTCGTAGGTCCCGGCCGGGGCGTTGATCACGACGTCCTTCGTCTCGCCCGGCTGGAGATCGACGCTGATGCCCAACGCTTCAATGGAGAAGTTGTGCATCGTCACGCCCTCGTTCGGGAGGGTGACGGTGACATCAGTGTTGGCCGGGATCGTCATTTCCTTGGGATCGAAGAAGATATCGTGCGAGACGATCGTCACCGGCTCGGCAGCGGCAGCCGGGGCGGCGGCTTCGCCAGGCGTGGCTTCCTCGGCCGCGACCGGCGTGGCCTCGGCCCCCGCGGCCGGTGTGCCACCAGCGGCCGGAGCGGCGCCGCCAGCGCCTTCCTCTACCTTCAGCGTGCCGACCATGCCGGCTTCCTTGTGACCGGGCACGTTGCAATCGAAGGCGTACTCTCCGGCTGGCAGATTGACGACGACGTCCTTGGTTTCGCCCGGAGCGACGTCAACGCTGATGTTCTGGTCGGGAATCGAGAAGTTGTGCGCGGCCGCGCCCTCATTCGGAAGAATGAACTTGACGTTGGTGTTGGCCGGGATCGTGATCTCCTTCGGATCGAAGAAGATGTCGTGCATGGTGACGGTCACTTCCTGAGCGACCTCACCTGCCGGGGCAGTGCTCCCGCCGCCACCGCCAGCGCCGGGAGTGCCGGCCGTCCGCGTCGCTTCGGCAGCGGCTTCACTCATCTCCGGGACGCGCGTAACGGCGTCATGGGTCATGGCGTTTTCGCTGACGTTGCCGCAGGCAGAGAGCAGCAGCATGGCAACTGTCGCCACCACGCCCAGCGCGCCAGAGCGACGTCCCGTTCCTCGTATCAACTGAGTCCTCCGCATCTAAAGAGCGCGGCCTTTCGCCAAACAGCGCGCCACGCGCGGCGAGCCGTCACGCGATGCGTTGCGCAACCAGATATGCCGCAGCAGCAGTGATGGGCATACCACAATCCCAACAGGGGAGTTTACCGCGTTACCCACGGTGATGAGGTCAGATTCCCCACCCTTTCGGGTGGTCCGGGCTATCGTTGTTCGGTGTGACTGTCAGCGGAAAGGACGACGAGGTGACGAGCACACCGGCGGCAGCTTCTCGCCAGCACGCCATCAACACGAATGGGACCTCCATTGCGGTCACGGAATTCCCCGCGCCTAATCAGCCGCCGCTCGTGCTGCTCCATGGGATCGGCAGCCGGGGCAGTTCGTGGTGGCCGGTCATCGACGCGCTGGCTGACCATTTCCACCTCTACCAGATCGACCTGCGCGGGCACGGGTCATCCGACAAGCCAGAGAATGGCTACGCGGTCGAAGTCTTCGCCGAGGACCTGCAGGGTGTCCTGGAGGCACTGGAGCTGGAGCGCCCCGCCATCATGGGGCACTCGCTGGGTGGGTTGGTCACGCTCTACTGGGCGAGCCAGTACCCGGTAGCTGCCTCGGCACTGGTGCTGGAGGACCCGCCGCTCCACACGCTGCCGGAGATCCTGCCCGCCTTCGACGGCTGGATCCAACTGGCGTCGCTCACACCGGAGCAGGCGGCTGCCTGGTACCAGCAGGAGAACCCGCACTGGACGCTGGAAGATTGCCAGCGCCGCGCCGAGGCGATCACCGGCACCGCGCTGGGCGTCTTCACGGACCTGCGCGCCGCATCAGCCCAGGCGCTGGAGATTGGCGACACTGACCGCACGCCGATTCTGGCCGGCGTGCAGAGTCCGGCCCTGCTGCTCCGTGGCAACCCTGAGCTGGGCGGCATGGCCACAATGGAGGACGCCGCGCGATTTCAGGAGTTCATGCCGCACGGCGAGGTGGTCGAGATCACGGAAGCCGGACACGGCCTGCACCGTGACGCCACGGAGCGTTTTCTCGATGTTGTGGTGCCGTTCCTGCAACGTTACACGGCGCGTTGACCGCGCCAATGGCTGCGTCTCATCCAGCCGTGAGCCGCAGGGTCAGCGTCATGGCTTTGGTCAGGTTGTGAAACGCTCCGGGCGGTACGGCGCGAAGAGCGGGTCGGCTGGCTGGCCCAGGATCTCCGCTGCCAGTGCGCGGCCGATCAGCGGCGCCAGCGTCACGCCTGAGTGGGTGATGACCTCGAAGTAGCCAGGGATTGCGGGCACACTGCCGACACTCGGGTAGCCGTCCGCGGGCATCGGGCGCGGCGCAACGATTGCTTCCGTGGGCTGGGCGACGGCCAGCGACGGTGCCGCGTCCGCCGCGAGCGTCATGACGCGGCCCACCAGCGTGTGATCGGCTGCCAGCGGACCGAAGGGAAGTCCCTGCAACTCTGCCACGGCGTCCACATCGAGCGCGATCAGGACGCGGCCCGGACCGTCTGGCCGCATGGCGATGATGTCCCGGTCATTGAGCC
This sequence comes from Thermomicrobiales bacterium, assembly GCA_046328375.1. Classification (GTDB taxonomy): domain Bacteria; phylum Chloroflexota; class Chloroflexia; order Thermomicrobiales; family UBA6265; genus JACCXM01. Next base: position 221,237 of record JAXLWT010000001.1, read on the forward strand.
GGGTCAGGGTTTCCACGCCATCTGGTAGCTCGGCGCGGACGATCATGCCGGGGGAATCCTGCAGGGGGAGTTCTCGATCCACCATGGCAGCGACGGCGGCTCCGGCCGCTCCGGCCGCGTTCACCACGGCTCGGACGGGCAGCGTCTGCCCGCCACGCAGGGTGATGCCGGTCACACGCCCATCCCCACGTGAGATGCCTACGACCTCACGCTCCGGGCCGGTCAGCACCCGCCCACCCGCGTGGCGCGTCGCCGCCACCAGGCGTTCTGTCATCGCCTGCGCGTCGACCCACGCTTCCTGTGGAAACCAGGCGATCTGCGAGCCAGGATTCGTGTCTCCGCCTCCGAGGACGGGTTCGAGGTCGGCAATCGCCTGGGTGGCTGGCAGAAACTCGGCCGCGTAGCCCCACTCCCGCAGGCGCGCCACGCGGTCGGCCAGCGCCGCGGCCTGAGCGGGGTCGGCGAACCAGACCAGGTTGCCGTCCCGGTGATACCAGGTGGCTGGCGCGTGCTGCCAGGCCAGGCGCTGGTATTCCGCCATAGCGGCCACGCTGAGGTCGAAGTAGGCCCGCGGCAACTTCTGGTTGGCGTTGACCCAGGCGTACGAGGCGTGCGTGGTGCCGTGCCCCGGTTCCCCCCGATCCAGCAGCAGGACCTGTGCGTTCCGTTCGGCCAGGCGTGCGGCGATGCAGGCGCCGATGATCCCAGCGCCAATGACGGCAATGGGCGGTTGTGGGAACACCACTAGTCCGTCAGCGGACGCCGGCCAGCGAACCCGGCGTCGATGTCGTGCCAGAAGCGGATGGTGGGTCCCTCGCCCAGCCGCCAGCAGAGGAAGACCACACGTCCTTCGCGCAGGGAGGGAAAGTCAATCAGGCCGTGCTCGAGGCTCTTGATGTCGATCCCCATCGCGGTGACCTGGTCGATGCCTGCCGCGAGTTCTTCGGTCACCTCCTGGATGCGTGCCTCCAGTTCTCTCGCCTGGGCTGCGTGGCCGTTCTGGCGCATGGCGGGCGTGAGCGCGGAGAGCGCAGCGACGGCAGAATCGAGCGTCACCTTGTACGAGCGGAGCTCCAGCAGGAGGGGCATGACGTCTGGCAGCAGGCTGTTCGCTTCCGGCAGGGTAAAGAGGCGCGGCCACGTCTGCGGCTGATAGGGGTCTCGTGCCCAGACCTGGCTCATTGAGGTGCCTCCTCACGCGCTGTGGGTCGTTCCGGTGGCGGGGTGACGTCGTTCAGGCCACGCCAGAGGCGGGGATCGTCCAGGGCAACGTGCGTCTGGGCCGGCTTCGCGCCGCGGAAGATGCGCGCAAACAGCCCGGGCTCTTTCGGCGGACGGGCGGCCTCCTCCAGTTGCTGGCGCAGCGATTTATCCAGGCGCTTACGATCGGGCTGCAGGAGGGTGAGGCCGGGCGGCTCAGATTCCGCAACCCCCGGCACCACGACATCGGCAGCCTCGAACAGGCCAAAGCCACGTGACTCGGCAAACGTTGCGGCCTCCAGCAGGATGCCAACGTAGGCGGGGGCATCCATCTCGGCCTCAGCCATGCGCCGGGCAAGGCGCTCCAGCCTGGCTTCGATGTGGGCGCGAAACTGGGGGACGAGAGTAGGGGAGACGAATGCGCCGCCCATGCTGCCTCCAGAGGCATCGAGCCGAATTGGCATGCGCCGCGCGGCTGTCGACTCCAGCCCGGCGTCCATGAACAGACGCGAAGGTGGCCGCAGCAGCATCCCGAGCCCGCGATCGAAGCGCGCCTCGAGCTGCGTGAGCCCGGCGCCAGGCACGAAGTACACCGGCATCCCGGCGCCGAGCAGGCGGGCCAGTTCGTGGCTGACCAGATTCGCGCCGACCTCATCCCCCGCCAGGGCACGTTGATACCCGCGCTGAGCCCGCGCCAGTTCCCGGTTCGCCCATTCTGGAGCAGCGGGGAGGAGTTGCGCACCAGGCAGATCGCCCCGTACCGCCGCGACGTAGTCGCGCACGAACCGCGGATCATAGGGATGCAGTGTGGCGAACTCGCTCACGTCGGCTCCTGACACTCCTGCTCTCTATCATAGCCAGCATGAATCACCGCATGTCCGTCCCAGGTCTCCCGCTCGCCGAGCACCTGCCACCTGGTGGGTCCGTCCTGCTCCTGGGCGGCGATGACGCTCTGGCTGGCGATCTCCAACGGGCCGGCCTGGCCGTGACCCTCCATGACCTCGATATGGGGCCGCTGGCTCAACTGGCCGGTATCCCGTTCACACCGCCGGTCGTCGCGTGGCCCTTCCCTGATGGGTCGTTCGACGCCGTCGTCCTGCTGGATCAACTCGCCCTCACGGTGAAAGAGGAAGAGGCGCTGGCTGAGGCCGCGCGTGTCCTGCGCCCGGGTGGACAGCTCCTGTTGCGCGTGCCCGCCGAGGGGCGACTGGCCTGGCTCGATGGCTTCAATGCCTATCGCTACCTCCAGGAAACGAGCCGCCGTGGCAAGCGCCACCCGGCCGTCGCCGGCGTGGGCTGGCGCCGGCACTATCCCCGTCCCGACCTGGTTGCCTTGTTGCAACCTTACTTTCGCGTGGTGAAGATCGTACCGACAGGTATTGGCCTGGAAGACGTCGTACGCCTCGCCGGGAATCTCTACTGGCGCTGGCTGCGCCGCGACGAGCGCCACGATGAGGACGTGGCGCGCCTTGCAACCGCTGCTGCCCGGCGCGAGAGTGGCTGGTCCATCCTGGGACGCGGCTACGGCCTCCTGGTGCTTGCGGAGCGTTTACCTGCGGCATCTTGAGGTCGTACGGCACTCATTCCGTGCCCTGCTTCCGGGTGGAGCCGGACCCTGGTCAACACATGCCGTCCAGGGTCATGGCCAGGAACTCGGGGCACATATAGCCGCGGCAGTTACTACTCACGCAGTCAATATCGACGATGCACTGTTCGACGCCTTTGTTGCAGCGGTAGCTGACTCCATCAAAAATGTCGCACTTGCGAGAGCAGCATTCATCATCGCTGGTGCAGGTCAGGCTGACACTCTTGCAGCGGGGCACAAACCCGCAGACCCCATTGTGTCGCACCCTGCCGCCCGTACAGCCGCACTGACCGTTTTCGCAAAACTCGTGGCTGCAGAGATCGCAGTCGGTATGCGTGCAACAAGAATCAGTGGGAATGCACTGCTTGCCACACGGTCGCATCCCGGCCTTGCACGTCTTCTTGTTCGGCTTCTTGCCCTTGCCTTTGCCTTTCCTCTTCTTTCCAGCGCTCCCAGGCGATGCGAGCGCCGGGATAAGGCTTCCGGTGGCGCTCCCCGCCGCGAGGCCGAGAAGCGTTCGGCGACCCATAGCCGGGGCAAGGCGGCGTGCCATGTTATTGAGTGATTGCAACATCGGGCTGCTCCTCCTGCGCGCTCTACGACTGAGAAGCATGGTGTCAGCAGCCGGCGGCTGGGTCATCCGTAGAAATACGTGATTTTCTGATGAGCAGCACTGAACGGGCGAATGTGTGCGGATCTGGAGACGGCTACGCTGCTTCTCCAGCTATCTCCGATGCAACTCGACAAGCCAGGTCCAGGGCGTCGTCCAGGGAGAGGTCTTGCCCCTCGACCCAGGCCCGGTCGAAGGCGTCACTGGAAAGGCTTTCGCGGCAAAGGCCAACGCCGAATTCGTAGGCCTCCATCTCGGCGGCGGGAAGTGGTGCGGCAATCTCTTCCCGCAGGCGGTTTGCGGCGGCGAACATGTGCATCGCGTCCACCCAACGGCCCGCACGCGCGGTGGTCCCGCCAATGCTCTCCAGGCTGTAGGCGATGCTGATGCGGTCACCCAGGTCGCGGCGCAGTTGCAGGGCCTCTGCGTCGAGTTGGGCCGCGCGCGCCAGGTCACCGGTCTGTGAAACGATCGAGGCAAGATTGCCAAGGGAGTCCGCAATACCATCGATGTTCCCGAGTTGGCGGTCCAGGGAGAGCGCCTCCTCCATGTAGCCGATCGCCTCATCCAGGTTGTTCTTGCCGGAGGTGAGGATCGCCAGGTTCGTCAGGCTGACAGCCAGGCCGAAGAGATTGCCGATGCGGCGCTTGATGACCAGGCTCTCCTCCAGCAGCTCCTGCGCGCCGTCCAGGTCGCCCTGGTTCCAGAGCACGGTGGCCAGGTTGTTGAGCGTCAGGGAGACATCCTGCTCGTCTCCGTACTTGCGCGCAAGCTCAAGCGCCTCCCGCTGTAACTCCTCTGCACGATCCAGGTTGCCCAGGCGCTCCATCACTGCCCCCAGGTTGGAGAGGGTGGCGTTCAACGCCATCTCTTCCCCCAGTTCCCGCCAGATCGCCAGGCTTTCTTCCAGGGCGCGCGCAGCCGTGACGACGTCTCCCTGTTTCCAGGTGATGTTGCCAAGTCCGTCCAGCAGAAGCGCGCGCTGGCGCGGCAGGGCGTTCGGGAACGCCTCCAGGCAGCGCTCCAGCCAGGTGCGCCCCTCGGTGTAGTGCCCGCGAATCTCCCAGAAGCGCCAGGAGCGATCCGCGATATTCGTGCCCAGTTTGACGTTATGGTTGTCAAGTGCCCACGCCAGAGCACCGCGGATGTTGTCGTGCTCCCGCTCGCAGACATCGAGCCAGTGAGCCGCTTCCGGGCCAATGACCACCTTGTAGAGGTCCTGCACCAGGTCGCCCACCCAGTTACCGTGAGCGACATGCACTGGTGCGTCCTCGCCCACCACAAGGAGACGCTCCTGGGCGAAAGAACGGATCGTCTCCAACATGCGGTAGCGGGTTTCGCCCAGGCGGTCAGTTTCAGTCCGGATCAGGCTCTGTTCCGCCAGGATCGAAACGGCATCCAGGCCGTCTATCCACGGGTCTGGGGATTCCGCCAGCACGGACTCCGCCGCCTCCAGGGTGAAGCCACCGGCGAACACACCCAGGCGGCGCATCGCCGCCTGGTGTTCGAAGCTGAGCAGATCGTGGCTCCAGTTGATGGCGCCGCGCAACGTTGCTTGCCGGTCAGGGCGGCTGCCCTCCTCGATAGCCAGCACGTCGAGTGCGCCGCCAAGCCTCTCCACAATGGCTGCAGGCGTCATGACGCGCACGCGGGCGGCGGCCAGTTCGATGGCCAGCGGGAGCCCGTCCAGGCGGCGTACCAATTCCGCCACATCGCGCGCGTTGGACTTCAGGAGGTTCCAGGCCGGGCGCGCAGCCCGCGCGCGGTCGATAAAGAGGGCGACCGCCGGATTCGCCGCCAGCACAGCCAGGGCCTCGTCGTCATCCAACGCATTGGTCTCGCCTGGCGCCTGCAAGGGTGCTGCTGGCCACTCGCGTTCGGCGCGAACCCGCAACGGGGCGCGGCTGGTGCCAAGTACGCGCAGCGTCGGCACTTGTTGCAGGAGGGAGCTCACGACAGACGCCGCCTTCTCCAGCGGGCGAAGCTGCTCCAGGTTGTCCAGGACCAGCAGCACCTGCTTGCCGGTCAGGTAGTGGACCACGCTCTGTTCGAGGGTGAGTCCTCCGCCTTCACGCACCCCCAGGATCGCCGCAATCTCGGGCAGGAGCAGGGTGGCGTCCTCGATGCCGGCGAGTGCGACCAGGAACGCACCCTGGGGAAAGAGGTCCTGCGCTTCGGCGGCGGTCGCCAGGGCCAGCCGCGTCTTGCCGACGCCCCCGGGACCGGTCAGGGTCAGGAGCCGGATGGCGGGATCGGCCAGGAGCTGCAGGAGTTCGCGCAGCTCAGCCTCTCTCCCGATCAGGGGTGCCGGCTGGTTGGGAAGGTTGTTGGGAAAGGTCTCCAGGCTCTTGAGGGGCGGGAACGTCTGTGGCAGGCCGGGGATATTGAGTTGCCAGATCGTCTCCGGCTCCAGGAGATCTCGCAGCCGGTGCTGCCCCAGGGGCTGGAAGGTGACGCCGTTGGGCAGATGGTCCGTGGTTGCCGCGTGCAGCGCATCCGACGCGATGACCTGGCCGCCAAAGCCGGCAGAAATAATGCGGTTCACGCGGCTCAGAGCGGGCGCCTGGTAGTCCCCCGTTTGACCCGGCGTCGCCTCACCGAGATGCAGCGCCATGCGGACACGGATCGGACCCGTCCCTGGCCACGGCTCGGCCACGAGCGCTCGCTGGGCCGCCACGACGGCGGCAATCGCCTGCGACGGGCTAGCGAAGGCAGCCTGGTACGCGTCGCCGATCGTCTTGAAATGGTGGCCGTGGTGCGCCTGGATCGCGTCGCTGAGGATCGTGTTGTGCCGCTCCACCGCGCGCCACATGACCTCAGTGTCCCGCTCCCAGAGGCGCGTGGAGCCTTCAATATCCGTCACCAGGAAGGTGACGATGCCCTGGGGGAATGGCTCACTGGTCATAACGCCGAGTGTAGCGCCGGGTTCTGGTTCGTAGCGCAGATGTGGTGAAAACGCTTGCGGATGACGAGAGCTGCGTTGCTGTACGTACAGCTTCCGGCTCACCATAAATTGGCGGAATGACGCCAAAACTGGTATCATTTGCCGTATGCAAGACCGGGTTCGTCGCCGTGTCGAGCACGCGCGGCACCAGCGGTTTGAGCGGATTGTCGCCCGTGCGCTGGATGGCCTCCCATCTGAGGTCGCGGCCATGCTCGACAACGTGCATGTGATCGTCGAAAACGAGCCGACCGCAGATCAGATCGCTCAGGCTCGTGTCGCCGCTGGACTTGATGGTCTCCCCGCAGGGGACGAGGATTCCCTGTTCGGCCTGTATGAGGGGGTCCCGCTCACCCAGCGCGGTGGCGAGTACCACCTGGTTCCGCCAGACCGAATCATCATTTTTCGCGGGCCGCTGGAGCGGGCATGCACCTCGCCCCAGGCCATTGCGCGTGAGGTGCGGATCACGGTCATGCATGAGCTTGGTCATCACCTCGGTTTTGGGGAAGACCGGCTCTACGAGCTTGGGCTCGGTTAAGCCCAACGTTGGTTTGAAGCACATATCACGCAGTGCACTGAAGGAGTAAGCGCCGGTGGCAGCGACCACGAAGACTCGAACCCCCTCGTACGATGCCTCCTCCATCCAGATTCTGGAAGGCCTGGAAGCCGTACGCCGCCGCCCCGGCATGTACATCGGCAGCACGGATCAGCGCGGCTTGCACCACCTGGTGCGCGAGATCGTCGACAACTCGGTCGATGAAGCGCTTGGTGGGCACTGTGACACCATCATCGCCAGGATCGGCGCTGATGGTGTCGTGACGGTGACCGACAACGGCCGGGGTATCCCGGTTGACAAGCACGCCAAGCAGAACAAGTCTGCCCTCGAAGTGATCATGACCATCCTGCACGCTGGCGGCAAGTTCGGCGGCGGCGGGTACAAGGTTTCTGGCGGTCTGCACGGCGTGGGCGCGTCTGTTGTGAACGCCCTCTCCGAATGGTGCCGGGTAGAGGTGCGCCGCAACGGCAAGATCCACCGCCAGGAGTACAAGCGCGGTGCCCCCACTGGCCCCGTGAAGGTGGTGGGGACGACCAGCGAAGACGACCATGGTACGACCACCTCCTTCCTGGCCGACACCGAGATCTTTACGGGTGGGCTGGACTACAGCTTCGATTACCTGGTCCAGTGGTTCCGCGAGACGGCTTACCTGACCCGCGGGCTCAAGCTGACGTTGATCGACGAGCGCGACGACAAGGAGATGACCTTCTACTTCGAAGGCGGCATCGTCTCCTTTGTGCGTCACCTGAACCGCAACCGAGCCGTGGTGCATGAGAAGCCGTTCTACGTGCAGCGGGAGATGCCCTCCTGCATGGTGGAAGTGGCGCTGCAGTACAACGACACCTACGGAGAATCGACCCATACCTTCGCCAACAACATCAACACCATTGATGGCGGCACGCACCTGAGCGGATTCCGCTCCGCGCTGACGCGCACCATGAACGAGTACGGCAAGCGCAACGGCTTCCTGAAACCGGACGAAGCCCTGACCGGCGAGGACGTGCGGGAGGGGTTGACCGCGATCATCTCCGTGAAGCTGGCGGAGCCGCAGTTCGAAGGGCAGACCAAGGGCAAGCTGGGCAACGCCGACGTGGCGGGTGCCGTGCAGGCCGTGGTCAATGACTCGCTCGGCGCGTTCCTGGAGGAGAACCCCCAGGTTGCGCGGCGCATCATCGAGAAGTGCCTGACCGCGTCGCGGGCGCGTGAGGCCGCCCGCAAGGCGCGTGAGCTGGTTCAGCGCAAGGGCGGTCTGGACAGCTTCAGCCTGCCGGGCAAACTCGCCGACTGCACGGAGCGCGATCCAGCGAAGGCCGAACTCTACATCGTCGAGGGTGACAGCGCCGGTGGCAGCGCCAAGCAGGGTCGTGACCGTCGCTTCCAGGCGATCCTGCCGCTCCGCGGCAAGATCCTGAACGTGGAGCGGGCGCGGCTCGACAAGATGCTCCAGAACAACGAGATTCGCACGTTGCTCACCGCGCTCGGGACCGGTATTGGTGAGCAGTTCGATCCTTCGAAACTCCGCTATCACCGCGTCGTGCTGATGACAGACGCCGATGTCGACGGCAGCCACATTCGCACCCTGCTCCTCACGTTCTTCTACCGACACCTCGAGCAGTTGATCCTGGATGGGCATGTCTATATCGCCCAGCCGCCGCTCTACCGCGTGAGGGCTGGCAAGCAGGAGACCTGGGCGTACGACGACGAGGGCCTGCGAGAGGCGCTGGAGAAGCTGGGCGACAAGGCGGAGATTCAGCGCTACAAGGGCCTGGGCGAGATGAACCCGGACCAACTCTGGGACACCACCATGGACCCGGCAGTGCGCACCCTGCGCCAGGTGACGATCGAGGACACTGTGGAAGCGGACGAGACCTTCGACATGCTGATGGGTGCCGCGGTTCCGCCGCGCAAGAAGTTCATCCAGACGCACGCGCGCGAGGTCGTCAACCTCGACCTGTAACCGCACGAATCCTGGCTGAGAGAGGGCGTGGCCGCTTCAGCGGCCACGCGCTCAGTCGTTCTCGGGGAATCAAGCCTGCGTCAGCACCCCGCCCGTGGTGGTTGGTTTGGGCCATTTGACGCACTTCATGCACATCTTCCAGGAATCGCACGTGCCGTCGCAGCAGACGTAGATGCAGTTTGGCGGGATGGATGTGGCGCGCTCGGAAACGGCAAGACCATGCTGACCGGACCGCCGCTTGCTGCGCTTGCGCCGGCGTGCGGCACCCGCCGGCGAGGCCACCGCGCTGATGCTGCCGGTCACCAACGTCGCGGCGAGGAGACCGAGAACGCTCCGGCGGGGCAGCGACACCGAGAGCGAGCGCGTCAGCGAATCGAAGGCGACATCCTGGGCGTGAGAGATGGGTGATGCGTGGGATGATGAACGGTCCACCTGGGCCTCCTTCGGCGAGTGCACCTCATCCGGTCATCCCGGATGGAGCCCCACGGTAGCCCCGCTTCCTGGTCCTGGCTATCAACCCGATACCATGGTTTCTGTCAAATCCGGCACCCCACGCGCGCACGCCATCTCGCGATGACTCACCTCCTGCGCCCGGTGATCTCCTCCTGCGCCCGACGACAGGACCTGCACCCCACGCGTGATACCATGTTCTCCAAACGAACCAATTAGTGCGAACGGTACGAATCGTGAACACTCTGCAAGTGGGGAGGGCGCAGATGGACGAGGCAGCGCGGGCTGAGCAGGATCGGCTGCTCGATATCATGCGCAATGAGCTCTACGTGGCGGTCGTGTCAGACGTCCTCGATTCCATCGGCCTGCTCAACCAGGCGATGGATGACCGCCTACGCCCGCTCGACCCGAAGATGCGGCTCGTCGGTCGCGCTCACACGGTCATGACCGCGGACATCTACGAGCGCTCGGATGATCCCTATCGCCTGGAGATCGAGGCGGTCGATGCCCTCAAGCCAGGCGACGTAATGGTGGCGGACACCAACCGCAGCAGCCGGACCTGTTTCTGGGGCGAACTCCTCTCCACGGCATCAGTGGCACGCGGCGCGGCAGGTTGCGCGATCGATGGCCACACGCGGGATGCCCTGCGCATCATGGAGATGGGATTCCCCCTCTTCTGCACAGGCTTCCGCCCGGTCGACTCCTCCTACCGGGGCACCGTGGTTGACTTCGGCTGCCCGGTCCAGGTCGGCAGCGTCGTCGTACACGCCGGTGACATCATCTTCGGCGACTTCGATGGCATCGTGGTCGTGCCGCCGCAGCACCTGGCCGAGGTCGTGAGCAAGGCGCACGACAAGGTGACCAGCGAGAACGCTAGCCGTGACATGCTGCGGGAAGGCGCCTACCTGCGCGATGTCTACGACCGCTTCGGTGTGCTCTAGGCGATGAGCAGCCGGCCACTCCTGTTCAACGAAATCACGCGGGGTGAGGCCGCGGAGCGTGCGCCGGGCGCCCTGGCCGTGGTGCCGGTCGCCGCCACGGAGCAGCACGGGCCGCACTTGCCGCTGGGCACGGATACCTTCCTGGTGGAAGCCGTGGCGCGCCAGGCTGCAGCGGAGGCCGCCGGCGAGATCGACGTGCTGGTCATGCCAACGCTCGCAGTTGGCTCCTCGCACCATCACTTCCCGTTCGGCGGCACGCTCTCCATGGAATCGGAGACGTACTACCGGGCGGTGCGCGACGTGGTGATCTCCCTGATTCGCGATGGTTTCCAACGCATCTTCGTGATCAACGGACACGGCGGCAACCACGAACTGATCCAGGTCGTGGTGCGAGACCTGGTGCTGGAACACCGGGCAAACCTGGCAGCGGCATCCTACTGGGACCTGGCTCGCGCGGCGCTTGCTGAGCAGGCGCCAGACGTGACCGGGCGACTGCCAGGGCACGCCGGGTACTTCGAGACCGCCATGCTCATGGCCATCCGGCCCGATCTCGTGCGGAACCCGCTGCCGCAGCGTAGTGCCGAGGAGATTGCCCGCGCAGCAGTCCCCAGCACTCCGTACCGTCTCGAACGCGCCGGCCACTGGGCTTCGATTGGGGGCCACACGGATTCGCCACTGGAGGCTACCCCGGAGGCGGGCCAGCACCTGCTTGGGATCGTCGTTCCGGCGGTGGCCGCGACCCTGGTCGAGTTTGCGCGTCTCCCGCTCCTCTCTGCAGGGGAAGGTGGGACCGCGTAGCGCGGCACACTCCTTGCGCCCTTGACCTCCCAAACCTGGGTGTAGCGCGTTTCGCCATTGCACGATGCCGTGGCAACGCAGCGGGAGGGAATGAGTGTGAGCAACACGACGGTAACCAAGGGAGAAGTCGTAGCTGCGATCAACAGGGAGCGCGAGGCGTGGGACGCCCTGCTGGCCGAGGTCGGCGAAGACCGCATGTTGGAGCCAGGTCCGATGGGGGAGTGGACCTTCAAGGACCTCGCTGATCACCTGACCGCCTGGCGAGAGCGTGGCCTGCAGCGCCTGGAGGCTGCGGCTCACGGTCAGCCCGAGCCACCCGCGCCGTGGCCTGCCGAGTTGAACGACGAGAACGACGAGGACGTCGACGCCATCAACGCCTGGTTCCAGAAGCAATCCGACGAAAAGTTGCTGGGCGAAGTGCTGGACGAATCGCGCGAATCCTACGCGCGGCTGGCGGAAGCAGTGCAGCAACTCCCTGACGAGGCCCTGACTGATCCCGCGTACTTCTCCTGGACAGGGGGACAGGCCCTGGGCGACGCTATCGTTTCCGGCGAGTTCTTCGGTCACCTGCGTGACGAGCACCAGGCCGAAATTCGCCAGTGGCTGGCGACCCGCTCGTCTGAACCCACTGGCGGCGCACAGATCGAACTCTAGAGCAGAGCGCCAGGTACTGCGCACCCGATCCACCCGGTAGACAATGTGCCAGAGCCTGTTCACAGCCGTGAACAGGCTCTGGCACATTGTGGCGATACTCGTTCCCTGCCGAATCGGGTCAGGCTCTCCTGGTTACACGCGCTGCGCGGGACCGGCTCAATGTCGCAGCGCCCGGTAGAGTTGCTGGAAGCGGCGTGGGTGAACGGTCCCGCGCTTTCCCGCGCCGACCACGTGTGAAGGCGCCGGGGAATCTGCCAGGTAGGCGGAACCACCGGGTCAGCATGAGAAGGCTTGCCACGCGGGTCTAGTAGTTCCCCGTCAAGACATTCGGCCGGTGCGGGAAATCGAGTAGGTCAGCCAGGGAGGCATGTATGAAGGCACAGAGTTTTACGTCGTCGCGCCATTGGGCGTTGCGTCTTGATCCCGGTGACGACCTGTTGCTTTCCCCTGCGCCAGGCGGCGCGGGAGCAGAAGATCCAGAATGCGGCCATCCTCGCCGGGGTAGGTTCTCTTCTCACTATCACTACCACGTCGTCAAGACCACGAACATGCCGCCTGGAAACGTCTTCGTCCAGGGCGAAGGACCGTTCGACATCCTGACGATCACAGGCCTGATCGTCAACGGCGAAGTGCACGCGCACGTGACCTTCAGTAACACCGAGAGCGCGTTTGGCGGACACATCGAGGAAGGGTGCCGTGTCCTGACCTTTGCGGTGATCGTAATGGCCGAAGCGGACAATGTGGACTTCACCGGTTGGGATAAGCGAGGACCACTCGGCGGCTGATCGATTGCCCGCCAGCAGTCCCTGCACTCTTGCCTACCGTGGGCCTTCGTAGTCAGTTGGCGGCTCGGCTCCCGCGTATGGGAGATCGGGCAGGGTCTGGCCGAGCAGGAACGCGCGGATCGTCGAAAGGTATTGGTTCGGTTCGTCCTGGTACACGTTGTGGCCCGCCTCTTCGAGGTAAACGAGTTGAGCGGCGGGCAGCTGCCGCAGGTACGCCACGGCCGAGGACCACGCCAGGTAGTCGCAGCGTCCCTTGACGATCAGGGTGGGGATGGTGCTTCCAGCAAGTTCAGGCAGGAAGTCGTGGTTGGGGCGACGGTTCGCCGACTGGGGGTACTGGTTGGCGAAGAAGCCGAGGCCGTGCAGCTCCGGCCCGGAGCTCTGGTCGCGGCAGTGCAACCCCGGCCGGGTCCGGTTGTAGACGCGGTCCTGCCGGGCGTCCAGTTCCGCGTCGCTGGCGAAAGCGTGGGCAGCCGCCGGATTCACCTGGAGCAGCGCCCAGGCGAGAAGCGGGCGAGGCGTCACCAGGAGCGCGTAGACGCCGAGTTGGTCTCTCGCGTTGAGACGGGAGACCATGCTGACGCCGCTGGCCGTGGGTGAGGGGTCGTCGGGGGAGGAGAGCACCATCCTGGCCACATGCTCGCCGTGAGCGGCAGCGTAGGCGGCGGCGAGTTTGCCCCCGTACGAGTGCCCGACCAGGGCCACCTGTTCGGCGCCGATCAAGCGCCGGATTTCCTCAAGATCGGCGACGTCGCGTTCAAGGGTGTAGCTCTGCACGTGGGCCAGCCGCGTCGAGCGGCCGGAGCCAACCTCATCGTAAACGTAGACATCGAACCCGTCCCGGGCCAGCCGTCCGAAGTAGTTAGCGTCGCCCGCCATGTCTGGAACGCCAGGCCCGCCGTGGAGGACGATGACCGGTGTGGATCGCGCGCGTCCCACAGCAGGCATGCGTACGTAGGCGATGCGCGACCCGGTCGGCAGTTCCCAGAAGCGCTGCCCGGACACGGCTGAGGGCGCAAGGCGTGGGTCGGTCATCGGGCGTAGGGCTGTTGCCGTAAACGCGACAGCAACGACGACCACGCCCATGCCAAAACCGTTGATGCGGTCACGTGCGCGGCGGGCCGGTGCAATCGTCCTCGTGGCGAGCAGCAGCCCGGCGAGGTAAACAACGCAGAAGACGGCCAGGCCTGACGCCAGAAACACCTCCGGGCGGTCGGTGGCGAATGCCGCGCCGAGGAGTGCGAAAGCCCCTGCCGCCAGGGCGAGGAGGGCAGCACCAGCGATCGAGGCAATGAGGCGAGCTGTCCGCACGGTGTGTGCCGGCCCTTGACGGTCCCTGCCTGCGTCAGCGCCCCGAGAGTTGGGAACCGCCGGTAATCCGTGTGACTTGTGATCGGTCTGCGTGCCCATAGTGGCAAGCAACCTCCGTCGAACGGTGGTGCCGGACGAGCGCTGTCGGTGCTCACCACGCTGCCCCGGTTTCACGACTTGAGACCCTGATCCGGAGCCGTGGAAGACGAGCGTAGTTGTTGCGAACTTCCCACTCCAGCCGTTGCGGTGGCGAGAAGAGCGTTCCGGGGCCAGGATCTGGCGGTGCTCCCCGCCTACGTTACAACGGCATGCAGAAGAGATGGTCCTCCCGGTGCACGCACATTGCTCACCGTGTCTCAAGCCCGTCAAGCTCTGGACGAGACCTCTCGACAAGCTCGAGGCACGGTGAGTGTTACCTCCGGCCCATATCCTGTGCAGGCCGCTTTGGGCCAAGGTTGCCCACGGGCGCGGAGTGCCGGGCCCAGCCAGGGCGTCGACCCGGCGCCTGACGCCGATCCCTTCAACCAGCACCATGCGCCTGACGGCCGCACCCCCAGGCGGTCACGGCGAACAGCAGACCACCTGCCACGAACATCGGGGACCAGACCAGGTCGCTCAGCCCATCGACCACCAGCCCGGCAATCCCACGCGATAGCAGTAACCCGCAGGCGCCCCACGCCAGGAGGGTGCCGCCGGTCCACCGTCGAACCGTTGCTAACGCCACCAGAGCGGCGGCACAGCTGAGCACCACGATCAGCAGGTCGTATGCGACGAACCACGGTACGGCTCGTGCCGCCCGCCATCCGTCACTACCGCCGGGAAAACCCGTCGAGATGCCAAACGCCCACCAGAGGTGCGGGGCTGCGAAGAGCGCGGCCCACACCGCCGCGGCGTGGCCGGCCCAGCAGCACCAGCGGGAGGCTACGTTCCACCGATCAGTCCCACCGCACATGCCCGTTATCCTTGTCCGTCGCCGGCGGCGATCGACGCTGATCCATCATGCTTGCCGGGCTGGGGTTCGTCGCACCGGCGCAGGTAGTAGGCGAGCGTCGCCGCGCCCAGCGCGATGCCCCAGACGGGCCAAAGCAGCGCCGGCCCCGCCAATCCCCAGGTGTCCCAATCGAAACCGTCGTCGACCACGATTGCGCCGACCACTGCCCGCCCCGCCACGGTGACGGCGATCGCGACTGCGGAGGCCGGCACGACGGCCAGCCAGATAGGCACGGGCCGGTTGCCGACGATCGGCAGCCAGCGGGGAAACACCTCGCCCCAACGCTGGACCAAACCGAGCGTGAGGAGGGCCCCGACGAAGGTCTCGCTCCCGAAGACGTACTTGAGGACGCTGCCACCATGTGTAGCCACGTCCTGATTCAAGGCAGCCACGAACGTGTCCGGGACTCCGAGCGGAATCCCACGGAACCAGGCCATGCGGACAATGCCGTAGGGCAGCGGAGCGAGCACCGCAATGGCGGTGGGCCAGCGGCCCCAGCGGGCCGCCGCAGCCGGTGTCGTCCACGCGTCCCCCTCCTGGGAGTTGTTCCCTGACAGCGGGGAATCGGCGGCGAGTGCTGTCGCGCCCCAGGCAAGTCCACCTGCCAGGCAGACGAACTGATTCACGACCGGCCAATTGAGGTGGTCAAACCGCAGGAACAGGCTATAGGCGAGGGCTTGCAGCATGCGGACATCGGGGACCAGCAGCAGGAGCGCACCGCAGGCAATCCAGGCGAACAGCCAGAAACCTTGGCGGAGAAACGTGGGTTGACGCTGGATCAGGAGTGCAGCGATGACCGCTCCGGTCACACCGAATGCGGCGATCACGGCGCCACCGCGCGTGGCGTCGACGCCAGTGAACAGCGACATGCCGCTGGCCGCGTCCGGGTCATTGACACCGAACGGGAATCCTGCGCCGCCGGCTGCCCACCACAGACCAAGTAGCCCGTACCCCAACGACCAGGTCGCGGCCAGCCGGGCCGCCCAAATCAGCTGCCGCTCTTTCCGGACCGACGTCCGTACCGCCAATCTGGCGTCCCATTCCACTGTCGCCACAGGTGGACTCCTGACCTTACACTCTCGCGGGTGCGCGGCGGCTAGGTGACAGTCCCGCCACTCGCCTGGCACCCGAATTGCGCCGCAGATGAGATTAGGGAGCCTGGGCACCAGGCTCATCTGCTGCGAGGCACGTTTTTGTCACGTTTCCGGCCCGCCGGCAGCGTGACTCCCGTCAGGCGGCGGTGTGACGCGCGTCACGCAGACTCGCCCAGCACGCACAGCTCGGGCTGTCACAGGAACCAGAAAGCGGCCGTGCGGAGCGGTCCAGTGGGGCATGGGCATGCAGCGACCGATCTCGGACGAAATGCAGCGACCAGGTCTCGCTCCCCTGCAATCCCTGTGGCGGCTTGTCGGGGCCTCGGTCAGCTTTGGGGACCAGCGCCGGCCGGCCATATTCGCCCTCCTGTTCTGGATGCTCGTGGGATCGGCGATCGTCGCCTGGGTGCTCGATCCCAACGGCGACTGGCGACGTGCTGGCGCCCTGCCGTTCGTCTTGACCACAGCGGCACTTGTCACCACCTGGGGGCTGCTGCCCTGGGACGCCGCGGCGAGTTGGCGGCGCAAACTTGCCGTCCCCGCGTTCCTCGCTGCGTCCCTTGCGTTCGGCTCTGTCACGTTCTTCCTCTGGGGGTTGGCCCTGTATCCCATCACGGTGGCCAACGCCGTATTTGCCTTCGGGTTTGGGCGCGGCATAGCGTTCGCGGCAGCGGCGATGCCGCTCTTCTGGGCGTCGGTGTACCTCGTGGCGCCGGACGATCTCGGGGTCGCAGGGACCACGTTTCTCACCGCGATCACAGCGCCGATGGCGGTGTTCATGCTGGGTATCTGCAAGGTCGTGCGTGATGCCGAACGCGGACGGGAAGAGGTTCAGGTGCTGCTGGGCGACCTCGCGGCGGCCAATGCCGAACTTCGCCGGCAGGCCGAACGCACCAAGGCGCTGGCGATCGCCGAAGAGCGCGCCCGCGTTGCTCGCGAGGTCCATGATTCGCTGGGCCACCACCTGACCGCGATCAATCTGCAGTTGCAGAACGCCGAGCGCTTCGCGCCGCGCGATCCGGAGCGGTCGATGGACAAGGTGCGGGAGGCGCGGGCATCGACCCTGGCGGCCCTGGCGGAGGTTCGGCGATCGGTGCGGGCCCTCAAGCCGGCGGCGCTCGACGAGTTGGGCGGAGCCGGGGCCATCGCCGCGTTAGCGTGCTCGTTCGACGGCGCGGGGCCCACGGTGTCGTTCCGTGTGGAGGGCAGGGAACGTCCACTGCCGGCGGAGACAGAACTGGCTCTCTACCGCGTTGCCCAGGAGGGCTTGACCAACGCCGCACGGCACGCCGGGGCACGCCGGGTCGACGTGCGGCTCGCTTTCAACTCCGAGACGGCGACGCTGGTGGTAGCGGACGATGGCGACGGCGTCTGCAGCGACTCGCCAGGGGACGGGTTTGGGCTCGCTGCGCTGCGGGACCGGGTGGAGAGCCTGGGAGGAACGCTGGCCGCCGGCAACCGCCCTGGGGGCGGATTCATGCTGGAGGCAGTGGTGCCGGCGCCGCAGAGGATGGAGCGCGAAACATGACCGCGAAGCCGGTGACGGTTGTCGTCGTTGAGGACCAGCTCCTCGTCCGGCGCGGCCTCATCGAGTTGCTTGAACCGGAGGCCGACGTCGAGGTTGTGGGTGAAGCTGGGGACGGCGTCGATGGGTTGGCCGAGATCGCCCGGCTGCAACCACAGGTGGCACTGGTGGACGCCCGGATGCCCCGGATGGACGGGGTCGAGCTGGTGCGGCGGCTGACGATGGAATACCCGCGGGTAGCAGCCATCATCCTCACCACCTTCGACGATGACCAATATGTCTTTGGTGGTTTGCGGGCCGGGGCGAAGGGCTACCTGCTCAAGGACGCCTCACCTGAGGACCTGGTCACCGCGATCAGAAAGGCGAGTCTGGGCGAAACAGTCCTCGATGGCCCTATCGCTGCCCGTCTCGTCGCCGAGCTGGCGTGCCCTCATACCACCCCGCCAACCAGGGCAGCGGCTGAGCCGCTCACTCGCCGCGAGATCGAGGTGGCCCGGCTCGTCGGCCAGGGCGCCACCAACGCCGAAATCGCCGCTGCCTTGTTCATCAGCGCCGGCACGGCTCGGAATACCGTTTCCCGGGTCCTGCACAAGCTCGACCTGCGCGACCGCACCCAGCTCGCATTGCTCGCGGCTGACCGGTGGCCGTCGGAATAGTCGGTTCTGCGTTTTCGCACCGGTCTTGCACCTTCTCCTGGGCTTACCGAACAAGGCGCCAACGTATGCTCCGGGATGCTCCCTACGTCCGGCAGGCGAAAATCCGTATATCTACGGATGGCAACCAGATCGTCTCGCGCGATGCTATTGCTCATGTTGTGGTTGCACGGCCGTGAGAGGAAGTTGCCGGTGAATGCCAATCCGTTCGCATGCCTCAGCAGGCGCGCACTCCTGGCCTTTCTGCTGGTCCTGTTGCTGCTCGCGACGGACTCCAGTGCACCAGGAGAGGCCCAGGACAACACCTCATCCGCGGACGGCATCGGCATCACCATTGATGAAGCCGAAGTCCTGGAAACGCTCTCGCTGGATGGATTTCCCGACCCGTTCGTTCCCGCCAACGGCGCGTATCTCGTGGTCTGGGTCAACGTCAGCAACGGTGGCAGTGCGTCGCTGGACTACGACTACTGCCCGCCTGAGATTACCTGCATGACCCCGTTGTGGTTCGAAGCCATCGACGAGAGCGGCGCAGCGTTCCCTGTCGATGAGGTCGCTCGCGCAGCCGTTGAATCCGCGCAACCAGCCGAGGAGATCCTCCCCTTCGGTGGAGAGATCCCGGCCGGGAGCAGCGCACGATTCCCACTTGTCTTTGACGTGCCTGCCGCGGCGACGTCCTGGACGTTGCAGGCCACCGATGAGGCGGCGGTGGACTTTGACGTGCCGGTGATCATCTCGCAGGCCACGGTTGAGGCAGAGGAGGCTCCGGTCGAGGCTGGGATGAACCAGATCGTCTCCCTTGGCGATATCGACCTGGCGGTCACCCGGGCCGAGGTGCGACCAACCATCGACCTGGCGTCGCAGCCGCAGCCGTTTGTTCCCCAGGGTGAGTATCTCGTCGTGTACCTGACCGTCGCGAACCGAGGGACCACTGACGCCCAGTACGATATCTGCCCTCCCGGAGGCCAGACCTGCCTCAGCCAGCTCTGGTTCCAGGTGTCCGATGAGGAATATCGTTCGTATCCTGTCGAACCGATTGCTTGGTCAGCGTTTTCGCTGAAGCCTGACTTTCTGCCGTTCGGCAGCGTGCTGTCATCCGGTTCTCCAGAACCGATTGCGCTCGTGTTCGATGTTCCGGCTGGCACCAACAAGTGGTGGCTCGATTCCACCGCAGACGCTCCGCATCCGTTTTCGATCCGTCTGCAACTGTCACCGGCGCCTGGAGCAATCCAGGTGGTGCGTGAGGGACGCGAAGGTGCGCCAGCCAGTGGCAGTGCGGCCATTGAGCTTATCCTCGATACCTCGGGCAGCATGCTCCAGCCGCTGGAAGGGCAGCGTCGCATCGACATCGCCCGCGACGTGCTGGGGCAACTCGTGTCGGAAACGATCGCGCCGGGAACCCCACTGGCCGTGCGCGTCTTCGGTAACACTCCGGAGTCGTGTGACACAAACCTGATCGCACCGTTGCAGCCCCTCGATCCTGGCGCGATGTCTGGCCTGATTTCGGGACTGGAGGCGATTGACGGGGTCAATACGCCGATCGGCGCGTCACTTGCCGAGGTGGCGACTGATCTCGAAGGCGCCTCTGGCACGCGGATCGTGGTCCTGGTGACGGACGGCGAGGAAACCTGTGGCGGAGATCCGGCGGCAGCCCTGCGCGAGATTGCGGCGCAAGGGATCGACGCACGGGTCAATATCGTTGGCTTCGCGGTGGAAGACGATGCGCTCAAGGCGCAGTTCCGGGAGTGGGCGCACCTGGGCAACGGTCAGTACTTCGACGCGGCCGGAGCAGCAGATCTCGGCCAGGCTATCGCCGCTGCGGTGCAGCCTCCGTTCCGTGTGCTTGATGCCGACGGGAATGAGGTCGCGCGGGGACTGGTCGATGGCGATCCGGTCGAGGTGCCAACAGGCACGTACCGCGTTGAAGTGCAGGCGGCGCAGCTGGTGGTGATCGATAACGTCGACGTCGGATCTGGCGCCCGCGCTGTTGTGCCCTGGAGCGGCCAGTAAGCGGAGAACCGGGAGGCGCGCCGGGGCCGCTACACCGCTGTGCAGAGACGTTGATCCGCCAGGAAATGATGACGCGGCCCGCATCACCAGGGTCGACTGTTTTGCAGACCGCTGTAGGGCATTCGAAGCGCCTGGAAGACGAGGAGCCCGGAGCAGACGCTAACGGTGCCGATACGGTTGCCCGGCGGTGTGCTGGAAGCGGCTGGCGTACGCGAGCGCGCCGGCCTCACCCGGGCCGGCACCCCTGGCTGAGTTCCGACGCGGCGGGATCTTACGGGATCGTCGAGGCCACGGGCGCTGAAAACTGCGGGAGATAGCGAGCGTGTGCGGACAGCGCGTCGTCGAGCATGGCGGTAGCAGCCTCGACCGTTGGCACAAGCGGGTCCGCCAGCAGCGCCTGCAGGGCGAGTTGCCGATCTCCCGTCAGGGCAGCATCAACCGTGAGTTCCTGCTGCCGGGCCCGCGCGCCAAGAATGTTCGCGATTCCCTCTGGCAGCGCACCGACGCTCACACCATGAACGCCGCGGCCGTCGATCAGGCCCGGCACCTCCACCACTGCCTCCCGCGGCAGGTTGGCGATGAGCCCATCATTGCGGACATTGACGGCCAGCTCCAGGAGCGGGTGACCTGTGACGATCGCCTCCATGATGGACACCACGCGCTCACCCTCACGCGCTTCATCGAAGAGGGCGCGGTCCAGGTCGGCGCGGCCTTCGGCCTGGGCGGCAATGCGGTCCCAGCGGTCATCGCGCGAGGCCAGGATGCGGTTGGTCATATCCAACCCTGCCTGCGTGCCGTACGCGAGCCGATCTCCGGACTGCTGCAGAAAGAAGGGGAAAAACTCGGCCACGTGGCGGTCGCCCGGGGAGGGGTAGTAGCCGTAGATCTCCATCAACCGGGCGCTGACTTCCTGAAACCCCTCGTACGGGTCGCCGTCGGCCGGCGGTGGAGGAGGCGATGCCAGCAGCCCGCGTTGCAGCTCACGAAACGCCGGGTAGAGATCCTGCCCGTCGTGCCGCATATCGAGCACCCAGGCCAGGTGGTTGAGCCCGGCGACGGTCACGTTCAGCTCGTGGTGAGGAACACCGAGGGCATGAGCGATATCCGCGCGCGTGTGCAGCACTCCGTGGCACAGGCCAGCTGCCTTGATCGAACTGGTCTTGTGGACGGCGCGCACTAGCGCCGAGAGCGGATTGGTGTAGTTGAAAAGCCACGCTTCAGGACAGAGGTCTTCCATGTCCCGGGCAATGGCCACCAGCTCCGGCACGTGCCGTAACGCGCGGAAGACGCCGCCCGGCCCAACGCTGTCGCCCACGGTCTGCCAGACGCCGTGGGCCTCCGGGATGCGCACATCCCGCTCCCAGGCGCGGGCCCCACCGACGGCAATGGTCACGGTGACGAAGTCGGCCCCGGCCAGCACCTCGCGCCGGTCGCTTGCATACTCGACGCGTAAGCCGACGCCTCGTTCCCGGGCCACGCGCTCCGTGTAGCGGGCCATGGTGGCGGCCGCGTCGGGGTTGATGTCAACCAGGGCGACCGTGGCGTCCGCAAAGTGGCGCGAGGCGGTCAGATCGGCAACCAGGCCGGGAGTGAAGACGGTGCTCCCGGCTCCGATGATGACAATTTTCACAAGGTTCCTCTCTGGCGGGACGGCCGGTGCGCTCCACGCCAACCATCATGTCGCGCCGGGCAGCACAAATGCGATCGCAGCGCTCGCGGAGCAGGCATTACCCGTTACCGCAAGCGGTTCAGTTTGCGGCTGCCCCGTCGGCTGGGAAGCGTCCCTCGTTGATCTGGCCGAGCCGGGCTGGGTTGTAGGTGTAGATGATCGTGCGACGCGGTTTCGTGCTGCGGTTCAGGTCCGAGTAATGCAGCAGGTAGGGATCGAAATAGATCATCCCGCCCGCAGAGAGCGGGACTGGGACGACCTTCTCCTGGTCCACGCACGAGGGGTCAATCTCGAAGCTACTGCCTGGCTTGAACGGGCAAATCGGCTTGCCGATGTGGCTGCCAGGGACCACCTGCAGGCACCCCATCGAGTCGTCGGCATCATCCAGGTAGATGAAGCAGGTAATCAACTCGTCCGTATGCGCGCGCCAGCAGCAGGCCCAGTCCTGATGCCAGGGGTAGGCGGAGCCGCCGGGCAGCTTGAGGTTCAGCTTGTCCTCGAAGAGGGCCACGTCGTCCTGAAAAATCTGGCGGAGCGGATCGACGATCTCCTGGTGCATCGCGTAGCGGGCAAAGAGCGGGCTCAGATCCGAGACAGGCTCCAGTTTGCGGATGACCCGGTCCATGCCACGCTGGTCCTCGCCGGCAAGGTGATCGGTTTCCCACTGGATCCGCTTCGCGTACCGCTGTGGATCACTGGCGCACAACGCCAGGACCCGGTCCGACTCCTCGCGCAGCAGTGCAAGTTCATCAGGGGTCAGAACGGACGGGGCAGTGAGATAGCCATCCCGCGCATATTGTTCGACATCAATTTCGGTCACGGTCTGCATTACCGATTCTCCTCTGAGGACACCCTGGGGCCCCACGAACGCTGCGACGCTCTATCGCATTCCGGCCAGGACCAGCGCCTTGACGATCTGCCGCTGGAAGATCAGGAAGACGATCAGGACTGGCACGACAGCCATCGAGGCCGCGGCCATGATCAAATCGTAGCGCGTCGATTGGACCGAGTTGAAGAAGGTAAGGGCCAGCGGGAGCGTGCTCTTGTCGAGATCGTTGATGGCAACCAGCGGCCAGAGGTAGTCGTTCCACGAGGCCAGAAACGTGAAGACGCCGAGAGCGGCCAGCGCTGGCCGCAGGAGCGGCAGGACGATGCGTCCGAAGATCGCCCACTCGCTGGCGCCGTCCAACCGGGCCGCCTCGATGAGATCGCGCGGGATCCCGGCGGCAAACTGGCGGATCAGGAAGATGCCGAAGGCGCTGACCATCCCGGGGAGGATCAACGCCCACAGAGAGTTCAGCAGGCCGAGCCGGTTCGCAATGATGTAGTTCGGGATCAGCAGGACCGGAAACGGAATCATCAACGTGGCCAGGACGAGAACAAAGAGGGGTTGCTTCAACGGAAACTCGAACTTCGCGAAGATGTACCCCCCGACCGCACTCGTGAAGACGGCGATGGCGGTGACCGCGCAGGCCACGACGAGGCTGTTCCGGTACCAGAGGAAATAGGGCGCCTTGGACAGCACGGTCCGGAAATTGTCGAGGCTCGGGGCCTCCGGCCAGAACGTGGGTGGCGTCCGCTGGATCTCCGCCAGCGGCTTGAACGCGCTGAAGACCATGACGACCAGGGGCATGACGAAGATGATCGTGACGACGGCGAAGACAGCGATCAGGAGATACTCGCTGAGGTGCGACCCCTCCCGCTGGGGCCGGCGGTCATCCAGCGCCTCGTCCATCCTCAATACTCCCAGCGCGAGCGCAGCAGGCGGAATTGAATGAGCGTGATGATCAGGATGATGGCCATGAGGACCACCGAGATGGCCGAGGCGTAGCCCAGTTGCATGTTGGAGAATGCCTTCGTGTAGATATAGAGCACGAGCGTGGTGGTGGCGTTGATGGGTCCGCCAGGATTACTGGGCATCACCTGAACGTAGGTGAACTGCTGCAGATACGAAATCATGGTCAACACGGAAACGAAGAGGAGCGTGCGGCTCAGCAGCGGGAGCGTGACGTCCTTGAACCTGGGCCAGGCCCCGGCGCCGTCGACCTTGGCGGCATCGTAGAAATCGTCCGGGATCGTCTGCAAGCCAGCCAGCAGAATGAGAATGTTGTACCCAAGATCCTGCCACACGGCGGTGATCAACACGGCCCAGAGCGCCGTGGATGGATCGCTCAACCAGGATGGCTGCGGGAGCCCCAACGCCGCCAGCGCCGCATTTACCGCCCCCGTCTGTGGCTCATAGACGTAGCGCCAGATCAACGAAACGGCAACCGCCGAGGCCACGGTCGGGAGGAAGAATGCGGAGCGGAAGACCGCTCGCAGCCGGGTGACCTGGTTGAGACCCATGGCGATCGGCAGCGCGATCAACAGGTTCAACGGGACCGCGACCAGCGCGTACTTCAGGGTCACGGTGAGCGCGTTGATGAAGAGGGCGTCGTTGGTGAACGCGTACTCGAAGTTGCGCAGCCCAATGTACGGGGCGACGGGGGCCAACTGGTTGTACTTGTGCAGGCTGAGCCAGAGCACGATGCCGACGGGGGCAACCGCGAAGATGCCAAACAGCACCATCACGGGAATAAGCCCGCTGGCGACGAAGATCATCTGGCTGGTGTAGCCCGGCGGTCTCGAGCGGCGCGCCGCTCGAGACCGAACTGGTAGGTGCAACGACGTGACGGCCATGGCTCCTACTCATTCCCTGGTGGAGTGAAAGGTAGGTGGGTGAGGGCTGCTCGCCCCGCCAGGCACGCTACGGACCAGCGACCTCGTCAATCATCTGGTTGATCTGCTGCTCCGCCTGCAGCAACGCGGACGGGGCGTCCATCTGCCCCAGGCCGACAGCGGTAAACGCGTCGTGGATCGCCCGGAAGAAGCGGTCGCGATCCTGGACGGCGCCAATCCACTGCCCGTATGGCAGGACATTGAACGACGCCTGCATCAGCGGGGCCGCCTCAAGGATCGCCGGATCATCCAGCAGGGCCTGCGTTGCCGGAATCGTATAGGTCGCCATGTTCCAGTCGCGCAGGTTCTCGGGCTGGGACATGAAATCGATGAACTTCCAGGCAGCTTCCTTGTTCTCGGCCGGGGCGTTGGCGTTCACCACCTCTCCCCAGCCGGACTCGGCCGCGAACTTGTACTCGGTCCCGGCGAAGGTCGGCAGGTTGACATAGCCGAAGTCCAGGTCCGGGTAGTCAGTCTGGCCGACGGCAATGGCCCAGGGACCGACCATGCACATCGCGCCTTTACCCTGGAAGAAGACGACGTAGCGGTCCTGGTTGGGGATCGAGGTCTCATCTTCGACGTGGTACTTGGTGACGATGTCCGTTTCGGCCTGCCAGGCCTTCTGGGCCGCCTCGGTCTGGAAGTTGACATGGATGCCATCGTCCGCCCAGTAGGTGGCGCCCTGTTGCAGGATCATGGCCAGGAAGAGGAACGTGATCGCATCGTTGCCGGCCATCAGGAATCCGGCCTGCGTGATGCGACCCTGGTCGTCGTACTTGGTGGCCTTGACCGCGTTCTCCATCAACGCGTCCCAGGTTGCCGGTGTATCGGTCACCCCTGCTTCCTCGAGCAGGGCCGGATTGACCAGCATCGACCCGTTTTCGAGGTTGTACTCCTTGGGCATACCATAGAACTGGCCATTCACTCCGTAGGCGCCGATTGCGGCCGGGAAGAAGCGGTCGGCCATGCCTTCGGAGAGATTGGCCGGGACGGGATCGAGCAAGCCAAAGCCGGCGTACTGCGTCACCCAGGTGCCGAACATCTGCTGCATATCGGCGACGGTGCCGGAGTTGTAGCCTGCCTGCAGTTTGCTGATAAAGATGTCGTACGGGAAGTACTGGTAGGTGATGTTGATGTCGGGATTGGCGGCCTGGAAGCGGTCGATCATCTCGAGGTTGGCGGCGACGAAGGCCGGGTTGTTGTGTGACCACCAGCTGACGTTGAGTTTGCCCTCAACCGCTTCGCGGGCCGTCACTTCCTCTGGCTCGGGCTCTGGTGTGGCGTCCTGCGCGAAGACCAGGCCATGGCGTTGCAGTGCCAACCCCGCAGCAACTGCTGCCGTTCCCTTGAAGAGTTCGCGCCGCGCGAGACCGATCTGCTGTTTCATCAATGGTCCTCCCAGTGACTGACTGCCTCTTGGCCGCTGCTCAGGCGTGCTTCCTTGCACGCTGTTGTCGCCGAAAACCTCCTTCAGGCCGTGCGAGCCACCACCCGCGCCATTGCGAGGTGATTGGCACGGAGAATCTCTACGTCCCCGGTGCCGCGACAAACGCCACCGGAAGGGGGAGCATCAGTGATGAAAGTGTTGGGCGTCAGGTTGAATGCTGGAAACGTTGCCCAGATGTCCATGATCACCTTGGTGCCGCATCATGCCACCAGCGCTGGTTCCGTGATGCAGCCGCGACGGTGACGGGGGCAGATGGGCTGATGGTAATCACGGTGCGGCCCTCGCGGTCGACGAGTAACCATGTCCGTTGCTGTAGCTAACGATTGGCAGACTATCCAGCATGCTACTGCACGAGATGGGCGCAGTCAAACGCATGTTCCCGCGAGAAGTCGACGCTACCGCGCCTCCCGTCCGTAGCGCAAACCTCCCACAGCACACGTCGTGGTGTGCTCTCGCTCAAGCGCCAACCTCAACTCGTGTCGTCTCGAGCTTATCGAGAGATCTCGTTTTTCGTCGCTCGTCTGGTAAGGCGAGATCGTGGCCCCTCGACCTCGCTCGGGTCGACACAACGGGGGCGCAGTGCTGCTGGTAACTCCCCCTCCGAAATGAGCCGGGCGTCGACGCTCCTGTGCGACAATCGCTGCTCGAATCTCTGGATACACCGTCGGGGAACAGCGTGCTGGCGAAGATTCTCTCGTGCGCCGTCGTGGGGCTGGATGGCGTCCTGGTTGAAGTCGAGGTGGACGTTGGCCAGGGGATTCCCGGGATGGTCGTGGTCGGCCTGCCGGACGCCGCCGTGCGCGAGAGCCAGGACCGGGTACGGGCGGCGGTGCGCAACTCAGGCGGCAAGTTCCCCCTGGGCCGGGTCACGGTGAACCTCGCGCCGGCAGACCTCAAGAAAGCCGGCCCGACCTACGACCTGCCGATCGCGCTCGGGGTGCTCATCGCGGGCAAGCAGGCGCCTCCGTCCCCACTGCTGGATGACGCCCTGGTGGTGGGAGAGTTGGCGCTCGATGGCGTGGTGCGCCACGTGCCGGGCATCATCTCCATGATCACCGCCTGCGCTGCCAAGGGGTTGAGCCGGGCCTTCGTCCCCGCCGTCGATGCACCGGAAGCGGCGATGGTGGGTGAGATCGAGGTCTTTCCCGTCCACACGCTGACCGACCTGGTCAACCACCTCACGGGCGAAGTCCCGATCCCGCCGCAGAGCGCCGACGCCGTGATGGAGGAGCCGCTCTACCGCGGCAACGACTTCTCGGACGTCAAGGGGCAGGAGCACGTCAAGCGCGGCCTGGAGATCGCCGCTGCTGGCGCCCACAATGTTCTTATGAGTGGGCCGCCAGGTTCCGGCAAGACGATGCTCGCCCGGGCGCTCCCTTCCATCCTCCCAGCCATGACGGTGCCTGAAGCACTTGAAGTAACCAAGATCTACAGCGTGCGCGGGCTGCTGCCTCCCGAAACGCCGCTGATGCGGGAGCGGCCCTTTCGTGCGCCGCACCACACCACGAGCTACGTCGGCCTGGTTGGCGGTGGCTCCTGGCCGCGCCCGGGGGAGATCAGCCTGGCGCATCGGGGCGTGCTCTTCCTGGACGAGCTCCCGGAGTTCGGCGCAACCAAGCTCGAGGGCCTGCGCCAACCGCTGGAAGATCGCACCG
This sequence comes from Thermomicrobiales bacterium, assembly GCA_046328375.1. Taxonomy (GTDB): domain Bacteria; phylum Chloroflexota; class Chloroflexia; order Thermomicrobiales; family UBA6265; genus JACCXM01. The sequence goes on from JAXLWT010000001.1 coordinate 248,784, forward strand.
TCAGCCTGGCCCGCGCCGCTGGCACGCTGAGCTTCCCGGCCAATTTTTGCCTTATCGCCGCGATGAACCCCTGCCCCTGTGGCTACTACGGTGATCCGCGTCGCGCCTGCTCCTGCGCCCCCAGTGCAGTCTCTCGGTACCAGAAGCGTATCAGCGGTCCACTGCTGGACCGCATCGACATCCACCTTGATGTGCCGCGCATCCCGCATGAGCAACTGACCGAGCGCCGCGCTGGCGAATCCTCGAGCACGATTCGCGAACGCGTTGAGCGCGCCCGCGAGGTGCAGGCCCGCCGCTTCGCCGGCACCTCGGCCCTGACCAACGCGGACATGGGTCCGAAGGAAATGCGCCAGTTCGCAGCCCTGGAAGAGTCTGCCGAGACCCTCCTCGGCACGGCCGTCCGCCAGATGGCGCTCTCGCCCCGCGCCTACCACCGCGTCATCAAGCTCGCCCGCACCATCGCCGACCTCGCCGCCGCCGAGCAGATCAGCACTGCCCACATCGCAGAAGCGCTGCAGTACCGGCCACGGGTGGCCGAGGCGTAGGCCACGGCAGGCGATAAGCACATGCAGCCCCCGCGCCAGGGGACCAGAAATGCGTCGCGCTCGACACGCAGGGCGACGGGAATCCCTGGCTCTCGAACTCAAGTAATTTCCGGATGATCCTGTGATACGCTAGCGCTCCCAATCGAGGTGCAAGGCGCGGGCGATCACGTATCCAGGGAGACTGGGCGGGCGCGGCGAGCCTCGCGCTTTTGGCGGTCGATGCGGTCGACTGTGACGGAGTGGAGAGGAACGACGTGGTGCGAAAGCTGCTCGCGATTTTCGTTCTCAGTCTCTTGGTGTTTGCTCCTGCGGCGTTGGCTCAGACGCCCGAAGCCGGGGGGGCTATCACGACATCGCACGTGCCAGATTTCGCTTGCACCGACACGTCATACGCTGACGCGGTCGCGAACGGAATCACGCTCGGGATCACCCCGGACTTTCCCTACACCTACCTTTCGGATACGAATGAACCGGAAGGTATCGACGTGACGATCAACAACGCGGTGCTCAAGTGGATCGGCATCACGAACGTGACCTACGAGATCATGCCGTGGGACTCGCTGATTCCGGCCCTGCAGGCTGATCAGATCGATGTCATTGCCGACAACATTCATGAAACGCCAGACCGGGTCAAGGTCATTTCCTTCTCCAGCCCGGCCTGGTGGTATGGACCCGCGCTGATCACCACGACCGACAATCCTGACAACGTTCAGTCCTATGACGATCTCACGCGGGATGGCGTGACGGTGGGCGCCGTCAGCGGCTCGGCTGCCGCGGAATATCTCAATTTCCTCGGCGCAGACGTCACGACCTTCAAGGACAATACCGCTGAGTTTGCCGCCGCCGAACAGGGTCGTGTTTCAGTGATCCTGGAAGACGACACGAAGTTCGCCGCCTACCAGCTGCAGAACGACAGCACCAACCTCACGGTCCTTGACGTCGACGCGCCCGAGATTCTCATCTCGGAGTACGGGTACAGCTACGCTCGCTACGGCCTGCGCCAGGCCGATTGCACCCTGAATTTCGCCTACTCGCGGGCCCTCGCGGAGATGCGGGGCAGCGGAGAAATTGGCCAGATCCTGGAGCAGTTTGGGCTGCCCAAGGACAACGTGTACCTGCCAGGAATTAATTAACAGTCCGGCGGGCAGCGGTCACCAGCACCACGCTGGGGCCGCTGCCAGTCTCCCTCCTCTGAGTTGCCACCAGAAAGACAGGGTTCGTGGAACGTCCGACTTTCGATCTGACCCTCGCGCGAGAGTCGTTGCCGGCACTTCTCGAGGGACTCAAGATCACCGTCGAGTTGACGTTTATCGTTCTCGCGATCTCCCTCGTTCTCGGCATCATCGTCGCGCTCTGTCGTCTGTCGAAAAACCGTCTTCTCAGCGCGGTGACTGGCTTCTACGTCGATTTCATGCGATCGACCCCGCTCCTCGTGCAACTCATCTACATCTATTTCGTTCTTCCAACCATTGGCATTCGTCTGGACCCATTTGTCGCGGGCGTTGTGGGGTTGAGCCTCAACTATTCCGCATACTTGTCCGAGGTCTATCGATCCGGCATCCAGGCGATTCCTCGCGGTCAACTTGACGCCGCCGCCGCCCTGGGTATGCGGCCGTCTCTCACCATGCGACGCATCGTGTTGCCGCAGGCGATACGCATCGTGATTCCCCCGCTGGGGAATTACTTCGTCGCACTGTTCAAGGACACGTCACTGGTCTCATTGCTCACGCTGCAAGAACTGCTCTTTAGCGGACAAATCATTATTTCCAGAACGTATGACTACTTCACCATATACACCATGGTGCTCTTGTTGTATTTCCTGGTCTGCTACCCGTCCCTGATACTCGTTCGTCACCTGGAGAAGCTGACGAAGGCAGGGTACCGGCGTCGCCCTGGTCCCGAGAGCCTGCGCCTGCCGATTGAGCCAACGTGAGAAAGCGGAATGAGATGATCCGACTCGAAGCGATTCACAAGAGCTTTGGGCACACGCTCGTCCTGCGCGGGATCACCCTCTCGATCGATCGCGGTGAAGTCGTCTGCATCATCGGACCGTCGGGAAGCGGAAAGTCGACCCTGTTGCGTTGTATCAACTATCTCGAACAACCAGAAGGTGGCCGGATCATCATCGACGGTCAGAACGCGTATCGAGAACTGGTGAATGGCAAGATAAGGAACTACTCAGCGCGCCAAATCGCTGAAACCCGAGAAAAGATCGGTATGGTGTTTCAGCAATTCAACCTCTTTCCGCACCTCACGGTCCTGCAGAACATCATGGAGGCTCCCGTTCAGGTCAAGCACTTGAGCAAGGCGGAGGCCGAGCAAAAGGCCCGGTCGCTGCTTGCACAAGTTGGCCTGGCCGAGAAGGCAGACCACTACCCGGAGGAACTTTCGGGTGGACAGCAGCAACGCGTCGCGATTGCGCGCGCCCTCGCCATGGATCCGGAAGCGATGCTTTTCGATGAGGCGACAAGCGCGTTGGACCCTGAACTGGTGGGCGAAGTGTTGGAGATCATGCGCGAACTGGCCCTGCAAGGAATGACGATGGCGGTCGTAACGCATGAGATGGGGTTCGCGCGCCAGGTCGCAGATCGGGTGCTCTTTATGGATCACGGAGTGATTGTCGAGGAAGGAACACCCCAGGAGATCTTCGGGGCGCCGCGCGAGGAGCGGACCCGTGAGTTTCTCCGGCTCGTCCAGGCGGGTGCATAGAGCGAAGCGTCAGGTTCGTTTGGTCGGCACCCATTTCTGAAACGCCAACAGGGATCGTCTGCGACTGTTAGGCCTGCCCCCCTAATTCTGGTCCAGATGAGAGGTTAGCCCAGACCCTTCTGTGCTGGCACCCAAGCTTCCCAGGCTGCCGGCGTTTGCTGCCCCAGCGCCCGGCGTGGAGGCTCCGTGTTGTCATCTCCTGGAGCCGAGGGAAGAGAGCCGAAGTATTTCGCCGCCTTGATTGCTATCTGCACGGGTGCCCAGGTTGCTGTTGCGGTGACTCGCGCTGCGCCTGCTCCTGCGCGCCGAGCGCCGTTTCTCGCTATCAGAAGTGCATCAGTCGCCCGCTGCTATACCGTATCGGTATCCACTTCGATTTCCCGCGTATTCCGCACGAGCAGATGACCGAACGACGCCCAGGCGAAGGCTCGGCTGCGATATGGGAACGGGTGGAGTGAGCCCGCGAGGTGCAATCTTGTCCCTTCGCTGGCACCTCTGCGTTGACGAACGCCGACATGGGTCCGAAAGAGATTCCCATTTCGCGGCGCTGGAGGACGCGGTCGCCGCCCTTCTCGGCACGGCCGTTCGCCAGATGGCACTCTCCCCGCGCGCCTATCACCGCGTGATCAAGCTCGCTCGCATGCTCGCGGACCTTGCGGCAGCCGAGCAGATTGGCACCGCCCATATCGCTGAAGCGCTGCAGTACCGGCCACGGATGGCGGAGGGGTGGATAGGGAACACTGGCACCAGTCGCTTGCCGGTGGATGGAGATCTCACGGGTCTCCGAAACTTGCGCGAGCCCGGCTTGCGGCTCACGACCCGCGCTTGAGCGCGTGCCCCCGGTCCCTGGCCATTCTCTGCAATGAATCCCGATTGCCCTTCCTGTACGTACGCAGACCGAGGGGATTTTGTCGCAGACGAGCAATCTCACCACCGGCGTGTCGCCAGGCACATCGGTGTGCGACAGAGAGCACCCATAGCGCCGCCGGGCGCATGGGTTGGGGGAATGTGGTCTTGAAAGCAACGATCTCCGGCGCCCTGGCGCCTGGCCTTGCTGCGCCCGACGTGACGCGCCGGCAGGTAACCGTGGGTCTCCTGGCCGCCGCTGCGTCGTTCGCCGGCATTGACGCGCCCGCTGACGCCAGGAAGAAGAAGGGAAAGCGTCGCAAGAACCGCAAGAAGAAAAAGCAGAACCAGCGGTACGACAACCCGGTTCTGAAGAACGCCAATGTGGCGCTCGGTGTCTATCTCCCGCGGGCACTTGACGACCGGGCTGTGCTGACGGACTTTCACGCGTCAATCGGCCGCTCGCTGGACTTCGTGATCTGGTATGAGGGGTGGTCGCGCGGAAACTTCGACAATGGACATCGCCAGTACCTGTCAACCTTCGATGCCTGGAACATGACCCCGGTGATCTCCTGGAATCCGTTCGACGCGAATGGTCCAACGATCAATCAGCCAGCCTACCGACTCACGAACATCACCCGCGGCGATTTCAACGGGTACATCGATAGCTGGGCGACCGGGTTGAAGACCTACGGCAAGCCGGTTTACCTCAAGTTCGCCCATGAGATGAACGGGAACTGGTTTCCCTGGGGTGTCGGGGTCAATGGCAACGGGCCGGGAGATTTCGTCGCGGCCTGGCGCTACATCCACAAGCGGTTCGCCAGCAAAGGCGTCTCCAATGTGCGCTGGATCTGGAACCCAAACATCGTCTATGACAGCCTGCCGGCCACGTTGCAGGATGTCTACCCAGGTCACGACTACGTCGATTGGGTGGGCATGAACGGCTACAACTGGGGAACGTCGGTCTACTGGGCAAGTTGCCCCTGCCAGTCAAGGTGGGAATCGTTCGCCCAGGTCTTTGACAGAACCTACCGCGAGCTCGTGGCGCTCGCGAACAAACCGATCTTCATCGGCGAGTTCGCCTCATCCGAGGCGGGCGGCAACAAGGCGAAATGGATCAGCGACGCCCTGCTGGAGCAACTGCCCACCCAGTATCCGAAAGTGAAGGCCATCTCCTGGTTCAGCAAGATTGCCACGGGACTCGACACCATCGCGTCCGGTGAGGTCGTCCCGACCGCTGAGGTGGATTGGCGAGTAAACAGCTCCAACGCCGCCCGCAACGCCTTTGCTGACGCCGTCAAAACTCCCTACTACAACGCAACGCTCGGCTAGGATCGGCCGCACCTGGCCACGGCTGAGGTCGAGGGGCTCTGAAAACCAGATCACGTCGCCAAGCGCTCGATGACTGCGGCGAATGGCTGAAGGCCATCCTCGGTCACCGTGATGTAGGAGATACCGAACTGGCCGCGACGTTGCCGCAGCGTTTCGGCCATCTCGTCAGCAGTGCCCAGGAGCACGTGGGGACTTTCCAGGATCTCGCCAGGTGTGAGCTGCAACTCCTGCGCCAGGCGTTCCGCAGCCGCCTCACGGTCATGCGTGGGGACGACGCGGAGGACGACAACGTTGAGTTCCAGGTCCGGGAAGCGCTCACCGGCCGCGTCGCGCACCCAGGCCAGCTTCTGCGCCGTTGCTGCAGCGGTAATGTCGCGGTGATCTGGCGTGCCCTCCGCTGTGGCTCGCGGGTTCAGGGCCACGATATCAGCGAGCCGTGCCGCGAGCGACAGGATGCGCCGACCTCCTCCTCCGACCATTACCGGCGGGTGGGGCGACTGAACGGGACGCGGGAGGATCGAGAGGTCCGTCGCCGTGTAGAAGCGGCCCTGGGCGGTGACGTGCTCTTCGGTCCACAGGCGCTTGATGAGCGGAATCGCCTCTTCCAGGCGGTCGATGCGCACCCCGGCGCTGTCGAACGGAATCCCGGTAGCCTCGTACTCGGAGCGGAGCCACCCCGCGCCGATGCCTACTTCCAGCCGCCCGTCTGAGAGGAGATCGAGCGTCGCGGTCTCCTTTGCGAGAACCGCTGGATGCCGGAAATCGTTGGCCAGGACGAAGGAGCCAACGCGGATGCGATCGGTAACAGCGGCGGCGGTCGCCAGCGCCGTGAACGGTCCGAGCCCGCGGGGGAAATGGTCGGCCACGGCCAGCGTGTCGTAGCCAAGGGTCTCGACCCTCCGGCATTTTTCCCGCCATTCATGACCCGAGCTTGCGCCACGAAGCTGTGCACCAAAGCGAAAAGGCCGATCGGACACAATCATGCTCCTGGCAACCGATAACGATCCTCAGCGACGAGTCGCACGTCCCCGTTATGCCATGTCCGGAGCCGGCTGAACAGGCGAGCCGGAGAGCGTGCGCGTGCCTGAGCCCACGTCCGTTTCGCAACCGGGGTGCTATGGCCCAGCGGACCTTCCGGCGATGAGAGCAGGACTGTCGTACGAATTCAGCGCGGGGATTGGGCGCAGGTCCTTCACGTCTGGCCTGCACTCTGCATAGCAACCACGTAGGGTCCGTTCGAAGATCTTGTCACTCTTGGAGATCGCGCGAACGGGAGAGCCCGCCAGGTAAGGAGACGTCATGGCAGCACGAGTGGAGAGTGTCGGTCTGGAGCATGAACTCGCGCAGCGCCTCCCCTGGTTGGACGGCGTTGCTGAAACAATGGAGCAGGCCTTTGCACCGCTGCTTGGGCAGGAGGCGCCTCGCGGGCCGCGCGATTTCCTCTACGGCACCTGGCTCGGGCATCCCCTCCACTCCGCAGCCGTAACGGTGCCTGTCGGGTCCTGGTCGGCAACGATGATCTTCGATCTGATGGGTGAAGAACGGGCAGCCGATCTGTGCCTGGGCCTGGGCCTGGTTAGCGCCGTCGGAGCGGCGGTCACCGGGGCGGCACAGTGGCAGGACACCACCAACGAGGAAGAACCCCGAAGACTTGGCGCGCTCCACGCCCTGCTCAACGTCGCGGCCACCACCCTCATGGCTGGCTCCTGGGTGATGCGCAAACGGGGAGAACGACGAACCGGTGTCGCCCTGTCGACGGCGGGTCTCGGCGTCAATCTCGCGTCTGCCTGGCTCGGTGGCGAACTTGCCTATGACCTGGGAATCGGAGTCGATCACGCCGCCTTCGAGAAGCCACCCACCGACTGGACGACGGTTGCCGCCCTGGCTGATCTCCAGGAGGGCCAGCCGCACCGGGTGGAAGCAGATGGCGCGCCGGTCATGCTGCTCCGTCAGGGTGACCAGATTCGGGCCATTGGCGCCACGTGTCCCCACCTGAGCGGCCCCCTCGATGAAGGGGCGATCGACGGTGATACGGTCACCTGCCCGTGGCACGGCTCGGTCTTCTGCCTGACGGATGGCGCGCTTGTCCACGGACCGGCAATGATGCCCGTCGCCGCCTACGAGGTGCGGGTCGAGAATGGCCAGGTTGCGATACGTGCCAATGCCAGGCGGGCCGGCGGCACGGTCGAGAGCGCCAGGGCGTAGCCCATCGGGGCCGTTGCCCGCGTCGCGCGCAGAGGGGGCGTCTGTCAAACCGGTCTGTCCAAAGCGTCGCCTGTCTGAGCTCCCGGGAACAGGAACTCGACATGGCATGCGCCTGGCGCGCCGGAGATCAGGTGCGCGAGCGCGGCGAAGGCACCCAAGCTCGTCTTGGAGTTCTGTTCTCGCCAGGAAGCCACCCTGGTGCCTGGCCGTCATGCACGCGCGCCGTACCCGCCGGCCCTGCCATCAATCCCCATGTCCAGGCAACCCAGGTCCTCGCTGCTGCGAAGGTAGGCGCTGCAGACACCTTCCACGGCGCCGTCTGACGCAGGATGCTGAGCCGCCTGAGTCGTCTTTTGCAGTGAACCAGGCCAGAACCAGGCTCTGAAGCCGGTGCTTTGTCAGATCGAGACGCGGACCGTCGGGAACAGCTTTGTGTGGAGACATGGCGTCCCCTCATGCAACTTTCGCGCTCCCGGTTCGTCAGTGATCCCCGCAACGTAGCTGGGTCGCCTGCGTTTTGCCCATCCTGCTGGCTCTGACCAGCAGGCGCATAACGTCGTGCCGCCATGCTTCCGCTGATTCACGCCCTCACATCGTGAACCGATTCCGGCTCTTGCATTCCTTCTTCCTCTGCCAGATGGCAGAGCGGTGCTCCATCCAGCTCAGTCGATAGCTGCCATCCCAAATCTGCCATGTGCCTGATGCCGTGCACGCCGCCACCCGGCAAGATCGAGACGTGCCCGACGAAGCAGCGTCTGAACCGGCACACGGAACCTCGTGTCCGGCGCTTGCCGGCATGCGATAGGGAGAAAAGGAGAACCATGAACACGACCGAGACAGCGACGAACGGTCTGGTGCACGAGATGAGCGAAGGTCTTGTGACGCGTAGGCTCTTCGGCACCGGGCTGGCTGGCCTGGCGATCGCGGCCGGGTTATCGCAGCTTGATCTGGACAATGCCGTTGCCAGGAAGCGCAAGAAGCGGAACAAGAAGCGGCGCAAGAAGAACCGGGACACCGGCGGAGGTGGGGACAACGGTGGCGGTGGTGGCGATGGCGGCGATGGCGGCGGCAACGTCGACTCCTGCGGCAACCGCTGCGAGGCTGGCCAGGCCTGCGTCGATGGGTTCTGCGTGACGGCCTTTGGTGAAGCCGGAGCCGGCGAGGGGCAGTTCAATCGGCCAACTGGCATTTCGCTCGCCATAAGCGGGGAGGAAATCCTCGTTGTTGACAGTGGGAACGGCCGCATCGTGCAGTTGATTGACGGCGTACCAAACGGTGGGTTCGGGTCACCCGGAGAGGGCAACGGACAATTCACGGAGGCGATTGCCATCGCGGTGGATTTCAACACGAGCGAGATGCTGGTCGTTGATGCTGCTGCCCATCGCCTGCAGGAGTTCAATGTCAGTGGCCAGTTTCAGAAGACGTTTGGCTTCTTCGGGGCCGGGCCCGAGCAGATCAACGCGCCACGCGGCATCGCGGTCGATCAACAATCCGGCAACATCTACGTCACCGACACCGGCAACGGCCGGATCAAGGTGCTGAACGGGAACCTCTTCTTCCTGAGGCACCTCGGGAATGCCGGCGGCGACGGCGGGTTCCGCAATCCGGAAGGGGTTGCCATCGATGTCGACCGGAATGTGGTGGTCGCCGACACCGGGAACAACCGGATTCAGGTGATTGACCGGTCTGGCAACTTTCTCCGCGGTTTTGGCGAAGCAGGGAGCGCCGCTGGCCAGTTCAACCGGCCGGTGGCGGTCACCAGCGATCGCAACGGCAACATCTACGTGGTCGACCAGGGGAACAACCGCGTGCAGATCTTCACGGCGGACGGCGCCCTCATCAAGGCCATCGGGCGATCGGGGAGCGCGGTCGGGGAGTTCAACGCGCCAACCGGCATCCTGGCCTTCAATCTCAACAATTTCCTGGTGGTCGACACCGGAAACGACCGGGTCCAGCACTTCCTGATCGCTGGGGCGGCCGAATAGTCCCAACTGGCGCGGCTCCAGGATGGCGCCGCGCCACACGCCTGACCTGACATCCGTCACCGCAATACGCCCTCGGAGAAGACACCGAGGGCGTACTGAACTCCTGATTTTTCCTTTCCAGAAACACCTGTCCGCACCCGTGCGTTCCAGGCAGAGAACCGCGGCTGCACTTTGCGCGTATGCCAGAGTGGAATGGACGCGGCGGGGACAGGGATGGCCCCGCCGTTCTGATGCACAAACAGGGAAACGGCGCTGGCTGACGTGATCACTGCTGATCACGAAGCGCCGGAGGGAAGGGAAGATGTTGACCCGGGGTCTCCACCCGGTGCGCCGCCTGCTGGTGAGCGCCGTTGTGGTCTCACTGACGTGTGGTCCGCTGTCACTGGGCGCGCTTGCGCAGGATGCCGCGCCGATCATCGCTTCTGGTGGGGAGGTGGTGCTCCTGCGCGACGCCCCGGGTTGGGACGCCGCCGCGGTGGGCGAACTGCCAGACGGCAGCGCGCTTCAGATTACCGGTGACCCGGTTTCCGCCGCAGATGGCTCACTCTGGTCTCCCGTCAGCGCAAACGGCGCCAGCGGCTACGTCCCGGCCGGATACATTGGCGCCGGGAACATGGAGGCGGTTCCTGTCGAGGCCGCACCCGCGGCGACGGACGACACGTGGGCGCCGGAGACGCTGGAGATGACCAGCGACCCGTCCCTGGCGGAGGCGGCGCCGGTCGAGGCTGCGCCCGTCGTCTCGCAGGACCCGGTGGTGGCCCAGGATCCGATCATGGCGCCGGTAGCGCCCGCTGGGGCAGCCACGGTTACGGACGCAAACCTGCGCAATGGCCCCAGCGCTGACGCCAGCATCATGCAGGTCCTGCCGACCGGGACACAACTGTCGATAGACGGCGCAGCCCAGAACGGTTTCGTGCCCGTGACGGGAGGCGGTGCGACGGGTTGGATCGCGGAGGATCTCCTGCAGCAGGCGGAGCCAGTCACGATCGATCCCACCCTTGCCATTCCTGACGCGGGCGCCGACCCTGCGAGTGCGGATCCCACGCTGGCGGCTCCAGCCACGGAGAGCGCCACGGTAACCGAGCCACCGCCACTGGTGGCTCCGGACGCTACGACCGCGACCATGGCAGACCCCGCTGCAGCAGAGAATGTGCCTGCACCACCCCCACCGATCGCCAGTGAGACGAGCACGGGTATCGCCTGGCCAATGTCCGGCGGTGAGTGGAAGGTCGTCCAGGGATACAACAACGGAACGCACACCAACCGCAGCAGCTTCGCTACCTACAAGTACTCGATCGACTGGGCGCGCGTGGACGGCAACACGGAGGGGCAACCCATTTATGCGCCAGTGTCAGGCACCGTGGAGTGGACCGACAACGGTAGCGGCGGCATCCTCATCAATGCGGGCAACGGTTACGGTGTGGCGCTCTTCCATGTGGTGCTCAATCGTGCCGGGCGTGGCGATAGCGTGACGCAGGGAGAGCAGATCGGCGTCGTTGCCGGCCCTGGCGACCCCGGCTACATGAATATGACCCACTTCGAGATCGCCTGCTGGAAATTAAAGGCGAATGGCAACCACGAGTCGGTGCCGTTCGACGGCCCGAACACGATCGCCGGTCAGGCTTTCCCGGATACAGGCGGCACGAACCAGTACATGGACGCGCGCGTCAGCCCGTAGGTGGGGGGAGACGCCCCGCGGCGCTTAGGTGAGACGGTTCGCTTGGGGAATTAGGGAATAAGGAGAATGGACGAACGCCACTAGCGCTATTCCTTGTGCCTTTCTCCCTCATTCCCTAAGGCGCGAAGCGCTGGCTCCCCCTAAGCGCGCGAGCGCGTCTCCCTCTACAACAGGTACGCCTCCAGTTCGTCCCGGTCCAGGATGCTGATACGCAACTGGCGGTCGATGGCGATCATCTTGCGTTTCGTGAAGCCAACCAGGACCTCATTCACCCGGACCCGGGTGGCCCCGACCAGCGCCGCGAGGTCAGACTGGGTCACGCGCAGGGGAATCTGCACGCTGCCATCTGGCTGGGGCACGCCCAGCGCGTCGGCCAGCGCCAGCAGTTGGCGCGCCACACGGCCGTGCACATCCAGTGTGGCGACCGCCTGCAGTTGCGCGTTGGCGAGGCGTAAGCGGCGCGCCATCAGGCGCAGCAGGTTCTCGGTAATGGTGGGGATGTCGCGCCGCAACTGGTCGAACGAGTGGCGGTCGATCCAGACCAACGTCGACGGTTCGAGCGTCGTGACATCCGCCGAGCGCCCGGAGCGGTCCGCCAGCGAGAGTTCGCCGACAATTTCGCCTGGGCCCAGCAGCGCCAGCGTCAGTTCCTTGCCGTTGCTTTGCAGCGTCGAGACCTTCAGGGTGCCATCCAGAACCACGTAGGCAACTTCTCCCGGCTGATTGGCGTAGAGAATCGTCGCACCGGCCGGGAACCGCGTGCGCCCGAGAAGATCATTGATGCGGACCAGTTCACTGGGCGAGCAACCACGAAACAGCTCCACATTGCCCAGTTCCCGCGCGTCCGAAACAGCTGGCATTTACTGACTCCATTGACCAGAGATCATGCACGGTGCACCGTATCACGGGGAGGCAGTCCCGCGCCTGTTCCCGGCTTGACAGACCGCCTGCAAGATGACCGGCGGCGGCGTGCCGCATTCTGTGTTGCAATAGCGTTACCGGGCCGCAATGGACGTGGCCGGATGACCTGGCGCCGGCAGGCGCATGGCCAGCTCGGAGGCAGACCATCATGACTCGAACACCTCTGTCTATCCCCCGGCGCCGCATGCTGGCTGCCGGACTTGGCGCCGCGGCGCTCACGTTGCCAAAGGCTGCCCTGGCGCGCACGATCCTGCAGCGCGGCATGAGCGGCGGCGGTTTGGCGCAACTCGAGGGCGGTGATGAGCCGCGCCTCGCGAACTTCGGGCTCTTCGCCTCGGCGGTGCAACTTCCGGAGGGGCAAAACCTGGTGCTGGGCTCGATCCAGTGGATCGAGGCCGGGACGAACCTGCAACTGCAGAGTCTCGAGGTCACGCAGTGCATTCCCATTCCGAACCGCACGGACGGCGCCGAGGTGCGCGGCCGCATGCAGGTGAATGGCGACGGGGATTACCCGTTCGTCGCGCGGGCAATGGACGGCGGCACCCCAGGCTCGGCACTGGACCGCGTGGAGCTGGAAGTGAATACCGGTGGCGCGCTAGACGGTGCTGAGCCTGGCAGCGACGATGCGTTCACCTACAGCGCTGCTGGCAACCTGGTTGCCGGCGACGTGCAGTGGATCATCGCCGACATCGAGATCTAGCGTTCGCGGGAAACCCTGGTTGAGATGACATGAACAGGGCTGGCGCTATGACACCAGCCCTGTTCTTTCCGGAAGAATTAGAACAGGAGCGGAATCTGGCGGAAGCCCCGGAAGAGTGCGCTCCACTGGAGATCGGCCGCTGCCTCATCAAGCCGCAGGTTCGGGTAGCGGCGGACGATCGTTTCGAGAGCAACCCGCCCCTCGATACGGGCGAGCGGCGCTCCGAGGCAGACGTGAATCCCCTTGCCGAAGGCGATGTGCCGGTTGGCGTCCGGCCGCGTGATGTCGAACTCGTCAGGATTCGCAAAACGACGTGGATCGTGGTTTGCGCTGGCCAGGCCGAACGCGACCTCATCCCCCTTGTGCACGGGCCTCCCGGCCACCTCCATATCCTCTGTGGCAGTGCGGCGCGCAATGAAGTCAATCGGGCCCCAGAAGCGGAGGACTTCTTCGACCGCGTTCTTCGTCAGCTCAGGGTCTGCCTGCAGCTTCGCCAGCTGCTCCGGGTGAGTCAGAAGCGCCACCACCCCGTTGCCGATCAGGTTCACCGTCGTCACGTGACCGGCCAGGTACATGAGGAAGACCGTTGCGACGGCCTCTTCTTCGGTCAGCTTGTCCCCCTCATCCTCGATCAGGACCATACGGGAGATCATGTCGTCACCGGGGTGCTCGCGCTTGCGGGCGAACAGCTCTTTCAGGTACGCCACGAAGTCGCGCAGGCCCTCCCGGACCTGGCTGTCGAAGGCGGCGTCACTCCGCCGGTCCACCTGGAGCAGGTACTCGGTCCAGCCCTTGATCCGCTGCCGGTCTTCCTGCGGGATGCCGAGGAGGTCGGAAATCACGGTCACCGGGAAGGGGTAGGCGAACTGGGAGACCAGTTCCAGGTGACGGTTTGGCGCGCTCTCGCCCCGCTGCGCAGCCTCGGCCTCCACGCGATCCAGTAACTCGTCCACCGTCGCCTGGATCTTCGGGCGCATCGCCTCCATGCCTCGCCCGGTGAAGCTCGGCTGCACCAGCTTGCGGATGCGCGTGTGATCGGGCGGATCGAGCGAGATGATGCTGCGCGAGATGGGGCGCAGTTCCTCTGGCACCTCGGCCCGTTCGCCATCTTCGGTCTGGATCGACCGCGCCAGGTCGACCGAGAAGCGACTGTCCAGGAGCGAGTCGATGATGTCGTCGTAGCGGGTGACGAACCAGGCCGGCCCACCGCCAAAGAACTCACGGCCAGTGGTTTCGGCGTCCTGCGGCCTGGGCGCGCCGAGTTGCACCCGGGCTACCCGCTCGCGCTCGCGCAGGTCTGCGTAGGTCTCGTAGGCGGTCGTCATGAACCCGGAGTCAAAGCGGTTCAACTCTGGCAGTGCCTCTGCCTGAACGGTTCGGGTGTTGAGTGAGTCATCGTGGGTTGTCGTCAAGATCGTCCTCGCTGTCGTGTTTATTGGCCCTGAACGTCGCGGAGGATCAAGGTGCTGTCAGGCGCTCTGCCGGTCACTCGCCGCGGGCTCTGCTTCGTCCCAGGTCGCATCATCGAGCGCGATGGCGCCCGCCGGCACGGGTGTGGTCGCCTCCAGCGCAGTGATCGCCTGCGCCAGGAGTTCCAGGGTGCGTTCGGCTGCAGCCATGTCCTCGCTGCTTGCCAGGTCAAGCTGTGCTGTCAATTCGGTAATCAGTCCCTGCGTGATCGCCGCGCTGGCGGCGGCCCCAGCGGGAGTCATCACGATCCGTTGCCGCCTGCGGTCGCCCGGGTCTGCCTCACGTCGCACCAGCCCGCGCTGCTCCATGCGGTCCAGCAAGCCAGTCACGACCGCGCGGTTCACGCGCAGCCGGCGGGCAATGAGTACTGGCGACGTGACGCCGTCCCGCAGTGCAAAGAGCACGGCCAATTGCCGCAGGCTGGGGTCCTGCTCGCTGCGGTTCGCCTGGACAGACGTTGCGGCCCAGCGATGGAGACGCGTGGTCACCTCGAGGAGGTGACGTGCGAGATTCTCAGTGCGTGGAGCGCTTGTCATGCTCATTCCTTACCAAATAAAGTTCTCTACGTGAACAATATACCACGAGAAGGGAATCGTCTGTCCGGTATGCCGATGAGCACCGTATTCGTCCGGTCGAGGGACAACCGGCGATGGGGTCCAGGGGCGAGAAGCTACCGGACTGTGGCCTACGAGGACTTGGTGGCGCAGACATCCCGCAGGAGGCGCGACATCTGCGCTTCCGGCATTTCGCATTCAGCATTGCTGCCTGTCCCGGGTGCCGGTCTCACTTCTGCCCCAGAGTCTGACAGCACGGCGCGCAGGTGCTGGCGTCCCCGGTGCAGGCGCACTTTCAGGGCACTCTCGCTGATGCCCAGTTCTGTCGCGGCGTCGGAAGTGCTCAAGCCCTCGATATCGCGCAGCACGACGGCCGCACGCGTACTCGCAGGAAGCGTGAGGATGGCCTGCTCCAGGCGCTCGCCGAGTTCCCTCGCCAGGACGTGGTCGTCGAGCTCAGCGGCGCTGTCGGGAACAGCCGCCAGTTCTGCCTCGTCCTGGATGACTGTCCCGGCATACCTGCTCTGGCTGCGTAGCCGGCCAAGCGCCGTGTTCCGCACGATGCGGTGGAGCCAGGTGCCCAATCCGCTGCGGCCCTGGAACTCCTCGACGTGCGCGCAGGCGTTAATGAACGCTTCCTGGAGAACGTCCTCCGCCTCGTCGGCATCGCCCATCAGGTGCAGGGCCAGACGGTAGAGCCGTGGCGCATAGCGCTTCAGCAGGCAGGTGCACGCCATGCGCTCACCGCGCTGCAAACCAGCCAGCAACTCCGGCTCGTCGTCGTAAATGGTGAGGTCAATCTCCCATGGTTTGCTGACAGACACGGTCCCGAAACTCCGATGTAACCAATTTCCTCCGGCTGGCATCTAACAGCCAGATGACCCGCTCTGGGCGCAAGCCCGGACGATTCGATGGTACTTCGGAGGACAAACAGTGTTTGACGATCAGCCTTTATCCGGATCGCTGGAGCCTGTCGAACTGCAGGATCTCCTCCAGCGTCACACGGCGCTGACGATGATTGATGTCAGGACGCCAGCAGAGTTTTCGTCTGCCCATATTCCGGGCAGCTACAACGTTCCGCTCGATCAACTGCCGGAACATGCCGACCTGTTGCGCTCCGCCGGCGGTGAGCCGGTGGTGCTTATCTGCCGGTCCGGCAACCGGGCCCGGCAGGCAGAAACCACGTTGCTCGGGGCGGACCTGCCGCGTGTTCATGTGCTGCAGGGTGGTCTCGCCGCCTGGGAAGCGCAGCGATTGCCGCTGCGACGCGGCGCCACGCGCTGGAGCCTGGAGCGCCAGGTACGTGGCGTAGCCGGAGCCCTGGTCCTGGGCGGCGTAGTCGCCGGCTGGCTGGTCTGGCCGCCCCTGACCGCCCTCGCTGCCGCAGTTGGCGGTGGGCTCGCGTTTTCGGCTGTTACCGACACCTGCGGGCTGGCCATGCTGCTCTCGCGCCTGCCCTACAACCGCCAGCCCTCCTGCGACATCAGCGGCATGTTGCAGCAGATGGCTGCTGAACGCCGTCCGTCGCAGCAGACCAGCGCCGCAAGCGTGGCCTGAATAGATTCCAACGAAAGCAGGAACACCATGATCCTTGATCGTATTTTCACTCCCGGGTTGGCCGAGGTGGCCTACCTCATTGCTGATGAGCAGGCAGGCGAGGTCGCTGTTATCGACCCACGCCGCGATGTCGAGGCCTATCTCGACTGGGCGCGAGAACGCGGCCTGCGGATTACCGCCATCCTGGAGACGCACGTCCACGCTGATTTTGTCAGTGGCGCTCGCGAACTGGCCGCGGTAACCGGCGCGACGATCTACGCCAGCCGGCTGGGGAACACGGAGTTCCCTCACGTCCCCCTGGATGACGGTGACGAGGTCCCCGTCGGCAACCTCCGGTTACGCGCACTCTGGACACCTGGCCACACGCCCGAGCACCTGGCCTACTTGCTCTTTGATCCAGCGCAGGGAGATGCTCCCATCGCTCTGTATTCGGGTGACGTGCTCTTCAGCGGCGAGATTGGCCGCCCGGACCTGCTTGGCCCGGACGCGCAGCAGCGGTTGATCGTGCAGCTCTACGACACGGTCGAGCAGCGCCTCAAATCCCTGCCAGACGACCTCATCGTCTACCCGGGACACACCGCGGGCTCTCCCTGTGGCAAGCGCATTGGTGATGCCCCGCAAACCACCATCGGCCAGGAGCGAACCTTCAACTACGCCTTCAACCAGCCAGATCGTGAGCGCTTCGTGCGCACCGTGATGGCGGGTATGCCGAAGCCGCCCGCGTACTACCCGGTCATGAAGCGGGTGAACAAGGTTGGCCCGGTGTTGCTGCGCGACCTACCGGCAGCGCAGGCGCTTTCCGCTGCAGAGGTTGCGGCAAGGCAGGAGGCGGGAGCACTGGTGATTGACGCCCGCCCTGCCGCCGGGTTCGCGCAGGGCCATATCCCCGGCGCTGTGACCCTCCCACTCGGGCCCAGTTTTGCGATCTGGGCGGGGTGGCTAACGCCCTATGACCGGGAGGTCATCCTGGTCCTGCCGGATGACGCGCAGATGACCGAGGCCGAGACAGAACTGCGGCGCATCGGGATCGATCGTGTCGCCGGGTACCTGAGCGGCGGCGTGGCGGCGTGGCAGCAGAGTGGGCGTCCCCTGGCTGCCCTGGAGACGATCCAACCCGCTGAGTTGGCCGCGCGCTTCGCCGAGTACCGCCTGCTCGATGTGCGGGATCAAACCGAGTTTGAAAGCGGGCACCTGCCAGGAGCAATCAACCTACCCGCCGGTGATCTGGCTCAGGGGGCTTCCGCACCGGGCGCTGTGACAGGGGAAACCGCCGTCATTTGCGGCTCGGGGTACCGTTCGGCGCTGGCCGCCAGCCTCCTGCAACAGCAGGGCGTAACCGGCATCGTCAATGTGGCAGGCGGCATGACCGCCTGGCGGGAAGCTGGATTGCCCTTCGGAACCGAGCCGCCTGCTCCCCAAACGCCTGCAGACGAGCCGTTGGAAATCACCCTGGCTGAGTACCTGGCCTCCCAGTCTGGCGCGCGCCGTCAAGTGATTGACGTGCGTGGCCAGGACGAATGGCAGGGCGGACACCTGCAAGAGGCCCAACTCGTTCCCCTGGATCAACTGCCGGCCCGGCAGCACGAACTCGATCCGGCATTGCCGGTGGTGACTGTCTGCCGCAGTGGCCGCCGCAGCCTGGAGGCGGCGACGTACCTGCGCGAGCAGGGTTTCGCCCATGCCCGTAGCCTCGCGGGTGGGATGATTGCCTGGTCCGCCGCCAGGCAGCCAGTGAAGCGGTGACGTCATGATGGTGGTCGCCGCGCCGGTTGTCTTCGGCATCGTCATCGGTTTACTGCTCGGCCTGGTCGGGGGCGGTGGCTCCATCCTCACGGTCCCGATCCTGGTTTACGTCCTGGGACTTTCCCCGCACGAGGCGACGGCGACATCGCTGGTCATTGTTGGGGCCACGGCCGTGGCGGGCCTGGCCCCACACATGCAGGCGGATCGCGTGCAGTGGCGAACAGCCATCCTGTTCGGCGCAGCGGGCATCCTGGGCACCTTTGGAGGCACCTGGGCGAACCGCCAGGTCTCCGGGCCAGTGATTCTGCTGCTGTTCGGCATCCTGATGCTGATCGTTGCTGCCCGCATGGTCCGCAGTGGCATGCCCGACGTGAACTCGATGCGGGAGCCCCAGGTCTGGATCATTCCTGTTGCTGGCCTCACGGTAGGTTTGCTAACCGGGTTCTTCGGGGTTGGAGGTGGCTTCGTCATCGTGCCGGCGCTGGTGCTCTGGCTGGGGTTGCCGATGCGGGTCGCCGTGGGCACCTCGCTCGTCATCATTGCCATCAATTCCCTGGCCGGGGCAGTGGCACACCGGGATGAGGGCGCTTTCAACTGGATGGTGGCGCTCTTCTTCATCGCCGGTGGTCTGCTGGGTGGTCAACTCGGCGCTCGCGCGGTGGGCCGCGTCAACGAACAGTTGCTGAAGCGCGGTTTTGCCGGAGTGATGGTCAGTATCGCGCTCTTCCTGATCGTCGCGAACGCCGCCGTCGTCTGGCAGAGCCTGGCCTGATGCCTGGTTGCCTTACCTGGCTTCCGGGTCGTTGTGTGTGTGACGCGGGCTGTGTGGACGCCGGGTGCGTCGGCGAGTCGGCGTCGGCGCCGGAATCTGCAATTCACTCTGTTTGAGAAAGTAGAGCGCCGCGCGCAGACCAAGGCCAAGGAGCAGCAACAAGATCAGCCAGGAGAGGGCCAGGTCGATGGCGGTCACGGTGGGGAGGCTCTGGGGCATCAGGATCGAACGGATGCCCCAGACGCCGAGGATGAGGCCGCCAAAGCCGAGCGCGAGGTCGTCCAGGCTGCGGGTGAGCAGTGCCATCAGGGCGGAGACGCCGATGAGCACGACCAGCACTATGGCCAGGACCTGCAAGTAGGCCGGGCGTGAAATGGCAATCTCGTTCACGCTCTGGAAACCGTAGGGATCCGTGACCGAGCGCATGGTTGCCGGATCAACGACGGTCGGCGCTTTCATGATCATGTCCGGAATGCGGTTCTGCAATGTGGTGACCGCCGCCGCCGAAACAATTTCTGGCGTCAGTTCGACGACTTTCCCATTCGGCAACGTGGCGGTCCCACCGACGCCGAGCCAGAATCGATATTCGTCAAAGGGATAGAGGCTCGGCTGCCCACGCACCGGCAGCATGACCGAATCGCTGAAGACCTTATCCTCCGGGCCGAGCGTCAGTGAGACAGACGGCGGAAGGCCGCGACGCGTGTCGGCATCGTTGTCGAGTGATGCCAGCAGCAATTCGATCTTGGGGCACGCGTTCGTGCAGAGGCGATTGCCCGATACGGCAATGGTCACCTCGCCTGTTGATTCATTCAGGTCGACGAGGCCAAAGTTGATGTAGGTTCGGTCCGACTGGGCTTCGTCTGCCTGCTCTGGATCGACAACAGTGCCCGTGGCAAGGCGGTAGAGCGGATCGGGACCGCGCCCCAGGACTTCCTGCATGCTGCGGATGGCAATCGGCAGCATCAGGAGAATGATCAGCAGCAGCGTCACTGTCAGCGCCAGCGCAACGCGGTGCAGCCGCCGGCGGCGGGCAGGTGAGGCTACGGGGGCGTCGTGGTCTTCCATATTGGGTTCTCACACGTTGTTGATCTGGCCTCGTGTTAGGCCTCAATCCTCTTGCAGGACGATCTACACTACCGCAGATTGCAGCATCATGCGCAACATTCGCGGTATGCCCGCAAAGCCTGCTGACATGTTCTGCAAATGACAGGACCGCTGTCTCATACTTGACAGCCCGATGCGAGGCAATGGCCCAGACTTCCGGACAGGTTATTCATCGCGCACCCAGGGAGTTTGCAATGGACAGCACACGATTCGATCGCATCACCACCGCGCTGACTGATGCCACCAGCCGCCGCGACACCTTGCGCCTGCTCGGCGCATCGCTCGTCGGAGCGGGTGGCCTGGCAGTGCTCGGCGCCAGTGAGAGTGAAGCGCGCAAGAAGCGCAAGCACAAGAAAAAGAAGAACAAGGACAAGTGTAAGGGGCGCTGCGGCGGCAGTTGTCCTCGCTGTGCGCCCGGCACGACGTGTACGACGCGTGATGAGTGCAGCACGGCGTTCTGCGATGGTGGCGTGTGCTCACAGCCGGCTGACGCAGGGCAGTGCGGCACTGACACAAATGGCGACAACTGCTTCCGGCGCGTAAATGACAAGGGGATCGCCTACTGCAGCCGGCAGATGGGCAACTTCATCCCCAATGGCTCGTGCTCGCAGTGCGCCGCAGGTGAACAGTGCACGGTGATCCCGAACATGGGCATCGAGTGTCTCAAGCTCTGCGGCAGCCCGCTGTAGCCCCGTACCTCGCGTGTGCCGGCAAGGGCGTGCCGGCGTAGTCCAGAGAGGTTCGGCTCTTCTGCCGAACCTCTCGGTGAACCTACATGCGAAACCCCGGCGCCACCTGCTCCGCAAACAGCCGCATCCCGGCTTCGTCTGGCGCGTCCATGAACCAGAGCATGAAGTGTCTGATCCCGGCGTTGGCGTACGCCTGCACCCGTACCTTGACCTGTTCCGGCGTGCCCACGATCCAGTCGGCGGCCATCGTTTCCGGCAACGCGTCCGTCTCACCACTGACGAAGGCGAGTGTGGCCGGGTCGTTCGCATAGTCCTTGACGTACGGGGCGATCTCCGGCGGCAGGTGGTTCTGCTGGCCGGCCAGGTCCAGGAGAGCGCGCAGCTTCTCGCGCAGCGCCTCGGTCGTTGGGGCGATCAGGACCTGCGTCTCCAGCGTGAGCGAGATCTCGCTCATGTCGCGCCCGATGGCCTGACATGCGTTCGCGAGGAGACCTACCCGGCGCTCCAGTTCTGTCAGCGAGACCGGGGTCGTGTTCCAGCCCTGTCCGAAGCGGGCACAGGCGGCGAGGCCGCCTGGGGCAGCCTCGCCGAACCAGAGCGGTGGGTGCGGCTGCTGCAGCGGCTTCGGCTCGCAGATGGCGTCGGTGACGTGCCAGGTCTTGCCCTCGAAGGTGAGCGGGCCATCCGCGGCCCAGAGCGAGAGGATCAACTCCGTGGCCTCGTGGAGATCATCGAGGCGCTCCGCCATCTCCTCTTTCCAGGGCAGCCCGTAGTTCACGTATTCCCGGCGCTGGTAGCCGGCGTCCAGGAAGTGGATGACCCGCCCCCCCGAGAGTTGGTCGAGCGTCGCGACCATCTTGGCGGTGAGGGCTGGATGGCGAAAGTAGTGGGCCATGTGAATCATGCCCAGTTTCGGCCGGGTGGTGGCCCCGGCCAACGCCGCCAGCACCGTCCACCCCTCCAGGATCGCTTCATCCTTGCCCAGCATCAGGTGATCAGCAACCCAGAGCGAGTCATAGCCCAGGGACTCAGCGGTGCGCCCGTAGGGCAGCACCGTCCCGGGGTCGAGCGTGGCAATGCCGGGCGTGCGGAAGAGCTGCACCCCGGGACAGGCGAAGATGGGCAGGCAGACGCCGAATTGCACGTCAGGCATATCTCCTGGGACCTCCGTCAGATGAGATGCTGGATCGGCTCGCCGCGCAGCGCGCGCGCCACGTTGAACCAGAGTTCCTGCGAATCGCGCACCCACGTCCAGGGGCTCTGCCAGGCATTGTGGGGCGTCAGCGTGATCTGCTCGTCTGCCTCATCGTGCAGCAGGAGGAGCGGATCGTCTGGCGCGGGCGGTTCCTCGGCGAAGACATCGAGCGCCACCGCGCCGATGTGGCCCGCGCGCAGGGCTTCAGTCAGCGCGGCCTGGTCGACCAGCCCGCCACGCGCGGTGTTGATGAACAGGGCATCTGGCTTCATCAGGGCAAACTCCCGCGCCCCGATGATCCCTTCAGTCTGCGGGTTCAGTGCCAGTTGTACGGAGACGACATCAGACTCCCGGAGGAGGTCGTCCCACTCGACGAATGTCATTCCGTAGCGCGCTTCCAGGTCGGGGAAGCGCACGATATCCCAGTAGACCACCTTCATCCCGAATGCCTGCGCTACCCGGGCAATTGGCCGGGCGATCTCGCCCATGCCAAGCAACCCGAGCGTCATGTCGCCCAGGTAACGGGTCCCGGGGAAGCGAGTCCAGTGTTCCGCGTACTCGCGGTCTCGCATGTGCTGGCGCAGGGAGGGCAGGCGCTTGCTCCAGTTCAGGATGTAAGCCCAGACCTGCTCGGCCACGGTGATGTAGTTGACCAGGGGGGGCGCCGCAACGTGGATGCCGCGCTCCCGCGCCACCTCCAGCGGCACGCCACGCGCGTCCTCGCCCAGGTGCTGGATCAGGCGCAAACTGCTCGCGTTGCGGATGGCATCTTCGGGGAGACGCTCCTTGTGCAGGACCACGAAATCTGCGTCTGCGACCTCCGCTGCGATCTCCTCGATATCTTTAGAGAAGCGCAAAGCGTCGCCGTAGTCAGCATAGAGTTGTCCAAAATGGACGTAGGGCTCATCGGCGCTGTTGAACCAGACGAGATCCACATCCCAGTCATCCAGGATCTCGGCCAGGGGCACGGCGTGCTCCCGGGCGCCCGGATCTTCGGCGAGGAGAACCTCCTGGATCGCCGGTTCCCAGCTTGCCCACGGCCGCACGCCGAGCAGCGTGTTGCCGATGCTGTCCCAGACGACGATCTTGATCTTCTGGCGTTCACGGGTCACGCGGAGCGCCCTCCCACGATTGCGTCCTGATAGGGGGTGGCGGTGCCATCGATAAGATCGCCCACGGTGACCGTGCGCCCCAGGCGATCGGCTTCCAGGAAGCCGTAGGCGATGGCGAGTGAGCGAAGGCCCTGCACGCCGTCCGTCTCCGGTGCTGCGCCAGTCATGATGGCCTGGGCGAAATCGGCCAGTTCGATGGCCAGCAGGTTGGCGTCGGTTTCGGCCCACGGCGTGTCGTAGCAAGCCAGGCGTTCGCCACCGAAGAGCGCGGCCGTGACCGGATCAAGCCGGAAATCCGGGACGAGATGGATGTGCTCCTCAGGTGGGATATCACGCAGGACGTCTCCGTCCTTCATGGCCAGGCGCAGCGGCGAGCCCGTGCGGTCCTGGGGTATGGCGAGCGTGCCGCGCGTGCCATGGATGGTGCGTGCGAACTCCGTCCCGCTTCGGCCCGCCAGGTTGAGCGTCCAGCTGGCAAGCGTGCCATCGACGAAACGTGCCGCGCCAACGATGAGGTCCTCCGCGTCGGCCGGTTGCGAGGATCCGTCGGCCGCCTGCCGTTCGACATCTACGACGCGGCCCATGCCGCACAGGCTGTGCAGCGGGCCGAGCAGAAACTCCAGCATGTCCGCGTAGTGCACGCCCATGTCCACGCCGATACCGCCGCTGCCGCGCTGGTGCCGCCAGGGCGTAATGATGACGCGCTCACCCCAACCCGAGAGACGCTGCTCGATCAGGAAGGGTGAGCCGATCACCCGGGCCGCCAGCAGCGCTTTCGCCAGGCGGTTCACGGGATCGAGCCGGTAATTCTCCGCCACTGCCAGCACACGCCCTGCCTGCTGCGCCGCGGCAATCATCTCCTGTCCACCGTGGACCGTCAGCGCGATCGGCTTCTCGACGAGGACGTGCAAACCGTGCGCAAATGCCTCCCGCGCGACGTCAGGATGCAGGTGGGGTGCGGTGGTGATATCGATGGCGTCCAGCGACAGCGCGGCCAGCGCCTCACCGAGGCTGGAGAAGGTCGCTGGGCGGACGCCGAGGTGCTCCGCCGCGATCTCCGCCAGCGCGCTTGCGCTCTCGGGAACCGGATCGACAGCGGCAACCAGTTCAAAGGGCAGCCGGTCAATTGTCCTCAGCCGCCCCAGGCCGAGCACGTGGCGGCGCCCCATCACGCCGCAGCCAGCGATGACCAGGCGCAGGGTCATCCTGTGGCTCCCGGGTCGTAGCCGAGACGGCGCAGCGCGGCGGCATTCACCTCGGCGCTACGGCGCGGTGAGACACCGCTCCGGCTCTGCTCCACCACGACCCAACCCGGAAAGGCGGCCACCTCGAGTGCCTCCAGGAACGCGGCGAAGTCGATGTTGAGCGTGCCTTCGCCGATCTCCACAAACTTGCCTCGTGCCCAATCCTTGAGGTGAACATAGGAGGTGCGAGCAGCGTACTTCCTCCAGTGGGCCAGCGGGTCCTCATCAACGAGCGCAATGTGCGAGACATCCAGGCAGAGCGTCAGTGCCTGCGTCGCATCCAGCAAGCGGTCGATCTCCGCTTCCGTCTCGACGGTGCAGGCCACGTGCGGGTGATACGCCACCTGCACGCCAACAGCCTCACCGAAGCGCGCCATGTCTTCGCAGAAGGCAGCCAGGGCAGCCTCTTCCTCCGCCGAGGGAGGCCGGTAGCGGAGGCGGGCGCCTCCGATCAGGCCGTAGTGCGCCGCACCGATCTCGGCCGCGTAGGCGATTTCGTGGCGCATGCGCGTTGCCTGGTGGGCGTCGAGTGGGAGCTCTACCTTGCCAAAGAGTGTCGCTACCTGCAGGTCACCGAGCGCTTCGCGCAGCCGGTCTGGCGACCCCAGCCAGCCAAGGTCGTGCCAGAACAGTTCGACCGCGCCCCAACCGCTCTCGCGGATCTCCGCGGCAACCTCGGCCAGGTCGGCCGTCGTCCCCCAGTTGATGGTGCTGTAGGCAAAGCGCAGCGGTGAATGCGCCGTCGCCATCAAGGTCACTCCGTCGGTGCGTTCCTGGTCGGCTGCCGCTTTCCCACGCCAGCCCGGGCAGCAGGATACCGTAGGTAGTCCCCCGCCGCGCGTCCGGTACTATCCGCGGATCGACAGCCGCGGCTTGCCGGGCAGGACGACTCACAGAGGAGCAACAGGGCGCGTGGCAAAGGAACGACAGCGCGTGAGCGGACTTTCCCTCGACTTGTATCACCTCGACGCCGCCTATGTCAGTTGGCGCGCCGGGCAGAATGGGCTGGCGACCTTCGATATCTACACGCGGACTGCACCCTTTGCCGGGGCATACATGGTCACCGCTGGACTCCAGCCAGCACTCGATTTCGTGCAGGAGTTCGTCTTCTCGGCCGAGGACATTGCCTACCTCCGCGCTACGAAGGGGTACGACGAGGGCTTCCTGGATGAACTGCGCGCCTATCGCTTTGGTGGCGATATCGACGCCATCGCGGAGGGGATACTTTCCTTCCCGGATGAGCCGATGCTCCGTGTCACCGCACCCTTTCGTCACGCGCTGTTGCTCGAATCAGGCCTGTTGCGCGCGGTCGGCATCTCGACGTTGATCGCGACCAAGGCGGCTCGTCTCGTCGACGCCGCGGCGGGGCGCTCCGTCGCGGACTTTGGTTACCGCCGTGCCCAGGATCCCTACCTGGCTACCCGCTCGGCCATCATCGGCGGCTGCACCAGCACCTCGTACGTCGCGGGAGCCGCGCTTTTCGATGTTCCGACCGCCGGCACCATTCCGCACGCGCTCGTGCAGTCGTTCCCGTCGGAAGAGGAGGCGTTCCGTGCGGTGGCCTCCACCCTGGAGAGTTACTCCCTGCTGCTGGATACCTATGATGTCCACCACGCCATCGAAACCGCGGTTGAGGTCGCGCTGGAGGCGCAGGCTCGTTACGGTCACCGCCTGGCGGCGGTCCGGCTGGATAGCGGCGATATTCATGCCGACAGCGTCTACGTCCGCGGTGTCCTGGACCGGGCTGGGCTGACCGAAACTCGCGTCCTGGCGAGCAACGACCTGAACGAGTTCCGCATCGCCGAACTACTGGCGGGCGGCGCTCCACTGGATGGCTTCGGTGTTGGTGGAAACCTGGATGTGGGGTTGGGCACCGTCGATAGTGGCACGGTCGGTGGCACACTCGGGGCGGTCTACAAGTTGGTCTGGTACCAGGGGGACGGAGACCCGGCGCGCATCAAGGTCGCTGGCGACAAGAGCACCTGGCCTGGCCGCAAGCAGGTGGTGCGGGTCGGTGCGTTTGCTGAGGACGTCATCCAGTTGGAGGATGAGCCCCTCCCAGGCGGTGCTGCGCCGCTCTTGCACCCGGTTATGGTTGGCGGCAGCCAGATCGTGCCGGAGCCGGATGTCATGACGCTGCGCGAGATTGCAGCGCGCGAGTTGTCCGCCCTCCCTGCGCCGTACCGGCAGCTACGGAACGCGCCCACGTACCCGGTTCGCAAGAGCGACGCCCTTCTGGCCGTGCGCAAGCACGCCACCCAGCGCGAGGCCGAGGTCAGGGCGTAGGAGCCGTACCATGGCGTGGCCAGCGCGCCACGGCGAGCACGGCGCCTGCCACGACAAGCACTCCCCCCGCCATCGCTGTGTGTTGCAGGTGCTCCCCGAGCATGGCCGCCGCGACCAGCCCGACCGGCAGTTCCAGGTTGCTGATCAGGGCATTCTGGACAGCCGTCAGGTGGCGCAAGCCGAACGCCCAGAGCGCGAAGCCGAGCGCGGAGCAGCCGGCGCCCAGGTAGACCAGGAGTCCGACGCTGTGCACCGTCAGGCTCGGCAGGCCCGTGCTGCGCGACTCCAGCGCTGCAATCGGGATGAGGAAGAGCACCCCGAAGATCGCGCAGCCGGCAAGAATGGGCATCAGGTTCGCTTCCTGGTAGGCGCGGCGACCCAGCGTCGAGTAGATCGCTCCGCTCATGACCGCAGCCAGCAGAAGGACCAGGCCCAGGGTCGAGTGCTCGCCGCTGCCGTTCATCATCGAGCCGACCAGCACCATGCCGGCCAGGGAGCAGATCAGTCCCGCCAACTGCAACCGGTCCGGGCGCTCTCGGAGAAAGGTGATCCCCAGGATGCTGGAGGCAAGGGGAATACCGCCGCCCAGGATCACCGTGGCATCGCCGGCTGGGGCATGCTGCAGCCCGGCGTTCTGGGTCGCGAAGTAGAGCGTGACGCCGGTCAGTCCGAGCAGCGCCGTTCGCACGCTGAACTCGGGACGGCCGCTGCCGCAGCAGGCGAGCAAGCTCAGCAACAGCGCCCCGATCAGGAAGCGCAGGCAGGCGAGTTGCGTGGGCGGTAGGGCCACCATGGCCGCCTTCGTCGCCGCCAGGGACGTGCCCCAGAGGGTGGCCGCACCAACCAGCGCGAACGTGGCCAGCACATGGGTGGGTATTGCCAGCCAGGGCACAGGGGTGGCGGCGGAGCGGACAGCAGAGCTGGACATGGATGGCTCCCCTCTGGGTGGTGACGCGCGGTGTCTGTTGCCTGTACAGCGTGGGACCGGCGGGTGAGGAAGCCATCAGTACAAGTACGTAAATTTCAGGCTTGTCGTGAACCTGCGTATACGTAAGAGCATCTGGGGCTCGATACGTAGACGTATCCGCGTCGAGGATGGCATGACCTCTGGGCCTGGGCGCAGGCGCATCCCAGGGCCCATCGAGCCGCAGCGGGGTTCACAGCCGGGACAGCGATCCAGGACGATGAGACAGTGCACCCAACGCTCAGCGGCATTCCGCCGGGAATCGGGGGACAATGGCCGCTGAGGCGTGTCATTCCCACCGAGAGGCGATCGATGTCTGACGTTCCGCGTAGCCACCTGACTCATCTGGAATGCTCGAACTGCGGCGCCGAGTACCCGGCGGTCCAGCCTGCCACCACCTGTCCCGCCTGCGGCAAGGTGCTCCTGGCGCGTTACGACCTCGCCGCTGCTGCCCGCACCATGACCCCGGAGTCGCTGGCAACGCGCCCCTGGAGCCTGCAGCGCTACACCGAAATTCTGCCGATCCAGGATCCGCAGTCGGCGCCATCACTCGGAGAAGGCGGCTCGCCACTCCACGTGGCGCCACGGCTGGCGGAGGCGTTCGGGTTCGAGACTCTGTTGATCAAGGACGAAGCGCTCAACCCCACCGGGAGCTTCAAGGCACGGGGGCTGGCCATGGCGGTGGGACGGGCCCGGGAGTTGGGGGCCACAACCGTGGCGCTCCCATCCGCCGGGAACGCTGCTGCCGCGACAGCCGCCTACGCCGCGCGGGCTGGGTTGAAAGCGGTCGTCGCCATGCCGGAGGATACGCCCGCGGCCATGCTCGCGGAATGCCTGGCCTACGGCGCTGAGGTGATCCTGGTCAAGGGGCTCATCGATGATTGCGGCAAGGTGATCCGCGCTGGCGCTGCGGCGTTCGGTTGGACCGACGTCTCGACGCTGCGCGAGCCGTATCGCGCCGAGGGGAAGAAGACGATGGGGCTGGAGCTCGCCGAGCAGCTCGGCTGGCAGGTGCCCGATGCCATCATCTACCCGACGGGCGGAGGCACTGGCATCGTGGGAATGTGGAAAGCGTTTGCTGAGCTGGAGGAGATGGGGCTGATTGGTCCGGCGCGGCCGAAGATGATCGTGGTGCAGGCAGAGGGGTGTGCCCCGATCGCGACGGCCTATGCGGCTGGCGAGCGCCACGCTCCTCGCTTTCCGGACGCCCACACTGTAGCGCCTGGTATCCGCGTTCCGGCGGCGATCGCCGACTACCTGATCCTCGACACCGTGCGCGAGAGTGGGGGCACCGCCCTGACCGTAACGGATAATGAGTTGCTGGACGGGATGCGGACGCTAGCCCGCCTGGAAGGGCTCTTCGCCTCGCCAGAATCAGGCGCGGCGGTGGCCGCTGCGCGTACGTTGCGCGAGTCCGGCTTTCTCGCCCCGGATGACCGCACCGTGATCTTCTCGACCGGCTCCGGCCTGATGCACATCGATCTCATCCCGATCGACCCGCCGGTTGTTGATCCCAACGCCCCGGACCTGGTGACTGCTATCACGGAAGCGCGGTCACACATGGGGTAGGCAGGGGGCGAAGGGGGCGCACGACTGCATCGTAGATGCTGACGAAGGCGCCAGTGTTCTCCGGCGTCACCGTTGGACGTGATGGCGTGACCGGGGCACACTTGCACACGCTTCGTCGCGCGTTCACCATCAATCGGGAGTAGGCACCAATGCGCGCAATGCGTTCTGTCTGGCTATTCGTGGCCCTTGTGGTCACACTTGCCCTACCCCTTGCGTCACTGCAAGGGGCACCTGTCGTCCGGGCCCAGGAAGAGAGCGTCTCGGTCGAAGTGGGAGCAGACGGGTTCTCGCCCCAGGAGGTCACTGTCCCGCCCGGGACTACGGTGGTCTGGACCAATCGCGGGAGCAGCCTGGAATCAGTCGTCGCGGACGATGGCTCCTTTGATTCCTTCCGGCTCGATCCAGGTGAGCAGTTCAGCTTCACTTTCACCACGCCCGGCGAGTTCACGTACTCGTCGACCTTCGGGAGCGGGGCCACTGGCTCGGTCATTGTGACTGATGCTGCGGCTACGGTGAGTCCGACGGCCGTCCCGGCGAGCACCGAAGCGCCGGCGGATAGTTCCGCAAGCTCAGCCAGTACCGCGGGTGAGAGCCGTGAACTGCAACCGGCTGAAGTGTCGCGACTGGCGCATATCCATGCCGGCAATTGCGAAGACCTGGGGATCGTCGTCTACTCCCTGCCCGATATCCGCACCTATCGGGTCGGCGGCGATGCGGGCGGAGTGGGCACGGTGGAGCTGATCGCCGGCCAGGCGAACGTGCCACTGGAACAGCTCTTCACTGAACCGTTCTCGGTGCACATCCACGAGAGTCCGACGAACAAGGCCACGTACCTCGCCTGCGCCGACATTGGTGGTACACCCAATGCGCCGTGGACTCCCGCTGATGGCCTGGTGCTGGAAGCGCGTGAGCAGAATGATTCCGGATTCAGCGGGCTGGTGACCCTGCTGCCGTCTGCGGATGGCACCGCGACTGACGTGGCCGTTACGCTGGCCGCCTCGGCAGACGCCCTTGCCGCCACCGAGGCCCAGGCTCCGGCGCCAAGCACGACCTACAAGAGCCCGACGTTTGGTTACACGATCGGCTACGGGCAGACCTGGCAGGAGACGGAAAACGTCTCGAACAACGGGCGTGACCGTTTTGTCCTCTTCAATGGCACCAGCTACATCACCTTCACCGGCGAAGAGGCCTTCAACGGCGACCCGAAGACATGCGTCGACACCTTCGTGCAGCAGTTGATCGCGGATCCGAATGTGAGCA
This sequence comes from Thermomicrobiales bacterium, assembly GCA_046328375.1. GTDB lineage: Bacteria > Chloroflexota > Chloroflexia > Thermomicrobiales > UBA6265 > JACCXM01. The sequence continues at coordinate 279,224 of JAXLWT010000001.1, forward strand.
ACGCCCGGCTCGCCACCGATGAACAGGGGCAACCCCTGGAAGGGGGCACTGCCGCAACCGGCGCCTTCGCCATCTACGACCATGACTACAACTTCGGCAACCGTGTCGAGCCGTACACCCTTTTCGTTGGCTGCGTGCCATTGCGCGAGGGTGAAGCCGTCCTGGCCATCGTGCAAAACGTGCCGACGGCTGACTACAACGAGCAACTCGCCCTGCGTGAGGCGCTGCTGCGCGGCTTGACGCTGGCGCAATAGCGGAGATCAGGGAGGCACGGCTATCGCTGGCCTGGAGCAAGTTCTCCAGGCCAGCGATGCTCTCGTTCGTTACTCCCCGGTGAAGTTGTAAATCCGGGCTGTCAGCTCGGGCGTTTCAGCATCCAGGGTCACGCGGTACCCGAGGGTGGAGTTGCCCGAGGCGCCGCGAGCCGCCAGCCCGTAGTCGGTGTAGCCAAGTGGCAGCACAGCCTCGGCGATCACGTAGTCACCCAAGGGAAGATCGGCCCAGACCAGGTTCTCGCCGACGGCGGTGGCGTCACCGACGGTGAGCGGACCCTGCAAGGCGCTCCCAGAGATGGTGACGTCAAAATCCTGGTCGGTCGGAGCGCACGCGGCAGCGTTGAATGTGGTCGTGTTCATACCCGGTGGGCAATCGTAGACAGAGATCGCAATGGATCCTGTCTCGGTCGTGGCAGCCGTTTCCGGGGTCTCCGCGGTGACCGGCGTGACCGGAACCTGTGTGCCGGATCCTGGGAGTGCTGGTGGCGGTATTTCCGGGCCGATGATGGCGACGACGAATCCGGCCCGGTCCGCGGCAGCTCCGCCGGAAGGCGCTGGCGCCACGAGCAGTTCCCCGCTGAAGCTGGCCGCTTCCCCCGCCAGGAGGACGGCGCTACCGCCGTCCGGCTTGCCCACGGTGGCGGCGCCATCAGTGACCAGGATGACGTTCTTCCCTCCGGAGACGGGGATGGTCAGGCTCTCGCCGGAGCCGAGCAGATCGGCCAGGAGATCCAGATCATGTGCGCCACCGGGCGCGGCAAAGGGAGCGCCCGGCTGCAGGACTGTGGCGTTCGCCGGGGCCGGGGTGTTCTCTGGCACGAGTTCGACGCTGAGGAAACTCTCCTCCTGATCCGAGAGGCTGGCGCGCTGCTGCACTGTTCCGCCAGGAGTGAGCGCCGCCTCGCCCGTCCCGAGGTGGACTTGTTCGCCGTCCTCATTGGTCAGCAGCAGCGGACCATTCGTCGCCAGTACGAAGCTCAGCGGTTGCGCCTCGAAGGGGGCGTCGGTGAGTGGCAGCGCGCGTGCGCGCACCGTGCGCCAGACCACGTTCCCCTCGGGCAGCACTGCCACACCCTGTGCGATGACCTGTGCGGTACCACTGGCGGGTGAGAAGGTGACATCTGCCGCCTCCTGCGCCACCACGTGGGGTGCCAGGGAGAGGGCCAGGATGGCTAGGAGCGCCACTCGCACTCCGAGGCGCCGGGTGATCCCGAGAAGTCGCAATCTCATGGCTGACCTCCTGGCGTTGTTCCCGGGTGTTACCCGGCCGGGCAGGTTGCGGCGAGTGCGGCAATTTCGCCCTGCGCCTGACTCAGTAGTGTTTGGCCATCACCGAGAGCAGCGGTGGCCTGTCCGAAGGTCGCTTCATCGCCGCTCGCAGCTGCCTCGGCGATACCCCTCAGGCCGCGCGAGGTCGTGCTGAGGGCGGTGACCAGCAAGCGGTTGGCATCGGCCGCATCGTCCGGGACGGCGCTGCCGCGCAGCGTTGCGATAGCGGTGTCGATCTGCTCCGCCAGGCCTTGTGCGGCATCAGCATCGACCGCGCCAACTGCGCTCACGTCGAGGCCAGTAATTCCCTCGTTGGCCAGGGCCAGGGCTGAGGTGGCGTTGCCCAGCCATGGCTCCAGCGCACACCCGCTGCTCGAGGCGGGTGTTTCCGCGATGGTCGGGCTCGAGGATGGCGCCGGGGCGGGTGTCGCCGATTGCCCCATGCGCACCACTGTCACATCGCGGCTGGTCACTTCGGCGTGGCCATTGACCACTGCTGCGAGAGTGGAGCCGGCGGTGTCCGGCGTGAGCGCTCCCGTATAGCGCAGCCGTTGCCCAAGTCCTTCCACCCCGAAGCGGTAGGTCGTGTCGCCGAGGGTGAATGAGTTGGCGGTTGATTGGGTCAGCACACCATCACCCACGAGCACGCCAACCTGCAACGCCTGCCGCTGCAGTGTTTCACGCAGTGACAGGCTGTATTCAGCAAGAAGGTCCCCGCTGCTGAACGACTCAGGATCGTTCCATGATGCGCCGCCACTGGCGGCGAGGAAGACGCGCAGCGTGCCCTCTCCGGCGTACGAGGTCGTGTCAGCGCGGTTGGTTGCGGGCTGTAGCGCGACGTCCGCCTGGAACGTGAAGCGCGCAGATTCAACCTGGTCGGTGTCATCCGCAAACAGGTCCTGCGACGTGAGACCTGACGCGCCGGTGACGTAGCCAAAGAGCTGCAGGTCCTCCGGGGTCTGCGCGATGCGGCCGACCAGGACCAGCGTGCGCTCGCTGAGCGGGCCGGACGCCGCCTGCAGTGGGGCAACCTCCTGGGCTGCGACCGGCAGCGCGAGGGGGAAGACCAGGGAGACGACGAGCGTCAGCAGAAGTGCACGGAAAGCAAACAACAGCCGCGTGTTCATGTTGGCTGGGGGCTGAGCGTGCGCTGTGAGACGGGACCCGGGCAGGTGAGACAGCAATGTCGCGTTCCTTTGTACCTCAAGTGTTCGGTTGGCGAAACAAGACCGGGGAATGCCTGCTGGCTCGTGGGCCCAGGCAGACGGAGAAACGAGGCGCCGGCGGTCATGAGCCAGATGCCTGGCTGGATGCTCAACATGCCTCATCTTGGAAGCGGGGTTGAGGTGCAGGTCCATCTCTCCGCCTTTCGTCACGTTGCGCGGCAGAATGCCGGCAGGAGTGGCTCCTGCGCACCCTGGGGTGGCAACGCTCTCGTATCCTAACAGAGGGATGCGCGCACTTTGACGCTCAGTGCGCTATCCAGCGAGGACCTGTGACGACGCCAACGTTTCTCTTTACCGATATCGAGGGTAGTACCCGGCTCTGGGAGTCAGCGCCAGCCGCCATGTCGCGGGCGCTGCAGCGCCACGATGATCTGGTGCGGGCGGCCATTACGCAGCATGGCGGACGCGTCTTCAAGACCGCCGGCGACGCGTTCTGTGCCGTCTTCCCCACGGCGGCCGAGGCCCTCAATGCCGCGGTCGCGAGCCAGGCGGCGCTGCAGGCGGAGCGCTGGGACCCGAGCCTGATCATTCGTGTGCGCATGAGCATTCACACGGAAGAGGCTGAAGCGCGTGGCGGGGATTTCTTCGGGCCTGCGTTGAACCGTGTTGCCCGGCTGCTTTCTACCGCTCACGGCGAGCAGATTGTGCTCTCACGGGCAGCGCGTACGGCGGTGGGTCCGTTGCCAGTAGGTGTGGCGCTCCACGACCTGGGTGAGTACGCGCTGAAGGACCTGGCCGAGCCGGAGCGGATCTTCCAGGTGAACGCGCATGGATTGCGCACCATCTTTCCCCCGTTGCGCACGCCTGAGCGGCTGCTACGCAACGTGCCGCTTCCCGCGACGCCACTGCTGGGGCGCGAGGAGGCGATCCAGCAGGTTCGTTCTCTGTTCGGACTGGTAGTTCCCGGGGAGGTGGTCACTGGCCCAGAAGCGCCTGTGCGCCTGGTTACGCTCACGGGGCCGGGAGGTACGGGCAAGACCCGGCTTGGCCTGCACCTGGCCAGGGAGTTGGGCATCGAGCTGGAGGATGGCGCCGTCTTCGTCCCGCTGGCCGCGGTTACCGACCCCTTGCTGGCGCCCGCTGCCGTTGCCAGCGCACTGGATGTAGCGCTGAGTGGCGGCGACTCGGCGCGGCAAGTGGTGCTTGACCATCTGCGTGATCGTCGCTTGCTCCTGGTCCTCGACAATGTCGAGCAGGTGATGGGTGTTGCTGGCTTTGCCGCCGAGATCCTGGCCCAATGCCCGCGTGTGCTCCTGCTGGTCACCAGCCGTGAGCGCCTCAACCTCCGTGGTGAGCATGAACTGCCGCTGCCGCCCCTGGCGCTGCCGGGACGCGTCGGGAGCACGCGAGACCCGCGCGAAGCGTATCCCGACCTGGCCGCGGTGGAGCAATCCCCCGCCGTGCAGCTTTTCCTGGACCGCGCCAGGCGGGTAAAGCCCGATCTCTTCCTGACAGAGGAGAATGCCGGCGCCATCGCCGAGATTTGTGTCCGCCTCGATGGCTTACCCCTGGCGCTGGAACTGGCCGCTGCCCGTGCCCGCCTGCTCTCCCCGGCTACCATGCTGGAGCGGCTGGACCGGCGCCTCGATCTGCTGAGCAAGGGGGCGCGAGATCTGCCGGATCGCCAACGCACCATGCGTGACACCATCGCCTGGAGCTACGACCTCCTGTCCTCCGATGAGCAGCAGGTCTTCGCGGGGTTGGGCGTCTTTGCCGGAGGGGTTTCGCTGGACGATGCGGAGTCCGTCCTGCTTGGCGAGTGCGACATCGAGGCGGACATCGATGTCTTTGAGTCGCTCGCGGACAAGAGCTTGCTCCGCATCGCCGGGGACGACGCGCCGCGATTGATGATGTTCGAGACGATTCGCGATTTTGCGCAGGAGATGCTTGCCAGCACGCCGCTGGACCGCGAGCTACGTGAGCGGCACGCCTGCCACTTCCTCGCGCTCGCGGAGGAGGCGGAGCCAAACCTCGGCGGTCGCGCTCAAAGTGACTGGCTACGCCGGCTGGACATTGAACAGGCGAATCTGCGTTCCGCTATTACCTGGCTCCGCCAGGGTGACCATCCCCAGGATGCCCTTCGTATGGGCGCAGCGCTCTGGCGCTTCTGGTGGCTACGCGGAGACACGCAGCAGGACCGGGCACTGCTGGAATCACTGCTGGCAGAAGTGCCATGTGCGGATAGTCACTTGCGGGCACAGGCGCTCAATGGCGCCGGCGTGCTGGCAGACAGTGCCGGAGACTGGGAGGGTGCAGCCCGCCTGCACACCGAGAGCCTGCGCCTCTTCCGGGAGTTGGGTGATTTGCACGGTGTTGCCTGGACGCTGAACAACCTCGGTGTCGTTGAGCTCAACCAGGGGCACCTGGAAGAGGCGCAGGCGCTGCTGGAAGAGAACCTGGCCGTGGCAGAGCAGGCCGGAGCGGAAGCCAGCATCGCCACCGCCTTGAATGACCTGGGGCAGATTGCGCACTTCCAGGGAAATCACGACCGGGCGATCGAGTTGTTGACGCGTGGGTTGGAGCGATTCCGTGCGCTTGGCGACCACACCCACATGGCCCGGGCGCTGAACAACCTGGGCACGATCACCGGGGAACGCGGCGACCTGGAGGAAGCCTGCGTCCTCCTGGCGGAAAGCCTGGCGTTGCACCGCGCGGTGGGCGACCGGCAGGGGATCGCCAGTACGCTCAATAACCTGGCCCAGTTCACCGGGCAGCGTGGGGACACCGCGGCGGCGAGCGCGATGTTCCACGAGAGTTACGCGCTGGCCCGTGAAAGTGGCAATCGTCTTTACGCGGCTATTTCGCTTGAAAATCTGGCGTCACTCCTGCTGAACAGCGGCGAACTTGCCGCTGCCGCAATCCGCTACCAGGAGGCGTTTCGCCTCTACCGGGCCGTCGACGACGCCCAGGGGATCGCCAGTTCCCTGAGCGGCGTGGCGGCAGCGGCGTTGGAGGGGGGACACGCGGCCGTTGCCGCACAGGTGCTGGGGGCCCTTTCTGCCAGTGGCGCCGCCGAGTTTGCTGAAGGCGCCGCACTCGACGCCGCCGAGCAGCGATTACGTGACCTATTGGGCGATGACCAGTACGCCGGCGCACGCAGTCTGGGGGAAGCGCGGCCGGCGGAGCAGGTCGTGGCTCAAACCATCGAGGAGTTGCAGCACGCTGTGGACCCTGCCGTTTGAGATTGGCTGACCCGCGCTGATCTACCTCACTACCTCGTCAGGCGATCACGGACGAGCGTGAAGATCGTGCGCGCGGCCGTGAGGTAGGCATCCGTCACCTGGCTGGTGTCGCCCCCTTCGGCATCTGTCCAGTTCAGGAAGAGCGCGAAGTAGACCCAACGATCCGGTACGTAGAGGCCGCCAGCGAAGGTGAGGACGTGGTCTTCGCCGAAATCAATGCTGCCACCTTTGCCGAAGCCGTTGGCTCCGAGCGGCATGGAGCGCAAGACGGCGTCGCCGATCGCCAGGATTTGGCGGAACGCGTCCAGCGTCACGGCGTACTGGAAGAATTCTCCCTGCAGAGCACGAGAGTAAAACGAGACCATCTCGCGCGGCGAGCTGGCCATGGTGATGGTGTCGTTCAGGATCGGCCGCGGGGTGAGGGTGGGGTCGGGATTCTGCAGTTCGTCCCAGGTGATGCCCTCCCAGTCGTCAGCGCCGAGAATGTAGCCGAAGAATTGATGCGTGCTGAGCGGGATTGCGGTTTCGGTCAGCCCGATCTCCTTGATGAACGCTGTCACGTTTTCCGGGCCCACGTGCTTGAGCACGATGTCAGTACCCGTGTTGTCGCTGTGGGCGATCATCGCCTCCAGCGCCGTCCGCAGGGTGACTTCTCCGGTCAGGTTGGGAGAGTTCAGGACTGGTGCGGCGATCGAGAAGACTGATTCATCCAGCGGGAGTTGCTGAGCCAACTGCCTGTTAAGTTGTGACTCCAGAGATGTTTCACTGGCGGGATCGAGTTTGGCTTCCTCCTGGCGGAGGCAGGTCGCCAGGGCCAGCGCCTTGAAGACACTGGCGATGAAGAACTGTTCGTCTGCATTCAACTCCAGCGACCAGGCGGGTCGACCGGCATCCGGCGGTGCCAGGAACATGAGGCCCTGCCGCCCGGGGAGGCCCTTGTACGCCTCCAGGATGGCCGCGCTCAAGCCGTCGGCTGCCTGGGTACCAACAGGCGTTCCCTCCTGGGCCAGGGTGTGCGGGGCCAGGAGAGAGGCGCTCAATGCAGCGACGGCTCCCGCACCTCCGGCGCGGAGAGCACTCCGTCGAGACGCGGTCACCATGATCTTTTCGGACGTCATTGGTCAGGATCCCTTCAATCTTGTGGCGCGCTTCGCCTTCGGAGAGCGTTTCCAGTGCGTGGCAACGTGATCAGGATTCATCGACCTGGGGAATCAGGCGCAGACCGCTGGCCACCCAACCGACGCGGCCATCGGGATCTCGCTGAAACGGTATCTTCGGTCCTCCGGGGATTCCCGCAACATCCGGGGCAACGAGTGCGAGCGCAGCGGGCTGGGCAGCCGGAGGCATTAATACGGGCTGCCAGGAACCGGGGCTTGGCGTCGGTGTGGCTGCGAATTCCAGCGCCGCATCCTTCACTGTGACGGTGAGCGATGTATCAGGGTTCGCGTATTGGCCAGCGTACTCGCCCAATTCATCGGCGGTGACCTGCAATGGCTGGGCGTCGGCTGGCGTGTGAAGTGCTGGATCAAGGCCGAGTTTCCCAGCCAGCGCCGCTAACGCAGGTATCTGGCTGACGGCGGCATCGACGGCGGCCAGGGCAACGGCACTGCCCGGTTGGCCATTCGTGAGTACGGCAATCGCGAAGTCATACTCGGGAACGGCGAAGAAATCGGCGTGTTGGCCGAGCGTGTCGCCACCGTGCGAGATGGCGCGGATGCCATCGATGTCCTGAACGAACCAGTCGCGCCCCATCCAGAGTGAGGTTCCGGTGATGGGAAGAACCGGTTCCTGCATCTGCGCCAGGCTCTCTGGACTTACGATGTTTGCCGGACTTGTGATGGTGCCCCTCGCAATGTGGAAGCGGCCGTACCGAATGAGATCTCGCGTCGTGGACCAGATAGCGCCGGCCGGGTCGGCAGATCGCACAATCCACAGGGGAATCTGGACGGTGGTGACCACCTTGTCGTTAATCGGCATCGTGACGTGACCGTCTGCATACGGGTGCTGGAGAACATCGCTCCGTTCCAGCATGGTGTTGCTGAGACCCAGAGGGGCGAAGAGCAGATTACCCATGGCCGCCCGGTACGACGCCCCGGTGGTGACTTCGATCAGCCGTCCCAGCGTGGTAAAGCAGATATTGTTGTAGGAAAAGTACGCTCCGAGCGGGAACTCCTGAGGGAGCAGGGGCAGGCGTTCTGCAACGTAGCGGGCCAGCGCGTCGTCGTTATCGCCAGTGTCGAACGTGTCATCACCGTAGAAACCGGCGGAGTGATCGAGCAGGTTGCCGATGGTGAGCCGCTCAGCAACCTCCGGATCCTGTAGCGTCAAGTCTGGTAACCACGTCCGTACCGGAGCATCGAGCGACAACGCACCCTGGTCAATCAGATGCCAGATAACGCTTGCGGTGAAGGTCTTGGTCAGCGAGCCGATCTGGAAGAGCGTCTGATCCGTTACCGGGCGCAGCGAGGAAAGGCTTTCCAGTCCGAAGGTCGCATGTTCCTCCCGGTCTCCCCAGAGCACGCCGACTGCCGCGCCGGGCACGCCATGCTCGTGCATGGCGGCGACCAGCGCGTCCGCCACCGCCCTGAACGCCGGGGAGGCATCGGCGGCGAGCGTGGCCGGCATCGGGTTCGTGGCGATGGGCGGGATTGGCGTTCCGGCTGGAGTGGCGATGCCCGGCGCCGGAGTGGCCTGCGCGGCCGTGCGCGGTGTCCGGCCCACCATTGCGGCCGTCGGGGCCATCGCTGCGGCAAGGGCCAGGGTGCGACGGCGCGTGAGCCGCGCAGTGAGAATGTCCATTGGTCGTCCTGCTCCTTACCTTGAGTTCCCAGGCGGGAAGAGCGCGACCTCAGCGACCTCAGGGCGGCACACCACCTCGCGTAGCGCCACTGGTGCGTCCGAGAGCGAAACACGAATGAACCGCATCAGCATTCGTCCGTGGCGCTTCGTGACCGCAGTCTCAGGTTGCTCAACACGCAACAAGGCCAAAGACCGCACCCCTGAGAGTTGGCATTGCTGGCATTCTTGGCATTGTTGGCACTCAGTACTCCCCTGTCCTACGTGCGAACGCAATGAGCCCGACTACGGCGTTGGCGTGGCTCCTTCACGGGCAAGATCCTGCAGGAGTACGGAGAGTCCGCGTTCAGGAAGCAGGCGATCGAGAAGTTTGAGGATCAACCATTGACTCCATGGATCGCCCTCGGTGCTCCCGAAGTTGGTCATCTGGACGACGGTGATGCCGGTCGCTTCATCCTGCATCATCCACGTGCCGTAGCCAAGGATGCCACCACTATGACCAAGAATGCCGCCAAGATTCATGATGCCGAGACCGTAGCCGAACGTCACCGGCTCGGTGATCGCATTGGTGAACGCCAGGCGCTCAGCCTGCATCTCCGGCGACAGGAGTGTGCCCGCCACCAGGGCGTTGCTCCAGGTAAGGAGGTCTTGCAAGGTTGAGATCATTGCGCCTGCGGCCCAGGCGACATCGGGATTGGAGTGTGTGACGTCGCGCAATGGTGCACCTGGCGCCGTGGCCGCGTACCCGTGGGCAAAGGGCTGTGGGATGTCGGACGTGCCCTGCGGAAAACTGGTCTCGTGCAGTCCAAGTGGCACGATGATGCGTTCGGTGACCTCATCCTTGACAGTGCGCCGGGTGATTTGCTCGATGATTTCGCCAAGCAGGATGTAATTGCTGTCCGAGTAGACGAACTTTTCTCCCGGTGGAAAGTCCGCCTGCCCGTGCGTGCGCACAATGTCGATCGCCTGTTCCGGTTGGAACGGGAGCAGGGGATTCTGATCATACTCAACAGCTATCACGGGGTCGTAGATGAAGTTGTAGATTCCGCCGGTCATGCCCAGGAGCTGGCGCAACGTGATCTCGTCCCCGTTGGGAATACCCTCGACAAACTTGCTCAGCCGGTCGTCGAGCGAAAGCTTGCCCTCGTCTACAAGTTGCAGCGCGACGGTAGCAACGAACGTCTTGGTGACGCTGGCAATCCGGAAATGATCCTCCAGGCGAATTGGGGTGGCGTTGCTGACATCCCCCAGGCCCACGGCGATCGACCACATTCCCTGGCCCGGGATCGAAACGAGAACGATGGCTCCCGGGACGTTGGCATCTCCGAGGACGGAGAGCACGATGTCGGTGAGCGCCAGTTGAAGCTCAACCGGGAGTTCGTGATCGTCGTCAGCAACCGGGGTCGCCTGTCGGGCCTCCGCTGACCGGGGACTGGACGAGCCGGCAACAGCTTGCAAGAGACCGACACCACCAGTGACAAGCGCTGCTCGGCGGGATATTCGGTGTGAGGATGCCGTACCAGTTTCGGCGTCATTCAAGCACTCGCATGTCATGGCACTCCTCCTCGCCTGGCATAAGTCAACCTGTTGCTGTTCACCCTACTGTGCGCGCTTAAGGCGCACGTGAACGAACAGAAACATGGCCTGTGATCTGCACGACAAAGCAGGACGAAGTGTGCCCCGCACTCATGCTGTGGCGGGACCAGGAGGACTGGCTGCCTGGGTGGGCGCAGGGCCATGAGATGCATTTGGATGCGGCATGCGGGCGCGCAGGGTGTCGTAGATGGGGGCATTGCCGAGCGCATAGGGCACGATGGTGGCAGCCACGCTTGCTGCCAGGATCGGGAGCAGCGGCGTCATGGTGCCCGTCATGCCCAGCACCAGGAGCGCGCCAGTGAATGGCGCGCGCACGACGCCCGTGAAGAATGCCGCCATACCGACGATGGCGCCCATCACCGGCGAGAAGGGCAACCCAGGCACAAGCATCGCGGCTACTTGCGCAAAGAGCGCTCCGCAGACCGCGCCCACGACCAGCAAGGGGGCAAAGATGCCGCCCGGTGTCTGCGCGGTGTAGGAAAAGGGTCCCAGCAGCCAGCGCGCGACGAAGACCATCAGCAGCAATGAGATCGAGACCGGGGTATCCAGTACTGCCTGGATGATGGGATCACCCCCACCGACGATCAGCGGTTCAAACCACGCGACGAGACCAACAACGCCACCGACCAGGGACGCCCGGGCCAGCAGCGGTATTGCAGTGAGAGCCGCAAAGCGATCGAGGAACGCAATCAGCGTCTGGTTGTAGGCGGCTCCCAGGGCACCCAGCAGCACGCCGAGCAGAAAGCCGGCGAGCACCGTGGCGACCACCGGCTCAGGTGGTTCAATGACCGTGAAGTCCACCGCATCGCCGAGCAAGGCGCGGGCCACCAACATCGCGCTCGCAGAGGCCGCAAGCGTCGTCACCATGAGCTGCACGCTGAAACGGCGCGCGAGTTCCTCGAAAACGAATGCAATCCCACCGAACGGGGTGTTGAACGCGACTCCCAGGCTCGCTCCAGCGACGGCGCTTTGCATGATGCGAACACTGTCATCCGGCAGAGCGAAACGTTGTGCCACGCGGGTGCCAATGGTGGCGCCCATCTGGACCGTGGGACCTTCGCGTCCCAGCGCCAGGCCCGAGCCGATGGCCAGCAGCCCGCCAATGAACTTCACCGGGACGACCGCCAGCGGCGCGGGTTCCGCTTCTCCGCGCATCACGGCTTCCACGTGTTGTACGCCGCTCCCCGCCGCGAGCGGTGCGAAGCGCTGCACCAGCCAGGCGGCGATGGTGACCAGCGTCGCGCTGATGACGGTTGGGACAAGCCAGCCAAGTGCTGGCCACTGATGCGCCCACACCAGAAGTGTCGCCCGGGCTGTCTCGGCCTGGATCAGGCAAATGCGAAATGCTGCACCGAGACCACCGGCAAGGACTCCGCTGATCACCGCGATGATCGCCAGGTGGGCGAGATTGCGGCCGGTCTCCTGCGGTTCAGGTTCATCGATGTGTGAGGCTGCCATGGGAGGTAGCGTACACAAGCAGTTGCGGTTTTCGGCGTAGAGTCCGGGAACCGTGCCTGGGTTTGGTACTCAGGTGGCAGCCGGGAGCTTTCTGGTACCTGGGGCGAAGTGGGAGAGCGCACGACGCCCTGTGCGCTCTCCAGCCGCAGGAACTATGGGGCGAGCACGGCCTTCATGACCTCGCCGCGTGCCATGTCTGCCAGGGCACGGTTGGCCTCGGCCAGCGGATAGGTCGTGATCAGGCGCTCCAGGTCGAAGCGCTCGGCGAGCTGCGGCAGTGTGTTGACGTACTTGGCGTACTGTGGCTCCGCAAACGCCCAGGATCCGTAGACCTTGAGCTGCTTGCGCGTGATGACGTGCGGATTGATAGGAGTTTCGCCACGATCGGTGTACTGGCCCAGGACCAGGTAGCGGCCATTGCGGCGGGCGAACTCGAATCCTTCCGGCACCGCACTTGGTACTCCGGCGCACTCCAGGACCACGTCGGCCCCGCGGCCAGCCGGAGTCTCAGCCAGGACCAGGCGCTTCCGCTCCTCGGGATCGGTGACGGCGAAAATGTCGATGTGGACATCTCCCACACCAATCTCTTTGGCCAGTTCCAGCCGGCTGGCTGGGCCTCCGACGATGATCGTCTTCGCGGCGCCGGCCAGTTGCGCGTACATGGCGGCCGCCAGGCCGACAGGCCCGCTGCCCTGGACCACGACCGTCTCGCCGACATTGATGCCAACGATCTCGACCACGCCGTGCACGGCGGTGGGGCCAGCGCAGCCAAGCGCAATCGCCTGCTGCGGCGTGGTGCCGGCAGGAAGCTTGAAGATCGCAGAGCCCGGCTGCAGGTAGATGTACTCCGCCCAGCCACCGGAGAGGCGTGGGCCGCTATCGAAGCGCTGGTTGATGCCGTAGATGCGCCGTGTTTCACACAGCGTGCGCTCCCCCTCGACCACACACCAGTAGCAGTGGCCGCAGGGAATGCTGGAGGCCCAGGCGATAGCATCCCCCTCTTGCAGGGGGTTGCCATTGAAGTCGGTCGAGACGCCGGGTCCCAGCTTCGCCACGCGCCCCACCGCCTCGTGTCCAAGGATCACTGGTGTCGGGATCGGGAGATTGCCGTGGTGGAGGTGCACATCCGTGCCGCAGATCCCGGCCAGGTCAATCTGGGCGATGATCGCGCCTGCTTCCGGCTCGGGAATGGGGGCGCTCTCCAGGGTCAGCGGAGCGTTGAAGGCGTTGAGCACCACGCCACTGGCAGACGCGGGCAATCCGGTCATGGTCTTTCCCTTGCTGTTATTGCGTGATTACGGCCGCTCCCCGAAGTATGACGTGCCTGGACGGATGAACGTGCGGGCCACGTCATCGTTCACTTCCAGTCCGATCCCTGGCTTGTCCGTGAGCACGACGTGGCCATTCTGGATCACGGGTTGATCCTGCAACGTGAGGTCATCCCAGCCCTCGTAGTCGACCCAGTGCCACTCCATGACCAGGAAGTTCGGGATAGAGGCGCAGACGTGGGCAGAGGCCATCGTGCCCAGCGGGCCGCAAACGTTATGCGGCGCCAGCGGCACGTAGTAGACCTCGGCCATGTTGGCGATCTTGCGGCACTCCGAGAGACCGCCGCACTTCGGGATGTCGGGCATGATGTAGTCGACCGCCTGCTGCTCCAGCAGATCGCGGAAGCCCCAGCGCAGATACAGGTTTTCGCCCGAGCAGAGCGGTACCGGTGAAACGCGCTTGACCTCGCGCATGGCCGCGACGTTTTCCGGCGGCACGGGCTCTTCCAGCCAGAGCAGGCGGAAGGGCTCCATAGCCTTGGCCACCGCAATGCCGCTGGCGATGTCATAGCGGCCATGCATGTCGATGGCGAGATCGACGCCCGGTCCGACAGCCTCACGCACGGCGGCCACCCGCTCCACCATCCAGTCGATCTCGGGATTGGAGGCGTGCCAGTTCCAGGCGTCGTTGCGGAACCCGGCGCGCGTCTCATCGACATCGAACTTGATGGCGTCGAAGCCCATTGCCACCACCTCACGCGCGCGCTCGGCGTACGCCTCGGGCGAGAAGTCCTTGCCGGCGTGGCTGTCGCAGTAGAGGCGAACGGTGTCACGGAACTTGCCGCCAAGGAGTTGGTAGACGGGCACGCCGAGCGCCTTCCCGGCCAGGTCCCAGAGGGCGATCTCGATTCCGGTCATGGCCGTCACGGTGGCCCCGGACATGGCGCCGTCGAAGAGCTTGCCGCGCCGCATCTTCTCGAAGAGCATGTCCACGTTGAGCGGGCTCTCCCCGATGATCTCGTGCTTCAGGGCGTGCACCATCTCCGGGCAGCCTTCGCCGCCATGGATGCACTCGCCGTTCCCGATCACGCCCTCGTCGGTGTAGATGCGGACATAGGTGGAGTAGCCGTGGCCGCGAATCTCGGCGGTGCGGACATCGGTGATTTTCACGCGTGGTCCTTTCGTGGCTCCAGGTTCGGTGCCGGCCGTCCGGTTTCGGCCGTGTACTCGGCAAACTTCTCGGCGTTCGGCGGGTAGTAGTCATGGATCGAGCCGCCGGCGGCGACCTTCTCGCGGATCCAGCCCTCTAGCAGTTCCTTCTCCGGGCCGTGTGCCGCGATCCACTCGGCCAGGTCAAGCGGCATGGCCAGCGCACCTTCGTCGTCGGCCAGGATGATGTCGCCCGGGATGACCTGGACGCCACCCATGTCGATTGGGGTGTCGTAATCCACTGGCACGAGGTCACGGCCGCTGTGTGAGGGATGAGCCGTCGCGCAGAAGACGGGCAGGCCGAGTCCCTTGATGAACGGGGCGTCCCGTACCGCACCGTGCACTATGGCAGCGGCAGCGCCGCGCGCCAGGATGCGAGCCGAGAGGATGTCCCCGATGATGCCAGCGGTCGGCAGGCCCAGGGCGTCGATACAGATGATGTCGCCGGGTTCGAGGGCTTCGATCAGCACGATCTCGGGTGAAACCCGGCGCGCCGCGGGATCATGGGGCCCCTCCGGACCTCGGCGCATCAGGTAGCGGCAGGTGCGCGCACGGCCCACAAGGCGCTTGCCGAGGCCAAGTGGCTGGAGGGGGTGCAGCCCCAGCATGTAGGTGTTTCGCCATCCGAGCGAGATGAGCAGTTGGCAGGCAGTGGCGGTGCTGACCTGCGCAAGATCATCGCGGATGGCGGCAAAGCGTTGCGCGTCATCGGGTTCCCAGACCAGGCCGGACATGCGTCGTCCTCTCCTTCGGCATCCTGGCGCCCCGGTCGTTCACCGGGATTCTTGCTGATATGGTGACGTTATCATTCCCTATTGTCAACGCACATTTTGTCAGGTTGCGTGGCGGTCGCAAAGGCGGGCCGGAGAAGAGTGCCGTGGCCAGGATGGTCACACAAGGCGGGTAGTTACCAGGTGATCAGCGAATAGAACCGAATCTCTGCTATCGTTACCATACGAACGGTGTTGCAGGGCGCTCCAACGCGCCCGCCCCGGGAAGGTGACCGCCTGGCTGACAAAGCAGCCAGTTGCCCGAGACGAGGAGAGCGCTGTGAAGGTCCTGGTGACGGGAGGCAACGGACGCCTCGGCCGCTGGGTAGGGCCCGCACTGGTAGCGGATGGCCACGACGTCGTCAGTGTCGATCGCACGTTGCCATCAACGCAGGCGCCAGGTGTTCACTACCGCGAAGTCGAGATGGCGGACCTGGGGCAGGTCATCGGTGCCGCCACTGGCTGCGAGGCTGTCGTCCACCTGGCCGCGATACCACAGCCGCTTTCACACCCGGACGAAGTCGTCTTCCTGAACAATGTCGGCGCCACGTACAACGCGCTGCAGGCCGCGATGACGCTCGGAATTGACCGCGCCATCATTGCTTCATCGATCTCGGCCTACGGCATGGCCTGGGGGCGTCCGACATTCCCACCTCTCTATGCGCCAATTGACGAAGCGCATCCCTTTCTCGCCAAGGACCCCTACGCGCTCTCCAAGGAGACTGACGAGCGGACGGCCGAGATGTTCTGCCGCCGTTCAGGCATGACGGTACTCGCCTACCGGTTGCACTGGATCGGGCAGCCGGGTGAATCCCGGCGGCGGGCTCTGGATCCCACCTACACGGCTGAGCAGGATGCGTTCAATCTCTGGGGATACATCGACGCGCGTGATGCGGCGCGCGCCATCTGCCTGGGTTTGCAGGCGGACCTGAAAGGGTTCCACGCCTTCAACATCGTGGCAAGCGACACGCTGCGGGTAGAACCGACGGCCGAGCTCATCGAGCGGCACATGCCATATCTTGAGTTGCGCGGTTCGTTCCCGGGACATGCGTCCGGATGGGAAACCACGCGGGCTGAGGAAATGCTGGGATTCGTTCCGCAATACAGCTGGCGCGACGATCACGACGGCGCCCTCGCCTGATCCAGCCGCGGGTTCAGCTGGCCCCCAATTTCTCCGCACCGTCATGTCTGCTGCAGATATGGCAGGAAAACGGCAACAACGGTGTTGCAGGGAATCTTGCCTATAGTTGGGCCGGAGAGCATTCACCTGGCCGTTGACGAAGAGATCCAGGGCCCAGATGTCTACGATTCATGATGTTGCCAAGGCGGCTGGCGTCAGCCCAATGACGGTGTCCCGGGTATTCCGGGGGGCATCCTACGTGCGTGCGGAAACGCGGCAACGGGTGCTGGAGGCAGCGTCGGCGCTGAATTATGTGCCGAACGCCGTCGCGCGCAGCCTGCGGCAAGCGCGCAGCGGGTTGCTGGCGTTTATCATCCCGGACATCAAGAACCCGCTCTTCTACGACATGGCGCGCGGTGCGGAAGACGCGGCGCACGCTGCGAACATGGCCATCGTGCTTGGTAACTCGGAAGATGAGCCGGCCATGGAAGCGCGCTATCTGCAGGCGATGGCCGAGCACCGGGTAGACGGCATTCTGCTGGTGCCAACTGCGACCACCACGGCGGCGGATATGCCGACCCTGCCCGCTCGCGTCGATCTGCTCTTGCTGGACCGGCGCCCGCCGGGCGTTGATGCGACGCTGGTAAGTTGCGATATCGCCACTGCGACCCACGATCTCTGTCGCCATCTCCTGGCACTCGGACACCGGCGGATCGCCCTGGTTGGCGGGATCCCGGAGGTGCAAACCTGGCGTGACCGCGTGGTGGGCTACGAGGCCGCTCTCCGGGAAGCCGGGCTGGTCATCGATCCGGACCTGGTCACGACCGGCAATTTCCGGGCGGAAGCCGGCGTCGAGGGCGTGCGTCACCTGCTGCGCTTGCTCGAGCCACCCGACGTGATCATTGCTGCGAGTACCCAGGTGCTGAACGGCGTGCTGGACGAACTGGCCGTGCAGGGATTGACGATTCCCGGCGACATCGCCGTGTGTTGCGTTGATGATCCGGGTTTGCCCGCCTTCGTCCGGCCTCGCTTTACCTGTGTCATCCAGCCTGGCTACGACATGGGAGCTGAAGCAGTACGGCTGCTCATGAAGGGCATCCAGGCTGGCGGCAGTGAATCAACGAACAAGGTCTTTCCCGCCCGTCTGCAAGTTGGCGAAAGCTGTGGCGAGCGCTTGCCGAAAGCCCAGGGTGCGCTGCTTGCGCCATGATCACGCGAGACCCCTTTGCCAGCCAGGCGCTCCTGCCGCATGGCTCACGCAACGACGATTCGTTCCCTGGCATTGGGCACGCTGCCACACTCTGTCTCGTCGCCGCGGTCGGCTAGACTAGGCGCGTCAGACGTCATGTTCTACATCTTGAACTGAGCCAGGCAGGGTGGACGACCGATCTCGCGCGTTCTTCAACGCTCCACACCGCGACACGCCCGGCGCACGCGACCCCGTTGCGAGCCAGGAACGTGCGCTCCTCTCGCTGAGCGAGACAGCGGCGGCGCTTGGGCTGGGCCGCGCAGCCATCCGTGATGCGATTGCCGCGGGAGAACTGCCTGCCAGTCAGGTGGGTGACGACTGGCTGATCGCGGTCGATGATCTGCTGCGCTTCACCCGCCACAAGAACCTGCCGCTGCCCCTCGTGCCCTGGGAGCGCGATAGTATCCATGTGCTGCCGCGGGAGACCGGCAGCGGATTGCCGGCGCCTCGTGAGACGCTGATCGGACGCGAATCCGAAGTTTCCGCAATCATGACGTTGCTGGAAGATCCAGCAGTCAAGCTGATTACGCTGACCGGCCCCGGCGGCATCGGCAAGACACGCCTGGCGCTGGCGGTCGCCGAGGTGATGGGCGACAAGCTGGCCGATGGCGCGGTCTTCATTGACCTCTCAGCGGTCACGCACGCCCCTGACGCCATTCCAGCCATTGCCCAGGCGCTGGGTCTACGCGAGATGGCCGGTCAGGATCAGCTTCGCCAGATCATTGCCTACCTGCAGAGCCGGGAACTCCTCCTCGTTATCGACAACGTCGAGCAGATCATCGGGGTGGCGTCAGCGATCGCGCAGATCGGGCGACAAGCTGACGTGAAGATCCTGGTCACGAGCCGGGCTCCGCTACGCGTGAGTGGCGAGCGCGAGTTTCCCGTTCCCACCTTGCCGCTCGCGGGAGCAGATGCGACGCCGGACGAGTTGCTCGCCTCCGCATCTGGCCAGCTCTTTGTGGAGCGCGCGAAAGCGCACGATCCGGCGTTCGATGTCAATGAACGAAATGCTCCGCTCATCTCGCAGGTCTGTACCCGGCTCGATGGCTTGCCGCTCGCAATCGAGCTGGCGGCTGCCAGGACCCGGCTGCTCTCGCCGCGGCAGCTCCGGGATCGACTTGTCTCGACGCTCCCGCTGCTGACTGGTGGTGACCGCGACGCGCCGCCACGGCATCTCACCATGCGAGACGCCGTGGCCTGGAGCTATGACCTGCTTGCGCCCGATGAACAGCAACTCTTCAAGCAGTTAGCCGTCTTCACGGGCGGTTTTACCCTGGATGCCGTGGAATGGATCGGGAGCAGCGAACCGGACCACGCGCCGACGTCGGCGACGCTTGACCGCCTCGACGCATTGCTCAACCAGAGCCTGGTGGTGCGTGAGGTCGGTCTCGACGGAGAGCCACGCTACCGGTTGCTGGAAACCATTCGCGCCTTCGGTCTGGAGCAGTTGGTTGGGGAAGAGGAAGCGGCGTTTCGCGACCTGCATGCGAGCTACTTCAGCGAACTGACCCGGTCACTGCGACCCATCGTGTTCACGGAGGCGGCGCGAGCGCCATTGGAGCGCCTCGCAGCAGATGATGCCAATCTGCGGGCCGCACTCAACTGGCTTGCAGAA
The DNA here is from genome assembly GCA_046328375.1 of Thermomicrobiales bacterium. Lineage (GTDB taxonomy): Bacteria > Chloroflexota > Chloroflexia > Thermomicrobiales > UBA6265 > JACCXM01. The sequence goes on from JAXLWT010000001.1 coordinate 298,257, forward strand.
CGGGGGGCGCGGGCCGGGTTCGGCGCAATGGTCGCTGCCCTGAGCGGGTATTGGCTTGCCTACAGCCTGCTCGCCGAAGCGGATACCTGGGTCACCCGGGCGATGCTCTGGCGCGAGCAAGTTGCGCTTCCCGACCAGGCCCGGCTCTTGACAGCCCGGGCCATCTTCTCCAGTTTTCTTGGCGACTTCGAGGGGGCCGATCGCGCGTTTGCGGAAGGTCTTCCGCTGAGCCGGGCTGCGGGTGACGCACTCGACATCGCGATGGCGCTCACATCGCAAGGTGCGATGCATAACGTCCTCGCGCGGTACCCAGAGGCGGAACACGTCCTGGAGGAGGCACGGTCATTTGCCACCGCCATCGCGGACCCTGCGGAAAGAGCGGCGCTTGTAGGGCGGGCACTCGCCAACTTGAGCGTGACAGCCAGGTCGCAGGGCGACCTGGACAGGGCGCGCGCCATGAGCGAGGCTGCTCTGGCGAGTTACCAGGGTTTCGAGTTCGACCTCGCAGAAACACGCACGCTCATGGACCTGGCGGATATCGCCAGGTTTGATGACGATCTGACGACTATGGTCGGCCATTACCAGGCCTGCCTGGCGCGAACAGGTGAGCGCGGAGACATGCGGTTGGTCGCCGACGCGACGAGCGGGATCGCTGGCGCCTGCGCGGCGTGGGGGCAATTGCAGACGGCCGCGCTCCTCTATGGCGCTGCCGAAGCCCTGCGGGAGCGGGTGGGCCTCGCATTCTCGTTGCCGCGGGACCGGGAGTTAACAGAACGTAGCCTGTCCCAACTCCGGGACGTAATGGGACGTGCGGCGTTCGAGGCCAGCCGCGATGAGGGCCGGACGCTGCCGGTGGCCCATGCGATCGCGATCGCCTCGGCTGTGACGCCGATCGCCGGGGAGGTCAGGGAAATTCACCCGGTCCCGTCGCTCTTCACGCGGCGGGAGCAGGATGTGCTGCGACTGCTTGCGGCGGGGCACACGGATCGGGACATTGCAGATGCGCTCTACATCGGCCAGCGCACCGTAAGCTGGCATGTTGGCGCCATTCTCGGGAAACTCGGGGTCAAGACGCGGCGCGAGGCCGCCGCGCGGGCGGTGGCCGACGGGTTGGTCTAAGCCCCGCTTGTTATCCCCAGGTTCCTGCATTCGCCGTCCAGACCGCTTGCTGTTCTTCCATGACAAGCGCACTCGAAATCCCGGTAGAAAACCCCGTAGGACATACGGGGTTGACCGGCTTCGCCCGCGCCTACGCTGCGATTGGGAGCTGTTTCCCCTGATAGTTCATCGTTTTCTGACTGCAGGGAGTTGCCATGTTTGACGAGCAATTCGACAACTTGACCGTGGCCTTCGCCCGTCGCATTTCGCGGCGAGCAAGCGTCGGCGTCCTGGCTGGTGCGGCTCTCGCTCTCCTCCCGCGCGGGCATGAAGAGGAAACCAGCGTTGCTGCCCAGCAGATCAACCTGAACCAGACTGGCTGGGGTTTCAGCCCGGGTGAGCCCTGCGTCAACGATTACCAGTGTGACAACAGCTTCCCGCAACTTGGCATCACGTACTGCGCCGAAAATGGGTTCGATGGCCCGTATGGCCCGGACACGGTCTGCTGCCGGTATGAGGGTGGGGTCTGTGGTGGCCCGCTGAGTGCTCGCCACGACCTCTGCTGTGGAGCCCTGCTCTGCCTGGGCGGCGTCTGCGGTTGGCCATAGCGCTGCCAGGCATTGGGAGAGCGGACGCCTGGTGACGCGGCGATTCGGCCCATCGACGGGTCTCTCCCTGCTGTGCTGACTCGCTGCAACAACCGTGGAAACGTACGCGCGGAACCCGGACCGGGCACCGGCGGCATTCCACGACAGCTCAGGGCGCTGCCCGGTGGTGCTGGCGACAATGTGACGAACCCCCGTAGAAAACCCTGTAGATCTTACGGGGGTATCTGCCATGGGCGACTGTACCCTCGGAACAGTGACAAGCGCCGGGGGCGCCTCCGAATGAGAAGACGTGTGAAAGAGAAGGCCCAAGCCGTGACACTGCTCCCGAAGATCTCACCTCACGATGCCGCGTTTCCTGGCAGGTCGATGAGCCGCCGCAGTGCCCTCATCCGTGCCGGCGCCATGGCGGTTATGGGCCCACTCGTAGCAGGACCTGGTGCTGCCCCGATCCTTGCGCAGGAAGCAAGTCCGGCGGCCGCTGATGCAGGAGGGGATGCACAGCCGCGTGGCGTAACGCCAGAGCGGGTCGCGGCCACTGTTGCCCAGATCCCGGACCTGGCCGCCAGCATTCTCGAGCAATCTGGTGTGCCGGGGATGGCTGTGGCTGTGGTCTACGACGACGAAGTGATCTTCAGTGGTGGTTTCGGTGTCCGCGACGTGGGAACGGGTGAGGCAGTCGAGGCCGAATCGGTCTTCCTCCTGGCCTCGGTTTCGAAGCCGATCGCCGCAACCGTCGTCTCCGCAGTCGTTGGGGATGGCGAGATCTCCTGGAACACGAAGATGGCCGACCTCGATCCAGGATTTGCCCTGCACGACGCCTGGCCCACGCAAAACGTGACGCTCGCTGATCTCTTCGCGCATCGCAGTGGCCTGAAGGACCATGCGGGTGACGTCCTGGAAGATCTGGGGTTCGGGCGTGCGGAGGTCATACACCGCCTGCGTTACCTGGAGCCACAGTACAGCTTCCGCGACGGCTATGCCTACGGAAACTTCGGACTGACGGCGGCCGCTGACGCCGTTGCCAGGTCGGAGGGGACCACCTGGGAAGACTTGTCAGCGGAACGGCTCTATGAACCGCTGGGCATGAGCAAGACCAGTTCCCGGCTGGCGGATTTCCTGGCTCAGCCTAATCGCGCCATCCCCCATGTGCGGGACGGTGAGGGTTGGGTGGTGGCACCGATGCAGCGGGATCCGGATCCGCAATCTCCAGCAGGAGGCGCCAGCTCCACCGTGCTCGACGTTGCTCAGTGGTTGCGGCTGCAGCTCGGGCAAGGCATCTACGACGGGCAGGAACTGATTCCTGCGGAGGCACTCGCCCCCATGCATCGTCCGCAGGCGTTCAGCCGTATCCCAGGTAACCCGGCTGTGGACCGTGCCGGGTTCTATGGGCTTGGCCTCAACGTTAGCTTCACCGACGACGGCGCAGTGCAATGGGGTCACTCCGGGGCTTTCGCGCTGGGCGCCGCAACCGCGGTTTTCATGCTGCCTGGCTCTGGATTCGGCATCGTGGCGCTGTCGAACAGCGTCGGCCCCGGTGCCCCGGAAGCGATCTGCCTGAGCGTGCTGGATCTCGTGACCACGGGTGAGATCGCCAACGACTGGTACCCGTTTATCCAGGGCGTCGTGGCCGCGGGGGCGGAAGAGGAGCAGTACAGCGAGGTTGCGGACTGGGACACTGCGCCGGCCGATGCCGCGCCTGCGTTGCCGGACGCGGCCTACGTGGGTACGTATCAGGATGACTTTTACGGCGACATCGAGATCGCCGCGGGAAGCGATGGCCTGGTGATGCGTATCGGACCTGCCCCGCTCGAGTTCCCGCTGACCCACTACTCGCGCGATACCTTTTCCTGGCAGCCAATCGGTGAGAACGCGCTCGGGCCAAGTGGCCTGTCGTTCCTGATTGGACCGGAGGGTTCAGCAACGGCGTTCCACGACGAGTACCTGGCGAAACATGGCCCGGGGGTCATTCAGCGGGTAACGGAGTGACACTGAGCTGATTGCAGGCAGACCAGGCGCTTGTGCACCGGGCCGGGAGCTTGCTCCCGGCCCGGTCTTCATCATGTCCTACCGATAGGGATCGAGCGGGTTGCTGCCGAAGTAGATCTCGTCACGGTCGCTGCGGCCATCGAAGTCGGTATCGGCTGCGATCGCGCTGGTGCAGTACCCGAAGAGGCAGGCGATCTCCTCAGTGTCGGAGAGGCCGTCGAAATCCGAGTCGTAGAGATTCGGGTAGCTGTAACCGTAGCGGTTGTACAGCTCGTCACCATCACCCAGGCCGTCATCGTCTGTGTCGTTGTCGAAGGCATTCAGGCCGTAGATGTTGATTTCGGCGTCGTTGCTGATGCCGTCTCCATCGGAGTCAACTGCTGGCGCCGGTTGACCGGGAACCAGGTTGGCATTCGCCGTGTCCTCGGCGCCGGCCAGCGGCGTGAGCGTGGAGAGCGCCACGGCGCCGAGGAGGAAAGCGCTGAGCACCCGGGGGGCCGAGGCCCGCCAGCTCATGCGCCGGACTGGAGTTGAGATTCGCGGTTCCATTGTCTGTTTCCTTTTACCTACTGGTTGCCCAGAGTTGTTTTCCCTTCCAGCCGCCAATCGGCGGCTTCTGGATCAAGCTTGCCTTTGCCCCCGGAAGCAGGCCGCTATCGGGCTGGCATGGGTGAAGCCAATTCAGGAACAGGGTTTGACGTGGGCGGGGGAGGGGTAACGGTGCCAGGAATGCCAACGTGCGCGAATGGAGGTCGTTGGCGTTGTTGTGGAGGAGTCGGGGGCGTCGATGGGTTCGAGGCTGGCCGAGATCCTTCGCCTGAGGGCTCAGGATGACATGGGACCGGGGATGACGCCTCGGACCTGGCTGGTGAGGAATGCGGGGTTTCTCGTGTCGCTCAGGACGATGGGTGGCAGAGGGTAGGAGAGCGATGGCGGGCTTGTAATGGGCGCGAGCATGGATGCTCGTGTTGGCAGGAAGGGGGAGCCGGAAAGGGGGCGAGGGGCGCCGCGAGAACGGCGCCCCTCGCCCGAAACGGGCGGTAAATGTTGTCGGGTGTACTTAGCTGGCGCTCACAGGGAACTGGCCGTCCTTCTCGTAGCGACGGCGCTGGAGTTCCCAGTTTTCCCAGTTCTGGAACATGTCCGGGACGCGAGGCAGGGACTCGAAGACCGCGCGGGTTGCGGCGTCCGCAGCGGCCATGTCCTCCGCGCTGACGGCGGTGTCTGCGCCGACGACGTTCTCCTCGATTTCGGGGACAGTGCGCGCGCCGACCAGTACGGTGCTCATGCCCGGGCGTGAGAGCAGCCACGCAATTGCGAGCTGCGGCACCGTGAGCCCCGCCCGAGCCGCGATCGGGCGCAGGGCCTCCACGGCGTCAAGGCAGCGCTCATAAACCCCGGGTTGGAAGAGGACCGTCGTGGGGCGCTTGTCACCCTCGGGGAAGGTGGTGGCACGGGTGAGTTCGCCGGTCAGGAGCCCTTGCGCCAGACTGCTGTACGCCATCACACCGATGCCGTTGTCCTGGGAGTAGGGCAACTGATCACCCTCGATGAAGCGCCAGAACATGTTGTACGGCGGCTGCAGGACGTCGATCTGCCCGTACTCACTCGCCGCGCGCATCTCATCCGACGTGAAGTTGGAGACGCCGATGGCCTTGATCCGGCCCTCGGAGCGCAATGCCTCAAGGGTGCTCATGGCCTGGCTGATGGGAACATCGATGTTCGGCCAGTGCAGGAAATAGACATCGATGTAGTCGGTCTGCAGGCGCTGGCATGACGCCTCGAAGGCCTCCCGAATCTGGGCCGGTTCGAAGTGGTTCGGCGCAACCTTGTCCGCGATGACCGCCTGCTCACGGCGCCCCACGAGTGCCTTCCCCAGCACTTCTTCGGCGTGCCCTGCCGCGTAGGCCTCAGCGGTGTCGAAGAGGGTGACGCCCAGCTCCAGGGCCCGGTGGATAGTGCGGATACTCTCGGCGTCGTCCGTGCCGCCCCACCATTCGCCGCCCATCGGCCAGGTGCCAAGGCCCACCACGGAGACCGCGACGCCACTCTTGCCCAGGACTCGTTGTTCCATCTGCGTTGTTCTCCTCTTTCCTGTTTCCTGCAGGGTCCCTTGCCGGCGCCAGAAGCTCCCTGGCGGCAGCAGCCTCTGACTCAGTCCTTGACGCCACCCAGTGTCAGCCCGGCGATCAGGTAACGCTGGGCGATGAACACGAAGAGCAGCGTGGGGATGAACATGATCATGCCTGCGGCAGTCATGGAACCCCAGTCTACGCCGTACTCCAGGACAAACTTGGTCAGCCCCAGTGGCAGCATTTCGGTCTGCGTCTTGGTCGAGAGGACCAGGGTGACCAGGAGATCGTTCCACGTCCAGAGGAATGCCAGCACTGCTGTCGCGGCCAGGCCCGGCTGGATGAGGGGCAGCGCAATCTCGAACAGCACGCGCAGCGTGGAGGCGCCATCAACGCGCGCTGAATCGTCCAGGTCGCGCGGGACATCGAGAAAGAAGTTGCGCAACAGCCAGATGGTGACCGGGAGCTTGAACGCGGTGTGCGCGATGATGAGGCCGGAGAAGGTGCCCAACAGCCGCACCTGCTCGAAAAGCATGAACAGCGGCACGATGGCGGCAATTGGCGGAATCATGCGGAAAAAGATGATGCTGCCGTAGAGCGCGCGCTCCCCGAAGAACGAGTAGCGCGCTAGCGCGTAAGCCGCAGGGGCGCCGATCAGCAGGTTGGTGATCACGACGGCGAGGCTGATCAGGGTCGTGGTCCGCAGGTACATCCCCATGTCATAGCGTTCAAAGACCGTGAAGTAGTTCTGCAATGTCGGATGCTGGGGCAGGATGTTGAGCCGGACGGATGAGATTTCGACGATCGGGCGGATCGAGGTCAGCGCAAGCCAGACGATCGGGATGAGCATCACGATCACGACCGCGATGACCACGATGTAAACCGCGGTCGAGGTCAGCGCGGACTTGCCGTTGAACCGGCGCGGCGCCTGGACCGGGATACTGCTTGCTGTTGCCATGGTGTGCCTCCCGGTCTAGGACTTCGGCCGTGCTTCGCGCCGATAGAACAGCGGAATCAGGATCAGTACCGTCAGGGCCAGGGTGATATAGGAGAGCGCGCTCGCGTACCCGAAGCGGCCGCTGCTGAAGGCCGCCCGGTAGATGTAGAAGGGCAGCAGTTCGGTAGCGTGCCCTGGTCCGCCGAACGTCATGATGTAGATGGTGTCAAAGGTACGGAACAGGTCAATCACGCGCAGCGAGACCGCCACCACGATGATCGGCCGCAGCAGCGGCAGGGTGATGTGCAGGAAGCGTTGCCAGGCGGTCGCTCCATCGACGATGGCTGCCTCGAAAGGGGAGGTGGGCAGGGATTCGAGGCCGGCCAGGAGGAGGAGCATCATGAAGGGGATGCCCTGCCAGATCGTGACCAGGATGATGACGGCCCGCGCCAGGTTGGCGTCAGCCAGCCAGGCCTGCGGCTGCAGCCCGGCCTGGATCAGCAACTGATTGGCCAGGCCGAACCGGTCGTTGAAGATCCAGCGGAAGTTGAACCCGGCCAGCACCGGTGCCGTGAGCATGGGCAGGATGAGTAACGTACGCGCCAGGCTACGGCCCACGAACTTGCGGGCCAGCAGGAGCGCGAGTGCCATACCAATGATGAACTCGAGCAGGATGCAGATGACGGTAAAGCCGATGTTCTGCAGAAAGATGAACTGAGAGGCGGAACTGGTGAGTGCCTCAGTGTAATTGCGCAGTCCAATAAAGGGATGTTCGACCGACGTGATGGTCCAGTCAAAGAAGCTGATCCAGAAGGAATACCCGAGCGGGTAGATGAGAACGGCGCACATGGTGATCAGCGCCGGCAAGATCAGCCAGTACTGGATGTAGCGTTCACCAATACCGCGCCTGCCGCGGGGCACGTAAGCGGCCTGCACCGTTTGCTGGGGATGCACGCCTTCCTGCGTCGCCACGTCGATTCTCCGTCTGGAAGCTGGCTACGAGGCGCCGGGCATCCAGCCCGGCGCCCCAGGTGAGACTAGATGAGTCCGTCGCGCTTGAAAATCTGGATCGCCTGGTCAGCCGCGTAGTCCAGCGCCTCCTGCGGCTCCTTCTGATTGGAGAGTACCTTCTCGATCTCGCCCCAGAGGATCGGCTGCACTTCGGCGAACTGCGCGAAGAGCGGCCACGTGTAGCCTTCCTTCGCCTCCTCGAGAGAGACCTCGACGTTCAGTTTCTTGATGCCTTCGGCTTCGTCCTTGGCCTGGTTGAGGGCCGTCGTGTTCGCCGGGCGCCAGCCGCCAGCCTTGAAGAACGCGAGCAACTGATCCGCGGACGTCACGTACTTGACGTACTCCCAGGCGGCATCCTGCTTCTCGGAGAAGAGGTTGATGCCCCGGCCATGGCAAATCGCCGTCGTCTTGGACGTCTTGTTCTTGGTCAACGGTGCGATCGAGTACTTGCCGATGATGACCGACTGCGCAGGATCCTCCATTGCTGAGGGATCCCACTGCTTGCTCATGGCTGCCTGGCCAGCGGCAAAGAGCTGGGCGTTCTCTTCCCAGCCGTACGACGGGGTGCCCGGAGGCGCCACCTTGTACTCCCAGATCAGGTCCCGCATCCAGGTCAGGGCTTCGACACCGGCTGGCTGATTCCAGGCCGGGGCAGAGGGCTCCAGACCCTTCTCCAGGAAGTCACCGCCATTTTCCCAGAGGCGGTCGCTGTACTCCCGGAGCACGGGATCGCCCTTGCCGACTTCCATGAAGCCGTAGACATCGGGTGGGTTGTTGACCTTGGTAGCGACGTCGATGAACTCGGCCCAGGTGGTTGGAGGAGCCTCGATACCAGCGGCCTCGAAGAGATCGGTGCGGTAGAAGAGCGTACGCAGGTCGAATGTGAACGGGATGGCCAGCAGCTTGCCGTCGACCGAGAAATAGTCGAACGAGTTGGGAACGTAGTCGTCAGCCTTGACGTCTCCGGCTGCCGCCAGGTCGTTCAACGGCACCATACCGGCACCGAACTTGCCAATTTGCGCGTAGTGGGTGCCGAAGACGTCCACTTCGCCGCTCTTGGCCGCGACCAGGGTGGTCTGGCGATCCATCGCCTTCTCGAAGGGAAGGAACTGGATATCGACGCCAATACCGGTCTGGTTCGTGAACTCCTCGGCCTGGTCCCGCATGAAGCCGTCGCCCACGGAGGCGAAAGAGGGCACCAGCACCGAGATGGGCGCATCAGACTGGTAGGCCGGGGTGCGCGAGAAGTGGAAACCCTTGCCGGGTGCGGGCGCAGCTTCGACGCGCGCTGCCTGGCCCAGTGCGACAGTCGCGGAGCCGGCGACGGCCGCCTGCAGAAGACGGCGCCGGTTGAGCGATCGGGAATCACGAAACTGGTTCGTCACTGAATTACCTCCACGCGTCATTGCATGATTCGGACGTTCTTGCCGCGTCATCTACCGGCGGCACCTCCTTTGGCGTGTTTTCGCAGCGATGCGGGCGAGACATGCAGGGAGTAGCGAGTCCTGAAGGCGCAGTGACGGGAGGCATACGCCACCCGGTGGGGGCAAGCAGGAGGGATCTCGTCGAGGAGAATCACGGCCGCGCCTCCTTGCGCTCGAGATGACCGGCAGGCTGCGCTGCGGCAGCGGTCAACCTCCTGGACGGCAGCATTTCGGAGCAGGAGGCGTCTATATGGTGACGATATCATACGGCTTTGTCAACCATGCGAATGCGTATCAACACCGCGTCGCCGGTTGAAGGGACGTGCTCTTGCGGGGTTCCGTGCTGCGCCGCGATCCAATGTTCCTGTGGAGATACAGACATTGGGCGGCAACCTCTACGGGTTGTGAAGGCGCAGATTGTGGAGCGGCGGTGAGGGTGCTACTGTGCAGATGAGTTGTTTCTGGCGATGCGTGCAGGCAGCGGCAGTTTCACCTTTGACGACGATGCGATTGTCAATCCGTGGACCTTCCGGAGTGCGGTGCAACACTGGCGGTGAGGCGACGTGTGAGGGCGCGGCCGCTGACGCCTAACCCGACGGTGCTTGCGTTGCCTGCCCGCTCGCCCCGGCGCTGCCAGGATCACCAGACAACTGGGTGTCATCTTATTCACGTAGCGGGTCACTGCTCACCGGTCAGTTTCGTTGGAGGGGGACTGTCATGGATGAACACCGTTTCGACACGCTGACGCGTCGCCTGGCTGCCACGACTTCACGCCGTGCCAGCGTACGGATGCTGGCCGCTGCCGGAGCCCTGGCCATTGGGCTCGCCCGGGGCAATGGCGACACCGCAGCGCAATCGTGGTACCGGGGAGCGGGCGAACCGTGTTGGGAAGACGACCAGTGCGTGGCCGCTGATACGGCCCTCGTCTGCGCCGACAACGGGACCCTCGAAGATGGCTCACTGAACTGCTGTGCGTTCGAAGGAAGCCGCTGCGGGGCCGATTCTCACTGTTGCGGACGCGATGTTTGCTCTGGTGGATTCTGCCGGGCCGGATCTGGTGGAGCGGACGTCACGCCGACCTACAACACGGTTTCGCTCTCGCCCGGAGATGCCTGCCAGACGACGGCTCAGTGCAACCGCGACGTGACAGGGGCGATCTGCGAGGTCACCTCCACGACCGGAGATGCTCGCTGCTGCTGGTATGAGGGATCGTTCTGCACCTCCGGCGCGCAGTGCTGTGGCTCACGCGTCTGCTCCGCTGGCATCTGCCAGTTGATCGGCAGCAACACGGACTCCGGAGGGTCAAATGGCGGTGGCGGTTCCTGCGCCTGGGAAGGGTGCACTTGCATGCTGTACCGCGACCCATCTTGCCGCGCCAGTTGCCAACTGAACGATCCATGTGGGCCGGGCCTCATCTGCACCGCGCGCCGAAGTGACGACGTGGGGATTTGCGTGCGCCGCTAACTCGGTTTTCGCGAGCGACGCCGGTAACTCCGGCGCGATGGAATCTGGCTCGCGACAGGTGCGAGATTCCCTTTGCACGCAGCCACCGGTATGGAGAAGTTTCTCCAGGCCGGTGGCTGCCATGGTGCAGGCTGCGGGACGTTCAGGAATCGCGTCGCCCAGAAGACGTCAATGGAATGCTCCCTTGCGGCCCGTCGGTCAGTATGTGGTCTCGCGAAACGCCCGAGGCGTCGCGAGTCATGGCCCGGTGCTGGAAACGATGGCCGTTAACCCGGCTGAATCACGATGTTTCGTGAGGACCATTGCTCAGCCAGTGCTGCGCTGAGTTGTCCAGGTCGCCACTTTCGCCAGGAAATCGTCGATGTCGAACGGTTTGGCCAGGTAGTCGTCCGCACCTGCCTGGTGGGCGTAGGCCGCCCCGTGCTGGTTGGCGGAGATCATCAGGATGGGGACGCGAGCGGTCGTGGATGACGCCTTGAGCGCTCGGCAGACATCACGCCCGTCCTGACCGGAGAGGCGAATGTCGAGGAGGACCAGATCCGGCTGTGCCTGCTCCGCAAGCAGCACGATGTCGCCGCCAGGCGCCACTGCAACGTCATACCCCTCGTCCTCGAGGATGAGCCCGATTGCGTCAACGATTGCCGGATCGTCATCGACGATGAGCACCTTCGCGGGCTGCCCGCGCCGGGTTGATGGGTCGCTCGTTGGCAGATTCATGTCGCCTGTGTCGTGGCGCCGAATCCGGCGACGGGGTCGTCACCGACAGCCGGGATGGTGAACCGGAAGATCGAGCCCTCACCCGGGACACTCTCCACCCAGATGCGACCTCGTTGGCGGCGGACGATTTCGGCAGAGATGAAAAGCCCCAGTCCAAGCCCCGGGAATGTGTCCCGCTCAGGACCACCGGCCCGGTAGAAGCGGTCGAAGATGCGAGGTTGATCCTCCGGGGCTATCCCGACGCCGAAGTCCTGCACGCCGATCGTGATTTCCTGGCCATCAGAAGCGGCGTGGAGGATGACCGCTTCCGTGTGCGGCGAGTACTTGATGGCGTTCGTCAACAGATTGGTCAGGACCTGTCCGGTCCGCTCGCGATCGCCCCAGGCGGGTGCAATTGCCCTCCCCTGGCGGATGATGTGATGACCATCGACGGTGGGCCTGATCTCCGCTACGACCTCGTCCAGGAGTTGGTCGATATCAAAGGCGTCGTCGTTGAACTGGATCTGGCCCGCTTCGATCTTCGTGACGTCGAGGAGATCGTGGATGAGCTCCGTGAGCCGGTTGAGTTGCGCGTCCATCTTGGCGACGAGGTCAGCGGGAGCACTTTCTCCCGCCCGGGAAAGTTGACGGTGGAGCAACTGCGCGTAGGCCTTGATGCTCGTGACAGGCGTCTTCAGTTCGTGTGAGGCAATCCCGATGAACTCGTCTTTCTGCCTGGTAAGTTCCCGCAGCTCGGTAATATCACGCGTTGTGCCGGCGATGGCTTCGACTTCGCCGTTCGCATTCACGAGCGGCGCAAAGATGTAGTCATAGATGCGTGGCCCGAGCACGGCGTGAGGGAACGAGACCTCGCCGCGGATCGACCGCCTGGTGGCGATCACCTCGTCGATCTCGCGCTCATGCATTTCGGCGTGCCAGGGCTCGTATCCCAGGTCGAGGAGGCCCTTGCCAATGGCCTCGTCCCAGGTCTGGCCCCACATTTCCAGGAGGGCCTGATTGGCGTAGGTAAAGCGGTAGTTCCGGTCAAAGATGTAGATCAGGTCCGGGGTGGTGGCGGTCACCGTTTCGTAGAGTTGTCGCCATCGTTCAGACTCGTCGCGGGCCGCGCGCAGGCTTGCTTCGGCCTCACGCTCGGCCGTGGCGTCTCGGGTCGCGCCGACCAGTTGCGAGGGTTTCCCGGCGCCGTCCGTGACGATTCGCGCCCGAGCCGCGACATGCCGAACACCACCGTGCGGATGCAGGACCCGGTAGTCAAGATTGAACGAGTGTCCGCCTTGCATGCCCCGGGCGAGGGCGGCTTGCAGATGGTCGCGATCATCCGGATGAACAAGGCCCAGTTGCGTCTCCCAGAAGTTGGAGATTTTTCCTTCGGGCAGGCCGGTAATTTCGGCCCCGCGCTCATCAATCTCCCCCTCGCCAGAGGCGATGTCCCACGACCACGTGCCCAGTTCAGCAATATCGACCGCCAGCCGGAGACGAGATTCCTCCGCAAGGACCTGTTCCGTCGTCTCGGTTGCGGAGCAGTAGAAGCCGGCGACCCCTCCGGTGTCGTCTCGCACCGGGGTCCACGAGTAGGTGAACCAACTCATGGGACGTCCCGCCCGTCCCTTCAGGGGCACCGGCTGGTTGAGAAAGTGTTGTGCCTCGCCAGCCATCGTTGATTCGATGAGTGGCTTGAACTCGTCCCAGATCTCTGGCCAGACCTCAGCGTAGGGCCGGCCGAGGGCAGCAGGGTGCTTGGTGCCCAGGATGGAGATGTATCCGTCGTTGTAGAGCGAGATATGCTCGGGACCCCAGACGATGTAGGCCGGATGAGCAGCGCCGAGCATGAGATCGACGATCATGCGCAGGCTTTGCGGCCAACTCTCCATCGCGCCGAGGGGAGTGGCCGACCAATCCAGACCCTGGATCAGCGCACCCATCTTGCCGCCAACCGGCCTGGCCGAATTGGCAGACTCGCTCACCATGCCTTCCCCCGAGACCAAACCCGCGCCGGTCTTTGACGGATCTTGCTCATGCAGGATTCGGGCCGGGGGATTTCGTGGTGGCAGAGGATGCACGAGAACATCCCCAACGAGCTGTCGTGCTGCGTGCCTCACCGCTTGTGAAGAGCCAGTTCCGCGCACGCGGTAAGGGCGGGAACGCTGCGTTCCCGCCCTCGATCTCGTGAAATGGACGTAATTCCGCTACGCGACAAGCTTCGCGCGAGCGGCCTGAATCACCCTAAAGAGAGAGTCCGAGTTGCCCGGTGAGGAAGTCACGGCATTGGCGCAGGCTCTCGTACGGGGTGCTGGTCGACTTGTCGATCTCGACGGTCAGCCAGCCGTCGTAGCCAATCTCATCGAGCGCGGCCATGATGGGAGCATAGTCAATGGTGCCTAACCCCAGTTCGCAGAAGATCGGGAGTTGCTCATTGCCAGAGGCGGAGGCAAAGACTGCCGGATCAGGGTTGACCGGCGTCAGGTCCTTGATGTGCATGTAGCGCATGCGCGAGCCGTAGGTGCGGATCACTTCAGCCGGGTCCATGCCCGCCGCGGCCAGGTGCGCGGTGTCCGGGCAGAAGTGGACGAACTCGGGGTCGGTCAATTCCATGACCGCGTCGAGTTCGTCTCGATCCTGGAGCTCCGTGCCGAGGTGAGGGTGGACGCAGGCAAGGACGCCGAGATCGGCAGTGCGCTTTGCCGCTTCGTTCATGGTCTTCGCCATCTGGCGCAGGCCGGCGAGGTCGGTTGTTCCCTCACGCGGCCCGCGGGGACCGAAGACGATGTGGTCGACCCCCATTGCAGCCAGGAACTGCGCGACGCGCACGTTGTAGGCGATGACCTCTTCCTCCTGCGCGGGATCGCTGAACCGGCCACCGCCGTAGAGGGCCGAGAGGCGGAGGCCGCGATCACCCAGGGTCGACTTGAAACCCTCAATGTCGTTTTCGTAGGCCAGGGCCAGGTGGGTGAAGGTCTCGCAAGCATGGAAGCCAAGCTCCGATGCTTCGCGCATTCCTGTGTCCAGATCGGTGCCCCAGGTGATGAGGTGGCATGAGATCGGGTTGTTCGGCATGATGACCTTATCCTTTTCCAGGCAGCACGCCGGGCGCCGGCGTGCGATCGAACCGGGATCATCCCGGGACACGTACAGAGGTATTTAGCATGCAACGCGTCAGGGTCGGCATCATTGGGCTGGGCGAGGTCGCGCAGACCGTCCACCTGCCAGTCCTCGAGGCCCTCGCCGACCGGTACGAGATTGGCGCAATCTGCGACATCTCGCCCACGCTCCTGACCGTGATTGGTGAGCGATACGGCGTGGAGCAGCGCTACTCCGACTACAACGCAATGGTGCAACAGGCCGATCTTGACGCCGTTTTCATCCTCAACAGCGACGAGTATCACGCCGATTGCGTCATTGCCGCGGCACGGAACGGCAAGCACGTGCTCGTCGAAAAGCCGATGTGCCTCACCCTGCGGGAGGCTGAGGAGATCATCCAGGCGCGCGACGAAGCAGGCGTGCAGGTGATGGTGGCCTACATGCGCCGCTTTGCCCCGGCGTTCCTGCAGGCGATCGAGGAAGTGCGGGGACTTGAGTCCATCAACTACGCGCGCATCCGGGACATCATCGGCCGCAACCGGCTGATCATTGACCAGGCGATGCCCGTCCTGCGCCCCGGTGATTTCCCGGCTGGGGCCCAGGATGACCGCGCGGCCCGCGCAGCGCGGCTGGTGCAGGAGGCCATTGGCGATGTGCCACCCGAACTGGTGCGTGCCTACCGCCTGCTTCTCGGCCTCAACAGTCACGACCTCTCGGCGATGCGAGAGTTGCTCGGCGTTCCGCGGCGCGTGGCGGCGGCCCGGCAGTGGCGGGGTGGTAACTACCTGACCGCCATCTTCGAGTACGACGACTTCTGCGCCGTGCTCGAAACGGGTGTCGATGACCAGGTCCGCTTCGACGCCCACATCGAGGTCTACGGATCTTCGAGGTCGGTGCGAATCCAGTACGACTCCCCCTACATTCGCCACCTGCCGACGACGCTGATCATCCAGGAAACGAATGGTGATGCCCTCGAGGAGCGGGTGGTGCGCCCCACCTTCAAGGACCCCTACACCCATGAACTTGAATACTTTCACGCGGTGGCCACCGAAGGCTTGACGCCCAAGACCACACCAGAGGACTTCACGCAGGATCTCCGGCTGATTCACCAGATCGTGGCCGCCCTGCAGGCGTAACGGACCTCGCCCGCGGCTGGTGCCCTTTGCGGGTCGAGACTGGCGAACAGGCTGAGTTCGCCACACCGACCGCACCCCAAGCCCCTCTCCCGGTGCGCGGGAGAGGGGAGACGATCTGTGCTACTGCGGGATGACCACGGCCTTGAGGAAGCCTGCCGGCTTGGACTCAAGCGCGCCATAAGCGGTGTCGACCTCGTCCAGGCCGTAGCGGTGCGTGACCAGGGCGCCGATGTCCAGCAGACCGCGGGCGGATAGCTCCAGCCCGATGCGCATGCTCTCCATCAGGTCGTTGCGGCGGCGAACGTGCGCGTTGACCACGTCGATCGCCTTCCAGTTCCACATGCCGACTTCGACCTGGCGCGGCCCACCCTGGTGGTAGCCGAGAATGGAAAGCACCCCGTGGGGACGCACCAGCTCACCGGCAAGCGTCAGGCCGGGTTGCGTGCCAGAGCCCTCCACGACGACGTCGAAGCCTCGCTTGCTGTCCCAGTCGCTGAACCGGGTCAGGGAGAACTCGTCTGGCAACTCTGCGGGGTGGTAGGTCTCATCCGCGCCAAGCTGCCGGGCCGCATCACGCGCTTCTTCCCGGACATCGATGGCCACGATCTGGCTCGGACCGCGCAGCTTGAGCAGCTGCAGCATGCCCAGGCCCATGAATCCCAGCCCAATGACGGCTACCTTGTCCGCCAGTTCGACGGTCGTTCGCCGCTGCGCGTTGACCAGGCAGGCGATAGGCTCACCTAACGCCGCCTCGTCGCTCACGTTCTCCGGAACGGGGAGCAGGACGTCTTCGTGCGCCAGGCAGAGGTCGGCGAAGGCGTTCTTGAAGAGGCCCGTGACGCGGTCCCCTTCCCGGAACTGTGTTACCCCCTGTCCCACGCCGGCGACCACTCCGACCGGCTCGTGACCGAACCGGTGAGGGTACGACGGCTGACCGTCTGCCCACGGGTGCAACTCTGACGCGCACACGCCGCAGGCCTGGACCCGGATCAGCACCTCACCTGGCCCGGGGTCGGGGGTCTTGTTCTCGGCCACCTCGGATGTGCGAGGGGCAATCATCTGGCTATACCGCATCTATGTCATGCCTCCAACGCGGCCGCGCCGCGTGGCGTCTCTCGTGAACTGGCAGAGGATACCGGGGAAGCAGGGGTTACCCCTTGAGCGCTCCCGACGCCAGTCCCCTGACGAAGTCACGCTGGAAGATCAGGAAGAGCACCGTCACCGGCAATGAGATGATGAGCACGCCTGCACTCATCAACCCGTAGTCGATGGTGAACCGCCCCTGGAAGAAGAGCATGCCAACCGGCAGCGTCCGCAGTTCATCGCTGACCAGGAAGACCAGGGGCAGCAGCAGATCGTTCCAGCTCCAGAGGAACTCGAGCAGGGCTACCGTCAGCAACCCTGGCCGGGCCAGGGGCAGCATGATCTGCCAGAAGATCTGGAACTCGTTTGCGCCATCAATGCGCGCGGCGTCATCGAGCTCCGCTGGCAGGTCCTTGAAGAACGCGCGCATGATGAACACGAAGATGGGAGCCGCCAGGGCGATATCGGCGATGATGACGGAACCGTACGTGTTGAGGAGCTTGAAATCCCGCATCGTCAGGTAGAGCGGGATGATGATCGCCGCCACGGGGATGGTGAGCCCGATCAGGAGCCCGTAGAGCAGAATCTTCTGCCCGGGAAACTGCAGGCGGGCGAAGGCATATCCAGCCAGCGACGAGATGATCACCATCCCGATCACATCGGCGACGGAGATGATCAGGCTGTTCTGGAAGTAGACGCCGAAGCGGCCAACCGTCCAGGCCTCGGTCAGGTTGTCCAGCGTTGGCGGGATCGGCAATCCGTAGGGATTGACCAGTTGCTGTTCCGCGCTCTTGAAGGCCGTGAACCACGCGAGCATGAGCGGCGCGACGGCGAAAATCAGCAAGGCCACCAGGGGGATATAGATCAACTGCCAGCCACGGGGGCGCCTCGGCTGGACCTTCACGGTTGCGGTATCAGTCATCGCCGCGCTCCCGGATTGCGAGGTTGAGGATCGAGCTGACCAGGATGATCAGGGAGAGCGCGACAGCAATTGCCGAGCCGTACCCGTACTGGTTCTGCTGGAATCCTTCCTTGAACAGGTAGGTCGAGAGGACCTCGGTGGACCGGATCGGACCGCCCTCAGTGGTGGCCCAGATGATGTCGAACACCTTGAAGGCATCGACAAGGGCCAGCAGGATCACGATGGTAATGGTGTTACGGAGCGAGGGGATCGTGATGTCCAGGAACATCCGCGTGGGGCCGGCGCCGTCCACCCGTGCGGCGTCATAGAGTGTGGGATCGATGCCCTGCATGCCGGCGAGGAGGATCACGACGCTCAGGCCGAACGTCATCCAACTCGAGGCAATGGCGAGCGCGGGCAGCACGACGGTGAAATCGCCCAGCCAGCCCCGCGCCAGGAAGCCCAGCCCGATCGCTTCCAGCGACGTGTTGAGGACGCCGGTTGGCGCATAGATCCAGCGCCAGATCATGGCCGTGACGATGGACGCCTGCACCACCGGCAGGAAGTAGCCGAGGCGAAAGATGAGCCGGCCCCGGATGCTGCTCGCCAGCAGGGCCGCTGCGACCAACCCGACGATGAGGTTGAACGCCACGACGATGATGGTCCAGATCACGCTGTGCTGGAGTGCCTGCCAGAAGATGGGGTCGTTCAGCAGGCGCTGGAAGTTCCCCAGACCGACCCATTCGCGGTCGACCGAGATCCCGTTCCATTTGTAGAACGCGAGCCAGAACGTCTCGACCGTCGGCCGCAGGACGAAGATGACGTAGAGCAGCACGACCGGCAGGATGAACAGGTACGCCACGAGGTAGCGCTGCAGCGTGTGCTTTCGCAAGCGCCGGGACTGGGGAGCAGCCCTGGCGCGGTCAATGGTTGGGGAATATGGCTGCACGGCCATCGTGCGCTCCTGATCCCTGCCGGACGGGAGCGGCAGAGGTGCGCCGCTCCCGCCTGAAGCAGGTTCTACGTTTCGTCAGACCGTTACTGGCAGGAGACGCCGCCCGGCGCCAGGATTTCACCCTCTGCCTTGGCCGCTTCCCATGCCTGCTGCACCGATTCCGTGAATTGTTCCGGCGTCATCTGGCCAGCGAGAACCGCCTGCAGCCCGTCGTAGCTGACATCGGTCATGCTGGCCGGGGTGACGGTGTCCAGGAAGGCGTGGATGGTGCCGTTATCGCGGTACTCGTTGCTGAGCGAGAAGACATCCTGCACGATCTGTGGCAGATCGACACCCTCCAGGTTCAGTTCACCGACCGGGACGTTGTCGCCGCTCTCGAGCATGTGCTTGCGGCTCTCCTCGTTAAAGAGCATGTAGTTGAGGACATCGGCAGCCTGGTCCGGATGCTCGGTGGCGGCGTTGATGTACCAGCCGGTGCCGATGTCTGCTGACGGGTAGATCGGCTCCCCGTCGACCGGGGGCGGTACCTGGAAAACGCCGAAGTTCACGATGTCATCGCCGACGGCGTCGATGCCCGGGCCGATCACCCAGGGACCGGTGAAGATCATCGGGATCTCACCTCGCCAGAAGCGCGCCTCGATGTCATCCTGGATTTCAGCCAGCGGGTTGGCGCCGAAGCACCCGGCGTCGTTCATCTCCTTCAGCTTGGCGGTCGCCTGGATGAACGGCTCGCTGTTCCAGCTCCCGTCACCAAACATCACGTCATTGACGCCATCGGGTCCGGCGTAGCGGCCCCAGAGGAGCGACTGCCACCAGGAGATGGGGTACTTGTCCGCGCCGCCCATGCCGATCGGGTTGGCAAAGCCGGCTGCTTTCAGCGTGTCGCAGGCTGCCATCAGGTCAGCCCAGGTCTTGGGGATTTCGAGACCGTTATCCTTGAAGACCTTGGCGTTGTAGAACATCAGCGTCGTCTCGACACTGTCCCCGACCGCCCACAGCTTGCCGTCGGACGAGGTGTAGCCAACGATCTCTTCCGGGATGATCTCGTTCCAGCCCAGCGAGCAGTAGTACGGCGTCAGGTCAAGCGCGTGGCCCGCCTGAATGATTGCCTGGGGCTGACCCGGGCCGCTGCCGCCCATCCAGATGTCCGGGCCCTCGCCGGCGTTCAACGCCGGAACGAGCGTCGGGTTGAAGAGGCTGCTCCCGACAAACGTGGTCTCGACCGTGACGTCAGGATGCTCCTGCATGTACTTGTCGAGGATGTCGGTGACCGCATTCACCGTGCCGGGCTCACCATCGAGCCAGATCGTGAGGCTGACCGGGCCAGCGTCCTGGGCAACGCTGCGGCGAGTGGCGGTGCCGCCCGCGAGCAGCGCACCGAGCCCGAGACCGGCGCTCCCACGAAGGATGCCGCGCCGGCTCAGGCCGTTCGCGCAACGAATGCGGTTGTTGGGGGTACCAGATGTCATGTTGATCATCTCCCTTGATCTGAAGCCGAGTCTCCGGCAGTGGGCAGCGAATGTGTTGGCTTGCGTCTGCTTTCCTACGGCGCCTCCTTTGGTCGCAAACCCTGGCGGTTCATCACCTGGACGTCACGTGAGCGAATGGGAAGCGCGTCACGCTCCCGCGGGCTCCTGAGCCGTGTAGCGAAACAGGCCTGGACTCATGCCGACTCCCGGAGCATCAGTTCGTACGGCATCTCCACCCGGCG
Organism: Thermomicrobiales bacterium; assembly: GCA_046328375.1. GTDB lineage: Bacteria > Chloroflexota > Chloroflexia > Thermomicrobiales > UBA6265 > JACCXM01. The sequence goes on from JAXLWT010000001.1 coordinate 318,438, forward strand.
CCCCTCGCCCGACACCGTGCCGTTCAGCCGGGCAAACAGCATCTCCGCGGCCTGGTGGCCGAGGCGTTCGGGGAACTGCGCGACGGTGGTCAGGGTCGGGTGGAGCAGGCGGGCAACGGTGATGTCATCAAAGCCGGCGACGGCGATGTCGTCTGGAATGCGCAGGCCGGCCTCTCGGATGGCGACCATGGCGCCCATGGCCATCATGTCATTCGAGGCGAAGACACCGCGCGGCAGGGGAGATTCGGCCAGGAGCTTGCGCATGGCGGCATAGCCGCCGGCCTCGGTGGGGTCATTGCCGCGCGCCAGGAGCGGCGGTTGGTCAGGCACCCGCTCGGCGAGGATGCGCTGGTACGCCGTTGTCCGCCCCTCGCGTCGCAGGTGTTCGGCCGAGGCAGCGATCATGGCGAGCGGCAGGTAGTCACGGTCAACCAGGTATTCGACCAGCTTGGCCGCGGCTGCCGCGTCGTGGAGATAGACGACGTCGAACGGGCTGTTGGCTGGCGTCCCGACCAACTCGCCGAAGACCACCACCGGGACGCCGCTGTCGATCAACGGCGAGAAATCCTCTGCGGTCAACTGGAACGGGGTTGCGATGACGCCGTCCACCCGCGTGCGCACCATCGCGCGCAGGCAGCGCAACTCCTTTTCCCGCAGGCCGTCGCTGTTGTAGGCGATCAGGTCGTAGCCATGGCTGTCGGCAACATCCTGGATGCCGCGCTCGAAGGCGGGGTAGAAGGGGTTGGTGATGTCCGGGATCAGGCTGGCGACGATCAGCGATTTCTGGGTGCGCAAGCCACGCGCGGCTCCGTTGGGGACGTACTTGAGCTCGTCAATGGCGTCGAGCACCCGCTGCCGCGTGTCAGGTGCAATCGAGATCGTGACGCTGTCGTTGAGCACCAGGGAGACAACGGTCTGGGAGACGCCGGCCGCGCGGGCGACATCTTCCTGGGTCGGGCGTTTGCGTGTCTTGGGTGCGTCCATGGCGCTCATCTCTGGGTTGCTACGTATTAGTGATACGAATTAGTATTCGCCCACTTCGGCGAAGATGTCAATCGGCGGCCGGCATCACCTCATGTTCATGAACGATGGCGACCCCGCAATACCAATCCAGCGAGGGGGAACAAGGGTGGAGACGCTCCGAGTCGGCATCGTTGGCGCCGGATGGATGGGCCACGTCCATGCGCGCGCGTGGGCGGAAAACGCCCCGCGCGGCAGGATCGTGGCGATTGCCGATGCGGCGGCGGAGCGGGCGCAACACCTCGCTGCGGAGGTCGGCGACCCAGACGTTGTGACGTACCCCAGCCTGCAGGCGATGCTCGATGCCGGCGCGATCGATGCCGTCGACATCTGCCTGCCGCATCACCTGCACACCGAGGCGATCATCGCCGCGGCGCGGGCGAGGAAGGCGATCCTCTGCGAGAAGCCACTCTGCACGAACCTGGATGACGCGGTCGAGATCCGGCAAGCCCTGGAGGAGTCCGGGGCGATCTTTGTCGCTGCCCACAACCAGCTCTTCCAGCCGAGCCTGGTCGAGGCGCGGCGTCTGCTGGCGTCAGGCGCCCTGGGCCGCCCCTTCTACTACCGCTCGATCGAGGCGGTGCAGAACCGGGGGTTCGCCAGCGGCTACGTCCCGATCGAACTTGGCGGCGGCGAGAACCCGTGGGCCTGGCGCGCCGATCTCACGCGCATGGGTGGTGGCGAGGTCATCGACACCGGTTGGCACGCGACGTACCGCCTGCTCGCCCTGGCGAACGACCGTCCGGTCGAAGTGTCCGCCATGGTCGACCGCTTCGCGGTCAAGCAGCTCAACGCCGAGGACACCGGTGTGATCATGGTCCGCTTCGCGTCCGGCGCCATCGGCGAGATCCTGACGACGTGGGCCTTCAGCCCGGTCATCAACTGGCACTTCGAGGTTGGGGCCGAACACGGCAGCCTGGCCGGCGGGAAGACGCGGCTTGTGCATCAGCTCCACGGCTGGCCGGAGCCGGTCGAATTTACACCTTTCACCCACGAACTGGCGCTGACCTTCGCCACGGAAGTTGGGCACTTCCTGAACGTCGTGCAGCGCGGCGAGCAGTCCCAGGCGACCTTCGACCATGCGGCGCGGGTGCTGCAATTGACGCTGGGAGCGTACGCCGCGGCGGAGAACCACTGCGTGATCAGCCTGCCGGAAGATCCGACCCAGCCAGGGGTGCCCACGACCGGCACCGCAACGGTGACAGCGTGATGTACACCACCATCGGCCCAGAGGCCCTGGGCATCCGCGGCTTGTCCCTCAGCGAAGCGATCGCCCTGGCGCGCGACTCTGGTTTTGAAGGGCTCTGCGCGCCCATCCGGCTCATTGCGGATGAAGTCGAGGCGCGCGATGTCGAGTCCGTCCGTAACGAGTTCGCGCAGGCGGGGGTGCGTCCGGCGCACTGGAACCTGCCGGTGGCCTGGCGTGACGACGCGCAGTACGCGGCGGATCTGAGTGATCTGCCCCGGTTGGCAGCGGTGGCGCGCGAGATGGGCCAGACGCGCGCGGCCACCTTCATGCCCTCCGGCTCAGACGAGCGTCCCTACGCGGAGAACTTCGCGTGGCATGTCGCGCGACTACGGCCCATTGCCGAAGTCCTGCGTGATGAGGGTATTCGCTTCGGGATCGAGTACATCGGGCCGAAGTCGTACCGCGATGCGTTCCGGCACGAGTTCATATACACGCTCGATGGCCTGATGGAGTTGATTGCGGCCATCGACGTCGACAACGTCGGGGTGATGCTCGACTCGTGGCACCTCGCCGCCTCGGGTGGCTCGCCGGCCGACATCGAGCGGCTCACGAACGATGACATCGTCGTGGTGCACGTCAACGATGCTCCGGCCGGAATCCCCTGGGATGAGCAGATCGACACCGTGCGCGTCCTGCCTGGCGAGACTGGTGTCATCGATCTGGCCGGCTTCACCCGTGCCCTGCAGAAGCTGGGATACGACGGGCCGGTCATGCCGGAGCCGTTCAGCCAGCGGTCAACGACCTGGCCACACATGATCCACTGGCGGCGGCACGAGAAGCCTCGCGTTCGATGGCCGCCCTCTGGTAGGCTCCCGCTCGAACGTCGTGCAATCGTTTGCAGCCGTTGCTACAGGGCGGTTGAACGCGCCTTGCCCGTGCAGCACACGCTCGGGGCGCAGGCCATCGTGCCGTTCCGATTTGGGCCTGAAACGCACCCACTGTCGTTCGATGCGAAAGGAGTACACCCGTGCCCATCGTTGACCGGCGAGAATTCGGCGGGCGCTTCACGGTCAAGGAAAATTCGCAACGCCTGGCCAATTACCGCTACCTCGAAATCCAGCTGATGGAAATGATTGGCGGGTGGTCACACACCACGCCGCAACTCGCCTTCAAGGCAACGTTCGGCTACCACGTCTATGACCACGCCCAGGCCGCCGATCTGCTCAGCGAGCGGCTGGAGCAACTGCGCGCGGCGAAATCGAGCCAGGAGCCAGCGACCGACGAGTTCGCGCACCTGTGCGAGTACATCTGGAACCTGCCCGATGTCATGTCGCGCCTCGTGGCGGTCTACCGGGTGCTGGAACCGCACCTGGTCAGCTCCTACGCCTACCACGCGGATGCCACTGACCCGTTGACCGACACCCCGACGGTACGCCTGATGCGACAACTGGCGGCGATGGGTCAGTCGCATGTCGCCTGGGGACAGGCCGTGCTGGAAGGACTGACCCAATCCCCAGGGGAGCGCAAGCGGGCCATTGCCATCCAGGCTGATATCGAGGAGCGGCTGGTTGCCTGTGGCGGCGTAACCGGGCAGGGCATCGAGGCGCACTGGCTGACCTTCCACAGTTCCAAGGAGGAGGAGCGAGCTCCGGCGCGTCTCAAGCGCGGGCGGGGCGGCTACCGCTACCGCAAGCAGTCCCCGCCGCTCGAGCACCCCGTGGTCGAGGAGCCGCTCTGGTTCTCCGGCAAGCAGGAAGATTTCCAGGTCTACCAGTCCGCGGACGAGTGGTCGCTGGAGGGTTTCCGCCACAAGTTCCACCAGTTGCTCTACGGCGAGGTGGAGACCACCGACCGCATGGGCAAGATGCTGGCTGAGTTCCCCGATCTCCCGTGGGAGATGCGCATGGAACTGGCGCACCAGATGTGGGACGAGGCCCGCCATATCGAGATCGTGGCCAAGGCGGTCGAGGAGGAGCTGGGCGGCGACCTGGGCTACGGCCCGTGGACGCTGGTCTGGTGGTGGATGCAGAACGATCCGGACCCGCTGCGGCGCATCACGGTGACCAACAGTTGGGCCGAGGCCAACCTGATGCACACGTTGGCGGTGTGGCGGCGAGAGGCCGAGAAGCGCGGCTACACGCGCATCGCCGAACTCTGCGACTACCTGCAGGCCGATGAGCGCACGCATGTGCGGCTCGCTACTGACTGGATCCAGGCGCTGACGGAAGATGAGCCGGAGAAGCGGGAGGAACTGGCGACCTGGGGACGCAAGGCGATCGACCGCATCCAGTCGTTCCACGCCAATCGCTACAAGGACATGCCTGATCCCAACGAGGCGCGGTTCACCTTTCTCAAGAATGATGGCCGCGTGGAAGTCGGGGCACTGAGCCCGATCATCGGCGAGTAGCGCTCTTCCGGGGGTGCGGCAACGTGAGAAAGGGGGCTGGCCAGGTACGACGAACCATGAGACGAGGCAGTCGTGGCCCGTCTTGCGCGGCAAGGCAGGACGAGTCCAGCCAGCATCGTCCAATGGCGCCGCAGCTCACCCATCGTTCGGGCGCGGCTTGGCACACTGACAGGAGATCCCACCGTGGCGAACCGTAAACGACACAGGTTGTCGCTGTTCTTCATTGCCATCCTTGCGATGGTGCTGCCCCTGGTGGCAACTCCCGCCCTGCGCTCGTCCGCGCAGGAGGCTTCACCCGTGGCGGTCACGGGATCAGGTGATGTCTCAATCTGGACGGAGTTCACCGCGGGCGGTGAGGCCAGCGGTATCGACGAACTCGTCAACACGTGGAACGGGATGGGCAATGGCATCACCATCACCCACCGTCCCATCGGTAATGAAGAGTTCTTCACCGTCATTCGCACGGCGCTGGCCGGTGGTGAGCCGCCTGACATCCTGCAGTACGAGGGGTACCAGCAGACCCGTGACTTTGCGGCCGCCGGGCAACTGACCGACCTGACATCGCTCTGGGATTCGGTCAAGGATCGCTTCGCGCTCTCGGACGCAGGCGCTGCTGCCTGCACCTACGAGGGCAAGATCTACTGCATTCCGTACACCTACGCGACGGGCTGGCAGATCTACTACAACCCGGAGATCCTGAAGGCCAACGGGATCGAGGTGCCCACGACATGGGACGAGTTCACCGCCGCGATGGACACGCTGAAGGCGGCGGGTGTAACCCCGATCGCCATTGGCGCCATCGACGGCTGGCCGGCCGAGCACTGGTGGATGGCCTTCCTGGTGCAGCGCTGCGGCGTCGACACGATCTACAAGGCGATCAACCAGGACGGCGCATCCTTCACGGACGAGTGCTTCACGCAGGCGGCCGCGGATCTGCAGGCGTTGGGCCAGAACGGCTACCTGTCGCTGGGCGCGACGAGCGACGACTACGGGACCTCGCAGGCACTCTTCCTCTCCGGACAGGCAGCGTTCTTCCAGACGGGTAGCTGGTTCGCCGGCGGCTGGGAGCAGACGCCTCCGCCGTTCGAAGTCGGCATCATGCCGATCCCGCGCTTTGGTGACGCCGCCTCCCCGGAGGATGTCACCGGCGCTGTAACGCACGTCTTCGCGATTCCGAGCGGCGCGAAGAATCCCCAAGCGGCCATGGACGTCCTGGAGTGGATGACGAGCCCGGAAGCTGCCGCAATCTGGGCCCGCAACGGCAACATGTCGTTGGTCTCGGGCGCGGTTGAAGAGAATTCACCGGAGGTGATCAAGGAGCTGTGGGCGACCGTCGGCGATGCCTCCGGCGCCCTGCCCTGGATTGAAAACGAGCTGCCGCCGGGCGTCGGCGAAGACAAGGTGTACTCGGGCGTGGTTGCGCTCCTGACTGGCGATATGACCCCGGAGCAATTCGGGCAATCGATCCAGGAAGGCCTGGAAGCCGCGGCCAAGTAACCCTTGTCCTGACTCTTCAGCCACCGGCCCGCGGGCCGGTGGCTGCACGAGCACGGAGCGCCGTGCTCACCATCCTGCTCCCTGCGCGGGAGGAGGATGTCGTTGAGGGGAACGTTCCATGGCGAGCAAATCGATTCCGGCATCCGCGGCCGTGGCGCCGCAGAAGGCTGAGCGCGCCCGCGCGCTGCCTTTTGCGCCGGAGTGGTTGCTCGCCATGCCGTTCCTGGCTCCGGCACTCCTCTTCTACACCGTGTTCCTGCTGGTGCCGCTGTTCGGCACCCTGGCGCTCAGCGTCACGAGCTGGTCTGGCTTCAACTTTGCCGATATCCAGTTTGTGGGGCTGCAGAATTTCCGCGCGCTTGGCAACGACAACGTCTTCTGGCTGTCGCTGCAGCACAACCTGATCTTCCTCGTCGGCTCGGTCATCCTGAAGACGACGCTGGCCCTGGTCCTGGCGCTGGCGCTGGACCAGAACCTGCCCTTTTCCAACTTCTTCCGTGGCGTGTACCTGATGCCGACCGTGATTTCACTGGTGGTCGTTGGCATCGTCTTCACGCTGGTGCTGAGCCCCTCGCTGGGCCTCATCAACCCCTTCCTGAAGGCGATCGGGCTCGGCCAGTTTGCAGGGGCCTGGCTCGGGAACCCGAGGATGGCCTTGCCGATTGTGGTGGCGATCGACGTCTGGCACGGGTTCGGGCTGTACATGTTCCTGTTCATCTCCCGGCTGATCGCCATCCCGCAGGATCTGCACGACGCGGCGTTTGTCGATGGCGCCAATGGCTGGCAGGACATCCTGCACATCACGCTGCCCCTGATGAAGAGCATGGTGGCGATGGTCGTTCTGCTGGCATCGATTGAAGCGCTGAAGCTCTTCTCCATCGTCTACGTGATGACGAAGGGTGGGCCAAACCACGCCACGGAAGTGCTCTCGACCTGGGCCTACTTCCAGGCGTTCACCGCGAACAACGTGGGGTACGGCAGCGCGATCCTGGTGATCTTGCTGATCATCACCTTCGTCCTGGCGTACATCCAGGTCACCAGGTTCCAGGTCCAGGAGGAATTGTGATTTCCGGTTTGTGTGTGGGGAGTTCCCGGGTGTTGATCAGGGCGACACCAGATCGCGGAACCCGGGGTCGATAGCGGAGCGCCGGAGATTCACATGCGCCGTAACACCACCGTCAAGGGAATCGTTCTCTATCCGCTCTTCCTGCTGTTGGCCGCGGTCATTCTCTACCCGCTGGTCTGGATGATTTACAGCTCCTTCAAGAGCAACGCGGATATCTTCTCGAATGTCTTTGCCCTCCCCAATCAGCTCTACCTGGGCAACTACATCACCGTCTTTACCGAAGGCGCGATGGGGCTCTACTTCCGCAACAGCCTCCTGATCGCGGTCGTCTCGGTTGCAGGATTGCTGGTCCTGTCCTCGCTCGCGGCGTACGCCTTCGCGACCTTCCGCTTCCGCGGCAGCACAGCCCTCTTCATGATCCTGCTGCTGGGGTTGATGGTGCCGCCGCAGGCGTTGATCATCTCCGGCTTCAAGCTGATGTCGATCCTGAAGCTGCTTGACACCTACTGGGCGCTGATTTTCACCTATCTCGGCTGGAGCTCGTTCGGGGTCATGGTGCTGCGGAACTTCTTCCAGTCGGTGCCGCGCGACGTCAAGGACGCGGCGCGGGTGGACGGAGCCGGGCACTGGCAGATGTTCAGCCAGATCATGCTGCCCCTGGCGAGGCCGTCGATCTCGACGATCGCCATCTTCTATTTCATGTGGGTCTGGAACGAGTTCATCTACCCGCTGGTCTACATGCAGACGCCGGAGAAGTACACCGTCCCCCTGGGCGTGCTCTTCTTCAACGGCCGCTACACCATCGAGTGGGGGCTGCAGATGGCGGCCCTGGCGGTCGCCACCATCGTGCCGCTGATCGTCTACTACGCCTTCCAGAAGCAGTTCATCCGGGGCATCCTGGCCGGAGCCCTCAAGGGCTAACAGATTACGAATGGCGGCTCCGCTCCCTGAGCGCGGGGAGCGAGGGGCCAGAGGTCGCGTCGTATCAAACGTATGAAGACCCTCTCCCGCGCATCGGGAGAGGGGTTGGGGTGAGGGCCTTCAATGGAGCGCGGAGTCTATTTCGACGCCTGGTTTCCAGGGCAGCACTGCTACCACCCAAGCCTGCCGCCACGGCGGCTGCGCATGGTCGATCACCTGGTCGACTACCACTCGACCGTGCTGGTCTGGTCGGCGTTGGGGGGCGGCTCGATCTCGCTGCCGTACCTGGAAGGGGAGGCATTTGGCGAAATCGACCCGCGCCTGCGGATGTACGGATTCGTCAACGACGCCGAGTTCATCCAGGCGTGTCGCGAGCATGGCATCAAGGTCTTCGGCATCGTCTTCGAGGTGCAGGGCTGGGAGTTCCCGGTCGAGTTGAACGAGGCCGAGGACCGCGTGCTGTCGCTCAATGAGCTGCGCGGTGTTGGCAAGCGGGACTGGATGGGGTTACGGGAGTTCTCGCAGAACCGCTACCCGAAGCTGTGGCCCGCGTTCGAGACGTACTTTCCCGGTGGCCTCGTCAACAGCGACGGCGAGGGGGTGACCGACCTGCTGGACGAAGGGTGTTCCCGTGACATCTACGGGGTGCCCTGCCACGCGCACTGGGTCGAGTGCCCGGACCGCGAGCACTTCTGTTACACGATGGACCGCAACAACCCGGTCTGGCGCGAGTACCTGAAGGCGATCATCCGCATCCAGATCGACGCTGGGGTGGACGGCGTGCAGCTCGATGAAGCGGAGCTCCCGTTGACGACGCTGCAGTACGGCGGCTGCTTCTGCAAGGACTGCATGAAGGGGTTCCGGGCGTACCTGCAGGGGTTGCCGGCGGGCGAGTTGCCGGAGGAGTTGCGCGGCGAGGACCTGGTCACCTTCCACTATGGGGAATGGCTGCTGGCGCGAGGGTACGACTTCAAGAGCAACCGGGAGGAGACCCCGCTTTTCGCGCACTACCTGCGCTTCCAGCGGGGGATCATCACCAGGTACTTCGGTGAGTTGGCGGACTACGCGCGGGAGTACGCCGCGAGCAAGGGGCGCTCCGTCCTCGTCTCCGGCAACTTCTTCAACATCCTCGACCAGTACTACGCGCTGGAGCCAAAGGTCGACCTGATCATCACCGAGATGCGGAACACCCGGTACCGGCAACCCGCGTGGTACCGCTACGTGGCAGGTTTCGCCGGGCCGAAGCCGGTGGTGGTGGTCGAGAACCCGTACGGCGGCGTGGTGCCCGAGATGGTGGCCAACCTGCAGGCAGGCAAGGGGTATGACCGCTTCCGCATGTCGCTGTTCGAGGCAGCGGCGCTGGGCGTGAACATGAGCGTTCCGTACGGCGCCTGGATGGGGAGCATCCAGGAGGATGCCTGGTATCCGCCGCATGACCTGTGCGTCGAGATTCAGGGGTTCCTGGCCGGGCACGAGGCGCTCTTCTCCCGCCAGACCTGGCACGAGACCGCGCTCGTCTACAGCGTGGAGAGCGAGTTCCAGCGCGCGACCGGCGCTGCCGTCGCCAACGACCAGCGCAACCCGATTTCGGGCAAGGCGTCGCCGTTCTGGCAGGCTGCCGAGGCGCTGTGCGACGGCGTACAGCCGTACGACGTGCTCTTCTTCCCGGAAGGGACCTTGCGCAAGGACTCCCTCTCGGTAGACGACATCTCGCAGTACAAAACCATCATCCTGCCGGACTGCACGTTCCTGACTCCAGCGCAAGCCTCGCTCCTGGCCGAGGCGCTGGTGAGCGGCACACGCCTGGTGGTGCAGGGTGAGTTGGGAGCAAACCTGCCAGCGGAGACCATGCAGCCGATCCTGGAGCACGCCGGGACGATGCGGTTAGACGCCGCGCGAGAACTCGCCGTCGCGGACCTGCCCGGCAGCCCACAGGTGCAACTCGACCGCAAGGCGGATTGCATGCTGGCGGTGCAGCGGACCGGGAGCGGCGCGGCGGTGCACATCATCCGCTACGACTTCGACACGGAGCGGGATCAGGCGCCGACCTTGCCGGAATTGACGATCGAACTGCGCTTGCCAGAGCCGATGGGGCAAGTTGCGCTGCACAGCGTGGCGGACGGGCTGCAGGGTGAGGTGGAGGTCGTGGACGGCGGGGTACACCGGCTGCGGCTTCAGAATGTGCCCCTGTACGGGATTGTGGAGTTGAGCAGGGCGGGGTAGAGCGTTTCCGATGTCGAGACGGATGGGTATGGGTGCTCAGGGGAGCAGGTGCTGGTGAGGCTATCGAATCCGGAAATGGGACGCGAGGCCAAGGTCGCTGCTCAACGACTTGACCGGAACAGCCGGGAAGTCGTCTACGGCGTGGTGCCGCGCAACTTTGATCCACCCGGGTTTGCGGGCGTGATGGCGCGTCTGGACAGCCTGGCAGATCTCGGCGTCACGTCGCTGTGGCTGACGCCCATTACCCCGACGCTCCCTGGTGCCTTTGGCTACGAGGTGCTGGACTACACCGACATCCGCTCCGACTACGGGTCGAAGGACGAGTTCCGGGCGCTCGTGGATGGCGCGCACGCGCGGGGGATGCGCGTGCTCCTCGACGTCGTCCCCAACCACACGTCGGACCAGCACCCGTTCGCGCTCGAGGCTGAGCGGAATGGACCGGGATCGCCATACTGGGACTACTACGACCGGGATGAAACGGGCGCGCCCACGCACTATTTCTCCTGGCATCACCTGCCGAACCTCAATGTCGACAATCCAGCCGTGCAGCAGTTCATCCAGGATGCCTTCGCCTACTGGATGCGTGAGTTCGGGGTTGATGGCTTTCGCATCGACGCGATCTGGGGCATCCGGCAACGGAACCCGCAGTTCCTCGCCGCGCTTGTGCAGGCGTTGCGCGCGATCAACCCTGACGTGCTGCTCATCGCCGAAGCCGGCGCCCGCGACCCGTACTACGCGGAACATGACTTTGACGCGGCCTACGACTGGAACGAGGAACTGGGGCAGTGGGCCTGGCGTGATGTCTTTTCGGGTGAACGGCCTCCTGGGGAGGTCCTGACCGAGGCAATCACCAACGCGGGCCAGGGGTACCGGGCCGATAACCTGGTGCTGCGGTTTCTCAACAACAACGACACCGGGCCGCGCTTCATCACGACCTACGGGGTGGGCTGCTACCGGGCGGCGATGGCGATGCTCCTGACCCTGCCGGGTATCCCGTGCCTTTTCACCGGAGACGAGGTCGGGGCGGAGTACGAGCCGTACAAGACGCCAGGTGTGATCGACTGGTCCGACCGGCACGGGCTGCGGGATGACGTGCGGCGGCTGATCGCCCTGCGCAAGCAGGTGCCAGCGCTGCATTCGCGAGGGTGGAAGCCGCTGGAGGTCTCGCCTGCGGACTCGCTCTTTGCCTACCTGCGTGGGGATCGCAAGAGCGGGCAGGCGGTCGTGGTTATCAATTTCTTGCCAGACGAGCAGCGGGTGGCTCTTGATCTGCCGGCGAGGTGCACGTCGGACGGCCAGATGCGAGATCAGTGGAGCGGCGAAACCTACGGCATTCCGGAAGTGGGGCCGTTGGAGTTGGTGCTACCAGGGCATGGCTTTCGCATCATGATCGCTGGTCAGTAGTGATGTGTAGCCTGCTGCTGGCTCGGCCCAGGGAGTCCTGAATGGTGCAGCAATCGGTCATTGATACCGACATCCACATAGCGGTTGACCAACGGCGCATGCTCGATTTCCTGCCGGAGCCATGGCGGCGGCGGTTCGCGATGGGAAACCGGGGACCTGGGCCGCTCGGCTACTGGAACCCGAACGGGGTGAATCGCGCTGACGCGGTGACGCCGGACGGCCGGCGGGTCGACTCGCACCCTGACGCCATGGCCGAGCACTTCTTCGATGTTTACGACGTTGAACTTGGCATCCTGAACGAGGGCTCACTGCTGCAGATCGGGCTCTCGCCCGAGCCTGATTACGCGGCGGCGGTGGCCTCGGCCATGAACGACGTCATTGTCAACGACTGGCTGCCCAGCGATCCGCGCTTCCGGGCATCGCTGGTGGTATCGCCTGCTGACGCCGATCTGGCGGCAAAAGAGATTCACCGGCTGGGTGATCACCCAGGCATCGTGCAGGTGCTGATGCCGAGCGGAGCGCGTGTGCCGTATGGGCAGCGCAACTATCACCCCATCTACGCCGCTGCCGCCGAGCACAATCTGCCGGTCGCGATCCATCCCGGGAGCGAAGGGGTGGGGGTGTCCGGGCCGCCGACGGCTGCGGGCTACGCCACCAGCTATCTGGAGTGGCACACCGGACTGGTAGCCAGCTACATCGCGCACCTCGTCAGCCTGGTCACGGAAGGCGTGTTCGTCACGTTTCCATCGCTCCGGTTCGTGCTCATCGAAGGTGGCATCTCCTGGTTGCCGCCGATCCTCTGGCGTTTCGACAAGAACTGGATGGCGCTGCGCCAGACGACGCCCTGGCTGGAGCGCCCACCGAGCAGTTACGTGCACGATCACATCCTGCTCACGACGCAACCGATCGAGGAGCCGGAGCGGCGCGAACATCTGCTGGCGATGCTGGAGATGTTCGACGCCGCGCACATGGTGATGTTCTCCAGCGACTTCCCGCACTGGGATGGTGACACCGTGGACTTTGCCGCCCGGGCGTTCCCAGCGGCACTGCGGCCACGCGTGATGCGTGAAACCGCGCGCGAACTGTATCGGCTGCCGGCCCGGCAGAGCGACGGCGGTACGGCTTCTGATCTCATGCGCGCGGGGGAGGACGAGCATGCCTGAGGCCACCGCTAAAACGGGCCAGCAGCGCAGGCAATGGTGGCCGGTGGCCAGGGTGGATGAGATCAGGCCGGGCGAGTGCAGGCTGGTCGAGGTCAAGCAGCGCTCGATCGGGCTGTTCAACATCAACGGCACGATCGTGGCGGTGCTGAATGTCTGCCCGCACGAGTTGGCGCCGGTGTGCCGGGGCCGGGTCGGCGGGACGACGCTGCCGTCACCACCTGGTGAATACCGCTGGGGCCGGGAAGGTGAGATCCTGGCCTGCCCCTGGCATGGGTGGGAGTTTGACCTGCTGACGGGGCGGGCGCTCGCCGATGAGCGCGTTCGTCTCCGGCTTTACCCGGTCTCGATTGAAGACGACACGGTTTACATCAGCTTCTGACGCGCCGGCGGGTGAGCGGCGGCAGGCAGGTCAGCCTGTTCGTCGCGGGCCGGTGTTTGACGTGCCGACCACGACCACTATGGCGGATGGCGCAGGCCGCACCCTGGTGCGCATCGTCGATCCGGCTGGGCTCGCCATCGCCTGGTTCGATCCTGACTCGGCGTGCTGCGTCGGGTTCATGGTCCGCGTCGAGAGGCCGAGCGGCACGGCATGGCTGCCAGTTCTCGCTGCTCCGGGCGAACGGCAGGCGGGAGCGCACGCGCCCGGGTGTGCGGTGCTCGTGGTGGCTGAGGCGGCACGTTCCCGCTGGCACGTCCTCGAACGCGATCCGACAGCGGTCACGCTGGTAACGGGGCTCAGCCAGAGTCGTGATGAGGGTGAGGCCCACGCCCTCAATGTGTCCGGCACGCTCACGGCGCAGCTCGAAGATGCGACGCTGTCGCTTGCACTGATGGTGCGGAACGACGGGATCGAGGCACGCCCGGTGGCGTTCGGGTTGCGCCCGGTGCTGGCCCAGGAGAACGGCTCTCCCCAACTCCTGGTGCAACGGGGAGATGGGCGCATCCTGCTGGAGTTGCCCGCGGGTGGTCCGGAGACGCCAGATCGCGGGCGGATGGACCAGGTTGAAACGCAGCAGGTCTCCGCAGCCCCACGCGCGGCCCAGGTGGTGGTGGCTTGTGACGAAGGCGTGCAGTATGTCTGGTCACAGGTGCCGAGTGCCGCAGGGAGCGTGGTCCTGGATCTTTTTGGGTCGCCACCCGGAGAGATGATTGTGCTCCCACCCGGCGTCAGCGCCCGGTTGGCGATAACGGTCGCAGTGGGTTCGGTCCGGGGAAGCATGGAGCGATGACGGTGCCTCGAATTGACGCTGACCTATCACGCCTGCATACTGAACGCGCTGCAATCGATTGCAGATATGCTCGTGGAGTAGCAGCCGAGTTGCTCCCGGGTGCAAAGGGCCTGTGACGTGGCGAAGTGCAACGCTGCCATTCGCGAACATGGATTGATTCCCTTGCCGGGCTCCGTGACGACCGTGCGTGTTTCAACGCTGAGGACGGTCGCACCCTGGCGCCTGCCCCTGCCCCCTCGGGGCCTCACCAGCGAGGTGCGGTCGTGACGCAGGATGGGACCGTCATCACCATGCGTGACGTGGCGATCCGCTCGGGCGTCTCGGTTTCGACGGTGTCACGCGTGATCACCGGCGCGGTGCCGGTGGACCCTGAGACGGCGGATCGCGTGCGGGAGGTCATCGAGGACCTCGGCTACCGCCCGAATCTCCTGGCGCGTTCGTTCCGGCGGAAGGTCACCCAGACCATCGGGTTGGTGGTGCCAGACAATTCCAACCCCTTCTTTGCTGAAGTGGCGCGGGCCATCGAGGATGCCGGTTTCGCCGAGGGCTACAACGTCGTCCTCTGTAACTCCGACCTCTCGGCGGTCAAGCAGGCCTCCTACATCGAGGCGTTGCTCGCCAAGCGCGTCGATGGCCTGATCCTGGCGTCGTCCGGGTTGATCCCGGCCGACGACGGCCATGACGCCGTGGAGCGCATCCTGGCGGCCGGGACGCCGTGCGTCGTCGTGGACCGGGACCTGGGCGAGATGCCCGTCGATCAGGTGCTGGTCGATAACATCCAGGGTGGCCACCTCGCTGGGCAGCACCTGTTATCACTCGGCCACCGGCGGATCGCCTGCCTGGTTGGCCCGAGCGATGTGACGCCGAGCGCCGGGCGTTTCGAGGGGTTCCGCAGGGCGCTGGCGGAGGCCGGCGTCGCCATTGAGCCGGCGTTCCTGGCCCGTGGCGACGGTCGCCCTGACGGCGGCGTGGCGGCGGTGCGGCAGTTCCTGGAGCAGGGCATGCCGGCGACCGCCATCTTCGCGTTCAACGACCAGATGGCAACCGGCGCCATTGGGGCGTTGCAGCGGGCCGGGCTGCGTGTGCCGCACGACGTTTCCGTCATCGGCTTCGACGATGTTCCCCTGGCGGCTGCCATCTACCCGGCGCTGACCACGATCGCGCAGCCGATCGCGGAAATGGGGGCGCTCGGGGTACGGCTCTTGCTTGAACGTATTGCACGGCGCGACGCCCCTTATCAACGCGTGTTGTTGCCAACCCGGCTTGTGGTCAGGGAGAGCACCGCGAGCCCACCGGAGAGATCAGATCCGAGCGTGTGATCAAGTGTCGCGCGAGGTGTTCCGGGAGCGAACCATGCGGTTCGCCAAAGCGATCGAAGCGCACGGTGGAGTGCGGCAAGCGTCAAGGGAGGTCCAGGTGACGAAGCAGGGTTGCAAAGGGCGCTGCGGCAACGAGCAGGTTCATCACCACATGGTGCCGCAGACTGCCGGAAGCCGGCTGACGCGACGCCACTTTGCGGCGGCGCTCGGCCTCTCGGCCGGCGTGCTTGGCGCCGGTCTGCGGTTGGATGGCGCCCTGGCCCGGCAGGATGCAACGCCCGAGGCCTTCACGCCGATTGGGGAGCAGCTTGACCTGGCCAACCTCAGCCCGGATATCCCCGAGCCCACCGAGCCGGTGACCGTCACGTTCGCCTCGTGGGTGAACGAGACGCCGATGATGATGGAGTTGCGGGACCGCTTCCAGGAGCTGCACCCGAACATCACCATCGAGTTCCAGGGTGTGCCGGCCGAAGAGATGGATGCCCGGCTGACGACACAGGTGGCTGGCGGCAACCCGCCCGATTCTGTCTACCTCGACATGAGCTCGGTCGTGGACTATGCCTCCCGGGGGGCGCTGGTTGACCTGGGTCCGTACATCGAGAAGAGCGTCGCCGTGAAGCGCGACGACTATGTCGAAGCCTTCCTGGAATCGGCGCTCTGGGAAGACCAAGTCTACGGGCTCCCCATCGACGGTGAGACGACGGGGCTCTTCTACCGCAAGGATCTCTTCGAGGCGGCTGGCATCGCCGAGCCGCCCAAGACCTGGGATGAGCTGCAGGCTGCAGCCGAAGCGCTGACGAAGGATGGGCAGTACGGCTACATTATCTTCGCGCCGGAG
Organism: Thermomicrobiales bacterium; assembly: GCA_046328375.1. Classification (GTDB taxonomy): domain Bacteria; phylum Chloroflexota; class Chloroflexia; order Thermomicrobiales; family UBA6265; genus JACCXM01. The sequence continues at coordinate 334,714 of JAXLWT010000001.1, forward strand.
GCTGCCTACTACTGGTATCCGTACCTGTGGCAGAACGGCGGCGAGATCATGTCTCAGGACGGGAAGCAAATCCTGTTCAACAGCGATGCCGGCAAGGAAGCGGCGGAGTTCTACGTCAACCTGGCGCAATACTCGCCGCCGGACTTCCTCAACTCCAACTCCTACGACGGCCGCGTCGCCTTCGCCACGGGCCAGGTGGCCATGTACGTGGCTGGGGCCTGGTTCGCCTCAGTAATGCAGGATGAGTACCCCGACATTACGGATCTCTGGGATGCCGCGCCACTTCCCCAGAAGGAGCGCTGCGCCACCACGATCGCCGGCGACGCCCTCGTTATTCCGACCCAGGGGAAGAACCACGACGCGGCCTGGAAGTGGATCGAGTTCCTGTCGGCGCCGCAGAACATGGCGCTCTGGGCGCTGGGTACTCCGGGCAACCCTGGCTCAGTCCTGCCGCCGAGGACCTCGCTCCTCGAAGATCCCAACGTGTTCGCGCTCAACCCGGTGCTGGAGGGCTTTGCCCAGCAGATGGAGTGCGGCGTCACTGGCGGTGCGCCGAACCCGCGCTACGGCGAGGTTGAGGTGGTACTCAACGACCAGTTGGGACGCGCGATCTACGGCGAAACTGACGCGGCAACCGCGCTCGATGAGGCCGCGCTGGAAGGCGACGATATCCTGAACCGCTAGGAGTTTCGCCCGGACCATGCCGGGAGGCGGGACGGCAGGATTGTTGTTCCCGCTCTCCTGGCTACCCCGCTCCCTCCCCGTTCTGTTATCCCGGAGATCATGATGTCGGTACACAGCGCGGCGATGGCCTCGCCAGGAACTCCGTCACCCCAGCAGATCAGGCCAGCCCCGTCCGTCTGGCGGCAGATGCGCAAGCAGTGGTCAGCCTATCTCTTCCTGCTGCCGACCATGATTCTCTTCGGGGTTTTCACCGTTGCCGCCGTCATCTATGCCTTCTACCTGAGCTTCCACGAGTGGAACATCCTGGAGCCGGAGAAGCCCTTCGTGGGCCTGGAGAACTACCAACGGTTGCTGGGAGACGAGCGGTTTGGCGGCTCAATCGTCAACACGCTCTACTACACGGCGGTCTCCGTCCCGGTGACGATGGGGCTGGGGCTGCTGATCGCCCTGTTGCTCAACAACCAGATTCGGGCGCGTGGTCTCTTCCGGACCCTCTTCTACCTTCCGGTCGTGACGCCACTGGTGATCGCCGCCATCATCTGGAAGTGGCTCTACAACGGCGATTTCGGGCTGCTCAACTACTACCTGCTGCAGCTCGGCGTGATCAAGGAGCCGCTGCTCTGGCTCTCCGACCCCAACCTCGCGATGCCGGCCGTCATCATCACCAGTATCTGGAAGGGCGTCGGATTCACGATGGTCGTGTACCTGGCCGGGCTGCAGTCGATCCCGGAGGACTACTACGACGCGGCCAAGATCGACGGAGCCGTGGGGTGGCAGCGCCTGAAGGACATCACGATCCCGCTGCTGAACTCGACTACGCTCTTCCTGGCGGTCGTCTCGGTGCTGGGTTCGCTGCAGGTCTTCACGGAAATCTTCATCATGACCAACGGTGGCCCGCTGCGGCGGACGACGACGATGGTCTATCACATCTACCAGACCGCCTTCAAAAACTTCGACATGGGGTACGCCTCGGCGATGGCGTTCGGCATGTTCGCGCTCATGTTCGTGTTCACCCTGGTGCAACTGCGCGTCATGCGCGGGGAGGTGGAGTATTGATGGTGCTGCCGCCCACCAGTGCTGCTCGGATGAGGGGAGCACGCCGTGGCAACAACTGACACGCCGCTGCCCGAGGGCCGGGGCCTCCTCCAGGAGCGCGTCCGCTCCCTGCCCCTCGCACCACAGCATCTCCCGACGTTCTCGTTCTGGACCGCCGTGATCTACGCCATCCTGATCATCGGTGGCGTGCTCTTCGTGGCCCCATTTGTGTGGATGGTCTCTGGTTCGTTACAGAACATCGGCGACATCTTTCGCTGGCCGCCGCAGTGGATCCCGCGCAACCCAACGCTGGACAACTACGCGCGCTTCTTCGAGACGCAGCGCATTGGGCGCTTCTTCTTCAACAGCGCCTACGTGGCGGTGGCCGTCACCTTCCTGCAATTGCTGCTGGCGTCGCTTGCCGCGTACGCGTTTGCCAAACGGCAGTTCCCGGGGCGGGACGCGCTCTTCCTGCTGACCCTGGGCACGATGATGATCCCGGGACAGGTGACCCTGATCCCGACGTACATCATCCTGAAGAACATCCCATTCTTTGGAGGGAATAACTGGCTGGGCCAGGGTGGACACGGCTGGCTTGATTCCTACTGGGGCCTGATCATTCCCCAGGGCGCCAGTGCCTTCGCCATCTTCCTCCTGCGCCAGTACATGCGCACCATCCCGAACGATCTGCTTGATGCCGCACGTATTGACGGAGCGTCAGAACTGCGCATCTGGGCGCAGATCGTGATGCCGCTCTGCCGGCCGGCGTTGGCGGCACTTGGCATCTTCACGTTTACCTACCAGTGGGACAACTTCTACTGGCCGCTGATCATCGTCAGCAGTGAGGAGTTGCGCACCCTGCCGCTCGGGCTGGCGCTGTTCGTGGTGCGTAACCGCACCGCGTGGGATCTTTTGATGGCGGGATCAGTCGTGGCCACGTTGCCCGTACTGATCGTGTTCCTGGTCTTCCAGCGCCACTTCGTGCGTGGGATCGCGATGAGCGGGTTGAAGTAGCTCCGCCCCTGGCGGTGTGTCATCCCGAGCTTGTCGAGGGATCTCGTCTTTTCAGCCTGGCGGGCAGAACGAGGTCTCTTGAAAAATTCGAGACGACACGAAGTTGGTCGCGGGCCTACTCAGCACGCGGTGGAGCCCACAACGGCTCGCGGTCCGGGGCCGTCTCCAGGGCGGCGTAGAGGGCGTCGAACATTGGTTTCGGCGTGAGGTTCTCATCGTCGAAGGGGAGGGGCCGTCGCGCCTCGCCGTCTTCGCGTGGGTAATCCTCCTGCAGCCATGTGTACCGGTCAGAGAGCCCGAACGTGATCACCGAAGCGACGGCTGGCTCCTGCAGCGCCGTGTCCAGGTAGAGCCGTGTAGCATCGGCGATGGCCTGGTCGCGCTCGGCGATGTCGGCCGGGAGGTCGTCATCGAGCACGTCCAGCTCGCTGATGATGATCCTTACCCCGCGTGCGGCCAGGTCCGCCAGGAACTGGCTGTAGGCCGCGGCATCGAAGTTCTCGGCGAAGTTGGCGGCGGAGAGGTGCGCCTGCACGCCGAAGGCGTGGACCGGGGCGTCCTGGTCCAGCAGCATATCTAGCACCTGCAGCGCGTTCTTGCGCCGGTCGGCGGCGGCATCCCACTCGGTATCGGTCTCGAAGCCAAACTCGTTCAGGATAAGGGTGGCGTCAGGGTCGGCCTTGTGCGCGATGCGGAACGACTCGGCGATGAAGGATGGCCCGATCGTCTCGTACCAGGGGTAGTCCCGGCGGATACCGTCCGATTCGTGAGCGTCGATGACCTCGTTGACCACGATCCACCCTGCCGCGCGACCCCGGTAGCGGGTCACGATCTCCTCGACCGTGCCGTAGAGCAGCGCGGTTGCTGCCTCTTTGTCCAGGCCCCAGAGGTCATCTTCAGTCCACTCTTCGCCAAAGCCCTCATCCCAGACCAGGTGCGCCCCGAGCACGAGTTGCCCATTGGCCTCCGCGAAGTCGAAGAAACGGTCTGCGTACTGGAAATCGAGCGGAGAGTCTGGAGTTGGCTTGAGCCGCCACCAGAGGAGGTCATCCTCCGTGAAGAGGATGGCGGCCTGGTCGGCAACGAGCGCCGCGTACTCCTCGTCATCGAGTTGCCAGGTTGTCGTCGAGGTGCCGTAGACAATGCCGTTCGCCCAGGCTGGTTGCCAGAGCGGAATGCCGGCGATGGGCGTCGCCACCGGGGTTGCCTGCCGGGTGAATCCTGGTGTGGGCGGTGTTGCCATACAAGCGAGCGCCAGCCCGGAAGCGCCCTGGATCATTGCCCGCCGGGTCCGCCTTTGACCATTGCTCATCGCAATTTCTCCTCCAAATGCTTCTCGCGCAATCGATTGCAGGATTATCTTCCCATGATTCGTGCCAATCTGGAGCAGGACAGAATGCGCAGGTGAGACGTGCAGCCAGCGTCGCGGCACGCGGTGTGCGCGACGGCATAATGAGGACTTCTGATTCGCGTTGGCAGCTTATGGAAGGCAAGGAGCAGTCGCGCATGTTCTCAGGCAGAAATCGGACGACGCCGTTCCCGATGACGCGGCAACACAGCCGCCGCACGTTGCTCCGCGCGGCGGCAGCGAGTCTGCCACTCGCCGTTCTCGGAAATCATCTGGCCGTGGGGGCGCAGAGTGATGTGGCCACCGCAACGCCGTGTGCACCCACGACGCCCGAAGAAGCGATAGCCCTGGCCGGGGCCTATTTCGATGCCTTCAACGCCGGTGACGCCGAGGCGCTTGGTGCTCTGCTGGCTGATGACTACACCCACCACGGCGCAGTCGTTTCGCAACAGGACAAGGCGGTCCATCTGGAGCGGCTGCGGACCAACCACGCCGTGTTTCCGGACGGTCACTACGATGTCCAGGATGTCTTCGCCGATGGCGACCTCGTCGTCGCGCGCTTCGTGTTCACCGGGACGTTACAGGCGCCGTACGCCGGCGTTGCGCCAGACGGACAGCAGGTTACCGTGCGTGGCGTGCATATCCACCGGGTAGCGTGCGGCAAGATCGTGGAGACGTGGAACAACGGCGATGCCCTGGGCCTGCTGCGACAGATTGGTGCGCTCCCGGCCGGTCCCGCGTCGCGCACGCCCCAGCACGCGAGCACCCCGGCTGCTTCACCGGCCGCATCTTGTCCACCAGGAACGGTTGCGGAGAACGCCGAGATTGCGCGCCGCTGGACCGAGGAGGCGCTCGACAGGCACGAGCTGGACGTCCTGGACGAGTTTGTCGCCGTGGACATCGTGCATCACGCCGGGCTGTACCGCGATGAGATCGGCCGTGATGCGCTGAAGGGAGACCTGGCCGCGCTGATCGCCGCGTTCCCGGACATTCGGTTTACGGCAGATGTCGTAGTCGCCACGGAAAGCCAGGCTGCCGTGCGCTGGACCGGACGGGGTACCAACGACGGCGAGTTCCAGGGGCAGCCCCCGACAGGCAAGAGCGTGGAGTTCACCGGCACCAACGTCTACCGGATCGCCTGCGGCCAGATCGTCGAGGGGTGGAGCGAACCTGATTCGCTCGGCCTACTGCAGCAGCTTGGGATCGTGCCCACGGTGCAACCGGTCGTCACCGGGACACCCGAGGCGTAGGCACGGATCGCTGCTGGAACCCTGATGGATATCGGCTGACCGCTCGGACGGCGCGGCCTCCCGGCGCCACTGCGCCGGGAGACCGCGCGCTCCTGTCGAGGGCGCCAAAGGGCCCCGGCATCGCTGCCACAGCGGTGCTGACGTCGCGCGCAAACACTGAGGACTCGAGTTTCCTCACCAGTGACGTGCTCGCGTTCGTCATGAGCGCACGGCGGTACAGTTCAGAGACCCAGCGACAATCCTAACGCTGTCGCCATCGCCTGTTCCGGCGAGAGAGTGCTTCCTGCGGCCATGGCGGCGGACCAGGCCGGCTCGCCGATCGCGCCAGCCGCTGCCGGGTCAAGCTCGTGCTGCTCTGCATCCTGCGGAGGCAGTTGGTCGCCGTTCGTGGCGCGCAGGGCAATTACGGCTCCGGTCAATCGGCCAGCCTGCTCCCACTGCCCCAGCGCAGCCAGCGCTCGCGCGGACGCTGCCAGCGATGTGGCGATAGCCCGCCGGTCGCCGGTTCGCTGGAGGATGGCCAGGCTGTCCGCGATGAAGGGCATCGCGCGTTGCGGGTCTCCATCGTCCAGCATCAAGGTGGCGAGGTGGGTGAGGACAGTGACGATGCCTGGCTGGTGGTCGACGGACCGGAACAGGTCGAGCGCCTCTTCGTAGAGCGTCCTCGCTTCCAGGCGGTTGCCCTCACCGCGCGCGGCGTTTGCCAGCGCCACCAGCACCGTTGCTGAGCCTTGCCGGTCGCCCTGGGCCCGGTACGTCTCCAGGGCTTCCTCCGCCAGCCCGGCGGCTCGCGGGTGCTCCCCTTGCTGATTGGCAAGGATGGCCAGGTTCGCCATGATGTCCGCCGCCATCGGCCGGTCGCCGAGAGCACGAAAGGAGACCAGGGCCTCGGCAAGGAGCTGCTCCGCCTCTGCCTCATCGCGCCGGTTCTGGGCGAGGCCGCCCAGGTTCCCCAGGGTGCAGGCGATCGCCCGGCGGTCCCCCAGATTCCGCTGCAGCGCCAGCGCTTCCCGGAGAAGACCATCTGCCGTTTCATAGGAGCCCTGGTTCCGCGCGATAAAGGCCAGGCCGCTCAGACAGCGAGCGGCGATCTCCGGTTCCCCAGCCTGGATGGCCGCGTCCCGCCCTTCCTCGAGCAAGGGGGTGGCGTGCTCGTAATCGCCCTGCTCCTGCGCCAGATCTCCGGCGGTATACAGCGCCCTGGCGCGCTGTGCCGGGCTGCCTCCTGCCTGAGCCAGAGCCGCCTCTGCCCAGTCACGTCCTTCACGCAGGTAGCCACGGACGTACCAGAATCGCCAGAGCGCTCCGGCGAGCCGGAGCGCCGTGGTCGCATCCTGTGTGACCGCCCAGGCCAGCGCGGCTCGCAGGTTGTCGTGCTCGGTTTCGAGGCGATCAAGCCAGAGCGCCCGGGCAGGGCCCGTCAGCTCAGGCTCGGCGCGTTCCGCCAGGGCACAGAGATATGCGGCGTGCGCCTGCCGAACGCATGCTTCCTCGGCACTCGCCGTCAGGCACTCCTGGGCGTACTCACGCACGGTCTCCAGCATGGACCAGCGCGCCGCACCGTCCGTTGGCTCCAGCGCCCGCAGCAGGCTGTGGTCACCAAGAGAGGCGAAGACGTCGAGCGTTGAGCAGCGGTTGAGGGGCGAGAGGGTAGGTTGGGAAGCTGGTGCATCGTCCCTGGCCTCGTCTGCGCCGCAGACGGCTTCGACTGCGTCCAGCGTGAACCCGCCGGTGAAGACGGCCAGGCGGCGAAAGAGGGTTTGTTCAGCAGGCGAGAGCAGCCCATGGCTCCAGGCGATGGTGTCCCGGAGCGTCTGCTGGCGTGCTGGAAGGTCACGGGCGCCGTCGGACAGAAACGAGAGCCGTTGCTCCAGCCGGGAGAGCAGTGCCGCTGGCGGCAGCAGCTTGACACGCGCTGCGGCCAATTCCAGGGCGAGCGGCAGGCCGTCCAGCCGACGGCAGATGGCGGCAACGGCAGCGGCGTTTTCCGGCGTCAGGGTGAAGTCCGGACTCACCTCGACCGCGCGCGCGACAAACAGGCGCACCGCCGCCACGCCGGCTAACCCGGCCAGGGGAGAGGCACCGGTTGCACGCGCCGCAGGCAGGGCCAACGGGCTGAGCGGGAACTCGCGTTCGCCACGTAGGCGCAACCGTGCCCTGCTCGTCGCGAGGACCACCAGGTGCGGACAGGTAGCCAGCGCGTGGCCGATCAACGGCATGGCTGGAAGCAGGTGTTCGCAGTTGTCCAGCACGAGCAGCAGCGGCTGGTCGACGAGTTCGAGTTCCTCCAGCAGGGTTCCTTCGCCGCCGTCTCGGATCCCAAACGCGCCAGCAACGGCGCCTGAAGCTGCTGCTGGATCGACGAGCGACGCCAGCTCGCACCACGCCACGCCGGCGCGGAAGTCCGCGGCGAGTTCGGCGGCGATCGCCAGGGCGAGTCGGGTCTTGCCCACGCCACCAGGGCCGGTCACGGTCAGCAAGCGCGTGCCCGACGGCTGATTGGCGAGCCGCAACAAGGTACAGGCGGAGGCGACCTCACGTTCCCGTCCAACCAGTGCTGTCGGAGGTATGGGCAGACGGGTTGGTCGCAACCTGGCAGCGATGGAGGCTGGTTGCGTTGCCAATTCAGGGCGTGTAGCGGCGACGAGTGCGGCCCGCGCGGCTTCGTCGAGATCAAGCGCGTCGGCCAGCAGCCGCAACGTCTCCGCGCGGGGAGTTGCGCGCAGTCCGCGCTCCAGGAGTTGGACTCCGCGCGGGCTCAGACCCGCCCGTTCGGCCAGGGCTTCCTGGGTCAACCCCGCCACCAGGCGATGCTGGCGAAGGAGCGTACCGAATTTTGTCTCGGTGGAGAAGGACGTCGTCATGGCCCGGCTGGCTCCCGGTGCCGCGGCTCCGAACGTGATGCTGGCCGCCCTCGCGCAGTGTAACTCCCGGACGGTCAGGCATCCGCAATTGGGGACGCACTCCCGTTGTGCGTGCGCTGTTCGTGGTGAGGTGACCCGCTGCGCCGCAGGATGAGGGGGCGCCAGTTCTCGCGCCGCACGCACACGATTCACTGAGGAGTTCACGATGTCGTTGAATCCACACCCCATTGTTGTGACGACTGCTTCAGAGCGACGACGCACCGAGCTCCTCAATCTGGCCGGGCCAAAGCAGCCCTCTTGCCCCGCCCTGTACCAGGCCGATCATCGCCTGCGCTTCCAGATCACAGCCGGGACACAAATGGCGAGCGGAATCCTGGCGATGCTGTTCGCGGCTGCCCGCCAGGGCTAATGCGACTTACACCGAACCTGACTCGAATGCGGTTAGCAATGAAGGAGACCCACGGAATGGACCACGAATCATTTGACGTCCTGGCCCGGACGGTGATGACGAACCTGGGAACGCGCCGCGGCGCTCTGCGCGTCCTCGCGGGCGGCGTGTTCGGGGGCGTGGCCGCACACCTCGGGCTGGACGAGCAGGCTGCGGCGAAGGTGAAGCGGCACGGCAGGAGGCCGGCCGGCCACAAGCCAGATGGCCAGGCGCAGGCCGCGAGCAAAAAGCACAAGAGCAAGCACAAGCACAAGGACCGGGACAAGGACAAGCCACGGGACGAGATCTGTGACAGCGGTAAAGCAAAATGTCCCGACGGCTCATGCACACCGATCGGTGAGTGCTGCCCGGGCTCCCAGCGCTGCAGCGATGGCCTCTGCCACACGGAAAGTTGCTGTGACGTTGCCATTCCTCCTTTGTGCACCGAGTGCCAGGATGTGGTTTGCGAGAACGGCGACCTGGTCTGTCGCTCCCGCTGCTTAGAGGACGAAATCTGTTCCCACGGGCAATGCAAGTTGCCGTGCCCCTCCGGTACTTCAATAACCTGCCCACCCGTGCCCGCCTACGACGATTGGAAAAACATATTCGGGGACGAGTACCCACTCCCAGAGGGATGCTGCGGATCACTGTACTGGCATGAAGACGCAGAGGGCACCATCATCTGCTGGACCCCCGGTCACAAGGTCCCATCCGTGCGGTACCAGTGCAATGGGTGACGCATCTCCGACCGCAACGTTGTCCTGGCGCCGCCCCGTTGCGACCTGCATGTCTGCATATGAATCAAGCTCGTCTAGCACGCCGCCGTGCGGCCTGGACAGTCTCAGCCCGTGCAACCAGCGGGCAACCGGAAGACGGTTCAGGGATACCACGGAAGCAGCGCGTTGAGATTGGTTCGCGCAGGAAATGCGCCGTCGGCAACCATCCGGATTGATCCAGTCCACTGGAGATTCGAGATGCCGGGCAGGCGTGCACATCGCCTCGATGGACGGATGAGGTCGGAGAATCCTTCACCAATCGATGTCAACAGGTCTTTTCGCCCCCCGGTTGTGGAGAACACTCATGAACAATCAGCAATTCGATCACCTGTCTCGTGCGATGAGAGAGGATGCGACCCGGAGAACGCTCGGTCGGTTGCTTGCCGGCAGCGCGCTGAGTGGACTTGCTGCGCGGTGGGCCGTACCGGAACCGGCGGTGGGCAAGGGCAAGCGCAAGAAGCACAAGCGCGGAGATCGCTGTTCCGGGAGCCTTCCCAAGCGTTGCTCTCCGACCGCATCGTCACAGCAGACCTGCTATCCAGCCGGGTCAATCTGCTGCGGTCCGTCTCTCGGCGGTGGAGCCTGTGCACAAGGATTTGATTGCTGCCCACCCACCCAGGGCGCCCCGGACGGCAATTGCGCCGGGGTTGACGAAGTCTGCTGTTCTGTGGCCAATGGCGGCGGGTTCTGCCCTACCCACCTGCCGGTCTGTTGTGGACCCACTCTGGTGGATCCCCAGCCCCAGTGCATCCCGGCGGGGTTGCAGTGCTGCCCCTTCGGCGGGTACTGCTATGCCGATGAGACCTGTTGCGCACCGAGTGCCGCGTTCCCGCAGGGCGTCTGCGTGAGTCCGGGTGTTGCGTGCCCGCGCGGAGCGGTTGCGGGACTCCAGGACACCGGCCAGTTCGCACCAATTCGTCAGGCGACGAGCGAAGGGCGCCGGGAACGCCCCCGGATCTCCTGAGTATCTCTCGCACGCAAGACGACGATTGCTCTTGCAGCGGGCGCTATCAACGGAAGAGGCCGTGTAGGTGCGATACAAAGGGCGCACGTCGATTGATGCCGCCAGCGCCACAGTAGCGAAGCGGGCGGGAAATTCCCGCCACTGGCAGGATGGTCTCCGCTCCGAGGCCACCTCGGAGCGGCCTGGCCGATCCGCTGTCTTGCTGCCGGTTTTCGCTAGCCTGCCTCAGGCACGATCCGGAGCGTAGGAGGCCCAGCGCCACCTTGATAGAGGTGAACGTGGGCCAAGCCAACGGTACCCCTCCCTGCGAATCAACACGGTGATGGCAATCACGTCATCATCCCAACTGAAATGCTCGACCGCGCATTTTAGTTGGGATGATGTGTCCACGTTGTCCTGGGGTTCGATGCCAGGGGCTGCCCATTACTGCGCAGGCTGGGCACGTTGCAGCAGGTAGAGCTCGGTCTCGTCCGGCCCGAGCCAGGAGCTCACCGCCGCGTGCCCGACCTCCTGATAGCCGGAGAGTGGAGTGGTCGAGACCACGTAGTCTGAGGTGGTGGCCGGGGCAAAGAGGCTCGTCCACCAGGGGCCACCTGGCGTCTGCTGGGAGAGTCCGTGGGCAACTCCGTAGTCGTAGAGCGCATAGCCATCCCAGGCTGCGCCGGCGTCGAGTGCCGTGATCGGAACTCCCTGCTGCACCGCCTGCCGTGCAACATCCCAGGTCACGCGCTGCAGTTCCAGTACGTCACGGGTGCCGGCGATGCTGATCAGGGCGGCGAGTGCCACAACGACCCATGGCGCTCCGAAGGAGGGGCGCAGGCCCCGGAGCGCCCAGAGGCCGAGGCAGAGACTGAGGGGGAGTAACGGCAGGAGGTAACGGTCGACGGAAATGATCCAGCTCCGGAAGTGGAAGGAGGCAGGAAGGACGCCGGCAACCTGCCCCAGGCTCACCATCAGGACGGTGCCCGCACTGGTGCGGCTGGGATCAGCGATGGCTGGCTGCACGAACCTTCGGGCCAGGAGCAGGACGAAGATGAGCGAACTGACGATGCAGAGTGCGGTAAGGACATCGAGCGCCTGCCAACTGACAATCCAGCGACGGCCACCCAGGATATCCGCAGGCCCTAACCCGTATGGGCCTAGGTACTGTGCGATGTAGGGCATGCGTGGCATCAGGGGCTGCTGGGCGTCACCTTGCTGGAAGTGGATGAGCCCGCAGCCCAGCAGGACCGCCCACAGGAAGACGGCGAACCAGACCGCCGGGGCGCGAACTCGCCTTACATGGTTCATCACGCTGAGCGCGGCCAGGGCCACGGGCAGGGTGAAGAGACCCAGGTACATGGCCTCAATAAAGGTCATGCGGCCGATCAAGAGAAGGCTCTGTTCCCAGCCGGCGCTGATTACTGACCCGGTGAAGGCTCGTTGCTCCCGCGGAATACCGTGAACCAGGGCGAGCCACAGGTAATAGCCAACGATGGTCGCCGCTGGTAGAGCCGTCACGCGTAGCGCGAGCAGCAGGCCTGCGCGATCCCAGGTGAGTCGCCGCTGAACGAGGAGGGCGATCACGATTGCCGCGGGAATCAAGGCTCCTTGCTGGCGGACGAGGAAGGCGCAGGCCGCAGCCAGCGACCCGAGAATGATGGCGCCGTTGTCTGGCGCAAGACGGTCAGTCCGCAAGCCTCGGACGTACCCGTAGGTCGCGATAGCCAGCAGCGCCGTGAAGTGCGGATCACTCATGAACGTGTAGGCCAGGACAAAGCTGAGGGGATTGAACAGGTACGCGGCCGCGGCGAGTGCGCTCGGCGTACGGGCGATCTGCAGTTCACGGCAAAGGCCGTAGGTGGCCAGACCGCCCAGCAGGACCATGACAAAGGTCGAGAGGCGCAGGACACCGAAGCTCAGGCCGAAGACGGACGCGAAGAGCGAACCCCAGGCGACCTGGAACAGCAGTGTCACCACCGAGAGATCCAGGATGTGCAGCCGTCCCTCACGCAGCAGGATCTCGACTGAGCGCACATAAACCCAGTCATCGCCAATGGCCACTGGCGTTAGCAATGGAACGAGCAGCGGAGTCAGGGCATAGCAGGTCAGGATCAGGATGATCAGCCGATGACACCGCATGAATGCCGCGAACGTGGAGGGGGAACCTGCCGGGACCGTTCGTGTGGCGCGGCGGGCCGGCGCGGGTTGATCAGCCTGAAGAAGCACGGCTTACCACCCGATCCACACGGCGCCGGGCACACCCGAGTCCTGCCTGCCTGTGGGCAGCATGGCGGATTGTCGGTCGTTGAACGGCTCTACCGGCACAGAGATTGCCAGCGGCGCCCAGTCACGGAGCCTGCTACTGGTAGCCAGGGTGGTCGGTAGCCTCGTCGGTGGTGGGCTGCGCCGTCCCCTGCGGGACGTTCATGAGCGCCCGCAGCCGGGTGCTGAGATCCTGGTCGCTCAGGTCCTCCTCCAGGAGCGATCTCAGAGCAGAGCGAAGATCCTGCCCCGTGCTTTGCGCGGGTGCGTCCTGTTCTGGCACGTTTTCCTCCCTGACCTGCGTTGCCCGCGTGTGCGGGAATCCGCTGACGGACTCCCGCATGTGCAGCGCAATGGCCGTGCCAAGGGGAGCCCATCCAGGGACTCCCCTGCGTGCCCAGGAATGGAGCGAAGTCCTGGAACGGGCTCAGGATGGGTAACACCCGCGCGGCTCGCTCCGACCTTCTTACGTATCGGGTAGCGATTGCGGTCGTATCCGGCCGAGTACGTAGCCCACGGTGGTTGCGGCAAGGCCAGTGACGATCGCTGCTGCCCGCCCGAATCCGCCGATGTGGCCGGAGATACCTGCCAGCAGACCGCGAATTACCCCGCGCGGCAGGACGCGAAACGTATACGAGCGCTCACTGCTCAACCCGCTCTGCTGCCCGACCAACTGCACCACCAACGCCTTGGAGAGCCCTTCGGCGTAACAACGCTTCACGAAATACGTCGGGCCCATGCGGTTCCGGGGAACCCGGTGCCACACAACGGCCTCTGGATCGTAGAGAACCTGGTCGCCGGGAAATGCGTTCAGCACCCGGATGCCCAGTTCCGTCTCTTCACAACCCATGGGGAGGAGGCCAACCCGCCCGATTCCCTCCCGGAAGGGACCGGCGGCCCGTAGAGCATCCAGGCGATAGGACATGTTTGCGCCAATGAGATTCCGGACAGGCTGGAGGCTGGTCGGTTGCCCCCGGTAGCTACACCCGACGACCCATAAGAACTCGACGGGAAACCACGCGGGCTTGCGTCCACCGGCCCAGTCAGGAAGAACGGTTCCGCCGACACCGAGCACATCCGCCTGGAGGTAGTGCTCACGAAAATGGGCAAGCCACGTGGTGTCGGCTCTGGCATCGTCATCCAGGAACGCCACAATGTCTCCACTGGCGGCTGACACCCCGGTATTGCGTGCGCCCGAGAGCCCCCGGGTGCCCTGATTCGGGACAGCCAGAATCTGCGGAAACGTCTCACGGACGAGCTTCAACAAGTCGTTGTTGTGATCAACGACCACGATGATTTCATGCGGGGTAACGGTCTGATTCTGCAGCGAGGCAATCGCCGCGCGTAGGTCTGGCCAGCGATCAAGCGAGTAGGCGCAGATCACGACAGAAAACGCGGGCGGAGAAGCAGGTCCCAAGGTGATATTCACAGCGTGACGTCATTTCGGTTTGACACCATCACGGTCTCCTTCGCTTGAGAATAGTGGAGCATCCTCCTGGTGACGCCAACCCTGTACGGGGAGAGCTTCCTGGCGCTGAGACCACGTGTAGTCCCAAAAACAGCTTGCCCGGCTTCAAAAGTGCTGCCTAAGCCTCCGAATTCATTATTGATACTTAATAATGGTAGTCTCACGTGCGCGTCGACAGGTGAACCGGCGGAGACCTGTGATGTCATGTTGCCTGGCTGGATACTGGTCGCCCTGTTCACAATCCGGGTCAGCGGGAGGATGAAACTTCCACGGGAAAAGGGCCAAGGTGGGCACAGTGACGATCAGGAGCAGCAAAGCGTGATGTCCGGGCAATTGCACGTGCTTTGTGGACCCACCTGCTTTCTCACCCGGCGAGGCATGCGTGGTGGGAGAGATTCCGCAGTGAAACGGCACGATCGAAGCGCTCCCACTATGCTTTTGTGCAATCAATGATGCACTGTCAGGAGATACTGTAAGAAGATGCAAGTGGAGCCTTCTGTATCAGTATCCGTGCCAATGCAGGCCAGTGCGCACGTCCTGGTGGCCATCATCACGGCCCAGACCGAGATGGCCGCTGCGTTGCCAGACAGCGATGCGGTCATGCGCATCCTGGCGCGATACGCCATGGAACTGACAGGGGCCGCCGGAGCCAGCATCGCGGTGCGCGATGGTGACGAACTCTTTTTTCCCGTTAATGAAGGATTCACGGCCGATTGGGAGAACAAGCGGTTCCCACTCGCGTCCACACTGACCGGCCAATGTTTGCTATCAGGCGAGCTCTTCTGTGCTCCCGATCTCGACGCCATTCCGCCATCGACGTCAGGGGTAGCGCGCTCCGCCAGTATTCGTTCTTTCCTGGCAGTCCCGCTCCGGCACCGGGGCCAGGTGATTGCTGCCCTGAGCCTGGCGGCCGCCGCGCCGTTCGCGTTCAGCGACACCGACGTTCTTGTCGCGCAGTTGCTCGTAGGGCTCGCCGGTAGTGCCCTGGCGCACGCGCAGGCGTACGATGAGCTCCGCGTCGCAATGGAGGACGCAGAGCACGCGCGAGCAGAGTCTGCCGAGTTCGCCGGCATGATCGCGCACGAGCTGGGATCGCCCATTGCGGCAATTCAGCATGCCAGCGAGGTGCTCAGCCTCGGCGAGCTCTCTCCGCAGCAGGAGCGAGCCCGGGCGCTGATCGAGCTGGAAACGAAAGCGCTCCGGATGCTGGCAGGTGATCTCCGCGCTGCCTCAGTTGAGGAGCGGGATTCCTTCGATCTGCATCCTCGCGTCGTCTCACTGCGGGAACTCCTGAGCGAGGCGCGTGATTTTGCCGTGACTGCCCCAGGGAACCACCCGGTGTATCTGGAGCCCGGGCCTGACGTCAATATTCTCGTGGATCCTGGTCGCATCGCGCAGGTGCTCCGCAACCTCATTACGAATGCCGCCAAGTACACGCCCCCAGGAACCGCAATTGCGATTCGGGCACGGCGAGATGACCATCGGGTCTGGGTTGAAGTCGTCGACCGTGGGCCTGGAATCGACCCTGAGGATGCGCCATTCATCTTCGCCAAATTCGGTCGTGGGCGGCATAAGGCTGGCTCCAAGGTTTCAGGCCTTGGCCTGGGACTCTACCTTTCGAAGCGCATTGTCGAAGCCCACGGTGGGAAACTCATTGCCGAGTCAACGCCAGGCGAGGGCGCGACCTTCGCGTTCTCGGTGCAGGTTGCTCCATGATCCGGCTGTTCCTCATCGATGATCATGCCTCGTTCCGGGAACTCCTTGCGCTGCGGCTGCAGTTCGAGGCCGACGTGGCAATTGTGGGCGAGGCAGGTTCGATCCAGGGCGCGCGTGAACTCTTGCGCCACGTTATCGGCGATATCGATGTCGCTCTTGTTGACCTGGATCTCCCGGATGGCAGCGGCGTGACGCTCATCCATGAGTTGCACCAGGGCAATCCCGAGATCCAGGTCGTGGTACTGACCGCGAGTGGGGACCGCCGGCGTCATGCGGACGCCATTGCGGCGGGAGCGGTTGGCGTCCTGCTGAAGGACGCCCCGGCGGCCGAGATCGTGGCCGCGGTGCGGAAAGTCAGCGCTGGCGAATCGATACTCAGCCCCAGGGATGCGATCGAGTTGCTGCGGCTCAATGACCAGCAGCGCTTGTCTGAGCGGGAAGTCACGGCTGTCACGGACAGACTATCGCCGCGGGAACTCGACATCCTGCAGCTCCTGGCGGAAGGCCTGGGTGACGAGGAAATTGCTGAACGGCTTTTTGTCAGCCCGAAGACCGTGCGCAACCAGATGGTCAGTATCCTCAACAAGCTGGGGGTTGATTCCCGATTGCAGGCCCTTGTGGCCGCCGTTCGTTACGGTATCGTCGCCATCAAATAACACACTGCGCGCATGCCGCAATTGATGTGGCCCCACTGATACTGCATAATCCTGCGTCACTGGTGATACAGACTGGATCGGGACAATTTACCCATTCCGGATCCCGGTTCACGTCCTAGGCTGATCAGCCGTGGGCAGCGAGGCCCAACCGGATGTGTTCGTTGTCGTGCACTTTCGCGCTAGGACATGCGTCATTGGAAAACTACCCACTTGTCCTGCTAGCCAATGAGCCCGGCACCTACCGCTCTCTCCTGGCGACCGAGTTGCCCTTCCTGCGGCCGAACCTGCGGGTCCTGGAGATCAACCCTGCCGAACTCGATGCGGCCGTAACACGCCTGCGCCCGGCGATGGTTATTTGCAGCCGGGTCCTGGAGAAGGTGCGTGGTGTCGAGTTTGCGATCCTCGTCCTCTACCCTGAGGGGGAAGACCGGCTCATCGGCTCGGACAGTGGGACGACCCAGGCCATGGTCAGCCCCAGGCTATCGGATTTGCTGAGTGCCATCGACCGAGCCATCTCGATCAGGCACGTGTCCTGAAGCAATTCCGTTCGACTCCTTCCAGTCAGGCGACCGGTACGTCGTCGCTCCGCC
Source organism: Thermomicrobiales bacterium (assembly GCA_046328375.1). GTDB lineage: Bacteria > Chloroflexota > Chloroflexia > Thermomicrobiales > UBA6265 > JACCXM01. Next base: position 351,750 of record JAXLWT010000001.1, read on the forward strand.
TGTTTCCCTGCTGTCTCCCTCTGCAGATAGCGGATGGGCTTTCGGCGAGTGACGTGACACCGCCCCTCCGCGCCTGAGGAACACTCGTCCGCGTCCCGCCACATCCGATCTCCCCACGTTATTGCCAGGGTTTCCCACATATGGGTCTGCCTTAAAAACGGCGTGAATTCGGGACATTTGTCCCGCAAGAGTTGGGATGAGTCCCCGAAGAAGTCGGGACCCGTGCCCATGAGCAAAACCTGTCCTGACCATAGTCTTGTACTCACTGAAGACGAACTACCAACAACGTACTGGGACAGGGGATAGCAATGGCGCACCGCAGCAACAACAACGAATTCGCAACGGTTTCGGTCATTGTTCCGGCGAAGAACGAGGCGGAGAACCTCGAGCACGTTCTGCCAATGATCCCCAGCTGGGTTGACGAGGTCATCCTGGTGGATGGCCACTCTACCGACAGCACCATTGCGGTTGCCGAGTACCTGATGCCGTCGATCAAGGTGGTTCGCCAGACGGGCCGCGGCAAGGGCGATGCCCTGCGCGCCGGCTTCGATGCCGCAACCAGCGACATCATCGTCATGATCGACGCCGATGGTTCGACGCAGCCGTCCGAGATTCCGGCGTTCGTCGAAGCCCTGGTGGACGGAGCCGATTTCGTCAAGGGCTCGCGCTTCGCGGCCGGCGGTGGCACGTCCGACATGTCCAACCTGCGCCGCTTCGGCAACTGGGGCTTCACGACCCTGGTCAAGGTCCTGTTTGGCGGCTCCTTCACCGATCTCTGCTACGGCTACAACGCCTTCTGGCGCCGCGTCCTGCCCCAGCTCGAACTGGACGGCGACGGCTTCGAGATCGAGACGATCATGAACGTGCGCGCCCTGAAGGCCGGCCTGAAGGTGGTCGAGGTGCCGAGCTTCGAGGCCGAGCGCATCCATGGCGAGAGCAACCTGCGCACCTTCCCGGACGGCTGGCGGGTGCTCAAGGCGATTGGCCGCGAGGCGGTCGACGGCTGGAGCGCTGCCCTGAACCCGATGGGCGCCCGCGCGTAATCCAAAAATTCTCCTGAACCGATAATCGAAGGTGATAATGGAACAAGGGCCAGGGTTATTGACCTGGCCCTTGTTGTGTCTCACCGCTGGCCAGCGACGAGATCAGGATCCACCCGAGAGCTCCCACCAGCGCCGTGGCGTAGAGCGGGTAGGGCAGCAAGAATCCGGTGGCCTCGAGCGGCCACAGGAGCGGCACTCCCGCTGTCGACGTGGCCATGTCCCGCAGGAAATGCGCGGCAAGACCGGCAATCAGGCCGAAGCCGATGGATCTCCAGGGTTCCCTGGCCACCAGGGACATGACGAGCACGATGCCGACTGTCAGGAAGCCGTGCGTGAAGGGCCGGTTCGTCTCCTCGGTCATGAGGTTGGACCCGAGATACAGCGGAACATGATCGAGGTCGATCAGTACCGAGCCAGCGAGGCAACCCACCACGAAGCCAGCGTTCCTGAATACAGGGAACGCCAGCAGGAAGATCACCATCGTCGAGAGATGGGCCGTCTCGTCGGCGATCCCCGTCGCCACGAGTGTGTGGGTTCCAGTAAAAAGCCAGCGGTCAATGCTGAGGATGAGCACGAGCAACAATACCCCGAGCGCGAACCGGCGCCGGGGGGAGGCGCAAGCCTGTTCGACGCCGTGCCAGCGTGCCCTCACGCCTACCAGCACGGGCAGCCACGGCGCATGTCAGTCACCGGATGGCGCAAGGGTGTGAAGACCCTCAGCGAGGGAAATGCTTGGCGTCCAGCCAAGATCGCGCCGGATGGCATCGACAGCCAGGCAGGATTGGAACACATCTCCGGGCCGGGATGCGACGCGCTCGACGGCGGTGGCGGGGCCGAAGACGCCTTCCGTTTCTCGAAGCAACTCGTTCACCGTGGTCATCGTGCCGGTCCCGACGTTCCACATACCGTCCTGGCGTGTTTGCACCATCGCCAGGAGCGCACGCACCACGTCACTCACATGGACGAAATCGCGCCGCTGTTCACCCGTGCCATAGATGGTGATCGGCAAGCCGGCGGCGAGGCGCTCGGCGAGGATCGCGACAACTCCGCCTTCGAGATCGCTGCGCTGGCGCGGGCCATACACGTTCGCCAGCCGGGCGATCGCGTAGGGCAAGCCTGAGAGCTCGAGGTAGCGTTCAGCGGCGTACTTGTGGATGCTGTAGTACGCCTTCGGCCGCGGCAATGTCTGCTCGGTGGCAGGTTCGGGTGTTTCGCCGTAGATGCCGCCGCCGGTCGAGACGAAGACCAGCCTCGCCTCCCCGGAGGCTTTCGCACCGGCGATAACGTGCTCCGTCCCGACCAGGTTTACCGCCCGGTCCCGGTCTGGGTCGGCCATTGACCGGGGCACGCTGACCTGCGCCGCGGCGTGGACAATGGCATCTGGCCGGGCAGCGGCAATGGCATCGATCGTTTGCGCGTCAGCGATATCCGCACGTATCACCTCCACGCCAGCGGGGAGGTTCGCCACGTCACCGCTGGAGAAGTCATCCAGGACGATGGCACGCGCGCCGACGCGCACGAGCTGGTCAACGAGGTGGCTGCCAATGAAGCCCGCTCCGCCGGTGACGAGCACGGTTCCCAGAGCCAGATCTTGCGCGTTAGCTGCCATCTTCACGCCTTTCCATGTCCAGCGTGGTCGTCGCCACGGAGAGTTGTGAGCCCGGGCCGATCGCGAGCCTGACTCCTGCCGCGAGCAAGGTAATGCATCCGGCGATGGCGAGCGCGCGTCCTGGAGCCCACAGGTCTGCGAGCAGGAGCGCCGTGGCGACAACGATGACGATCCCGATACTCAGCGCGACTGCAAGCACGGCTGCTGCCCAACGCTGCGCAAGATCGAACAGGCCCATCACGGCCAGCCCGGGTGCTATCAGCAGGTAGCTGATGGCCACGGCCACGCGAACGGGAGAATCCACGCCCAGGGCGTACAGGGCCCAGATCAGCAGCGTTGCCAGGATCAGGGAGACAGCGACCGCGCGATCGAGCTTCATGATGACGCCCTGGTTTCCCGGGATGCGAGCGTGTAAATCTGGGCATCTGGCGACTCGTAAACCATCTTGAACTCGCCCGAAGCCTCGATCTCGTGCTGGATCGCCGCGATAGATTCCAGGCCGGGCACGCTGAGCGTGGCCAACTGGCCCTGCGTCACCATGAGAAACGCCGCGGGGTATTTGGGATCGGCCATCATCTCGACGATCTGCGCGAGTGAGTACGCATTCTCACTCTCCTCGACGCTGCCTCGGGGCCAGGCAATCAACGGGATGTAGGTGTACTGCTCGTACCGGCGGAAGCGAGAGGGATAGTTCGGCGTGACCTCGACCAGGAGCGTGCCCTCCGGCGCGACGGTGTCGAGATATTCCGCCGCGGCAACTTCATCGGCCGGGAAATAGTTTGAATCCTCATGACCGTAGTAGGCGAACAAGAAACCAGTGATCAATAAGGCACTCAATCCCGCGGTGACGAGTCCCTGCGGCCAACGGAAGGTGCGCTGAACATCACCCGGGACGAGCGCGCCGATGTAGAACGCCATGAACGGCAGGGCAAAGAAGAACACGCGAAAGAGAATCTCACCGCCGTAGCTACTGAGCGCGAGCAGACCGATAGGCGCCAGCCAGAGGATGGTCATCGGGAGATCGAGGTAGCCACGACGCAACCGGACCAGCCAACCCAGCACGGCGAGCGCACCTACCGCCGCGGTCAGCCCGCGTGCCATGTTCGAGACCAGGCGAAACCCCGGGGTGAACTTTGAGGCGTCGATCAGGTTGGCGTTGATGTTGTCATTTGTTTGCCCGAGCGTACTGATGATGTTGCGAATGCCATCGGTGGCCACGGTTCCCGCACCAGTGACCAGCCAGACCGCAGTGAGCACGCCCGCAATGATGGGCAGGCTCAGCGCACTGCACTGACCGCAAACAACGAGCGCGGCCAGGGCGAGGAACATGATGACCGGCGTCAACTGGTGACTGACATTGATACTCACCAGAAGAACCATCACCACGAGCAGGAGGCCAGCTCGCTGCTGCCAGCGTAACGGCGGCAACCAGGTCGCCGCCTCCTGTGATTGGAGGATACGCCGGTCCACCCAGGAGCTCAGTTGACGAATGCGAGCGTACCGCTGGAGCCGGGAAGCGACCGGATGCGACGCCAGTGTGCCCCGGCCCGGAAAGGCCCAGAGGCAGATCGCCAGGATGACAAGGTAGAAGAAGAACGCCACGGCCTGGGGCGCGAAGTAATCCTGGCCCACCCAGTTCGTCAGTGAAAAGAACCAGGCGCCGAGCCAGACGAGCCGGCGGTTGGCCGAAGCCGTGCGGAGCAGGAAGAGGACCGCGGCGGCGAAGAGCAATTCGAAGAAGAACGGGCTCCAGGACGCGATCGTGAGCGCATCCGGAAGCCCAGCCGCCTCGACGAGCAGAGTGGCGGCACCAAAGAACCCGGGCCAACTGTGGTAGACCGGCAGCGCTGTGATGGTGGGATCGATGTGCCCGGTGCGCTGGATGTATTCGACAATGCCGACATGCTTCCAGGCCCAGGCATAGCGCAACGTGCCGTAGATAAGTGCTGGGGATGCATGGATGATCGCGATCCAGGCCGCAAGGTAGGCACCTGGAACCCAGGAGAATCGATCGTCGAGCGTCGCAAGGCTCCAGCAGAATCCCAGGACAACGCAGGCGATGGCGGCGTAGAAGGTCAGCGGCAGCACCGCGATGAGGCCCACATCGGTCATCCGGGTCGGGTCCACGCCCTGCAGGGCGATGATCCAGAGCACGATTGCCATCACGAGAGGGACAAGCACCGCGAGGGGCCTGCGTGCAGTCATGGAGTTGGTGGGAGGTTGCGCGCGGCGTCGTCCTGGAAGAGCCAGCGCAGGTAGGTGGCCAGGAGCACGGCGGCAACAATGAGCTGCGACGAGAACCAGCCGAGCGCCGCGCCAAGATTCCCCATCCGTTCCACCAGCATCACCGCGCTCCCCAGCGTGATGAAGGCAATGGCGCCCTGGATCGCGATGACGGTCTTGATGTGGTGTTGCAGGCGCGCTGTCACCAGGCCGAGCAGGATCACCGTGTGGGGGAGGGCGGCCAGCGCCAGGATGCGCAAGGTCAGCGTCCCCTCTGCCGCGTACTCCTCGCCAAAAACACGCAGGATCCACGGCGCCAGAATGACCACCCCGGCGACAATGGGTGTGAGGAGCTTCAACGTGTGCATGAGGACGGTCCGGCCGTAGCTGTGCAGTTGGCTCGCATCCCGTGCGGCCTCGACTGTCAGGGCGCGGGACGTGTTGTTCGCGACGAGGATCAGCGTGTAGGCAATGATCCAGCTCTGGTAGAAGAATGCGTTCTCTTCCGCCCCCGCGTAGTGCGTCACGATCAGCGGCAGCAGTGAGATCGCCGCCAGGTCGAACATCGAGCCGACATAGTCCCCGGCTGCGTAGCTGCGGAAGGTTTCCCGCGTGAGTTCGGCGCCACCCGGCACCGCTTTCGTCATGTGTACTGGAATGAACCTGAGCAGGATCAGGAGCGCGAAGGGGACAACGACCAGGGCCGCTGCCAGCGACCAGGATTCGAAGATCCCGAATGGCCCGGAGCCCGCAAAGGCGAGGAGGAACGCCAGCTTGGCGGCCCCAAAGAGGGCGTTTTCGACTGGCACCCACACGGCTCTGCCCAGCCCGACCAGGATGCCATCCAGGAGCACGAAGTAGACCCAGGCCAGTGTTGCCCCTATAAAGCCCAGCCCACTGAAATTGGACGCCAGGAAGTCGAGCGACGGCGCCAGGAACGGGATGCCGAAGATGAAGATGGTGGAGGTGATGACGGCCAACATCGTGCAGACGGCAAACACCCCGAGGACCAGGCGCCGCGTCTGGCGGCCGGCGATGGGGATGAAGCGCACCAGCACGGCTTCCAGGTTGAGCAACGAGATTCCCGCCAGGAGGGTCATCGCGGAAATTGCCGCCGCCGCCAAACCGACATCGTTGGTCGAGAAAAGCCGGGCCGCAATCACCCAGTAGACAAAGCCAAGGACCGCGGTGATGCCCGTGTTAACCACAAGCGCGTAGGCATTGCGGAAGAGCGGCGCATTCAGGTGCTCACGCAGCGCGGCCAGGCGCCCGGCGTTCTCCGCCGGAAGCGAGCCATCTGGTTCCGTCTGGCCGGGCACGCCGATCACGTTGGTAACCAGGAATGCATGCGACGTTCGAATTCCTCGCCGGACCAGTTCCCGACATAGAGACGAGGCAGCCGGAGGGGATTGGTGCGCGGCCGGACCATGGCGTTGCGCGTGGTGCAGGCCCGGGCAAACCCGGCCCTGCGCACTGCTTCGACACTTGCTCCCGAAACGTCAAAGGTCCCCCCAAACGGATACGAGAAGCTGGAGACCCGCCTCCCGAGAATCTCCTCCAGGCGCAATTTGCCGCGCTCGACCTCCTCGAACTGTTGAGCAGGCGAGAGGGCTGACATCCTCGGGTGCGTGGCGGTGTGGGCGCCAATCTCGATCCCGTCGCTGCCGGCCAGGCGCAGCAACTCCGTTTCGTTCATTACCTGCCGGCTTGGACGCACGACAACAGGGTGATCTGCCCAGTCGCGCAGGGACTCAATGACCTCCATCCGTTCGTCTCGCGGAAGCATGCGCAGTTCGTGCCACAGCAGGCGGTACAGCTGAGGCCGTGTCCAGCGTTTGGGCACGTTGAGGCCAGTTCGTTTTGCTCCGAGGCGCCACGAGTGCCTACGGCCAGAGATGCGCAACTGCAATGCGTCTGGGAGCGGATGTTCTCCCAGGAGCAGATTCTGGAGGTAATCCCACCAGAACTCACGCTGCTGGCCAATGGCATCACCGACGATGAACATGGTGGCGGGTATGCCGTAGCGCTCCAGTAGTGGCCTGGCGCGGATCAGGTTGTCCAGGTAGCCGTCATCGAACGTGACTACAACCGAGCGGGGATCGAGTTGTCCGCTGGTCATTTCTGTCGTCAGTTGCGGCAATGAAATCGGCCGGCAGCGATCCTTCAGGATCTGCAGGTGCTCGTCAAAGTATGCCGGTCTGACAGCCATCGACCAGTGATCGTTTTCGATCTCTGCGACCTGGTGATACATCAGGATCACGGGACCGGACCGGCGCCGAATCGACGTCGGAATGATGCGGGGGAGCAGGCGTTTGAGCACCGGTTGTGCCGTTGATCCACGGTCCTGGCTGAAATCAACGTGCGGTGCAGACGCGATTCGGTCGTCCACCTGTGGTTCACGGTCGCGGTGCTGGATCACGAAGTCGCGGCCCTTCCGTTGGCGACGGAGTGCTTTCGCTCGTAGGCTCTTGCGGCTCGCACGCTGCGCAGCGCGGCCAGGGGACCCTCCACCATGCCCTTCCGCTCAAGCGTGGTCAGGTGGGGAGGATAGTCCGTGCCTTTCTTCTTGTTCTTGCCTGATCGTGGGCTGAGAGCATAGATCAATCCCCGGGGCGCCTTCGCAGCCAGTGCGACGAGGAGACGGGGCTGGTCCAGCATGGCCTTGGTGAGAAAGGCGGTCAGGCCAACGCCGTACCCGTAGATCTGTCGCTCGAGAGCGGAGTACTCCCGGTAATGCGCGTGCCGCACGATCGCAGCCGGTTCGTAGACGAGGGCCTCGCCGCTCGTAATGACACGGAAGAACGCGGCCAGATCATCGCCACCCATGGCCGGGGTGCCGGTTCCCATGACGGGATCAAACCCGCCAATCCGGGCAAGGGACGTGCGACGGAACGCCATATTCGCCCCAGAACCGAATCGGCCGGGCGTGAAGGGAAAGAGGGGATCGCGCGGGCGGTGCTGCCCCAGGTCGTAGACCTGCCGCTGAAACCCCTTGTTGAACCCGCCGAACTGCTCGATGAGGAGTTGCGGCCAGGTTTCGAGCTCCAGGGGAAAGATCATGCCGGTCACACAGCCGACGTTCGGGGCCGCGTTGAAGCCGCGTATCAACTCGCAGAGCCAGTAGCGGTCGACGAGCACATCGTCATCCGTGAACGCGGCAAACTCGCTGCGTTCAGCCATTTCCTGCACGCCCCGGTTGTGCGCCGCGGCGAGCCCTGGTCGATATTCGCGGGCGTAGTGAAACCGGGGATTTTCGCCGTACCGGCCGGCAAAGAATTCGGCCGTCGCTTCATCGCTCGGATTGTTATCGACCACGATGACTTCGAAATCCGGGTAGTCCAACGCCTCGACGGAGGCCAGGCAGCGCGCGAGGCGATCGGGCCGGTTGCGCGTGGCAATGATGACGCTGGCGAACGGCGCCTGAGCCAGGAACTGGCGCCGCTCATCCTCATCGGCTCGTCGCTGTGAATCACTCCTGGTTGTCCCGATCCTGGCCCGGAGAGCCTGCTCAAGCCCGGCAGACGAGAGACCCTCGGCCGGAATGTCGATTTCTACCGTCGCGATCGGGCGGCCGCTGTCCCGGACGAGGACCATAGCCTTCCTATACTGGGCTCCCTGGACGTCGTGCGCCGGGAGCAAGGGGCTCACTGGTCCGGCCAGGTCAATATCGAGCACCTGCAGTGGCGTGAACCAGGCGGGCGACGGGTCTTCCCGTGGGTTTTGATCAGCACCGGTTGATTCAGGCGCCATGCAGCATGTCCTGGCTGAGCAACAATGGCCTCACGTTGCGTAATGGTGATCAGGCGATCCAGACGCCACTCCAGGCTGCCCGGACTCTTGCGGGTTTGATTGGAACCATGATCTACGGACTTGAGAGATTGCGCAATCTTGCTGGGAGGGAGCGGCGGATTCCATGATGGTCCTGCTGGCAGGGGTCACCGTCTTCCTCCTGGTCGTCAGTGAGATTGTGGCCATTGCCCCGGTGCCACAGGCGAAGCGGTTGCGGATGATGACGCTGTGGTGCGCGTTGCCCACCCTGATCCTCTTCGGGCTGCTGTGGCTCGTCCACATCCGTGCGGTGCTGAGCGTCGTGCCTGATGGGCCGTAACGGATAGCGTTGCGGCAGGGAGCCCGCGGAGCAGCCTGGATAACGGTTACCTCGCGGACCCAACCGTCGTGTTCCTGGCCTCGTTGCGATCTCGTTCCGTGATTTTCGCCAACCGAGATGCCAGTAGGCGCCTGCTCCCGACACAAGGCAGCTACGCGCAGCGTGCCGCCGAGCGTCAAGGGCTTGTGCTGCTGCGCTGTTGACCTTACCCGGGTCGCACCCGTGGTGAGCAACGCTACAGCTCTCAGTGGTCGAGAGTCGGCGTGAACAGATCCCGGTTTGGCGCGAATCGACCAGGTAGGGGGAGTGGAAGGCGACTCTTGTGCTTCCGCTCCCCCCATCTGGCCCATAAGAATTTTTAATAAATCAAGTCTGAGGGTGAGATCATGGGGTCTTCATGTCTCGTCGTGCGAGACGTCCCTTGCGCTTGTTGCGCTTCCGCTTGTTGTCATTGTTCGAGTTCTTGTTCTTTTTGCCCTTGTCGTTCTGGTCCTTGCCCGACGTCGTGCTTGGCGCGAGTTCAGACTTGTAGGCGCGAATGTAATCAATCTGGAAGGTGGCGGGAAACGCGGTGGAGGCGTCCGGGGCTCCGGGCCACTGCCCGCCAACCGCCATGTTGGCGACGAGGTACATCGGAACCTGCGGACTGTGATTGTCAACCCTGAGCCGCTCGACACCGTCGACGTACCAGACGATCGATTTATCCGACCATTCCGTGGCAAATGTGTGGAAGCCGTCGCTGAAGTCAGGCCCGCTGTATTCCGCACCCTGCGAGCGGTGTTCGCCATTCTCGCTCCAGTGCGAGGTCATGTGGACGGTGTTTGTGGAGTCTCCGAGGGCTTCGAAAACGTCGATTTCCGGAGGCCAGGATGTGTCGGTAGGCAGGAGCCAGAAGGCTGGCCAGAGGCCCTTGCCGCGGGGAATCTTGCAGCGGATCTCGAAGCGGCCGTACTGGGTGGCGAAGGACTTGTAGGTGGAAATTAGACCCGAATTGTAGAGGTGCGTGGCGCCGGGCTGGGTTGGCTGAGCTGTAATCTGGAGTTTGCTGTTTGCGACCTTGAAGGCGTCCTGAGCGTAGTACTGCAGTTCGCCGACGGTGCTGCGGTCGCGGCCCCAGGGGAATTGCGTCTCCCACAGCTTGTCGTTGAGCGCGGAGCCATCGAAGTCATCCTGGAAGGCAAGTTTCCAGACCCGCTGCGGCGGAGTCGGCTGGCTCTGGTTGCCGCGCTTCTTGGCATCGGTCATTGCCGGGTCGATCAGTAGGGCGACGATGAGCAGGACACACCAGAATATCAGCCAGCCCTGAACGCGACCAGCTTTCGCGTTATCGCTTCGCACGATCCCGCTCCTCTCGAACTCCGCCGCCCCAATGGCCACGTTCCGACATGGCCCATGTCGTGTGTGAGGGATTTATCAATTCTGATGAAGAAAAAGTCAATAGTGCTACAAGGGGTCATCAATGCCGCTGGCGGCATTCACCTCATGTAGAAGAACCAGATTGCCTGCGGCAATGCGGACTTGAGGCGAATTGAGGAGGTGGGGGAAATGGCTGGCACTCCACCGAGATTAAAACTTGCAGCGGCAGATTTACGTGCCGGGGCCGGAAGCCCGGTCCTATGATTAGGGAGACTGGATTGAAGATTCCTTGCTGACAGCACGTCACGACGTGTGCAGGAACCCGGCGTGGTCCACGCCGGGTGTCCGGAAGGAGAACGTATTGTGCGTCCCGAGCAACGCAATCAGGTCCTCACCCATGGTGGGCACCGGGTTACCCGGCGCAGGGTCTTTCGTCAACTCGCTGGCGGTGGGCTGGCGGCTGCGCTAAGCCAACTGCCCCTGGCGCAGCGGGGCGTTCTGGCGCACCAGGCTGATACGGCGCCTGGTGATCCGGTCGCGATTGGTGCGTACTTGCCCGATGTCCTCTTCAAGCACGATGTCCTCACCACCTTCTCGGAGGCCATCCGCCGGATGCCTGACTTTCTCGTCTGGTACGCGTCGTGGTCCGACGGTCTGTTTGGTGACGAGCAGCGCGCGAACCTGCAACTGCTCGACTCCTGGGGGCTCGTGCCGGTCATCGCCTGGGATCCGATGGATCACTTCGGCCCGCCCATTGACCAACCGGCCTACGCGCTTGCCAACATCATCCGTGGTGATTTCGACGCGATGATCGAGAGCTGGGCGCAAGGGCTGGCGACCTTTGGATCTCCGGTCGTGCTCAATTTCGCCCACGAAATGAACGGCAACTGGACCCCGTGGGGAATCGGGGTCAACGGAAATCAGCCGGGTGAGTTTGTTACCGCATGGAAGCATGTCCACGACATCTTCTCCAGCGTTGGCACGCCGAACGTGAGCTGGATGTGGACGCCGAACGAGATGTACGAGGGCGTCCCTGCTTCCATTGATGAGGTCTACCCGGGGGATGCCTATGTCGATTGGTACGGCATGAACGGGTTCAACTGGGGAGAGGCAATTCTCTGGGAGAACTGCAACTGCCTGTCGGCCTGGCGGACGTTCACGGAGATCTTTGACAACACGTACCATCGCCTCGTCGAACTGGGTGACAAGCCGATCATGATCGGTGAGGTGGGTTGCGCCGAGAAGGGCGGCAGCAAGCCTGACTGGATCACTGACGCGTTTATGGTGCAGATTCCTGAAGCGTACCCGCGCATTCGCGCGGTGGCCTGGTTTGAAAAAATCGCAACCGGCCTGGATACCGTGGCGCCCGGCGTCGTCGAGCCCACGACGACCGCCGTCGACTGGCGCGTCACCAGCTCACCGGCAAGCCAGGAGGCCTACGCGGCTGCCGTGGCGACCCCGTATTACCAGGGCTCGCTGCGGGAGATGGTGACCGGGGCATCGACCTGAGAACACGCAGGTGTCCTGTGACCCGGGCGTGGGCCGCAGGCCGAAACCTCGCATAGCATCTGGAGCCGACCCCGCTGGGCACCACAGGCCCGGCGGGGTCGCAGTTTTTCTCTCTCACACGGCGAATGCGCGGGCGTCGTCGCGAGTCCAGGTAACCGTGACTGGATCTCCCGCCTGGAAGTGCACGCGGCCGTCCTGCTGGAATTGCTTGACGCGGAGTTGTTCGTTGCCCGTGTTGACGACATAGGTGACGGATTCCCCGAGGAAGACCACACCGGCCAGCTCACCGGCCAGGGCGTTGGATGTGTCGGACTGCGCCAGGCCGCCTGGCCGGATCATGAGCTTTTCCGGGCGAAGCGCGATTGCCACCGGCGTACCCGCGCCAGCGGCGGTGGCTGGAGCCACCAGGGCGGTGAACCCGCGCTCCGTGACGATCCCCTGCGTGTCCTGCTGGACGACACGATCGTAGAGCGTGCTGGACGTGCCGATGAAGTTGGCCACGAACAGGGACGAGGGGCGCTGATAGAGTTCGTATGGGGTGTCGAGCTGCACGATGCCGTGCACATCGCTGCTCATGACGGCGATGCGGTCGGACATCGTGAGCGCTTCTTCCTGGTCATGCGTCACGTAGATCGTCGTGATACCCAGGGAGCGGTGCAGGTCAATGAGCCGGAGTTGCATGTTCTCCCGGAGCTTCTTGTCCAATGCGCCAAGCGGCTCATCCAGCAGCAGGACATCGGGCTCGATCACGACCGCTCGCGCGAGTGCGACACGCTGCTGTTGCCCGCCGCTCAACTGATTTGGCCGACGCCTGGCGAGCCCCTCGAGTTCAACCATGGCAAGGGCCTGGTTGACGCGGCGCGTGAGTTCGGGCTCGCGCACTTTCCGCGTGCGCAAGCCGAAGGCGACATTCTCGAAGACATCCAGGTGCGGAAAGAGCGCGTAGCTCTGGAACACGATGCCGATGTTGCGGGAGTAGGGGGGCACGCCGCGCATGGGCCGCCCGGCAATCGTGACCTCGCCGGTGTCGGCCTGCTCGAACCCCGCAATCAGGCGCAGCGTCGTGCTCTTGCCGCAGCCGCTCGGCCCGAGGAGCGAGAGAAACTCTCCCTTGCGCACCTGGAGCGTCAGATCCTGCACGCCGATGGTGGTGTCGTACCGCTTGGACACCTGGCGGAGATCGACCTGGATCTCATCTGTCATGTGAGAGCGACCCCTGGTGCACGCTCGAATTCTGCATCTTCTTCCTCTGTCACCTGATTCCGGCCACCCAGGGTGCGCAGGGCGCGCGCGCCCTCCACCCAGTACATGATCAGGACGAGCACCCCTGCGATCACCAGCATCACGGTCGCCACCGCATTGATGATGGGTGATGACTCCCACCGGATCAGGGAGTAGATATAGATGGGCAAGGTCTGGAACCCGCCACCGGTCAGGAAGAAGGCCAGCACGAACTCATTGAAGGAGATCGTGAACGCCATGAGCCCGGAGGCAAAGAGCGCCGGGGCGACGTGGGGCAAGACCACGCGGTAAACGGTCTCCGGGTAGGTGGCCCCGAGGGACATGGCCGCTTCTTCCACCCGCGGGTCAAGCGTTTGCAGGCGCGTGCGCACGGTGAGAACGACAAAGGGCAGCGTCAGCAACACGTGGGCCACGAGAACGGTGAAGATGGAGAGCGGGGTCCCGGCCCGGGAGAAGAGAATGAGGAGCGCCAGGCCCCAGATGAGTCCGGGGAGGAGCAACGGCATCGGGATGACGCTCTCGACCACCGTTCGCAGGCGGGAGCGCGATCGCCACCGTGCCAGGAAGATCCCTGCGGCTCCACCCAGCGTCGTGGCCACCAGCACGGTCAGGAGCGCGACGATGAACGAGTTCTTTGTGGCTTCGATCAGCGGCGCCCGGGTGAGCATTTCGCCATACCAGGCGGTGGTGAATCCCTTCATCGGCAAGCTGAAGAAGCGGGATTGATTGAAGGAAAAGACAACCACAATGATGCTGGGGAAGAAGAGGAACAGATAGACCAGCGCCAGGAAGATCATCCGGCCAGGGGTGGCCAGCGCACGAATGATGGTCACGCCGCACCTCCTGACGCGCGGCTCGCCAGGGCGGTCATGACGCGCAGCGCCGCGATGAGGAGGACGAGCAGCACAATCGCGAGCGCTGCCCCGAGCGGCCAGTTGAATGACTCTCCGAACTGGGAAGAAATCAGGTTGCCGTACATGATGTCATCCGGTCCGCCAACCAGCGATGGCACGACGAATGTTCCGGTAACGGGCAGGAAGACGAAAATGCAACCAGTCAGGATGCCCGGGAGGGACAGGGGGAGAATGACCCGGAACAAGGTGCGGAGTGGCCGGGATCCAAGACTTGTGGCCGCCTGGATGATCGACATGTCCATGCGCTCGACGGTCATGTAGATCGGGATGATCATCAGCGGCAGGTAGAGATTGGCCTCGGTAATCGCAATGGCCACGAAGTTGTGATTGAAGATCTCAAGCGGCTTGTCGATGATTCCCAGCCACTGCAGGCCGGCGTTGATGATGCCACCCCGGCCGAACGCCATCCGCATGCCAAAGACTCGCACGATGTACGACGCCCACCACGGGACAATGAGCAGCGCCAGGAGCTGAATCTTGTGGCGCTCTGATGAGCGGGCGAGGGCCCAGGCGGTCGGGTAGCCGATCAGGAGGGTGATCGCGGTCACCACCAGGGCCAGCTTGATGCTCTTCCAGAGCAGGCTGCGGTAGATGGGGTCCGTCGCGATCTGGGCGTAATTGGCCGTGGTCCACACGAAATCGAGCCGTGACTGCTCGGTGAACGCCAGGCTGTAGCGCACCATCAGCGCGAGCGGAATCAGGAAGAACAGGATGTACCAGAGCGTGGTTGGGCCGAGCGCAATCGCTCGGCCCATTCCTGGGAGACGCATCGGTGGTGTCCGCACTCGTCCTAGGAGGCCTTGACCTCGTTCCAGAGATCGTTCCAGCGCTGCTCATCCCCGGCGGCCTGCCACCAGATCATGTCCTTCACAATGTCCGGGTTGTTGAAGGTCATGCGGGCACGCACGTCCTCGGGCAGCGCATCAAGCACTTCGCTGGACGAGGACGGATAGCCCATGATGTCGGCCAGGGGCTTGCCGTAGTCCGGGCTGATCACGTAGTTGAGGAAGTCGTACGCCGCGTCGACATTCTGGGACTTGGCGGCAATACAGGTGCTGGTCGACCACCCCTGCGTGCCCTCCTTCGGGGAGACGAGCTGCACCGGGATACCCTCTTTCTCGAGGTCGACCTGGAAGAGGATGCGGCCGATCGTGGCGACGGTTTCGCCGCTGGCGAGACCGGCTTCGGCGTCGGAAGCATCCGACCAGTACCGGTTGAGCAAGCCCTTTTGCTCGATGAGGGCCTGCTTGATGGCGTCGAACTGCTCATCAGAGAACACAATCGGATCCGCCTTCAGTTCCTCCTGGTACCCCAGGTAGAGCGCGGCGATGAGGATCATCTCGTAGCCATAGTCGATGGCGGAGAGGGCTCCGGAGTATTGCTCGTCCCAGAGGATCGACCAGGAGTCGACCGGCTCCGAGACCAGGTCGGTGCGGTAAATGATGCCTTCCGGGCCCCAGACCGTTGGTACGCCGATCACTTCCCCTTCCGTCCCAGTCTGGACGTACCCGGCCGCGCCGAAGGCTGGGTCGAGGTTCTTCCAGTTGGGGATGCGGGAGGTGTCGATCGGCTGCAGCAGCCCCTCCTTGAAGAGTTGCTGGGTGAGGTTGCTCGCGACCGAGATGACATCGAAGCCCTCGCTCTCACGAGCGCGGAGCTTGGTCACCATTTCGTCGAGTTCCCCAAAGTTCTCCGGCACGATCGCCACCCCCGTCTGCTGGGTAAAGGCGTCGCAGAGGCGCGGATCCGAGTAGACGGCGTAGGTGAGGAAGGTCAGGCTCTTGCCCTGGCCCCGGGACGAACGGGGGCGCATGAGCGGCGTCCCCACGGCCAGACCGGCAGCACCCATGGCCTGCAGCATCGAACGACGATTCAAGCGGTTGAAGGAAGACATCTCGACGTTCCTTTCGTGTCCCGCGAAGGATCACTGCAACGCACGACCGAGGTGGTCATGCCGCCCTATGCGTGGAGGCGCAGCGCGCGCCTGAACTCCTCAGTCGCGGTGTCGTCAATCTCGTACTGCTCCAGTTGCTCGTCGACGACGCGAATGACGACCCCGTACACCTCCTTTGCCCGCGCTGGTGAGATGATCCCGCTCACCACGTCGGCCAGCACCCGTTCCGGCTCTCGATCAAGGGGATTGCCGTATCCTCCACCGCCGGCCGACCAGACCTCCACGATCTCGCCCTGGTGAACCGGTATGTCGGAGACGAACATGCCGAGCGCCCGTTCATCAGCCTGCCCGCGATTGATGTAGACGGTCTGCGGAGCGGCCGTGTGGCCGCCTTCGACCCCCCAGGGTGCGTGCGTGCCGCGGTCTCCGAACACGCCGATGACGCCATCGCCGTACTGCAGGCGGTAGCTGTGGCGAATACCGGGGCAGCCTCGCCAGCGGCCATCCCCGGCGCTGTCCTGGCTGAGGGTGAGTTCGGTGTAGGTCACCGGGAAGAAGCGCTCGTGAACTTCCACCGGCTGATTGCGAGAGCCGGTGGCGAACATGGCCATCGTCGGGGCGTCCCCGCCATCCATTGTGGGGCCGCCGCCGAAGCCCCCTTCGTTCCACATGTACATGACGTACGGCTTGTCGAGTCGAGGGTCCCGCCCGCCAAGGGTGACGTTGATCAGGTTGTAGGTCGACCCTACCTGCTTGTGTGGCAGGAGTTTGCCGACCGCACCGAGGGTGCAGGCGATGACCTTCTCGAAGCCGCCAGCCGCAGCACCCGACACGGGCGAGGGGAACTCGACGTGAACCGCCGTGCCCGGTTTGGTGACCACCTCGCACAGCTCAATGAAGCCGTGGTTGAACGGGATGTCCGGGAACAGGTTCAAGATCGGCACGTACACGCCAGAGCAGGTCAACGGGCGTGGCGCGCCGACACCACCCTTGGGCGATGGAGCGGACTCGGAAAAGTCAAACGTGAGCCGGTCACCCGCTTTGGTCAGTTTCAGGTGAATCCGCACCGGTCCGGCGTCAAGATCGAGCGGGTCGATGTCGATGTAGTCCGTGAACTCGGTGGTGCCGTCGGGAATCTGCCGCAGGTGGCTGCGGAAAATGCCAGCGGCGTGAGCCTTCATCTCGGCGAACGCGGTCGAAATTGCCGCCGCGCCGTACTGCCCGAGGAGATCGTGCAGGCGCGATTCTCCTGAATCCAGCGCCTTGATCTGGGCGAAGATGTCCCCGTTTGTCTCGTACGGGAGGCGCAGGTTGGCCAGGATCATCCGGATCACGTCGTCCCGGATCTGGTTCCCTTCCACGACCTTCACCGGAGTGACGCGCAGGCCCTCACCGAAGCTATCCCGCGCCAGCGGATTGATGGAGCCTGGGACCGGGCCCCCGATGTCAGTCCAGTGGCCAACGTCGGCGACGTAAGCGATGAGTTCGCCCTCCCAGAACACGGGTTTCACGCCGCGAATGTCGTTGAGGTGGCTGCCGGCTTCATGGGGCGAGTTGACGAAGACGACATCCCCTTCGTGCAGGTTTTCCTTCCCCAGCCAGTCAAAGATGAACTGGATGGTGGGCTCCATCGTGCCGAGCAGGCCGGTCAGGTCATGCTCACCGCAGGCGACCAGGTGGCCGTTCGCGTCATAAATGGCGCCGGCGAAGTCACGCCCTTCGGTGATCACCGGGGAGTAGGCCACTTTCCCGAGGGTGAGCCCCATTTCGTTCGCGATGTTGACGAAGGAGCTGCGCAGGATGGCAAACGTCGTCGGATCCAGCTTCATCGCACGCTTCTCACTTCCCATGGCGGAGTCGCAGCACACCGGCGCCATCAAGCCCGGCCTGCCACCCTGGAGGAACGACCGTCGTGGAGTCTGCTTGCTCGATGATGGCCGGCCCGTGAATCTGTTGCGCCTGCGACAGGGAAGCCCGCTGATAGAGCGGGGTCGCCGTGAAGCCGGTTGCCGTGAAGAACACGTCGCGATGGGCAGTGGGCTGCGCCGGGACATCGGGACGGGTAGCGTCGCGGATGACCGACTGGCTCACGGTGCCGACGGCTGCCAGGCGAACATTCGCGATTTCGATGCGGGCAATGTGCGCGGGCATCGTGTAGCCGTATTCGCGGAGGTGCTCGGCGGCAAAGGTGGCGACCAGGTCGGTCACGAGTTGCTGATCAACCGGGCCATCAGCCACGGGGATCGTGATGTACTTGCTCTGGCCGAAGTAGCGAACATCCGCCTGCCGGCGCAAGCGCTGGTGCTCCTCCGGAACGTTGGCGTTGGCCAGGAGCTCGCGCGCCTCCGTTTCCAGTTCCGCGTAGAGGCCGCCTAGCCGGGCCAGATCGATCTCACCTTCAACCATCAGGGCCGAGCGCATCAGATCCTGGCGCAGGTCCACCTGCAGGAGCCCGAGGGCTGAGGTCACGCCCGGGTGAAGGGGAACTGCCACCTCAGGAATGGCCAGGGCTTCCGCCACGTCCGCGCCGTACATGGGGCCGGCGCCGCCGAAGGGGCAGAGGGCAAAGCTCCTCGGGTCATACCCGCGCTCGATGGACACCAGGCGAATGCCCTGGACGAGGTTGTTGACCGTGACGCGCAGGATGGCATCGGCGGCCTCCACCACCGAGAGACCCAGCGGGTCAGCAATGCGGGACCTCACCGCGTGCTCGGCGGCTGCCCGATCGAGTTCCCAGCCATACCGGCTGGCCCACAAATCGGTGTTCAGCCGGCCCAGGAGGAGTTGGGCGTCCGTGGTGGTTGGCTCGGTGCCGCCGTTTCCGTAGCAAACGGGCCCCGGCACTGCTCCGGCGCTCTGGGGACCGACCTGCAGGGCGCCGCCGGCGTCGATCCAGGCGATTGAGCCGCCCCCCGCGCCGAGTGTATGGATGTCGACTGCCGGGAGCTTGATCGGTACGCCGAACTCAATGACCCACTCCGTGCTGAAGCGCGGAGTGTGGTTGTGGATCAGCGCGATGTCACTGCTGGTGCCCCCGACATCGAGCGTAATCAGGTTGGCCAGCCCGGACTGCTGGGCGACGTGGGCCCCGGCCATGACGCCAGCAGCCAGCCCGGACACGGCCGTCGCGACCGGCAGGCGTTCAGCCTGCTGCGTGGTCATCATGCCGCCGGAAGAGCCCATGATGAAGATGTCGCGGTCGAAGCCGCGTTCTGCCATGCGGGTCTCCAGATCGGCCAGGTAGCGGCTGATGATGGGACCGACGTAGGCGTTGGCCACGGTCGTGCTCGTGCGCTCGAACTCGAGGAGTTCCGGAAGAACCTCCGCGGACGTGCAGACAAACACCTCGGGCCAGAGGTTCTCGACAATTTCCCGGGTGCGACGTTCATGATCGGGATTCGCAAACGAATTGAGGTAGCAGATGGCGACGGCCTCGACCTCGTGCCCCTTCAGGAACGCGACCGCGGCTTCAACATCGGCCTCGTGCAGGGGCGTGAGCACACTCCCATCGAAGGCAACCCGTTCCCGGGCTTCGCGCCGGAGTTGCCGCGGGACGAGCGGCTGGGGTGGCCGCCACCAGTAGTCGTAGAGGCTGCCGCGGTCGGCTCGCCGAATCTCGAGGACGTCCCGGAACCCGGCGGTCGTGATCAGTCCGGTCCTGGCCCCCTTTTTCTCGATGATGGCGTTCGTCGCGGCGGTCGTGCCGTGAGAGAAGAACTCGAGATCCTGGCCCGCAACCTGGAGCTTGTCCAGGCCGTCAATCACCCCCCTGGCGAAGTTCGGCGGGGTGGACGGGACCTTGTCGACCGTCAGGTTGCCCGCCTCATCGACCAGTACGAGGTCGGTGAACGTGCCTCCGATATCGATTCCCAGTCGAAGTGACATGAACGGTCTCCGTCGCGACTAGTACTCAGAGGCAATCGGGTAGCGGGTCAACGTCTCGTGCCCGTTCTCCGTGACCACGACGGTGTCGGAGAAGGAGGCGCCGCCAACCCCTGGGACAAAGATGCCTGGTTCAACCGTCAGCACCACCCCTGGCTGAAGGACGGTGCGATCGGTGATCTCGACAAATGGCGGTTCGTGATACTCGAGGCCAGAGCCGTGACCACTGCGAGAGATCAGCATGGCGCCTTCAGGGGCAGCGACCTTCAGGTGGTCATGCACGGCAGCGAAGACGTTGCCCACCTCGTTGCCGGGCCGCACCTGCTCCTTGCCGCGCTCGATGGCTTCACGGACTCCGGCAATCATGCGACGCTGGGTGTCGTCCGCCTTGCCGAGTACGACGGAGCGGACGTTCTCCGCCCAGTAGCCGCGGGACGAAATGAGCCAGCAGTGCCAGGTCAGGTCGCCGTCGGCGTACTTGCGGTAGGAGCTGAACTCGTGCGGCATGGAGCCACGGGGGCCGCCGATGATGATGGCCATGGCGTCGATCATCGCGTTCTCATCGGCGCCGTTCGCCTGGTTCTCTGGGAGGCGGATTGCGCGGAAGCCTTCGGCCTCGATTTCGATCTCGCTGCGGCCCACCTGCATGTAGTCGAGCGTGGCTGCCATCGCCACATCGGTAAGCCGGGAGGCTTCGCGGATGTTCGCGATCTCCTCGTCGTCCTTGATGAGACGGGCCTGCTCGATGATGGATGCCGCCGGCAGGATGCTTACCCCCGGGAGGCGCCGCTCGAGGTCAGCTTCCATGCGGAGCGAGAAAAAGTCCTCTTCGACCCCAATCCTGCCCTTGGCCACCCCTTGCTCCTGGAGAAACTCGGTAATGACCTGCTGGGCGCTTTCAAAGGGTGGGGCCTTCAGGTAGGACCGCACATCGGGAATCCAGGAGGACTCCCGCGCTGGCTCGTCATCCAGTTGGGGAACGACGAGGGTCGCGTTGTCCCGGGTGATGACCGCGACGATTGGCCGCGTGTAGGAGTTGGGCCGGGCGGTGTCGAGGCTGGTAAAGCCACTGGCGTAGTACGAGTTCACGGGCTTGTACACGAGCAGAGCATCCAGATCGTGCGCCGCCACTGCCGCTTGCAGCTTCTGCAGTCGTTCGCTTGCCATCAACCTCTCCCAACCATGCGCTCTTGGTACACGCCTCGTGTACGGGTCAGCCCGGGTACGTGATCTCCAGGAACTCGTAGCTCTCCTCCGCCTCCTTCATGATGCGTTTGCGATCGTCATCTGCTTCGCTGGCCAGTTGTGCCACGATGCCGTAGACCACGGACAGGGGCGCAACGAGGGACTGAAAGAAGGACACGCCCTCAGTGGGAAGCGCGATGGCGACATCGGCAGCGCGAGCGATGGGGGAGTAGACGGTGTCGGTGATCACGACGGTCGGGACCCCGCGGGCCTGCGCCAGCTCGAGGGCTTTCACCGACTCGCGGATTCCCTTCCAGAAGCTGATACCAATGACGAGATCCCCTGCGCCGAGCGGGGCAAGGGCGGCCGTCAGGTGCGGCCCGCCCCGGTCTTCGGCGATCGCCCGGTACCCCATGAACTGCAGGTGATGGCTGAGGATGAGAGCCAGGGAGGCGTAGCTGCCGGAGGCAATGATGGTGATCTGGCGGGCGGCGGTAATGAGGTTGAGGACCGCGCGCAGCTGATCCTGGTGGAGCGCTTCGGCAGTCCGGCGCAGGTTTTCGATGTCCTGGTAGATCTGGGCTTCCAGCCGGTTGCTGTCCCCGGTCGACC
This sequence comes from Thermomicrobiales bacterium, assembly GCA_046328375.1. Taxonomy (GTDB): domain Bacteria; phylum Chloroflexota; class Chloroflexia; order Thermomicrobiales; family UBA6265; genus JACCXM01. Next base: position 373,327 of record JAXLWT010000001.1, read on the forward strand.
GGGTCTGCAGCGCTTCCAGGGGGCGCAGGGTACGCAGGTACCCGTGACGCGCATTCTGCTGCAGTTCGTTGTAGCCGTTGAATCCCAGGGCCTGGGCGAATCGCACCACGGTTGCGGTGCTCACGCCGGCACGCTCGGCAAGCTCAGTCGCCGTGGCGAATGAGGCAAACGCCGGGTTCTCGGCGATGCACCGCGCCACCAACTGGTGCTTGGGGCTGAGTTTCTCGAATCCCTCGAGATCGGGTGTAGGCCCCGGAAGAGAGTTCACAGGAAGTCCTATGACGTTCTCGGAGTGGTTGCTGACGTGTGTAGCGGAGACTATCAGGCCCGAGACAAAACTGCAATACCTGTTGCAAGAGTCTTCAGTGTGAACCGAGTATTGCAACGCCCGAACACATGCGTGTGTCGCGCCGCAGCACGACACATCTGCGGCCTCATCAGACGTAGGTTGGCCCTGGCAGTGCCGGTCGTCGACCAGAACACGCGCGCGGATGCGTGCGGCACGCTTCCTTAGTCGGCCGGATCAGCGCGGCGTTCGTCTCAAGATCCACGTTGCATCGGTCGAGAGGGCACGGAAGATGACGCTCGCACCGTCAGAGCGCCGGGTAAGAAATTCTGGGTCGCTGTCGCTCGCGGTTAGGTGCTGGAGCGTTCGCCCGCCCACGAGGGGTGTCGGCGCTACTCTCCGGCTGGCGCGCTCCAGCCGGCTGATCCCCAGAGGCAGGACGGCGGCCAGAGGCCGATCATGCTGCGCGTGGGACAGCGCCAGAGTGCTCCCACGTGGCCACTTCCCTCAGGTTCCTCATAGGCATAGTAGAGGGTTTCCCCGTCCGGACTGAAGAGGAGCGCGGTGATTGCGTGGATCTCTCCGGCCAAGCGCGTGGCGGTGAACAGGCCGTCCGCGCCCTGGTTGAGGACGAAGATACTGCCGCACCCCCAGTCGGCGAACAGGTACGTCTGGCGATAGGCCGCACCCCACGCGCTCCAGGCCGGCACGAACGCTCCGCCGGTAATTGCAAAGCACCCGGTTTCATGGGCGTAGGCAAAGACCGGTTCGACCAGGTTCGTACTGGGTTCACACGGCGGGCTCGACTGGGTGGCACACGGCCCCTCGCGCATCGGCCACCCGTAGTCGGCCCCGGCCTGGCCGGCATCGATCTCCTCCCAGCCTTCCTGGCCGACATCATTGATGTAGAAGCTGAGCGTCTGAGCGCTTGGGTCAAACGCGATCCGGAACGGGTTGCGCAGGCCGTACGCAAAGATCTCCGGGCACGGGCTCGACGTTATTCCTGGCCCCCGCTCGTCGCAGGCTTGCGTGCCTGGGCCGCTGAACGGGTTGCCGGGCGCCGGATCGCCGTCCCGGGTGATCCGCAGAATCTTGCCGTTGAGGTTGGTCAGGTCCTGGCCATCCATCCAGTGACCGGCGTCGCCCGTCGAGACATAGAGCAGGTCATGCGAGTCGAACGCGAGATCTCCCGCGTTGTGCAGCGAGCCGACCATGATGGAATCCAGGAGGGGCACCTCCGAGTCCGGGTCAAGGAGGCCGTCACTGCCCATCGTGAAGCGCGAAACCCGGTTTGTGCAGTTGGTCGGGAGATCGTCGCAGTGCCCCGACTCCGGCGCTCGCGTGTAGAACACGTAGACGTAGGGGCGAGCCGGGTAATCGGGATCGGCGACGACGCCGAGGAGCCCCTGTTCCCGTCCTTGCCCGATCTGGCTCGTCAGATCCAGGATCATGGTCGCCGTGCCTAGCGGCGCTGCTGGCGGTGCGTTAGCTGGCAGGCGAAAGAGCCACCCATTCTCCGTCGCGATCAACAGGTCGTCACCCAACCAGGCAAGGTCGGTGGGGCCACCGTAGACCGTAACCACCAGCCGGTCCCCGAACCCCGGGAGCGGGTCCGCCGCGAGGACGCCGGCGGGCAGGTCAACCGGGGCCATGACCAGCAGCACGGCGAGCAGGATTACACCGCGCAGCAGCGGTACCGCCTTGGCGAAGCTCAACATGCGCTCGATGCGAGAACCAGATCGGGATGGCACACGGCGTCTCCTTATCATCGCGTGTGGATTCTTGCGCATAGCGACAGCCGCGTCTCCTCAACCCGGCCAGGATCTGGCCCGTTACGGACTCTCGTGAATCATTCCACCGTCATAGATTTTCACATTCCGATCCCAGAGCGGCATTCACACGCTACATGCCCGTTATGGCCCTCAATCCGTGCCTTCGCGGCAGTCGTGAAGTGTTCACGATTGAGGTTATTGACGTTCCGCAGCCAGTTGTCTGTAGCCTGGAGTCGAGTCTTGCGCTTTGACGGTCCCCCGGGCACTTCCTATCATCGGCGTGGCAGCAGTGGCTCTTCCTCATCGCTCGCCGTCTCTTGCCCCAACCAACGCGCAACCGACGGGAGGGATCCCCTGGACCAGTTTGACCTCGAAGATCTCCCGCACAGCGGCCTCCCGTCGCGCCGCACGGTCCTGGCGGCGCTCGGCGTGGCAGCGGTCACGGTGGCTGCCGGCGAAGCGCCGGAGGGCGCAAGCGCGCGGCGTGACAAACGGCGGCGGAAGCGTGTGAAGCGGCGAAACGGGCGGCGGGCGAGTGGAGGCGATCACTCGGGGTCGTCAGGAGCCGGGCCAGAGCCAGGAGCGGGACGGCCCAGGCGTGTCGGAACGACCTTCAGCCAGCGCCAATGCGGCTACCTTGGCCTGGACGTGCGAAATACGTTCGCCCAGGTCTGCTCGCTCGGCCTGGACCTGGTCCGACTCTGTGCCTACTGGGATGAAATCGAGCCGGTGGCAGGCCAGTACGACTTCACGCTCCTCGATGAGCTGCTGGCGATGGCGGCTGCGCACGGTATCCCTGTCGCCCTGGCCGTGGGAATGAAAGCACCGCGCTGGCCGGAGTTTCATTTTCCTTCCTGGGTGGCGTCGCGCTATGCGATCGATCAGACCGACCAACCGCTGGACGCCATTCCTGGCCTGGCTGACCAGGCGCTTGCCTTCGTGAGTGCCGTCGTGGCGCATGCCTACGATGCCCCAGGTCTCGCCTACTGGCAGATCGAGAACGAGCCGTTCCACGCGCTGGAGATCACCGGGAACCGGTACCTCAGTTCCCAGTTCGTCAGCCAGGAAGCCGTGCTGGTCCGCCAGGCGAGCCTCCCCGGGCAGAAGTTGCTGACGACGACGGCCATCAACCTCTGGCCGCCGGAAGGCAAGCCCGAAGACGACGACGCGCTTGTCCAGGCCATTGCAATCAGTGATGCCGTGGGCATCAACGTCTACGGAAAAGTGCCGGTGGGCGGCGGAGACTACCTGGAGCCCTCGCCGGCCTACTGGAGCAAGCTCCAGGCCTGGCACGGCGAGATCGAGGCGGCAGGGCGCGAGGCCTGGATCGCGGAGTTGCAAGCCGAACCGTGGGAGCAGGGGCCGTGGGAAACCGTCCGCAATTGGGCGACCACGCCGAGCGCCTCGCCCGAGCAGACGACCGCCCTGATGGAGCGTGTGGCGAGGCTTGGCTACGACACGGTCATGCTCTGGGGGTGTGAGTACTGGGTCTACCGGCAGCGGCAAGGGGACGGCCGGTGGTGGGAGGCCATGGGGCGCCTGATTGGGTAGGGGAAGTCAGCGACCATGCACGGAGTACCCCCACCGTGGGGGTGATCTCCGATGCGGCAGTCACTGGCGATGCCCGTAGTGCCCGGTCCACCGCGGCCTTGCCCGGTGATGGCCTGAAGGTGAATTGCTGGTCCCCCGCGGGTGTCCCGGCTGGATGAGGGCTGGCGGCTACTCCCCCCGAAAAAGCTCACGTGCCCCGCGGCCGCAGCTGTGCGCGTTTTGGTCAGGGGCCGCCGGTCGTGTGTGGGTGAGGGAGAGCGACGGGATGGCCAGGGCGTTCACCGGTAAGGACGGCGCGGCGGGCCCGGAGGAGGCACGCCTGCTGGCGCGGCCCGCGCACGCGACGGAAACCGTTGCGCCGGGGCTGCATCGACTCGGGCTCGATCACGACCGCGAGCGGGACGCGCTGCTCCTTGTGCCCGCCGGCTATCGAGCCGATCAGCCGGCGCCGTTCGTGCTGTCGCTGCACGGGGCTGGGGGGAACGCGACCTCAGGCCTCTACCCGCTGCGCGATCTCGCCGATGAGGCCGGGCTGATCCTGCTCTCGCCGGCCTCGCGTGGGCAAACCTGGGATCTCCTGCGCGGAGGATACGGACCTGACGTCGCGTTCATCGAGCGGGCGCTCACGCTGGCCTTCGCGCGCTGCGCGGTCGATTCCCGGCGGTTGGCCATCTCGGGGTTCTCGGACGGCGCGTCGTACGCGTTGTCACTCGGCATCACCAACGGCGATCTGTTTCCGCAGGTCGTTGCCTTTTCCCCCGGTTTCGTGGCCCCGGCGGCGCGGCGCGGAGAGCCGCGCATCTTCGTCTCGCATGGCGTCAACGATCGGGTGCTGGCGATCGACCACACCAGCCGCCGGGTCGTGCCGCAGCTACAACGCGCCGGGTATGACGTGCTCTACCGGGAGTTCCCCGGCGGGCACACCGTGCCGCCGCAGATCGCCCACGAGGCGCTGGATTGGTACCTGACGCCCGAGAAGTGGTCGCGGCCCGGGCCGGATTCAGGTGCGACCGGCGTGTAGGAGATTCCAGCGGCGTGCGGAAAAGTTGATCCGCCAGACACGAAGACGACGCGGTCTCGCACGCATGAGACGGACTGGGCTCGTGCCGAGGCTGGTGTCCCCGGCACGAGCCTGCGGTCGCTCGCTGTCGTACGAACCGGATCAGCCGAGGGAGACGCCCACGAGATCTGGCTGCCGTGACAGGAGTTGGTTTAGCGTCCTGAGCAGAAAGGGATCAGCCGCCGGGGCAGGCTGGCGGACCGTCGCGTGAGCGATAGCGCCCTGCTGCCGCAACAGTTCTTTCCGCAGCGACACGCCTACCCCAGGCTGGGCTTCGAAATCAAGCAGGGGCAACGCGCGTTCGAAGCGTTGCTGCGCCAGGTCGTGATCTCCGGCCTGGTGCGCGGACACGATGCCAGCGAGGACGGCAGGCAGCGCGAAGCCGGTCATCGTGCCGGCGGCCCCGGCGTCCAGTTCGTAGAGCAACGAGACGCCACCCAGGCCGCCGAACAGCTCATAGCCCGGCGCCAGCTCACGCAAGCGCGCCATCTTGGGGGCGGTCGGCGGCTCCTCCAGCTTCACCACCGATCCAGGCGGCAGGAACTCCGCGAGGCTGGCCATGAACTCCACCGGCATCCGGACGCCGTTCGATGCTGGGTGGTCCTGCACGATGACGGGGATCGCCAGGCCATCGGCGATCCGCCGGTAGTGATCCCGGAGGGCGACGCCCGCTGCGCTCCCGATCGGGGGTGCGACCATGACCGCTGCCACTCCGGACGCCTCCGCGTACCGGGCACGCCTGGCGGTGACCACGGTCGATTGGTGACTGACCCCAACGGACACCTGGAGCCGGCCGGCGGCGTGCTCCAGCACCGCGTGCAGGACGGCATCCCGCTCGTTCTCGGTCAGCCTGTCCGCTTCGCCCAGCACGCCAAGGGCCAGGACGCCGGCACAGCCTGACTGCGCCAGGTACTCGATAAGCGTGCCGATGCTGGCGAGATCCAGCTCTTCATCGGGCAAGAACGGGGTGGCCATGATGTTGTGCACCCCAGGAACCAACGCATCCGCCATTGCTTCACCTGCATCGTGTCGAAAGAGAGTCGGCAGCCAGCCGCCTCGCCCCATGTGTATCACACGGCGGGACGGACGGACCGGTGAGCCCGCACAGGCATCTGCTCCTGGCAACCTGCTGACGAAGGAAGCGACCGGGCTATCCGGCCGCTCTCGTGCACGACGCCGGCGGGTGACGAAGACGGGGCGATGCGGATGGTCTGGGGCCTCAGACGCTGACCGCGTTAGCGACGGCGGCGAAGGAGTTGATCCAGGCCGACGGCGAGCATGATCAGCAGGCCCTGCACGATCTGCTGGTAGATGGTGTCGATGCCGAGCAGGTTAAAGCCGTTGCCGATCATCGCCAGGATCAGCACGCCGAGCACGGCGCGCCAGATGGCGCCCTGGCCGCCCATGATGCTGGTGCCGCCGACGACCGCCGCGGCGATAGCCTGCAGGGCCAGCTCCATCCCGAGGTCAGGCTGTGCCGAGCTGGTGCGGGAGGCGGCGAGCACCCCGGCGATGCCAGCGCTGAAGCCGGAGATGATGAAGGCAATCGTACGCACCTGCTCGACGCGGATGCCGGAGAGACTGGCTGCCTCGGCGTTGCCGCCGACCGCGTAGAAGTAGCGCCCGAGGGTCGTGCGCGAGAGCAGGAACGAGGTCGCGATGGCGAAGAGCGCGAAGACCCAGACCGTGTACTTGGCGCCCAGGAGGGTGGCGGTGCCGAGGATCTTGAACGAGGGATCGGTCACGGTGACGATCAGGCCACCGGTGACCAGGATGGCGATGCCGCGGAAGACGATGCTCGAGGCGAGGGTGGCGATGAAGGAGTTGATCTTGACGTTGTTGACAAGCACGCCGTTGACGATGCCGAGCAACGCGCCAAAGAGCATGCCGGCCACGATGCCGACCCAGGTGTTCGTGAGCAGCGCCAGCTTGCAGGCCGCCACGGCCGCGACGGCGAAGATGGCGCCAACGGAGAGATCGAAGACCCCGGCGATGATACCGATGGTGACACCGCAGGCGACGATACCGACCGGCGCCGACTGATCGAGGATATTGAGCAGGTTGCGCTGCGTGAGGAACTTGTCCGTGGCCAGGCTGAGGGCAATGAAGAGCGCGAGGAAGCTGAGGACAATGCCGTACGAGCGGACGTCGATCCGCTCCAGGACGCCGGGTCGCCGCGCGGGCGCGTCGGCCGCGTCCACCCCAAGGTTGGTGCTGCTCACGCCACATCTCCCGCGACCAGCGGCGTCCCGAACGCCGCGCTCATCACCGCATCTTTGGTTGCCGCCTCAGCCGGGAATTCTGCCACCAGCCGCCCGGCGCGCATGACGAGGACGCGGTGCGCCAGGCCAAGCACTTCCTCGATCTCGGAGGAGATCAGCAGCACCCCCATCCCTTCTCCGGCCAGCCGCACCAGTAACTCATAGATCTGCTGCTTGGCGCCGACATCGACACCCCGGGTTGGCTCATCGGCCAGGAGGATCTTCGGGCGCAGGAGGAGCCACTTGGCAAAGAGGACCTTCTGCTGGTTGCCGCCGGAGAGGTTGACGACCGGGGCCTCGATCGAGCGGGTGCGGACATCGACTTCGCGGACGGCGTCGCGCGCAACCTGCCGCTCGCGACGGGCGTCAACTACACCGGCGGGCGACAACTGCGGGAGGATGGCGATGGTGGTGTTTTCACGCACCGCCCGCTCCATGAAGAGGCCCTGCTCCTTGCGGCTCTCTGGCAGCATGGCGATGCCGGCAGCGGCCGCATCACGCGGCGAACGGATGGCAACCGGCTGGCCATCAACCAGGATGCGGCCACTATCAAGGGGATCGGCGCCGAAGAGGGCACGCGCGACCTCGGTCCGCCCGCTGCCGACGAGCCCGGCGAGCCCAACGATCTCCCCGGCGCGGATCTCGAACGAGATGTCGGCCAGCGCCCCGCGCCGCTGGAGATGCTCAGCGGCCAGGACGACCGGTGCGCCCGCGGGGAGGGTGGGCCGCGGCGGGAAAGCGAGCTCGAGGCGGCGCCCGATCATGGCGGCCACCAGGGATTCCGTCGTCTCCTCGGTGGCCTGAGCGGTGCGCACCAGGTGGCCATCACGCATCACCGTGACCTGGTCGGAGACGGCGAGGACTTCGTCCAGAAAGTGCGAGACCAGGACAATCGCGGTGCCTTCGGCGGCAAGGCGGCGGACAATGGCCAGGAGGCGCTCCGTCTCGTCTGCGGTGAGGCTTGCCGTCGGCTCGTCCATCAGGATGAGCCGTGCGTCACGGGCCAGGGCGCGCAGGATTTCGACCTTCTGGCGGTCGGCGATGCGCAGATCGCCGACGAGGGCATCTCCGGGCACGCCGAACCCGGTGCGGGAATCGAGCGCGGCGAAGCGCCGGCGCAGCTCTTCCCGTTGCACCACGCCAAAGCGGCGCGGCTCGACACCCAGGAACACGTTCTCCCGCACACGCATTTCCGGGACGAGCGCCAACTCCTGGGCGATGGTGGCGATGCCGGCGGCGAGGGCGTCGCGCGGGGCCCCAAAGCGGACCGGGCGGCCATCGACCAGCAGTTCACCGCCATCCGGCTGGTAGACGCCGCCGATGATCTTGGCGAGGGTCGATTTCCCGGCCCCGTTCTCGCCAACCAGCCCGTGCACCTCACCGGCGCGCAGGGTGAGAGACACGTTCTCCAGCGCCTGGATCCCGCCGAAGCGCTTCGAGATGTTTCGGGCTTCAACGAGGGGAGTGGGTTGGGGGAGTGATGAAGTCATAGAAAACCCTCACCCCCAACCCCTCTCCCCCCCACCTGCTGCGCGGGAGAGGGGAGCACGAGATCCTTCGCAAGCTCAGGATGACACCTGGCAGGACGCGGAGAGCATCGTGATTTGGGGTGCTGAGAAATCAATTCACAGACTGTCGCCCGCGTGAGCCCCTCTCCCGCGCAGCAGGTGGGGGGAGAGGGGTTGGGGTGAGGCTTCTTTGCTATGCGTCCCACTGGCCTTCGAAGTCGTCCGGCAGGTTGTCCTTGGTCCCGAGCGGGGTGGGCAGGAGCTTGGTGGTGTCGACCGAGGACGGGACCTCTTCACCGCGGGCGGCGCGGATGGCGACGGAGGCGGCCTCCTTGCCGGCGCTCGACTCTGCGTCGGCCCAGACCGCGAACCAGCGGCCGTCCTTGACGGCGGCCACGGCCTGGCGCGGCGCACCGTTGCCGATGAGGGCGACGCCGGTGATGCCGGCGTCGGTCAGCGCCTGCTCAGCGCCGAGGATCGCCTGGGAGGAGCCGATGATGACGTTGACGTCCGGGTTCGCCTGGAGCACGTCCTGCGCCGCGGCGAGGCCGGAGGCCTGGGTGTAGCCGCCCTCAGGTGAGGCGACGAGTTCGACGCCCTCGGCCGCCTCGAGGCCCTTGGTGACCGCCTCGGTGCGCGCATTATCGAGCGGCAGGGAGCGGAAACCCTGCAGGTAAGCGACCTTGCACGGGTCGGCGCCAAGCGACTCACAGGCCTGGATGCCAAGCTCGGCGAGGCCTTCGCCATTCTTGACGATCGAGGTGCCAACGTAGGAGGTCATGCCCTCGACCTGCGGCTCGATGCTGCCGTAGTCGGTGCCAATGGGGGTGAACTCACCGACGACGACGATGCCAGCGGCGACCGCCTCTTCGACCACGGGCACGACGGAGTTGCCGTCGTTGGCCTGGATGACGAAGGCCTGGTACTCGCCGGAAGTGATGGCGTCCTGGATCTGGGCGACCTGCGTGGCCGAATCGAAGTTGGGATCGAAGAAGCGCGCGGTGGCGCACATCTCGGCGGCCGCCTCCTGGACGCCGGACCAGGTCGCCTGGGCGAAGCCGTTGGCGGCGGCGAACCCAAAGAAGGCGACGTTGATCGGCTCGACGGTCGAGCAGTCGAGGGCCGGGGTCGCCGCGGGCGTGGCGTCCTGGGCGACCGCGGTTGGCGTGCCAAACGTGGCGAGGCCGAGGGCCAGGGGTGCGATCGCCAGGATGGCGAGTGACTGCTTGAAGCGGGTAAACCTGTTCACGGGTCTCCTCCTTTGCCGAACGATCTCCATTGAACTGCGCATCGCTTGATTCACCGGGATGGGGCTATTCCACCCCGTACACCTCCCGCGCTGCCTCCGGGGACACGTGACGGTTGCGGATGTCGGCGCGGACCGCTTCCGGGTCGCGCTCCGCGGGGTTGCCGAAGCCGCCGCCGCCGCCAGTCATGGTGCGCACAACATCGCCCTTCTTCAGCATGACGCGGCTGCACTTGAGCATACGCTGCTCATCCGGGCGGCCGGGATTGACGACGACGATGGGAGGCGTGGCATCCTGGCCGCCGAAGAGGCCCCAGCCCGGGGTCTTCGAGCGCTCGAACCAGAGGAACATCATCGTCTCGTCGCCGTCAAGCGTGTACTCACGGATGATGCCGTTGCCGCCACGCCACTTGCCGGGGCCGCCGGAATCGGTGCGGTAGCCGTAGTGGGTCATGCGCATCGGGTACTTGGTTTCCAGGACCTCGATGGTGAGGTCCTTCAGCGAGCCGTTGACGTTGTTGATCAGGCCGCTCTCGCCGTCTGAGCCTTCCCAACCGCCCCAGCCACCGACGGTCGGCTCCAGATCGAGCCAGGGGCGGCCGTTGCGGGGATCCACCCCGGAGAGGCTGATCACCATCGAGTCGCCGTAGCTGGCGGCAGCCGCCTGCTGCGGCATGACCTCTGAGAGGGCTTTCACGACGAGGTCGATCAGCAGGCCAAGCTGCGAGAAGTACCACTGGCAGGGAGCCGGTTCCTGCGCGCCGAGCATCGAGCCCGGGCGGACCTTGACCGAAAGCGGGCGGAAACCGCCACCGTTCGGTGGGTTGTGCGGGTTGATCAGCAGCTTGTAGGCGACGCGGCAGGCGGAGATGGCCTGCGCCTCGCCGCAGTTGACCGGGCCGCCCTTCGAATCGTCGGTCCCGGTGAGGTCGATGAGCATCTCGTCGCCGCGGATTTCGACCGAGAGGCGCACCCAGCAGGGCTCCTCCGAGTTGCCGTCGTTATCGAGGCACCCTTCGGCGGTGTAGACGCCGTCCGGGATGGCGGCGACCGCGGCGCGCTCGAAGCGCTCCGTCTGCGCGAAGATCGCCTCGCGGGCAGCCGCGATGGTCTCCGGGCCGTAGCGCGCGATGATCGCCGCCAGCCGGTCCTGGCCGGTGCGGGCGCACGCGATCTGCGCGCCGAGGTCGCCGATGGCCGGGTAGGAGAAGCGGCTGTTGCGGCCGAGCAGATCGGTGACGTCCGGCTTCTGCACGCCACCCTCCACGACCTTCGTCGGGCCGAGGCGGATCCCCTCCTGGTAGATCGAGGTGGAGTCCATCGGGCCGCCGGGGTCCTTGGCGCCGACATCGAGCCAGTGGGCGCGGGACGCGGCAAAGCCGGAGAGTTCGCCGTTGTGGAAGATGGGGCCGAAGACGGTCATGTCGTTGAGGTGGGTGCCGGTGAGGTAGGAGTCGTTCATGATCCAGACGTCGCCCGGCTGCCAGACCTCGCGCCCGTACATCTGCTCGGTCAGTTTCGTGCAGATTTCCAGGTTGCCGAGGAAGATCGGCAGGCCCGCCGACTGGCCGAGGACCTGGTGCTCGGCGTCGAGGAGGGCGACGGAGCAGTCTTTCATCTCGTAGATGACCGGCGTGTAGGCGGAGCGGATGAGGGTGGCGTTCATCTCGTCCGCGGCGGCGGTGAAGGCGCTGCGGATGATCTCGGTGGTAATCGGGTCGATCTCGACCGTTGTTGCCATGGGATTAGCCTTCCTTGCCGGCGGCGATGACCAGGGAGCCGAAGGGATCGACCCGCAGGGTGGCGCCGGGCGGCACGACCGTGGTCGCCGTCGGCTCGGAGACGATGGCGGGGCCCTCGATCACGGTGCCGACCGGGAGATCGTTCCGCTTGACCATGGGTGTCGGCAGGGCCTTGCGGCCGAAGATCACCTCGGCCGTTGTCGACGGGTATGACGGCGCGTCTGCCTCCGGCAGCGGCGCCGGCTCGATGCGCCCGAGATCGCCGAGGGCCATCGAGCGGACGACGACGAACTCGACCGGCGCGCCCGGGTTGGCGTGGCCGAAGCGGGTGTGATGCGCGGCGTGGAAGCGGCCGGAGATCGCCTCATGGAAGGTTTCTTCCAGCGGCTCGCCCGCGCCGGTGAGCGGGATGGTGAGCGTGTACTCCTGGCCGACGTAGCGGATGTCGATGGCGTGGATGAGACGGCCCGTCTCGCCGGTGATCCCTTCGCCCTCGAGTGAGGCGAAGCCCTCTGCCTCCAGCTCGGCCAGCGTCCGCGCCAGGTCGGCGTGATCGAGCGCGGCGAGCGGGGTGTAGTAGGTGCGGCTGAAGTCCTTGCGGATCTCGGTCTCGAGCATGCCCCAGGCGGAGAACGCGCCGGGGTAGGGGGGCGCAATGACCTCGCGGATGCCCAGCTCCCGCGCCAGGAAGACGGCGTGCATGGGGCCCGCGCCGCCGAAGGCGACGAGCGCGAAATCACGCGGCTCGATCCCCTTCTCGACGGTGAGCGTGCGGATGGCCTGGGCCATCTTGGCGTTGATGACGTCGCAGATCCCCTCGGCCAGCTCGACCGTGGTCAGGCCGAGTTCTTCCGCGAGGGTGGCGACAGCGCGCTCGGCGGCCTCGCGGTCGAGCGTCATGCGGCCACCGGCGAAGGCGGCGGGATCGACGCGGCCGAGCACGAGGTTGGCATCGGTGACTGTGGGGCGGGTGCCACCCCGACCGTAGCTGGCGGGACCGGGATCGGCGCCAGCGCTCTGCGGGCCGACGCGCAGGCCGCCCGCCTCGCTGTAGGCCAGGGAGCCGCCACCCGCGCCGATGGTGTGGATATTGACGACCGACATCAGGAGCGGGAAGCCCTCGAAGGTCGTCTCCGACGCGACGTCCGGCTTGCCGTCGACGACGAGGCTGACATCGAAGCTGGTGCCGCCCATATCGACGCAGATCAGGTTCGGGCGGTCCAGGATACGGGCCAGGGCGACGCCGCCGACGGTGCCGCCGACCGGGCCGGAGAGGAGCGTCTGCAGGGAGAGGTCACGCGCCGACTGGGCGGTGACGATGCCGCCGCTCGACTGCATGACGTGCACCGGCACCCCGAGGCCGCGTTCCTTTATTTCCGTCTCCAGCCGCTCCAGGTAGCGGCGGACGACGGGAGCGATGTAGGCATCGACGACGGTGGAGGAGGTGCGCTCGTACTCGCGCCACTCCCGCGCGACCTGGTGGGAGAGGGAGACGGAGACGTCGCCCAACTCTTCCGTGAGAATCTCGCGCGTGCGCAGCTCATGCCCGGGGTTGAGGTAGCTGAAGAGGAAGGCGACGGCGACCGCGCCGAACCCCTCGTCGCGCACGCGCTGCGCGGCGGCGCGGATGGCTGCCTCGTCGAGCGGCTCCAGTTCCTCGCCGGCGTAGTTGAGGCGGCCGGAGATCTCGACGATATCGCTACGCGGCACGAGCGGTTCCGGCTTGCGGTAGTGGATGTCGTAGAGGCGGAGGCGGTTGCCGCGGGCGATGTGATAGATGTCGCCGGCGCCCTGGGTGGCCAGCAGCAGGACCTTCTCGCCGCGCCGCTGCAGGAAGGCGTTGAGGCCCTGGGTGGTGCCGTGGACGGTGAAGCCGATCTCCGCCGGGGAATCGACGACCTGCTCCAGGGCGGCGAAGACGCCTTCGGTGAGATCGTGGGGAGTAGTGGAGGACTTGCCGGCGACGTACGTGCCGGTGGCTTCGTCATAGGCGACGACATCGGTGAACGTTCCGCCGATGTCCATCGAAACGCGATAGCGGCTCACGCTATTCCTTTCTCACGGCCAGCCGCTGCGCAACGGCAAGGAGGCCCGGATATTGCCCTGGCATTGTGGCGACTGCGCAGGCGCCGTCAGATTGGTCGTCGTGTCGCGATTATGGGGTAGTTGGAGAAGGGTGGCAAGAGGTGAAGACAGAAGTAGATAGGCCAGGCTCGTGACGTTGTCTCATCAATTGTGTAGGAAGCCTAGGGCACCTTTCTACTATCCAACGGGCACGAAACGTACTATTCAGGTAACCCCAAACAGGTCAAATTGTATAGGGGTCCACAGCACCGGCTCCTGCTCTTGACCCGTGAGTCGATTTGCGCGATAGACCAGCATTCGAGCCACGATGGCAGCAGCTAGTTTTAAGTCGGCTGCAATTAGGAGGCTTTCTCTTTCCCATGGATAAGTTCATTTCGCACCTCGTACTCGTTTAAGAACATCTATGTCAGCATCAGTAAAGGAACGCGGTCGTCCTTAAGTGCGGTATCAAGGCGATACATAGTGGATGGCTCGTTCAGCTTGCTCATTACCTCAGCAATTCGCGACTGTTTCTCACCACTAAATCCCTCGCTGGCTTGTAGCTTGATTCGCTCTTTTTCTTCGCGGGTGAAGCTCTTCATCACTCGTGTATCAACTATGTACCCCTCGACAGCTTCCCATAACGCCACTAACCCACTAAATGGATTTTCACTTTCTACTGCACGACGCCATGCCTTCACGGCTTCCTGAAAGTGAGAGGAATTTCACCCGGCAATGCCACAATCTCTTGCACGTTTTCCATCGAATCTAGTGGAAGGGGTGGACGTGCCTTGGTGTCGGTCGGTGCTTTCGTAGTAAGCGCTTGCCTGGTGATTGTTTAACGGCGGCGCTTATCCGTCGTGATACACGTGACGAATCAGGCGCTGAAACATCGCTGATGGCCACCTGGAAGCACTGTTGCGCTGAAAGACACATGCTGTGAGCCACGCGAGAGCAAAGTCGATTGCTGCCAAGCCCTTTATCCTCGGCTGAACCATGTCTGAGCTTGGACAAGGCTGAGAGCCCAGCTCTTAGCTTCGCTATACGTCTCCCTAAGCTCTTCAGGACCTAAGCCATTGGCGAGTTGAGACCAAAGCCCGGGTGGTAGTAGAAGTACTCCGCCTAGTTCCAGATTTGTCGAAAGCTCAATGCCGTCTAGCGACGTTGCCACCTCGCACATCTCAGACGGTCCTGGCTCAAATCCGTCAAGGTCCATCTTCTCTGCTTCAATTCCCCAGTGACGCAAAAGTGACCAGATTAGGTTTATCGAAGCAGCACCGTCATCTATTCCTAGACCGCCAGTCCCAACCTCTGCCAATAGCTGCAGGCCAGTTATCAGTCTAATGGTCGTGAGATCTCCATCTGGAATCGCAGCGTCAATGATGCCGGTAAACACCAACTCCTGTTGATTTCGACTCGTGCGAAATAGTCGGACCTCAGCCTGGTAATCAGCTATGACTTGCAAGAGAGCGGAGTTTCTAATCTGAATCTCAGCTGAGTCAATGCCCTCCCCAGCTGGTCCCGCAGGTACAATACGGACGAGAACAATATCCTCAACAACTCGGGTCTCCCCAAGAACCAGCTCGTATGATATTGCGGTCATTTTTCAAGTTCTCCTCAGTCAGACGGACAACACAAATACATCGCGACAAGGAGTGGTCAGTATGGGCTTTCGGGCAACTGTGTATCGTGCCATGGTCATTTCCCCTGGTGATGTTCCAGCGGAGCGAGATCTTGTCGAGCAGGCAATCATCGAATGGAATGACGAGCATTCCGAGGCGCGAGGCATCGTCTTTCTGCCAACTAGGTGGGAGCGAAGTTCACCTAGGCAAGGCGCTACCGGCCAAGACATTCTCAACGAGGACCTGGTTGATATCTCGGATCTTGGTATCGCGCTCTTTTGGGAGCGGCTGGGCTCCAAGACACGCAACAGTGAATCCGGGGCTGTAGAAGAGGTTGAGCGATTCGCCTCGTCTAGAAAGCTCCATTGCGTCCTGTTCAAAACTCCCTCGGATTCTCCGCCTGATCCTGAGCAATTCCAGGCACTCCTTGCGTTTAAGAAGCGCGTGCATGCCCATGAGGGACCGCTTATAGGACTGACCAAACCCTTTGCAGATGGCGCGCAGCTGCAATCGATCGTGAAGCGCTATCTCACGGATTCGCTATCCCGTTTGCCACATGTCACTGGCGATGCTGGACTGACGCTGGACCAGCAAGATCTCCTGACGGCAATTGCAAACCAGGCATTCTCTACGGACAATGTATTCGTAAATACCTCTGAAATCAGGGACGAAACCACTGAGCGATTTAGTGGAGGCCGCTTGCAAGCGGCTCTCGACGAGTTATCGCGCCAGGAACTAGTCAAGGTCCTGCACGATCTCGGTGATCTCGGCTTCGCGCTCGAAATCACTGAACCTGGCATATTGCAGAGCGTTCCTAATCTTGGCCAGATCGAGCGCCGTATCCGAGACGCGGTCTGCGCTCAATGGAAAACGACATCACGTGAGATCGCAGACCGCCTGAAGTTGCCCGAACTCCTGGTAATAGCGGTCACCAGAGGCCTGCAGGAGCAGGGCCTCGTCAATATGCTGCGTCTGTCTGACACCGCAGAGATCCACCGGCCGACATCTGAGCTCTGCCAATGGGATCGTGTGCGGCCGCGAAAGGCCTGCCTTGTCTTGGGCCCCCATTTCCCAAGTAGGGATAGCCACGGCGAACAGGCAATCGAAGTGGACATTCTCAACGGGGGGGAATTTGATGCCCACGAGGTTCGGGTCTTCTGGGATACCGGGAGAGGCTTCCCGTCGCCTGAAAACTATGCTCCGCTGTATGGGGTGATACCCGCGCGAACGAATGGCTCACTCGGATCGGGACACGCGTCGTTCAGAGTGCCCTATCCCGAACGTAGTCCAAACGATGAACCAATCCAGGCTCAGCAGCGAGAGGTGCATCTCAAGCTGACATTTCGTGATGGTTCGGAGGAGCCA
>JAXLWT010000010.1:0-136672 GCA_046328375.1 Thermomicrobiales bacterium
GTTCGTCACGGTCGTCGATCGTCTCAAGGAACTCATCAAGTACAAGGGGTACCAGGTCGCCCCGGCGGAACTGGAAGCTCTGCTGTTAACGCACCCGGCGGTGGCAGACGCCGCCGTCATCCCCAGCCCTGATGAACTGGCGGGCGAGGTGCCCAAGGCGTTCATCGTTGCCAGGCGGGAGATTGCGCCAGAGGAATTGCTGGCCTGGGTGGCAGAGCGCGTCGCGCCCTACCAGCGCGTCCGGCGGCTGCAATTCGTTGCTGAGATCCCGAAATCTCCATCCGGCAAGATTTTGCGCCGCGTCCTTGTCGAGCAGGAACGCGCGGCGATGTGCAGCAAGTGAGTCAGCGTCATGACAACAATCAGCTACGACCTTGCCCCGGCCGGCTCTTGCCCGCAAACTGCTCCCACGCTTGGCGACATCGAGCGCAACTTTCGATCACTGATCACGCAGATGCGGCTCTTCCCCGGCGCGGCGTTAGCGGTCTCGTTCAATGGCCGGATCATCCTGGATCTCCAGGGAGGCCTTGCGGATAGCCAGCGAGGTGAATGCGTCACGCCTGAGACGCTCTTTCCGCTCTTCTCAGGCACCAAGCCGTTTACGGCAGTCGCGCTCTGGCAACAGGTGGAGCAAGGCCGCATCGCCCTCGATGATCGGGTGAGCGACATCTGGCCCGCATTCGGGGCGTTGGGAAAGGAACGGGTGCTGATTGAACACCTCTTGTCGCACCGTGGCGGGTTCCCTGACACCCCACCGGCCCTCCCGCGCAGTACGTGGGGGAATTGGCAGAAAGCAACTGGGGCAATAGCGGCGATGCCGCTGGCGTATGAACCAGGCGCTACTAGCGCCTATCACTTCGTGAATCAACACTGGGTTTGCGCGGAGCTTGTCCGGCAACTCGATGGCCGGGATATCGTGAGCTATGTGCGAGACGAAATCTCCATGCCCTTGCAGCTCCACGACACGTACCTGCTTCTCCCGGCAGACCTGGAACCTCGCCTGGCCCGGCTCCACGCCACAGACGGTTGCGACAAGCGGACGCTGGAGACCGTGCGCGCCCTCTGGGAGTACCCGCTCCACCGCATGGTCGTCCCAGGAGCCAGTGGCGTTTCCACGGCCCGTGACATGGCTCGCTTCTACGCGGCAATCGCCGCGGGTGGCGCACTGGACGGCGTTCGTATCCTCTCCGCAGGGACTGTGGACCGAATGTTGTCGCTTGTCGTAGACGCTGACCACGATCTCACGCTCGATGTACCCGTTCGGCGCTGCTATGGATTTGAACTTGGCGGGCTTGAGGATCCCCGCCGGCAGTGGCCGGGCAGGACCAGCACTGAGCGCACGTTCTGGCACGGGGGATTTGGCTCATCCGTGTGCTGGGGTGAGCGCGACCAAGGCCTGGCGTTTGCCTTCCTCACCAATGGTGTTCGCCGCGACGCCGCGGGAGCTATTGCGCGCCGGGATCTTTCAGACGCCGTCCGCTCAGTCATGAGCTAGTGCCAGGCGCGTGTTTTCCGCGTCCCGGCGCTCGGCGATACGGGGGCGGCCGCCACAAATCCGCCCCCGCTTCATCCGCTCCCGTGTCCTACCAGATCGTGTCAGCAGGTAGTCCCAGTGCCAGTTGCCCGGTGTAGAGCAGGGTGCGCTCCGGGGTCATCGGGTGATACTTGCCGGCGCGGACATCACGGTAGGCGCGCTCCAGCGGCGACGATCGGAAGTACGAGCGGCCTCCAGCGACCTCCATCGCCAGGTCAACGACTTCCTGTGCTCCGGTCATCACCTGCCGCTTGGCAACCATCAACGGCGCCATCACCGCATCGGTGGGTCCGTACTCGTCGCCCATCTCACCGAGGGCTCCCATGAGCGCCCACCACATGGTGAGCAGCGTGGCATCCATGAGGCCGACCTGCCGCTGCGCCAGCGGATCGCTGCGCTCGCGCAGGGCAGCCACCGCTTCATCCCGTGCTGCCGCCGCAATTCCGGCGTACACCGACGCAACGGTTGGCGCAAAGAGAATTCCCGCCACGCGCAGCGCTGGGTCGAGCCTCGCCCACGGCCGCTGTGCGGAGATCTGCGCCTCAGGGACGAAGACGTCCTCCAGCAGCAGGTCGTGGCTACCGCTGGCACGCATGCCGAGAGCATCCCACGTCTCCACCATCCGCACTCCCGGCGCACTGGTGGGAATGCCCATCAGGAGCACCAGGGGCTCGGCGTCGGGTTCCCGCAGCACCGCCATGGTCGTGATGGCGCCGGCCACGGGCGCCTGGCTGCAGAAGACCTTGCGGCCACTTACGCGGAAGCCGCCTTCGACACGTTCCGCGGTGCCAGTTGGCCGCAGCCCATCCGAGCCGCCGCTGGTCATCAGGATGAGGCCGTCGCTGGCCACCCTGCGCAGCAGGGCCTCGGCGCCGGGCAGTCCCTTCTTCCAGCGGAAGACATTGGCCAGCACCAGGTAGTGATGCATGTTCACGGCGATCGCCGTGCCGGCGCAACCGCGCGCCAACTCGGCCATGGCGTAGCAGACCTGGCGCATCGTGGCGCCGAGACCTCCCAGTTCGCGGGGCACTGCCAGCCGGATAAACCCCGAGTCCTCCATCCGCGCGAAGTTCTCGAAAGGAAAGGTGCCATCCTGATCGTGCGTAGCGGCACGTGTCGCAAACTCCGCCGCCAGTTCGGCAGCCAACGGCACAAAAATCGAATCGTCCGGTGCAGCCGGGGCAAATCGCCAGACCGACGTCCGTGGTGATTCCAGTATGGCAACCATGAGCGCGTTTCCTCCGCCGGAATTCATGACGCAGTGCGAAATCGCTGGGTGTCCGATCGCTGGCCGGGTCATGCGTCGATCTCAAGATTGCCCGGACCTGGTCTATACTTTATGGGCACGCTATCCACCTTCAAGTCCGAAAAGTGAACCGCATGCCGGCGGGACGAGAGGTGATTCATGCGTGGGTATGGGCAGTTCTGCCCGGTTGCCATTGCCAGTGAAATCTTTGCCGAACGATGGACACCGCTGGTGGTGCGCGAACTCTCCTGCGGCAGTCATCGCTTTAACGACCTGCTCCGCGGGTTGCCGCGCATTCCGCGCTCGGTGCTGGTGCAGCGGTTGCGCACACTGGAAGCTACGGGTGTCATCGAGCGCCGGGTCAATCCCCAACGCACCGGGGTCGAGTACCACCTGACGGAAGCCGGACAGGATCTGAGCCAGATCGTGCTGGAACTCGGTTTCTGGGGCAAACGGTGGGCGAACACAGATGTCCGGCCGGAGCGCATCGACACCGATCTGCTGGTCTGGGATATGCACCGGAGGCTGCTAACGGAGCACCTGCCGCAGGAGCGTACGGTCATCCAGATTGCCTTCACCGGCGCCGTCGAACGCGACTACTGGATGATCCTCGAACACGGCGCTGTTTCGGTCTGCTGGAACGACCCCGGTTTCGAACCGGATCTCACGCTTTCGGCTGACGCCGTGGTGCTGCACAGGGTCTGGCTGGGTGACGTGTCGTTCACGTCGGCCTTGCGCGACGGCACCCTGTCCCTCTCAGGGGATCGGAGTCTTTGCCGGGCCTTTCCCGGCTGGCTCCAGCTCAGTGTCTTCGCAACCCGGTAGGCCGGATACCGCAACCGGCGTCACGTGCCTGCATCGCCCCTGACCCAGCGACCTGGTTCCCAGTCGACGCTCTATCCTTCGCGGCGTCAATGCGCCCGGCCGGGATTGTGTACTGTTGGAGTGTCTCCCCGGTACTTCAATCAGGATCAGGCGCCGATTCACGACGGTAGAGCGGTGGTACACAGCAAGGAGAAGAGATAGCCATGTCTGGATGGGAATACCTGACGATCCGTGTCCAACCCGAATCGGAAGGTGATCAGACACACCTGGAACAGTTGGCTCGCCTCGGTGCAGAAGGCTGGGAAGCCTTTCATGTGTCCGCAGACGGCGAAACCTGGTTCTTCAAGCGTCCACTCTCAGAGGCCGCAGGCGAAGCGCCCTGGAACGCTTCCCGGTAGGACCCGATTGTGACAACCCGGTAGCGCTCCTGCTACCGGGCAAAGCCTTGATACGTTCCGTGCATACCCATTGACACGTACGAGGCATCTCGTATAATACGAAATGCAGACGAGCCGGTTAATTGCACACCGGTATCGCCCGGTTCAGGTTCGCTTAGGCGCGTTTGAATTGCGCGATGGAGGATAATGGGTATGGTCAGCCAGTTTCCCTTTGGTTCCGATTTCGTCGTCCTGCGCGATGCCATGCAGCAACTTCTCGAGGACAGCGTGGTTCCCTCGCGCGGAACTCGCAACGGTGGACGAATGGCAACGGTCGCGCGTCTTCCGCTCGACGTTTTTGCCACGAGTGACGAAGCCATCGTGATCGCCGCGGTGCCAGGCCTCCAGCCGGAAGACCTGGACGTGACCATCAACCAGAACACGCTCAGTCTCGCGGGCAGCGTCCCCAGCGCGGCGGAGAGTGAACAGGGTAAAGGCGCGACCTGGTACCTGCAGGAACTCGGGCACGGCCAGTTCCAGCGGACCGTAACGCTCCCCTTTGAGGTAGACGCCACCCAGGCTCGAGCCATATTTGATAACGGGTTGGTCCGGATTACGCTGCCCAAGGCCGCGCGGGCCAAGCCACAGAAGATCGCCGTGTCCCGCGCCGAAGCCAATCGTGAATCGATCCCGGTGGAGGCCACGATCAGCTAGCCAGAGGCTCCCCTCAACTCAACCGCTTCGGACGGGCCCGTGTCAGGAGTACTCCTGACACGGGCAGTCTGTTTTCTGCCCAAGCTCTGCCAGCGAATACACCCCGGTCCCGATCCACTCCCCTCATCACCTGGCACCCAAAGGTCCTGGAAATACGTGAAGCACAGGCTACACCCACTTGTGATCGATGAGAATGCCTCATATGATCTTCATAGTTCCTAGTTCACAAGTGGAACTTGCTGACATTACCTCGTCGTGGAGGAGAGGGAAATGCGTGCTCCTGTGCTCTCAAACTTGTCGAGACGTGCCTCACTGCTCTCTCTGGGAGCCTTAGGGGTGTCGGCAGTCATGCCGCAAAAGTCGACCGCCAAGAAAAAGGCAAACTCCCGCTGCAAGAAACAGGTCGGGCAGTGCCAGTCGTCCATCCTGGCTGTCTGTACCGGAACAGATTGCCCGGCTGCGATTGCGTGCTGTGATCTTCTCAAGAATTGCAATTTCACCGCGTTCGTCGCCTGTGCCACTGCAGCAACTGCTCCCTAGCCGGTTTGAAATCAGCCGATCGAGGTTGTTCGTCGTTAGCCGCACGCAGTGGAGTCGCTCATGAATCTGCAAGGTTCAGGTAACTTGACCCGTCGCACGTCCCTGGCCGCACTGTTCGCCACCGGGCTCACCGGCATCCTGGCCCGTCCCCAGGGGGCTGACGCCAAGCAGAGTACGGCCAAGAAGGCCAAGAAGAAGTGCAAGAAGCAAGAGGGCCAGTGCGTGGTCTCCCTCTCCCCGATCTGCAATGGTGATCCGGGTTGCACCGCTGTGATCCAGCAGTGCTGTGACTTCACCTCCCGTTGCGACATTGCCGGGTTCTTTACCTGCGTCGCCCAGTTGAACTAACCCCCGCAAGGGCTGCCTGGAGCCCAGAAGCAGCAACGAAGAGCGGCCAGTTGCCGGCGCCTCACGTACGCTGGCCGCTCTGTCTTGGCCCGGATTCCCCTGACTACGCCGGCGTTGCCAGCCGCCCGAGACGCCGCAGCGCGGCAGTCTTGGCTGTCATTATGAAATTACATGATGGTAATACGTACCGCTTATGCGTTTTTCCTACGAATTGCATAACCTGATCCTCTTCAGGCATATTTCGCATGTGGCCTAAACACAAGCATCCCTGGAGGCCGTGTGCGACGCTCAACACCGCGCTACGAGATCGTCTTCCTGGAACCCGGCGATGGCTCTCCAGTGGTGGTGCATTCCACCCAGAACCCGGACGAAGCAACGGTCCTCTTCGCAGTGGAGCTGCAACGTCTCCTTTCAGACCGTGCCAGTGGGGAGTTGGCGATCCGCCGCAAGTCCTCGAAGAGCGCCGATCCCGATATCATCCTGCGGCAAGAGGTCGCCCCCGCCTACTCCTGACTGCAGATGACGTGCGCGCCATCATCTCCGGCGCGTTCTACGGTCCTTTGTTAGACTGCCGGGCAGGATTGGCAACGGAACGGCAGCCACGATTACGGACGACATCCACCGTCGCTCCGGCCTGGGCTGCTCTGCATTCCATCGCGCGACGAGGCGGACCCTTCCTGTGTCAGCTACGCCCCTGGCCGGCATCATGCCGGTTCTGCAGATTCCCTTCCTCCCCGCACCGCCGCTTGACCGCATTGACGAGGACGCGCTGCGGCGCGAAGTGGAGTTCTGCATCCGCTGCGGCGTCCACGGCCTGGTGATACCTGCCCTGGCGAGTGAGTTCATGGTGCTCACTGACGCCGAACGGCGACAGGTGGTGACCAGCACCGTTGAGCAGGCAGCGGGACGCGTGCCGATCGTGGCCAACGTGGCGGCGCCCAGCCCCCAGGCAGCGCTGGAGTTCGCACAGCACGCGCGGGAGGCCGGAGCAAGTGCCGTGATGGCCCTGCCGCCCTACGTCCGCAAGCCAACCATCGACGGCGTCATGACCTACTACGCGGCCATTGCCGAGGCGGCCCAACTGCCGGTTATCGTGCAGAACGCTCCTCCGCCCTTCGGCATCAGCCTGCCCACGCCAGTGGTGCTCAAGCTGGTCGAGGACATCCCGCTCGTGAACTACATCAAGGAAGAGCGTTTGCCCCCGACGCGGAACATCGGCGACGTCATCTCCGGCGCTCCGCCAAAACTGCAGGGGGTCTTTGGCGGCATGGCGGGTATGCACCTGCCGAACGAACTGGCGCGCGGCGTCGTTGGCTCCATGCCTTCCGCAGCCGTCTGCGACGTGCTGGTCAAGATCTTCGATGCCTGGCAGGCGGGAGAAACCGCGCGTGCCCGCGCCATTCACCAGCAAATTCTGCCTCTCCTGTCGCTGGAGATGAGCGCCTGGATGGCCGTCTCAAAAGAAGTGCTGCGGCGGCGGGAAGTCTTCACCTCCACCCTGATGCGTGACCCTGAGTTCCTGCCGCTGGACGCCGGTGACAAGGCAGAAATCGATGCCCTCTGGCCCGAGATTTCACCGCTGTTTGTCTGAGACGCCCGGCTGACGCCGGCGGGGTAAGGAACAGGAAGACCACGCGTGCGCGGGCTCTGTATGCCGGCAGTGTCTCGGCCGCCTCACTCCACCTGCTGGCCGATTCCCCGCGGGGGCACATGATCGAGTGGTCCATGGAAGGCTCCCCGCTCAACACGGATCTCACCACGCCCCGACTTCAAATGGTGGATAGGTACGTCACTGTCCCGAAGACTCCTGGCCTGGGCGTGTCACTAACCTGGGAGGTCGTGCAGCGCTACCGCGTGGGCTGACGCGGTAGTATGTGGTTCTGGCAAATAGCGACATCAGCAAGACGATGAGTCCCATGCGACAGGCGCTGCACTTTCTTTACGACTACAACACCTGGGCGACGCGACGCGTCCTGGAGGCTGCCGAGCGCTTGCGCCTCCAGCAGTTCGTCGCCGCGCCGGACGGGCACGACGCGATCCGGGACCTCCTGGTGCACACGGTCTGGGCGCAGTGGATCTGGCTGGAACGGTGCCGCGGCGCATCGCCCACTGCTGTCTGGCAGCCAGGTGACTTCCCCTACGTCGCCACCCTCGCCGCACGCTGGCGCGAGGTGGACGCAATGACCCATGACTTCCTTGACGACCTCACGGAGGGTGACCTGGAGCGAGTCATCGCGTACCAGAACTTCGCGGGCGAGACGTGGCGCTATCCCGTTTGGCAGGCCCTCCTGCACCAGGCCAACCACGCCCAGCAGCATCGCAGCGAAGCGGCGTTACTCCTGACGCGGGCTGGCAGTTCGCCTGGCAGCCTCGACCTGCTGGTGTTTGAAGATGAGCGGAATGCGCCGGTCCGCTAGCCAACCGCGGACGTGGCGTCTGCCTCGCTCGCTGCGGTGGATGCGGCCAGTTCTGGCCGTCTCGCTGTTACTGGCCACGGGCGTCTCAGGCATTCAGGCTGACGAAGCGGCGCCGGACGTTATTGATGCCATCATCACTCCGGCGGACAGCATCTACACGCGTCCCGCCCACATACCCGAATCGCCGGGTGTCCTCTTGCGGCGCGATCCGCTGACTGGCCGCGCGATACCGGGCGGCGCTCAAGCCTGGCGCATCCAGTATTCGAGCACCGCACCGGATGGCTCGCCAACTGTCGCAGTCGCGACGGTTCTTGCTCCGCGGCATCCGCCGGCGAGTCCCATGCCAGTCATCGCCTGGAATCATGGCGCGGTTGGCCTTGTGCAGCGCTGCTTGCCATCAGCCATGCCCGATCCGTGGATGGGGATGCCAGCTCTGGAACAAGCCCTGGCCCAGGACTGGCTCGTGGTTGCGACCGACTACCAGACAGACGCAAACGGGGTGCACCCGTTCCTGATCGGTGAGGGTGAAGCGCGATCAACGCTCGATGCCGTCCGTGCGCTGCGCCAGATGACCGACCTGTCCGTGGATGCACGTACCGTTATCTGGGGTCATTCCCAGGGTGGCCACGCCGCCATTTGGGCGGGGATGGTTGCGCCAACGTACGCCCCAGACATCTCGATCAGCGGGGTGGTTGCAATCTCTCCGGCCACGGCACTCCTGTCCCTGCTCGACAGACAACGTGAATCGAGCGTGGCGCCGATCCTTGCGGCATTCCTGGCAACGGCCTTTAGCTCGTACTATCCCGACGTCGACTACGGCGCCATCGTCGCCCCGGACGCGCTGGAGCTTGGACGGGAGCTTGCCAGCCGTTGTCCGGGCGAGTCACTTGACGGGCTGGCGATGACCCTGATGCTCGGGGAGCTGGGCGATAGGCCGCTGCTTTCCCTCCCAGCCCCCGCGGCGTTTCGTGCCCGGCTCGCGGAGAATGAACCTGACGGCGATGTTGCTGCCCCCGTCGTCATTGCACAGGGTCTCGCCGACAACGTCGTATTACCTGAGGTTACGGCCGGCTTCGTCTCAGCGCGCTGCGCCGAGGGCGCTGCAATCTCGTTCTGGCAGTTGCCAGGCCAGGATCACCTCAGCCTCGTGCAACGAGGTTCGCCCCTGGAGGGTCCACTGATCACCTGGACACAGGACCGTTTTGCGGGCGACGCACGGGCGAGCGCCTGTACCAACTCCATCATCGGCGGCACGAGTTAGTCGTCGCGTCCCGAACCCGCCCTCACACAAGTCCAGGGCAAGTTCCGAACAGCCGGTCTTGAGACGTAGGGTTTCTGAAGTGGTCCGCCATCGGAGGTGGCTGTAACGCCAGGGAGAGCTTCATGGGAACCGCGTTGCGCTGGCTTACCCTGGGGTTGTTTGTGAGTACAGCGATCATCACGCTCACAGTGGCGACGGTCGCGGGGGAGGATGACGGCACGCCGCAGCCTTTGGCACAAGCGCTGCTGCCTGTCGACGGGTTCTATGACCCACCGGTAGAGATGAGTGCCGAGCCCGGCACCCTCCTGCGCAGCGAGCGGCTGGTGGACCGCGTACTGCCGGCAGGATCACAGGCATGGCGGATGCAGTACGCGACAACCCTGCCCAACGGCTCGCCTGCCGTGGCGGTAGCCACCGTGCTGGCCCCTGAGGTTCTTCCGGCTGCGCCTATGCCAGTGATCGCCTGGGACCATGGGACCGTCGGCCTGGTGCAACGGTGTCTGCCCTCGCTCACCACAATCCCCTTCGCGGCCATACCCGCTGTCCAGCAAGCCATTGAGCAGGGGTGGGTAGTCGTAGCGCCGGACTACGTGACGGACGCCAGTGGCATTCACCCGTTCCTGATTGGAGAGGGGGAAGCCCGCTCCACCCTGGACGCGGTCCGCGCGGCACACCAGTTGCCTGATCTCGATCTGGGGGAGCAGACCGTCGTTTGGGGCCACTCGCAAGGTGGGCACGCAGCGCTCTGGACCACCATGCTGGCGCCAGCGTACGCGCCAGATATCACGCTGGCCGGAACCGTCGCCATTGCGCCAGCCGCTGATTTGCTTCGCCTGCTGGAGATGCACGGAGGAGACGCTGTCGCCTCGGGCATCGGGGCGTTCCTCGTGAACGCCTACGACAGGTATTACCAGGACATCTCCTACGACGAGGCGGTCCGGATCTCCGCGCATCAGGCCGGCCGCGACCTGGCAACACGCTGCCCGCTTGATCCGCAGGATGCTCCGGTCATCACCTCGCTCATCGAGGGATTGGGCGGTGAATCCCTCCTGGAGACGCCACTTCCCCAGGCACTTGCCGCCAGGATGTCCGAGAACACGCCGCGTGGACCATTCTCTGTCCCGGTCCTGATTGCCCAGGGGAAGGCTGACGAGGTCGTCTTCCCTGCTGCCACCGATGCGTTCGTCCTTGCCCGCTGTGCGGAAGGGCTCCCGCTGGAGTACTGGCGCCTCCCAGACCAGGATCACCGCAGCATCGTCGCCCCCGGTTCGTCACTCGAGGCGCCGCTCATCGCATGGACGCAGCAGAGATTTGCCGGTGAGGAGGCGCAAGCGGCGTGCCTGGAATTCACCCTGCCGAGCTTGCCCTGACCCGCAGCCATGCTCGCTGAGACATTTTCCCCGTGGTCCGCAGTGCTACCAGAACCTGAGGGCGTAGGCCGTAACCACGGCCACGATGACGACGGGGTAGACGAATCGCGCGATGCGGTCAAGCTGCGCCACCGCCGCGTAGCGCCGCGCCTTGTACCAGCGCTCGATCGTGATATTCACCATCACCAGCAACGCGGACAGCGCGATGTAGATGTAGAAGCCCCACTCGATGGCAACGGTGTAGCCGACGTCCGGCAGGTTGCCCGAGATCGACTGCAGCAGCACCGATGTGGTGAGGATCGAAGTAATGGAGAACCCGATACGCGTGCCGGCATTTTCCGGGGAGAAGAAGAGCGAGATGTAGGTCACGAGCGCCAGTAGAGCGAGTGGTAACAGGTTCTTGATCAGGAAGGAACGCACGTCGCGCTGAAATGCCATCTGGACGTTGTAGGTCGACGCCGAGCGCAGTTCCGGCGCTCCTGACCTGGGGTCAGGCACCGTGCCACGGGTGGTGGCAGTGTCCTGGGTGAAGAGCACGCGCGTGGCAATCCAGCTAGGAACCTGGTTGAAGGGACGCGTGACATCCACGCCGCTGCTCAGCCGCTCGTCCTGGGTCTGCCGCAGATTCGACTGGTCCGGCACGTAGACCACGTCATCCTCGGAGAGGCTCACGTTCTGCAGGCTGATGATTAGCGCGTGCCGGTCCCAGGGATAGAGCCGGAAATCCATGGGCTGGCTGAAGGTGGAATCGATGCGGTACATCGCGAAGTGTTCGTCTCCCACCTCCGTGCGGTCAATGGGATCGGGCAACGCGGTGTCCGGGTCATCAGCATTGATGAAGAAGACGTCCTCGGCGTCCTGGTCGCCCTGGTAGCGGAACCACAGGAAGAAATCTGCGTCAAATGTCTGGTTCTGGACGTTTATCTCCGACACCCCATTGATTCCGACACCAACGTAGACGACCCGGTACTGGCGAAAATACTCACCATTCAGATCGAAGACCCGGCCCGAGGCCAGTTCCGCATCGAGATCGGGGACCGCCGCAGGTGTCGTTGCCCGGTACTGGAGGGGCGCGCTCTGCAGTGAGCCGAGGTCGAACACGCCAATCGACAGTGACTCCTTTACGCTGCGATCCGGGTTGAAGCTGAGCGGGCCTTCGAGGCCCACCACGCTCTCGTGACTTCCGACCAATTTGGCCAGGGCTTCCTGCACGCCCTGGCGCAATTCCGCCAGAGGCTCACTCGCAGGGTTGGCGCCGTCCAGCGCTTCCAGCGCATAAAGCCCGAGCGCGGTTGCATCGAACGCCTTGGCCCCGAACCAATCTGGCGTGTTGCCGAAGTTCGTGCGGTATCTCTGCGCGAACTCCAGTGCGTCGCCTCCGAGACTGTCATAGAGCAGCGGTGAGACGACGTAGAGCCCATTCGTGAAGAAGCCGGGCTGCTCCTGCGCTTCAGGTTCGTTTGCAAACATGGTGGCAAAGTCGTCGAATCCCAGCGCCTCACCGCCCAGCATCCTGGGACGCAGGTCAGCGCGGCCGAGCGCCAACAGCAGCGCGTGGGCATCCACCGGCTTCAGGGCAAGGAAAAGCACACCCGGCTCTGGATCATCCCGCAATTCATCCACGATGCCCTGGATCGATGCATCGCGATTTCCAGGGTCAATGGTCCAGCGATGGCGAACGTCGCCGCTCGTGTCGAACTGCCTGGCGAAAGCGTCAGCCAGCGACGTTTCGTACGCTCCGGTCGTGGAAACAATGCTCGCAGATCCGGCCTCGAGCGCGTGGCGGGCGTACTCGGCCGCAAACGCCCCTTCGGACCGGTTGGTGAAGATCGAGCGGAAGACCCACGGTTCTCCCGCACCCAGCGTATCCGCGGTCGATGAGGGCGAAATGACCGTGAGCCCCGCCTTCTGGTAAATGGGCGCGGCGGCCGTTGTGGCTGCGCTTTGATCGTGCCCGATCACCAGCAGGACCCGGCTATCGGCGGCTAGCATCTCGGCAATCTGGCTGGCCCGGGCAGGATCATTGCCGTCATCGAAGCTTTCAATGCGCACGTTATGCCCGCCAATGCCACCTCGCGCATTTTGCTCCGTGACCGCAAGTTGCACCGCCTGGAGCTGCTCCTGCCCAATCAACGCATCCTCGCCGCTCAGGGGCCCCGCATAGGCGATGACGTAGTCGTCCGGGGCAGGTTCTGCGTTGTTACGGAAGGTGAACCACCCTCCGGCAACCAGGAGCAGCAGTGCGAGCACGGGGAGCAGCCAGTAGAAGCGGTTCAACGCCGCTGGCACTGGCGCTGGCATGGGGATGTCGGCGTCAGTGCCATCCCCAGAGCCCGACGGGCTGCGGCCGGCCTGGGCCCGGTGGCGCCGCTCCAGCGCCGTGCGCGGCAAGATGGGTAGAGCCGGCGTACGCACGCCGACCAGGTCAGGCGGCAACGGTGGGTGATCCAGCTCGATCAGTTCTGGAGGCACCACCGCTGGGCCAGGCGGGAGCAGGGCACGCCGGCGCAGACCGCTACTCTCCGGGTTGATCTCCAGTGCCCGGTTCAGGCAGTAGCGCTGCTCATGCTGATCCGTCGCAACCGTCGCCAGCCAGAGCCAGGCGCGTTCGTTTCCATGATCGATCAGGAGCGCCCGAACGAAGAGCGCACGGGCCTCATCCAGCCGGCCCTCTCGATACGCCACGGCGCCGAGGTTGATGTACCCCGCGGCGGTCGATGTGCTGCTCTCCATCTCGGGCTGGAACTCCCTGCCTAGGGCATCAGGCTGGAACCGAACTTCTCGTAAATCGGCTTGTAGATCAGGTCAGGCCGGAACGGCATGTCCCGGAACCTGATCCCCGTGGCGTCCGCAAGAGCATTCGCCAGGGCCGGCGCCACCGGGTTGATCGGGCACTCGCCCATTCCCTTGGCGCCCAGCGGCCCAATGCTGTCATGGGTGTCCGCGAAAAAGATCTCCGTACGCGGGATATCGGCGTACGCAGGGATACGATAGTTGCGGAACGCCGGGTTGACGATCTTGCCGGTGCCATCAAGCACGATACGCTCGTAGAGCGCCCAGCCGATCCCCTGCGCAACCGCGCCTTCCACCTGCCCACGCAACTGCATGGGGTTGATGACCGTGCCGGCGTCTGCCGCGTGCACGCTTTGCAGGATCTGGATTTCGCCGCTCACCCGGTGCACCGCGAGGCGAATGCCATGGACGTTGAAGGCGACGCTACGTGGAGAGCCGTAGGACTTGCGGGAGAGCCCGAGCTGGACACCACGTTCCCTGGCCGCTTGCCACAGGCTCGCCAGTGAGATGCGCCCCTCGCCACAGATCACGCCGTCGTCATCCATACGGCACATGCCCGGCTCAACGTCCATCACCTGGGCCGCGAAGGCCAGGATCCGGTCGCGCAACGCTTCGGCCGCCAGCGCCACCGCCTTGCCCGCCACGAACGTGCCGGTGCTGGCGAACGCTCCCGTGTCGTAGCCCGTACGATCGGTGTCAGACTGAATGATGTGGAAGCGGCTCGCTGTCGCGCCGAGCGTGGTCGCCGCGATCTGGATGTGCTGCGTCGTCGTCCCGTTCCCGAACTCGGCGGTGCCGGAGACCAACTCATAGGTGCCGTCTTCCAGCAGCTCGATCGCCGCGTTGGAGCGATGCTCGGTCGGCGGGGCCGCATCATGCATGGCGTAGGCGATACCCGTCCCGACCAACCACTCGCCGTCGTCGGGCGGGTTTACGCCGTTGCCACGAGCCAACGCATCGCGCACGAGATCGACGCATTCATCGAGGCCGTAGCTCCCGATCTCGGCGTCGCTGATCTCCATACCCAGCGACAGCATCGGATCTCCGGGCCGGACAACGTTCTTCTGGCGAAGCTCGAAGGGATCCATGTCCAGCGCGCGAGCCAGTTCGTCCAGTGCGCTCTCCACCGCGTAGACCGTCTGCGTCAGGCCGTACCCGCGGATGGCGCCGGAGGGCACCGTGTTGGTGTAGACCGCGTAGGCGTCGATCTTCTTGTTCGGGCAGCGGTAGAGACCAATGCACTCGCTGCAGGCGTGATACAGCGTCTCGCCACCGTGGTTGCCGTAGGCGCCCGTGTTGGAAACGATGCGCAACTGCATCGCGGTCAGCACGCCCTCTTTCGTGGCGCCCAGCTTGACCGAGACCTTCATCGGATGCCGGTACGTACTGCCGATGAACTGCTCCTCGCGGGTGAACTCCCACTGCACCGGGCGCCCGGTATCCATGGCCGCCAGCGCGACCAGGTCCTCGGTCAGCACCTCTTGCTTGCCGCCGAACCCCCCGCCCATGCGCTCGCAGAAGACGCGCACATCCGGCAGGCCCAGCCCAAACAGGTAGGCAATCTTGTCCCGGCAGATGAAGGGTGACTGCGAGCTGGTGCGGATATTGAGCCGCTTGTGCTCATCGACCCAGGCAATCGAGCCGTGGGTTTCCAGGTGCGCGTGTTGTCCGCGGTGCGTGGTGTAGGTTGCCTCGTGGATGACATCGGCCGAGGCAAACGCCGCCTCGACGTCGCCGATGTTGCCATGGACGTCGATGAGAATATTCCGCTCTGGCTGCCGGATGAAGGCGTCCACGCCACGGTTGTGCACCGCGGGTGCGCCAGCCTGCATCGCTTCCTCGGGATCAAAGACGGCTGGCAGCTCTTCCCACTCGATCACCACCTGGCGGCACGCCTCTTCCGCGGCGGCATCGGTGTCCGCAACCACGGCGACCATGCGCTGCCCGACGAATCGGGCCACGTTGTCGAGCATGTAGGTGTCGTTGGGATCGACCCGGAAATCCTCGTGGATCGATGTGGTGTAGAGACGGCGCGGCACGTCTTCCCAGGTGTACACCCCGCGCACACCCGGCACAGCCTTCGCCTTGCTGGTGTCGATGGACAGGACCTTCGCGTGGGCGTACGGCGAGCGCACCACCTTCAGGTGGAGCATGCCCTCCATCGCCGTGTCCATCGTGTAGCGAGCATGGCCTGTGACAACCAACGGACCAGCGGGGGCACCCACCCCGGTCCCGGCCGAGCAGCCAGGCGCATCCTGCTCCACCGTCGCCACGCCGTGGACGGCATCCTCGATTGCGTGGTAGCCGGTGCAGCGGCAGAGGTTGCCTTTCAGGTGGCGCGCCAGGTCGTTCTGGATGTCGTCCTGGGTGAGGCTGGCCGCCGTCATGATCATTCCGGCGGTGCAGAAGCCGCACTGAAATCCCTGTGCGTGCAGGAACTGCTCCTGCATGGGGTGCAGAGTTTCGCCGGTGGCCAACCCCTCGATGGTGGTGACCTGTTTGTCCTGCGCGCGGACGGCTGGCATCAGGCAACTGTGGACTGGCTTGCCGTCTACCCAGACCGTGCAGGCGCCGCAGTCCCCCTGGTCACACCCCTTCTTGACGCCGAAGCAGCCGAGGTCACGCAGAAACGTCCGCAGGCACTGGCCGGCGAACGGTTCTTCCGAATAGGTTCGACCATTGACATGAAAGGTCATGCGGCGCCTCCGGCCAGTTCCGCGCGAATCTGCTCGGCATAGTGCAAGGACATGTGCTGGCGATAAGCTGGCGCGCCATGCACGTCATCGAACCACGCGCCATCCGGGATCGCTTCATTGATCGCCGCACGCAGGTCGGCGGCTGAGGGAATCCGCGGGAAGGTGAGTTGCACCGGGCGTGGCGTGGACGCGCTGATCGTCAGCACGAAAGGCTGATCCGGTGCGTGGGCAGTGCCGATGATGAGGGCGGTCGAGCGGCCCAGGTGCGTCAGGGTGGAGCGGCGGAACGCCGCTCGCCGCCGCAGAACGTCCTCCGGGATGTCAATTGCCCGCAAGAGTTCTCCCGGTTGCAGCGCGGTCACGTGAGGACCGAGGGTGAAATCCACCGCAGACATCTGTCGTTCTGTACCGTCCAGGGCCTGCAGGGTGTACACCGCTTCAAGCGAAGCCGCCATGGACGCCATCGGGCTGGCGGGGAGGGACATGCAGATGTTGCCGCCGACGGTTGCCTCGTTCCAGATCTTGAATGACGCCAGGAAAGCGCGACAGCACTCCCCGATCATCGTGGCGGCAGTCCACTCCGCGGGAGCCTGCAGCGCATAGAGCTCCGAGATCCGGCACGTGGCGCCGATGCGCAGGCCGGACGGGGAGACTTCCAGCGGCTCCCAGCCAAAATCTCGCAGGTCAAACAGGCGACGCAGTTCAGCTTGTGGCTCAGAATAGAGCCAGGTGCCACCCGCCAACCAACTATCCCCGTCTCGCCAGGAAAAGTCTGGTTGTTCAACCGCCCTGGCGCCGCGTAGCTCCTGCACCGTGTTGAGATTCACGACCACGTCCCTTCAGTGCAGCCGTATGGATCGCGCGCGCCTGAGCACGCGCGACGTGTCGCACAACTCAGGAATGAGCGCGCGAACGTCCATGATTTGAGAAATATGTCAAACCAATCGACAGATTACTCCTAGCTTTCCTTCGACGCAAGTCCCAAATACTTCCCGATTCAAGTCTTGACAATATCCGCTGTGACGTTACAAATTACGGGAAACCAGAACAGAAGTAATGAGACATGACACGTCATCAGGTGATGCTGCGTCGCGCGGCGGCGACGCTCAGGGGAGCTTATGGCCGCAACTGCGCCTGCGACGCCGGAATCCGGTGCGCCCACGACGATCATTACGCAGACGCGGGTGCTTCCGGAGCACGCGGCGGACTTCGCCGCGTGGCAACAGGAGATCAGCGGTGAGGTCGCCGCCGTCCCCGGCTTCATCTCTGCCGAAGTGCTGCCTCCGTCGCCAGTCCAGCCGGACTGGGTCATCATGCAGCGCTTCACGAGCAACACGGCGGCGCAAGCGTGGCTCGGGTCGCCCGAACGGCAGAAGTTGCTGGAGAAAGTTCGCCCCTGGCTGGTCGGTCATGACGATATCCACCTGATTGAGAACTCGTCGCAGCCGGACAGCAGTGCGGTCTCGCTCGTGATCTCGACGCGGGTTGCACCCGGCAAGGAAGCCGCTTTCAAGGCCTGGAACCAGCGCATCAACGCTGCCCAGGCGCGCTACCCTGGTTTCCAGGGTTTCAAGATCACGCCTCCTACCCCCAATGTCCAGGACGATTGGCTCACCGTTGTCCAGTTCGACAACCAGGACCACCTGAACGACTGGTTGACATCGACCGACCGCAAGCGCCTGCTGGACGAGGGCAGCTCGATCTTTACCGAGTCGCACGCGCGGACGGTGCGTTCAGCCTTCGCGCAGTGGTTTCCATTGGAAGGAGCCGCCGGGGCCGCGCCAACCTGGAAAATGAACATGCTGGTGCTGCTCGGGCTCTACCCCATCGTGTTTCTGTTCGGATTCTTCGTGCAGACCCCGTACCTGATGGGAACCTTCGGCATGCCCTTCTGGGCATCGCTCTTCGTCGGGAACGTGGTGGGCGTGTTGCTGCTGAACTACGTCGTGCCCTGGGTCAGCACGCGCTTCGCCTGGTGGCTCAAGCCCGCCGGGGAATCGACGACCCGCCAGAACCTGATCGGCATCGTGGTCCTGGTGGTTTGCTACGCGTTGCTCATGCTCATCTTTTCGCGATTTCCGCCGGCGTTCCTCGTCAAGTAGCGAAGGGAATTCTGCTCATGTCCGCAGTCTCTCGCCGTCGTGTCCTGGCTGGCAGCCTCGCTGCCGGGGGATCCCTGCTCGTGGCCGGCGCGACTCGCCTGCCACAAGCCGCAGCCGATGACGCCACCCCGGCCGCTGGCCACATGGCGCACGAAGATGGGGAGACACTGGGACTCATCCCTGGCCCAACCCCCTGGACGTCAGAAGACCTGGTCGAGCCAGAGGAGCGCCGGTCCGTGGCTGGCGTGCTGGAAACGGAACTCCACGCCCAGTACACGTGGAAAGATGGCGGTGGTTACCAGCTTTCCATGCGCTCGTACGAAGGAACGATCCCCGGTCCTACGCTCCGGCTACAGCCGGGAGATGCCCTCAAGATCAGGTTCCACAACCTGCTTCCGGCCAGCCGGGACGAAGACCCTCGCGACGAGGATCTCCCCCACCACCTCAACAGCACAAACTTTCACTTCCACGGTGCGCACATAAGCCCGGAGGGGATTTCCGACAACATCTTCCGCGTCTTCGAGCCAGGCCAGAGCTATGACATCGAGGTGGATCTGCCGGAGGATCACCCCAGCGGCACCTACTGGTATCACCCGCACAACCACGGCAGCGCCGATATCCAGATCGCCAGCGGTATGGCGGGCGCCGTCATCATTGAGGGGGACTTCGCCGAGGTTCCCGAAATCGCCGCAGCCACGGAACGCGTTCTGCTGATGAACCAGGTGGTGTTCGATGAGTACCGCCAGGTCGAGGGCTTCGAAACCGTCTTCCCGGAGGGCGCCACTCGTTTCTTCACCATCAATGGCCAGCGCGAGCCCATCATTCGAATGCAACCCGGCGAGGTCCAGCGCTGGCGCATCCTGCACGCGGGGTATCAGGATGACATCCTGATGTCGCTGGACGGCCACACGCTGCTGCCCATCGCACGAGACGGCATCCGTCTCCCGGAGATCGGCCGCACTTCCAGTGTCACCCAACCCGCCAGCGTGGGCGAAGCGCCACCGGAAGCCATTCTCTTCGCCCCAGGTCAGCGGGTGGATGTCCTTGTCCAGGCAGGAGCGCCCGGCGAATACCTGTTGCAGGCGCTCCCCTACTTCCAGGGCTATGACGCGCCGACCGGCCCCATCGCCCACGTCATCGTGGAGGGTGAACCGCTGGACATGACGCTACCCACTGCCCTACCACCGGCTCAATTCGCAGACATCACAGACGACGAACTCACGGGCAAGCGCGAAATACTCTTCTCCCGCCACGCGCCGGAGGTCGATGCCGCCGGGCACTGGCGGGAGTTCGCCTTCCTGGTCGATAACCAACTCTTCGATATGAATGTCGTCGGCCAGACGGTCGACCTGAATGCTGTCGAAGAGTGGACCGTCACCAGCAGTGATGAACACAACGACCACGTCTTCCACATCCACGTGAATCCCTTTCAGTTGGTGAAGGTGAATGGGGAACCTGTCGAGCCCATCTGGCTCGACACCGTGATCGTGCCCCATGGCGGCAGTGTCACGTTCCGCTCGCGCTTTCTCGATTTCACGGGAAAGTACGTGCTGCATTGCCACATGATGAATCACGAGGAACTGGGGATGATGCAGGTGGTCGAAGTGGTCTAACCTCCTGCCCTTCCACGGATGTGTCGCCAGCGCTACAATGTAGTCGGGCGATGTCTTTGGTGAGGGCTCAGGCGTCAGGAAGGATCCGGCCATGGGAACGTTCCACCTGTACCGGGACAAGAAGGGCGAGTATCGCTGGCGGCTACGCTCTCGCAACAGCAAGATCATTGCTGACAGCGGCGAGGGCTACGCGCACAGGCAGGACTGCGAACATGGCATCGCGTTGCTGCGGGACTGGAATGGCGACGTAGAGATTTACCAGGACGCCGGAGGCGGCCACCGCTGGCGCATCCGTGCCAGCAACGGCAACATCTTTGGCGACTCCGGCGAGGCGTACGCCAGCCGTTCCAATGTCCAGCGTGCGCTCAAGAGTGTTCGGAAGACAGCGCCGGACGCGTCCCTGGTTGAGGAGGAATCCTGACCCGGGAGCAAACGTCGACTGGCAGACCAGGATTGGCATCACTGCAAGGAGGGAGGGTTCGCAATGGCGCGAACCCTCCCTCTTTGCCCCGCGCCTAGGAACTTGCGGGCAAGTAGGTAATCACCAATGTCACTGCCGGTTCATCACCGAGGTTCCGGAGTTCGCCAGCCGCGCTTCCGGGGATATACGCGACGTCACCCGCCGAGAAGGTCGCTGTCTCACCCGGCTCGATGGTCTCCACCACATCGGTCACGCCATTCGCGGTAGGCGTGCCGGCCAGCATGGCGGCTACCGAGGCGCCCCGGCTGATTGTCCACGTTGCATCTTCGACGGTCGCGGTGATCTCACCAGACTCCATGATCATCATGGCCGCGGCAGGATCATCGGCCGAGAACGGGAAGCCGAAATCCGGCGCCAGCGTCGCACGGGCGATTTCCATATCCACCGCCTCCGCCATGGCGACGCCAGGCACCAGCCCCAGCGGCTGATAGGTAATGCCCTGTGTGCTCACCTGCGCGGCTGGGGTGGCGTCCTCGGCCAGGGCGTGGGGACCGGACAACCCGGTCACGCTCCCGAGCCCGATCAGGGCAACCGCAACCGCGACGGCAAAACGATGCATATTCACGCTCTCCTGATGCGATACCAGCGAACCGGCGCGCATCGGGTGCGCCCCGGCAGATAGGCGCAAGGTACGACCCGGGAGTGGGAGGGACTGTCAGAAGAGCGTCTGCACGCCTGCCAAAGCAGCGACACGCCTGGCGGGATCCTCCCGCCAGGCGTGTCCGCCTACTCACTGTATCCAGATAAGGGCTATGACTCGATGTCGTAACGCAGCACTGCCCCGATCCCGCCCAATCCGTCCAGTGCGGTCGCGGCCCCCGAGCGGGGCATCTCACCACCCGCCCTTGGGACACCGCTCTCCGCAGTGAGTGGCTCGGTGGTCTGGATCAACTCGACGGTCCCCCCGTTGAGCAGGACCAGGCGGACGGCCTCATCTTCCAGTTTCGTCACCCGCAGGTTGGCGATATCGCCACCCGCCGGGTGCTCCGCGGGAATGTCACCCAGGCCAAAGAGCGGCAGGGTGTAATCTGCCCACCCGGGGGCCGAGAAATCGTTGTTCATGACCAGCATCTGCACCTGGCCGTTCGCCAGCGCGCGCAGGGTGTCCACGGCTCCGGCGATTCCGAGGTTCTGGGAGCCAACATTGTCCGCGACCTTCTGCGCCGCGTCAGTCTCTTCCTGCCGCTCGGCCGCCTCGATCATGGGGGCGACAATGGCCGCGATCTCTGTTGGGAGCGGATCCTTGCCCAACTGGATCTTCCCGAGCACCTTTGGCGTGACGTCCTTGTGCAGGTGCTCGGAGATCGCGGTGGACATGGGCTCGTCATCAGAGAGAATCAGGTAGTCAGGCGGTGTGCTGCTTTCCATGAACAGCCGGTTGACCTGCTCGGCAACCGTGCGTGCGAAGGCCTCGACGCGTTCATTGGCGCGGTTCTGGTAGCGCTGGGCATTGAGACCACCCGTGGATTGGTGGCGTGGATAGCTGTCCGACTGGACCTGGACATTCTCGCTCCAGCCAAGACGCTCAATCACCCAGACGTTCGCTTCCTGCTGGTTGGCGTTAACGACGGCGAAGCTCGGGTAATCCTCCGAGGCATGCACCAGCGGACGCAGCGCCGGGATGCTCTCCAGCACCAGCGACGGCGTCGGCGCGACATCGAGCGGAATGGCCTCGAAGACGCCCTGTTGGCCGTCGGCCACGATGAAGACGCCGTTCACGCCGAGATCAAGCTGGTTATCCACGAATTCCGTGATACGAGCGAGATCGGCGGCGAGTCCGTCGTACGTCTCACCGCGCGGGCCGTGGCTTTCAACAAGTGAATGCAATTCTCGCTGCATCTGCTGCCAGCCCGGCCGCCGCGGCGCGCCGGTCTCTCCCCGCATGGCACGCTCTTGCGAGCGCTTTGGCGCTGGCGCCGGCAGGCGACCCGGCTCGGATCCGTCCACCGACCAATCGAAGCTCACCGTCAGGCAACTGGCGGTCGGTGAAGGCGGCAGCGCAGCCAGCCTCGACAGGGCTGCCTTCAGGTCGGGAACAACTGGCGATTCCTGCTCTGTGGCGCGAATACTGCGGACAGGATCTGTGGCCATGGCTCCTCCTCAATTTCTTCTGCTTTCGCACGATTCACGAGTTGGCAAACTGTATTTGGTTCGTTGTAACACCCGCCAGAAATATGCCGCCCAGGGACCAGATTTCCCTGTTCCAGCCAGTGCGGCGATTGTTTCAGACTTCGGACCGTTCCTCCCAAGAATTCCCGGCGGATGTGTAGTTCTGGCATCAAGTATGCATGCAAGATATACAAGCGCCGGAGAAGATCCCCGACGAGGAGGCAGGAAGCTAGAAAGCTGGAAAGACCATGTCACCCTGAGCCACCCGAAAACGTCTCGTCGTGGTCACGTTCCGGAGTCAGGAGAATTGCTTCAATGAGCGAAGGTCACCCGGAGGACATCAAGGAGACGCCTCAGCGTCATCCCCGATTTTCTCGAAGAGGCTTCCTCACCGCCTCGAGCGTAAGCCTCGCGACCACAGGGCTGGCCACCTTTGGCACCGCGGCCCTGAACACTGCGGCCGCCGCGCCGCCAGCCCAGGCCGACGCAACGCCAGCCGCGGATGCGACACCCGTTGCAGGCGGCATGACGGAAATGGCGAATGCCTCCAAGCCCGCGGAATTCTTCAACACACACGAGGCCGCCACTGTTGACGCCATCGTCTCCCGGCTCATGCCAGGCGATGAGAGCGATCCAGGAGCCCACGAGGCTGGCGTAGTTTTCTACATCGACCGCAGCCTGGGCGGCACGAACCTCGGGTACACCCTCAAGACCTACACCCAGGGTCCCTTCCCGGTCATCGCCGAAGAGCCCGTCGATGTCACGGCATCGAGTAACCGCAACCAGTACGACTTCATCGACCTGGGAGCCGATCAGGCATCACGCTACGGGTACCAGTCGGTGCTGTCACCGCAGGAGGTCTACCGGCGCGGTCTGGAGTATGTCGACGCCTACGCCCAAAGCAAGCACGAGAAGAACTTCGTGGACCTCACGGCGGACGAGCAGGACGCCATCCTCGGCGAGATGCAGGAGGATAAGGCGACCGGCTTTGAAGGACCAAGCGGCCGCGCCTTCTTCACTCAGCTCCGCAACGACACCATCGAAGGCATGTTCAGCGATCCCATGTACGGCGGAAACCAGGGCCTGGCTGGCTGGAAACTGATCGGCTATCCGGGGGCACAGCGCCTCTACACCCCGGACAACGTCAAGGACCCCGGCTTCACGAAAGCCCCCCAGAGCCTCGCCATGTTGCTTGAGAACGAAGGCCACTAGGAGACCGTCCCATGGCACAGAACAAGAAAGTCGATGTCGTGACGGTCGGAGCCGGCCTGGTGGCCGGCATCATGGCCTACGAACTCACCAAGGCCGGACTGGAAGTCGTCTCGCTGGAGCAAGGCCCCTGGCTGACCACAGAGAACGACTTTACCCATGACCACGACGAACTGCGCTACAACCAGCGTCGAGACCTGATGGTCGATCTCTCCCGCGAGACCTGGACCTGGCGTCCCTCCCCCAAGCAGCGAGCTCTGCCCATGCGGCAATACGGCTCCTTCAACCCGCACCAGGGCGTTGGCGGCGCGGCGATTCACTGGGCTGCCCAGAACTGGCGCTTCTATCCCTCGGACTTCGAGTACCTGACGCACCACGTCGAGCGGTATGGCGAAAGCAAGTTGCCGGTTGGCAACCGCATCCGGGACTGGGGCGTCACCTACGACGACATGGAGCCCTACTACGACAAGTGGGAGTACGACGCCGGTGTTTCCGGCACAGCCGGCAACATCAAGGGTGAGAAGATTGATGGCGGGAATGTCTTCGAGGGACCACGCTCCCGCGAGTACCCCTTGCCATCGCTGACCAAGTCGATCGTGGCCGACAAGTTCACCGCCGCCTCGAAGGAATTGGGCTACCATCCCTTCCCGCAGCCCGCCGGCATCCTCTCCCAAGCCTACCCGGACCTGGCAGGCAACATGCGCGGGGCGTGCATCTATTGCGGCTTCTGCACCCGCTTCGGGTGTGAGGTGGCGGCCAAGAGCAACTCCATGGTTGTCCATATGCCGGCGGCCCTCGCTACGGGCAAGTACGAAATTCGAACCAACAGCTACGTCTACAACATCGAGACCGACAACACCGGCAAGGCAACCGGCGTGTCCTACATCGATGCCTCGGGCCGCAGCCAGTTTCAGGAAGCGGACATCGTCATCGTCTCCGCCTTCATGTTGACGAACGTGAAACTGCTCCTTCTCTCCCGCTCGAGCGCCCATGCGGACGGCGTCGGCAACGACCAGGGCCTGGTGGGCACCAACTACACCTATCAGTTGGGCGGTGGTGGCTCCTCTGGCCTGTTCGAAGGCGAACGCCTGAACCAGTTCATGGGCAACGGCTCGATGGGCGCGGTTATTCACGACTTCAACGCCGACAACTTCGATCACACCGATCTCGATTTCATCGGTGGCGGCTCGATCAGTTCCGGCAGCGGCGAGCGCAATCCGGTCGGCAGTGTCGGCGGCGTCGCAGGCGCCAACGGCGAAACCTGGGGCCAGGGCTGGAAGGACGCGCTCCGCCAGAACTGGGACAGTGTGGCCGGCATCGGCATCCAGGGCGAAAGCCTGCCGTATGACGACCAGTTCGTGAGCCTCGACCCCACCTACCGGGACCGATTCGGTTTCCCGCTTCTCCGCATCACCTTCGATTGGCACGAGAACGACTACAACCTCATCCGCTATCTCTCGCCGAAGATGCGTGAGATCCTGGAGAAAATGGGCGCCAAGAACATCGTGACGCAAAAAGAGCTGACGCCGTACTCCATCGCGCCCTACCAGAGCACACATACGACGGGCGGCGCCATCATGGGCACCAGTCCTGCCAATTCGGTCGTGACCAAGTACGGACAGGTCTGGGACACACCCAACGTGTTCGTTGTGGGCGCTTCCCAGTTCCCACAGAACCCGGGAATGAACCCGACGGGCACCGTTGCCGCCCTGGCCTACCTGGCCAGCGACGGAATCGTGAACCACTACGTCAAGGATCCGGACAAGATCATCTCCGAATCCTGAGGCGTCAGATCACGGAGAGAGCGAGTCGCTCTCTCCGTGGTCGGCGAGCAGGCCCGCATCGAGATGAACTTGCCAGATCGGGAAGAAGGTACAAACGTATGAAATCCACCGTTGACCGCCGCAAGGTGACCGCTGCGCTCGCTGCAGCAGCACTGGCCCCAGCCATTGGCTTTCTCAGCCCACGCTTGATGGAGGCGCAGGAATCCAGCCCAACGGCCAGCCCGTCAGCAAGCCCCAAGGCCAGTCCAAGCGCCAGCCCGGTTGCCGGGAACGAAGTCGAGATCGGCGCGTACGACATCTACTTCGACCCGAAAGAGGTGACGGTCAAGGCCGACACGGAGATCACGATCAAGGTGAAGAATCACGGGGTGACGCAGCACACCTTCCTGATCGACGATCACAAGAATGAGAACCTGCCGTTCGATCCCATCAAGCTTGTCATCGATCCGGACAAGACCGAAGAAACCAAGTTCAAGGCACCGGCCGGCAAGTACTACTTCTGGTGCGACATTCCAGGGCATGAGGCAGCCGGCATGTGGGGCTATATCACCGTCAAGTAGCGGCAGACGCCGGGAGAGCACGCCGCGCGGGGCGTGCTCTCCGTGCCAGTACGGGGATCCCCTTGCAATGCATTCCTCCGGCCCCCGCTCGAGAGCGTTGCTGACGCTGGCCGG
The DNA here is from genome assembly GCA_046328375.1 of Thermomicrobiales bacterium. Lineage (GTDB taxonomy): Bacteria > Chloroflexota > Chloroflexia > Thermomicrobiales > UBA6265 > JACCXM01. The sequence continues at coordinate 26,094 of JAXLWT010000010.1, forward strand.
GGCCCTGGCCCTGGTCGTCCTGGGCGCGGTAATTTCCGGCAAACGCCGCACCCCTTCGGCCTGTCCCTACGCTCTGAGACTCTTTCTGCAGCTGCCCAGGCCGCTGATGTCCCGCGACCGGGTGCTGCGCATGCTGGCGCCGGCGCCTGGCCAGCGGGTCCTGGAGGTTGGCCCCGGCGTGGGCTACTACAGCCTCGATCTGGCAGCGGCGCTCGCCCCGGGCGGTGTCCTCGATCTCCTGGACATCCAGGAGCCCATGCTCCAGACCGTGATGCAGCGAGCGACAGAGCGCGGCGTCACCAGCATCTCCCCTCATCTCGGAGACGCCCAGGCTTCCCCGTTTCCTGACGGGACGTTTGACACTGTCCTGTGCGTTGCGACCCTGGGAGAAATTCCTGATCCCGCGCGGGCGCTCCACGAAATGCACCGCGTACTCAAGCCGACCGGCCGGCTTGCTTCATCGCCGAAGAGCCAGCCCGATCCCCACATGGTGACGCGCTCGGCGTTGGCCGATCTCGCTGATGCCTCAGGATTCACCTGCTTGGCCTTGCGTGAAGGCAGCCCGTTCGGTTACGTCGCCCGGCTCGAGCCCCGGGTCGCGTCGCCACCGCGACTGTCACCAGGCCATAGACCAGGTGTGGGATCACGTCTGGGGAGACCCAGTCGGACATGGACCACGTTGCCGGGTTAGAAGCGCTCCAGTCGAAGCGCGATCGGCACATCGCTTGCTGCCATTGCGCTCAACCCGACCGCGCCGGCCAGCAGCGACCCGCGCCGTGGATCGCCGCGCAGTACCCCTTCTACGCCGCGCACCTATCAAGCCCGGTCGCAAAGAAAACCCAACGGAGTACTGCGCCCGCCGCTTTTCCCGGCGGTTATCCGCCATCGCCCGAGGTCTGGCGCAAGCGGCAAAACCCCGAGCCGGTCAGCCAGTACGCCGGCGACTCGCGCCGGAACACCGCTCGCACCTCGCCCCCGGACGAGCATGTCGCATCAGCGGGATGGCGAGGGCAATCGTGCCAACCACACCAGCTATTGCACCCCGTAGCACCCTGTTCATCTGGCAAGGTCCTCCTTCACCAGGGAACCGCAGGAACCTATCCAGCGCGCGTGCGCTTTGCCGCGTTAGAGGTGCACACGCACGGGGTCCAGAGTACGCAGCGCGTGACGGCATGAGAGTACTGGTTCAGACCAAAAATTCATGCTTCGCCCGGGCCGGCACAACTGTTGCACCGGGGTCAGGCTGGACTGGAGAGCTGCACGGATCGCTGATCTCGTGTGGGTTCCAGGTGCCCAGGCTCAGGATCGGACACGCATTCTCCATCGCCGCCTGCAAGGTGGCGATCTCCAGCACTCACCGAGGATTCCACGTGCAAGGGTGTAGCGGGCATCTGGCGCGGGTGGACCGTGTCGGAGTAACCGGCTGCCCGGCACGCGCATCGATCTCCGCCGCAACCTCCACTTCGAAGGCGAGCACGCGTCAATCGGTATTTGACAGTCTGCTGCCGCCTGGATAAGGAATGAGTGGAGCGGGGAACTTTATGGCTTCTTTGGCGGCTGGGCCGCTCTCCGGCTGCCACGTCCGGCCCCGGGCCACCGCCCAGCCTGCAGTCACCTCCGCCCCGGGGCTGTCAGTGATGATGCTGATCCTGAATGATCCCACGGATGCGGGGTCACGGCGGCGGATGCCCCCCGTCCCCCCCCGCCGGCTCGGCACGCACACAGTGGCGGAGATGGCTCTGGAGCAGATCGGGCGCCTTCACCGGGCTGCAAGCTCCGCATGCACACACACCGCCCACGGCCAGCAGCGCCTCCACTTCTGAGACGAGATACTCGCGCAGATTGCTCATGACTTCCCCCTACTCCGGTGAATCGAAGCGAATATGGGCGCCGTGCGCCAACTCAGGCGTCATGGGTGCGTGACCAGCGGTCTGCGTCACCAGGATGATCTCGTACGGACCTGCCGCGTGGTCCTCGATGCTGGCGCCAAAGTTACGGCACGGCTGAGCCAGGTCAATCCATTGCTCCCAAACGTATTGAAGCGGCGAACGGCGCGCACCCCGGCATCGGACGCCAGCAGGCTCCCCTTCCGCACCCAACAGAGCGCAGTACGCGGGAGCGGCCTCCAGATCGGGCACCAGCATGACCAACCCGGAGACCGCCGGTCACACTACAGGCGTGTGCTCCGTGGCCGGCGCCGGTGGCACGATCCGCGCGGTCACGTCTTCGATGACGAACAGCAGCGGAATTCCGGTTCCCAGCGTCAGGGAACGCCACGCCAGCTTTACGCCATCTGGACGTTCGCGCCCACCATCCACCGGTCCCTCGACGGTAAGTCCCACCGTTCGCAGCCGCTCTGCGCCGAGATCCGTGGAGAGCATGGCAAAGTCCACGGTGCCCTCTCCTTCGCGAAGCGTGGCCACCCACTTGTGCGGCTGCTCCCGGTCTGGCTCGGCGAGAAGCAATCAGCTCGAAGTACGAGCCATCGGCAAGGAGATCAGCGCGTTGGCCGTCGCGCCTCCCGTGTGCCAGCCGCCCGGTGTGACGGTGAATCCCGCCGTGGCGTAGTCCGCCGGACGCCTGCGCATCAGGTCACGCACGGCGATAACAATGTAGCATGATCGATCGAGAGGGGCATGGCAGACGTCTGGCCTTTCCACCTGCGCATTGAACTGGGCGCACTTGCTGCGCAGCACGCCTCTATTGTCTGCCATGCCGCCGAGATTGCGCAGAGATCCCGGCATCTTCCGCTGCATCCCCGTGTACTCTCGTAAAGTTCACGGGCCGGCGTGCTTAGACGTGGCGGCAGGTCGCACTCGTACTGCCGGCAGCGGCTGTGCTCCAGAGCGAAAGAGGCACACCCCGAATGCCAGCACATGATCCGCATTAATGGAAGGCACGCATTGTGCAGTTCTCGATCATCAATATATGTTCATGCTAGGATTGTAGGCGTGGGCAGTGATCTACACACGCGGCCCGATAATAGCGTTCACCTGACGTGCAACTGCGCAACAGGCACAGGAGTCCTGTGCCGGCAATGCTCTGAGGAGGTATGGGAAATGCAGAACTCTCGACACAATCGCCGGTCACTTCTCGCTGGATTGACGGCGGCGGCCGGCGCGGGCCTGACCGTGCTGCCACGCCTCGCTGCAGCCAGGATGGCACGCCGTTGCCGAAGTCGAAGCCGATCGATCACGCGCTACCGCTGAAGCAGCCGGGCAAGTTGATCGTGCACGCGGATCAGCCACTGTACGAGCCCTGGTTCATTGACAACGATCCCAGCAACGGCAAGGGCTTCGAGCGCTCGTCTACGCCTGGCGGAACAGCAACTTCAAGCCGGAGGAAGTCCTAAATTAGCAGGGCTACACGGCGTTCAATGCCTCCTATGCCCCGGGCCCGAAGAAGGACTTTGACTTCTACCTGACCGAGGTTTCCATCACGGAGCCGCGCAAGCGGGCCGTCTCCTTCAGTGATGGTTACTGTACACCCCGTTTGTGATCATCGCGCCGGATGACTCCCCGGTGAAGAACGCCAAGACGCTGGAAGACCTGCGCAAGTACAAGTTCGGCACGCTGGTCAACTCATCCTATGCGACCTACATCACCGACGTGATCAAGCCGGAGCAAGGAACTCTCCGTCTTCAACACGAACGCCGAGGCGATCCAGGCGCTGGCCAACGGCCAGACCGATATCCGCAACGTCGAGTCCTCCAGATCGCCATCGAGGTGACCACGGACCAGTTCCCGAACCTGGACATCGTCGGCATCCTGCCCGGCCCGGGAACCGAGTTGGGCATGGTCTTCGAGAAGGACAGCCCGCTCGTTCCCTTCGTGGGCACTTTGTGGCCAACCTGAAAGCAAACGGCACCTGGCGAAACGCTGGTCGACGAGCAGCTTACGGCGAGACCCGAGGTTCCCACATCGCCGAGTAAGCCCAATTCCTGCAACTCCAGCGCGCGCTGGCCGCGCCGCCAGCGAGCGGCGCGGCCAGCGCACCTCTATCTAACGCCAGCGAGACGCACTCGGTTTACCCTGGGGGACTTCATGCCAAAACGCCTCCAGATGGTGCTCGATGTCGACGTGGGCATCGATGACGCCGTAATGATGATGGCCATTGCGGCGGAGCCGGACGCCGAAATCGTGGCTTCGGCGGCGCTACGGCGCAGCTACGGTGCCGCCATCGCTGCCAGAACGCGTAAAGGTGCTGGAACCGCTTGGACTCGATCACGTGCCAGTGGCGCAGGGCGCCGAGTCCCCTGGACCCACCGCACTCCGCGCCGCAGGTGCAGGCATGATAGTACGCACTTGGCGGACGTTGGCCTCCCCGGCGCCGCGGGGAGCGGTGACCGGTGAATCCGCCGTTGATCAGATCATCCGTCTCTCGCTGGAACGCCCGCAGGAGAACTGGATCTCATCGCCGTGGCCACCATGACCTTGGTCTGGCCCATGACCGCGATCCTGCTCAGCCGTTTCCGCACGATTCGCCAGTTCTGGGTGCGTTTGCTCGACAGCCGCAGTAAGCCGAAGACGCGATCTTCCATCGATGCCAATATCGCCGGCAGTCCCCAGCCGCCGAACAGCTCTTCGCGGCTGACGCACCATTGTTCGTGGTGGTGCCAGTCGACACCACCCGCTACTCCGTGCTGACCCCGGAGCACATCGAGCGTATCCGCGCCAGTAGGACGCCGCAGGGGAAAACTGGTACCTGGCAGATCCTGCCCTACTACTTCAACTTCTACCAGCACCGGCTGGACGGGTCTGGTCAGCGCATGCCGCATGATCCGCTCGTACCGGCTGTCCTGCTCGATCCGACGTTGATCACGTCCAGCGAGCGCAAGTCGTTCTACGTTGAGCCCTGGGAGGCAGCGCAGCGCCGTCGGGCGCTCGGGCGAGGAGCTCACTGGGCAGGAAACGCGTCCGGCCGCCGAGGTGATCACCTCCGTTGATCAGCCGCGCGCTTCCTGGACCGCTTCGTTGACGCATTGACCCTGCCCCTGGGGTCGTTACAGCCAATTGCCAATGCCTAGTTGCGCCACTGTTGGATTCAGGACACGCCGGCCTGCATCGATTCCAGGTGCGGTGATGGCACCTCGAGCCTTCTTGCCTTCCGCCTGTGTCATCCTGAGTCCGCAGGCGAAGGATCTCGGCCAACCTGTCGCGGCACCACCACCCATGCCCTTGCCTGCACCGCGTCTGCATCTCGAGCGACGTCGATCTCGGGCTGCCCAGCCTTCGAGGAACGATGTCCGCAGGCGCTGTTCTAAGCTGGAACGTGACACCGCATCTCGATCCCTGACGCCGGGATCTTTCGCCTCGGCTCGAAGAGGATGACACGCGAGCGGCAGTGCGTACCGAATGGAAGACCCGAAAGATTCGGGATGATGAAGGGCCCGGCCAGATGACCGGCCGCTCTCCATCTGATCTCTCGCCTGACGAGGTCGCGGCCCTCCTCCGCGTCAACCCCGAGGCTGGCAACGGCGCAGTTGTGCAGCGCTCGGTGCTGATCGCGCTCGTGAGCACGATCGTTGTTTTCGGTGGACTGGCCATCGTCATCGGTGGATCGACCGGCACAACCCAAGTGGTGCAACGAGTTCTTCAGTCCCGAAAACTTCGTAGCCGCCTTCCCCATGGTGCTGAAGGGGTTCTGGCTCAACTATTGCGCATCTTCCTCGATTGCCGAGCCGATCATCCCTGCTCTGGGGCACCATCCTGGCCATCATCCGCAGCACCCGCAGCCCGGTGCTGCTTCCACGCGCCTGCGGTGCGGCGGCCGTCACCTACATCGACATCTTTCATGGCGCCCCGGCAATCCTGGTCTACATCCTTACGCTCGGCATGCCGGCCCTGCGGTTGCAGGGTCCCGAATTCCCCTATCTTCTGGGGCACACTCGCCTGCATCCTGACCTCCTCCGCGTACCAGTCTGAAACCTTCCGCGCCGGCATCCGAGCGTCCACGCCAGCCAGCGCGCCGCTGCGTTCCCTCGGCCTCAACGGCCGGCGATGCGTTACGTGGTGCTGCCGCAGGCGATCCGCCGGGTCATTCCCCCACGCTGAGTGGGTTTGTCGGCTCCAGAAGGAGACCGCAATTTCCGTCATCGACCCGCTCGAGGCCACGCGGCCGAGCCTGCAGATCTACGCGGGCATGACGTTCAACTTCAACGCTACGTGGTGGCCGGGGTGTTCATTCGCGATCGATCCCGCTGGCCCGGTTCTGGACTACCTTGCAGCGCACGGCGCAGCGGCGCGCGGGCGAGATGGGCGGCGCGGTGTGGGCGAATCTCCTTCTGCAGATCAATGGCCTCTACAAGGCGTATGGCCAGCATCTGGTTCTGCAGAACATCAACCTGGTGGTGGAGAACCACGAAGTCATCTGCCTGATCGGCGCCTCCGGCTGCGGCAAATCGACGCTGCTGCGCTGCGTCAACCTGCTCGAGCCGATCCAGGCCGGTGAAATCCTGCTCGAGGAGCACGTCCATCACCGGCCCGAACGCACGTCAATGAAGACCGAGTCCGTCAGAAGTGGGCATGGTGTTTCAGTCCTTCAACCTCTTCCCGCACATGACCGTGCTGGAAAGGGGAAACATCACGCTGGCGCCGTGCAAGACACGCGGGGTCAGCCGCCAGCGAGCTGAGCGGGAAGCGCGGGAACTGCTGGATCGCTTCAGGCTGGCCGACAAGGCCGCCGAGCGGCAAGCAGCAGGTAGCCATCATCCGTGCCCTCGCCATGGACCCCAGGTGCCCTTGCTCCTGGACGAGGTGACCTCCGCGCTGGACCCGGAAATGGTGGAGTGAGGTGCTGGAGATCGCCGAGCTAAAGGCGCGGGTATGACCATGCTCCTGGCCACACACCAGATGGGCTTCGTACCAGATTGCGGACCGCGTCGCGTTCCTCGACGCGGGGCGCATCCGCGTGGAAGCCCAGCTCGTGAACTGCTCACCCATCCACGGGAAGCTCGCACGCGAGAATTCCTGCAGCGCGTCCTGGTCGCCACCCCCCCCCGGCGGGCGAAGGTGACAGCCCGGTTGAAAAGATGCCGAGCGCCCCTGAGTCAGCAGTCTGAGATCGGAGTTTGTACGTCGCTTAGTTAAAGCCTTCGAACTTTTCTCCTGACTGGAACAGAGAAATTGCGTTCACCTTTCTTGCGCGTTATGATGCCTGCGCTACAAAAGTGCAGGCGCTATAGCGGCGTGACTCGGGTCACGTATTCAGGGGAACTGTGGCTGGCTTCGATCAACCTTCTCGCTTCTGCCGGTGTGCCTGGCCATCGTCGCCGTCTCCTTGGCGCGTTGCCGCGGTATCGCTGCTCGCCAGCGCCCTACCGTACGGCCGCGAAGCCAGCGCCCAGACGCCAGTGGCACAAGCGCCCTTCCCACGGCCAGAGGAGTACGTCAGCGAAAACGGCGTGCTCAAGGCAACCTTGAACGTCACCCGTGGCCCCAGGAGAACGATCGGTGATCAAGTGGTCAGCACCACCTACAACGGCACATACGTCGGACCCACCCTGCGCCTGAAGCCCGGCGAGCGGCTGGAACGACGGTTGTGAACGAACTTCCCAGTCACGAACATGCACTTCCACACGGCCTGCACGTGTCGCCGTCCCGGCATTTCCGACAACGTCTTCATCATCATCGAACCGGGCGCCACCCAGGACTATGTCATCGGGAAATTCCGGAGAACCATCCGGTTGGCACCTTCTGGTACCACTCACACGCCCACACCCACCGAGCCGCAAGTGATGGGCGGACTCGGCGGCCTGACCAACGGTGGACGGGCTGCAGGATCTCCTCCCCGCAGACCTGCGGCAGATCACGGAATACGCTGAGGTCCTCAAGGACACCAGGCCGTGGACAGCGCCGGCATCCTGCTCACGAACATTGACAGCAACGCCCCGACCACGCGCACCGTCAACACCGCGATGAACCCGGGCCTGGCATCGACGCCGGGGAAACCCAACTGGCGTCTGGCGAACCTGAGGAAGCGCGGACATCTATTACGAGGTCAGCTCACCACACGGCAAGCTCCACGCATCATTGGCGAGGATGGCAACCCGGTCTGGCGGGTGAAGGCGTCGATTCCCTGCCGATTGCCCCGGGCAAAGCGCTTCGATCCTGGTGTTCAGGGCGGTGAGCCGGGCACCTGGAGTTCAAGACGCCTCCAGTACGACCAGCAGGGGCGACCTCTATCCTGGGAGCCCTCCCTGGCTACCGTCACAGTCAACCACCCCGTCAAACCTGACGAAAGCGGCCGCCCTGCCAGTGAAACTGATCCCGAACGAACGACCCTGAGCCGGGGCGTGGTGGACGCGCACGATCACCTTCTCTCCAAGGACCAGGCGGCCACGGTCACTTCGTGATCGACGGCAAAATGTTCGATGTGATCCTGCCTCGGCCGGTGGCCGGTGAAGCTTGGCGCGCTCGAAGAATGGACCATCATCAACACCAGCCCAACCAGCAGCATCCCTTTCATATTCACACCAACGACTTCCAGGTGATCTCGATCAACGACGAGCCGGTCGAGGCGGCCGGTCTTATCGACACGGTCAACCTGCCTGCCGATGGAAAAGTTACTGTCCGTATTTCCTTTCGCACGACTTCACCGGCAAGTTTGTCTACCACTGCCACATCCTCAATCCGCGGACATGGGGATGATGGCGACCGTCGTCGAGTAGCCCACACAGCGCCTGGTCAGGGTGTCAGTAAAGGCGCTCCTGGGTCTGTGCGCGAGCGGCGTCGGGCAATCCCGGCGCCGCGCCGATATCCGCAGGGAGTCAATGGGTGGCTCGACCAGTGCATTTTCGCTCGGGAAGCGCACAATGTGTCCAGCACAGCGCTATCATCGGGCAGTCAGCGAACAAAGAGGCAAGGGCATGGAGTCCGGACGCACGCATTCTCCGGTCAATTCCGATCCACCCACCCGCCAGCCCAACGCAGCGATCCTTCCTCGCTGCTCGCAGGGGCAGCGCTTGCCGGTAGTCCGACAGACTACGCCCCCGGCCTGGCGGAAGCCAGAGAAGAAGCACAAGAAAAGAGAGAAACAAGGGCGGCGGCAACGAGTGCACCAATGGCGTCAATGTAGCGCCTCGGCCGCAGGCAGAACGCCCTGTTGACGATGATCCAGCTTCCGGGCGGGCGGGAAACTGGAGGCCTTCCGCCGCTTGCTTGCGCGGAAGCTCATCTGGACAATGCAGCCGTCGCTCACTCACGGGACATGGCCACTCCTTTTGCTTCTTCGATCACAAAAACCCAGATGGCAAAGGACCCATTCCAACGCATGACGGCAGCAGGCTATACCGGTACCCGCTTGCTGAAAACATCTACAAGGGATCCAGTTCGTTGGCATCAGCGGCGCAAGCTTGCATTCCACGCCTGGAAACCAGCAAAAGAAGGTCACCGGGAGAACATGCTCGACGGTCGTGCTCAAGAAATCGGCACCGCTCTCGATAGTGCCGGGTTCATGATCTGGACCAATGTCTTCAGCGGAAACCAATCTTGTAGTCACTCGCCACTACTCGGCAGTTCGGCGCAGCGCCCCTGTCGTGAAGCACCAGAGGGGCGCTGTCTGGAGTGTCGAGCGCGGGGCTCCACGTGGACTCACTGAACCGGGAAGACCGGAACGGTGGTCACACCCAGAAGGAACCCGACATGGATACCGAGCGCTTCGATCACCTCTCCACCGTTCTGGCGACACCCGGCACTCGCCGTCAGGCGCTGCGATCTCTGGCAGGCGCCGCCATGGCGCTGGCGGTGGCCAGTGCTCTCTCGGCGCTGATGAGGGCGAAGCGAAAAGAAGCGCAAGAAAGGCAAGAAGGGCAAGGGCAAGACGGGCGGCAGTTCGTCCGGTGGTGGACAGAACGGCGGCAGCAACTCTCCGGCGGTGGGGCAACGACGGCGGCAGCATCGCCGGCGGCGGCGACGGCAACGGTGGCGGCGGTGCCACGAACCGAAGAAGAGAAGCTCCTGGACCTGATCAACAATTTCCGCGCCCAGAATGGCCAGCCGGCCCTCGTCCGCAACGGCAAGCTCGACACCACGCAGCGCTGAATCACTCACGAGATATGGCAAACCGGGGCTTCTTCTCTCACACCTCGCCGGAAGGTGGAACACCGGATCAACGTATCGCCGCGGCGGGCTACAGCTACAGTTGGTGGGGAGAGAATATCTACAAGAGCGCCCCCGGCGACGACTCCGCCCAGTCTGCGTTTTTACCTCCTGGGTGAATAAGCTCTGGCCACCCGCGCGGCTGAGCAGCAACACGCGCAGATTGGCATCGGCCGCGCCACTGCCTCTGATGATATTGTACTGGACCAACACCTTCGGCAGACCAGCCTGACCGCTCATTGACAATCTCACGCACTGGGGCGGCGCCGCGCCGCCCCAGTGCTCTACCGGCGTGTCGTATTACCAGATTTCTGCCATATTCCTGGCCACCAGTCTCCCTACGATGGCTCCATCTCAGCGGCGCCGCAAACGTTGACGGCCCGGCGCCGCGCCGCGCTTGATGCGTGCGTCTCGCTAAGGAGCCAGGATTGTGATTACGCTGCCCCACTCGTCCTGCGGGAATGTTCCCGCTGTCGCCTCTCGTCGCGCGCTTGTGCAAACAATCGCCACGGGGATACTCAGCGCGTTGCCGCTCTCGCTCCTTGAGGACGAGACTGAAGCCCACAAAAAGTGCAGAAGTCGCGACGCAAGCGGGGTCAACAGCCCTCTGCGCCGGCCGTGCGTGCTGATGCCGTGCCCGCTCCCGCAAGATGATGCGTTCATTGTGGGATCACTGGCTCGACCTGGCCCAGAGCTTCACCGCCGAGTTGAGCGGCGCCTGGTCAGAGTCGAACTGGGCGTCGATAACCGGCAAGGTCCAGCAATAACTACCTGGTCAGCTGGCTCCGCGCTCGTTGACGGCCTGCCAGGGGAAGCAGTGCTGGCAACGGCCGAGGTGGCCGCGGCAGTTCTCCCCCTGCCAGCATCACCACTGCGCGTCGTTCGTTCACCTTCTCGAGCCCGGCCCGGGTCGTAGCGGGACTTCTTACACCACACGCATTCGACGAGCAGGACAACTTCTCGTGGATCGGCCGCACCGGCACGGCCTGCGGCGGCCGCGGCTTCCTCGCCAATGGCCTGTCCGCCGTTCGAGCCGCGCAACGAACTGGACTTCGTGTTCACCTTCGTGCAAAGCTTGATCCGTTGTCGACCTCGTACGTCCCGAATGCCATCACGTCATGGAACGCATCCCGGGGAACGGCACTGTGAACCACCTGCACATCGATCTTGATCACCCCTGTTTGGTCAGCATCAGTCGCGTCGCCGTGCATTGGCGTTGTTGGCCGGGGTGGCCTGGCCGTCATGCCGGGCCTGCAGCCTCCCGATTCCGTTGGCGCCGCTGCACAGAAGGACGTCCGGGAAGGAGCACGGTCGCAAAAGACGGCGCAAGAAGCGCCACATAACGGCAATCCACCCCGGCGCCGGAGCCGAACGTGGTTGCTGATGCGGCCTGTCAAGGTCTCAATGTCAGCGGAGTTTATCATTGGTTCAGATGGACGGCGGCCAGAGCTTCACATCCGGGCAGTCGAGGACCTCATCCGGGCAGACCTGACCCTGGATCACTTTTCCATCTCTGATGGCGAGTATTTCTTGCGAGTCGCCAACCTGGTCGACGGCCACCCCACCGAGCAGGCGCTTGCCACGGCGCGCGTGGATGACCGCACCCTGCCTGGTGGCCAGTCAATCGTGAGTTTTCACCTTTGATCCGCCAGCGCCTGTTCGCGCAGGAAACTCCTACGCGCTCGTCCTCTCTCGGGCTGGCGCGGGGGAATTCACCTGGCGTGGCGGCTTCAATAGCTCGACCCCGGGCGCGCATTCTTCTCGGCTAACGTGGTGCACCCTTCCGAGCCAAATAACCAGAACGACTTCCTGTTCACGACGTTCGTCAGGACATGATTGGAACAGGTGGCGTCTCCCACAATGACCTGGCCCTGCAGCGCGATGAGGCGGGTTTCAACGGTGACCTCACGTCTTCTCCCGGCCCGGATCTGACGAACCCAAACCGTGAGCCCACTTGTCGAGGATGACGAAGTGCGAGTTCAGGATGAGGACCCAGTAGGACGCGTTCGAGCGCTCATCGTCGTCACGCACCCTGAAGCCGAGCACCATGTGGCTGGCACAGTCGGCAGCTGCACGACAGCGCGCTCACCGCACGAGGCCAGGAGCAGGCTCGTCGCATCGCGACATATCTGCGAGCACGTATTCCTGAAGCCGCTCCAGTAGAGACACTCGTCCGATTTGCGGCGCTGCGTGCAGACAGCGACTCAGATTGCTGGCCGCGTGCAGGCGTCAATCCTCTATCCTGATCTGCGGAAGATTTCCTATGGAGAGGCCGAGGGAAGCCGCGAAACGCGGCGAGCCCGCTTTCGCTTTCCACCACCCAGAGAACAACCCTGCCCGGTTGGATCATGAGTACGGTCTCGCCGGTGGGGTACCGACGAAATGCGGCAACTCGCGTTTACCGGGCAATGGAAAAGATCTATTTAGCCCGTGGATCATCAGATCATCGTCACGCATGGCTTTTTGTGCTCACCTTCATAGTGGCTTCCTGGATCAGGATGCCAGTCGAGGGCTTATACCGCATTAGGGCTGATTGGAAGACTACCCGCGCGCATAGCGGGGCATCACTGTGCTACGCGAGGCGCCCTTCTACAACCGGAGCGTGGTCACGCTCAACAATATCCTGGCGCAGACGAGGTGAATCGCAGCTCTCGATGAATCCATGCACGCGAAAGGGTGGCCCACGAAGGCCACCCTTTCTTCTTCGATCGGGCTGAGTTACGCCAACGCGCTCTGGCCGTCCTGTACGCCATCTCCATCCGTGTCCCAGACCAGGGGATCGGTAGTCGTGGCGAAGAGTTCGTTGCCGTCGGTCAACCCGTCGCCATCGGAGTCGGCGTTGTACGGGTCTGTCAGTAGATGTTCATCTCGTCCACATCAGCCACGCCGTCCGAGTCACTGTCTGTGACAACAGTGCCAGATGTGGTTGTATCTGCGGGGGCAGTTGACAGCGCTCGTCGGCTCGGTTGGGGTGCTGGTCGCGGTGTCGGAAACCAGCGCGCTCGCGGCGCCATTGTTCACAAGGGGATCGGTCTTGATCCCAAACAACTCTTCGCCGTCAGAGATGCCATCCCCGTCCGTGTCCATGAGAGCGGGTAGGTGCTGTAGAGCGTGAACTCGTCCCCGTCTGCCACTTATCCACACCGTCCGTGTCGGGATTGGTCGGATCCAGTCCAGCTTCGGCTTCGCGCGGGGCATCCGGGTAGTTGTCGGCATCCTGGTCTTCGGCAGTCGCCACCGTTCCGGTCGTCAATCGGTTGCAGCACGTCCTCCACAGGTGCTGCCACTGGCGCGGAGCCGGCGAAGCGTTCAACATGCCACTGTTGGATGAGCGGGTACTCACGCCGTCGCTTCCGGCTGCGTTTGACGCGGTGTTGATGCGCGGCGCGACAAAGCGGAAAGCGGCGTTACCGGGCGATAATTGATGTCGCCGACACAGTTGTCAGTTCCACACGGGGTCCCGGTCGTGACACAGTCACCAGTCGTATTCAGCGAAAGGGCGACATCTGGCGGCGCTTGCTGCGCCTGTGCAGAAGAATCCGGCTTCCCGTTATGAGCCCAACCCAGTGCAACCGTCGCGATGGCTTTCTTCATGTCCTATCCTCGGCGGGGTTGTATCTGGCGGCGAAGACCAGGCAAAACCCTGAACACGGAAGTGCTCGGAGTTCTCTGCCTGTATGAACGTTTCACAGCGGGGTTGGGTTTCCTTTCCGTAAGGCCAATTTGTCCCGTTCTACGCCGAAAATCGGCGCGTTCCTGTAATGACCGCAACTTTGGCGCCAGCAAGCGAACGTTGCGCTACTGGTCACGTGTCCCAAGGTCCTGTTGTGGTCGACCGGCAAGTGCCGGGCAGGTTTCCGGGGAGTTCAATCTGATGAATCAGAATCTCGCATCAGGGAAGCCGGCAACATGCCCCCGGCTCGGCGTGGAAGCCGAGAACATGGGGCGGCCCGCGCTGGACCCAGGCGTTCTCGAGATGGCGCGCGCCAGCGAAGCATCTGGTGTCGATAGCGTCTCGGTCAGTGACCACCTGCTGACGATTGCTCCACCGGCGCGCCGGGACCCGTCCGGCGCGGAGTCAACGTGGTTGGAAGCGCTGACCTGCCTGGCCGCCATCGCCAGCGTGACCTCTCGGGTCAAACTGGTGGCCAGTGTCATCATCCTGCCCCAGCGCAATCTGCTCGAGCTGATGAAGGTCGTCTCGACCATTGATGTCCTCAGCCAGGGACGGCTCGTGCTCGGGGTGGGCTCGGGTTGGAATGCGCCGGAGATGACGGCGTTAGGCTACGACTTCTCGACGCGCGGGCAACGTATGGATGAGATGCTGCGCGTCATGCGCAGCGTGCGGGGTGCGGCCGTGCCACCGTTCAACGGTGCACAGGTTGAGGTTCCAGACGGTGTGGTGATGGCCCCGCCGTCGTGGCCAGGGCACACGGTCCCGCTCTACATTGGCGGCGCCGGGGTCAGCAAACCGTCCATCCGGCGCACCCTGGCCTTCGGCGACGGCTGGATGCCCTACTCGCCGGCTGGTCAGTACGATCCCTCAGCGATCAAGCGGACCCTGCAGTATCTCCATGATGAACGCGACCCGCACGGTGCACCGCGGCTGGACACGATCTTCAAGCTCAGTGTGAATGGTCACGCAGATCCGCGGCTGGAACGCGACGCGGCGGAATTGGCAGGCCTGGGTTTCGACGAGGTGATCATCCAGGGCATCTGGGATGCCGGCCTTCAGCCCGGGATGGCAGCGATCGAGCGGGTTCGCCGCGCGCTGGACGGGTGAGCGTCGCGATGATAGGTGCGCGATCGATTGGTGATCTTGGGAGGCAAACAGATGGCAGCCTGGGACGTCGTCGGCCTTGGGCACTGCGCGTTGGATACGATTGGCCTGACCCCGCGCCTGCCCCACCTGGACGACCATCTCCTGCTGGACGACCTCACGCAGCAGGGCGGGGGCCCGGTCGCCCAGGCGCTTGTCACCCTGGTCCGTCTCGGCGCCACAGCCGGCTTCGTTGGGCGCGTTGGTGATGACGACGCAGGCTCCCGCATCCGGTCCGGACTGGCCCAGGAAGGGGTCGACACAAACTATCTCCAGACCGCGCCCGGCTCCAGATCCCTCCAGTCCATGATCCTGGTTGATGCCAGCACCGGGAAGCGAAGCATCTGCGCATTTCGTGGCAACGCCGGCAGCGTCATTCTCGATGAACCCACGCTGGATTACCTCTGCTCCGGGCGCTTTCTCCACCTCGATGGCCATTCACCGGAGGCAGCAGTTGTCGCTGCTCGTCACGCAACCGAACACGGCGCCCGGGTCTGCCTGGATGCTGGGGCAGGCGCCAGGGTTGAACACATGCTTCCCCTGGTGAAGGCATCCCACATCGTAATCGCCGCGGAGAACTTCGTCTTCAGTGCATTCCCGGGGTGCTCGGTTGCTACAGGCGCGGCCGAACTCCTGGCGCTAGGCCCGGAGATCGTGGTGGTAACCCGGGGGGAGGAAGGCTCGTTCACGCTCACCGGCGGCGCAGAATTCGCGACGCCAGCCTTCCGCGTAAGAGTGGTCGATACTACGGGCGCCGGCGATGTCTTCCACGGCGCCTATCTGTATGGGCTTGCGCAGGGCTGGGATCTGGCGAGTACCGCGACCTTCGCCAGCGCTACAGCGGCGTTGAAGTGCACCCGGCTTGGCGGCCGCGCGGCCATCCCCCGGCTGTCAGACGTGATGGCATTCCTTGGCGAGCACGACGCAGCCTTCCCCCTGCACCAGGCAGATACGGAATCCGCCGCGACCTCCGGATGACACACTGGCATCCCCTGGCAGCCTCCTGAGCCAGAACGACTTCACAACGCCGTTCGGTAGACGAGCGGCTGACAGGCTCGACACGAACACCAACGGGTTCACGGCTTACGGAGATTTGGGGCCGGTGCACCAATCAGGGAGATCCTGGCGGCATTCCACGCGACAGTGCGTGCGTACTCGGCCTCAACCCCGTTCGACGCGAGCATGCGGACGGAGACGCCGCACCCATTAGGTAACTCGTTGACACCCACGACTGCCGACCTCGCAATCCGCGCGTCACGATCGAGCGCGTCGCGCAATATGCCAGTCAACTCGCCGGCCGGGCAACGACGGGAGAATACTGACAGCGTCCCGAAGGCGTCGTACGGCCCCAGCAGTGCCGGAGCATGCACGGAGCCAAGTGGCGGCTGCAGGTTGATCGTGTCGGCCACCAAAAGCGTCCGATCCGGGGCGTAGGCGTGCGTTTGCGCGTAGTAAATGTCGTAGGCGTGCCGCTCGCCATGCGCCACTCGCCCCGCCGTCAGGACCTCGCCCACAATGACGGTCGCCTCAGGGTCGAGATGCAACTCCAGGCGCTGGAAAAAGCGCGACTGGCGGTACGGAATGGTGACGTCCGGCAGATATTCGACCAAGCTCCCGGCCCCGGCGCTGATCGTCACGAACTGCGCCGCGAAGCTCTCGTCGCACCGGTAGAGCCGGGTCGCTGACTGGCTCGTCACATGGATGGCTGCCCCGTCGTGGCAGGTGACGCTCAGCCGGTATCGGTCGCCCTGCAGGATGCCTCCGCCCTGCTGCATCAGGACGACGTACGGCAGGCCAGGGCGTGCGGCGTCCAGGTAGAGCGGCCGCAGGAACTGGAGCGGCGCCTGCTGGTAGCTGCGGACCACAGACGACATGCCGCCACACGCTGCGACTTCCAGGTCTACCCATCCGGTGTTGCCGGGCCGCACCGGGACCCGAGTCGTACCCGCATAGACGTATCTCCGGAACTCACGCGGGAAATCCTCCTGGTGCCCAGCCGCAGAGGCACCCCGCGCAGGCAACGGTGCGGTCGACATCAGGCGTCCAGCCCGGCCGCCTGCTCGATGAACTGCAGGACATCGAGCAGTCCCTCGCCGGTCAGGCAGTCGGTCAGGATGAACGGCGCGCCATGTGGCCGCGCAGCCGTCGCACCCTCCCGCATCACGTCCAGGTCCGCCCGCACGTAGGGCGCCAGGTCGATCTTGTTGATAACCAGCAGGTCTGAGCGGCAGACACCCGGTCCCTTCTTGCGCGGAATCTTGTCCCCCTGCGCCACGTCGATCACAAACACGTAGGTATCGACGAGCGCCGGGCTGAAGGAGAGCGTCAGGTTGTCACCTCCGCTCTCCAGGAACAGCAGATCGGCATCCGGGAAGCGCCCGGTCAATTCCTCTATTGCCGCCAGATTCATGGTCGGGTCGTCTCGCACAGCCGTGTGTGGACAGGAGCCCGTCTCTACGCCCAACACCCGTTCGGGATCGAGCACACCGGCCAGCGTCGCCCGCACGTGCTCGGCGTCGAGGTTGGTAAAGATGTCGTTCGTGATGACAAGCGGCGAGTGGCCGTGGGCGATCGCCAACGGCACCAAAGCCTCGATCAGGGCCGTTTTGCCCGAACCAACCGGGCCTCCCACACCCACCCGGAAGGGGCAACCTCCGCTACCGGGCACATCCCGCTCTGCCATTGTGTCGGCCCTTCCTGCCCGCTTCCCGGGCTACGTGACGAACAGGCGAATCTCGGTGGTCTCATGGCGCATCGCCATCAGTTCAGCCAGTGGAGCCGAACCGCCAATCTCTGCTACTGACCGGGTGATGGCGTCGTCCGTGGCGACAATCACCACCGGCGCCAGATTGCGGATTACCCGCTGCGCCTGCCGGTGATCGATGCGTGCCAAGCGCAGCGCAGCTCCGGCGCAACTCGTTGCAAAGGTCTGGAGTTCACTGGCCACGGCCTCGCGTACGGGGATCGAGAGCGCAGCCTTCAGTAACCCGGCCGCTACGGCCTGGTTGCCAGGAAGACCTTCCGCCCGGACACGTGCCAGGTACGCCCCGGACACCTCATCAGCGAAGACATCCCGTGCAATGGCAAGCATCTGCCGGCCAAGCCGCATCGACGCCTGGCGCGGTTCCCGCGCGAGCTTGACAGCTGTCAGCCGCACGTCAGCCGCGGCAATCTGGTCCAGGTCCCGCCTGCGGGCCGCATTGCTCGCTATTGCCAGCGCCGCACCGTCCCCAGGCCCAACGCTGAACCGAATGAGATCAGACACGATCGCTGCCAGGGAGTCTGCATCGAGCAGGCCGGCCTCAGCGTAGGACTCTAGGCCATGCGACAGCGTGTAGCTCCCGCTGGGAAAGAACGAGTCAGCCAGTTGCAGGTTCGCGAGCAATGTCTCCAGCGCCAGGCTGCCTGCCCAGTCTCCTGACTTGAGTGGGTCACTCGCAGGGGTCACGCGTTCTCCTCGCGCAATCGGCAGCAAGACACGGGCCTGGTCCGTACCCAGAATCTCCGGCTCGCCATGACGCGTCGCGCTGCCGCAGGCATCACGCGGGTTGATCACGTCGAGCGCGGGATTCCTCCGCGTGATGCCGAGCCTACCGCAGTTCCACCGTGAAGCTATGGGCATGCCGTCTGAAATCCACGTTGCCGATTCGGATGATCCGATTACGCCACGTGGACCTGGCTTGCTCCGGCTGCCTTGACGGCAAGTCCTGCCGTACGCGGGTCGCTCCTTTGATCTCCGGATTGCCGACTGCTGGCCCAGGGCGCGCCGCTGGCGCGCAATCTGCGGTGAAGGCCGCACGCGCGTCCGAGGCGCGTGGGAGGATCTGCAATGGAACCGTTTGTCATCCTGGCTATCGCCGCCGTCATCCTGGTCATCCTGGTCGTACTCTGGCAGCAGCGGACGCACCGCGCCACCGATCGCACGACCACGGAGCTTTCGAATCCACCCCGACGACCAGGTCGTCCGGCGCCAACAGAGAATGAACCGCTGCGGTAGCGTCATTCCTCCGTCCAGACACCGGGCGCACCAGGCGTGGAGATCCCGAGGCATCACGAGACTGCGCTGCCTCTCCGTCTTGCCCGTGGAATGAAATGCGTCGAACGAGGACGGAGATTTCGGGTGCCCGTGGCGAGGGATGTGGACTTGTGGAGCAGTTGCCGGGAAGGTGTTTTCGACCCACGAAGCGATGACGTTCCGGAGCCTCATGCCGGAATTCTCGTGGCATAGCTTCTGCACTTGATCTCACTGAGGGCGTCAGTCGATGCGTATGCAGCGCCCTGTCACACGTGAGGAGGTCGCAAAGACCATGCTTGGAATCCTCTTGATTATCTTGCTCGTCATCGCCCTGGCGGGCGGCGGTATAGGCTACGGACGGTATGGGTACGCCGGGCTTTCCCCAGCGGCCATCATCCTGATCATCCTGCTTATCCTGCTCCTCACCGGCAATCTCAGCCTGAACTTCTAACTCCGGCTTGCGTGACAGGCGAGTGGCGGTGACCGCCACTCGCCTGTTCTCGTACAAGATCCGGCAGCGCCGATTCATACGTTTGCTAGACCCGGATTCCACCTGTCACGAGCTGGTAAATCAGCACGATCACCGCGATGACCAGCAACAGGTGGATCAGCGCTCCACCGATCTTGGCGACGAAGTAGCCGCCCAACCACAGGACGACGAGCAACACAATCAGCGCCCAGAGCATTGCAATCCCCTCACTGTGAGATCGGCACTTCTCCCGGGCGATTCTCGATCTGTCCTGCGGTACGTGCCAAGAGACGCGCGCTACACGCCGGTGGCCGTCAGAGGCGCGTAGACAGCCGGATTGCGCTCGCGGAAGAGGAGCCAGTGGCGCCGCATGCGCAATGCTTCGGCGATATTCGCTTCCCCGACCACGAAATCCTCTTCATGCAGCTTCGCCTCAGTGGTCACGATGCCGTAAGCGTTGACGATCTTGCTGCCACCGAAGAACGAGAAATCCTTTTGCTGCCCGACGGTGTTGCAGTAGACCGAGGGGAACGCGTTCTCCATTGAGCGGGCGCGCAGCATCGTTTTCCAGGCGTCGTCCGAGCCACTGGGGCCCGCCGAGATCACCAGGTTCAGGACGGAGCCCTGTAACGCGTAGGTCCGGGTGAGTTCCGGAAACCAGGAGTCGTAGCAAATCTGGAGGCTGACCCGCCCAAAGCGCGTGTCGAAAACGGGAGCACGCGTGCCCGGTGCAAAGTAGACGCCTTCGATGTACGGGTGAAATGTCCCCAGGTGGACCTTGTCGTAGTACCCCAGTAGCCCCTCGGGACCAACGAAGCAGAGCGAGTTGTAAACGAGGTGCGGGAACTCATCTTCCCGGCGCCCCATCCCCATCACGATGTACAGGTCGTGTCGCTCGGCGACCTCGACCAGACGACGCGTCGTGGGCCCTGGGACTGGCTCGGCAATATCCGCGTAAAGCTCGTCGGCGCGGTACCCCTGCAGATAGAGCTCGGGGAACATGACCAGGTCACAACCTTCAGCCGCCGCCCGTTCGATGTATTCCTCAGCCCGCTCCAGATTAGCAGTGCTGTCTCCAAGCACGGAGTTGAGCTGGGCCAATCCGATCCTGACGCTTGCCACCTCTGCCAACGTCCCTACTCCTTGGTCCATCCAGTTTCGTTCCTTCATCATACCGGGCACGATCCGTATAACAGGGCCGCGTCGATTCACGAGACCTGCGCCCCTACTCCCCGGTAAATAGCGACCTCTCGTGCATTTCGCGCGGTCTGCAACCGTTCTTGACCGTAACGATAACCGGTGATACGTTCCCGAGACGTGCATCGCCCGGGGCAATCTCCACGCAGAGACGGCAGCGGTTGCAGCCGGCCGGGCGTTTGCTGTCGGGAACACGGCCGGCAGCTCGCGGGAAGTTGGAGGGATAGGTGATGGAAATGTCGGGGAAAAGCGTCTCACGGCGGCGACTGGTCCAGATGGGCCTGGGCGGTGCGGGCCTGCTCGCAGCGGCGGGGCAACTGCCAGGCGTCACGTCGGTGGCGCTGGTCGAGGCGGCGCAGGATGAAGAGCGCGGCGTCCTGATCATGAGCGGAACCGGCTCATCGATGCCGGAGAACTTCAACCCGCTCCTGACCGACAACCGTGTCTGGCTCTACGACGGCCTGGTTCGCTTCGACGAAGACATGAACCCGATCCCCGACCTGGCCGAGTCGTGGGAAATCTCCGACGACGGCACCGTGTACACCTTCAAGCTGCGGGACGACGTGGTGTTCCATGACGGCACACCGATGACCGCAGACGACGTGCTGTACACCGCCCAGCTAACGCTCGACGAGACGCTGAACTCCCCATACCGGGGCAAGTTCATCATCGACGGTGAACCGGTCGTCTGGGAGAAGATTGACGATCACACGGTCCAGGCCACGCTCCCCAAGCCGTTCGGTCCCTTCCTGGCCAAGACGTCCCGTGCCGATGAGATCTTCTTCACAATCCTGCCCAAGCACATCCTCGAGACGTGCGAGGACATGACCACCTGTGACTTCAACCTCAATCCGGTCGGGACCGGCCCGTTCAAGTTCGTCGAGTACGTGCCTGGCCAGCGCCTGGTACTGGAGTCTCATGATGCCTACCACCAGGGTCTGCCAGGTGTGAAGCAGGTCGTGCGCCTCGCCTACCCCAACGAGCAGTCAGCGCTGGCGGCACTGAAGTCGGGTGAGATCGACGTCACCGCGCTGCGCGAGGCCGGCAACGTCAAGGCGGCGGAGGAAGATCCGAACCTGACCGTGCATCGCTACGACTCGAACTGGATCTTCGCTGGCCGCATGAACATGGACAGCCCGGTCCTGCAGGACAAGTCGGTGCGCGAGGCAATTGCCCACGCGGTTGACCGCGAGAACTTGATGAAGGCGGCAGTGTCTCCAACCGCCACGGTGGGCAACTCCCCGATCAGCATCGGCTGGGCGGCCAGCCCGGATGTCCCGGTGTTCGACTATGACCCGGAGAAGGCAAAGTCGTTGCTGGAAGAGGCCGGCTGGACCGGCGATGGCATCCGGCAGAAGGATGGGCAACCGCTCAGCTTCACGCTCACCATTTACCCGGACTACGCCGCCCCGGATATTGCGGCGGGCATGCAGCAGTTCCTGTTGCAGGCTGGCATCGACATGAAGATCAACCAACTCGAGTACGCCACCTTCGAGACCGAGGTCTACGAGAACAAGAACTTCGACATGTATCTCGACTGGCAGGGCTTCGGGGTCGATCCGGACATCGCCTCACGCTGGCTGACGTCGACCGCTGAAGCCGGAACCTATCTGGCGAACCCCTCCAACTACTCCAACCCCGATGTCGACGCCGCGCTCAACGCCGCGGCGATCGCGCTGACCCAGGAAGAGCGCGCCAAGTACCTGTGGGAGGCGCAGAACCTGATCACCGCCGATGTGCCCGCGATCTGGCTCTACCTGTGGCAGGCCCAGATGGCAACTGGTCCCAACGTGGACGGCTTGAGCCTGCCGGCCTCAACGGCCGACATGGACAACACGGGCATCTTCCGTGAGCCGTGGAAGGTCACCTCAGCGCGAACGTAGCGTTGCCCTCGCCTCAACCCCTCTCCCGTTTCGCGGGAGAGGGGATCTTTCCAGCGACGTGGGTGCGGGAGTTCTCTCCCTGTCCAGGTGTGTCATCCTGAGTTTGTAAGGATCTCGTGCTCCCACTCCGGCTGGTACGTTCACCCGATATCACGTAACCCCCTCCCGTTGTTCGGGAGAGGCGTCGGGGTGAGGACCGCATACCCTTGCCGCCGATTCAAGCCGGGAGTTCTCGTGTATCAGATTCTGCTCCGGCGGTTGCTGCTGGTCATTCCCACGCTGCTGATCGTCTCGATCATCTCGTTTGCCATCATGCGAGCAGCGCCTGGCGACCCAGTCCAGATGTACGTGGCTGGCGGGCTCTCCAAGGGCAACCCGGAGGACATCGAGCGCATCCGGCAGAACCTGGGCCTGAACGACCCGCTCCCCGTGCAGTACCTGCGCTGGCTGGGCGAAGCGGTCCGGGGCAACCTCGGGTACTCGCTCTCCAGCCAGCGGCCGGTGCTCGACCTGATTGGGGAGCGGCTCTTCGCGTCCCTCTCCCTGATGGGCATCTCGATGGTGCTGGCCATGGTGGTCGGCATCTCGCTCGGCGCGATGGCGGCAATCAAGCAATACAGCATCTTCGACTATTTCACGACGACGCTCGCCGTGCTCGGGAACTCGCTCCCCTCGTTCTGGATCGGGATGATCCTGATCTGGCTCTTCGCCGTCCAGCTCGGCTGGTTACCAACCGGGCAGATGGAGACGTTCAACTCCAAAGACCCCATGTGGCTCGACCGCCTGAAGCACTACATCCTGCCCGTGTTTGTCACCTCGTTCGTCAGTCTCATCTACTGGGTGCGCTACCAGCGGGCGAGCATGCTGGAAGTGCTGCATCACGACTACATCCGGACAGCCCGGGCCAAGGGCCTGAGCGAGCAGCGGGTCATGCTGCGCCACGCCTGGCGCAACTCCCTGATCCCGATCATCACGCTGCTTGGCTTTTCGGTCGCCAACCTGGTCGCGGGTTCTTACGTAATCGAGGTCGTGTTCTCCTGGCCTGGCATGGCGCAATTCGGCTTTGAAGCGATCCTGAATCGGGACTATCCGGTCATCATGGGCGTCACGCTCTTTTCCTCGATCTTCATCATCGTGGGCAACCTGCTGGCTGATCTGGCCTACATCGTCGTCAACCCGCAGGTCTCGACTTCGGCCCGGGGCAACTGATGGCAACCGCAGTCGCACTGCCCGGTGCCCAGGTCAGGCTCAAGAGCAGCGAGAGGCCGCAGATCCTGCGTGCGTGGGACCTTTTCAGCCGGAACCGACTGGCCACGGCCGGGCTCGTCTTTCTCCTGGTCCTGGGGTTTGCCGCGCTCTTCGCGCCCTGGGTCGCGCCCTATGATCCCAACGCCATTAACCTGATGCCGGACCAGGTGCTGCAACCGCCGAGTTGGGCACATCCCTTCGGCACGGATGAACTGGGGCGGGACGGCCTCTCACGAGCCATCTTCGGGGCTCGCATCTCGCTCGCGGTCGGCATCATCGCCAGCTTTGTGGCGGTGTCCCTGGGCGTGCTCGTCGGCGCCACAGCCGGCATGGCGGGCGGCTGGGTTGACTCGTTCCTGATGCGCTCCGTCGACATTCTGCTCTCGGTGCCCCTCTTTTTCCTGATCATGATTTCGCAGATCGTCTTCCCTTCCAGCATCTTCACCATCATGATCATCATCGGGGTTGCGAGCTGGATGGACATCTCCCGGTTGACACGAGGTGAGTTCCTGGCGCTACGTTCTTCCGAGTTTGTCTCGGCAGCCAACGTGGTCGGCATGAACCCCTGGCGTATCGCCTGGCGGCACATCCTGCCCAATGCCAGCGGCCCGATCATCGTGGCCGCTACGCTGCGCATTGCCGAAGCGATCATCCTGGAATCCACCCTCAGCTTTATCGGCCTGGGCATCCAGCCGCCGCACGCCAGTCTCGGCAGCATGCTGCAGAAGGGGCTCACCCGGCTGCTCGATGCTCCGTGGATGGTCTGGTTTCCCGGTCTGCTGATCGCGCTGCTGGTGCTTGCCTTCAACTTTGTGGGCGACGGCATTCGCGATGCCCTCGATCCCAAGCGGTTACGGTAGCGTGCTGGGCACCCATCAGTTCGTCTTGAGCCTCGCAGAGCTCCCTGCCCCGCCCGAGACGCCGCCCCTCCCACAGGCATGAGCGACACCCTAGACGGCAGGCGGCAGAAATCGGCAATTCAAGGCGGCACGTTGACCCCAACGCGCTGAGTTCAGCAGCGCCTGCTACTTCCAGTTATGATCCCGATGTGATCCAGGTTCAAAGACGTGTGAAGAGCGGAGGCACCATGTGTCATTCGGCGAGCGACAGTCCGCGTTCTCCCGCACCCGGAGGGTGGGCGCGGCGGAAGGTCGTGCGCCTGTTCGGCACCCTGGCCGCCGTGCCCCTGGCTTCCGCCCTTGACCTCACTCCCAGCACCGCGGCCCGCCACGTGCGCGACGAGCACAACCGGCGTGACGGCGGCAAGAAAACCATCATGTGCTACCAGGGCGAAACGGTGCGGGTGGCCACGAAGCGGCGCAAGCAGTGGCTGCGCAAGGGTGCGACGCGCGGCAAGTGCCAGGGTTGTACGCCCAATTGCGGGGGAACCTGTGGCGGTGACGACGGCTGCGGCGGCGTGTGCAATTGCGCCTCGGGCTTGATCTGTGCGGCCGGGACCTGCGCGCCATGTACCGTCCCGTGTACGGGGGATCCGGCGGCATGCGGCGAAGCCCTGGCGACGGCATTGGCGGGTATTGGCGACATCGTGCTCTGCCCTGGAACCTACCAGGGAAACTTCACCATCAACCGGAGTGTTCAGATCTTTGGCTCGGGTTCGGGCAGCAACCCGACGGTGGATTCCATCCTCGATGGCAACGCCGCCGGAAGAACTTTCGGCATCCAGGACGGCGTTTCGGTTCTGCTCTCGGGGCTTGCCATTACGAACGGAGACGGTGGCATTGGCGGGGGCGGCATTCGATCATCAGCGGCCACGCTGACGATCGAGCGCTGCACGATTACTGGCAACACGGCGCGCGACGGCGCTGGCCTCTCAATCTTTGGCGGCGTGACAACCGTGCGCAACTCAACCATCACCCAGAACGGCAGCGAGGATGGTCATAACGGCGGAGGCCTTGACGCGGAGAACGCCACGTTGATCATCGAGGGAAGCGTATTCAACGCGAATACAATCGGTGACAATGGCGGTGGCCTCTATCTGTCCGGCGGGAGCTGCACCTTTGACAGTGCCAGCAGCGTAACCGGGAACTCGGCGCTCGATGGCGGTGGCATCTATGGCGCCACGGGTGATGTTCCAACCGTTGCACTGAACGGAGCAACGGTCAGTGGCAACACCGGCGGCAATTGTGGCGGCAGTATCACGTGTTGAGCGCTCTTCAGGAACACGCACTCACGAACTCGCAAGACATGGGCGCGATCAGCAGGGCAACGAGCCAACCAGGACGGGAAATGAGAGCGGCCGTTCGAGTGTCGTGGAAGTCGAAGGAAGGCACCTCCTGTCTCGTGTGGCACGATCAACAGGTTCTGGCCCGTGCCACCCAATCGTCGGGGAGAACTAATGTCTGAGACAGCAACACTCGAACGCGCTCGTGCCTTGCACGAGCGGGCCATCATCATCGACGGCCACAGCGACATCCTGATGGTCATCGCCGACCACAAGATGCGCCTCGGGACCCGCGTCGCATTGCCGCCGCACGAGGGGTGGCAGGCGCCAATGGGCTGGGCCGAATCAGAGGAGACCAGGCTCTACGATTTCTCCCCGCACACTGCCTACTTCCAGACCATGGGTCACTACGACATCCCGCGCTTCCGCGACGGTGGACTGACCTCCCAGGCGATGGCCATCTTCATCGACAGCGCGCACCTCGACCGCCCGCTGCACCGCACAATGGAGATGATTGCCTGGTTGCGGCGCGAGGCTGATGAGAACGCCGACTTCGCCCTGGTGCGCACGGTCGCGGACATCGAGCGTGTCAAGTCCGAGGGAACAACCAGTGGCTTCCTCACCTTCGAGGGGTTCGAATCGCTCGAATCGGATCTGAAACTGCTCGATGTCTTCTACGATCTCGGCTTGCGCATGGCCAGCATGACGCACAGCCGCCGCAACTTTTTCGCGGACGGAACCCAGATGGGAGTGCGTACGGCTGGGTTGAGCAAATCGGGCCAGCAGGCCGTGACCCGCATGAACGAACTCGGCATCGTGATCGACCTGGCCCACCTGAACGTGGCCGGATGCTGGGAAGTGATCGAGCGCAGCGAGGCACCCGTCGTGCTCTCGCACACCAGCCCAAGCAAATACTTCCCGAGCGACCCCGCCCAGAGCCCGCTCTACCCCGACGTCGTTACCGATCAGTCTCGCCCGCTCCTCGACGCCATCGCCAATACCGGTGGCGTGGTGGGGATCATCGCCTACAGCCAGCCCGACCTGGCCGCCTACATCGACGATATCGATTATGTCGTGCGATCCGTCGGCGTTGATCACGTCGGCCTCGGCACCGACTTCTTCGGCATCGAGCGTGCGCCCGCCGGCTTCGAGACGATGGCCGAGTTGCCCAACCTCACCCTGGGGCTCGTCGAGCGCGGCTACTCCGACGACGACATCCTGAAGATCCTGGGCGGGAACTACCTGCGAGTGTTCCGACAGGTCTGGCGTTAGAACGACCCAAGGAGCGATTCTCTCTCCAGGACAACGCTTTCGTGTCTCGAGCACGCCAGGAGAACTCGTCGGCGTCCAGGTGTGACGTGAACACTCGACACGCTCGAGTCGATACTCAGACGTCGCAGGCAGCCGAAGGCTCTCCCCCGGCTGCCGCGCCAAATTGAAGTCAGAACCAGTTCAACGCTGCTGGAAGCAGTACAACCGGGCAATCGCGGGGCACTGCTGGAATTCACCTGATGTCCACTGTGTGGTTGACGTGGTTTTGCCGAAGTTCCCCGTGGGTGCGGCTTCAGCCGACGTCCAGTTCGCACAGTTTCCATTGGGGTCGGCGCCACCACGGCCGCCGTTCCCCGTCGTATTCGTCCAGGCGCGGAAGGCGCCTGCACTCGTCCCCGTGACCGCCGCGCCGGTTTCCGTCTGGTCGATTGCATGCCTCAAGGTGCCGTCGGTCAGGTCGGCCCAACTCAGGGCTACTACCTCACCTCCTGGCAGCGTGTAAGGCACGATCGCCTGCGTGAAGCGAGAGGCTGGCGAGACGTTCGAGTCAGAAAGCCAGGCCAGATAGGTTCCCGGAAGCCCTGCGGCACTGGCAAGCCGCTGGCACTCCCCGTCTGCGCCGGCGAGTCCACCGATGTCGCCCGGCCCCATGGTGCTGGTCGCGAACACCTTGCACTCACCGCACGTACCGGTGCCATCGCAGCATTGCCCGGCAGGACACGGGCGGTTCCCTGAACACGTGCACCCGCTGCTCTGGCAGATACCACCCCCCGTCCCACACTGCGTGATGCTCTGTTGCCCGGGCTTGACGCACTTGCCAAACTTGCTTGTGCAGCACCCATCCTTGCACGATTTCGCGCACTTCTTCTTGCGGCGCTTGCGCTTTCCCTGAACCTCGAACTCGCCCGGGAGTGTGACGGCCAGCGCACTGGAGAACGCGGCCAGCGTCGTGCGCCGGGTGTGCGACGCTCCAAGCGATTGCGCCAATCGATCGAACCGGGAACGATCCATGTGGGAGTCTCCTGTTTCTGGCTGATCCTGGATCCAGCCTAGGGACTGAGACCCGTTCCCACATCAGTAGAATTACGTATTCCCTGGCCAGCGACCCTCTGCGAGAGCCCACGATCGAGCGAACCGCGCCGCATTTCGCCGGCCCACGAATCCCAGCCCCTATTCCATCCCGACCGGTGGGGCGATGCCGACGTTGCCGCGCTTCGGCAGCGCGGCGAACGCAGCCGGATCGCTGCCAAAGCTGGCCGCCAGCACGGAGGCGGGGACGTGATCGACCGTCAACGACAGGTTGATGGTCTGAATCCGGGCGTCCGGCGTGATGAAGAAGATCAGGAACTCCAACGGTTCGTCACCGGTGTTGACGATGTAGTGGAACCAGTTGCGTGGGATGTAGGCGATGTCGCCTGCATTGACGGCAAACGTCTGAACGTTGCCATCCGGCGCCACGAGACCGATCTGGGCCTCTCCACTCACGCAGTAGTTCAGTTCCGCAGCGTTGGGGTGCCAGTGCGGCTCGCGGAGGCCGTGTGGCACCGCGGTCAACGGAAACATGGTGATCCCCTCCAACCTGGGAATTTGCTGGTCGGTCAAGGGCTGCACCGTCCCACCGGCGTACGTCGTGACCGGAAGGTCGCTGACCTGGAAGCTGTAGGCTGAGCTGGCGTCGGCAACCGGCGTGCCGTCCGCAACGGCCGCCTCGTTGGCAGGGAGGGAAACGAGGACGCGATCCCCACTCGTGGTCAGGAACGGGAACGCATTTGCGGGCACACCAAAGACCTGTGCCAGCAGTGGCGTCGGAAGGACGGGCAGCGCCTCCGAGAAGTCAGTTGTCTCCGGGCGCTCATCGGTGAAGGCAATTACCAGGTGCAGCTCGTCCTCACCAGTATTCTCGATGTAATGGGTATACCCGTCCGGGATAAACGTAATGGTGCCCGGCACGATGGCGATCGTCTCGCTCGTGCCATCCGGCGCGAAGACGCCAATCCGCCCTGCCCCTGCCAGACAGACATTCAGTTCATGGGCATTCAGGTGCCAGTGCAACTCACGCAAGCCGCCGGCGGCAAGTCGCAGCGAAGCCATCGCGACCCCCTGCAGGGTCGGGAGTTGTTCTGCCGTCGCCCAGCGCAACGTGCCCGCGGCGTAGTCACGCGGGGTGCTTGCCTCCAGCGGAAACGCGAACGGCGGCAACCCGCCGGTCACTCCCTCCAGCGGAGGGGTCACCCCCGGCGCCACCTGCGAGGTCTCACTCCGAGACGCATCCTCCCACGACTGCGCGACAGCGGCGCCCGCGGAGGCAGATGTCAAGAACCCCGCGGCGAGCCCGCCAAGGCCAAGATGGCCAACCACCACCCGGCGTGTCCGTCGCACGGGGCTCTGCTGCGGAACGTCCGTGGCAAGTTCCGAGTGTTCCATCTCCCGCCTCCTGCTGTCGCTTGTGCCATTGCGCGACGTATTGTGCGTCAGTTGTTTCCGGTGAACCGCTCCGCGTCCCCCGATCTCCGGGCCAAGCGGTACAGACGGATCTGAATCGCCCACGGTAGTATGTCCTTCACTCGACTTCCCAAACGTCATGGCTCATGGGCGGCGCACAGCGGTCCTGCCAGCGAAAGGTCGGACCGTGGTCTGGAATCCTGCCGAACGCACGAAATCGGCCGCCCGCCGTGTCTCAAGACTCTCTCGCCGACGCGTGCTGGGCGGGACTATGGGGGCGGCCGGACTGGCGGCGCTGGGTCTGGGAGCGCGCGGCACCCGCTCCGCCCCAATTCAGCAAGCAACGCCGGTCACTGGTGTGACCGGCGCCCCCCTCACGGAACCTCCGGTCCTCCGCAGCACAGATGGGCGGCTAGTGGTGGACCTGGAGGCACGGTACGGACCGGCGACGCTGGGTGGCCGGGAGGTCACAACCTACAGCTACAACGGAATGATTCCGGGTCCCACCCTGCGCCTTCGCGCGGGTGAGACACTGGCTCCTACCCTGATCAATCGGCTCGAGATCGGCACCAACCTGCACACGCACGGACTGCACGTCTCGCCGGTGGGAAACAGTGACAACGTGCTCATGGAGATCGCTCCTGGTGACACGGTCGACTTCGAGTTTGATATTCCCACTAACGGCTCATCAGGGCTCTACATTCCTGGCTTTTACTGGTATCACCCGCACGTGCACGGCAATACCGCCATCCAGACCGGTGGTGGCATGGCCGGTGCCCTGGTCGTTGAGGGCGCGCTCGATGAGGTGCCAGGCATCGCCGGTCTACCCGAGCGAATTCTCGTCCTGGGAACGTCGGAGGTTGCTGACGACGGGACGCTCCTCCTCTTCGCCGACATGCTGAATCCCACCGTCTTCGTCAATGGCCAGCAGCAGCCCACCATCGCCATTGCGCCGGGGGAGACCCAGCGCTGGCGCATCGTCAACGCAAGTGTCTTTACGTTCCTGGATCTTGCGCTGGAGGGTCACCTCCTGCACCAGATTGCCTCCGACGGTAACCCCCTGCGCGCGCTGCGCAGCCAGGAGCACATCCTGGTTGCACCAGGGGAACGGATTGAGGTGTTGATCCAGGGCGGTCCCGCCGGCAGCTACACACTGCGCTCACTGGCCTGGGGACAGGAAACTGATTTCCAGGCCCAGGACGAGTACCCCATCGCAACGCTGGTCAGCGAGGGTCCAGAACAGGAAACCGCTCCACTCCCCAGCGACCTCTTCCCCTTCGAAGACCTGCGCGAAGCACGAGTCGACCGCCAGCGGGAGGTGGTCTTCTCCGAGACACTTGGGCCATTTCGCCTCTTCATCGATGGGAAGACGTTTGACCACAGTCGCGTCGATCAGACGGTGTTGCTCGGAGCGCTGGAGGAGTGGCGGCTGATCAACACCAGCCCGGACTGGCACCCGTTCCACATCCACGTCAATGACTTCCAGGTAATCGAAGTCAACGGCGAGCCGTATGACGCCGATTCCTGGGAGGACACCTTCCCCCTCCCGGCCTTCGGAGAGGTCGTCATCCGCTCGCGCTTCCTCGATTTCCCGGGCAAGTTTGTTTACCACTGCCACCTTCTCGACCATGAAGACATGGGCATGATGGGGGTAGTCGAAGTCGTTTCCACTGCCTGATTTGAGAATGCGGCAAGGTCAAGCGTGCTCGATACCGAGCCGGTGCGAGCCCGCTACCGGTCTGGCTCGGGCACTGTCGATGTCGTCAACAGGGCGCGCAGAATCGCCCGTGTTTGCGGAGTGTCCTGGGCAGTGATGCGGAACCCGATCCTGATCAAGCCCACTACCACGAGCACGAGTAGCGGCGGGGCGATAAGAAAGACCAGACGTGGCCCAAAGCTCGTCGCCAGTCCCCCGAAGGTCAGGATGGCAAACAGGGTCAGCGTGTTGTCGAGAACTTCCTGCATGCCAAAGGTGGTGGCTTGCCGCGCCAGGAGCACGTAGCGATTGACGTAGGTCTGTACCGCCGCTCCTGCTCCTGTTGAGCCGAAGGCGGTCAGGATCGAGATGAGCCCTGCAGCCGCGATTTGCGGGGTAACCTCGAAGCCGAATCGCTCAAGGACCCGCAACGGGCTGATCGGCGCGAGGAACGGCGTCACGACATCAATCAGCCCGAACAGAGTGAAACCCAGGGCGAGAATGGCCAGTGCCGTCACGCCAACGGCCCGCTCACCCCGGCGGTTCATCCACCACGGACCGAGCACAGTTCCCAGGAAGAACCCAACCCCGCCTGGCGCCAGGATGTAGGCGGCGTTTGTGGGATCCGTGTCCAGGACATCTCGCAGGTAGACCGGGATGAGGGTATTCAACCCATCAAACAGGGCAACGACCATCGATCCAACCAGGATCATTGCCCCCACCTTACGATTGTCGGAGACCCACGCGGCGGTGCGCCGGAGCGTTGGCACTGAGGCAACCCAGTCGACCTGCTGCACCCCGTGCCGCAATGAGGTGGAATGCTCCTCCGTGGGTACCCACCACGCCCGCACCGCACCTAGCGCCAGCACTGCTCCAGACACATACGCGACCAACTGCAGCGACCCGGCGTTGACCAGGGAGGGCGCGAGAAACGCTGTGCCTATCGCGGCGCCAACGCCGCCGCCAACCGAGATGATGGCTGCAACCACGGCGACCTGGGAACTCGTGGCAACCAGCGCCGTTGCGGCCTTGACCGCCGGCGTCACCACCTGGCCCAGCGCAGCGATGAAAAAGATCAGCACGAGCAGGGCCGGGACACTTGGCCCCCAGATCGTGGGCACAATGAAGCAGGCGGAGCTTTGCAGCGCATAGGCGGTGATCATCGCGCGCCGCTTGGACATCGCCTCGGAAAGTGCCCCTCCGCCAATGCCGAATGCCAGGGCAGCGACGTAGCTCGTCGCGCCAAGTGCCGAGATGGCGATTTGCGGCGCACCGACCGCGGCGAGGTGAATCATGGCGCCATACGAAAGCGTCGTGATGCCCAGGACCGAGGCGAAGCGCGACACAATCAGCGCCCGCACCCCAGGGTTGCGCAAGACGCGTTGCCGCAGCGCCGCTTCCTGCGCCACGATGGCGAGGTCAGCGTCCGGCGCGGCATCCAGCAGGCTCTGCGGCTCATTGGTCACACGAGCTTCCCTTCACGGCACACGACATCGTGCGTCTTTGCGGGCACGGCCCCTCACCACATGATGTGGCGACATCAGGCATGCCTGACCATTTTCCAACAGCGACCGTGATGAGACCGGTACCTCGACCCGGCGCACCCAGGTCGTTGGTGTGAGCGCAGTCATCACGCCCCTTTGGATTCGAGGAGAGAGCTGTCCATTCCAGGACAAGGCCCTGCGAAACAGGTCTACGGCGACCACGCCAGACCCTCCGTCATTCCCGTACTCCGTACGGGCGAAGTTCGACCAGGTTTTGGGGAAGATAGGGTCGAGATCGAAGCATTCCAGTCCTCGTTCCGTAACGCGTTGATGCACGACGTGCGGCTATTTGCAGAGGAGGCTCGAACGATGGAACGGTCATCATCAATATCCAATGTGTCAACACATTCAGAAGCCACGCTCACCACTCGCCCGGTGCGCCTGCTGCTCGTGGGCCGGGTCAAACCCGGCGCCGAGCCGGCGTTGCGCCGGGTGCAGGCCGCCTTTCCCCGTGACGCCGCCACTGCGGCCGGCATTGATGCGGTGGAAGCCTTCATCGGCAGCGGCATGTACGCAGTTCAGCTTGAGATCGGCCACAACGATGTCCAGCAGGTGCTGGCCAGGTTTCTCAACGATCCGCGCGTCCGCGCCTTCCGCGACCAACTCGAGCCCGTGACCGAGGGACTGCCCGGTCCGGACTATCACTTCGGTGGGGCAAGCGGTGACGCCTCCAGCGTGACGGTCTACAACAGCGGGGACCTGCACTTCGCCGCGAGCATGTATCGCTGGCGCGCAGATCAATCCTCTGCACCCGGTGACTAAGCCCTGGCTGAGATCGAACAGTGGGTCGTCTGATCCGTCGAGGCGCTGCGCTCTGGGGCTCAGAACACGTTGCAATTCAGAGCCGCAGCGCGGCAATCCAGTTGCCACGGTCTTGAATCTGCCGGGAGAAACACGACCGGTTGCCTCACGTACCGATTCCCCGTAGAAAACCCCGTAGGCGTTACAGGGGTGGCCCGCCGCAGGAGGCGACATGCTGACCACGTGATCGTGGATGACCCACTTTCACCGGCGCATCCGGGTGGTATCGCCGCTCGCAACACTCCAGGGGGTCCCCATGCCCGAAACGACCATTGATACCCTCGCCCATCACACCGCCGCGCTCCGTGACCGGCGTGCCTCGCTGAAGGCCGTAGGAGCGACTCTGCTCGTGGCGGCTGTCGCGGCGCCTCGTGGAGCGACCGCTGGATCATCCAGCAAGAAGGCCAAAAAGCAGGTCAAGAAGACCTGTGGCAGGCAGGTCGACACCTGCAAGAGTGGTTGGACAGCAGCTTGCGGAAACAGCGACGTTTGCCAGCAACTGGCAGCCTGCTGTGACTTTCTCCGGACCTGTGATGCGGCCGGCCAGGTCAAGTGCATGACCGACATCCTCTAGAGAACACTTCGCACACTGCGGGCCGGATGCATTGCTTCCGGCCCATACCCTTTGCCTCAAGGAGCGAGGAGTTGATGAGCGTCGTCCCAGGCAGCGCTGCATTGGCATTCGTTGACCGGCAGGCTTGACATCTGTCGCATTATCGCTAGAGTAAGACTTCCTCAGGAGCAATGATTCCCGGCGCCAAACTGGTTGCCAAGGTGCTGGGAGGAGCGAGTGGCGAACCCGACAGGGCCATTTTGGTGTTGCAGGGACAATGCTGTTTCCCTGGCCACGCCAGCCAACATGGTCACCACGCGGTCGGGAGGAGTCTGCAATGCCTCGTTCGCTCCTGCTTGTCGTCACCCTGCTCGCGCTCTTGTTCTCCCCCACGGCAGCCCAGGAGGCAACCCCTCGCGTTGCGCCCGCGGCCTCCAGTCTGACCACCGTCGCCTCGGGACTGATTACCCCCCGCGGTTTTCTGTGGACCGCAGACGGCACGCTCTATGTCGCCCAGGCCGGGAGCGGAGGTCAAGCACTCGGCACCCCCACGGCTCCCCCACCCGTCGGCCCCTTCCTGGGAGGTGCGACAGCGAGTGTCGTCCGCATCGACAACGGCTGCCCTGTCCTGGTGGCTGGAGGCCTTCCTTCCACGAGTGATCAGATCGGGGGCATCCTGGGCGTCGAGGATCTCGCCATTCTTGGCGGGCAGCTCTACGCCTCGATCGATGGCGGCGGTGAAGCCCATGGCAACGCATCGCAACCTTCTGGGGTCTACCGCATCCTGGAAAATGGCGACGCCGAGTTGGTGGCCGACCTGTCGGCCTGGGTGCGGGCGAACCCCGTGGCGCACATCCCTCCTGACTTCGATCCGGACGCCGCCGGCTACAGCCTTGTGGCGGATGAGGCGACAGGAACGCTCTGGGTCAGCAATCCCAACAGCGGTGAAATCCTCAACGTGGGTCTTGACGGCTCGGTGACGCGCGTTGCGGACCTCTCGGCCGGGCACCTCGTCCCAACAATGCTTGCGGCCGCGCCTCAAGGCGGGGTCTACGTCGGCTTTCTGACGGCGGTGCCCTTCCCGGATGGCGCAGCGAAGGTCAGCCACGTAGCCGCCGACGGCACGGTGACCGACGTCTGGACCGGCCTGACGACAGTCACGGACGTGGCTGTTGGCCCGGACGGCGCCCTCTATGCCGTTGAGCTTTCGACGGGCAATCTGGAGGAGCCACCGTTCATGGTGCCGGGAAGCGGTCGCATCGTCCGCCAGACCGGTCCGGAGAGTGGGGAAGACGTGGCGACCGGATTGATGTTCCCGATTACGCTCAACGTCGGTCCAGACGGTGAACTCTATGTGGCGTTGCCAGCCATGGGTGCGGCCGGCGGGAGCGGCGTCATTGCGCGCATCGATAGCCAAGGGACGCCAGCAGGCGCGGCTGATGAGCCGGTCTGCACACCGGTGAGTGCGGCAACCCCGGTGACTTGATGCCGGTTCATGCGTCGATCCTGCGCCCGGAAGGGATGAGGCGAGATGAATCCAGCCCAGGGCCTGAACGAGTCCTACCCGGCGGTCGAGACAGCGAGCGATCTCCGGTTCCTGCGCATCATGCTGGTTCTGCAGGGGGTCCTCGGCCTCCTGTGGGGTATCTCGATGCTCTTTTTCGCCCGCCAGATCGTGCTCGGCTCCTCGGAAGGCCCGCACGTCGAGAAGATCGCCCTGGAGGGCGCTGCCCACATGGCCCTGGTCTTCGGGGCGGTGCTGGTCTGGCGTGACCCACGGCAGAACCGGGGCGTGCTTCTGGTAATGATCTTCCTCAACGCCCTATGGACGCTGACCGACCTGGTCTACATTCCCCTTCTCGGCCTGAGTGAGATTGACTTCTATGCCAAGGTGATCGTCAACGCAATCCTGGCCGTTGGGTTAGCGCTCTCCGGCCGGCGGGCCGGCGTGATCTAGAACGGCCCTCAGCGGGGTTGGTCAGCCGCAGTCACCCCGCTGAGAGCGCCGGGTTAGACACGCTCGTCTCCCCCACGAGCAGGAGGGTGAGAGACCCGGTGGCGCCGCATCCCGTATCGGGAAACTCCACCTGACCTACGCCGCCTCGCCAGCGAGTATCGAGTGAAGCGAACCCTGATAGTACGGCGCTGCAACGGCGGTCGCATACGCCTCGAGACTTGGCATCGAGCTATCAACTCGCCAGTCGACCGATGCAGTGGTTGGTTCGACGACTCCCGGCTCAACGGTGTCCAACCCGGTCGCGATCTTGTTGAACCAGGCGACGGCACGAATCCGCGGATAATGCTCCGGTAGCTGCACAGTCAACGCGTCGGTAATCCAGTCCGCCTTGCTGCCACCCTTCTCAGCCGACCCGACCTCGCCGATCATGATGGGTTTGTCACCCAACGCGACGAGGTGGCGATAGGTGTTATCGAAAACCTCTCCAAAAGTCCGCCAGGCAGATTGGCAATCGCAGTTTTTCCAGCGAATGGCCGCGCCCCAATTGAAACCATTCATGCCGAACCAGTCCACATACTCGTCGCCGGGGTAAACGGCTTCAAGCGAGGCGGGAACACGCTCGTACAACTCGTTCGGAGTCCACATCCAACGCACGTTCGGGGTGCCAACGCGCGAGAAGATGTCATGCACGTGGCGCCAGGCGGTGATGAATTCGCCCGGTTGGTTGCCATTCACCCCAACTCCCCAGGGGGTCCAGTTGCCATTCATCTCATGCGCAAAATTCAGGATCACGGGAGAGCCAAAGGCGGCCAGTCCCTTCGCCCAACTTTCGATGAGGGTATCGAAGTCGCCGCGAATGATGTTGGAGAGCTTGTATTTCGGCTGATCGACCGGCGGGCCAACATGATCCATGGGGTCCCAGGCGATAACGGGTACGGTTCCCCACGAATCCAGGGTACGCAGGATCTTTCGCTGCTCGTCGCCAAACGCTCCGTCGTCCCACGCGGCATACCAGACGAGGAAGTCCGGCTTGCGGCGAATTGCTGCCGCGTATCTGACCAGGATATCTGGCTTGTAGAGGACGTCGGGCAGGTAGGCTCCTATGGCAACCTGCCCCCCGTCGGTGGTGGTACCTCGCTGCGCCAGCGCAACATCACTTCCCTGCGAGAGCCGGTTCAGCGCTCCTACGCCGAGGCCTCCCAGGAGGCCGCGCAGAATCGCGCGCCTGGTACGAGCTCTTCCACGATTACCGAGTGCAGCGCGCGGCTCCTGAGACGACACGATAGTCACTCCCTGTCAAAAACCTGCCCAATCACCAGCGCCACCCCGGCAGCGCAGCACGTGTAGATCAATGCGCAAACATTAACTTGAACACCTGCATGATACCGCAAATCACTTCGCCGCGCACGTTTCCCTAACATCAGAAAAATGAATCCAATCGGGAACTGCAACATAATGGTCCAGTTAATGTTGAGAAGATTGGCCTTCCTGCCACGTCACTCGCCTGGCTACGGGTACGCGCCGCTCTAGCCCTCCTTGACAGCGTCGTCAGACATGCAACGAGAACCAAGGTAAAGCATTCTTCTTACCTTCTATTGAGTGCCACCGTATAGCCTGGTGCATGCAAACCGTAGAAGCCTTCTTTCCTCTTTGCGCCGTTGCAAGCGCGAACTCCCACCAGGGCTTGTCAGTAGCGCCTTCGCACACCTTGTGTACGTTGGGCGCCCCCATCTCGATAAAGCCCCAGTGATGAGAAAATAAGAATCGGGACAAATTCCTCATTCCAGATTGTTCATCGTTCTCTAGGCTGTGGGCATCTGGTAACGCAGTTCTCCTGCTTCGCAGGCAGTCATCCACGTCCAGGTTGGGAAGTTTGACTATGGACTCCTATCCACTCGTCGTCCTCGCCAACGAGCCGAGCTCGTATCGCTCGTTGCTGGCAGCGGAATTGCCCTTCCTCCGGCCCGACCTCCGGGTGCTGGAAGTCCATCCCGCCGATCTCGGCGCCGCGGTGACGACCTTTCACCCATCGGTGGTCATCCTGAGTCGCGATCTCGAGGAGATCCTGAGTACCGACTTCACCATCCTGGTCCTGTCCTCCAATGAACTCGATGCGTCTCTCCAGACACCTGATGGGATCATCGCGAACCCCCGGCTCTCGGACATCCTGTGCGCCATCGACCGCGTGATACCTGCTGAGCGCCCGGTGGTGGATGAACGCTCCGGACGCCCCTCAGTCACGTGCGATGGCGACCAACCGGACGGGAGAACTCGGACCTGAGCGGGTGAATGGTTTGTCAACAAAGGCAAGCGATCCCTTTTCGCAGAAGCGTCTCGATCGCGCTCCGCCTAATCGCCTGCTCCCGTGGGATGACTGACCGCGAATACCGTCAGGATCGCAACTGGAAGCAGCAGGACCCAGACACCAAGGCGCTCTGTCGCGGCGGTCGACAACACTGCGCCCCCCAGGAACGCGACCCACACCCATGTCAGGAGCAGCGCTCGGCGCTGGTGGGTATCCCAGCTGCCCTGCGCACCGGAGAGCGGCAACCGCTTGACCGCGAGCGCCACGTGTCGCGCTAACGCGTTCAGCGTCCCGGACACATACCCAAGCGCTACCGCTTCCCCGCCGACCACGGAGAGGGTGGTGTTCATGACGCCCATCGCAAAGCTGAGCAGCGCAATGCCAGGATCGACAGGCAGCGAGCCGACTCCCGCGGAGAAGACGACGACCGCCAGGATGGCCGCCACCAGTCCGAACCGGAACCGTAGGTATTGCTCCTCCCTGCTGTGAGCAAGCAACGTCCCTACAAAGACACCGGCGAGGAACGACGCAATTGCGACCAGGGTGGGAACTGCCGCCAGCCAGGCAGCGCGGCCGAGATTGAGGCCGGACTGCGTCGTGTTGCCGCTCATGAAGGACACATAGGCCCGGTAGTGGAAGAAGCCAAAGGCATCCGCGTAGCCAGCAATCATCGCCAGGATACAGGCACGCCACTCCTGTCCCTGCACGACGCGTGGCGGCGATGCATCATCCTGCACCCCTGGCTCACGACGGTGTTCGTCGACTGTAGCCACTCCCGGTCCTCCCGCGCCGGCCAGCGGCCGGTTACGCGTTTTCGTTCGTGTCCCACGCTACCTGGAATGAGACGGCGCGGTCGAGAAGGAGCCAGGCTCTGTTTTACGCTCGCCCACATCGCCCGTGGTCATGGCACGCCAGGGCTGACCCTGCGCCGTCGAGAAACGGCAACCATGGTCACGAACAGGCCAACTGCCCAGGCAACGAGGACTGCGACCGGGTGCAAATGCTGGTGGTCAGGGAAATAGACGGCGTTCCGCACGGCGGTGACCGTGGCCCCTGATGGCAACCACTGCGAGGCGAACGCGAGAACTGGTGGCAGAAGCGGCGGGGAAATTGCCCCACCACTCGAGCTGTTGCCAAGAACAACGAAGAACAACCAGGTCGGCAGGATTGCCCACTTGCCGGCGAGCACGGCCATCAGTGACGCGAACGACGCCGCTGCGAGCAACTGGAGCGTGAGGATCGCCCAGACCTCCCCAACCGGGAGTGCCAATCGCCGCAGCACGGGACCGGCGACCAGCGTCAGGACCAGGGAGCCACCCACCGCGTGGGCGAGAACAAAGCCAGTCCACGCACGGAGTGAGAGCGGCGCGGCATTGGCACGGACCTGGAAGGTGGTCACGAACCCCAGAATGGTCGTCCCCAGCATCAGGTAAAAGATGTCGACGCCGTTGGGATCATTCGCGCCGAGCGGGTGGGTGTCGATGACCAGCACGTCTGGGTCAATGGTGGAGGCACGCACCAGGGCACGCGCGACCGAAGCGCCCGCAGCGCTCGCGACGTAGAGCGTAGGACGATCTGCGGTCAGATCGAGGGCCGCGTAGACCTCTTGCCAGTCGACTGCGTTGAGCGCGGCTGGCAAGGATTCATAAGCGCGGTAATCCGGATCACCCGCTACCTGGGCGACGGCCAGCACCGTCGCGCTGTGTGTGACCGGGTCGCCGACCACCGCGACAGGGATGCCATGTGGGACCGGGTTGCCGAGCGCCAGGGAGTATGTGGTCACGAACAGCGCGGCCATCGCGATCGCAATCGCGGAGATCGCTGCCGCGCGCGCGAGGGGAGACCAGCGGCGTCCACGCAGCGCCGCGACGGAAACCGCAGGAGCAGGCCGGCGGCGGTTGCTGGGCATCGCGCACTCCTCGACCAGGCTCATGGATGTTGAGCCCAGGAGACCAGAGACGAGGGGCGCATGTCACCATTCTCAAGGTAACATCAGCACCCGCTGAAGCGCGTATTATGAAGACGTTCCTGTCGCATGATGGCGTTACATGCACGCGTCGCAACTCGATGGACGAATGATCTTTATCTGGAGGTCCTGATGGACCCTTGCTCCCTCGCCGCCCCTACGTCAGCCATCCCAGGCGACTCTGACAATGCGCTCGCCCTGCAGCGCCTTGCCGCCATCGCCTATGGGTCCGCCGACGCCGTTATCGGCGAGACCATCGACGGCATCATCACCGACTGGAATCCGGCGGCTGAGCGACTGTACGGCTATTCGGCTGCGGAGGTCATTGGGCAGCATCGCTCCATGCTCATTCCTCCTGATGAGGCAGTGGCTTTCGAGGAGCGCGTACGTCAACTCGCCCGCGGCGAGAGCATCCAGGGCTTGGAAGCCGTGCGACGAACCAAGGGTGGACGTCGCATCGAAGTGTCCCTGACGATCTCGCCGATCTGGGACGATGACGGCCAGATCGTAGCCACCTCCATCATCTCCCGTGATATTACGGCGCGGAAAGCGACCGAGGCCGCCCTCGCGACAAGCCTGGAACTCTTTCGCGTCGCCTTTGCCAACGCGCCCATTGGCATGATCCTGACCGACCCTGAGCTGCGCCCGCTGCAGGTCAATCCCGCACTCTGCGCGATGCTTGGATGCACCGAAGATGAGATGCTGAGCGGGGACCCCCTGGTGTGGATCCATCCAGGCGACCGCCAGGCGAATCTTGACGCCATCGCCAGGGCGCTGGCAGGGGAGACGAGCAGCTACGACCTGGAGAAACGCTACCTGCATCGTGATGGCCACGTCCTGTGGTGCCATCTGCGGGGCGCGCTGGTTCGCGATGCTGATGGAACACCGCGCTATCTCGTAGGCCAGATCGAGGACATCACCGCGCGGAGGGCTGCGGAATCCGCGCTGACCGCGAGCGAGGAACGCTTCCGGGTCGCGTTCGAAGATGCGGCGATCGGCATGGCCATCGTGCAGCCGGATCAGACGATCGTCCGGGTGAACCGGGCCAGCTGTGCCATCCTGGGCTACTCCGAATCAGAACTCCTGGGGATGACGTTCCCGGCCATCACGCATCCGGATGATCTCGCGGCCAATGCCGATCTCACGGCCCGCGCCCTGGCAGGCGAGATTTCCAGCTACGAAATGGACAAGCGGTATATCCGCAAGGATGGGGAGATTGTCCATGCCCGGCTCTGCGTTTCGCTGTTGCGCCACGCGGACGGCAAACCGCGCTATTTCCTGTCACAAATCCAGGACATTACTGCCCGGAAGCTGGCCGAGGCGGAGTTCGCCGCCACGCACCTGCGTCTGAGACAGGTGCTGGAGCGGATTACCGATGGCTTCTACGCCCTCGACCGCGACTGGCGCTTCACCTACGTCAACGCCGCCGCGGAGCAGATGCTTGGCCGGCCAAGGTCGGAACTCGTCGGCGAGAGCATCTGGGAGACCTTTCCACCCGCGATCGAGACCCCGCTCTACGCCGCCTATCACCAGGCACTGCTCGACGGCAGGACCACCACGATCGAGTTGTATTATCCCCCGCTTGAGGCGACATTCGAAGTACGTGTCTATCCCGCGCAGGAGGGCCTGTCGGTCTTCTTCCGCAACGTGACCGCACAGCAACAATTCATCCAGGACCTGCAGAAGTCCGAAGCGACGTTTCGCACACTCGTTGAACAACTGCCTGTTGCGGTCTACCTGCTGGAGGCAGATGCAGAGCAGACGCCGCGTTACTTCAGTCCCCGTCATGAACAGGTCACGGGCTATTCCCTCGACGAAGCAATGCAGCGCACTGACCATTGGCTCCGGCTCGTCCATCCAGACGACCGAGAACGCGTTGTCGCGGAACTTGCCCGCAGCCAGGCGACCCAGACCGCCTTTTCGATCGACTACCGCTACATCCGCAAGGACGGCGGAGTCCGGTGGATCCACGACCACTGCGACGCGATTCGCGACGACTCAGGAGTCGTCTTCGCCTGG
This sequence comes from Thermomicrobiales bacterium, assembly GCA_046328375.1. Lineage (GTDB taxonomy): Bacteria > Chloroflexota > Chloroflexia > Thermomicrobiales > UBA6265 > JACCXM01. The sequence continues at coordinate 68,559 of JAXLWT010000010.1, forward strand.
CTGGGGACGATGCTCGACATCACCGAGCGCATCGAGGCGGAAGCGATGCAGGGGCGGCTGGCCGCCATCGTGGAGGCCGCGTCGGACGGAATCCTGAGCGTCGATCGCGACGGGACGATCCTGAGCTGGAATCGTGGCGCGGAAAATCTCTATGGCTACCCTACAGAAGAAGCCATAGGAAAGTCCGTGCTCATGCTGCGTCCTCCTGAAGCAGAGGACGACATCTCGGAAAGCATCGCGCGTGTCTGGCAGGGAGAAGACGTCGTCGAGGAGGAGGCGATCCGCCTCACAAAGGACGGCCAGCGCATCCTCGTGTCGCTGACGCTCTTCCCGATCCGGGATCCGCAGGGGGAGATCGTCGCCATCTCGTCGATTTCTCGAGATCTGACCGCGCTGCGCCAGACGCAGGACGCGCTGCGGCTGCGCGACCGGGCCCTCGACGCGACCCGCAATGGCATCGTCATCACGGATCCCACCCAGCCGGACGATCCCATTGTCGATGCCAACCCGGCCTTCACTGCCTTGACCGGTTACGATCGCTCCGAGGTGTTGGGGCGGAACTGCCGGTTCCTGCAGGGCCCAGACACGGACGCCGATGTGATCGCACGGCTCCGGGACGCACTCGCGGCGGGAAACGACTGCGTTGAAACCCTGCTCAACTATCGAAAGGACGGATCGCCTTTCTGGAATGACCTGTCGATCGCCGCGGTGCCGGATGCCAATGGCAAGGTATCTCACTTCATCGGGGTGCTCTCGGATGCCACCGAGCGCAAGCGGCACGAGCAGGATCTGCAGGTCGCGCTCGAGGCTGCCCAGTCTGGTGACCGGGCCAAGTCGCAGTTCCTGGCCATGATGAGCCATGAACTGCGGACGCCCTTACAGGCGGTATTGGGCTATGCCCACTTCCTGCTCCACGGTCCATCCGGCTCGCTGACGCCCGAACAGCGAGATGACGTCAACGCCATCCAGTTGAGCGCCGGGCGGATGGTGACCCTGATCGAGCAGTTGCTCGACCTGACACGTATGGAAGCTGGGCGGCTCGAACTCAAGCTGGAACCAGTCGACCTGTCGACAATACTCGACCAGGTGGAACAGGACGTCGCACCCATGATCGCCGAGAAGGGGTTGACCTTCACCGTCGATCTCCCTGCCTCCATGCCACCGATCCAGTGCGATCCCAGCCGCCTGCGCCAGATCCTGCTCAACCTGGTAGGGAACGCGGTCAAGTTCACGGAGGTGGGAACGGTGACTGTCGATGTAGCAATCACCTCAGCGAACGCGCAGATCATGGTGCGGGATACCGGCATCGGCATCTCGCCAGAGGCGATGCCGTTCATCTTCGAGGAGTTTCGACAAGTCGATGGCAGCTTGACTCGTCGCTACGGAGGAGCTGGCCTGGGTTTGGCGATCAGCAAGCGGCTTGCGGAGCAAATGAACGGCGCGATCACGGTGGAAAGCACGCAAGGCGAGGGCTCGGTCTTCACGCTCTGCCTGCCGCTCGCCTTCCCCACTTCTCCCTCACATGTTGCATGACGCCTGGTCCGGTGTCAGGCGCCATGGGCCCCTGGCCGGAGCCCGCGGGAGTCAGCGCGGCCGTACGTACGCCCCGCTTCTTGCTAGCCACTCGGACACGAGCGGCCGACCCTCGTCAAGGGTCATCTCCTCAGGCTCTCGTCGACTAGCCGCCACCCACGTCATCATTGGATCTTCATGCGGCCGTTCGCATACCCCTGCGGTAGTCGCACAGGGCCCGCTTTCAAGGCGTATCTGCTCGGAAGAAGCGCTTCGGACGCGAGCGTTTCAGGAGTTCGACGATGCGGACGATGTCTACATCATGCGATCCCAATGCCTTCCAGCGGCGCCTGGACGGCGACGCATTGCGCTTGACGAGGCTCTGACCGTCAGAAGCAAGACGCAACGAGCGAAACCCTCCAGCGTCCAGAAGTCCCCCCTCTGCAGTTGATGACTTCGTGATGAAGATGATCAAAATAATCGGATATGCGGCGGCTTGCATAACCGGTTTCGTGAGCACCTCGACTACGTGGATCGAAACGTCTGCTGTGTCCCGCCAACCGGCATATGAAGCAACGTTCTGGAACACACCACAAGCGCCAAAATAGATTCCTGTGTCATAATTGACACTAAAATCTCAAACCTCTCAATTACCGCCCAATGAGGGATATTTCATTCAGCAGACGTCTGAACCGATCTTCCCACAAGAAGCCCCGCACTTTGCAATCAGAATTTCCTACTTGCCTTTCAACGCTCAAGTGCATATAAGCGTTTTTGCCGTCCACTTTTGTGCGCAGTGTGCCCCTGGCTGCTGGCTGCGAAGCGCGACGTGCGACCAGTGACGGACCCCACGCACTGGCCAGGTCCGCGCGTCGAGGAGGGCGCTATGAGGAGGTCGCTATATGGATGATCGACGGTTTGATGAAATCTCGAAGCACCTCGGTACCGGGTTAACGCGGAAGGGCATCCTGCGTCTCCTGGGCGGACTTGGTGCTGCGGGAGTGTCCGCGGCGGGCGTGTTACTTCCGGCTGAGGCCAAGAAGAAGCACGCGCGCAACAAGCACGACAAGAACAACAACAACAACCGGGACAACCACAAGCGAGACAACGACAACCAGAACGCCGCCGCCGCGCAGCCGGCCCAGCCCGAAGCGAAAAAAGCGAAGGGCAAAGGCAAAGGCAAGAAGCACGGCAAGAACAAGAAGCAAAACAGTAACCAGAGCCAGCCACAGAACCCGGTCAGCATCCAGGCGGACTCGCCGTGTGGCTCGGGCAAGAAGCTGATCTGCCACAAGGCTGGAGGCAGCGGCAACTACACCACCAACTGCGTGTCCGACAGTGCGGTCTGCCAGCACAACGGCCATGCTGGTCATTCGGGAGACTGCGTCTGCCAGGGTTCTGGAATCAACTGTCCTGGCGAGGGTTTCCTCCAGACGTGTAGCTCCGACAACGTCGCTTGCGGTGGAAGCAACGGAAGCAACCTCGTCTGCACCGGCTGTGGGTCAAACAAGACGGCCTGCGGCCAGAACTGCTGCTCGTCTTCTGAGACGTGCTGCGATGGCACGTGTGTCGCCACCAACACGCTCTGCGGCGGCAAGTGCGGAAATGTTTGCAACGCGGACCAGACCTGCTGCAACGGCACCTGCAAGGCAACGTCCAGCTTCTGCGGGGGCACCTGCAAGACCTGTGATTCCAGCAAGAAGTGCTGCAACGACGTCTGCATTTCGAAGGACAGTTGCTGCAACGACAGTGATTGCTCAGAAAAGGTCTGCCAGGAAGCAGACTGCTCCAATGGCCGGTGCAGCTACACCCCGGTGACGGACGGCCAGCAAGGCCCTGGCTGCACCGGCAACGGCGAGTCCTGCTGCGACGGCAAGGAGTGCTGCGGCAAGGGAGAAATCTGCACAGGCCAGGGCTGCTGCGCCCCCAAGACGTGCGAGAACGACTACAAGGGCAAGTGCGGCACCTTCGACGACGGCTGTGGCGGCAGAATCGAGTGTGGCTGCGGTCCAGACTCGACGTGCTGCGGTGAGCAGTGCGTTCCGACCTCAGGTATCTGTGGCGAGCAGTGCAGCTGTGGCAAGGATGAGACATGCTGCGGCGAGCAATGTGTCCCCACTTCAGGCATCTGCGGCGAGCAGTGCAGCTGCGGCAAGGATGAAACGTGCTGCGGCGGTAAGTGCGTTCCGACATCAGGCATTTGCGGCGAACAGTGCAGCTGTGGCAAGGACGAGACCTGCTGTGATGGCAGGTGCGTTCCGACCTCAGGCATCTGTGGCGAGCAGTGCAGCTGCGAGGAAGGTGAGTCCTGCTGCGGCGGCGAGTGTGTACCCACCTCAGGCATCTGCGGCCAGGAGTGCAGCTGCGACGTCGATGAAACCTGCTGCGGCGGCCGATGCGTTCCGACGTCCGGTATCTGTGGCGAGCGCTGCAGCTGCGGCGAAAAGGAAACGTGCTGCGAGGGAACCTGTATTCCTGCCGGCGGCTGCTGCGGTGACTCGTGTGCACCTGAGGTCTGCCAGACAGGGGTGTGCACCGAGGGAACCTGCAACTACACCCCGTCCGGGAACAACGAGCCTGGTCCGCTCTGTGATGAAACAGGCCAATTCTGCTGCAACACCGACTGCTGCGAGGCGGGCGACGTCTGCACGGGCGAGGGGTGCTGCACCCCGGATACCTGTGAGGGCACGTACGCGGGCCAGTGCGGCACCTTCCCGAACGGATGTGGCGGAACAGACCTGGTCTGCGGCTGTGGAGTTGACCAGCAGTGTGTTAACGGCGTCTGCGTCGAGATTCCACAGTGTATTCCGGTCCCGATCGAAGAGGCCTGCGCAGGCCTGAAGTGCGGCCCGGCTTCCAACGGCTGTGGTGTGGACTATGAATGTGGTCTCTGCCCGACCAAGAAGAAGAAGGGCCAGCGCCCCCGGAAGCAGACGTGTGTGGCCGGCGTCTGCAAGCCGTTCAAGAAGAAGCGCTGCATTGGTTCTGGCCTTGCCGGGCAGCCGTGCAGCAGCAAGTGCAAGTGCGCAAATGGCCGCAAGTGCAACAACGGCAACTGCTGCGAGACCGTCGGTGACGGCTCCAGGCACTGCACGGCCAACAACGACTGCTGCCCGGGCCTGATCTGCGCGTATCGCCGGCCGGGCCAGCACCGGGTGTGCATGCCAAAGAATGCCAAGGATCTCGGCTCAGAGTCCACGGGCACGACAGCAACCCCGGGTATTGCAGTTGGCGCAGCCTTGACCGGCTTGGCTGCCAAGCTGGGAGCGAAGCTCACCGGCAACGGTGAAGCTGCCTCGGTGGCCATGGACGAAGTCCAGATCCACGCCCTTGGCCCACGCGACTAAGGATTCGAGCACTCCGTGCTAACGAACCGGACGGATATCCCGCGATATCCGTCCGGTTCCCCGTATCTTCCGACCTATCCAGATGGAGCAGTGGACCCATGGCAAACCACGAGCCCGATCTGCCGCAGGATCATATCTGGGTGGGCAGCAGTGAATGGCACCCGCCGACACAGGCAACGTTCCTGAACGGACGGCGGGACGCAACGTACTGGCTGCTGGTAGATCAACTGATGCACCTGGGCTGGTATCGCCTGGGGCAGCGGCCGGGAAATGGGCGCGAGTGGGGATTCCGCCGGGGATATACGCTCCCCGATTCTTCAGGTGATTCGGCGCCACCCGCCAGGCAGGAGCGCTGGATCGAGGCGTTCTACGAGCAAACGGCCATGCGCCGCCTGCTACGCGACGTCCAGGCGCCCCTACGGACCAGCAAATCCATCGAGCCAAAAAGCACATCAGCCACGGAACGCTAGCCGTTCTGGTCCCAGGTTGGCCTGAACGAGGGGGCGTGGGAACAGAACGCGCCCGCCAGCAAATCCACGAGAACCACTAACCAAAACGTGCCAATAGCTTTCTGCGTCAGCGTTTTCCGGATGCAGCCAGCCTCGCGCGCAACTAGTGGCGCCTGGCAGGATGCCCCTTGCAGACGAGGGGGAACGCCACCTCCCGCTCCCCCATCGTCCGCGACATTGAATCTCGACTGCATCTCTGCCGGGTGACGCGAATCCCTCATGGCCGAAGGTCGCTGCGTTCGCACCCCCTCACAGCGATCCGGAGCCACATATTCGTGCCCGAGACGTGTCAAGAGCCCTCATGAACGATCAGGAGCCATCAAGGGCGCGATGGCGAAGGGCGACGGATGCCACGCTTCAACCACGAGTACGCTGTCAGGCCACCGACCGGGCGCGACGCACTCCGCCCGCGATGACGGGTTCCGCAGGAGCCAGGTTCGTCTGGGCGGTCATGCGCGTGGTGTGCTTCCCGGGTTCAGCCGCCAGATTGCCGCGTTAAGCACTGTGGCGAACGTCGTCCAGAGCAGGTAGGGAACGAGCAGCAGCGCCGCTACCCGCGAGATGCGGGCAAATGCCACGATCGTCAGCACGATCGCCACCCAGAGCAGGACAACCTCGATGAGCGCGGCAAACAGGTTGCGTCGCCCGAAAAAGAGAAAACTCCAGAGCGTGTTCAGGCCCAACTGCAGCCCGTACAGAACCTGTGCGCTGCGCCGCGCGGCCGGCGCAGCGTCCTGCGTCGTCACCAGGTAGTGGGCTGTTCCCATCATGAGGTAGAGGGTCGTCCAGACAGGGCCAAAGACCGAATTCGGCGGAGAGAATGCCGGCTTCTCCAGCGTCTCAAACCACGCAAGATTGGGGTAGGTCGCCGCACTCCCGGCCGCACCTGCCACTAGCGGCAGTCCGAGCGACCTGAACAGTACAGGAAGGGAAATGCCAGAACCGGACGTTGGTGGGGTCATGGGCAGGCCTCGGACGGGGCGAATCAGCGGCGGAAACCCGGTTGCTTCTGCTCCATCGTACCAACCTCGTGTGCTTCCAGCACCCTCCCGTCTTCCTGCCTCGCGCTCCGCGTCCGCTCCTCACCAGTGACGACCGCGGCACTCCAGCACAATGTGCGATCAGGAACTGGCCAGTCTGTCGCCCAGATCGCCTCAGGGCTGGGGTGGGGAAATTGCCGGTACGGTGAGCGTGAACGTCGAGCCTTCGCCGGGGCGGCTTTCGACGGTAATCTGTCCATTCATCAACGTCGCCAACTTCTGGGCGATCGCCAGGCCGAGGCCTGCGCCGCCATGTCGCCGCGCAAGGCGGCTGTCGACCTGGCGAAACGCCTCAAAAACATGCGGGAGCTGTTCGGGTGGAATCCCGATGCCCGAGTCGGTGACGGCAATGGCAATCGTTTCGCCTTGCGACGTCACGTGAACGACGACCGATCCGTGATCCGTGAACTTGACCGCATTCCCTACCAGGTTGAGCAGGACCTGGCGCAGCCGTTCCGGGTCCCCAATGACCAGTGGCAGGTCCGGCGGGAGGATGATCTGCAGCCGCACGCCCTTCTGGCTCGCCTGGGGGATCACATCCTGCCGGACGTCTTCAAGGGTCTTGCAAAGGTCAAGCGGCTTGAGCTCGACCTCGAACCGGCCGGCCTCCAGGCGCGAGAGATCGAGCAACTGGTTGATCAGGGTGAGCATCCGAAGGCCGCCCTGCTGGATGTAGCCGAGATCTTCCCGCTCTTCAGCGCTGAGCATCGACGCCGGGTTGGCGAGCAGGAACTCGGCGTAGCCAAGAATGGCCTGGAGGGGCGTCCGTAACTCGTGGCTCATCATGGCGAGGAACTGGCTCTTGGCCGCGTTCGCGGTCTGCGCCGACTCCAACGCGATCCGGAGTTGCTCTTCGGCCTGCTTCCAGGCAGTGATATCGCGAGTGATCGAGGAGAGACCCGTCACGTTCCCGGCGTGGTCACGGATCGGGGACAGCGCGACCGTAACATCGACCATACTGCCGTCCCGTCGCCGCCGCACCGTCGTGTATGACTCTCCGGGATCGCCCGCCTGTGTCGCAGCAACGCGTTCTGCCAGAGCTCCCTCGATCTTCCCCTCCGGCAGCAGGATGGTCATGGAATGCCCCACCATCTCTTCTGCTGTGTAGCCGTAGAGTTTCTCGGCGCCACGATTCCAGCTTGTAACGATTGCGTTGAGGTCACTACTGAAAATGGCATCTTCCGCCGAATCAACGATCGCGGCTAGCCGCGCCCGTGCCTCCTCAGCCTCTACAAGCGGCGAAATGTCCAGCAGGATCCCCTGCCAGGCAGTCAGGGCGCCCGTGGCATCGCGCACGGGGACACACTCATCAAGGACCCAGACGTAGCTGCCGTCCTTGCGGAGATGACGGTACTCGGCACGAAATGGCTCCCCGGCCGCGGTCGCCACCTCCAGCGCCTCAACCCGCGTACGATCCTCAGGGTGAACCCAGTCGAGCCAGTTGCCTGTTTGCGCGAGCGCCTCCTCCGGGGTGTACCCGGTCAGTTCGATGAGGTACGGACTGAAGTAGCGGCGAGTCGCTGGCTCCTCGGCGCCAAGGATGTAGATCACCGCCGGTACCTGTTCGACCAGGGCGCGATAGCGGGCCTCCGACGCCTGCAACTCCTCAGTCAACGTGCGGTGCTGGGTCACATCGTGGAAAGAGATCGACATCCCGTCAGCGGAGGGATAGAGCCGGGCATTGAACCAGGCATTGAACGGCGGATAAAAGAACTCGATGGTGGTGGGACGGCCCTCACGCATCGCCTCTTGGGCAACAGCGTAAGCTAGCGTCTCCACGGCCGGAGCGAAGGCTTGCCAGGCGTTTCGGCCCAGGAGAGCCTCCCGCGGCTGGCCGAGCATCCGCTCAGCAGCGGGATTGATGGACGTGAGGTTCCAGTCTGCATCCAGGGTGATGAACCCATCGGCGATGCGCTCCAGTATGTAGCCCTCGCGCTGGTGCGTGGCCACCACCTCCGCCTCGGCCACTCTCCGCGCGGTGACGTCACGGACATTGAGGACGATTCCCGCAATCGCGGGGTCCGCCAGGTGATTGGTGGCAATCACCTCGACGTGGCGCCAGGCCCCATCGTGATGGCGAAGCCGGCAACCGAGCGTTCGGGAATCCCCAGGTGCCGTGATGAGACGAGCGAACAGCCAACGCAGCCGCCCGGTGTCCTCGTCATGCACGAGAGGAAGGAGCTGCCGGCCTGTCCAAGTCGCTGGCTGCTCACCAAGGAGTGGTACGAGCGCGGGGCTCACATACCGTGCGACACCATCACCATCAACGATGGCCACGACATCTGCCGCATGATCGATGACCGCCCGGAAAAGGGCGTTTTGCTGATGCCAGGCAAATGTCCGCCGCCGCAGCGCCAGCCCTAACCCGAGTGCGATCAGGGGCAAGGCGAGGAGGAACTCGTCGATCTGCCAGGGTTCGAATATCGTGACTGTGGACTCAGCGAGATTGAACAGCGTTCCGAGGACGAACACCGCCACGGCAGCCAGGAGGAGCGCGATCTCGGAAGGGGCCAGGGCCCACTTCGAGGGGAGCTTTGCCTCCACGGGCGCGTTCATCCGGGGGATCTTGCGAGGCTTCAACGCATCAAGACGAGGTCCGGCTGCTCGTCTCGTGAGTTCCACCTCGCGGTCGCCAAGCATGCAGACGTGCCCTCGTGATCGGACCGCGCAGGCTCCAATGACGTCGACGACCCGACTGGGACGGGCCGGTCACTGACCTGGGAAGCCCGCGTCCCGAGAGGCCACGCCTTCCTTCAGCAGCGTTGCAGATGCCAGAGCGTGCGGCCGTCTCGCGGGTCAACGGCGGATTGGGAGGTGGTCATGTACGAGTGCTGGCGAAAACTCGGACCATGGCATCGTTAACAGTTTCGCACGGCATGCTACCGCGTGCCAGACAATCTTGCGCAACATCACGCGGGCATGCGCGGCCTCGATTTCTCACCTGGCTTCCTCTCATGTGCTGCCCAGCCGGCTCGCACGGTCAAGGCGCCCACCGGCGGAGGCCAACCTTGACCACCTGCACTGGGAGGAACGGCCTCAGGCAGCGGCGCGCGGCCGCACCAGTGTCACAACTTTCCCCGAGTCAAGGTCAGGGTCCAACCGGCAGTTACCGGACTGCGCTGATGTAGCCCATGTCACCCGAATCGCTTGACCTTCCACTCCGATGGAAGGTTTAACCTTTCGAAAAGTGGGTACCCGTACCGGCTATCTGGAACTCCCACCGGGTGATCGGTACATCCGATTCCTGCCCTGCCTGATGCGCCCTGGTGCAGTCTGACCGAGCACGGCGCAGACCTCGTACTCAGTAGAGAAAGGACGTGCTGTCATGCCGGAGCCCTCGTTCGACTCCTTTGCTCGCAAACTCACCAGCGTACGTTCCCGCAGGCATGCCCTCGCACTCCTCATTGGGAGCGGCACCCTCGCGGGTCTCGGCTCGGCCGAGGCCAGGAAGGGCGGCAAGGGAAAGGGCAAGCACAAGGGGAAAGGCAAAGGGAAGGGCAAGACCAAGGTCTTCATCTGTCACCACACAGACACCTCCATCGAACTGATCCGCGTCGGCTCCCCTGCTGTGAAGGGGCACACCAAGCATGGAGATACCGTGTGTGGGACCGCCGGCACCTGCCACACTGGAGATCCCGTCGCGTGCGACCAGACGACCGGCGCGTGCACCTTTACTGCGGTTCCCGAAGGCACGACGTGCACGAATGACCTGGGCGAGACCGGTCAGTGCAGCGCTGAAGGGGAATGCGTCGTCCTCTGACCGTCACTGAAAGCGTGATAGCGCCTTCATAGCGTCAACGGCACACTGTGGGCCCGGCGGAGTGCGACCGCCGGGCTCGTTGCTTCTTCAAAGTCACCACAGCTTGCAGCGCTCGCCATCTCGTCGGATGGGCTGCAACCCTGAATCCCCTCCCCATCTGAACCCTCTGCCACGAGGGCCAGTGCGCGCTACGGCCATGGTGCTCACTCTCTGGCTGCGAGGTCAGCCAGTTGTCTCGAGCGCGTGAATCTCCGCACTTCTGTCAGTCCCGCAGCTCCCGCATCTGGGGCACCGCCCATCACGTACTCCAATAGCGCAACGACGATTGCGTTCATCGGTGACGACTGGATCCTGACCCAGCAGTTCCTCGACCGAGTGGCAAGCGCGCACCTGTGAGTCCGCATCTGAATCGGTGCGCAATCGATGTCGGCGATCCGGGTATGATGCCGCGCTGGTACAGGACGACGGAGGATGACCGATGCGCCGGTTACTCATGGCAGGAGGAGCCGTGGTTGTGCTCCTCGCGATTGTTGTGTGGGGTTACGTGTCCACGACGAACAGCAGCGGAGGCACGGTGACGGTTGAAGGCATCGGCCCCGCCGCACGGTCTGGCGCTGATGCCGGGTACAGCGTGCGCTACACGAACCCGTCAGATCAGCCGGTCACGAATCCCCAGTTCCACACCGTGATCCGGGTCGGCGAACAGGACTTTCTCTGCTACGGCTACCAGGAACCCTCAACTGGTGATGAACTGATGAACGCAGACGCGGAGTCGCACCCGTTGACGATTCCGGGGAAGCAGGACCTGCAAGTCATCATCTACTGCAAGATTCCGGACAACGTGTCGCTGGACACCGCACAGGTGCTCCAACGCCCCTGATATCCAGCCGCTGCCGCGCAAGCACCTTCAAGTCTCACAGCGTTGCGTCATCGCCCCAGGCACTCCATGTCACGCGTCTGGCGAGACCTGCGAGTCAGGAGGGCCGAATGCTGAATCATGGCCGATCGTTTCGCCGGCGCATCACGCAGGCCTGGACCTCGGTGGCTGCCGCGCCAGGAGCGTGATCGAGGCGAGCAACAATGCGCCACCAGCGATCCCGATGGGAGTCAGGGCTTCCGCGAACAGCGCCCAGGCGAGTACCGCCGCCGTCAGGGGTTCGACCAGTGTCAGGATGCTCGCGGTCGAGGCCGGCAGATGGCGCAACCCACGCTGATACATGACGTAGGCGAGTGCCGATGGCACCACGCCGAGGTAGATCACCAGCAGCCACCCCACCAGCGGCTGATTGAGAGACAACCCGTGGCCGATCGCGATCGGCGCAAATGTCACTGCCCCCGCCGGAAACGCAATGGCCAGCGGCAGCAGCGCGTCATGTCGCCCGGCAATGCGCCGGCTGCCAAGCGCGTGTGCGGCGACGCCGGCGGCGCACCCGAGCGCGAACAGCATCCCCGCCAGCATCACCCCGCCTTCAGCAACCACCGGCGGCGATCCGACCAGCATCGCCGTGCCCAGCAGGGCGCCAACCAGGGCCAGCAGCCCTACCGGCGAAAGCGCTTCCCCCATGAACAGTGCCGACACGACCGCCACCAGCGCTGGCGGCACGCACAGGGAAATCAACGTTGCCGTCGTCACCCCAATGCGATCGACAGCCGCCAGGTAGCACCACTGGTAGACAATGATGATGACGCCGAGCAAGACCATCAGGGCCAGGTCGGAACGCGACGATCGCCGTATCCCAGCGCGCAAGGTCGGCCCGGCGATGGCAAGGCAGGTGGCAGACGCCACCAGCGTCCGCAGCCAGTTCAGGGAAGCCGGGTCCAGCGTCGTCGTCTCGAACACAACTTTGGCGGCGATGCCGATGGTGCCCCAGATCACCCCCGTGCCGAGTACCAACGCGAATGCCCGGCGCATCTCCGCGTCGTTCCGCCCCTGTGTCACCGCTGCGCCCTCGTGGCCTGAGGCTACCTACTCACCAACCGCCGACCTGGCATTATCGGGCCTTCGCCCGCCTGACGATTGGCCGCTGCGAGAAGGCGTGCAGGCCTGCGACCGGACGGTCCTGCCTCGCTCCTGCAGGCTGTCGGACATGTGTCAGCACCGGCGGGCTGCAGCAGGTCCGACTCGGGCCTTCTCCAGTGCAGAACTCAGGCTTCCAATTGACGCATCGCGCGTCGAATCGATGACCCAATCCTTGGCGTCCCGGTGGCGTTAACGCCAGGGAGCGGAGCCACGCGGCCCCGCTCCTCTTGCACCACCCAGGCGTTTTTGCTGCGATCCGCCGGTTACGGCGTCACGGCCAGGCAGTAAGCCGTCGCGAACGCACCTGTCGCCGTGCCACCGTTCAGGCAGCGCACGGTGACCGTCCACTGATCGTTCGTCGGGCCTCGGCCTGTCGTTTCAGTGAAGCACACGTCGCCGGTAATCGCAGCCGCGTCCCAGCCGCCGCTCACGAGCAGTTCTCCGGCCTGGCACGATCCAGATACGAGCGTGGCTACTGCTCCGTCCGCGATGTTCTGCGCTGTGCCGTCGTGCGAAACCAGCGACAGTCCAGCCAGACTCGTCGGCCCCGTAGGCCCGGTTGGTCCCGTGGCCCCGATGGGGCCAGCGGGTCCGGTTGGCCCCGCGCCTGTTCCGCCACCAGTCGGCCCGGTCGGACCCGCTGGCCCCGTCGGACCCCGCTTACCCTTCTTCCTGCGCTTACGCCGGTTGTTCTCGCTTCCGGCCTGCTGGTTCCTGGCGTCTCCTGCAGTCTGGAGACCGATGAGCCCGAGCACGGCCGCGCCGGCGGCACTCAGCGTGCGAACGGCGTCACGCCGCGGAGTGGCCTCCGCAGCCGCGGTAACGCCAACCTGATCCTGCTCTTCCATCCCGCCGTCCTCTCCCGCTCCTGGGATTTTGGTCCGAGGCTCTCACTTCTCGTTCATGCCTCGACCACCTACTGCTCATGTCGCAGTCTAGGTTCAGGCGCTTTCACTGCTTGCCTGCCGCACTACCGTCGCAGATCCAGGCGGGATGGCGCTGCTGGATGTCGCTCTAGCCCCGAGCCGCATGGTCGGGTTCCACGCTGCCCTCTCTCTGAATTGTTGACCATCAACTACACTTTGTCGCAGAAATGGCGTCGCCGTGAGATCCTTGTCGGTCCATTGGAGGCGAAACGGAAGGGGGTCTCTCCATGCAGATCATCGGCATGATCCGCACTGACAACGCCTCAGAGATAGACAACGCCGCCGCGCAGACGGTTGAGGGTGTCATTGACCGCGATTTCGTCCGGGAGTTCGCCCAGGCGCACGAGGAGGCCGGGTTCGACCGCATCTTGATCGGCTTCCACTCCACCGGTCCGGACGGCTGGTTGGTGGCCGCCCATGCCGCCGCGCACACGCAGAACCTGCACATGCTGATCGCGCACCGGCCGGGGTTTCTGGCGCCGACGGTCGCCGCGCGCGCCGCTGTCAGCTTCGATCATTTCAGCGGTGGACGCTGTTCGCTCAACATTGTGACGGGCGGCAGTGACGCGGATCTGGCCCGCGACGGCGACTGGACCCAGAAAGACATCCGCTACCAACGCACCGATGAGTTCCTGGACATCGTGCGTGGCGTCTGGAACAGCGAAACACCCTTCGATTACGAAGGTGACTTCTACAAGGTCAAGGGCGCCTTTTCGGATGTCAAGCCGCTGCAGACCGGCGGCATTCCCATCTACTTCGGTGGCGCGTCGGGTCCGGCCGTGCCGGTTGGCGCCAAACACGCCGATGTCTACATGTTCTGGGGCGAGCCCCTGGCTGATATCGCCGCCCGCATCGAGGCCGTACGCGCCGCTGCGCCTGCCGGTCGCAAGCCCGCCTTCAGCGTTTCCGTTCGCCCCATCACCGGCAAGTCCGAGAAGGAAGCCTGGGAGAAGGCGCATCATTACCTGGAACGTGTTGTCGCGCTCAAGGGAGAAGCTCCCGGTTCCGCGCCCGCATCGGGTTCGCAGCGCCTGCTCGATCGCGCCAGGGAGCAGGAGGTCTTTGATGACCGCCTCTGGCTGGCCATTTCCGCTGCCACCGGTGCCCCCGGCAACACCTCCTGCCTCGTCGGAACCCCTGAGCAAGTAGCGGAATCGATCTTGCGTTATCACGACCTTGGTGTTGATAGCGTCCTCATCCGCGGGTTCGAGCCACTGGAGGATGTTCGTGAGTGGGGCCAGGAACTGATTCCGCTCCTGCGAGAGGGTGCAGCGGCGCGAGCCGGCAGCAGCCGAGCCGCCGATTGACCCGCGGCCCCAGTTTCAGAGCCCGCCAGTTGTCAGGAGTTTCGCGTGAGCGTCGTTGAATCCACCTACCCCGAGCCGAACCTGGAAGTGATTTGCCGCAACGGCGCGCTGACAAGCTCCGCTCCCCCGCCGGCGCCGCGCGAGGCGCACGCATTACAGAGTGTCTTCCAGAATCGCCGCTCCATTCGGCGCCTGCAGGATGGCCCCTTCACCCCGGAGATGCGCCAGCGCGTGCTCGAAGCCGTGCGGCTCACACCCGCTGCCTACAACCTTCCGCCCTGGCGCGTAGTCCTGGTGCACGAGCGTCGTGAGGAGACCTGGGCGCAGATCGAAGCCGCCTTCCGGGATCACCTCGACGGCGAGCGACTCGAACGCAACCTGGCACGCCTGGCCGGGTTCCGTCCGGGGGTTGCCCTGGCCCTCATCTTCGAGGACCTGCGCGTCGGGCGCACCCTGCGCGAGGAAAGGGGCGCTTCAGACGAGCTGGCAGCGCAGTTTGTGCAACAGGCGCTGGGCATGGTGCAGCTGTCGCTCTGGCTGGCGCTGACCGCCGAGGGCTTGTCCAGCTCACTCCAGCATTGGGAAGCCTTCCTCGCGGACCGCACTGAGCAGTTAACCGGCCTGCCAGCCGCAGATTTCCAGCTCGCCGCGGCCATGCCTATCGGCTACGCCGCCGAGGAACCACGCGACATCGAGCGGCTGGCCACAACCGAGGTCTGTGCCGTTGACCCTGGCCCAAACGGCCTCTCGCGCGCAGACGTGGTGTAGTCTCCCTCGAAACGTGGCATCCTGTTAGACGCATCGCCACTGGCACTCGTGCATCCAGTGCTCCGAGCTCCAGCGGCAACCGTGCGCCATTAACCATTCACGCGAACAGGAACACTGATCAGCATGGATTACCCGCAGAACGCGCGCCAGGCCGAGTTCATTGCCCTGGCCGACTCCCTGGCCGGGCCAATTGCCGCGCGTGCGGCGGAAACTGACCGCAACGGCACCTTTCCCTTCGAGAATTTCGCCGAGATGCGTACCGCAGGCTTCCTGGGCCTGACGGTACCGGAGGAGTACGGCGGGCTGGGCGCTAACCCGCTGGAGTACGCGCTGGCCATCGAGCGTATCGGACACGCCTGCGGCTCCACTGGCCTCGCGGCCAACATGCATCTCTCGTTGATCGGCAAGATCACTGAGACGAAGATCTGGCCGGAAGAGCTGCTCTCGCGCGTGGCCCGGGATATCGCCGAAAACGGCGCCCTGATCAACTCGGTGCACAGCGAGCCCGACCTGGGCAGCCCCAGCCGCGGCGCACTCCCCAGCACCACTGCGCTCAAGACGCCTGATGGCTACCTCGTGAATGGCCACAAGCGCTGGGCCAGCCTGGCCCCTGCCCTTGATTACATGATCATCCTCGCAAAAATCCTCGATGACGAGGAGCCCCGGCGGGGGAACTTCCTGCTCCCGGCGAAATCGCCTGGCGTCACCATCGATCCCGTCTGGGACAACATCGCCATGCGGGGCACTGCCAGCGACGACATCATCCTCACCGATGTCCTCATCCCCCTCGATTCTCAGGTCCGCGTCGATGGCTCCAGCGTGCCGGGGGATGGCAACGGGTGGTCAGCCTTCGGTGGCGGCGCGGTCTTCCTCGGCATCGCCCAGGCGGCGTTCGACGAGGCGGTACGATTTGCCCAGACCCGCACCCCAAACGGCATGGACCAGCCGATCGCTTCCCTCCCCACCATCCAGGCCCGCATCGCCAACATGCAACTCGACCTCATGCAGGCGCGGACGCTGCTCTACTCCACCGCGGACTGGTGGGTGAGCAACCCGGAGGAACGCGCCGCGCAGGCCTGGCGCCTGGCCGCGGCCAAGACCGCCGTCAACCGCGCCGCCATTCGCGTGACTGATGAGGCCATCCGTGTCTCCGGCTCTGCTGGTCTGGCGATGAACTCGCCGCTGCAGCGCTACTTCCGCGACGTGCGCGCCTCCATCGGTCAGCCACCCATTGAGGACATTGCGCTCACGCTCATCGGCAAGGCCGCGCTCGGCGTGAAGTAGATAATCGGGCCAACGTCGTGAGTTTGCGATTCGTGGTCCCGCGCCGGCGACGTCAAGCCAGGGAGGGATAGTGGACATCTCCGAGCGCCTGAGCATGGGCATGTACCTCACGGCGTTCTTCATCATGCTTGGGCCGCTCAAGCTCATCGCACCCTTTGCTCACCTCACGGAGGGGATGTCAAACCGGGATGCACGGCGGCTCGCCCTGAAGGGCGTGGGGTTGGCATGCGCTGGTGGCGTCGTAGCGGCGGTGCTCGGACAGCGTGCGCTGGCAAACTGGCGAATCGAGCGCCCAACGCTCCTCCTGGCTGCAGGCATCGTGCTCTTCGTGGTCGCTCTCCGGGCCGTGACGACCACCGCCCCACGGCCCAGGTCGACGCAGCCTGTCGCCGCGCCGCCCTACGCAGCCCTCTCGCCGCTGGCGGTTCCCCTCATCCTCACCCCGTACGGGATCGCCACCTTCATCCTGATCCTCGCAGTCACCCACGACCTGCGGCGGCAGATGGTGATCTTCGGTCTCTTCCTCGTGGTCATGCTGCTCAATCTGCTCGCGATGTGGTTCGTGGAGTGGATCTTCCGCTGGGGCGGTGGCGTGCTTGCACTCATCGGGTCGGTACTCGGCGTGCTGCAGGTTGCACTCGCCCTGCAACTGATGCTGGAAGCGCTTGGCCTCTTGCACGTCCTGCCGGACGTCTGAGGGCAGCCGCGACGGTGCTACGATGAAGCCCTTGAATTGGATGTGAATCGCCAACATCGAGCGGCCATCCGCACCGGCGGTCCGGCACTCCGCTACCCCGCAGTGCCTGGCCTCAGGCAGGCCGGCCATGCAGCTCGATGCCGCCAGGGATCACCGCATGCGCGCCTCTTCGCTTGTTGCCTTGCTCCTGGTCCTGCAGTTCGCGCTGAGCGGATCAATCCGTCCTATCTCAGCCCAGACGGCGACCCCGACCCCGGCCGCGCTCGTCGAACAGCCGGAGCAGCCCACGACCGGGCCAGGAAGCGGCGCGCTGGCCTACGATGGCATCCTCGCCCAGCACTTCGGCCCACAGCCGGACGGCACGGACGCGCCGTCCGGATACTGGCTCTTCGAGCCAACCCGGCCTCGATCGCTGTCGGAAGCTGGGCCGCTGCCGCTGGTGCTCTTCCTGCACGGCTTCGATCTCGTCGATCCGGAGTCCTATCACGTCTGGATTGACCATATCGTCCGCCGCGGTGCAATCGTCATCTACCCCGACTTCCAGCCGGCGAACCTGCCCTTCAACCACCCCACCGTCGCCGAGGTCTACGGGTCAGCACCACCGGTGATTGCCACCGCTGTCCATGACGCGTTGACTCAACTCGCCAGCCCAGGTCACGCCCAGCCGGATCTGACCCGGATGGCTGTGGTCGGGCACTCCCTCGGCGCCACGCTCGGGGCTGACTTTGCCGGCCGCGCCACACCAGGCCTCCCGCGGCCGGCGGCGCTCTTCCTCCTGATGCCTGGCTGCCCACCAACGTGTGATCTCGGCAACCTGGCGCAGATTCCGGCTGCAACGCACGTGCTCGTCCTGGTGGGCAGCCAGGACAATGTTGCGGGGGAGGACCCGGCCAGGCGAATCTGGGCCGAGCTTGGCCAGATCCCGGACAGTCACAAGAACTTCATCGAGCTCCAGGGTGACGACCATGGCAAGCCTCCGCTGCCGGCCGATCACTTCGTCTCGCTGACAACGCAGGTCGTCGCCGCCGGAACAGCCTTCGGGAGCCTGAACGCGTACGACTGGTATGGCACCTGGAAGTGGTTTGACGCGCTGATGAGTTGCAGCTTTGCGGACCAGGAGTGCCAGGTGGCGTCGGGCAACACCCCGGAGCAACGCTTCATGGGCACCTGGAGCGATGGTCAGCCGGTGACGGAGCCACACATCACGACGGATCCCGGTCCTCCCTCGGTCCCCGCCGCCACGCCGGTGGCGTAGCGGCCTGTGACCGCTTGCTCGGGCGGACTCACTTCCGTACGGCCTGTCTGAATCGTCTGGTTTGAAGGCGGAGCACCAGCGAAGTCCTCATGCAGATCCTGAATATGCGTGTCCTGGAAGTCGTCCTCCGGTGCCACCTGGCGCATGCCTTGCTTAGTGCCCGCCAGGAGGAATTGGATGTTTTCCGACAAACCATCATTTGATCGAACCGCGACAACTCACCGGAGCCAAACCCGTCGACTTCGCACCGCTTTGAATCACCTCACGCTCGGCATGCGGGAACTGGAAGAGCAACTTCCGCTCCCTGCTGACCGGCGCGTGCGCGACACGACCCCTGCCCAGCAGAAAGCGAGAGCACTCCGCGTCGACATCGAGGACTTCAATCTGCGACTCTCGCGGATATCGCAGCAGATCAAGGCCATGAACAGCATTGGGGGGGTAGATCCCTGAATGCACAAGGATGGTGATCGAAAAGACGGGCCAGGCTCCTCCCAAAGCCTGGCCCGTCTCAGTACGGCGCTATGGTCACCTTTGGCGTGAGGCGGCGCTAAGGATTCCGCCTCAGAACAGGTCCCACCAACTCCCACGGGCCAGCGCCACGTCCGCCGGCTCTTCCAGGATGATCTCGCCGGCGCGCATGAAGTAGGCACGGTCGGCAATGCGCAGGGCGGCGCGCACGTTCTGCTCCACCAGCAGCACCGACATGCCGTCCTGCTGCGCGAAGTCGCGGATCACCCCGAAGATGCTTTGCACGATCGCCGGCGAGAGCCCGAGTGACGGCTCGTCCAGGAGCATCAGCTTTGGCCGCGCCATGATCGCCATGCCCAGCGAGAGCATACGCTGCTGGCCGCCACTGAGGGTGCCCCCCAGTTGCGCCTCGCGCTCCCGCAGGATCGGGAAGAGCGCGAAGACCTGCTCCATGCGGCTGGCGCGCTCGGCGGCATTGTGCACCGTGAAGCCACCCAGCTCCAGGTTGTCGCGTACGGTGAGATCCCGGAACACTGGCGCCTCTGCCGACGTGTAGGAGATGCCCGCCTGTACACGCCCCGTGTAGCCAACCGGGGTGAGATCCCGCCCGGCGAACATGACGCGCCCGCCCGTGGCATGCACGAAATCGACGATCGATTTGAGGAGCGTGGTCTTGCCTGCACCGTTGTGACCGAGTACGGCCACCACCTCGCCGGGGTCCACCTCCACGCTGACATCGTAGAGCACCTGCCGGCGCTGGTAGCCCGCGCGCATGTCGAGCGCCTGCAGCAGCGGCGTCCCCGCGCGCGGAATGGAAGATGCGGATGCCGGAGCGGTCGGAGCGGTCTGGCTCATGTCCCGAAATAGACCTCCACCAGGCGCTGCTGGCCCGTCAGTTCGGCAATCGTGCCTTCCGCCGTGACCTTGCCCTCTTCCATGAAGACGACGTGGTCCGCCAGCCGCTCCACCACGTGGAGGCTGTGCTCCACCACGCAGATCGTGCGGCCAAGCGATTTCAGCCGCAGCACCAGGGTGATCATGTCGTCCAGTACGGCGGGGTCGATGCCGGAGGTGGGCTCATCGAGCAGCAGGACCTCGGATTCCGTCGCCAGCAGGCGGGCAATCGCCACCACCTTCTGCTCACCGTACCCCAGGTTGGCGACTGGCTCGTCCGCCTTGTCCGCCATTCCGACAAGTTCCAGGTAGCCCATTGCCCTGGCGCGCGTCTCATCTTCCATGCGCCGCGTGTAGAGCGGTCGCAGCGCTAACGCCGCAACGTTCTCTCCCGGCTGATGCGGCACGGCCATCGCGACGTTCTGCAGCACCGTCAGGCGGCGGAACAGGCGTGTGTCCTGGAAGGAACGCGCCATCCCCATCCGCGCCACCTCGTCCGGCGGCTTGCCGGTGATCTCTTTCCCCCGCAGGTACACATGCCCTCGGTCCGGCGTGAGCGTGCCGGTAATCAGGTTGAAGATCGTCGTCTTGCCCGCGCCGTTCGGCCCGATCAGCGCCGTGATCTCGTTCTCGCGCAGGGCCAGGTTCACGCCGTTGACGGCGTAGATGCCGCCGAAGTGCTTGGCCAGGTCCTCCACCCGCACGATCTCTTTCGGGTTCGACTCAGCCGGCATGACCGTCGGCGGCGCTGGCAGAGGGCCCTCGGGCTGGGACGAGGCAGCGGCGGGTGGGATGACCCGTTCCCCCTTCGCGCCCGTCTGCCGCTTCCAGAGCGAGCTGATCCCGACACCCTCTGGCAGCAACCCCTCCGGGCGAAACATCATCAGCAGGATCAGCGCCAGGCCGTAGATGATCGCCTGCCACGGGTAACTGTTCTCGTCGCCGATGAAATCGACGTTCTGCAGAAAGGGTCGCAGGCCGCCCAGGATGATCGCTCCGATGATTGTTCCCGTGAGGTTGCCGATACCACCCAGCACGATGATGGAGACCACGAAGATGGAGAGATCGAGGCTGTAGGTGCCAGGCGCGATGAACTGGTAGTAGTAGGCGGCCAGGCCACCAATGAACCCGGCCATCCCGGACGCAATTCCGAAGACCAGCAACTTGGCGACCGTCGTGTTCTTGCCAAGCGCCCGCACCGCCCGCTCGTCCTCGCGGATCCCCTTCAGCACGCGGCCAAAGGGTGATTCCCCCAGTCCCCAGGTCACCAGCAGTACCAGGAGGCAGCCAATCACCATGATCGGCAAATAGTCCACCGGCGAGATGAAGTCCTTGTCGCCAATCGTCAACCAGGGCACCGTGAACCCGTACGGCCCGCCCGTCAGGCCGCGCATGGAGTTCATGAGCTGGTTGACCACCACCTGGAACGCCAGCGTCAGCAGGATGAGATATTCCCCGCTCACCCGCTTCGCCGCCGGCAGCGCGAGGATACCCGCCGAGATGAACGACACCACGACCGCCCCGATTACGGCGAACACGGGCGACCAGCCCAGATTCACCGCCAGCAGGCCGGTGGCGTACGCGCCGATGCCGTAAAACACGGCCTGGGCCATGGAGAACTGCCCGGCGTACCCCATCAGCAGGTTCAGGGACGCGCCGAGCGCGATGTAGATGAGAATGAGGATCGCGATATCCGCGGTGTAGTCGTTCAGCATCGTTACACCGCCGCCCGGCCGAGTAGCCCTTGCGGCCGGAAGATAAGCACGACGAACAGGATGCCGAAGACCACTACCGAGGCAAAGTCGCCCGGCAGCCAGATCCCGCTGAGCGAGGTGGCCAGTCCGAGCACGAAGCCGCCGACCGCCGCGCCGAAGACGTTATCCGTGCCCCCCAGGAAGACCGCGATGAAGCCGATCAGGATCGGCGTCAGGCCCATTGTCGGGTAGGCCACGTTCCCCATCAGGAAGAGGAGCGA
The DNA here is from genome assembly GCA_046328375.1 of Thermomicrobiales bacterium. GTDB lineage: Bacteria > Chloroflexota > Chloroflexia > Thermomicrobiales > UBA6265 > JACCXM01. Next base: position 90,321 of record JAXLWT010000010.1, read on the forward strand.
GGAGATGCCCACCAGGAAGGACCCGATCATCATCACCAGCAGGTAGACGCGGTTCACCGAGACGCCAACCGCCATTGCCACTTGCGGGTTCGTGCGAACGGCATTGATGGCACGCCCGTACTGGGTGCGGCGCAGGAACAGGAGCAGCAAGCCAATAGCAAGCCAACCAATGACGATCTCCGCGATATTGAGGCTGGTGATCGTGATATTCCCGAGAAAGTACGTGCTGTTTGGCACGCGTTGCAGGCTCAGGTTCTGCGGCCCGAAGATGATCTGCATGGCGCTGGAGATGACGATGGAGAGCCCAAGCGAGGCCAGGAACATGGCCAGCTTCGTGGCGGAGCGCCGGCGCATCGGCTGGTAGATCCCCAGTTCCACCAGCGCCCCAACCAGCGTCGCCACCGCCAGCCCGCCGATCACACCCAGCCAGAGCGGAGCGCCCAGCATGTTCGCCACCACAATCGCCGCGTACGCCGCCAGCGTGTAGGTTCCGGCGTGCGCCAGGTGGAAGATCCGGGTCGTGGAGTAAATGATGCCGAAGCTGACCGCCACCAGCGCGTAGCGGCTGCCGATCACGATGCCGGACACCAGGAGTTGCAGAACCAGTTGCGCGTCTACCACCGCATGGCCTGTATTGCCTCTCGTAGGCCGGGAAGGATCCCGCCCTCCCGGCCCGTCACAGCTTTCAATAGCACCAGGATCTCACGACCCGGCGCTCACCACCCGGACATCCCGAGTCCGTCCCGCCCGGTCATCCTGAGCTTCTGACCGCGCCGGCGAATGATCTCGTTTGAGGCCCCTCTCCCTGTCCGCAGGGAGAGGGGCCTCGGCAAGAGCGTTTACGCTACGCCGGGCGCTCGGCCGGCGGCACCAGTTCCGGCGGAATCGGCTGCAGCAACTCGGGCTGGCCGCCCTTGACCGCGAACACGCCCATCGGCTTCGAGATGGTGTGCGACTCCGTGTCGAACGACATCTCGCCCACGTTCTCGGCATCACCACCGTAGACCGAGTGGAAGACCGGGTTCTGGATCAGCGCATTCTGCAGCGCCTCGCCCGACTTCGGATCGCCGCCCTCCGCCAGGACGCGGCGCACCAGGTCCCAGACCACGAACACCTGCTCGTAGTAGTTGGCGCCGTAGTACTCCGGGTCCTTGCCGTACTTTTCGTTATGTGCCTTCACGAACTCCACATTCCACGGGTTCTCGTTCTTGGTGTCGTAGTAGTCCGTGGCGAACACGAAGGTGTCATAGGACTCGCCAGCAATCGTCTGCGCGTCCTGGGTGAATTCGATGCCGACGATCGGAACCTCGACCGCTGCCTCGCGGAACTGCTTGACCAGATAGCCCAGGTCGTTTCCGAAGGAGACCGTGAAGATCGCGTCCGGGTTGCTGGACTTGACGCGGGCAATCACCTGGCTGAAATCGGTGAGTCCCACGTCGTGGATCTCTTTGGCGACCACTTCGCCACCGCCGCTGACCTCTGGCCAGACCTTCGGCACCAGTTGCTCCAGGGCCTCAACACCGTTCTCCAGCGTGCCAATGGTGGCGAGGCGCTTGGCATCCGGGTGATTCTCCGCCAGCCAGGTCAGTGCGCCCGGCGTCGGGTCATACGCGAAGACCATGCGGGTCATCCACAGGTAGTCCGCGAAGAGTTGCTTCGGGCTCGCGCCGCCACCATTGAAGGTCAGGATTTTGTTCTGCTGCAAGATCGGAATCAGCGCCTCGGACGGCGCGCCATAGGAGGTCTGCAGGAACGAAATCCCGTTCTGGGAGATCAACTTGCGCACGCCGTTGACCGATGGCGGCACCTCGCCGCTCTCGTGGTCATTGATGGTGATGGTGATGGCCGGACCACCTGCCGCACCGACCTGCTCGGCGGCCAGCAACGCGCCCTTGCTCATCACGTCGCCGAAGAACGCGCCCTGCCCGGTCATGGCCAGGTTCATGCCGCCCTGGAGGTCGATCCCCTCACCGCCCTCGACCCCGCCTGGGCCGAAGATGGTGTTCAGCGGGTTCTCGTCCTGTGCCGAGACCTGATAACTGGGGAAGGAATAGCGGCTCGTGCCGGCCACGGCAGCCGCCGCTGCGGTTGTCTGCAACAGCCGGCGCCGGCTGAACGATGATGACTGTGCCACGTCTCTCTCCTCGCAACCTTGCGACGTCGTGTCCACGCATGAGCGACCATCGCTCACGCGGCTGGGCCCAAAAACGTGCCGGCGGGTCAGTACACCCCGCCGTCAATGACCAGGGATTGCCCCGTCATATAGGAAGAAGCATTTGAAGCCAGGAAGAGCATGCCGGTGGCAATCTCCTCCGGTACACCCTGCCGCCCCAGCGGAACGATCTGCTCGACCACGCGGTCCTGCACATCGCGTCCACCCATGAAATCGATGGCCGGCTGGTTGAACGGGGTGTCGATCCAGCCCGGGCACATCGCGTTGACCCGGATGTTCGCCGGCGCCAACTCCGCCGCCAGCGCCTTGGTGAACGCGATGATCGCGCCCTTGGAGGCGCTGTAGGCGGTCATGCCAGGGCCGCCTTTCAGCCCGGCCAGGGAAGCGACGTTGATGATGACGCCACCTCCTCGCTCCGCCAGGTAGGGCACTCCGTACTTGGCTCCCAGGAAGCAGGAGCGGGGGTTGATGTCCATCAGGAGGTCCCAGTCCTCCGCGGAGAACTCGGTTACCCGCCCGGAGCGCTGCGCCCCCGCGTTGTTCACGATGATGTCGATCCCGCCCATGGCCTGGGCAGCGTTGCCCAGGAACGCCTGCACATCCTCCGCCCTTGTGACATCACAGGGGAAGAACCACGCCTTACCCCCGGATGCCTCAATATCGGCAACCGTCAATCGCGCGCCGGCTTCGTTGATGTCGCCGACCACCACCGCAGCTCCCTCCCGAGCGAAGAGGAGCGCGGTCGCGCGGCCAATTCCCGTCGCTGCGCCGGTGATGACGGCGGACTTGCCTTCAAGTTGCATCAGGCCGCTCCCCTACGCCAGGCTGGCGGCTGCCGCGGCGGCGACTTCCTCGTCCTGGGGCACAAGTCCCCCGGCTACGCCAACTGCGCCCACGATCTCGCCGTCAACCACCAGCGGCTGCCCGCCGCCGAACGCGATGATCGGCCGCGAGTGACTGGTCTGGATCCCATAGAGCGGCTGCCCCGGCTGCGTCAGAGGGCCGATATCCCCCGTCTTCATGTTCATCGAGCGGGCGGTAAACGCCTTGTTCTGCGAAATCTCGATGCTCGCCAGCAGGGCGTTGTCCATGCGCGCGAAGGCCAGAAGGTTCCTTCCCGCGTCCACAATCGCGATGCTCGACGGTGAGCCAATCTCCACCGCCTTTGCGATCCCTGCGTCCAGCGCCCGCCGCGCCTGCTCTTGTGTCAACGTTGCCATCGTTTCCCGTTACCCCACGTCCCGCTTTCGGGTCTCACGTCTCTCGCGTCTCACCCAGACCGTGTCTCGAGCTTGTCGAGAGACCTCGTCCCAACCCATCCCCGGTACCCCATCGTCTCCTCTCTCCCGCGCATCGGGAGAGAGGTTGGCGGTAAGGGCCGTCCGGCGCGACAGGTGAGCGTTACTCCTACACCGTTGCCGTCTGCCGGTTGACCGTCCCGGCCAGTGCGCCGCCGGTCTTGATCTCGCGTGTGATGTAGTCCGCCGTGCGGTATGCGAGTGCCTGCAGCGTGGCGGTCGGGTTGTAGGCCGACAGCGTCGGGAACGTGCCGCCGCCAATCACGAAGAGGTTCGGCGACTCGTGCGACTGCCCATAGCTGCTCACCACCGAGTCGCTCGGGTCATTGCCCATGACCGTCCCGCCATGCTCATGCGTCGTGACGTGATACGGCGGATCGAGTGGCGCCTCCCAGACCTGCAGCGCTCCCATCTCCTGCGCAATCTTGTGCTTGATGTCGTTGATCCAGCGCCCGGCCGCCTTGTCGTGCGGTCCCCATGAGTGCGTGATGCGCAGCGCCGGCTGTCCCCACGGATCCTTGTGGGTCGGATCCAGATCGAGGAAGTTGCTCTCCACCGGCAGCGTCGCGATCTGGGAGTACATGCCGAAGCGGCGCCGGTAGTTGCTGCGCAGGTACTCCTTGAACTCCTTGCCCCACATCGGCGTGCCGGGAGGCATGTTCTTCACACCCTCGATCGGCTGGGTATCACCCGCGAAGTACATGATCGGCGTGCCCATCAGGAAGCTACCGTCGCTGTACTGGTGGAAGGTGGTGTTGAAGTCGTCGATCCCCCAGCCGCCTGCGGCCGGCCCGGCGTAGATCGCCGTATCCTCCGGCAGGATGCCGCTGAACCAGTGGTAGTTGTGGATCGTGTACCACTTGCCCACGGCACCGTTCGCATTGATGTTGCTCGCGAGCAGCAGCCGCACATTTTCCAGGGCGTAGGCGGAAAGTATGACCAGGTCACCCTGCGCCTCGTGCTGCTCGCCGCTGGCGTCGATGTAGCTGACCGAGCGCGTGCGACCGTCGGCGTCCACGTTCACCTTCTGGACGCGGCAGTTGGCCAGGATCTCCAGGTTCCCCGTTGCCCGGGCAGCAGGCACCAGCGCGTCCTGCGTCGAGGACTTCGCGCCGACGTGACAGCCGTAGTCACGGCAGAAGCCGCAGTAGGTGCACGCCTTGCGCTCGCCGGAATCCTCCGAGATGATCGAGACCGGCACCGGGAATGGGTGATACCCGAGCGCGTTGCAGGCATCGACAAACGGCTGGTTGGACGCGCTGGGGCGGATGGGCGGGAACGGGAACTCCCCTGAGCGCGGCGCCTCGAACGGGTTGCCGCCGGGCTGAATCTGACCGTTGATGTTCCCGGCCTTGCCCGAGACGCCGATCTCCCGCTCCAGCTTCGCGTAGTACGGCTCCAGCTCCGCGTACGTCACCGGCCAGTCGACGATGCGCGATCCCTCGGGCAGCGCTTGCTCCCCGAAGTGCTCGAGAACCACCGAGCGCATCCGGAAGTCCTCTTCCATATTTCGCCAGTGCCAGCACGCGTAATGGATGGAGCCACCACCCACGCCCAGCGAGGGCGGCAGGAAGAGCGGGTTGCCAGCGCCCGGGCCAACCGCCCACGGCAGCAACGTCGCCTCCGTCCCGGAGTCTGGCCTCCAGGTGATCGGATCCACATCCATGGTCGGCGAGATGCCGCAGCGAATCGAGTACCGCAGCTCGTCGAACTTCAGCCAGAAGTCTTCCGGCGCGTAGTCCGGCCCCTTTTCGATGGCCAGAACTCGCAGGCCAGCCGCCGTCAACTCCTTGGCCAGGATCGCCCCGGACGCTCCGAGGCCCACGATCACCACATCTGCTTGCCGGGTTGCCATTGCTGAACTCCTCGTCCCTCTGTCTCGGCTTGTCGGTCAGGTACGGGAAGCTCAGCCGCCCTGGTTCTTCGCCGTATCGAGCGTGTTCTCCTCGGAAGGCATCGCCGGCACTTCCTCCCGGGTCGGCGCGAGGAAGGAGCCCGATCGGGTGTAGAACAGGTCTGGCCGTTCCACGGTCAGCTTCTGGATGTCCGCGAGGGTCATGATTGGCAGCTTGGTCAGGTCCGCGCCGTACTGCATCTGCTCGGCGGTGTAGCCGTACTGCGCGCCCGGGAACCCGATCAACTTCCAGCCCACCGCGTCCCGGTTGCCGCCGTAGGCGGGGTCACAGAGCAATCCTTCGATCGTGTGCGCCCAGACCATGGCGAAAAAGGCCGTTCCGCCATCCTCAAAGCCGGGAACCTTACCCGCCTCGAGCGCGCCAACCACGGCGTCCTGCTCGTCTTCTGCGAGCGCATGGAGCTTTTTGCCGTACGCCTCCAGGGCGTAGGCGTTCACCAGGCGCAGCCCTTCGTGATACTGCAGCCCCCAGTCCTTGTAGGGTCCAGCCAGTGCGCGGTCGATGTACGCCGTCACACCTGCCTCGCGCGCCCCGGGGTCGCCCTCGTCCCCCGGTACGATCCGCGCGACCATCGCATCGAGCGCGTTGAATTCATCGAAAAAGAAGAAGAGCAACCCCGCGGCACTCACGCTCAGACCTCCTCACCTGCGTCGTCTCGAGCTTGTCGAGAGACCTCGATCGCGTAACCCGTCCTGGGGAAGACACGAGGATCGAAGTAGCCTCCCTAGGCATTCACAATCGCGACGGGCCGCACCGGTGAGCCGGTGGCGCCCATGAATTTCAACGGCAGGCAGACGAAGGTGAAGCGTGAGTGACCAGCCGCCGCCAGATCTTCCAGTTGCAGGTTCTCGATGATGTAGATCCCGCTGCGCGCCAGCAGGATGAGGTGCCCGGGCAACTGGCAGTTCGTAACCGGGTCGCGTAGACCGATCACATCCCAGGCCATGTTGTCCGCCCCGACAGCCAGCACGTGCTTGTCAGCCAGCCATTGGGCGGCGCTACTCTCCATGCCCGGCCCGGCCAGGAAGCGATCCGGCTCGTTCCAGTAAATGCCGTTGCCGGTGCGCACCAGCACCACGTCCCCGGCCTGGATCTCCACCCCCTGCCGCCGGCAGCACTCCTGCAGATCGGCCGCGGTGAGCACGTGCCCGGCGTCAAGTGCCCGCACCCCCTTCGCGGCGGCGGCGTCCAGCAGCACGCCCGGCGCGAACATGGGTTTCACCTCTTCGATGGCGTGCTCGGTGAATCCCTTCTGGTTACAGACGTCCGCCGCCAGTGACCCGCCGTAGAGGCGCTGCGCGTCTGACTGGTGGCAGATGGCATCGATGTGCGTGCCACTGTGCTCCATGCAGACGATGACCCCGGACGCGCTGTTGCGCACACCAAGTTCCTCTGGCCGGTAGTCGTCGCTGTGACGGCGGTGCAGGAAGTACGCGTACCCCGGCTGGTGCGCAGGATGAATCGGCATTCCCTGGAAGCGCGGCTGCTCCAGGTCGAAGATGCGCACCTGCTGATCGATGAACGGCAGCGCCAGCAGGCTCTCGTGCAGGTTCGAGGGCGCCGGAATAGCTGCTCTCGCCGGTGGCGCCGGCGGTGCACTCTGCAGGGTGCTGACCTGCTCCCCTCCCCGGCCCCAATTCTCCGCCGGCACGTCCTGGATGATGACGGCAATGCGATCGCGTGGGGACCCACCGACCCGGTGCACCACCTCGGTGATCTCGCGGATCAGTTCCTGCTTCTGCGTGGCGCTGCGCCCCGCCAGCCAGTTGACGTTAACGACCGGCATGCTACGTGTTTCCTTCCTGCTTGATCACCACGGTTCCCGTTGCGGCCGGGGGATTCCAGCCGAGCCGCGCCGAGAGGCGCCGCGCGGTATCGATCACCAGGTCACAAGTTGGATCAATTCGTTCGTCGGTCAGGCGGCTCGCCGGACTGCATACCCCAATCGCCGCCACCACGCGCCCACTGCTGTCGTAGACCGGGGCGGCCACGCCACGGACCTCGCTGCGCCACTCGCCGCGGTTGATGGCGCACCCGCGCGCTCGAATCCGCGCCAACTCCGCCAGCAGGTCCGCCTCGCTGGCGTGCGTCAGCGGCGTGTAGCGCGTCAGGTCACCGGCAGCGATCTGGTGTTGCAGCGCGGGTGATGCGTGCGCCAGCAGCGCCTTGCCGGTGGCGACGCAGTGGGCCGGGCTGCGCGCCCCCACGCGCGAGACCACCTGCACCGGGTGCAGGCCATCCTCCCGCGCGATGTACACCGACTCTGCGCCATCCAGTGTCGCCAGGTGGACCTGGTCGCCCGTGGCGTCCCGCAATTCAGTCATGAACGGGCGCGACGCCGTAATGACGTTCACGCCCTCGGCGGCAATGTGGCTGAAGCGCCGGAGGCGCGGCCCAATCGCGTACTGCGCCGTCGCGGCGTTCTGCGCCACGTACCCCCGCCGCGCCAGCGTGGTCAGGATGCGGTGCGTCGCCGCCTTGCTGATGCCCACGCGCCGCGCCACTTCAGACACCCCAAGCTCCTGGGCGCCATCCAGCGCCTCCAGGACCTCCAGGGCAACATCAAGCGATTTCAGCGGCGGCGCGTCAGCGCGCACAGGCTCCCCTGCCTCGGCGTTTCACAATTCGGAACGGTGTTTCGCTGCGCAGCCTACGCGAGGCAACAAGGCTTGTCAACGCACCCAGCGGAACACGAAGAGGAGCTCAGTGGACTGCGGACACCCATGAGTCGCGACATCTGTGGCGGCCGGGCGAAGGTCATCCCGCTGTTAGAGACGTCATCGCCCATCGCGAATCATGCGGGGCAAAGACGAAGGCATGGTTCCGCCTATCGCCGCGGACCACGCGGTCACCCACCCTCGTGTGTCATCCACTACGAGCTTGCGCAGAATCTCGGTCCACTTCCGGTCTCATAGAGACCCTGCACAACCTCCGCCTCACGCAAATCTTGCGTGTCGTGCAGGGTTTGCGACATCGGCGATGGAGACGGAGCCAGCTGCCCTGGGCGGTCGCGTGGTGGATTCATGACCGATGGACTGGAAGGCCGGCATCACCGGCTTGCGCGCGAGGTGGCACGCGAGACTGTCTGGTAGCTCAAACCAAGACAGTCCCTTCGACTTCCAATCGCACCCAGAACGAGAGAATTCCGGAAACGCGCTGCTCACGCTAGTCGGCGACGGCGCTCAGCAGTGCCCCGACAGCGCCATCCACAGGGCGTCCGCTCTCGACCCAGGCGCTGGTGCCCCCCATAACGTTTGCTACATCAGTGAAGCCCGCCTGCACCAGGAACTGCGCCGCACGTAGCGAGCGCCGCCCGGCCTGGCAGATGCAGATGATGGGCTGATCCCGCGGCAACTCGTCAAGCCGCAGGGCAAGGTCCGCCTGCGGCAGGTGCACCGCTCCACGGACGTGGCCCGCCTCGTACTCCGCTGGCTCGCGGACATCGATGACGAATGCGTCCCGGCGCAGAGCGAACTCATCTACCGTCAACTGCTCGACCTCGGGCGCTGTCGTCAGCATCGCCCACGGCAAGTCGGCGTGGCCACGGTTCGTCGATTCGATGGCAGTGATGTTAAGCGGTCGTGGCGGTACCGCCCCGGTCAGTTGGGCGATGAAATCCCCGCGTGACAGGCGCACCAGCGGATTGAAGCGCCGCTCCGCCCCAACGGTCGTCGCTGACGCACCGTTCATCGCCGCGCCGCACGGCCCCTCGAAGTGGCCGGGATAGACTGCTGTCCAGTCGGGGAGGTTCAGCAGTCGCTGGATACTGTCGTACTGCGCAAAGGGATCACCGCCGCTGAAATCGGGCCGGCCTGCATCCCCAACGAGCAAGGAATCGCCGGTCAGCACAGCGACCGGCTCCAGGCTTCTCTCCAGATCTGTCACGAGCACCGACATCATTTCCGGGCGGTGACCAGGCGTGTGCAGCATCTGCAACCTGACGATGCCGATGGAGAGTTCCTGCCCATCGCGCATGCGGCGCGCCGGGTACGCCACGCGCGCCTGCTCATGCAGGCACAACTCCGCGCCGTGTGCAGACGCGAGGCGGCGGCCACCAGACACGTGGTCGGCATGCACGTGCGTGTCGATCACGTAGCGCAGGCGCAGCGAGCGCTCGGCCAGGATGCGCTCGTAGGGGGCGATGTCGTAGCCAGGATCGACAACGGCAGCCTCGTTACCTGAAGCCAGAATGTATGAGCAGCAACCGAGTCGATCATCGACGACCTGCCGAAAGAACATGTGAGGCCTCCCCTCTTGACTTCAAGGGCGTGATCGCACGCGGGGCAAGCGGAATCAGGCGCTCAGGCGACGAGCGCAGGGATCACCGGATCGAGTGGGAGCCGTGCCGGCCAGGCTCCGCGGCGCATGCAGGCGGCGGGCCTTTTCCACACCGGCAATGAGCCGGGTCACGTCGTCTTCCGTGTTGTAGACGTAGAAGCTGGCGCGGATGATGGCATCCAGGCCCAGGGCGTTGAAAAGCGGGTGGCAGCAGTGCCGCCCGGCGCGTACGGCGACGTGCTCGGCGTCCAGCACTTCCGCCACGTCACCCGGCTGCAAGCCATCGACCGTGAACCCGACGATACCGCTGCGGGCGCTGGCACTGAGTGGGCCGTGCAGCTCGACTCCCGGGATCTCGCTCAGGCCTGCCCGGGCGAGCTCCGCCAGGTGCTCCTCGTGGGCAGCCACGGCCGAGCGATCCAGGTTGTCCAGGTAGCGCGTCGCGATGCCGAGACCAATTGCCTCGCCGACGGCAGGGGTGCCCGCCTCAAAGCGAGCGGGCGCGTCTGCCCAGAGGGCTCCATCGAGACTCACGTTCGCCACCATGCCGCCTCCCGCCATGAACGGCGGCATCTCGGCCAGGAGTTCGTAGCGGCCGAACAGGACCCCGGATCCCATCGGACCCATCACCTTGTGCCCGGAGAATGCGAGGAAATCGCACCCAATGGCCTGGACATCGAGGGGGCGATGCGGGGCACTTTGCGCCGCGTCGATGACCACCGTGGCCCCGGCCGCCTTCGCGCGCTGCGTCAGCCAGACCGCGTCATTCACCGTGCCCACCGCGTTCGAAACGTGCGAGAACGCAACGAGTTTCGGTCCCTGCGCCAGCAGCGCTTCAAACTGCTGCAAATCGAGTTGGCCGTCGGCACGAATGGGAACGTACGCGGTGCGCGCACCGGTCTGCTGCGCCAGCAGTTGCCACGGCACCAGGTTGGAGTGGTGATCGAGCACCGTGTTGACGATCAGGTCCCCGGGACGCAGGTTGGCGCGCCCCCAGGTCTGGGCCACCAGGTTGATCGCCTCGGTTGTGTTGCGGACAAAAATGCACTCGCGCGCCTGGGCGTTGATGAAGGAGGCCACCTGCTCCCGCGCCGCCTCATAGGCACTTGTCGCGAGTTCCGACAGGCTGTAAACGCCGCGGTGGATGTTCGCGTTGTAGCGACGGTAGTAATCGTCCAGCGAATCGAGCACCTGGGCGGGTTTCTGGGCGCTGGCCGCGCTGTCGAGGTAGGCCAGGCGCTGTCCCCGGTCGTTCGTTTGGGCCAGGATCGGGAACTCGGCACGGATGGCTTCAGCATCGAGCACGGTGCGTGCGGGGTTTTCCGCGACGAAGGTCGCCGGGCCTGTCTGGCGCTCTGCCAGGGTTGGGGTGGTCATGGTTGTGGTCCCTCCTTCCGGAGCGGCACAGCGGGGATCGCCGTCAGCGAAGTGCGTGCCGCTCAACTGACCGGGAGCACCATAGCGTAATCCCCATTGTCTGTCAATTTAGTGGACAATGCGCAGATGTGGATCAAGATTGACCAGTTTCCTGCCTTCAGACCGGCCATGAGGAAGAGACTGCCCGCGGCAAGAGCTCTGAAGCTATGGGCCCGAGTGGCGTTCGCCGAGAGGTCTGCCCTGGCTGACAGTTCCTGAAACAACGCCTGTTGGCGGCGATCAACGCCAGGCTGAACCTGGAGGTCGCGTCTACGAAGAAGGGTTCTCAAATGACTCGGTCTTCGCAGGCGGAGGATCTCGGCCCAGGCGCAGATCGGCAGCGGCCCTGCAACCGGACCTCCAGGTTCACCGGGTTCAGGCGCTGACGCCAGGGAGAAATAGCTTTCCAGTTGCAGCCCAGATCCCTGCGGCCGTGGGCAACGACCGGGGCCGAACGGTGAGGGACGCCTCGCCCCTACTCCACAGTGACCGGCACCGCGTGAATGCCGTTCTGGCCGTAGCCCTTGAGGTTCCACGCCGCTTGCACGGGTTGACGCAGGCGGCGCTCATCGGTGGCGCGGGCCAGGATGACGTGCTCACCGGGCGTGGCGCGCCAGGGCAGGCTGAAACGGGTCCAGGCGCGGCGTCCCGCGCGCTCCAGGTTGGCGGCCTGCCATGTCTCGCCGCCGTCGGTGCTGACCTCGACCGTCACGACTTCGCCGTAGCCTGACCAGGCGTACCCCGTGACTGTCGCAGCCCCAGGTTGCAGCCGGTCATCTGCCTGCGGCGACGCAATCACGGACTTGACCCCCATCTCCTCCACCGGGCGCAGGGCTGTGCCGTCCTCTGCCCAGTAGACGTAGTTGTCGGCGTTCCAGTATCCGGCAAACGCGTGGTCCAGCACCGTCAGCCCAACCAGCCATTTTGTGGAGGCGATCCCGGCCCAACCGGGCGTCAGCAGCCGCACCGGCGCCCCGTGAGCCACTGTGAGCGGCTCCCCGTTCATTCGCAGCACGAGCAGCGTGTCCGGGTCACGGGCGACGGAGAGGGGCAGGCCACGCTGCATTTCCGGGAAGTCTCCGCCCTGAGCCACGAGATCTACCGCGCCCGGCCGCACTCCCACGCGATCCAGGACCTCGCCCAGGGAAACACCCTCCCAGATTGCGGTGCCACAGGCATCATTGCGCCAGGGCGTGCCTTCCGGCACCGGGCTGTACCGCGTGCGCCCATTGCCAGCACATTCCAGGAAGGCCGTGAGTGTGCGTTGCGTCATGCCCTGCAGGTCCGCCAGGGAGAGGCTCAGTGAGCGCTCGACATGGCCGCCGATCTCGAGCTTCCACGCCTGCGCGTCGATAACAGGGACCGGCCCGTTGGACCGCATGAAGAAGCGTTCGGCCGGCACAATCAGGTCTGCGACCGCAGCCTCTTCCTGGAGCTCCAGCGGCATGCCGAAGTTGCCACCCCCGTACGGCACGAGCCGTGTGTCCTTACCCAGCGCCTGCAGGAGCGCCTGTGGCCCCTGCTTGAGATCGACCTGGGCAACGGGAGTGACGGGCGGTGCGGCGGTAACCATGGAATGCCTCCTGTAACGTGGAAGCGGCGCAAGCCGTCAGGCCGGGCGCCGATTGCGCGCGGTTGATGGTAGCGAGTCATGAGAGAACCCGCATTGTCCACTGAATTAGTAGACAATAGGCGAGCAATCGTCAAGCCGGCTTCCCGCCTGCGCGACCTCCTGTATTGACTAAGTTGATCCACAACTGTACTATCCGTGCGTTCGCGCTCCGGCGCGCTCATCACGAGGAGCCGAGGGACCGGCCCGGTGACGCTCCAGCAACCACCCTCCTGGGCAGGTGCTCCATCCGGCAGGCGGCAATGCCTGGAAGATGAGGGAACCCGCAGCCGCATGTGCCAATGGCTTCGTGACACCCTCTCTCCCTCGTCAACCGGCGGGGGATCTGGCTATCTGCCCAGTACGTGCTGGGCGGTTCGTTTGTGGTGCGCGCGCCGCGCCATCGTCGCAAGAGGGTCCTGACGAATGCACGATCTCAGTCTGAAAGAACAGGTGCTCGCCGCGGGCCGGGCCAATCTCAACCGCCGCCGCCTGCTCGGACTTGGAGCGGCGAGCCTGGCTGGCGCTGTTGCCGCCCGCCCTGGTCTGGCCTGGGCCCAGGATGCCACCCCGAGTGCGAGCCTGCCCAATTTCACGGGCGAGACGCTGAACTTCATGATCATCCAGCCGCACGCGGTGACGGGCGACCTGCTCAAGGCGGACTTCGAGGCCGCCACCGGCGCGACAGTGGAACTGACGGTCGTCCCCTACGACGAGGTGCAGGCCAAGGCCACGCTCGACGTACAGTCTGGCGCCAATGTCTTCGATGTCCTTGACTACTGGTACCCCACGGTTGGTGCCCTGGCCAGCCAGGGCGTGATCGAGGACCTGACCGAGTTCATCGAGAACGATCCCGATATCGATCCCGCGGACTTCATCCCCAGCATCTACGACGTCTACACGCTCTACGACGGCCGCCGCTGGGGCATCCCCTATGACGGCGACACGCATGTGCTCTTCTACAACACCGAGATCTTCGAGCGGAACGGCCTGAAGGCTCCGGAGTCCTGGGACGATTTCCTGAACGCTGCGAAGACAATCACCGAGGCTGAGGGCGCGAACGGCGTCTACGGCGCAGCGCTGCAGGGCTTCCAGGCCCCGATCATCATCGGCTCCTCCTATGCGAACCGCCTGGCCGGCTTCGGTGGCCAGTTCCTGACCGACGACAACGCACCGGCGCTCGACTCCGAGGCCGCGGTGCAAGCGGCGCAGGCGATGCTGGATGTGGCGCCCTACGTGCTGCCGACGCCATTGGAGACCGGCTTCGACCAGGCACTGCCGGCGTTCCTGAACGGCCAGATCGCGATGATGGAATTCTGGACCGACCTCGGCGTCTACGCCGAGGGCCCGGACAGCAAGATCGCCGGCAAGTGGGACGTCGTCCAGATGCCGTACGGCGGTGCGAATGACAAGCACATCGCGCCGCTGAACGCCGGCTTCTGCTTCTCCGTTTCCACCGGGTCCCACAACAAGGACCTGGCCCGCGAGTTCGTGAAGTTCGCCACCAGCAAGGACTACCACGTCAAGCTGCTGACCGTGACCGGCAGCGGCATCGACCCGATGCGTCTCTCCGGCCTGGAGTCCGAGGAGTACAAGGCTTTCGCACCCAAGGTGCAGGCAGCAGCCACGGCCTCCCTCTCTGGGGCCTTCGCCTGGCCGACGATCCCCGAGTCTCCGGACCTGATGCAGGTGCTGGCGGACGAACTGGCGCTCATGCTCCAGGGCAACAAGGACGCCGCGACGGCCATCGCAGACGCCCAGGCAGCCTGGGTGACGATCCTGCCGCAGTAAGGGAGAACCCTCGCCCTACCCCTCTCCCGGTACGCGGGAGAGGGGCGTGACGGGCCGCTTCCCTGGTGATGACTGGCGCACTATTCGCGGTGTCATCCTGAGCTTGTCGAAAGATCTCGGTCGGCAGACCACCTCGTCACCATTTGTCATCTAGTTCGCCGCCGCAATCCCCTCTCACCGCGCACCGGGAGAGGGCTCGGGGTCAGGGTTCACTATTCCCATGTCCACCGTTCCCCGTCGCCAACGCACGTTCAGCGCCCACACCCAGCGCCTCACGGCCGTGTTGCTCGTCGCGCCGCTGGTCGTGGCCCTGCTGGCGTTCGCGATCTACCCGCTCATCTACCTGATCGTGCTCTCCGGCTCCAAATCGTTGCTCGGCAAGCCATTCCAGGCCTGGGTCGGGTTCGCCAACTTCCAGGCTGCCCTTGCCGACCAGGCGTTTCTCTGGTCGCTGGTGCGTTCCGTCGGCTTCGCCATCCCGGTAACGATCGTCGAGGTGGTGCTGGGCCTGGGCATTGCCCTGCTCCTGCAGCGGAGCCTCCGCGGTGGGCACATCATCCGCACCCTGCTTCTGCTGCCGCTGATGACGCCGCCGGTGATGGTGGCTGTCGCCTGGAAACTGATCCTGAGCCCGGTCGGCGGGTTGTTGAACAGCGTCCTGTTCAAGCTTGGGTTGACCACGCAGCCCATCTCGGTGCTCGGTTCGTCAACCTGGGCGTTCCCCTCGGTGGCGTTGGCCGATGCCTGGCAGTGGACGCCATTCATCACATTGCTGCTCTTCGCGGCGCTGCAGGCGCAGCCAGACGACGTGCGGCAGGCGGCGACGATTGACGGCGCCAGCGAGTGGCAGATCTTCCGCGACATCACGCTGCCAATGCTCATGCCTGCCCTGGTCGCCGTGGCCCTGATCCGCTTCATCATGGCGCTGAAGCTCTTCGACCTGGTCTACGCCCTGACCGCGGGCGGACCCGGGTTCGACACCACCGTGGCTTCGTTCCACATCTACCGGGTGGCGCTGGAGAAGTTCAACGTGGGGTACGCGGCGGCACTTACCCTCATCTTCGGCCTGGTGGTAAGTTTGGTCACCCTGCCCCTGGTCTGGTTGCGTGACTGGTCGCTTCGGAGGTGGGGATGAGCGTAACGAGCTCCAGCCTGCCTATGTCAAGTAGCGGATCGTCGCTGCCAGCCACATACGCCGAGGCGTCCTACTCGCGCCAGGGCCGACTCGGTCAGGTCGTGCGGGGCCTGCTCATCGCGCTGGTGCTGATCTTCTTCCTGGTGCCGATCGTCTACCTGACGCTGGTCTCGTTCACGCCCCAACCGGAAGTGCTGAGCGGTCAGATCATCCCCTCGCGCATTGCCTGGGAGAACTGGCCGAACGCCTTTGACTCCGTACAGGTCACGCTCTTCCTGCGCAACTCGATCATCGTCGCCGCCCTGAGCGCGCTCGTGACGATGGCCATCGCGGTCCCCGCGACCTACGCCATGGTGCGTTTTCGCACAGGCGGATCCTTCCTGCGCTCGGCCGTTCTGTCGTCTTACGTCGCGCCGCCGATCGTGGCCGTGATTCCACTCTTCTTCCTGCTCAAGGCGACGTCGCTCATCGACACGCTGCCCGGGCTGGCCCTGGTCCACGCCCTGGCCAATCTGCCGGTCGCGATCTGGCTCCTGGACAGCTTCGTCCGCGAGATCCCGGTCGACCTGGAAGAGGCCTCCTGGGTTGACGGCAATGGCCGCTTCGGCACGTTGCTGCGCATCGTGCTGCCGTTGCTGGCGCCAGGATTGGTGGCCGTCGCCATCATCTGTATCATCCTGTCCTACAACGAATTCCTGTTTGCGCTGGTGATGACGTATCGCCCGGAAACCCAGACGCTGCCGGTCGGCATTGCCCTCTTCCAGGGGGACCGCCTCGTGCAGTTCGGGCAAATGGCCGCCGCGTCGCTTACCGGCATGATCCCGATTTACCTAGTTGCCCTCTTCTTCCAGCGTGGTCTCGTGCGGGGCCTGCCAATGGGGGCAGTGAAATAGAGGGAGTCGCTCCTGCGGAGCTTAGGGGATACCGTGCCTTCGGCACTCAGGGGGTGTCGCGCTGCGCGCTCAGGGGGAGAAGGAGAAGGGGCTCAAGGAAGCGTTGACTCGCTTTTATGAACGTGCTGCATTTCTCCCCCTGAGCGAAGCAACGCCCCCTGAACGACGTGGCACCCCCTGAGTGCCGAAGGCCGGCGCCCCCTTACAAACTGGAGGTTTGAATTGGTCGAACAGCGTGTGGTTATCAAGCCGGAGCAGTTCCTGGATGGCTCGCCGATGCAGCAGTCGGATGGCGCGGTGCGCGATCTGAAGCTGATTTATCCGGAGACGGGCTTCGACGCAATGAGCTTGTGCCTGGGCCTGGTCGAGATCGATCCCGGACACCACTCACCGTTGCACCGGCACCGCTGCGAAGAGGTCTACTACGTCGTCAAGGGCAGCGGCGAGCTGGAGTCGGATGGCGTGCGCCACGCCATCTCCCCCGGCTGCGCCGTGTTCAACCGCCCCGGGGTCATCCACCGCGTGTACAACACCGGCGACGAGACGATCCAGCTCGTGGTGGTGGCTGGCATCATGTTTGTCCCGCTCTGGCCGCAGTGGCCGACAGAGTCGCCCTACGAGGTCTTCGAGGGCTCCTCGATGGAAGAACATCGCCCGACCGAAGCGGTCGCGGCGGAGTGAGCGGCTACCCCTACAGTGCCGAAGCGCTGGAACTGGCCCTGCTGGTCGATGTCTTGATCCCGGGCGATGACCTGTTCCCGCCGGCCTCGGCGGTTGGCGCGCAGGGTCTGCTGGCGGATCGCCTGCGCGAGCGGATCGGACTAGACGGCGTGGACCAGGTGCTGGCCGCGCTCGGCGCGGCTGCTGGAGGCTCACTCGTGGAGTTGGATGCCGGGGCACAGGTGGCCGCGGTCGCGCGTTTCCAGGAACAGGAACCGCTGCTTTTCGCCCTGATGCTGAACACGCTCTACTACAGCTACTACCAGTTGCCGCTCGTCGTGCAGGCGATTCGCGAACTCGGCATCGTTTACAACGACGCCCCGCAACCACTGGGCTATGACCTGCCGCCCTTCGAGCCTATCCCGGGGGTCACCATCCCAAGCGAGCGGCGCGGCTCGTACAAGGCAACGGATGAGGTCACGCGCATCGCGTGGCTCCCGCCAGCCGCAGTTGCTACGGCAAGCGAGCAGTAGCCGGGAAAGGGATGGGACGCATGGCCTTTCACAGGCGCAGTGTTCTCCTGGCCGGGGCGTTTGGCCTGTTCGGCGGAAAGGTGGAGACGTTGGCAGCACTCACTACGCCACCTGCCGGAGGGGAGGCAACTCCAGCAGGCGGCTCGCTTGCCGTCACCGGGCAAGTCATCTTCCCGGAGGATCTGCCAGACGGCCCAGCGGCGCCAATCACCGTCACCGTCCAGGATGTCTCGCGCGCCGACGCAGCGTCGATCGACCTGGCCAGCGTCACCATTCCGGCGGGCGCTGTCGCGCCCGTCGCTGGCGAGGCGATTCCCTTCAGCATCCCGGTCGAGACCTTCGATCCGCGCCTGACCTACTCCGTGCGGGCCCACGTGGACCGCGACGGTGACGGCCGGGTCAGCCGTGGCGACCTGGTGAGCACCACCCACAACCCGGTACTGACGCGTGGCGCGGGCACCGTGGTCGATGTTCCACTGAGTGTCGTCGGGTAACGCGCCACCATGACGCTGCTCTCCCTGGTGCTGTTCATGGCGCTGACGCCGCTGTTTTCCATGACGGCGACGCCCTCAGCAGGAACACCAACCATCGCTCCGCACACCTGGGAGGTGGACAACCTCACCCTCGCCGATGCCGTTCCTGTCGAGATCGGCGCCCCGGAGCGCTACACCGCCCAGTTTCTGCCGGACGGCAAGGCGACGTTCCAATCGGACTGCAACCGCGGAGGAGCCAACTACCGCGCGAGTGACGGCCAGTTTGCCCTCGCGAACCTGGCGGTCACCGACGTGCCCTGTTCACCGGGCTCACTCA
The DNA here is from genome assembly GCA_046328375.1 of Thermomicrobiales bacterium. GTDB lineage: Bacteria > Chloroflexota > Chloroflexia > Thermomicrobiales > UBA6265 > JACCXM01. The sequence continues at coordinate 108,833 of JAXLWT010000010.1, forward strand.
GCCTGGAAGTAGTCACCCTGCTGACAAGCGCGGAGAGTTACCGCTTCGATGACACAGGCAACCTCATCCTGCGTGGACGCCAGGGTGCGCTACGCCTGCGTCCGGCCTTGACCGGCGTCACCTGGCAGTGGCGGGGGATTGCGGGCAACGACGGCGTAATCTTCGTCGCGCCGGTCGTCCCGGAGAGGTACACGGTGGAATTCCTGGCGGAAGGCGCGCTGGCAATCCAGATCGACTGTAACCAGGGACGCGGCCGTGCCAGGATCGATGGCATCACCATGGCGATTCGTGTGGGTGGTACGACGCGCATGGCCTGCCTGTCTGATTCGCTGGGCGGCCTGTACGTGACCGGGCTGAACAATGTCGAGCATTGGTATCTCTTCAACGGCGTCCTCAGCCTGTCCCTGCCGGATGGGGCGGGGATGATGATCTTCAGCCCGGTGGTCACCGCCAGGGCGATTCCTCCTGGAGCAGAGTGAGAGATGGCGAGTTCTCCCCGATTGCCGGGCCGCAAACCGGAGCGTGCCGATGTCGTGATCGTCGGTGCTGGCGTCGGCGGCGCCCTGACCGCCATGACCCTGGCCCAGGCGGGCTTGAACGTCGTCTGCCTGGAGCAGGGCGGTTGGACCCGTCCTGAAGACCACCCCCACTACTCGCCTGATTGGGACTACCAGCGCGCCACCCGCTGGAGCACCGCCCCAAACATCCGCCGCCGTACCCAGGACTACCCGATCGACACCCGGGACGAGAACCCGCTGATGTGGAATGGCGTGGGTGGTTCGTCGGTTGTCTACACCGCAACCTGGCCACGTTTCCGCCCGTCTGATTTCCGCAAGGGCGCTGAGCACGGCTTGCAGCCCGACTGGCCGTTTACGTACGAGGACCTTGCGCCGTGGTACGACACACACGACACGCTCGTCGGCGTGAGCGGACTCGCCGGCGATCCCGCGATCCCGGAACGCGGCCCCTTCCAGACGCCGCCAGTCTCCCCGGGTCCGCTCGGTACGGTGTCGGGCCGTGGCTTCGAGAAACTGGGGTGGCATTTCTGGCCGATGCCCTGCGCGATTCTGGGAGCACCGTACAAGGGGCGCCCGGCCTGCAACAACTGCGGTAGTTGCCAGAGCGGGTGTCCGACCGGCGCCCTGAACGACTACTCGATCACCGTCTGGCCGCAGGCAATTGCCGCCGGAGCGGACTTGCGGACGTTCGCCCGCGTTGAGCGCATTGAAACAGGCCCCGATGGCCGCGCAACCGGCGTGGTCTACGTTGACCGCCAGACCGGTCTGCGCTTTCAACAGGATGCCGATGTCGTGGTCGTCGCCGCGAACGGCGTGGGGACCTCGCGGCTGCTGCTCCTCTCCGAGAACGCCCAGCATCCGCACGGCCTGGCCAACTCCAGCGACCAGGTCGGCCGCAATCTCATGCACCACGGCCTGGCACTGGTGGAGATCTGGTCCCCGGAACGGACCGACTCCCACCAGGGGATCATCTCGCGGTCTACATCTGCGAGGAGTTCGCGGAAACCGATCCCACGCGCGGGTTCATCAATGGGGTCACGCTGCACATCACGCGGCAGAATGGGGCGGGTTACCAGGCGAACGGCGCGCACTCGGGCAACGCCGCGCCGTGGGGGACGGCCCATCACGAGTGGTTCCGGCGGCACTTCGGCTTCGGCTTCAACGTGCTGGTCGTCGGGGACGACCTGCCCATCGCTACCAACCGGGTCACCCTCTCAGACACACTGACCGACACCGACGGCCTGCCAGCGCCGCATATCACGTACAAACTCGACCCCAATGACCGGCGGCAGATCGACTTCGGGATTGCCCGCGCGCTCGACCTGGCGGAAGCCATCGGCGCGACCGATACCCGCGTCAACGACCTCACGAATGCTTCCGGGGAGTACACGCCCCCCGCCTGGCACCTCATGGGCACCTGCCGCATGGGCACCGACCCGGAGGCGTCAGTGGTCAATCAGTGGCACCAGTCCTGGGACGTGCCCAACCTGTACATCATCGATGGCAGCGTCCTGCCAACCGGCGGCGCAGTCAACCCCACCAGCACCATTGGCGCGCTCGCCATGCGTGCCGCCGCGAACTTGCGAGACACCTTTGCGGATGCCCGCGCCGGGGTCCGCGCCGCCTCCTGATGGGTGAGGCGTCCTGCCTGGACGCCTCACCCCAACGCATTTCCCTCTCCGCCGGGCGAGGGGCTTTCCTGTGGGCGCGACGGGGAGGAATGCCAAGAATGCCAACGTGCGCGAATGGGGAACGTAGGACATGTTGTCCGGGCCAGGGTTGGCAGCGTACCTCTCGCTGGCCAGGGGGCACCTTCGTTGCGGCATGCTGTCCGAGGTCGCGGCAACGGCTGGCTGCAGGCGCCGTTCCCGGGCGGCATGACGAGACCCGGGCGGGGCTGCGAACGCGAACCCAGGCCCCTGGTACGGCAAACGGCCGACCGGTTGGGGCAACGTAGTTCCTGAAGCCGGATAACGTGCTCCCTGGCAGTTTCCGGGTTCCGCCGCCCGGGCACGAAGGCCGGCGGCCACGTGGGAGGTACCCTCGTCCTTGAACTGATATCCTCACCACCCGGCGCTGACGTTCCGTAGTCCTGAGGGTTCCATGGCGAGTTCACCGAGATTGGCGGGCCGCAAGCCGGAGCGTGCCGATGTTGTCATCATCGGGGCGGGCGTTGGCGGGGCACTCGGCGCAATGCTCCTGGCACAGACGGGTCTGAAAGTGGTTTGCCTGGAGCAGGGTGGCTGGACACGGCCGGAAGACCGGCCACACTACTCGCCCGACTGGGACTACCAGCGCGCTACCCGCTGGAACATGGCGCCCAACGTGCGCCGCCGCACCCAGGACTACCCCGTGGACACGCGGGACGAGAACACCCTGATGTGGAACGGGGTGGGGGGATCCTCGGTCGTGTACACGGGCGCCTGGCCCCGTTACCGGCCATCCGACTTCCGCAAGGGTACGGAGCACGGCCTGGCCCCTGACTGGCCCTACCCCTACGAAGAGCTGGCGCCCTGGTACGACCAGCATGACGCCCTGGTCGGGATCAGCGGCTGGGACGGCGATCCCGCGATCCCGCCGCGTGGCCCCTACCAGACTCAGCCGCCGGCGCCTGGCCCGTTGGGCGCGGTGCTTGCGCGCGGGTTCGAGAAGCTGGGCTGGCACTACTGGCCGATGCCCTGCGCCATCCTCGGCGAACCATTCAAGGGGCGCCCCGCCTGCAACAACTGCGGGAGCTGTCAAAGCGGCTGCCCGACCGGCGCCCTGAACGATTACCAGGTCTCGGTCTGGCCCTACGCGTTGGCGGCCGGTGCGGAACTTCGCACCTTCGCGCGCGTGGAGCGCATCGAGACGGGACCAGACGGACGCGCCAGCGGAGCCGTCTACGTGGACCGCCAGACCGGGCTGCGCTACGAACAGGAAGCCGACGTCATCGTTGTGGCAGCGAACGGCATTGGCACGCCGCGCCTGCTGCTCCTCTCCGAGAACGCCCGGCATCCGCACGGCCTGGCGAACGCGAGTGGCCAGGTGGGACGCAACCTGATGCACCATGGCCTCGCGGTGGTCGAGGTCTGGACGCCGGAACGGACCGACTCCCACCAGGGAATCATTTCGGCGGTCTTCATCAGCGAGGAGTTCGCGGAAACCGATCCCGCGCGCGGCTTCGTCAATGGCCTGACACTGCAGATCACGCGCCAGAACGGGGCGGGCTTCCAGGCAGCGGGGTCACAATCAGGGCACGTGATGCCGTGGGGCGCCGGGCACCACGCCTGGTTCCGCAGCCACTTTGGGCATGGCTTCAACGTGTTGGTCTGCGCCGATGATCTGCCGATTGCCAGCAACCGCGTCACGCTCTCGCTGACCGAGACGGATACGGACGGTTTGCCTGCGCCGCACATCACCTACAAACTCGACCCGAATGACCGCCGCCTCATCGACTTCGGCATCGATCGCGTGCTGGACCTGGCGCGCGCCCTCAACGCGACCGACGCTCACGTCAACCGCTTCATCAACGCGGCTGGCGATTACAACCCGCCAGCGTGGCATCTGCTCGGGACTGCCCGGCTTGGCAATGATCCCGAGACCTCCGTTGTCACGTCCTGGCAGCAAGCGTGGGATGTCCCCAACCTGTTCCTCATGGATGGCAGCGTGCTGCCCACCGGCGGCGCGGTCAACCCGACCAGCACGATCGGCGCCATGACGATGCGCGCGGCGACCAACCTGCGCGATCGCTTTGCAGCTGTGCGAGCTGGAGCGCTACTGGAGTAGCACTTGCCGGCGAGTTGCTCTTGAGCGACGAACGAGCGGCCGCAACGATCCCACCCCAGCCGCCGATCACGCAAACTCGTGACGGTGCGCCCAGGCAACCGCCTCTGCCCGTGAATCGACACCAATCTTGCGGTAGAGGCTGGCAATATGTGAGGCCACCGTCGTCGGGCTGACAAAGAGCGTCTCGCTGATCTCCCGGTTGCTCTTGCCAGCTATCAATTCCCGGAGGACATCACGTTCGCGGCTGCTAAGTTGCGGTTGGCGTGGCGCGGGCGTTGCAGGTGACGCCTGCATCGCGAGTGCCTCGGTGATCACGACGTCACGTGGCATGGAACGCCCTGCCGTCCACGCGGCTGCATAACGCGCATCGCCAAGTTCCGCGCGCAGGCGGTCCAGGATGGGCACAAAGTAGGCACGTTCGGTAGGCGCCATGGGCATCACAATCTCGTCCCGCAGCGCGGACGCGGCTGCGAAAAGACGCACCGCTGATTCAGACCTCCCGAAGGCGGCCGCTACGGTCGCCAACCCCTCGAGGGCGGTATTGACATCGACCAGGTCACCCCGCCGCGATCCGCGTTCGAGCGCCTCCTGCAGCAGTGACGCCGCCCGTTCAACCTCGCCGAGTTCGAGGGCTGTGTAGCCGAATCCAACCAGGATCATGGTCACCAGCCACTCCCAGCCTTCGCTCCGCGCCAGCGCGAGGGCCTCGCCCGCGCAGGCATTGGCTCGATCAAGGTCACCAGCCATTCGGCTGAGGCACGCCAGGTTGTGCAGAGCAAGGGCGGTGGGATCAGCGGCACCGACGGATCGCGCCAGCGCCAGGCTCGCCTCGCAGGAGGCGATTGCGTCATCCAGGTCGCCACGCTCGGCCAGCAGCCACGAGCGGTCGCAGAGGGCCCGTGCCTCCGCGATGCGGTCTCCCTCTGCCCGGGCCAACGCGAGCGCCTGCTCATGCCAGGCCAGGGCCCGTTCCACCTGGGTCAAGTACCAGGCAAGGGTGCCCGCCCCTGCCAACGCCCGGAGCCGGTCCGGCGCCGGCGCATCCTGCCCAAGTGCAAGCGCTGGCTCCAGCCAGCGGAGCCCCTCCGTAAACGCGTTCTGCTCCTGCCAGAAGGGCCAGAGCGCGGCGGCCATACGCACCAGGTTCGTGCCATCTCCCTGACGCTCGAACCACTTGAGCGCCACGAGGAGATTCGGGTGCTCGGCGCGGAGGCGCGGCAACCAGGTCGCCGCGTCCGCCTGCTTGACGCGCGGTCCGGCGTCGACCGCAAAGGCCAGGCACCACATAGCATGACGCTGGGCAACACGCTCCTGCTCGCCAGACTCCGCCAGTTGCTCCAACCCGAACTCACGGATCGTCTCGAGCAGGGTATACCGGGTCTCCCCACCGGGTGTCCCCTGCACCCCGAGCAAACTCTTGTCGACCAGTGACGCCAGAAGATCGAAAACGGGCAGATCCGGCGTGCTGATTCCTTCGGCCGCAGCCAGGGTGAAGCCGCCGGCAAAGACTGCCAGGCTGCGGAAGAGCCGCCGCTCATCGTCATCCAGCAGATCGTACGACCAGGCTATGGCATCACGCATCGTGCGTAGCCGGGCTGGTGCATCGCGCGGGCCGCCGGTCAACACGGGCAAACGTCGCTCCAGGCGGGCCAGCAGATCCGGGAGCGGCAAGACGTTGACGCGCGCAGCCGCCAGTTCAATAGCCAGCGGCAAGCCATCCAACCGCTGGCAGATCGCCACAGCCTTTGCCTCGTCTTCCGCTGATGCGACTAACCCAGGCCGCACCGCGTGGGCCCGCTCGATGAAGAGCTGCACGGCCGGCGAGAGGTGGTCCGGATCGCTCCCGGAGATCGCTCCATGAGCGTTCGCGCGGGTCAACCCGCCCTCTGACCGGGTAGAGACAGGCAGCGGCTGCACCGGCCGCTCACACTCACCGGAGACACGCAGCCGGATGCGGCTGGTCGCCAGGACCTTCAACGACGGGCATGCTGTCAGGAGGGTAGCCACCAGCGGCGCGCTCTCGATGACCGGCTCGAAGTTGTCCAGCACCAGGAGCAACTGCCGCTCCCGCAGTGACGCCACCAGACGCTCTGCGTGAGAACCTTCACCGATCTGCTGGACGCCAAGCGCATCGGCGATCTCTGCTGCAACGCGATCTGGGCTGGCAACTGCCGCCAATGAGACGTAGCAAACGCTCGCGAAGTCCCCTCCAAGCGCTGCCGCCACGGCAAGCGCCAGGCGCGTTTTGCCCACGCCGCCGGGTCCTGTCAATGTCAGCAGCCGCTCCGGCCCGCGCAGCGTGGTCACGAGCTCGGCGATCTCTCCATCACGTCCAATCAGTGACGTGAGCGGTGACGGAAGGGATCGGGGACCTGAAGCGAACTGCGCAGCGTCAGACGGCTGGGTCGGGTCTGCATCAGGGCCAGGACGGACACCTTGCGGGCGTGCCCGAGCCATCCGGAAATGCTCGAGGTCAGCGAGGGCGATGTGAAAGGACCCCGCCACTTTTTCCGAACGCAACTCGCCCCTGGCGATGGCACGGCGTACTGTGCGTTCGTTGACGCCCAACCGGGCGGCAGCCTCCAGCGCCGTCAGGAATATCTCCGTCTTGTGCTGGGTGTGCTCTGGAACAGGCATAGGCAGCGATGGGACGATTCATCTGCGCGACAACGCGTATCAGGCGGGAAGTATTGTCAGCAATCTCCCCGCTGGTAAAGCAGAGCCTCCCGACCAGGCGCACCCTGGCGTACGCGCTGCTCCCTCTCCCCGGTGAGTGCCCGGAGCCAGGCTGACCAGATGACCTGTAACGGAGGACGCTTGCCTACGGCACGATTTCCACGATCTGCATCATGCCCAATTCTTCGTGGTTCATCATGTGGCAGTGCAGCACCAGCTTGCCGGTGAAATCGAGGAAGCGCGTGCGGTAGGTGACGCTGCCCTGACGCGGCACCGTGACGGTGTCGAGCCAGACCGGGGCGTCCAGCAGTTCGCCGTTGATCTGTGTGACCTGGAACGGATTCGTGTGGATGTGAAAGATGTGGTCGGCGACGTCGTCGTTGACGATGGTCCACTCCTCCACCGCGTTCAGCTTCACCGTCTGGTCCACCCGGTTGGGATCGAACTGGCGGCCGTCAACCAGGAACGCAAATTCCTGGTAGTTCCCTGCAGCAGGGTTTTCCGGCGCCCATTCCGAGAGGGTCAGGGTGCGGGCTCCCGTCAACTCATCGTCCGTGATGTCCGCGAACGGCGGAGCGGTCAGCCGCTGTGGCAGATCCATCGGCAGCGGCTCCCCCTCCACGATCAGCGTCGCGAAGGGCCCCTCTGGTGATGGGTACCCCTGGTCGTTTGGCAGAGCGGCCAACCCGTACGAGCCGGGCTCGCCGGCCCTCACCAGCAGATCGACGCGCTGGCCAGGAGCAATCACGATGTTGGGCACGGTTTCCAGCGCGGCGAGCGCGATGCCATCCCGGGCGATGACATGCAACTCATGCCCAGCCAAAGCGAGGCGGAAGTTGTCCTCATGCGCCGCCTGCACCACGCGCCAGCGCTGCACCTCGCCGGGCCGCATGCGCATGATCGGTTCCCGCTGGCCGTTCACGGCCAGGAAGCGCGGTACGGCTTCCGGCCAGAGTGTGTCGTAGTGTTCGATCTGGCCCAGGTAGTCGAACAGTACTTCGCTCACCATGAGCACGCGCTCCCGCGCGGCGGCGATCTCTGGCACGTCCGCGAAGTCACCCTCCACGATCAGCGCACCAAAGCAGCCACTGGAGAGTTGCGCGTCGACGGCACCGTGATGGTGCGGGTGGTACCAGAATGTGCCGGCCGGGTGATCGGCCGGAATGTCGATCACAATGTCGTACTGCCCGCCCGGCTCCATCGCCCGAAAAACGTTGTCACTCTCTCCTTGCGGGCTGACATGTAGACCGTGGGAGTGAAAATTCGTGGTGTTGAAGTGATGTGGCAGGTTGTGGTTCTCCGGCATGGGATCCGGGTTGGGTGGGAGGGCATTCGTGAGCGTGAGCGCCAGGCGGTCTCCCGGTTTCACTCGCAAGGTTGGCCCAGGGATCGTGCCGTTGTACCCACGCAGGTGGAGGGTGTAGCCACCGATATCCTGGAAGGCGTACGCCAGGCGCAGATCTCCCCGCAGTTCACCGTCCGCCGACGCCCAGACTTCCGGTTCCTCCAGGTCTCCCGGCACAAAATCCAGCCAGGTCGGGGTGGCGCCGGGATCAGGGAGCAGCGAGTGCGTGCCGTGGGTGGTTTCCGTCTGTGCCAGGGCAGGCCGCAACACTGCTCTTCCGAGCAGCGCCGCGCCGCCAAGAGCACTCGCACCAGCCAGCGCCTGCCGCCGCGAAAGCGTGAAGCGACGAGGCGTGCGCGCCGCGTCGCCTGTCGATGATGCAAACGTCATGAAGTGGAACCACCGGCGCGAGCGTGGCATGGCGACACAAACTCCCCAACACGACCCATCAGCACGCTGAGCGGCAAGCAGTCGCCAATGGAGGCGGAGCTGGAGACGACCGGCGCTTGACACACGCACAGGACACCGTACTATGAGAGCAGTCTCTCCATAATGTTGACGAGTGGCCTGGTGCACGCGTCAGCAGGCGTCGTACAGCCAGCACCCCGCCCTGTCTGGCTCCGCGTGAGGGAAGGGTGTTGCTGAAGACCCAGGACCTGGCTGGCCACAGCAGGCGAACGGTGCTCCGGGCGCTTGCCACTTCCGGGATGGTGATCGCGACCCCGCACGCGCAGCGCCCGGCCATCGCCCAGAACGCCGTCCGTGTGCCTGTGCTCTGCTATCACAATGTCGACTACTCAGGCAGCGCTTACGCCACGACACCGGAACTGCTGGATGCAGAGTGTCAGTGGCTGATCACGAACGGCTACACGACCATTTCCGTTTATCAGCTCTTCAACGCCTTCGCGACGGGCGACGCCCTGCCAGCAAACCCGGTCATGATGACGAATGACGACGGCTGGGCCAGTTCCGTCACGTTCGCCCAGACGCTCAGCGCGCACGGCATGATCGGGAACTACTTCATCAATAACTATTCGCCGCTGGCCCCTGCCGACATCCTGTTCCTGTTGCAGAACGGACCGGTCCAGGCCCACACCGCGAATCACCAGTACATGTCACAGCTCGACCCGGCGACCCAGAGCGCCGAAATCGTCAACAACCAGGCGTACATCTCGGGAATTACCGGTCAGGCGGTGCAGTTCCTGGCGTGGCCCTTCGGGGACTTCAACGCCAGCACCGTCCAGGCCGCAAAGGATGCCGGCATCCTGGCGGCGTTCGGCCTGGGTGGCACCCCGTGCTACGTGGGCGGCAGTGACCTGTTCGGCATTCCCCGCATCATGATGGAGGTCGGGGACACCCTCGACACGTTCGCCGCCAAGGTGAACCACTGGTAAGGCAAGTCAGAGTTCAGCGCAATGAGGATGTTGCGGGACGGCTACCAGTGAACGGCCAATTGCGAATCTCGCTGACTATGACTCCCTCGCGTGATTGCTCCAATGCCGGTGATTGGCTGGCAGATCAACAACCGCGTCGAACTCGGACGCTGACAGGTACTTGTAGGCCAGTTCAATTGCCTCGGCCGTGCTGTTGACTGCCAGCATGCTGCTGCACACATCGCAAGGCAAGCATGGTCATTCCTTGACCTCGTTCCGCAACTGCTGTTGGAGGTCAGGGTAGCCCTCGAACTTGTGCCCGGTGACGAAGCGCAGCACGGTCCTTGCGCAATCAAGGGCCCAAGAAGCCATCTCCTGAACCGTCATCAGGCCCGCCACCGGGCACACCGCAGGTGGCGAGCGATCACCCGGCGTTAAGCGGTCGTGAAGTGATCAAAGGCCCGCCGAACAAGATCGGCAATGAGCAATTTAGACATGACGCACAACCATCTCCACTCGAAGTGTGCGTGACATTTCAGAGACTATCCGCGCCTTCTGAAATTGCGTTGACAGCCTCCATTGCCGAACATATGCTGCGAGAAGAGCTTCACATTCAACCTTCAGGGTTGGTCAATAGCCCTCGCAGCGAAAGGTCGTAACAGATGAACAGTTGCCTCGATCCTGCTCCCAAGAATTCCCAGGGCGTCGCCAGCCGATCCATAAGTCGTCGCAACCTGGTGCAGGGTGGTCTCGCGCTTGGTCTCTCAATGCCAGTCCTCGGGGTAACGAGCGTTCTAGCACCCGCGCCCGCATCGGCTCAGGAGAGCGGCTCCGGCGGTGTACTCGTCTTCGACCTTGGTAGCGAGCCGGAGAATCTCGATCCCCATCAGATGCTGGCGTATACGACGTCTCTGCTTGTCGGCCAGATGTACGAGGGACTCGTCCGCTTCGCCCCGGGAACGCTGGAGGTCGAGCCATGGCTGGCGGAGTCCTGGGAGTCGTCGGAGGACGGCCTCGAGTGGACCTTTACCTTGCGCTCAGGCGTCACCTTCCATGACGGCACCCCGTTCAACGCGGAGGCGGTGAAGTTCTCGTTCGACCGGCAAATGGACACGGAAAGCCCCTACTACGCCATGGGGCAATGGTCGACGGCAACGGATCTGGCCATCATTGAATCGGTGACCGTTGAGGGCGAGGACAAGATCACCTTCCGCCTCACCGGCCCGTACAGCAAGTTCCTGAGCCGCATGACCGGCGCGCTTGACTGGATCGTTTCACCGTCCGCCGTCGAGCAGTTCGGGGAGGCGTTCCTGGAGAACCCGGTTGGCACCGGACCTTACCGGTTCGACCGCTGGGACAAGGGGCAGCAGGTCGTCCTGCGCCGCAATGACACCTGGTGGAACGGCACGCCCGGTCTGGATGAGATCTACTTTCGCGCCATCCCGGAGGAGGGCGCACGCCTCGCAGCCCTGCTGAGCGGCGAAGTGAATATGGCGCTCGACATTGGCCCGGAAACAGTTGACCTGCTGCGCGCATCTGACCAACACACGGTCGCCAGCGGTCCGACGGGCTCGGTCTGGTTCCTGGCGATGAACGTTGAGTCAGAGCCATTCCAGGATCTCAAGGTGCGGCAGGCCGTGAACTACGCGGTCGACAAGCGAGCCATCATCGAGGACATATTGCGCAACACCGTCGAGATTGCTTACGGGCCGTTGTCGCCTGGCTTCGAGGAGTACAACCCGGCAGTTGAGTCCTTCTTCGGCTATGACCCGGAGAAGGCGAAGGCGCTCCTGGCCGAAGCTGGCTGGCCGGCGGACCGTGAAGTCGTGTTCCGCTGCTCAATCGGCGGCTCGGGCATGCTCTTGCCAGAGGAAATGGCCACTGTCATCCAGGACAACCTGCGCGCGATCGGTATGCAGACCCGGCTGGAGGTCACCGAATTCGTCAGCTGGATGGATGCCATCCGCAGCGAGCAGAATGAACTGACCGTCATGTCCTGGAATGTCGCACCGACCGAACCTGACTACGTTTTCAACGGGATCCTGACGAAGGGCGCGTTCCCTCCAGGCTTCAACACTAGCTACTGGACCGACGAGGAGAACGAGAAACTCGTTGCCGGCGCGCTCAACACGCCTGACCCGGCGGAGGCCAAGGCAAACTACGAGCGGGCCCAGGAGATCGTGATGGAGCAGGCACCAATCGTTCCAGTCTGCCACCGTCAGCAGATCTTCGGCTACACCAACACGATCCAAAATTTCTCGCCGATGCCGAGCATGGCCCTGGACCTGATCAACGTCTGGATCCAGAGCTAGTGAATGTTCTCGGTCCTTCCGGAGTCATGCGCCGTACTGGTGGGGTTAACCCCACCAGTACGACTTTGAGCACTGCGGCCTGCCCCGGGCCGCGAACATGACCAGGTATCTCATTGGGCGGTTAGCTCAGGTAATCCCCACTGCCCTGCTGGTGTCAGTGGTGGTCTTCCTGATGCTGCATATTGCGCCGGGCGATCCTGTATCTGTCATTCTCTCGGCCAAGGCTGTCGCCTACACCGAAGACGATGTCATCGAACTGCGGCAGCAACTAGGTCTCGACAAGCCGCTGGCTGTGCAGTACCTGACCTGGGTCGGGAACGCTGTGCGCGGCGACCTGGGGACCTCGCTTTACCTTCGCCGCGATATTCGTCCCCTCCTCTTCGAGCGCCTTGGCGCAACAGCGATGCTCGCCGCAGGGGCACTCTTGTTCGCCCTACCAATCGGCGTGATCGGTGGCGGTGTCTCGAGTTTCCTGAAAGGAACGATTTGGGATCGCCTGATCAACGCGGTCATCGTAATGGGCGTGGCGGTCCCGGTCTTCGCTCTAGGCCTCTTCTTGATCGTGGTCTTTGGCGCGTATCTGCGCTGGTTGCCCGTCTCGGGCATGATCAGCGCGGGTGGTGGGGATTTCGTTGACCGCGTCAGGCACCTGGTCCTGCCAGCCATCGCGCTTGGCGTTGGTCCAGCAGCCATCCTGGCTCGATTGACACGTTCCTCCATGCTTGAGGTCCAGAATGAGGATTACGTACGGACCGCCCGGGCCAAGGGCCTACGGGAAGGTGCTGTCACCTGGAGTCACACGTTCCGTAACGTCCTGATTCCGGTGACCACGGTCATCGGCCTCCAGATCGGCTTTTTGCTGGGTGGCGCTGTGCTGGTGGAAGTTGTCTTCGGCTGGCCCGGCATGGGCTCGCTGATCATTAACGGCATCTTGCAGCGGGATTTCCCGGTGGTGCAGGCAGGTGTACTCGCCGTGGCGCTTTGCTATGTGTTCGTCAACCTCGTGGTCGACGTCCTCTACGCTGTGATCGATCCGAGGATTCGCTACGATGGTTGACCGGGTGCACGCACGATGTCAGCTTGCGAAGCGACTTCTGCCGTCCGAAATCACGGCATTGAACAGTCCATGAGTTCGATCGCCGTGTCTCGCGCAGCTGGCGCTTCGCTGGCAACTGGAAATGCGCCCAGTAGCCACCGCGCGACCTCGCGTACTTGGTGGCGGTTGCTGTTGAAAGACTCGCCCGCAGTCGTAGCGCTGATCGTGCTCCTGCTGATCGTGGTCGCCGCTATTCTTGCTCCCGTGCTCACACCGGTTGATCCGCTTACCACAAACACGCGGCTCAAAGCGGCTCCGTTGTTCACCCCGGGCTATCCACTCGGGACTGATCAGCTTGGGCGAGACATCTGGTCGCGGTTGCTCTACGGCGCGCGTCTCACCCTCACGGTGGGTATTGTTGGCGCCGCTGCCTCTGCCGCAATCGGGCTAATGATTGGCCTCATTGCCGGCTATTTCGGAGGCTGGGCCGACACTGTGACCATGCGTGGACTCGATGTCCTGCTCTCATTCCCGGATATCCTGCTAGCGGTGGTCATCGTCGCTATCCTCGGCCCCAGCCTGCAGAATGCCCTGATCGCCGTGGCGATCCTCGGTGTGCCTTTTTATGTGCGGCTCATCCGAGCCGATGTCTTGCGGCTGCGGCAAGCCGACTTCGTGACCGCGGCGAAAACGATCGGGGCGTCTGATCGCCGGGTCATTGCGACTCACATTCTGCCCAACGTGATTGCACCGATCATCGTCACCGCCAGTATTCATGTGGGGTATCTGATCCTGAGTGCTGCAGGGCTGAGCTTTGTCGGACTTGGCGCCCAACCCCCGTCCCCTGAGTGGGGCGCGATGGTAAGTTCGGGCCGCGATTATCTCCTGATTGCTCCCCACGTCGTACTGGTTCCGGCAGCTGCAATCTTCATCGTGGTGCTGGCGTTCAATATCGTCGGCGACGGACTGCGCGACGCACTCGACCCCAAGGCGAGATGACGTGACAACCGATTGAAGTGAAGGAGTGAAGCATGAGCGGATTGGGAAAGACCTCACATCGACTTAACGCGGAGAACGCTGCTCCGGCCGACGCCGCCCACCACCTGCCAGCTGATCTGGTCGAGCGCGTGACAAAGGCGATTGACGACAGCCGTGACGAACTGATCGCTCTGGTCCAGGACCTCGTGCGCATCCCCTCCGAGAACCCCAAGCTTTCAGGCGTCTCCGACGGTGGGGAGGCCCGCGTCCAGGATCGAGTCGCAGCTGCGCTCGCCCCAGCCGGGTTCACAATTGACCGCTGGGACGCCGAACCGGGCAGGCCCGATCTCGTCGGCACCCTCAAGGGCACTGGCGGTGGCCCATCGCTGGCGATCAACGGCCACATCGATGTGGTTCCGGCGGGTGATCCAGCCAATTGGCCCCATGACCCCTTCGCTGCCACGATTGCCGATGGCATGATCTGGGGGCGAGGTGCGTCTGACATGAAGGGTGGTGTGGGAGCCATGATCCACGCCGCCGTTGTTTTGCAGCGCCTGGGAATCCGCCTCAAGGGCGACCTGTATGTCGAGTCGGTCATTGATGAAGAGACGGGCGGGCCTGGAACCCGCTCCACGATCGAGCGTGGCTATCGCCCTGATTTCGCTATCGTTACTGAACCAACAAATCTGGTCATCTATCCCGTTGAAGGCGGTCTGGAGTGGCTGCGCGTGACGGTGACCGGAGTGAGCGGACATTCCGCGGTGCGCTACCGCTCAGTGCACGCCGGTGGCCAGGGTCACGCGGTCAATGCCCTGGAAAAGGGCGTCAAAATCCTGACTGCGGTACAGGAACTTGAGCGCGCGTGGGCCAACCGCAAGGTTCACCCGCTCCTTCCCGCCGGGATCACCACCATCAATCCGGGCATCATGGCGGCCGGCAGTGGCGGTGGTGCCGACGGTTTGCCGAACGTCATGACCGCAGTATCGACCATGCCGGACTACTGCTCACTCGAACTCAGCCTCAAGTACCTGCCGAGCGAGAAAACGGCGGACGTACGTGCCGAGTTTGAAGAATACATCCACCGCGTCTCCCAAACGGATGAATGGCTGCGCGAACACCCACCCACAATCGAGTGGGGACTGCGAGGCGTGGCGTTCCCGCCGGCGGACACCCCGGCCGATCATCCGGGCGTGCAGGCCATCGTCGCCGGCCTCACCGCGCTGAACAGGCCGGTCGAGATCGGTGGGTTCCTCGCCGTAACGGACATCGCCTGGTTCGCCGAGGCAGGGATTCCCGCCGTCATCTTTGGACCGGCGCAAGGGTACGGCGCGCACGGCAACGATGAACGCGTTGAGATCGAGTCGCTCGTGGAAGGCGCTAAAGCTCTGGCGCTGGCAATCATGGCCTGGTGCGGTGTGGACGAATCCGCGTAGCCTACCCGTTGCCGATCCTCGCAAGTGGACACGAAGCCCCGGTTTTTCCGCCGGGGCTTCGTTACCAGAGCAGACGATTTTCCTACTTCACCAGCGTCAGCAGCACCAGGACCAGGGCCAGCGCCAACCGGTAGACAATGAAGATGCGGAACGTGGAGCGCTGGACGTACCGCAGCAACGCCGAGATGGCAATCAGCCCGGCCACACCGGAGGTCAGGATGCCGACGATGAAGATCACCACCTGATCCTGTGGCAGACCCGCGCTGAAGGTGTCATAGACGCCCTTCAATCCCGCGAGCGCGATGATCGGCACCCCGAGCAGGAAGGAAAAGCGAGCCGCGTCCTCTCGTGTCAGATCGCGGAAGAGTCCCGTGGTGATCGTGGCGCCGGAGCGTGAGACACCGGGAATAAGCGCTGCCGCCTGAGAAAGCCCGATCGCGAGGCCGTCCGGCAAGCGCATATCGCTCAGCACTCGCGTGTGGCGCGCCAGGCGCTCCCCCACCAGCATGAAGAGCGCCAGGCCGGCCAGCGCCATGGCGATCGCGACGATGATGCGGTCTGGCGGCCCGCCGGGCTGGTGGTACGCCTCGTCGATGACACTCTGCCCGAAGTAACCGGCGATCAGACCCGGAATAGTGCCGACAGCGATCAGCAGGGAAAGGCGCGGCATGGTGTCGCGCGGGTCGCGCGACCGCAGCACGTTGCCCGGATGACGCAGGGCGCGCGGCAAGGTGACCAGCATGGCCAGGATGTCGCGCCAGAAATAGATGAGCACGGCGCCGAGGGTGCCGAGGTGCAGCGCCGCGTCAAACGCGAGCCCGGGCGATTCCCACCCTAACAGCCAGGGCACGATGATGAGGTGCGCGGACGATGAGACGGGCAGAAACTCGGTCAACCCCTGCACGATGCCCAGCACTACGGCTTCGATGATCGTCACGCGCGTCCTCCCGGGTCCTCAACCCGTTGTGCGGGGAACGGGCGCACGCTCGGCAACGTGTCGGCGGGGTCCAGTTCCTCTTCGATGGCCTCACTCATGCTGATATGCCGCCTGCCCAGGAGACTGACGCGCCACCATTCGATCGCTCCCCACACGGTCACCGGCAGCCAGAGAATCACGTGCAGGAGCACCGCGTAGGAGAGCGCCAGCGCCCGCGGCACGCCGAGCGCGCCGTTCACGGCCAGCATGACTCCCGCTTCGAAAGTCCCAACATACCCGGGACCGGAGGGCACCAGGGTCGCCAGGTTGCCGATGGCTGTGGTGAGGTACGCACCGACGATCGACATCGAGGTGCTGAGCGGGACGCCGAACGCTTGTGCCACCGTCCAGTACATGCCGGCCTCGCAGCTCCAGGCCAGGAGCGAGGTCAACGCCACGATGGCCAGATCCCGGCGCCGCGAGAGCACGCCGAGCCCACCCAGGAAGGACTCCGCCATCTGCTCGACGCGATCAGCCAGCGCGTTGGGCAACGGTTTGAGCATCAGGTGCAACAGCCGGTCGCGCAGGCCACCGCTCACCAACAGCACGACCATCAGGCCGATGGCGGCCGCAAAAACCGCTGCCGCGATCAGCGCGACGTGCTGGAGTTCTGCCGTCAGGCCAATAACCATGGCGGCTCCTCCGATAAAGAGGAGCATGGTCAGGCCATCGAACAGGCGCTCCACGGCGATCGTGGCCAGGGTGGCCGTCTTGCGCACCCCGTAGCGTTGTTCGAGCGCCCAGGCGCGCACCAGTTCGCCGGTGCGCAGGGGCAGGATGTTGTTGGCGGCGTAGCCGATGATCAGGACCGGAAAGATCTCACGTGTGGAGATGGGCGCCACCGGCCGCATCAGGACGTGCCAGCGATACGCGCGAATCGTGATCCCCGCGTAGAGAATGGCCAGGGCGACCGGCAGATACCGCCAGTCGACTCGGGTGAACGCGTCCCGGATTTCGCCCGGGTCCTGGCCCCGGAATGCGAAATAGAGGAAGAGCAGGCTGATCGGGATACCAATCCAGACCCGAGGTGACCGCATTGTTGAGCGAGATTGCACCAGCCTGAGCGCTCCCCGGGTACCCGATAAGCCGGGCGGAGTATAGGACAAGGGGTGTGTCGCTGCGCTCACGTCGCGCTGCACTGGGCTGGGAGGCCCAGAACACTCAGGGGAACCTGCCACCAAGAGGGTGGCTGCTGGTCTCGGGCTTGGCGCTCGAGACCAGCGTGGCTACACCTGTTGTGCTGCCAGCAAGCAGGCCAGGAATCCTGCCGCCGCACATTCCTCGCAGCAGGTCTGGATGGCAAGACACTCTTCGGCATTGTCAGCGTTGCACAGCGGTTGCACAGTGGCTTTGCAGGCCGCGACGTCGTTGGTGCAGCGCTGCTGCTCCTTCTTCTGGCAATCTGCCCCCTTGCCGCTGCGGTCCTTCTGCCTGTTCTTCCTGGCAAGGCCCGGCTCAACTCCGGTGGCGGCCACCGAAGCGATCACCGTGCCCCCGAGCGTGAGCAGCGAGCGCCGGCGCGAGAGCCGCGCGGTCTGGAGTGCGAGTGCATCAATGGTTGGTGTCGTCATCGTCATCGCCGAAGTCCTGTGTGACTTTCGCGTTCTTGCTCGCGCAACCGGCCAGAAGGCATGTCACTTCGACATCGGCCGAGCGCGCAGCGCGATCACCCGTCGTGATTTCGCGTCGCCAGCGTGAAGGACCGGGACACCAGGGGGAATGACAGAAATCTGGCAATCTGCGCGGAGACGGGGACCGGCTGGCCAGGGAGTCCGCGGCAGCCGTTAAGCGCACAGCACAGGTCACCCGTATCATGGGTGCTGGCGATCAGCAGCAAAGGAGCATCAATGCACCCGATTCGCGTGGGAATCCAGATCCAGCAGCAGCACGCGACCTATCCGCAGATTCGCGATGCCTGGAAGCGCGTGGATGAGAGCGGCGCGGACACCCTCTGGAACTGGGATCACTTCTTCCCGCTCTCGGGGACCTTGACGGCACGCACCTCGACAACTTCACGGCGCTTGGCGCCATGGCCGAGGTGACGGAGAAGGTGGATATCGGCTGCCTGGTGGCGTGCAACAGCTACCGCAACCCGAACCTGCTGGCTGACATGGCGCGCACCCTTGACCACATCTCCAACGGCCGCTTCATCTTCGCCATCGGATCGGGCTGGAATGAGCGTGACTACAACGAATATGGCTACGAACTCGGCACGGCTGCGTCGCGCCTGCAGGATCTGGATCGCGACATGCCGATCATCATGGAGCGCTTCAAGGTCCTGAACCCCCCGCCGATTCGCCAGCCCTTCCCGGTCATGATCGGCGGCGGCGGGGAGAAGGTGACGCTGCGCATCGTGGCCCAGCACGCCAACATCTGGAACGGCCAGGGGGAGCCAGAGGTGCTGGCCCACAAGAACCAGGTTCTCAATGACTGGTGCGCGAAGGTCGGCCGGAACCCGGACGAGATCGAGCGCTCCGCCCAGATCTTCGGCCCGCAGCTCGACAAGCTTGACGAGTACTACGAGGCGGGTATCACACACTTCATCACCGATGCCGGTGGACCGGACTACGACCTCGCCCGCTGCGCAAGCTCATCGCCTGGCGAGACAGCAAGCAGGGTTAACGGGAGTGCCTCCGGGCATTTCCGCTCGGAGGCCATGCTGAGATCGTGCCCGAGAGCAGTTGCCGGGCTGAGGTGTCATCCTCCGTGCGGTTGGTGTCTCGGTGAATCTGGTACGGAGAAGAAGCGCCTCTCCCCGCCACCCAGAGCACGCAGGGAGAGCATTTCGTTCTGCCTCGCCCTCGGTGAGTTCCAGGGGAGCCGTCGACCGAACGTTGTCAACTTGAGGCTATCGGGGTCTCGGCCCTGCCCGCTGCCGATGCACGCTCCTTGGCGGCAGGCTTAGCGCATGTCTCGTACCGTCGTGGCAGGTGACGCCGAGGTTTCTCGACTGCGCTCGAGATGACACGGCGTCGTGGGGCGATGGAGCGGGAACAGGCCGGGCCGTAGGGCGTCAAGTGGTTTGAGGCTGGGCCGAGATCCTTCATCTGCGAGGTCAGAGGTTCAGGATGACACGCGTGAGAGGATGACACCTCACATTGGATTGACAGGCGAACGATGTCCGCTGAAGAAGCTCAGGGCGGCACGCGGCGCAGGGTGGTTGCGGCAGCTGACCTGGTAGCCTGCGCGGTTCGGCTCAGCCGAAGGGTCGCGGGCAGCTTGGAATCGAGAGCCGCGGGACGGTCAATCACCAGTCACATCGAAAGCTAGGTGGAACGCTACCTCTCCTGCCGGAGTATCCCCGGTAAAGCTCAGCCACTGGACGTACCTGGGGTCGACATCCCGGTAGCGCAGAGCGGAGTCGCTGACAAAGCCGAACCGCCCGTAGTAGGCCGGATCCCCCAGCAGCACGCAGCCATCCGCTCCCAGGTCTCGCACCTGCGCCAGGCCGGTCTCGATCAATGCCGTTCCGATGCCCTGCCGTTGCCGGGAGGGTGCCACCGAGACCGGGCCCAGCCCGTACCACGTCCCCGGCTCGTCAGCGATCGAGACCAGCGAAAAGGCCACGTGGCCCACGATCTCGCCTTGCTCTTCGGCAACCAACGAGATCGCGAGCGCTCCGTCAGCACGCAGGGCGTCGATGACGTAGGGTTCCGTACCGTCACTGTATGGCTTGCCGGCAAACGCCGCGGCGGTCAGAGCATGGATGGCGGTGGCGTCCGCCGGTGATTCCGGGCGGATGATCATGCGGGGGCCAGTGCCCAGTCGTACTCCATGTCCCGGGCAGTGGCGACGGCAACGGCGTCACCGTGCAGCCGCCGCACCACGTGCAGGGCCATGTCGATGCCGGCGGAAACCCCGGCCGAGGTAATGACCTCACCCTGGTCCACGACGCGTTCGTCATCCAGCACCGTGACGTTTGGCACGAATTGGCGCAGGCGGTCAATCGTCGACCAGTGGCTGGTGGCGCGCAGGCCATCCAGCAGCCCCGCCGCGCCAAGGAGAAACGCGCCCGTGCAGACACTGGTGGTCAGTTCAGCGGCGCCGCGCTGCTGACGCAGCCAGTCGAGCACGACCGGGTTCTCCTGCTGCTGATCGGTGCCATAGCCGCCCGGCGCGAGGATGATGTCGAACTTCGGTGCGGTACCAAAGGTGACGTTCGGCTGCACCAGCAGGCCGCCGCGGCAGGTTACCAGCTCATCCGTCTCGGCCACCGTCAGGGCGTTGAAGAGCTTCTCGCCAGATTCGCTCCTCGCGCTCGAAAAGACCTCGAACGGGCCGCAGAAATCGAGAATCTCGACATCCGGGAAGATAAGGATGCCGACCGTGCGTGGCGTGCTCACAAAGATCTCCGATCATTGCCAGGAATCGTCTCAGCTACAAGGGTAGACTGCCGCGGGCCAGGCTGCCGCCACAGCAACAGACAGAAAGTGAGTTCCGTGTGACGGTTTCCCCCATGATGTCACCCGACGCCCTCGCGGAGCACATCGGCCAATCGGTGCTGGGCGGACTGGAAACGCTCTGCATCGCCATCGGTGATCACCTGGGGCTCTACGCCGCGCTGCAGCAGATCGGCCCGGCTACCGCGCGTGACCTGGCCGCCTGCGCGGAGACCGATGAGCGCTACACCCGCGAGTGGCTGGAACAGCAGGCGATGGCGACGATCCTGAGCTGCGAGAACCCGGAAGCAGCCCCGGAGGAGCGCCGTTTTTCGCTGCCAGACGGGTACGCAGCCGTGCTGACCGAGCCGGAGAGCCTGACTGGGATGGCGCCGATGGCTCAGCTCTTTGCCGGCGTGGCCGCGCCCTTTGCCCAGCTCCTGGCCGCGTTCCGCACCGGCGCCGGCGTCCCGTACGCGGACTACGGAGAACACATGCACATCGGGCAGGCACGGTCGAACCGGGCGAACTTCACGCACCTGCTGGCGCAGGAGTGGATCGCCGCCATGCCCGATATTGCGGCTCGCCTGCACAGCGACCCTCCGGCCCGCATTGCCGACATCGGCGTGGGCCAGGGGTGGTCGAGCATCGCCCTGGCACAGGCCTTTCCTCTCGCGCGCGTCGACGGCCTCGACCTGGACCCAGCCTCGATTGCCGCGGCACGGGAAAACGCGGTGGCGGTTGGGCTGCCTGCCGAACGCGTGTCATTCCACCTGAGGGACGCCGGAGATCCGGCGTTGGCCGGCCAGTACGACCTCGCGCTCGCCATCGAGTGCATCCACGACATGCCTCGCCCGGTAGAGGTGCTCCAGGCCATGCGCCAACTCGTGGGACCGGGCGGGACGGTGCTGATCGTGGATGAGCGCGTGCAGGATCTCTTCACGCCGAACGGTGATCCCGGAGAACGCATGATGTACGCCTTCAGCGTGCTCCACTGCCTGCCCGTCGGGTTGGTCGAACAGCCTTCGGTTGGGACAGGCACGGTGATGCGCCGCGATACCTTCCGGGCCTACGCGGCCGCTGCAGGTTTCACTGCCGTCACGGAGCTACCCGTCGAGCACCAGACATTCCGCTTCTACCGGCTGACCGCATAGGGTGGCACCCTCCCGTGTCGCCTGATCTGCACATGAACGGACATCGCAGATGAGCTTGCGCATCGTCACCTGTAACGTCATGGTCATGGCCTACGAGATCGTCGCCGAGTGGGCAGTACGCCACGGAAACCAGATCGTCCTGCTCGTGACTTCGCCAGCCGCCACCGCCGAGCGGTACGGCGCCAGCTACCTCGACCTCGTGGACCTGGCCGCGCCGCGGCACCAGGTGCTCGTGACCAGCCAACTGCGGGCGGCCGCGCCCCTGATCGCCGCGGCCAGGCCCGATCTCCTGCTATCGGCGACTTTCCCCCACAAGCTGCCAGCCAGCGTGACTTCGATTCCGCGCCTCGGCGCTTACAACCTGCACCCCACTCCCCTGCCCCAGGGCCGCGGGCCCAACCCACAGCGGCTCATCTATGAGGGAGCGGACACCGTCGGCGCCACCCTGCACCAGACCACCCCCGAGTTCGACGCGGGCGCGATCTTCAGCCGCCAGGAGGCACCGCTGCCGGAAGACCTCACCGGTGAGGCGATCTTCGGAGTCTGGCGGAAACTGGCGAGTGCGGCTCTGGAAGACGGGATCTCCCGGGTCCTTGCCGGGGAGCCGGGCGATCCCCAGGACGAAACCCTGGCCAGCTACGGCGCACCGTTTGCGCCTGAGGAACGCTGGCTGAGCTGGGACCGGCCGCTACAGTTGCTGCGGAAGCAGGTGGCCGTCCTGGCGCCCGGCGCGTTTGCCATCCTGGACGGTCGCCCTGTCGCTATCCTCAGCCTGAACGCCGAGCCGATGTCGCTGCCTGACGTGCCACCCGGGACCGTGCTCAACCACGGCGATGGGGGCGCGAGCGTGCGCGTGCAGGACGGTGTGGTCCACGTCACGTTCATACCGTACGAACCTCGGGAGCATGCCGAATGACGACCTACTCCACCTTCACCATGGCCGCGATCCAGGCCGCGCCGGTCTATTTCGACCGTGCAGCCTCGACGGAGAAAGCCTGCCGCCTCATCGCCGAGGCAGGCGCCATGGGCGCGACGATCGCCGCCTTCGGAGAGTGCTGGCTGCCCGGGTACCCCTTCTTTGCCTTCAGCCGGCCCACGGACGTCTGGTGGCAGGCGGCAGCGGAGTACCTGGCGAACGGCGTGGAAATCCCCGGGCCGGAAACAGACGCTCTCTGCGCTGCCGCGCGCGATGCGGGCATCGACGTCGTGATCGGGATTGCCGAGCGGGACAACATTTCCCACGGCTCGGTCTACGCCACACTCCTCTTCATTGGCAGCGACGGCCAGATTCTGGGGCGGCACCGCAAGGTAAAACCGACCCTCCACGAGCGCGCGGTGTGGGCGGAGGGAGACGCCGTTGGCCTGACCGTTCACCAGCGTCCCTACGCGCGCCTTTCCGGGCTGAATTGCTGGGAGCACAACAGTATCCTGCCCGGGTACGTGCTGGCCGCGCAGGGCACGCAGGTGCACGTCGCCGCGTGGCCCGGGCGAGAACCGGAGGATGCGCCACCAGCGCCGATCTCCATCTGGCCGCGGCAGACGCTGCTCTCACGTGCCTACGCTTCACAAGCTGGCGCATACGTGATCATGGCCGGCGGGCTCTGCCGCAAGGAGGACATCCCGGCACGTTATCACGAACTGACGCGCCACGACTACACCGGCGACAGCGCCATCATCGATCCGCGTGGCGAGATCCTCACCGAGCCGGTGGCCGGCGAAACGATCATCCTGGCCGAGGGCTCGATGGAAGCGATCTACGCCGCCAAGGCCGGCTGTGACCCCGGAGGTTCTTACTCCCGGCCGGACCTCTTCACGGTGCTGGTGAACCGCGAGCCCCTGCGGCGGGTGGTGGAGGAATGAGCAGGAACGGCTGACACGGATCTGCCACGGCTTCAACACGCATTTCGCAAAAAACGCGCACTCCTTAAGGTGAAGGCATGATTGCCGAGCTCGTGAGACAGCATCAGGTCACCCTCCCGAGATCATGAAACCATAATGTAACTTGTGCTACATTCGAACCATTCTGGCCAATTGGGTTGAGAAAGCTCCTCTCGTCGTAATCAGGAGTGCGTACGTGAATCAGGATGCGTTCGATGCGTTAGCCCGAATTTCGATCATCCCGGGGTCGCGGCGGGCGACCCTGGGTGCGTTGCTGGCCGCTGGAGTGCTCAGCACTGTGCCAGCCACGCGCGCCGGTGCACTGGGTGAAACGAACAAGTCTGGCAGCCAAAGTGAGTCGCAGCACACGCGGCAGGCAAAACGGGCGAAGCGCAAGCGAAACCGGCGGCGTCGCACTCATCCCGTCAATCCCGGCGCCTGCTGGTATGACGGAGCGTGTGTCCCGGGCAAGGGCAAGAACGTCAGCCGCTGCGACCTGAGCAGCTACGCGACCTTCCCCAGCCAGAACAGCGCAAAAAGCAACCTGGCACAGGCGAACCTGCGCGGCGTCCAGGCGCGGGGGGTCAATTTCGCCAAGGCGAACCTCAGCGGCGCCTGCCTCGTGAACGCCGACTTCTCCGGAGCAACGTTCTCAACGAAGACCAAACTTGGCGATGCAATCTTCTGCCGCACGGTCATGCCCGATGGCACGCTGAACAACAGCGGCTGTGGCAAGGGCACAAGTTGCTGCCCAAGTTGCGCCTGCCCGGACGTGGCGTGTTTCCGCTTCACGTGGGGCGCCTTTGGAACGGGTAATGGACAGTTCAATAGTCCACAGGGGGCAGCCGTCGCGCCGAACGGCGACGTTTACATCGTGGATACCGGCAATCACCGTATCCAGTATTTTGATGCCAAGGGAAATTTCCTCGGAACCTGGGGAAGTCAGGGCTCAGCCGATGGGCAATTCGTGCTGCCAACCAACGCCGCGGTCAACCCGACCACCCGTGAGGTCTACATCGCCGGGGGCACGAATTACACCGTGCAACGCTTCGATGCGGACGGAGGATTCCTCGGCCGCTGGGGTGGGAATGGCAGCGGCGACGGCCAGTTTATCGGCCCGGTCGGCATCGCGGTCGCGCCCAACGGGAACGTCTACGTCTCTGACAGTGGTAACTCGCGCATCCAGTACTTTGACGAGACTGGCACGTTTCTGGGCAAGTGGGGCACGAGCGGCAACGGCGACGGTCAATTCAACGCGCTTCGCCAGATCGCGGTTGATGCAGGTGGGCGCGTCTATGTCCTCGACGGCAACAACAGTCGCGTCCAGTACTTCAGCGCGACAGGTGCCTACCAGGGCCAGTGGGGCTCGGCCGGGAGCGGCGACGGGCAATTCAACAATGCGTACGGGCTCGCTCTCGATTCAGCGGGCAACGTCTACGTGGCGGACACGGAGAACAACCGGTTCCAGGTCTTCAGCGCCACTGGCGTGTTCCAGGCTGCGGTCGGCGCGTCCGGAAGTGGCAATGGACAGTTCAGCCGGCCGCGTGGGATAGCCGTGGCGCCCGATGGCACCGTCTATGTCGCCGACACGAACAACGCGCGGGTTCAGGCGTTCTGCCTGAATCTTCCATAGTTTGCCCTGCTCTGCGTGCAGGCCGCGTGTCACTCGGGCGATCACCGGCGTTGAACGCCAGGGGCACTTCCCGCATCGCCTGAGCGCTCGGAGCACCCTGACTCTCTCCTCGTCGCGGAGGAGAGAGTCAGGGGTGAGCCAACTTCGGTCTAGAACTTGAGCGGTATCTCCGCGTAGCCGCGAATCAAGTCGCGGTGCCAGTGAACTTCGCCGGCCGGGACAGCCAGGCGGAGGTCCGGGTAGCGGCGGAAAAGAGTCTCGAAGGCGATGCGGCCTTCCAGGCGGGCGAGCGGAGCGCCGAGGCAGACGTGGACGCCCTTGCCGAACGCGACGTGACGGTTCGCGTCGTCGCGCTCGATGTTGTAGGTCTCCGGATGGGCGAAGCGCTGTGGGTCGCGGTTCATCGAGGCCAGGCCAGCCTGCATCGCCTCACCGCGGTGGATCACCGTGTCGCCAATCTGGAGGTCTTCCATGGCGATGCGCGGCAGCGTCGACTCCGCCGGGCCCCAGTAGCGCAGGGTTTCCTCAACCACATTGGCGGCCAGGTTCGGGTCAGCGCGAAACTTCGCGAGCTCTGACGGGTGGGTCAGCAGCGCCATCACGCCGTTGCCGATGAGATTCACCGTCGTGACAAAGCCGGCGACGTAGACCACGAAGACCATGCTGAGCAATTCTTCGGCGCTCAGCGTGTCGCCGTCTTCCTCAGCGGCCACCAGGCGGCTGATCAGGTCATCCTGCGGGTCACGCCGCCGACGCTCGAACAACGCCTCAAGGTACTCGCCGAAGTCGCTCAGGCGCTGCTGGATATCCTGCATCGTCTCCTCATCGGCGCCCTGCACCTTGAGCAGGTTCTCCGTCCAGTAGCGGGCCTGCTGGCGGTCCTCCTCCGGGATGCCGACCATCTCCGAGATCACCGTCACGGGTAGCGGGTACGCGAAATCGCGCACCAGCTCCATCGTGCGGTTTGGCGCGGACTCGCCGCGCGCAGCCGCCGCCTGTTCGGCCTGGTCCAGCAGGCCGTCAGTGATTTTCTGGATCCGCGCGTCGAGCGAGGCCATGGCGCGGCCGGTAAAACTGGGCTGCACCAACTTGCGCAGCCGCGTGTGATCGGGCGGATCGAGCGTCAGCAGGTTCCGGCGCAAGGCGCGGGCGATCTTCGGGGCATCCGCTGCCTGCGCCGCCATCGCCTCCTGCTGCTCCGGGCTCATCACCTTGAACGGGTCGACCGTGAAGCGGTCGTCGAGCAGCGCCTCGACTCCCTCGTCGTAGTGCGTAACGAGGTTGGAGACCGAGGTGAAGAAACCCGTGCGGGGCAGCGCACGCTCGTCATCTTCCCCCTCGTTGCCCCTGAGCATGCGCACCTTGCTGACAGGACCCCGTGCGCGAAGTTCTTCGTACAACGCGTAGGCATTGGCGCGGAAGTCCGGATCCTGCAGGTTCAGCGTGGCCGCGACCTCGCTGTGCGCCGCATCCTGGGCGGCGGTTGCCACACCACCGTGCTCGCGTTCCTGATCCATGGAAATTGCCTTTCGTCTCGTGGTCAGTTGCGACGTGCCAATGACGTCGTACTTCCCAGCAATTCATCATCAAAGGGGTCCGGTTCGCGCTCTGCGTCAAGTGGCGCTGGCGTCTGGTCGAGCAGGACCCCGATCTTCCGCTCCAGCAAAGCCAGCGCGGTCGCCAACGCCTGGCGCTCGTCGGGCGTACTCACGCCCAACTCCGCGGCCAGGTCGTCAACCACCGCGCGGCCAAGTCGTTCGCTGGCGTCCAGGCCGGCCGCCGTGAGCACGATCCGCAGCCGTCGCCGGTCATCGGGATCGGGTTCTCGCCTGATGAGACCCCGCTCCTCCAGGCGATCGAGCAGGCCTGTCACCACCGCGCGAGAGATGCCCAGCCGCTGCGCGATGCTGGCGGGTGAGATTGCCCCCTCGCGGATCATGAACAGCACCGCTAACTGGCGAAAGCTGGGGTCACCCTCCAGGCGGTGCGCACGCAGGGACATCGCGGACCACTGCACGTAGCGAGGCGCGAGCGACAGCAGTCGCCGGGCCAGTTCCGTGCTGTCGCGGTCTTCGTGCATGTCCTGCCTCACCCCGATGATCGCTCACCAAGGTAATAGTAATCTTTGCTAACCACGTCTACAAGGATGCGGAATCTTGCCGGACGTGTCACGCACCACTTGCAGTGACTTGACCGGAAGCGGCTCGAAGGTCATCCTCATCCCATGGCATTCGTTGCGGCCGGGTCCAAAGCCTCCCGTTCCGCACAAGGAGATCTCCCTTGATCAAGATCGAACCCAGATACACGGCAACCGTGACCTCAACCGGTGGCCGCGAAGGTCACGCCGTCAGTGATGATGGTGTGCTGGATGTGCAGTTGCG
>JAXLWT010000100.1:0-4487 GCA_046328375.1 Thermomicrobiales bacterium
GCACTGCCTCGCCAGCGCTGCCCCTGGGGGATGCGGCGCCCGTGCTGCGCGAGACACCAGGGCTTCACGGCAAGGCGGGCACGCAGTGCCCACTCGCGCAGACCAGGTTCGTGCCGCAGATGGTGCCGTCCGCGATCAGGTTGCGCAGGCACCGGAAGTCCGCCGTGCAGCCGGTCAGGGTGCAGGGATTCCCGTCGTCACACTCCGCCGACGAGCAGCAGCCGTCGCTCGGGATACAGCCACGCCCGCAGGCCTTCGTCCCGGCCAGGCAGTGCGGCTTCTTCTTCTTTTTTCTCTTCTTGTGTTTGGCCCCAGCCGGTGCGACGCCAAGGACCAGGGCGGCCAGGCCGCCTGCGGCCGAGCGGCGAGAAACGGACGCGGTGAAGCGGTCGAATCGGGAAGCGTCCATGGCAGACCTTTGCAGCAATGCGCGCGACAATGCCAAACCTGCACGGCAAGGTATAGCTGAACACCCAGGTAGCCGCGTTCCTGCGCCATTCGCGGGACGAATCGGTCGCCGGCTCGCCACTACATGGGTATTTGCGTTCCGGCCATCAACAGCATTGCGTACGGCCTGGGCGGCACGGACTCGTGCCAGGCACGGTCAGATCTCGCAGGAAATACGCAATGCTCAGTCCAGTTCTGCAGGGCCGTGCACCTCCTTGCCCGTCCCTTGCACAACCGCGTAGAACCCGCGCGGCACCATGCCAGACTCACTCACCATGCACGATGACGCCGGTGCTCCACCAGTAAGACACCTTGTCGCAGGCGTCACGTTGCCCGGCTCGCACAACCGGCCGCAAGCGGCGCGGCCAAAGCGTAACCCTTGCGGCCACTGACCTCCCGGTGACGACGATACGCCTCCAGGGCCAGCGTTCCGTCCCGCTGCGGCGGACAAGGAAGGGAGCTTCCGGGTCTTCTCACCCTAGCGGGCATTGCCGTTCGGCAAGGGCCGCTCCTGCGTCGCGCCGGCTGTGGCCGGTTTCAGGCCTTGCCTTCCCGGGACCCCTACTCGCTGTTCGAAGCCATCCGGCGGTTCAGATTGAAAGGGGTGGGTGGT
Source organism: Thermomicrobiales bacterium (assembly GCA_046328375.1). Classification (GTDB taxonomy): domain Bacteria; phylum Chloroflexota; class Chloroflexia; order Thermomicrobiales; family UBA6265; genus JACCXM01. The sequence continues at coordinate 1,061 of JAXLWT010000100.1, forward strand.
GTTTTTTGGGGATGTGGAGTTTTGGGAGATGGTGAAAGGATTGGCGGGGAAGACGTTGGCCTGCTGGTGTGGTGAGAAACTGTGCCATGGTGATGTGCTGCAGGAGATCGCGTGGCGTTTGGGGACGTAGGTCGTGTCGTCAAACGGAATTGCGGGCCGTCTATGGGGTCATGCCCCCCCAACAGCGGCGCGATAAGTAAGATGCCACAGCCTTGTCCTGGTAAGCGTCACTTCCTGCCTGCAACTGCGGTCTTCGATCTGAGCGGCGAGCGTACGGCGACTAATGGGGCTGCAATGGAAAACGGACATGGCTGGCGGACCGCGCGGCGACTCGCAGCGATCGTCGTAGCCCTCCTGGCATTTGGGAACGCCTTGCTCCTCCTTACGGTCGGGTCGATGGGTGCTATCCCCGGGTCTCCGCAGTCCCTGATGTTTGGAGCGGGATTCGGCAATCTGGGTGCCAGCGTCTTGATCACACTGGGTGCCGCCGACCTGAGTCTGCAGCGATGGTCCCGCTGGATGTTCCCCCTCGCCGCTGGGGCGTTGCTCGTGGCGGCGGCACTGCTGCTGGGAGTGGTGGGGTATTACTGGGGGAAGCCGCAGACCTCGGATTACCTTTTCGAAGTGCTCATCTGCACGCTGTTGGCTTTACTCACTCCCTGGTGGGGAAGACAGTGATTCTGTCTGACCCAGGCCTGCAGGGCACATTCCGCGTCTTGCTTCGTTGTACTGCCCCTGGCCCGGTTCCCGCTCACTCCGCAGGCGCCAGCGATGTTCAGCCCGTAGCCGAGTGTCCCAATGCCGCCAGTGACGCCTGATTCGTTGCTACTGATCGTGGATGCCCGGACAGGGTCTCAACCGATAGTGCACGACGAGTGCCTGAACGGGCATGGCAAGCGGCTAAGCGGGTAACTCTGGCGTCGGCACCGCGCTGTTTTTCTCGCCCAGCCTGCTGCTCCCCATGCATCTCACATGGATGGCATGCAATCTGCCTTCGGTGAACCAGGCGACTGTGTGAATGCTGCTTCCTCAGGAAGCGCAAAGCTTCACCGTTCCCATCTCATCGTTCACCATCCGCCTGGCACTGATGACGTGCTGTTCACGGACGCAGATGTGAGGATGTCCATATTTGACCGGTTCAGGCTGGAGTTCGTGGACTGTGGCGACGCGACACTGCGTGTGCGCGTGGGTGGCGATGGCCCGCCGGTGTTGCTCCTGCACGGACACCCGCGCACCCACACGACCTGGCACCGCGTCGCTCCGCAGTTGGCAGAACGTCACACGGTGATCTGCCCCGACCTGCGCGGCTACGGGGAGAGCTCGAAGCCCGCCACGACCCCAGATCACACCCCCTACTCCAAGAGAAGCATGGCGCGAGATTGCCTCTCCCTGATGCACCACCTCGGGTTCGAGCGGTTCGCACTCGTGGGTCATGACCGCGGCGCCTACGTCGCCTTCCGCCTGGCGATGGATCATCCGGAGGCGGTCGAACGCCTGGTGATCATGGACGCCGTACCGATCGGCGAGGCGTTGGCGCGATGCACGGCGACGTTCGCCTCGGCATGGTGGCACTGGTTCTACCTCGGCCAGACCGTGAAACCGGCGGAGCCCGCGATCCTGGCTGACCCGGTGGCGTGGTACCAGCCGAACCGCGCGACGATGGGGGAAGCGAACTACCAGGATTTCCTGCGGGCCGTCACGAATCCGGCCACCGTCCACGCCATGTGCGAGGACTACCGGGCGGGCCTGGGCGTGGATCGCGCCGCCGATGACGCCGATCTCCAGGCAGGGCGCCGCCTGGCGTGCCCGCTACTGCTGATTCGCGCGGCCCGGGATGACCTGGGCGACCTGTACGACGATCCCGTCGGCATCTGGCAGACCTGGGCTAGCCCAGTGCAAGAGGTGGTGCTGGACTGCGGCCACCACATGGCGGAAGAAGCCCCGGGCGAACTCAGCCAGGCGATCCTGGCGTTTCTGGAGGAACCAGTCCCAACCGTGTCAGCCCCGTCCCAGTAAGTCGACAGCAAAGCATTAGTGCAACTTCTGTAGTATGAGATACTATATTAACATGAGGAATACCTCCCACTTAGAGCGGTGGGTGGGACCGTCATTTCGCCGGGGCCAGACGCTCGATGAACGTGCGCACCTTCGACGCCCTCGCTCGCTCCCTCTCCACTGCCCGGAGCCGCCGCCGCTTGCTGGCGGTACTCGCAGTGATCCCGCTCCTGGGCGGACTCCCAAAGACGCACGTGCCGGACGCTGCTGCCTCCCGGAAGCGCAGGAGACGACGGAGGAGGAAGCAGAAGCAGCCGTGCACTCCCAGGACCACAGCCCAAATCTGTGGGGGGAAGTGCGGCGCGGTGGATGATGGCTGCGGGGAATCCGTGAACTGTGGGAACTGCGCCAATCCGACGCCGATCTGCCAGGACCACGTCTGTGTGGCGTGTGAGCGGCGCGACCAGTGCGCGAGTGATGAGATCTGTTACGAGGGACGCTGCCAGGCGTGTGACGTGACCTGTCAGGCGGGAACATGTTCCAACGCCGATTTGCTGGCGGCAATTGGCTCCGCGGCGCCCGGGGGGACGGTCTACATCTGTCCCGGCCGCTACACCGGTCTCATCGTCCCTGCAAAGGATGTCTCGCTGGTCGGCGCCGGCTCCGGTGAGGCCACAACGGCCGAAACCGTTCTTGATGCGGCAGGTGCCGGCAGGGTCATCGACATTCCACAAGATCTCACGGTGGGCCTACATCAGCTTCGCATCACGGGCGGCTACATACAGGACACTCAGGGGGGCGCGGGGATTCGACATGCTGGTCGACTCCTGACGATGACGGACTGCACAGTCGTTAACAACGTCACCGAGATGACCCAGAACATCGTGCCGGTACGCGGCACCATCATCAACGGCTCTGCCAGCCGGCTCGAGATGACGCGGTGCACGGTGCGCAACAACAGGGTAGGCATCTATCTCGGTTACGAGGCCCGCACGCTTGGGGGCGGGATCTACAACGCCAACGAGTTGGTCATGAGTGACTGTGTGATCCGCGACAACACCACCAAATCCGATGGTGGTGGTCTTTTCAATTACAGTGGCTCCGCAACCCTGACCAACTGCCGTATCACCCGGAACACCCTGACCGAGCCGGGCCTGGACCCAGGCGGTGGTGTTTTGGCGAAAGGCGGGCCAGTCACGCTGGAGAACTGTTACGTCTGGGACAACCTGCCATCAGACTGCAGTGGCACGGTTACGGGAAGTGACTGTGGGGTGACGCCTCCGTCCTGACGCCACCCACACTGTCAACGTGGGTGGCGGCGGCCACACCATTTGGCCAGCAGAGACTCTCGGCAAGAAGCGGCCACAATGCTTCTCGACGCACTTCGTGGTGGAGCTATCGATCCAACTCACGCTTTTGCGCCTGTTTGACC
>JAXLWT010000101.1:0-4465 GCA_046328375.1 Thermomicrobiales bacterium
CGACGGACATGGGATCAATCGTGCCCGTACCGCTGCAGCAGGACGGATCGCCACAGGAGCACGACGTATTCGTCACGCGTAGGGCCTGCTCCGCGTACCGGGCGCGGACTGTTTCGCGCACGGCCTCGGCGGGGATCGTTGGTGATGACGACATGAGATACCTCCGTAGATGAATCGATCATTGACGATATTCGATGAAACAGAGCGTACGAGATCGTGTGGCGTCTCCTTTCCGGGCGAGGGCTAGACGTTCAGGATGCGGCGTGCGGCCTCGGGCAGTTCCGCCAGGCAGGCCTGGTTGACCTGGTAGTGCATGAAGGTGCCCCGCCGCTCGGCGATCACGAAGCGCACGTCGCGCAGCACCTTGAGGTGGTGGGAGATGGTGGGCTGACCGAGCGGGAACTGGTCCGTGATGTCGCAGACGCAGACCGGCTCACTGCTCTGGGCCAGCAGGTTGAGAATGCGGATACGCGTCGGATCGGCCAGGGCCTTGAACCAGGCGGCGTACTCGCTGGCATCGGCCTCGGAAATGGTGGGCGCGCCCGGCAGTGCGCAACAGGGCTCGCTGTCGATGACGATTGTGGGCCGCTCCAGGGTCGCTGGCATGATGTACTCCTTTGCTACTGGTGACTCTAGTACCTATATCGATGTTTGTCAATACATGGTGGGGCTGTTCCAGGTGCGATAACTGCGGCCGGATGCCGGTCCAGCCGCTCCTGGAGCAGCGCGTGGTGGACATCATCCAGTCCGACCTGCGCCGCGCGGGCGATCTCCCGGAGTGCTACGACGCCGGGCTGGTGGCGAGCGGCGTCGACGCGCCCCCTGCCTCACAGGGGGGAGGGGTGCACCCCCACGTGCTGGCCGCGCTGCCCAACACCCTGTTCATGGAGAGTGGGCTCGGCCAGGGGCGACTCGTGGACGGAGGCAATCTCCTACCTGAGGAACCCAATCCAGGGACCGTGCAGCACTGAGCCAGAATCCTCACCCCCCGTCCGTCGTCCAGCGCAAGTACTCAGGGCGAGGGGAGACGGTTGGCGTAGGAGTGGCGGTGGTGATGAGTACACCTTCCAGGGTGCAGCCTGACTGGCGTTCCCAGGCGAAGGGGTCACCTTCTGCCACGCCCTCTCAGGTGTCATTCTGACGAAGGAAGAATCTCGTGCTCTTTCCCGGCTGCGCTATCAGATACCTTCCTGGAACCCGCACCACCGCGCCCGTCGCAGCATCTCAGTTCGCTCCCGGCAAGACTCATGGGCAGCATTGGGATGCGATCCACCCCATTGAGCATGACGGTCTGGAACGAGATCCTTCGACAAGCTCAGGATGACACATGAAGGTGGACATCGGATGGAGGCCGGTCTGTAGTGGGGTCGGACGAGGCCCATGGCTGCGCAGTTCGTGTCGGGCGTGACTGTCACCCGCCGAAAGCTCCTCGCCCTGCGCCCATACTCAGGGCGAGGGGCTTGGGGTGAGGGTCGTTCCCCGCACCGCGGGTCTCCCAAGCTATTGCCTAATCCCATCTGCCGCTGATAAGATGCGGTATGGAATCGATACCAGATCATGTGGGGTCAGGCGTCAGGACGCTGCGGCCGGCGAGATTGAAGGATGTCGCCGAGCGCGCTGGCGTCTCGGTGAGCACCGTGGCCCGCGTGCTGCACGACAACGGCTATGTTTCCGGCCCAACGCGGGAAGCGGTTGACGCCGCGCTGGCCGAGTGTGGTTACCAGATCAACACGGTGGCGCAGCGCCTGCGCAAGCAGCGGTCGGCCGAGATCGGTCACATTCTCGATTCCATCTCGCCCAATCCCTTCTTCGCCGGAGTGGCCCTCGGGAGCGAACGGGCGGCGGCGGAGTACGGCTGTACCGTCCTCTTTTCCAACACCCATGGCGACGCCGACCTGGAGCGAACCGGGGTCGAGGCACTCCTGCAACGCCGCGTCGAGGCGATTCTCTTTACCACTGTCACCGACGAGCGCAACGTGGATCTGGCCCTCTCCGCCGGCGCGACCGTCGTGCAGGTGGAACGGGTGAGCGACGTCGCCACTCATGCGGTCACGGTCGATAACTACCGTGGCGCGTTCGACGCCACCGAGCATCTGCTGCGGCTCGGTCATCGCCGGGTCGCCTGCCTCGGCGTCGATCCCGATCTGCGCGCCGCCCCGGGGACCGCGCCCCATCGCCGCGTCGTCGAGCGGGAGCGTCTCTCCGGCTATTTCGACGCCCTGCGCACCTTTGGCGTCGCCGGCGATGACGAGTTGGTGACGCTTGGTCCGACCTACTACGACGTGCCCGCCGCCCGCGCCGCGGTGCGACGCTGGTTGCAGTTACCCGCCGCCCGCCGCCCAACGGCGATCTTTGCCACCTGCGACATCATGGCCGCCGGCATCCTGCAGGAAGCGCATGTCAACCAGTTGCGCGTGCCTGACGATCTGTCGCTCGTCGGCTTCGACGATACCTACGCCGGCCATCTGACGCCGCCGCTGACGACGGTGCGGCAGCCGATGGAGGAGTTGGGACGGGTCGCGGTGCGGCTGGCGATGACCTCGCGTGACGGCGCGGTGAGCACGCCACAGCGCGAGCGGTTGACGACGCAGTTGATCGTCCGCGAATCGACGGCGCCACCCGCCTGGTAAAGGAGAGGCAACCAAACGTCGCGGATCTCGTTTTCTGGTATCGATGCCACATCATGACGAGGGTACCAACGGTTTCGTCGCGCGTCGCCGGACAGCAAGCAGGAAGGAGGAGCGTTCTCAAGCAGGGCCACTGGCCATTCGACGGTGAGGTCGCATGCCGGCAGCACGCCGGCGCTCAAGGGAGAGCCGCTCATGGAAAGCCGACAACCGATCGTCTCACGCCGAACATTTGCCAAAGGGTTGGTCGCTGCCTCGGCGGCGCTGTCCGTTGGCCGCGCCCCCCACATCGCCCGCGCGCAGGAGCCAGCCACTGTCACCTTCTGGCAGTTCAGCACGAATGACTTCGAAATCAAGGCCTACAACGACGCCATCGCCGCCTTCTCCGCCGATAACCCGGACGTCACCGTCAACATGGAGATCGTCCCCTGGGCCGAGCAGCAGCAGAAGTTGATCACCGGTTTGACCACCGGCGCCCTGCCCGACGTTTCGATGCTTGGCAACAACGTCGTGGCGCAGTTCCAGGCCCTGGGCGCGCTCGAGCCGCTGACCGCGTACTTTGACGCCTGGTCGAAGGAGATCGGGCGCGACATTACCGAAGATATCTGGCCAGGCGACGAGCTCTACTACAAGCTGGATGGCGAATGGTGGGGCTCTCCGGTCGCCGAAGAGACGCGCAGTCTCTTCTACCGCAAGGATCTCCTGGAGGCGGCCGGCATCGCAGCGCCTCCGAAAACGTGGGAGGAGACGCGGGACGTCGCGAAGACCCTCACCAGCGGCGACGTCTACGGCTTCGGCATTCCCGGTGGGATCGACTACGCCACGCTCCAGGTCTTCATGTCGGTCTATCTCGGCTACGGCGCGAAGTTCCTCAACGATGAAGGCATGTGCGGCTTCGACTCGCCGGAGTTCCGCGACGCCCTGACGTACTACACGAACCTGTACCTGGAGGACAAGGTTTCACCCCCAGACACCCCGACCTACGGTGGGCCGCAGCTCGAGGAGCTCTTCCGCAACGGGCGGCTGGCCATGCTGGTCTCGGGTCCCTGGCTCTATAAGGCGTTGCAGGAGGCGAAGGCCGACTGGCTGGAGAATGTCGGCATCGCCGAAATCCCGGCCGGGCCGGCCGGTCAGTTCGGATTCCTCGGCGGCTGGCCCCTGGTCCTCTGGAAGAATTCGCAGAACAAGGACGCGGCCTTCCGGTGGATTCGCTTTGCCACCGACCCTGATGGCTACCTGCCCCAGCTCGCCGCCGCCAGCGGGCTGTTGCCGGGGCGCAAGTCGATCGTCGATGTCGAGCCCTGGAACACCCCGCCGCTGGACGTCTTCGCCAGGCAGCTTGGCTTTGCCTATCCCTATCAGTACCCGGCGCCCGAGATCCCGCAGATGGGGGCGCTGGAAGTTGACGCCGTGCAGACGGCCGTCCAGAGCGTCATGCTGGGACAGGCCACGGTTGACGAGGCGACCGTTGCCCTCTGCGACCGGATCAATGAGGCCCTGAGCCGCTAACGCCTGGTGCGAGATCTCGCCTACTGGTGGGACTGCGCCACAACGGCCCTCACGCCCGGCCCCTCTCCCGCGCATCGGGAGAGGGGTTGGGGTGAGGGCAAGGCACAGGAGCGCAGGCAGGAGGATGATCGGCAGTATGTGGCATACCTCCACGAACGATTGCCGGCCAGGTGGTGACCGGCGGCCCGCCGCGCGGACGTGGCGACAGTCGTGAGCGCACCGCTCGCGAACAGGGCGGTCGTGGCGCCGCCGCCAGAGAAGACAGCGTCGTGGCGACGCCAGCGGCGGCTGGCTGCGTATCTCTTCATTGCCCCTGCGCTGCTGATTGT
>JAXLWT010000102.1:0-4078 GCA_046328375.1 Thermomicrobiales bacterium
TCGGGAACGCCCTCCCCTGCGGGAACCTGCACGATCACCGCGTCGAACGCTATGTCACCGGTCGCACGGTCATAGTGATAGCGAGAAATCGTGCGCGTGCTGGAGTTCGTGTGATACATCCCGGTCAGGTCGGGCGTGAAATCCATGCCGTTCGACACGCCCGCGTCATCGAGCACCAGCGTCAGTGAACCATCCGGATCCAGCCGGTAAAGGTGCCCGCTGCGATCGTCGTCTGGCATCGTCCCGGCGAAAACCCGTCCCTCCGGATCGGCTACGACGTCATTGAATCGTGTGCCGCGCTCGGCCGGAATCTCCTCGACGACGATGCGCTCGGTTCCGGTACGCGGGTCCCAGGTCCAGATCCGACCGCGCTCGCCGAACAAGAGCAGTTCGCCGCCCTCCTGGATGGTGCAGCCCCCAATCTGACCACTCCCCTGGTAGACCCGCGCGTGGGTGCCAGCGGCTTGATCGTAGCGATACACATGTCCGGCCGGGATGTCGAGCCAGAACAGGGCTTGCAGATCTTCGTGCCAGAGCGGGCCTTCCGTCGTGTCGCATCGCTCATCGGCGATGAGCTCGAGTGGCGCATCGTACGTTGTCATGTGCGTTCCCCTTCCCTTCTGTCGTTTGGTCGCCAGTCACCAAAGATTTTTACTCCGTTCCCACTCAGGGGTTGCAGAACGCTTGTTGCTGCCGTATGATGCGCAGCATGAGCGACCAGATGCGCCTCAAGCAGACCAGCGGCAAGTCGATGATCTCGATTATCGAGATTATTAAGACTACCTTGCCTGCCGGTCCGGAGGGGCGCGACTGACGGTCGCGGACCACTGAAACGGATCGGCAGGCGGGAGCGGAAACGCTCCCGTTTTTTTGTGCTTTGAGAATTTGCAGCGGAACGAGGGCTGGCACAATGATCGTCATGAAGTTTGGGGGCACCTCCGTCGGGGACGCCGTGCGCGTTCACCAGGTTGCCGCCATCGTTGAGGCCCAGCCCCTTCCCCGGGCGGCCGTTGTGTCGGCCGCAACCGGCGTCACGAACCTGTTGCTTGACGCAGCGCGTGCGGCGGCCGCGGATGGCGAGGAGTTCAGTTCCCGCCTTGTGGCAGACGTCCGGTCTCGCCACGAAGCGATTGCCGAATCGATCGACGATGAGACCGAGCGCGTTGCCACCCTGGCCGCGCTCGATCAGCTTCATGCGGCGCTAGACGACGCGTTGGCGCACGTTGCTCGAGCTGGTGAACTTTCCGCTCGCGACTCCGACCGTATCGTGGCTACCGGTGAGAAAGCGATGAGCATCCTGCTGGCTGCCATCCTGCGTTCTCGCGGCACGGCGGCAGCCCACGTCTGGGCAGACAGCGTGATTGCGACCGATGACCGCCACGGCAGTGCGCGTCCCCAGCGTGAGCGCACCCGGGAGTTGGCAGATGCGCACGTTCGCCCGCTTCTTGATGACGGTCAGACCGTAGTCTTTACCGGATTCATCGGTCATGCGCCCGACGGTTCAACCACCACACTCGGCCGTGGGGGCTCTGACTACAGTGCCACGCTGCTTGGCGCTGCGCTAGATGCAGACGAAGTGCAGATCTGGACGGACGTGCCGGGAGTCCTCTCCGCGGACCCGCGCCAGGTTTCCGGCGCTCGGGTCGTACCCGGTATCTCTTATGACGAAGCCCAGGAATTGGCCCATTTTGGCGCCAAGGTCCTGCACCCGCGCACCATCCGCCCGGCCGTTTCGCTCGGGATTCCGGTGCGCATCCTGTCCACTTTCGCGCCAAACGAACCAGGCACGCTGGTGACGCGCGAGACTCCCGGAGAGAGCATCAAGGCGGTGACCGCCCTGGGCAACCTGATGCTGCTAACGGTCGACGTTCCCGAACTGGAGGATCTTGCGGCGGCGTCGGCTGCCGTCTTCGGCGCGTTGCATGACGACCGCATCGAGGTCGTTGCCGCGTCGCAGGCGTCATCCCGCCGCCGCATGACCTACCTCGTCGATGCCACTGGCCAGGGTGGATGCCGCCGGGTTCAGCAGCGGATGGCTTCGGCGCTCGACGAGGCGCAGGTCGATGCCGAAGTCGCGTGCGACGATGATGTCGCGCTGGTTGCGGCAGTTGGTGAAGGTGCGGCGGCGTTTCCGCAGGCCCTGTCGCAACTGCTCTCCGTGCTCGGGCGAGCAGGCATTCCCGTGCTTGCGACCAGCCAGCAGGTGACCAACGTAGCCATGACAGCGGCCGTCTTCGCCAAGGACGCCGCCCGGGCGGTTCAGGCCCTGCACGATGCCTTCATCAAGCCCCAGGTTGCCACCACACGCGGCAAGCGGCCACGACGCGCCAACATCCTTTCCGAAAGCCTGCGCGTCGGGTAGGTCATATCTTCAACATGTAGATGACGTTTTGAGCCGCCCCGACTGGCGGCCAAGGGAGGGTTTTCGTGTCTTCAAGCAATCGCATTCCCGTTGCGGTCCTCGGGGCAACAGGAAGTGTTGGCCAGCGGTTCGTGCAATTGCTGGCGGATCATCCCTGGTTCGAACTGGCCGAGGTTGTCGCGTCAGACCGGTCCGCGGGGCAGAAGTATGCCGAGGCCACTGACTGGCGCCTGAGTGCGGATATGCCGCAGGCAGCGGGAGGTCTGGAGGTCAAGGACTACAGCGCAGATCTCACAAGCCCGGTCGTGTTCTCTGCGCTTCCAGGCGAAGTGGCCGAGGAGATCGAACAGCGCATGGCCCGTGAGGGGCGAGCGCTCTTCTCGAACACATCCTTTCACCGCATGACTCCGGACGTGCCGTTGCTGATCCCCGAGGTCAATCCAGAGCACGCGGCGGCCATCAAGGTGCAACAGAAGAACCGTGACTGGAGCGGCTTCATCGTCACGAACCCGAATTGCTCTGCCATCCACCTCGTGCTCGCCCTCAAGCCGCTCCATGACGCGTTTGGCATCGACGCGCTCGCCGTGACCACGATGCAGGCCGTTTCGGGCGCGGGGTACCCTGGCGTCCCGTCGCTCGATATGATCGACAACGTCGTACCGTTCATCAGCACCGAAGAAGAGAAGATGACGGAGGAGACCAAGAAACTCCTCGGCGGCTTCGATGGCGCGTTTCGCCCGGCCCAAATCGTCATGACCGCGCACTGCAATCGTGTGCCTGTGCGTGACGGCCACACGGAGTGTGTTTCGATCCGGTTCAAGGAGGCTGCCACTCCTGCCCAGGCCGCGGAGGCGATGGCGGCATTCCGGGCAAGGCCGCAGGAACTCGATCTCCCATCGGCGCCGGCGCGGCCAGTCATCGTGCGCACCGAGCGTAACCGCCCGCAACCAAATCTGGACCGGGACGCTGAGAAGGGCATGGCAACAACAGTCGGCCGCGTCCGCGAGTGTCCGCTCCTGGGCACGAAGTTCGTGCTCCTGGGCCACAACACCGTCAGAGGGGCAGCCGGTGCCTCGATCCTTAACGCGGAACTCTTCAAGGTCGAGGGACTGCTGCCCGCCTAAACCTCACAACTGAGAACGACAACAGTTAGACCAAAGCCCGGTGAATTCACCGGGCTTTGGCCATTGACAGCGCTAGTACGTTTATGCGATCCTTCGGCTTATGAATGATTCGGATCACGAACTATCAAGTCAGCGAAGCAATTTCGAGGCGGTGGTGGACCAATGCTCCGCTCTCCTGCCGGTCCTCTCCCGCGCTTTGCACTGCGCCATTCATGAGCTCAGCCAGGAGCTCGAGGTGACCCCTGCCCAGGTGAAGGTCCTGCTGCAGCTTTCACGAACGGAGCAGATGTCAGTCGGCGAAATCGCGGATGCGCTCTACGTCTCCATGCCGGCGGCGTCCGAAATTGTGGACCGGCTGGTCGATATGGGGCACGTCTTGCGCGCGTCAGATCCCGCTGACCGCCGCAGGGTCATCGTCAGCGCGACAGCGGAGTCGCAACGAGCCATCGATCGGCTGGGTGAGCTGCGCCGATCGCAGGTACAGCGGGCATTGCTTCGACTCACTCCGGCAGAGCGTTCGGTTATGCCCCGAGCGCTGGAAGCGCTCATTGCCGAGCTCGGCAGCAACGACGAACTGCGTCCGGCGCTCAAT
>JAXLWT010000103.1:0-3650 GCA_046328375.1 Thermomicrobiales bacterium
CACCGTGTCCCCAGACTCGTGCAGGACGGGCCCGTAGGTGGCCATCACCTCGGTGATCGCGCCCTGGACGTCGCCACGTTGGAAGATGGCAAGGCTCTTCTGGCAGAGGGCCGCAGCACGTGGGAGATCGCCGTCAATGAACGCGGCGACCGCCAGATTGTGGAGCGCGAAACCCTCGCCAAGCGGTTCGCCAAGGGCGCGAAAGATGGCGAGGCTGGTGGTGCACTGTTCGCGCACAGCAGCGCTGTTACCAAGGTCGCGGGCGATATCCCCATGGGTCAGCAGCGCCGCTGCGCGCGTCCGGGAGACACTGTCGGGACTCAGGTCAGCAATTTCCACGGCAAGTTGCGCGGCGCGGTCGTAATCGCCTAGTTCGCGAGTTGCCCGGCTCAAGCTGCCCAGGGATTCCGCGACGAGTTCCGGATCACCCAGCGTGCGCGCCAGCGCCAGCGCGGCGTTTCCGTGGTCGACGCTGCGTCGATGTTCGCCAAGTGACTGGGCGACCAAAGACTGGCAGTTCCGCACGTCGACGAGCCCGTCAATGAGGCCGAGTTGCTGATACGTCGCGGCCGCTCGCTCAAGCGCCTGTTCAGCACGGACATGGTCGTTCTGGTAGTGCGCGAGCCAGCCCGCACCAGCCTGGGCCATGGCCCAGATCGCGGGATCGATACCATCTCCGGTGGGCGTCTGCTCCAGGAGACGCACGAGCCAGGTGTAGCCTTCCCGCCAGTGGCCGCGTTGATGCCAGAAGCGCCAGAGTGAGGCCGCAATCCCGAGGCTGCGGTTCAGGTCGCCCTGTTGTTCCGCGTAGACGAGTGCGATGCGGAAGTTGGCGTGCTCCGCCTGCAGATGCGACAGGCAGGGTGGCCGCTCATCAGGCGCCTGCGCGGTGATGGCGCGCTGGGCCAAGTCTGCAAACCAGGCCGCGTGCGCGTCCTGCACTTCCCGGTGTGCGGGGTCGGCCTCGAGGCATTCGAGCGCGAACTCGCGGATCGTCTCCAGGAGTCCATAGCGGGTATTACCGGGCGAGCTTTCGGCCGGCTGCACCAGGCTCTGGTCGACGAGGGAAGCAATGCCATCCGCCACTTCATGGGGTGCGTCGAACACCTCGGCGGCCACAGCCTGCGCAGCGTTAAGCGTGAAGCCACCCACGAAGACCGCCAGACGGCGGAAAAGGCCCTGCTCCTGGGGAGTGAGCAGCTCGTAGCTCCAGGAAATGGCATGCCTCAGCGCCTGCTGCCGGGTCGGCGCGTCACGCGGGCCGCCTGTCAGGACCCGCAGCATGGCCGCCTGGTCCGTCATATGCAGCCGCGCCAGCAGCTCAGGTGGTGCGAAGTGACGAACGCGGGCGGCCGCCAACTCGATGGCGAGCGGGAGACCATCCAACTTACGGCAGATTGCCTCAATGTGGCCTGCATTCGCTTCCGTGAGCGTGAAGTGCGGCTGGGCAGCTTGCGCACGCCGCACAAATAACTGGACCGCGGGTGACGCGGCAGCGCGTGTGAGCGACGACACCTGTGCGGCAGGCGGGAGCGGCAACGCCGGAACTGGAAACACGTGCTCGCCCGAGAGGCGCAGGACCGCCCGGCTGGTGACCAGGCAGGTCAGGTTGGTGCAGCGGGTGAGCAACGTCGCCAGGGTGGGCGCCGCGTCAATGATCTGCTCAAAATTGTCCAGGATCAGGAGCGCCGGCTCATCGCCCAGGGCCCGGGCAATGTCATCCAGGAGCTCGTGACGCCCACGCTCCCGCACGTTCAGCGCCTGCGCGATGACGGGCAGGAGGAGGCCGGGATCGGTCAGCGCAGCGAGTGGCACGAACCAGATGCGGTCTTCGAAGCACTCCTGCAACTCGCCGGCGACACCAATCGCGAGACGCGTCTTGCCGACCCCGCCGGGGCCGGTCAAGGTCAGGAGGCGAAGGTCGCTCTGGCAGAGCAGCCTGGTCAGCGTTGCGAGTTCACGCTCGCGGCCGACGAACGACGTCAACGGCGTGGGCACGGTGGGTGGATACTGCACGACGAAGCTGGACATGGCAGCGCTCCCGGAAAGCGAATGCGGCCTGCCTGAATCAGGTGGGCCGGGATTGAGTGCCTAGAGGCTGTCAGGGTGTGACGGCCGCCCGGGCGCATGCCCAGGCGTGATGAATTGCTTCATCAAGGTTCTCGCAGCCTGTAGAGTCGCGTCCGGGTGGAGTCGTGCGCGTGCCTCTATTGTATAGACCAAGCTACTCGGGTCAAGCGCTCTCGGCAGTCAATCTGGGAACCGGGACCCGGTCAATCACGGAACAGCCGGTGAACTGGAAGTTGAAACGGCTTCTTCCAGGGTGACTGGCGCGGCCTCAGCGCCGGAAGCTCTCGTCGGCTCCGCCGTTCTGCCTGTAGGTCAATTCAGCCAGAAAGCGGCTGCGATCCCCACGATAGATGTCTTTGGCGTACTCCACGGCGCGGTCCTGCGCATCACGCGCAATACGCTCGATCAGCATGACGGGGCTGCCGGGAGCGATATCCAGCAGCGCCGCCTCTTCGGATCTTGCCACCACTGGTTCCAGCGACTGCCTTGCGCCAACCGGGCGGGCCGCGTGCTTGCCCATGAGTTCGTAGATCGATCCACTCTCCAGATCCTCCTCCACCAGCCCGGGCACCAGGCTGGCCGGAAAGTAGGAGGTTTCATGGGCGATCGGCACCCCAGCTCCCAGCCGGAGCCGGGTGATCCAGTAAACCGGATCGCCCTCGGAGATCTCGAGCAGGTCGGCCACTGCTTGCGGGGCTGGAATCTCTGCCCGGGTGAGCAGGCGCGCTGTGGGGGTGATCCCCTGATTGAGGAGTTCGCCGTGCAGACCAGTCAGGTTGGAGAGGCTGTGGACGACCTTTGGCTCGCGCACGAAGGTGCCCCGCCCGCGCTGCCGTTCCAGCAAGCCACGGTCCACCAGCCGGGTGAGCCCCTGGCGCAGGGTCATGCGGCTCACCTGCATTTGCTCGACGAGTTCGCGCTCGGGCGGGATTCGGTCTCCTGGCCGCAGGACGCCGCTTTCGATGCGCCGCGCAATCTCGGCCTCGATCTGGGCGTGCGCCGAAAGGCCATGCTGCCGCTCCAGGGCGTACGACAGCTCTGGGTCAGATGATGTTGCCCCTGTCCGGGTCATGGCGCCTGGGTCCGCTCGGACCGCTGCTCGTTCCGCATACGCCTGAGTGTATGGCCCGGACCTCTCGTGTCAACCACAGTCGCCGGGTCATTGGTGCGTGGTCGCCTCAGGCCGTGCTGGCGAACTACATAGCCTGCGTTCCAAAGCTACATAGATCGGTGGATGTGCTCTCGGTAGGGCGCTGGCACCATGGATGACACGCGCGGGCCAGGAGTCCGCGGTGCTGATGATCAACATTGCCGGCGCGCGGGGTTCCTGAGAACGCAGCGCCGTACCGGACAGGAAGACGACGATGACCACCCGACAACAACCTCCAAAACATGCGCATTGGCGCGCCGTTACCCTCGCATCCGTCATGGCGCTGTCGGTCGCTGGCAGCAGCGTCGTGCCGTGGATGAGCGAGAGCGCGCTGGCGAGGAGAGGGGCCGCGCAACTGGTACAGGGATTCTCGAACCCCGCGGCAATTGCCATTCCGGATGCGAACCAGACCACGCCGTCCAGCATTCTC
>JAXLWT010000104.1:0-3645 GCA_046328375.1 Thermomicrobiales bacterium
CGTCCCCCATTGGTCAAGCAAGTTGTCGCTGAATTCCGTGGGTCCTGGGGTTCATCGGCTGTTGCGTCTTCCTGACCCTACGTTGCCTTACGCATCCTTTCGTCGCGGCCACCGCCAGTTGCTCCGCCGGTGGAAGTGCAGGGTGAGGCGCACGGTGAGGCCAAGCAGCATGATGAGGATGACCAGGGAGAGCGCGAGGTCGATGGCGGTGACGCCAGGCATGGGTTGGCTGTTCAGCACTGAACGGATGCCCCAGACACCAAGGATGAGGCCGCCGATGCCGAGCAACAGGTCATCGATGTCACGGCGGAGCAGGGCGATGGTGCCGGAGACCGCAATGAGCGTGACCAGCAACACCGCCAGGATCTTCAGGTACTCCGGTCGCTCGAAACGCAGGTCTTCCACCAGGGCAATGGCGTAGGGGTCCGTGGCGGCCGCGGCGCGGCTGGGATCGATCGCCACTGGCGCCGCCATCTCCAGGTAGCTGAGCTGGCTCTGCAGGGTGACCACGGCGTTATCGGCGCGCAGTATCCGCTCCACGTCCAGCGGCCGGCCATCTGGTCCGGTCATGAGGAACGCGAAACCCAGCCAGATTTCGTAGCTGTCGAAGGGGTAGCGGTTGGGCCGCCCTCGCACGGGCAGCGTCACGGACTCGCTGAACACGCGGTCCTTTGGCTCCAGGGTTACCGTGGCCGCCGGCGGCAGGCCGCGGCGCTGCGCGGCGTTGTCGTCCAGCGCCAGGAGGGTGAGTTCCACCGTGGGGCAGATGGCGAGGCAGGTGCGGTTCCCGGATACGGCAAAGGTGGCCTCGCCGCTGGCAGGGTCCAGACCCACGACCGCGATGTTGACGTAGTTGCGGTCGCTCCCGATCGGCTCCGTGACGACGGGTGGGACGATGCTGTCCGTGCTGAGATCGTAGAGGATCGTTTCCTGTTCCCCGAAGAGTGTGCTGGCCATACTGCGCAGCGCAAAGGGCAGCGCGACGAGGACCATCACCAGCACGGTTGCCGTGGCAATCAGCGCCGCGCGGTGCGCTCGTTCATTGGTGACGTGCGCGAGGACGCGTTGGGCAGGTAGCTCTTCTTCCGGCAGGTCGATATCATGAGAATCGGGCATGCCTGGCCTCGGATACACAAACGCGTGTGAGAGGCATCATCTTACGACGTGGCATAGTGACGGCTGCCTGCATGGTGATCACCACGGTGCTCCTGCAGCACGTGAATACGTTGCGGTCTCGACGAGCACATTGTAAGGAACGTGACATGCCGACCCATACGCTCTACCTCCTCAACCTCGGTCAGTTGGGAGGACGCGATCCCGAAACCGGCGAGATCCACTTCAACCAGGTGCCGGGTTATCTCATCCGTAGCGCCGGCGGGAAGACAATCCTGGTCGATACCGGCAACCCCACGGCACTCATCGGGGCAGAGACCGCCGCACCCTGGTGGGACCTGGCCTGCAACACCCAGCCGCAGGATGACCTGCCGCAGCGGCTCGGTGAACTGGGCCTGAAGGTGGAGGATATCGACCTCCTCATCTCCACCCACTTCGACTTCGATCACTGCGGCCGGCACGATGCGTTCGCCGGTAGCGGCGTCACTTCGCTGGTGCAACGCAGCCAGATGGAGACGGCGCGGGATGATCCGCGTCTTGATCCAGCACTCTGGGATATTCCTGGCATCACCTACGAACTGGTGGATGGTGATCTCGAACTAGAACCGGGGTTGAAGTTGTTGGCAACGCCTGGGCATATCGCGGGCCACCAGTCGGTCTATGTCGAGACCGCGGATGGCCCGGTCATCCTGGCTATCGATGCCATCGCGGTGGCCGAGCAGATGACGATGCCGCGCTTCCCGAGTACCACCCCGGATGCTGATGCAGCCCTGGCCTCACGGGACCGCCTGCTGCAGCTTGCAGAGGAGACGGGCGCCTACATCGTCCGCGGCCACGACGACGCGCAGTGGAACACGCTGCCCCACAGCCCGCAGCCGTTTGCGCGGCCGTCGTCCGCGGCGTGATTCCTGGCAGCGGAATCAGTACGCTGCCGCTCCTGATTCAGGCGTGTGACGCTGGAGGTTCAACCCATGTCTGTCTACGACGCGATTCGCACCATGCTCGCGGTGCGGGAGTATGACGGCCGCCCGATCCCCGAGGAGATCGTGGGCCGTATTGTGGAAGCGGGCCGCCTCACCGGCAGTTCGATGAACGGGCAGCCGTGGCACTTTGTGGTGGTGCAGGAGCCGGAAACGCTGCGCCGCATGGGTGAGTTGTCCAAATACGGCCCCTACATCGCGCAGGCGCCACTGGCTATCGCCATCGTGATTGATGAATCACCGTTCGGTGTCTCGGATGCCAGCCGCGCCGTGCAGGACATGCTGCTGACCGCCTGGGAAGAGGGGATCGGCGGCAACTGGGTCGGCTTCGGCGGCATGGAGGAGATCAAGGACCTGCTCGGCATCCCGGCGGATCGGGAACTGCTGGCGATCCTGCCCTTCGGCTACCCGGCCGGGGCGGTGGGACAGGGCACGAAGCGGCGCAAGCCGCTGGCTGAGGTCGCCTACCGCGAGCGCTGGGGCACGCCGTTCGCGTAGTCCACGTTTGACAAGGACCAGGGATGGGAGAGTACGACATCCCTGGTCCTTGCAGGTGTTGTTCGGCCGAGTGACGTTCTCCGCTCGTAACTCCCAAACGCTGGAATTGCACATCTTTATTCAGCAACAAATGTACGGTGACAGCTCGAATCCGTCAGGCAAATCTGGCTGTTGTTGGAGACGCAACAGAATGGCACATTGCCAGATCGCATACTCAGCGAATGAGTAGGAAAATCGCAACTAGTGCGCCAAAGCAGTTTTCGCCATCAGGAGAGTCACTGGTCCATACGAACGAGAGACTCTTTAATCCCGCGCTTGCAAAGGTGTTACGCCGATTCTTCTCTCGCTTCTACCGTGAACATGGCCGACGCTTTCCATGGAGGGAAAGCGAGGTGACTCCATTCGGCATCTTCGTTTTAGAGATGCTCCTGGTGCAGACGCGCGCAGAATCTGTTGTAAGCGTATGGATAGAGGTTATTGGGCGATGGCCCACACCCGCTTCGTTAGCGGCAGCAGATCCGGACGAACTTCTAAGACTTGTTGGGCAGCTGGGCCTTGGAAATCGACGACAGAAAGCGCTGCGAACAGCTGCCGCTGCTATCGTGCAACGGTATAAAGGGCATGTCCCAAGGTCAGTCGAGCGACTTGCGGCCTTGCCTCATGTCGGGCTTTACACCTCACGTGCGGTAGCGTGTTTCGGGTTTGGTCAGCGTGTGCCTATTGTGGACGCGAATGTCCTTCGCGTTTACGGACGGCTGACGGGACGGGTGTATGACGATGACAACAGGCGGTGGCCAGAAGTTTGGGCGTTGGCCGAGGCGTCAATGCCAGCTCAAGGTGCAAGGGCCCACAACTGGGGCCTCCTCGACTTTGCTGCCACGATTTGCACTGCCCGGAATCCCAAGTGCGTAGATTGCCCACTAGTGCGTTATTGTAGTTACGGATCTTTGAAACTAGGGATTAAATCTAATGTACCCCAAGAATCACGGAACCCTAGCCAGATTGGCCATTAGATCACGATCTGCTAGATAGGAATTGTAGTGACCGCCTAAGT
>JAXLWT010000105.1:0-3317 GCA_046328375.1 Thermomicrobiales bacterium
CGATCCAGCCTGGTGCACCGCCTCGCCAAGGGTCAGGCGCAGTGCGCGGTGCAACAGATGGGTTGCGGTGTGATTGCGGCGGATCGCCTGCCGCCGGGCGGCGTCGATTTCTGCGCGCACCCGTTCGCCAACGCGTACGAAGCCCTCCGCGACCGTACCTCGGTGCACGAAGACATCCGGCGTTGGCTTGAACGTGTCATCGATGTCAATGACGCCCGTTTCGGTGCGGATAGTCCCCTTGTCGCCAATCTGGCCACCCGATTCACCGTAGAACGGCGTGCGGTCGAGAACAACTTCGACCACGTCGCCGGCTTCTGCCTCATCAACGGGACCGTCCGGGCCCGCAAGTCCCAGGATGGTGGCTTCCTCGACCGTCGACAAGTAGCCAGTGAACGTCGTCGGGCCGCCGGCCATCGACACGTAGACTTCGGCACGCGTCCTGGACAAATCCTGGAATGCTTCGGCCGCGCCGCCACGACTGGCTGCACGCTGCTCGGCCAGCGCCTGCTCGAAGCCCGCCTGATCGACTTCCAGACCCTGCTCCCGTGCCAGCTCCAACGTGAGGTCGAAGGGAAAGCCGTACGTGTCGTAGAGACGAAAGACCTCGCGGCCGGGTAGTACCGAGGCCACGGTCTCGCCCTGGCCACGCGCTTGCTCTGCCAGCTCGGCTACCAGCGTGTCGAAACGAGCCATGCCGGAACTCAACGTCCGGCCAAAGCTCTGCTCTTCGTGCTGCAACACCTTCTCGATCTGGCCGCGTCGCTCGAGCAGTTCTGGATGATGGGCCGAAAACTGCTCGACGACAATGCCGGCCATCTCCGCCAGGAAGGGGCGCTCCAGTCCCAATTTTCGCCCAGCCCGAATGGCCCGGCGCAGAATGCGCCGCAGCACGTACGAGCGTCCTTCGTTCCCCGGGAGCACGCCGTCCGCGATGAGAAACGTTCCGCCGCGCGCGTGGTCGGCGATGATGCGCAGCGCGCGGTCATGGTCCGGATCGGCGCCGTACGTCACGCCAGCGAGGCTTGCCGCGCGCTGAATGATTGCCTGGTAGAGATCCGTGTCGTAGATGGAACGCGCGCCCTGCATGATCATGGCAAGGCGTTCCAGGCCCATTCCTGTGTCAACATGCTGACGCGGCAGCGGCGTGCGCGTCCCGTCCTCGGCCTGGACAAACTCCATGAAAACGTTGTTCCAGATTTCCAGGTAGCGTGAACCATCTCCCGGGGGGAAATCGGGCAGGCCACTTCCCGCCTCGGGTCCGAGGTCGAAGTAGATCTCCGAGTCGGGACCGTTTGGTCCCGTCGGGCCGACTGGTCCCCACCAGTTGTCGCTCAACTTGAAAATGCGGTCTGCAGGAACACCAATCTCGTCGATCCAGATGCGCAGCGCGTCCTCGTCATCCGGGTGAACGGTTGGATAGAGACGATCCTCGGGAATGCCCAGCACTCCGGTCAGGAACTCCCAGGAAAACTTGAGTGATTCGCGCTTGAAGTAGTCACCAACCGAGAAATTCCCGAGCATGAAGAAGAAGGTGCAGTGGCTGTCATCACCAACCTCTTCGATGTCCACGGTGCGAAAGCACTTTTGCACGGAAACCATGCGTGGGGCGGGTGCCTGTTCCAGGCCGAGGAAGTACGGGGTCATTTGCTGCATGCCGGCCGTCGTGAGGAGCACGGTGGCATCGTTGTGCGGCACGAGCGAGGAGGATGGCATCAGGCGATGCTGCCGCTCCTGGAAAAATTCGACAAAGCGGCGGCGGACTTCCTCGCCACTCATCGGCGCTGGCATCGGACTGACCATTGATCGGGGATCCTTCCCAAATAGAAATGTGCGCGGTGGCGTGAACGATCCGGGTGCCATCCGTCAGCGGACCAATCGCAGATTGTGCCAGACACCCGGCGCGGCGGCAATTATGATGGCCTGGAACGCTCCCAAAGCTCGCGGAAATCCTCTCGTACCGGGACAAAGGTCTCCACGAGTTCCGCTCCGTTGGGACCTGCCGTTGCTTCGTGGGGAACATGCGGCCCGACGAGATACGCTTCGCCCTCGGACAGCGTTCGTGTCTCACCTTCCGCTGAGACGCTGAGTGACCCAGCAGTAACGACCCCTACCTGCTCGTGAACATGCGAATGCTGGGGGACACCAGCTCCCGGTTCCAGTTTCACCCAGCAGGTGAGGAACCCCTCACCGAACATCGGCCGCATTTCGACTCCAGCCGCAGTAGACATGGGATGTACGGCATCCCGCTTGACCCACTGCACTCCGCCCTTGCCCTGGACCTCGCCAGACATCGACACCCTCCGAAACGCTCATGACATTCACGATGTGGACGCTATTGTCGCCCACCGTCAGAGCTGTTATCTGAGGGATATGTCCTCTAACCTACGCGCTCAAACCGAACGAACGTTCTTGACACTCCAGGCAGAGGCTCATACCCTGCTGAAGGAGGCGATTTCCGATGCCGCAACAACCGCCTAATCCACGCAAGAAGATCGCCGGTCGGGACGGCGTTACGGCTGAAGAGCGGGAACTTCCACCAAGCCGTAGCCCGAGTCTGCTCCGGGAAGAACAGAAGGCGGCTGCGTCTACTCCTGATCAGTTACCGCTTTTCATCCCCGGTCCCCCCGGCTCGCTCACGCCGTCACTTGGTGGATTGCCTCCGCTGACCGCGAGCAGCAGCCTCGAACTGGCACGCTCCTGGTACCGGCGCGAACTGGAGCAGGCGAAACGGCCCGAAAACACGATCGAGTCGTACTGCTACGACCTAGTGGTCCTGGAAAAGTTGATCGGGCCCAAGGCGATCAACCGCATTACGCAGAAGGACATTGCTCGCCTGCTGGGAGAAGCCAATGGGCGATCCACCCGCAAGCGGCGCCTGACCTCGGTGCGCCGCTTCTTCAGGTACCTAATTGACGACGCCCGTGTCCTGAAGGCGGATCCCACGGAAGGGCACTACCCGCACGCAATTGCACTCCGGTCTCCTGTTCCATTGTTCTCTGCCGAGCAGGACGCATTCCTGGCGGCGGCCGCGGAGGACGAACCTTGGAGCCTGCCGGCGATCTGGCTGATGATGCGCCTGGGTTTGACACGGTCAGAACTGCTGGCGCTGCGCAGGGAGCACATCGATTTGGACGACCCGGGCGGTCCCGTCGTCTACGTCTTCTACGAGGATGCAAGCAAGCGCGGCAAAGAACGGAAACTTGCCGGGGGGGAAGAATTTCGCACCATCTACCTGACGTATCTGGATGAGCGGTCTCCTGTTGACCTGCTTTTTCCCGTCGGACCACAGGCCGTGAATGGCATGGTCGACCGTGTGC
>JAXLWT010000106.1:0-3059 GCA_046328375.1 Thermomicrobiales bacterium
CGCAAGCGGGCGTAGATGGCGCGGATGATCTCTTCCTTGTTGCGGAAGTGGTAGTAGAGGTTCCCCGGGCTGATCCCCGCCGCCTTCGCGATGTGGTTCGTCGAGACAGCGGCGGTGCCCTCATCATTGAAGAGTAGGACCGCTGTATCGATGATGCGCTCGCGTGTGGACATGGGCGACCTCAGCCAGGCTTCCATACAATTAGAGTAATTGCTCTAGGAATGAGATTAGAGTATTTGCTCTACGGTGTCAAGGGGTTGCTCTGGAAGGCGCTATAAAGCCCCCTTGAACATCCACACAACGATTCAACTGTTGCTGTACAAGTTGGAGAGATTGCTGCGGTGATGACCGGACGACAGAAGACGGCGGGGCCGACGAATTCCGACCTCATCTGGTCGATTGAGACTGTGCAAGCTCTTGGAACCGGACATGGTCTGCGTAAACGTATTTCCGGTCTTGAGCAAACGCTTGCTGGCAAGACTCGTGAGGAGGCAACGGCCTCGCTAGCAGTGACACCACGAAGCGGCGACAACTTTATGTGCTGGGTAAGCTCGAGCCTGACCGCTTTCTGAATGGCCGCAGAGCCATCCCAAGCGTGTTAACCAAACATGCAACCGTCAAAGAACGTTTCGATTTGCGCCATGCCGCTGATGGATATCTCACCGTGCGTCAGTACTGGGAGTCAGTACGCGATCAGGTCGAGATTATTGATTTGCGCGACAAGGTGCCAGTATTCGGTGCAGAAGCCATCGCGTTGCTCCATGAGGCGGAGTCAGATGCCTGACTGAGCATCAAAGCTCGTCAGAGCGACAATAGCTGGCTGTCCGCCTCCACCCTTTCCAGGTTCCTGCCGGGCAATAGTGCCCAGCCCGCGCCTCAGTCCTCGGCGTCAGCGGGGAAGAGGGTAGCGGGATCGGCGGAGAGATCTCCGAGGAGCGGCGAGCGCAGCGTCAGGCTGTCGTCGGCACCGACAACTACGCGCTGCACGGTCTCACCGGCTGCGTCGATGATCTCGATGCTGGCCACGTCAGGATCGACGATCCAGTACTCGCGCACCCCCGCCCGCGCATAGAGCGCGCGCTTGCGGACCTGGTCATGGGCGCGGTTGGATGGGCTGAGGACTTCGATCAGCAGATCGGGCGGGCCCTCAACGCCGCACCTCCCCGGGCGGGCGCTGCCGCCGGGCAGGAGCACCACGAGGCCGGGTTGCACGGGGTCGGCACCCGTGAAGAAAACATCGAGGGGGGCGGTTACCTAGGGCCCTCCCAACCGGTCCAACACCGGAAGGAGCAGCCGGATAAGGCCCGCAATAACGATGGCATGCGCCCACGTCGGGGACGGCATCTCGTAGGGGTCCCCATCGATGATCTCGTACCGTGTGCCATCATCTGGCAGCGTTGCCAGATCCGCGTAGCGCCACGTTCCTGCGGGCTTGGTGAGCGCCATGGCATTCCTCCCGACAGGCAGAGTGTAGTGGCGGGATGGCGCTGGGTGTCCGCCTGGGCACAGCACTCCCCGCTGGCGATGTGCCACACTATCCGCCTCCACTCCATCCGGGTTCGTGCGGGTGTCGCACCGGACGGGACGGCACATTTCGTCATTCGGGATGCCTGGACTCGCTGGCTTGCGCCAGTGGGTGGCTTGGGCATGATTCCGGGGGAAGGAAGCGCATGATCCGCACCGGGGATGAGTACCGAGAGTCGATCCGTGACGGCCGCGAAGTCTGGGTGAATGGCGAGCGCGTCGAGGACGTGCCGAGCCACCCCATGTTCAAGCCGGTCGTTGATATTCGCGCCCGCATCTACGACATGGCCCACGATCCCGCGACGCAGGACGTGATGACGACGGTCGACGCGGAAACCGGCGAGCGCTTCGCCGTCGGGCCGCAGTTGCCGCGCTCCCAGGCGGACTGGAAGGCGAAGCGGCGCGCGGTGGACGCCGTGTTGGACGATGTCGGCGGCGTGGTGACGCGCGTCGGTGACGAGACGGTCGGCGAGATGTGGTCGCTTTTCGACGGCCAGGATGTGCTCAACGAGATCGATCCGCGCTTCTCGGAGAACATTCGCCGCCACGTCGAGTTCGCGGCCATGAACGACCCCTTCCACGTCTCCGCCAACACCGATCCCAAGGGCGACCGCTCCAAGCGGCCGCAGGACCAGGATCCGGACATGCTCCTGCACGTGGTGAAGGAGACGGACGCCGGGATCGTCGTCAAGGGCGCCAAGTTCGAGACGGCGGCGGCCTACGCGGAGCAGGCCTTCGTCAAGCCGACCATTGCGAACTGGGGGGACAGCGAACTCTCCGACTACGCGCTGGGCTTTATCGCCCACATGGGCGCGCCGGGCATGAAGCACATCTGTCGCACCGGCTTTGCTGGCCGCGCGCCGGTGGAGGACTACCCGCTCTCCAACCGCTTTGATGAAGTGGACACGCTCATCATTTTCGACAACGTGCTAATCCCGTGGGAAGATGTGCTCTTCTACCGCCACACGCGAGCGGCCTCCTACATCCGGGCCACGCTGCACCGCTACAGCGCCTTCGCCTTTGTGCAGCGCATCCTGCGCTACGCGGACATGATGCTTGGCACCGCGATGTACAACGCGCGGCAGACCGGGCTGGAGAAGCAGCAGGCGGTCCAGGAGAAACTGGCGCGGCTGGCGGTCTACCGTGAGGGGATCAACGCTCACCTGACCGCCGCGATTGCCGAGGCGGAGGAGAGCCCGGGCGGGCTGTTGATGCCGAACCAGAGCCTGCTCTACACCGGGCGGGTGCTGGCCTGCTCGCAACTCGCCGAGATGATGCACCTGACGCGTGATCTCTGCGGCGGCCAGATCTGTGTCACGCCGAACTTCGCGACCTTCATGGACCCGGAGACGGCGCCCTGGCTGGAGAAGTTCTACACGATCAACGAGAACTGGGAGGCTGAGGACCGGCGCAAGCTACTGGCCTACGCGCGCGACCTCCTCAACTCGGACTACGCCGGGCACCGGCTCACCTTCCAGCTCTTCGCGCAGTCGCCGCCCTTTGCGCACCTGCTGGCTGTCTACCGCAACTTCGAT
>JAXLWT010000107.1:0-3043 GCA_046328375.1 Thermomicrobiales bacterium
ACCGGGAGCGGCCATTTCATGGTGTCGGGTGGAAGCGGTGGTCCCGGTTTCTAGCGCTCCGGGAAGTCGACGATGGTGTAGGACATCGGCATCTCGTTCTCGCGCGGCTCGGGGTGACGTTCGTCCTGGGTGGCGTAGGTCGCGCTGCCTTCGATCACGTCCAGTAACCGGGTGAAATCCGCCTGCCCTGCGAGGTCAAAGCGGTCGAAGGTAAAGGGGAACCCGTTGCCTGCCGAGGGGTTCGCGGAGTCGACCAGGTGGAAGTGCAGGTGGGGCACCTGCGAGCCGCCGCTATCGCCCACGCGCGCAATCTGGTCGCCAGCCTTGACGGTGTCTCCGACCGCGACCTGCACGCTGCCGGGCGCAAGGTGCCCGTAAAACGTGAAAAAACCATCGCCGTGATCGATCACGATGTGGTTCCCCTCGATCTCCGCCAGGGACATGGTCGCCTGTTCCGGCATCACGGCCGGGATCTGGTCAGGAAGGCCGTCAAGGGTGGAAATCACCACGCCGTCAGCGGCAGCAAAGACGGGCGCATCATGGGCGGGCCAGTTGGCGGGGTCCGTTTGATCTCCGGTAAACAGGCGCCCTGCGTCGTCGATCCGGATGAAGTCGATGCCGAAGCGCTGCCCGGCGTGGAGCTCGCCATTGATGGGGTCCACACCATTGCGGTGATGACTTGCGGTGGAGCAGCACCCTTCGGCCGCGATCCAGCCGGTACCGGCCAGTGGTGGTGACAGTGTTGGGGCCTGGCGCGCGGCCAGGTCGAGCGTCGCTGCCAGGTAACGCCGTGGTTCCGGCTCGACGCCGAAGACACCCGGCGCAGTGATCTGGAGGTCATGGACCAGGGACAGTGGCACCTGGTCGCGAGAGGGGAAGGGGATCGAGAGCAGGAGCACGCGCGATTCATTGCGGCCGAGACTCGTATCCGCCGCTGGTTCGCGGTCCATGAGGCGCAAGTTCTCCCCGGCAATCATCTCGTCGGCGGAGAGCGTGAACACCTCGCGCCCGCTTAGCGCGTCCGTGACCGTGATGCCAGTGATCTCTGCTGCACCGGAGATGGTGTTGGTCAGTAGGAGTTCGTAGACCACCCAGTACTGTCCATCAGTCCCCAGCACCGCGGCTGTGTCTGGCGCAAGGAGCGAGGCCACCACCGGCGAGAAGACTTCGGAACTATCGATGGTGACCCCTTCGAGCACGCTCGCTGGCGTCGCTTCTTCTTGCGCAGAGATGCCGGTCGATTGGGTGCAGACACCCAGTGCGGAACCAGCTACCAGTGCGCCCGCTATCAGCCATCTTTGGCCGTTCACACGTTCCTCCTTCGCAGACCCCGGCCAGAGACGGGCACGGTATCACGTGTTTGGGTTCCCGGACCCGGTCGCAGATGCCAATTCCTGCGTAGGAACTGCCGGTCAGATTGCAGGGCGGGCTGAGAACCGGACAAGGCGCTGCAAGTCGTCATGGGTACGCTCACGCGGTGCGCCGAGGATGTACCTGTGTGCAGCGGAGGGAGCACAGGTTGGGCCGCGGGGTACCCGCAGGCGCGAGACCGGGTCGAAATCCTTCGTCCGGGGGCTGAGGATGACTGGTGGACGGGGATGACACCATGGAACCGGTCGATGTCAAACGTGGCCCTTCGACACGCATCAGAAACGACAGGCGGGAATGGCTCCGCACGGGCGAGAGACGGCCCGGGGATCGGTCATGGATAGCCACTCTCACATGTGGTGCAGTGTCAGGCGGCGATTGCTTCGGCTGTCACGGGCGCCAGGGGGAGGCGCAGGGTGAAGGCCGCCCCCTGGCCGGGGCTGCTCTCGACGGCGATTTCGCCGCCGTGCGCGTGCACGAGCGAATCGACGATGCTCAGGCCGAGACCAGAGCCTCCCCCTGCGCTACGCCCGCGCGACGGGTCTCCTCGCCAGAAGCGCTCGAAGATACGCGCCTGGTCTTCCACCGGGATGCCAGGACCGGAGTCCGCAACCGTGACTTCAGCCCACTCACCATTGCGCCGCACGCTGACGCGCGCTGGTGTTCCGGCTGGCGTGTGGATGCGCACATTGGTGAGCAGGTTGTCGATGACCTGGCGCAGGCGAATCGGGTCGCCGACCACGACGGCCGAGCCTTCGAGGTCGCGGTCGAGCTGGCGCTCCGGGTCGGCGGCGGCAAAGTCCCCGGCGGCCTCACGCGCCAGGCGGACCAGGTCGACGGGCTCCTTTTCCAGCGCCCGCCCCTGATCAGTCCGGGCCAGGAGCAGGAGGTCATCGACGAGGCGTGCCATGCGCGCACCCTCGGACTCGATCCGGCCCATGGCCGTGGTCACGGCGTCGGTAGTGGGTAGAGCACCTTGCCGGTAAAGCTCGGCGTAGCCGCGCAGGGAGGTCAGCGGCGTGCGCAGTTCGTGCGCGGCATCTGCCACAAAGCGGCGCAAGCGCGCTTCGGCAGCATCGCGCTGGCGGATGCCATCCTCGATCTGGGTCAGCATGTTGTTGAGGGCTGCGCCCAGGCGGCCGAGCTCGGTGTCCGGGTCGGCATCTGGCACACGGCGGCTGAGATCACCCTCGGCAATGGCGGCCGCGGTTTCCACCATGCGGTCCACTGGCTTTAGGTCATGGCGGATCACTGCCCAGGTGAGGAGCGACGCACCGGCGAGGGCCGCCGCTCCAGCCAGGGCGAGCGTGCGCACCAGCATGTTCACGGCGCTTTCAACGGGCCGCAGCGAGGCAGCAATGACGAACGTGGCGTTGCGCGGCCCCGATTGCAGGAGCACGCGGTACTGCACTCTGCCATCCACGGAGGGGAGCGTCACGATCTTGCCTTGCATGGCGCTGGCTTGTGGACCGGGAATCTTCGGCAGCGATGGTGGCGAGTCTGGCGCGTCCGAGTAGCCGGATGGCCGGGCGACGATCTGATATCCGTTTGGGCCAAAGACGAAGACGGCGACGTTGCTGCCGCCAATGTTCCGGAGTTTGGCGGGCCAGGCATCATCTTCGTCTATCGGTGTCGGCGGAAGCGGCTGGGCTGAATTTCCACTCCCGCTGATTGG
>JAXLWT010000108.1:0-2973 GCA_046328375.1 Thermomicrobiales bacterium
GGTAATCAACCGCCGCACCGAGGCCGATGGCATCGCCCACGGCTGGCGTTCCTGCTTCGAAGCGCGCAGGCACGTCCGCCCACGTCGACTTCGCCAGTGAAACCTTGCGGATCATGCCACCGCCGCCCATGAATGGCGGCATGGTCTCTAGCAGGGCGAGCTTGCCGTAGAGCGCTCCAGAACCCATGGGACCCAGCATTTTGTGCCCGGAGAGCGCCAGGAAATCCGCATCCAGGGCCTGGACATCAACCGGCATGTGGGGCACGCTCTGCGCCCCGTCCACCAGCACGACCGCCCCGGCCGCGTGGGCCAATGCGATGATCTCCGCCGCCGGACTGATCGTTCCGAGCGCGTTCGAGACGTGCGGAAATGCGACCAGCTTTGGCTTCTCGCGCAGTAACGCCTTCAGGTGCTCGAGGTCGAGCCGGCCATGGTCATCGATGCGCACCGCTTCCAGTCGCGCACCTTTGTCTTCGGCCAGCAACTGCCAGGGAATGATGTTCGAGTGGTGGTCGAGTTCGGTGACGATGACCAGGTCGCCTGCGCTGACATTCCGGCGCCCCCAGGTCTGCGCCACCAGGTTGACAGCTTCGGTTGTGTTGCGGACGAAGATGATTTCTCGCTCTGACCCGGCGTTGATGAATCGGGCCAGTTTCCCGCGCGCCGCTTCGTACTCCTGCGTGGCGCGCTCTGAGAGGTCATAGACGCCGCGATGAATGTTCGCGTTGGACTCCCGGTAGTAGGCATCCAGCGCACGAATGACGCTTTCCGGCTTTTGCGAGCTGGCCGCACTATCCAGGAAGGCCAGCCGCTGTCCCCTGGCGTTGGTCGAATTGAGAACGGGGAAGTCGTCACGCACCTGCTGCCAATCGATGGCCGGGCGCTCGAGAGTGCTCACCATGGGAGAAGTCCTTCAGCCGGGCGCCAGTGCTGGCGCCCGGCTGCGTGGATGCGGTTGGCCAGCTAGATGCCGACCTTGCGGGCAATCGCCCCTTCCAGGAAATCCTGGATCTCCTCAACCGGGATCCGGTCAATGACCGGCCGGAAGAAGCCTTCGACAATCAACTTCTGCGCCTCGGAACGCGGAATCCCACGTGCCTGCAGGTAGAAAAGATGCTCTTCCTCGACCTGGGACACCGTCGCGCCGTGGGTGCAGCGCACGTCGTTCGCGGCGATCTCCAGGTTCGGGATCGAGTCTGCCCGCGCCGTGCGGCTGAGGACGAGGTTGCGGTTTTGCTGGTAAGCGTCGGTCTTCTGCGCGCCCTCTGACACCTTGATCAGGCCCGAGTACACCGAGCGCGCGTGCCCCTTCAGCGCACCCTTGAACTCGAGGTCGCTGGTCGCATACGGCGACTCATGCAGCTGCCACGTGTGGTGATCGAAAAACTGGTCCTCGTCGGCAAAGTAGATACCGAGCATTTCCGCCAGCGAGTTGCGGCCCCGCAGGTGGGAAGCGACCGACGCCTTCGAAAACTTACTGCCCAGTGTGACGTGGAGGGAGTTCAGCAGCGAGTCGTCGTGCAAAATGGCGCGCTCGGTCATGAAGTTCCAGACCGCACGCCCCCAGTCCTGGACCTGCACATAGCGCAGCTTCGCGTCAGCCGCGATGAAGTGCTCCACAACCGCCGAGGCAAATGACTGCACCTCGTTGGACGGCGAGCGGAACGCGTCGACTACGAAGGCCTCAGCGCCATCCTCCAGCACCACGAGCGTGTGAGAGAAGACGGCGGCGCCCTCCTCCGAGATCAGGCTGAAGGCGCGGAACGGAGCCTCCACCTTGACCCCGGCTGGCACGTACAGAAACGCACCACCCTGCCAGTAGGCTGCGTGCAGGGCTTCGAACTTCCCGAAGTTGACAGGCACCGCCTCGGTCATGAAGTACTTCGCGACCAACTCCGGGTGCTCACGCATCGCCGTGCTGAGATCGCTGAAAATCACGCCCTGGGCGGCGACTGCCGGGTCAATTTGAGAGACAATGGTGGCAGCGTCACGCTGCACCACCACGCCCGCGTTTGGCCCCAGAGCAATTTGCGCATCAGCGTGCTCAACGCCTGCTTCCTGCAGGGCAGCCAGCGGATCGACGCTGACGGCATCGATGCCCGCAAGCGGTTTGACCCGGTTCAGCTTCAGGCCGCGGATATCGGTACGCCGCCACTCCTCGTCGCTTCGCGCAGGCATGGGCAGGCTCTCGTAGATCTCCCACGCCTTCAGGCGCGCCTCGCGGATCGCATCGGTTTCCTGGCGCTGTCGCGCCAGGACCTCCACGCCTTCCCGGGAGAATCCTGTCTCCTGGGCAATATCTGCAACAGTACTCATCTGCTGATCTGCTCCATGATGATGTGATCCTGGCGCCGCCCTTGCCATTGCGAGCTTGCGAGGAATCCCGTCCGATTGCGTATGTCTGCGGATAGCGGACGAGATTCCTCCTTCGTCGGAATGACAGCGAGCGACTTAGCCGACCGAGCCTTCCATTTCGAGCTGGATCAGCCGGTTCAACTCGACGGCGTACTCCAGCGGAAGCTCCTTCGCGATCGGCTCGATAAAGCCGTTCACGATCATGCTCATCGCCTCGTCTTCCGTCAGACCACGGCTCATCAGGTAGAAGATCTGCTCTTCGGCCACCTTCGACACCGTTGCCTCATGGCCGATGGAGGCGCGCTCCTCTTCCACCTCGATGTACGGGTAGGTGTCCGTCTTGCTCGTCTCGTCCAGCAGCAGCGCGTCACAGACGACGTTGCTCTTGACGTTCTCCGCGCCCTTGTAGACCTTGACCAGGCCACGGTACGACGAGCGTCCCGTGCCCTTGGAGATCGACTTGGAGATGATCTGGGACGACGTGTTCGGCGCGACGTGAACGACCTTGCCGCCCGCATCCTGGTGCTGATCGTCACTGGCGAAGGCGACAGACAGAATTTCGCCGCGGGCGCCCTCTTCCATCAGCCAGACCGCCGGGTACTTCATGGTCACCTTGGA
>JAXLWT010000109.1:0-2761 GCA_046328375.1 Thermomicrobiales bacterium
ACGGCCTCTGCGCTTGCCTATGGCCTGGAGAACAAGGGCGACGAAGAGATCGCGGTCTATGACCTCGGTGGTGGCACCTACGACATCTCCGTGCTGAACCTGGCGGACGGAGTCTTCCAGGTGCAGGCGACCAACGGTGACACCCACCTCGGCGGTGACGACTTCGACCAGGTGCTCATCGACTACCTGGCCGACGAATTCAAGAAGCAGGAAGGCATCGACCTCCGCAAGGATCGCATGGCCCTGCAGCGTCTGAAGGAAGCGGCTGAGAAGGCGAAGATCGAGCTCTCCTCGGTTGAGCAGACCGACGTCAACCTGCCCTTCATCACGGCGGACGCCAGCGGCCCCAAGCACCTGAACATCACGCTGACCCGCTCCAAGTTGGAGCAGCTGACGCAGAAACTGATCGACGCCACGGTCGCCCCGATGGAGGCTGCGCTCAAGGACGCTGCCCAATCTAAGAGCGCCATCGATGAGGTGATTCTCGTCGGCGGTCAGACCCGTATGCCGGCGGTTCAGCGCAAGGTCCAGAGCTTCTTCGGGAAGGAGCCGAACCGCGGCATCAACCCGGATGAAGTCGTGGCGCTTGGCGCAGCGATCCAGGGCGGTGTGCTCGGCGGCGAGGTCAAGGACATCCTCCTGCTCGACGTCACGCCCCTCACCCTCTCCATCGAGACGCTGGGAGGCGTGGCAACACCGCTCATCGAGCGGAACACCACCATCCCGACCCGCAAGAGCCAGACCTTTACCACCGCGTCTGACAGCCAGCCGCAGGTTGAGATCAACGTGCTCCAGGGTGAGCGACCGATGGCGACCGACAACAAGAGCCTTGGCAAGTTCATCCTGGATGGTCTGCCGCCAGCTCCCCGCGGCACACCGAAGATCGACGTGACGTTCGATATCGATGCCAACGGCATCCTGAACGTGACGGCGAAGGATCAGGCGACCGGCAAGGAGCAGAAGATCACCATCACTGGTTCTTCGGGGCTCTCTGAGTCCGAAGTGCAGCGCATGGTCCAGGAAGCCGAATCCCACGCGGAAGAGGACCGCCAGCGCCGTGAGGCGATCTCCCTGCGCAACGACGCTGAGTCGATGTCGCACCAGGCGGAAAATACGCTCAAGGAGTACGGCGACCGGATTCCAGAAGCGACACGGACTGATCTCGAGGCCAAGCTCGCCGATGTCCAGGAGATCCTGAAGAACGATCCCACTAACGCGGATCGTCTCCGCCCGGCGTACGAAGCCATGGTTTCCGTCCTGACTCAGGCCGGGTCAGCCATGTACGAGCAGGCCGCCGCCTCAGGCGCCGGAAGCGATGGCGCTGACGGCGCCAGCGCGGGCGCAGGCGGACGTGCTGAAGACGACGAGACGGTAGACGCCGAGTTCCGTGAGGTCGGCGCCGAAGACCGGTAGTCGATCGGTTCGAGAACACACTAGACGAGGGCGGCCAATTGGCCGCCCTCGTCGCGTCTCAAGCGGAAACTGTCTGTCCTATCCGCTGGCGGTGGAAAACGCGATTGCTTCGGCTGGATCGAGCGGCCAGATCGGGCGACGCACCTTGCGAAAGGTGAGCCGCGAGAGGTCTGCTCCAGTTATGCCTGGTCCCTCGACCAGCACCACCCGGCGCGCGATCGGCTCAAATGCAGCCCGGAAGTGCCCCTTGCCCTTCAACGCCAGCACACGGCGCCGCGTCGGATCCACGCCGTGACTGCGGAACACGTTGAGGTCGATCGGCGTCTCGGCCCTGGTGGTGACGAGCACCTCGACCGGCGGCGTCGTGTCGTCATCAGCCGGCTGACAGAGCAGCAGCGCGCTCCTGCCCAGATCCACTTCCAATCCCGCCATCATCGGCCCGTCGTTCACATAGCGGCCATCGCTCAGGAGTTTCACGCGGGCGCGGACCGGGAGCGGGTCTCCATGCAAGCGGTCGATCTTGCCTCCGAGGTCAACGGCAATCTGGCCGCCGGGCCCAGCCTTGATTGCCTCCTCCACGACCTGCGGGTCGCGTACCAGCGCCACCGCTGCTCCCTGGACCCGGTGAGCGAAAAGAAAGCGCACGAGTTCCACGCTGTCGCCAGGCCCCCCGGTCCACGGGTTGTCGGCGATGTCGACCAGGACGAGCGGGCCGCTCGCAGCGCGGTCAAGGTCGTCATCCTGATCCACGGCGGAAATCAACTCGGCAGCGTGCTCGAACGTTGCCACGCCGCCAAGGAATCCATCGCGCAGTGCCCACGCCTCTGCCGCTAGCACATCTGCCAACTCCGCGGCCAATTCGGGATCGTCGTCCGTCGTTACGACAACGCCGAAGCCTGCGTCAGCCGTGTCCGACGGGGGAAAGCCTCCGGCAACGGTCACATTGATGACGCGCGGGTCCTCCTCCAACGCGTGGGCACGCTCCATGATCGAACGCATGGGCATCCGCCCGGTCGTCATCCGCTGGGACGTCGGCAAGAGGGGCGGCTTGCGCAAGACTGGCGTGGGTCGTACATCTCCGCGCAGGAGCTGCGCCATGACCGCACACGCCTCCTCGCCGCGCTCGGACATATCGATGTGCGGGTACGTGTCGTAGCCGATGAGGACGTCTGCGAGTTCCACCATGCGCGGCGAGATGTTGGCGTGAAGATCGAGCGTCGCGACGATCGGAATCCCGGGTCCGACGGTCTCTCGCACGACCTGGAGCAGGTAGCCCTCGCCGTCGTCATCTATCTCGGTGACCATGGCGCCGTGCAGGGCGAGCAGCACGCCATCGATGGGGCCATCA
>JAXLWT010000011.1:0-130071 GCA_046328375.1 Thermomicrobiales bacterium
AATGACGTGCTGGTCAGCACGGCGCTGACCGCGCGGCTGGACCGGAGGCGGGCGGGAGCGGGTGGCGCGGGGGGAGCGAATGACACCGTGCAACGCGGTCAATTGGCATTGCGCGCAGAACAGTCCTTGTGCGCAGGCTCGAGTCAGCCACTCAGCAGGCTCGCCCGAACGCCGCTCTTTTGACGGGTGGCCCTCGATATTCTTGTTGCTCCCACGGGCTAGCTGGCTGTCAGCCAGCGCACCGGATCGAATCCCTCGATCGACATCGTCAACTGGGTGGCGGCATCTCCCGTGAAGGTGATCTTCCTCCCCAGAATCATGCTGGGGCCACTCGTTACCACGTAGCCACCCTCTGCTAATGCCAACAATGGCATGGTGCGGATATCGTGATCGAGGTACAGCCCGCCAGCTTCGTCCAGGCGCAGCTGAAACCCTTGTTCATACAACCCCAGGTATGGGCGCGCGGCGGTTGCATCGACTGGACGCGTCTGTGCCACGAGATCAGCCACGTACTGTTCCGACTCTGGGAGGAGACCAGCGAGGATATCTGGCACCGTCTGATTGAGGCCGAAGAGCCGGTTGAGCAGGCTACTCTGAACGGAAATGGTAAAGAGCCCTCCACCCGATTCCGAGTTGGTGAGCAGCACGAAGCCGATCTTCTCATCTGGAAAAAATCCCATCAACGAGACAAAGCCATCAATCCCGCCAGCGTGCCAGAGGAGACGGCGGCCATCCTTGAAGGTCTGCTCGAACCACCCGAGGCAGTAACGGGTTTCCAAGGTATCGGCGAGCACCAGGGATGGCAGGGCATTGGCAACATCCGGCGGGACCACGATTCCAGGCGCGTGCGTCTCTGCCAGGTTGGCTTCGCTCACCAGGCGCGCGCCGTCACTTGCAACCCCACCCTGCATCTGCATGATCAGGTAACTGGCCATATCGCTGGAGCTCGCCAGTCCGGACCCCGCGGGCGCGACGCCGTCGATGCTGATGAACGGCACCGCCATGGTCCGGCCAAAGAGATCGTGCCGGTAGCCGATGGCAAAGTCTTCGCCAAGTGGGCGGGGATCGGAGGCAATGATCGAGTCCACCATGCCAGCCGGGTCAAAGAGCCGTTCCTGGAGCAGGCTGGCGTACGTCTCAACCAATCCTTCTGGAGCGTTCCCCTGCGCGAGGGGTGCCAGGTATCCGGCCAGGCAGACCAGCGTGTTGTTGTAGAAGTACACGCTTTGCGGTGGCCCGATCACTGGTAGATAGGCAACCGATTGCAAGAGCTCGAGCGGTGACTCGTCGCCACCGGACATGAAGAACTCGACGGTCGGAGACTCGGCGATCCCGGTGCCCATTCCCAGAAGATCTCGCACGCGCAAGGTGGCAGTCAGTTCGGGCGTCGGCGCACGAAAATCAGGCCAGAGATCGATCACGCGGTCATCCCAGTCCAAGACCCCCTCGTCGACAAAGGTGGCAACCAGGAACGACGTCATCGATTTGGTGTTGGAGGCGATCCGAAAGCGCGTGTGTTCCGTCACCGGCAGGCGACGCTCCAGGTCGCGAGTACCAAACCCGCGCGAGAGGACGACGCGGTCATCCTGAACGAGGGCGACCGACACCCCGGTCACGTCGTACGTCTGTTGCGCGGCTTCAAGGTCAGCGATAAAGGCCCGGATGAGCTCGTCGGAGATCGGCTGGGACGGCGTAGCCACCGGTGTGGCCGTATCGTCTTGTGCCGAAGCCAGTGCGGCTGGCACGACTCCGGCGCCGGCCATCAGGGTGCCGAGGGCGCGTAGCACGGCCCGCCGATTCAAGTTTGCCGCCATCGGACTCGCGTGATCTGCCAACTCTGCATCCTCCAGGTCGCAGTTGAGACGTGTTTGTATGGTCGCAACTCTAGTCGACTGAAGATCGATGTCGTCGTTCATGGAGGTCAACGACTTCGGGGTGAATTCGCTCAACAGCACTACTGCGCGCGTCAATGCGGATGGCTCCTGGGGTGTTGTTTGTAGTGTCGCCAGTTGCGTAGTGAAGCGTCAACGGTGTCCTTGGACGCCGTTGACGCTTTTTCAGCCTGTTTCACAAACGACCCAGCCTATTGAAAAACTCCTCGGGCGTGGGCGGCTGCCGGATCTGCTGCTGACCCGCTGCGCGGAAGGACTGGCTGGCGATGCTGGGCCGCAAGGACCGACGATGCGGACCGCTCCCGCCACTGACGCGCGAGGCGTTGGTCCCGTCGGATCACGTCTCTCGCCACCTGGAGCGGTCGCTCGACCTGCGCTTCGTGCGTGACCTGGGGAGCTCCAGGCTGCCGACCGGGGCGTCCCTCGATCGACCCGGTCGTCTTCTGCAAGCTGCACGCGGTCATGGTCTTTGCGGGCCTCCGCTCCGAGCGTCAGCTCATGCGAGTGGTCAGCGATCGCCGCAGCGTGCGCTCACTCTCTCGGCTCTGACCTGACCGAGCCGCTGCCCGATCACGCCAGCCTCACCCGCATCCGAGACCGGTCCGGTCGTGAGGTGGTTCGGCGGTTTTTCGAGGCCATCGTGGAGCAGGGCATTGGCGCTGGACTGGGGTGGGGGCAAGAGCGCTCCATCGATGCCACGAAGGTCGCCGGGCATCCGCGCCTATGTGCTCGCTGTCGGAGGCCGGCTATCGCCCGACGGGATGTTTCAGGAGCAGGACTTCCTCTATGACCCAACGTCAGATACCTACCCGCTGCCCTGCACGGCAGAACACGCTGCGCTTCTGTCCCAGTGCAATACCACGCGCCGACGCGTCTCCGCGGATCAGTCGCTCCAGCTGCGGCTTGCCCCACCTGCCGCATCCAGACCCCGTGCACGACATCCCGCCGGGGTCGGCGTATCAGCCGCCGCCTTGATGCCGACCCCGTGGACCGCGTGCGGGGCTCCCACCAGACGGCGTCCTTCGCGAGAGCGATACGCAAGCGGCGGGTCTGGGTGGAACCGCGCTTCGCCGAGGCCAGGGACTGGCATGGGTGACGCCGCTTCCGGCTGCGGGGTCTGGAGAAGGTGAAGAGCGAGGCGCTGCTCATCGCGGCTGGGCAGCACCTGAAGCGGTTGCTCAGTCGCTGGGGATGGGGTCGTCGTCCGTTCCCAGGTGGCGCTGCTGGGAGCGTCCTCCCGGCTCCCTCCTCCAGATTCGCCCTGGCCCCATCCCCATAACCGCACGTCTCGTACTCGACCGGATCGGTCCGCTGCTGTCCCGACCAGCGTCCCCTGTTTCAACAGGCTGAACCGTTGCTGCGACAGGCTGGAATGCTGTTGTAGATCTGTTGCTCTCGCATCCTGGTCGCCGAGCACCAGGACGGGGGCTCGCTAGTGTCTGTGGTCACGCCGCCGATCCTGGTGATGGGTGCTACTCCACCCATGACCTGCCGCCCAGCGGCGCATGGATGAGCACCGCCTACGCGGCCACCGCCGAAAGCCTGGCTCGGTTCCCAGCGCACACGCGCTCTGGGAACTGAGCCAGGCTGGGAACGACGATTAATGTCGGCGACTCTTGCCGCCCTTCTTGCCGTGCTTGTGCTGCTGGATGGGGTCGAGGCTGCTGCTCCGCGTCGTTGGTTCGGAATCGAAGCGGGTCAGGTCCACACTCGTGGTTGGCGCCACCCCATTGGCGATCTGCACCTCGGTCACCATCTGCGTGATCTGCGCCAATGAGCCATGTTCCAGCACGGCGACCGCATCGATCGGCGCCCAGGATGCGCCACCGTTCGGAGCTGGAGCAGAATGTGGATGCATCCCGGTGCAGTTCACCGCGATCTTGGTGTTCAGGCAATTCATGCCGTCGAAGGTGCCGCCGTCGCATTCGACAGAAATGAAGACGTAGCCATCGCGCGGCGTGATATAGCTGTCGTAGATGACTTCACCGCCTCCGGCTTCACACAGCAGAATCTGGAACGTCGCATTGTCGTTGACAGAGCCGCCGCGCTGGTTCGCCTGTGCCGCGGCTGGCAGCAGGCTCAGACCTAGGGCGACGATGCCGAGGGTCATGATGATCGTGCGCATCCCGGTGAATCGACCACGTATGGCGGTTGTGACGGTCGTTTGCATGATGTCCTCCGTTCCGGTCGTGATGACGGCTGCCCGGACCATCCTGGGGCCGTGGGGGGATCGTTGCCAGCGGGGGATCGTCCTCCGCTGTGCCCCCATCATCACGACGGACGGGCAGGGTGAGAATCATCTGAACCGTGTAGATGACCCGTGTAGTTGGCCCGTGTAGATGAGGCATGGAGGTGGGGCAGGGAATCCCGGTCACCTCCTGGCATGGAGTGCCTGGTGGGCAGGGCGTGCCGCGGGAAGCGCCGCTGGCCATGTGACAGGCAGAGCCGCTCGCTGGTGTCGCAAGCAGCTCTGTTGCTGAGATGGCTGATCGGCAGACCGTTGCCAGTGAACGACAGCCACGGTCGCCGTCTCAGAAACGACCCTATTGCGACACGTCCGGTGGCGCTGGATTCTGACCAGATTTGCACAGGAGGTCGTGTTGCAAAACCCGTCTCACAATCAATGTCTGCATACTCATGCACGGGTGCAGGTTTTGACCCGGTTAGCTCTGGTTGTGAGTGGGCGATGGCGGGGGCGCGCGTAAGGGCTGCTCTCTTGTTGGTCAAACGGACACCGGCATCAGCCTGCCAGGACAAAACCCCGCCTGATGGGCAACGGAGGCTTTGCTGCGCGGGTCAGGCGGCGAGATCAATCTGCGACCGGAGCTGCCGCACGGATTGCGCCAGCGGCCCGCCGTCCCTCGATTGCAGCAGGCGTTACCTTCGGGCAAGATGCGCCGGGTAGGTACCTGCCTCCTAACGGCTGGGAGAGGAGACCGCGTGCACTGCGATCCCGTGGCCAGCCACACCGCCGTTGCCAGCATCTCCGTCACCCGTGGAGGGACCGATGCACGATGACGTTCTGCAGGCCTTGCAGACCAGCCGGGCCTGGATCAACTACGCTCCGGCTCGCCCGTTCGATTTCGTCATCGGGCAGCACCCCGTCACCGAAGACCAGTTGCAGGCGGAACTGGGGTTTCTCCACGCGCAGGGGTTTCGCGGGCTCGTTACCAACGCCATGACCTACGGCCTGGAGGCCGCTCCCCGTGTCGCCAAGCAACTCGGTTTTCGCCACGTCATTGCCAAGCTGTGGTGGGCTGACGACGCCACGTTCGCCCAGGAAAAGCGCAATCTCGCCGCGGCCATCGCCGACATCGACGCCATCGTGGTGGGGAACGAGACGGTGCACAAGGCCATGCTGCGCGGGGTGCCAGGCGACGTGGCCGTGGCGCGGCTGCAGCAGGAGATGGCCGGCCTGCAGCGGGCCTATGGCAAGCCGGTGACCACGGGTCTGCACCGCGATGACTGGGCCCGGTACCCGCAGATTGCGACCGAGTTTGGCGACTTTGTCTTTCCCAACCTGCAGCCCTGGTGGGTGCAGCTCCGTAACAACCCGGCGACGGCGGCCACGTGGGTGGTCGAGGCCCTCCAGGTGATTCGTGACACGCCCGGGATGCCGCCGGGGCGCCCGATCGTCATCCAGGAGGCCGCCTACCCGTCGGCGGCGCTCCCGCCGGAGTCCGCTCCCGGCGCCACCCCCGAGAACCAGAAAGGTTTCGTGCAGCACCTGGTCGCGAGTGGCGTGCCCTTCATCTACGGGTTCGCCTTCGATGCGTGGTTCGCGCAGCGGACTTCACCGCCGGGGGGCTTTGGCGGGCTCTGGGATGATGCGTTGCAACCCAAGCCGGTCGTCGCCGCGCTCGATCTCGGCCCGTACGCGTGAGCGGCTGAGCGGTCCGGATCAGCCGGTCGTCTCTCCTGCCGCTGCGCGGGGCGGCGGTTCTGGCGCCGGGGTGGCCGGCGGCGGGATCGCCCCCTGCTGCTTCAGGCGGCTGAGATGATCGGCCTGGGTCCACGTCTCCGCGATCTGGCCGCCGTCGAGGCGGTGGAGGAACAGCCCCGTCCAGGTGGCAGGGTGGTCGCTGGGCGGGAAGCCCAGGAACGGCAGAGACTGCGTCCCGGTCGCCGTCCAGACCATGGCGCCAAAATCGTCGCTGGCGAAAATCTGGTCGGCCCTCACGGTGAGATCAGGGAAGACCTCCGCCACGTGCTGCAGGTTGGCCAGGTACGCCGCCGCCCCGACGGTTTCATGCCCGAACGGCCAGTGGTGGAGGTAGCCAGGGGCCAGGATGGCCTCCAGGGCCGTCCCATCCCGGCGGTTCGTAGCCTCCAGGAAGGTGGTCATGAGCGCGGTGACCGCCTCCGGCCCCGGTGCCGAACCGCGGGCGGGGTGGTCAGCGGGCGCGGCCGCATCCGTGGTGGGAGTCTCAACCGGGGCGCCGTCCATGCGTGATCTCCTCGGGCACTGCCGTCTCTCGCGGGTGATGCTCCGTAGCGTACGACGTGACGGTGCCGCACCGGAGGAGGCAAGAGGAAGAGGCACGAGGTGGTGGGCATCCGCAGATGCCGGAACGGAAGGCGCCATACCTGCCGATGGCTGCGGGCAGCGACGCCTGACCATGCCATGCGGCGCCGCGTTAGGTAGCCCGGATGGCGATCCACTAATCGAGATTGGCGACAATGCCGTGGTCGCTGCGGACCTGATGCTCTGGCACGCTGGTTCGATCGCGTGATTGACGTGGTTCAGAGCCGGTCTCCCTTTCCTGGATGTCCGGGCCTGCCTACCATGCGCCACGAGTTCATCATCGTGAGAGGTGCCGGCCGATGTCGCGCAGTGTGTCTCCAGAGCCATGGGGGGAAGAACCACCCGATGCCATCCCCCTGGCGCTCGAGCACCACGGCGAGCCCCGGGCTTTCCCACGTCCGCGCACGTCGTTTGTCGGGAGAGAACACGAGATCGAGCGCGTCCAGGCGCTCCTGCGCCGCGATGACGTGCGGCTCATCACCCTGACCGGACCTGGCGGCGTTGGCAAAACCCGAACTGCCCTCCGGGCGGTCTCCTCGGCTCTCCTCGCTGCCCACTTTGTCGATCTCGCGGACGTGCAGCAGCCAGCGCTCGTCTTGCCGACCGTGGCCGCCGCGCTCGGCGTCCGCCCCGATGGTCGTTCGGTGCTGGACATTCTCAAGGTCATGCTGCGGGACGGCGAGTATCTGCTCGTGCTCGACAATTTCGAACAGGTCCTGCCAGCCGCGGCCGCCGTCGCTGATCTCCTGGATCTCTGTCCAGGCGTGAAGCTGTTGGTCACCAGCCGCGCGACGCTTGGGATTGCCGGCGAGCACGTGGTCGACATCCGGCCGTTTCCGGTGCCACCCGTCGACGCGCCGGCAGCCCGAACGCTCGCGGTTGACTTCGATGCCTGTCGCCTCTTCGTGGATCGGGCCCAGGCGCTTGACCAGGACTTCTCCCTCACCCCTGCTGATGCCGAAAGCATCGTGAGCATCTGCCGGAGGCTGGAGGGATTGCCCCTCGCCATTGAGCTGGCCGCTGCCTGGGTGTCCGTGCTTTCGCCGGGCGCCGTGCTGGCGCAGCTCGACCACCGGCTGGCGCTCTCTCACGGCGGGTCACTCAACGCGCCGCCGCGACAGCGGAGCTTGCGGGACACCATCACCTGGAGTTATGGGCTGCTCAGTCCCGCATCGCAGACGCTTTTCCGGCGACTTGCGGTCTTCAATGGTGGGTGGTCCCTCGCAGCCATGACGGAGATTTGTGGAGATGGCTCACTCAACGTCCTGCAGGAACTCCGCGCCCTGATTGCGAACAGCCTCGTCCGGCGGACTGATGACCCCGCTGGCGATTCTCGCTACACCATGCTGGAAACCGTGCGCGAATTCAGTGCCGAGCTCCTGCAACTGAGCGACGAGGCGAGTCTCCTCGCGCAGCGGCACGCCG
Source organism: Thermomicrobiales bacterium (assembly GCA_046328375.1). Classification (GTDB taxonomy): domain Bacteria; phylum Chloroflexota; class Chloroflexia; order Thermomicrobiales; family UBA6265; genus JACCXM01. The sequence continues at coordinate 7,843 of JAXLWT010000011.1, forward strand.
CCTGGTTTCTGGCCCTTGCCGAGCGAGCCGAGGCGAAGCAGGACACGCTTGAACGGGATGTCTGGCTGAATCGCCTCGAAGCCGACCACGGCAACCTCCACAGCGCCCTCGCATGGGCGCTCGAGCAGGAGGACGCGGAGATCGCCGTTGGTCTCTGTGGATCGCTCTTGCCCTTGTGGCAGTTTCGCTACTACGCCAATCTCGGGCGGGAATGGGCCCGGCGGGCACTTGCGCTGGCGCTCGACAAGGCTGTGCCGGCTCCGGCGATGCGGAAGGCGCTCTTCAGCGCCGGCACGCTGGCGTATGTGGCAGGTGACCGCGACGAGGCGGCGGTCCTGTTAGCCGGCGCCTTGCAACGCTACCAGGAGGCGGATGACCCGCGGATGACCGGGCGTGTCGAACTGGCCCTGGGGCGCCTGACGTGGGCAGATGACGACCCGGATCTCGCCAGGGAAGGCCGGGCCTGGTTCGCTGCCGCCAGGCGGAGCTTCGAGCGTTGTGGTGACCGGGTTGGATTGGCGTTCTGCCTGCACTATGAAGGTTTGGTCGCCTTCGATGAGGGTGATTTCGCCCGGGCCAAGACAGCCTTGCATGAATCGTGGGCGATGTGGCAGGCGCTCGGCTTCACCTGGGAGCTAGCGCAGTGTATTCCTGGGCATCTTGCGGACGTGGCCCGGATCGAGGGCAACCGCACCGACGCGATGACCCTGTATCAGGAGTGCCTGAAGTTCAACTGGGAGCGACAGTACCTGGAGGATGTCACCTGGAGCCTGGCTGGCCTGGCGCTCATCGCCGCCACCGATGGCCAGGTGGAACAGGCAGTGCGCCTGGCTGCCCTGGCTGACCGCTTCGAGTGGGCGCCCAGGAGCTCGTTGACACCCCACATTCGCCGCCTGCTCGGAGCTGCCCTGGGCATGATCGGGGAACGTGTCGACGCCGAGCGCTTCGCCCAGATTCGCGCGTTGGTCAAGAGCGCCGATCCCGCGGTGGAGATTCAGGCGGCGCTGGCGCTCACCAGAGGTGAGACGCCGCCGGGAACGCCGGCGCCGGCCCCCTTTGGGCTGACGGTGCGTGAGCACGACGTGTTGCGGAAGATGGCCGCCGGGAAGTCCAACCACGACATTGCCGAAGAACTTTTCCTGAGCGTGGGCACGGTCAAGGTCCATGTGACCCGCATTCTGGCCAAGCTGGATGTGAAGTCGCGCGCAGCCGCCACCGACGTCGCGCACCGCCACCATCTCGCCTGACCGCTGTCCGGCTTGCGTTGTCTGGCCAAATACGACTTTCGATAGACGCGCCCTGGCCAACCCACCTCCTAGACTGCTGACACGGTCCCATCGAGATGCCGGTGGCCTCGGGTTGCCTGGCCAGGTGGACAGGGCCGCGGTGCGGCCAGATGCGGGTAGCCGCAGCCCGTGCGTTCCCGCGCACGCTCGGTACGGCAGCAACGCCATCAGCGCAGTGCTGTCCAGGAGGCGCGAATCGATGAGGGCTGCACGACCAGATTCAATGCACATGCCCTCGCGTCTCCGGCACGTGGGGCGATGGGTGTCATGAGCGCGGATGATTCCCTGCCGTTCAATGATCTTGATCCAGGGACGTACCTGGAAAGCCGCCAGCGGTTTCTGGCCAAGGTCGTCATGGATCACGCGTCGTGGGAACACCTGTTGGCGCTCGCGGGCCAGGATCAGGTCGTGATCGAGCCCCAGCCTACCTCCCTGGGGCTGGAGCCGCGCCTGCTGATCACGACCCGCTTCCTCGATGGACATCGCCGCATCCTGGTGACGCTGATGCAGGACATCGCCACGTTCGGGCCGTCAGCCGGCATGCGGGCCGGCAGCATCGTTGCTCAGCAGCTCCGCGCCTTTGCCGAGATTGCGCGGTATCCAGACGACCTGGTCCTGGTGGACGATGACCAGAACGGGTAGGCAGCGCGCCACGGCGCCAGCCGCCCGTGCTGAGGCGCCGGTCCTGCCACGGACGCGAAGGCTCGCGCTGGAGCATGCCCGGCACGCGGTCGCGATGAGACCCAGGAGATGCGCGACGGTGAGGAGTGGTCCGCCAGCCGACAGTCCTCGACATGATCGCCGCTCGGCGTACCTCACGCTGCGGCACTGGGTGTCTCCCTGCCAGGATCTTCGTGATCGGCCAGTCCTGAACCGCTGAAGATCGGCGATGTCAACGGTGAGTCGTGGGATGCTCCGGCCAGATCGGCTGGCATCGTCCGCACGTGACGCGGTGCCCGGGCCGATGGTGCGCTCCCGCGGACTGGGCGGCGCCAGGCTGGAACTCCCTGTGGTGACGCGTCAGCCAGGGAGTTGACCACCGCGAAGCAGATCATCCACACCGACGACGCGCCAAAGGCGCCAGCCGCGTACAGCCAGGCGGTGAAAGCCGCCGGCCTGGTCTTCGTCTCCGGCCAGGGCCCATTCGATCCCGCCACGGGTGAGGTTGCCGGTGAGACGATCCAGGAACAGACACGCCAGTGCCTGCGCAACGTGGAGGCCATCCTCCGCGCCGCCGGGAGTTCGCTGGAGCAGGTCGTGAGCGCCACGTTCATCCTTGCCCACGAGCGCGACTACGCCGGATTCAGCGAGGAGTGGCTGCGCTGGTTTCCGGCCGGGGACTTTGTGTTGAACGCACGCCGAGGTCTCTCGACACGCTCGAGACACGGAAACCTGGTGGCTAACTCCTCTGAACAAGGCTGGAATGAGCGACGCGGCCGTATGGTGGATGATGCCCATGCCGGCTCGGGATGCGGCGAGATCATCGACGACCCGGGCGAGCCGTGAGCCGGGTTGACAGAATGTTGGCGCCCCGCTAGATTCCGGTCACTTCGCATCACACGGCAGACCGCTGATTGCTCGCAACGCCGCATCGCAGCCAGGGAGATCATCGCCATGCACTGTGCCCACGATACCGACGTCTCAAACAGTCTTGCTCATCCATCAGGAACCCGGCGCCGCCTGGTGATGGCGGCCCTGGTCGCGATGGTGCTCGGTGGAGAGGCGCCGCACGCAACACAGGCCGGGAAAAAGAAGAAGAAGAAAAAGCAGAAGCAGAAGCAAGAAAGGAACCTCTCGTACAAGCTGTGGGAAGGCAGTTGGACGACGAGGCTCAGCAATGGCGTCACGGGCGTGGCGACCTTCTTCGAGATGGATGCCTTTTCGGGCGAGGTCCCTGGCACCTACAGCAATAGCGTCGGGTCGGGCGTTTTCGCCTGTGACTTTGGCGGGAAGGAGGGGGCATCCCTGCGCTGTGAATACGAGCAGGACAGCGATGGCACATCTGGCGGGTTCAGCATCTCCCTGACCAGCAAGGATCGCTGGTTCGGCAGTTACTTCACGAATACCGGCGACAGTGGCACCTGGGAAGGGGTGCGCCGCTAGCACGCTCCATCTCGCGGGCCGTCACAAGATCACCGATTCGGGGATGTGTCGCGACGAACGAGAGTCTCCGCGCGTCAGTGACGGGCCGCACCTTCGACGACCTCCCCGGTCGTTGCCGCGTCTTGCGCTGGCGGGCTGGCGAACCGAGGCCACGACTTGCCGGTGAGTGTGGCGCTGACCGCGCGGCTGGACAAGATGGACTGGCGGGAGCAGGTGGCGCGGGGGCGAGCCGACACTCCCCGGTAACGTGAGGAAGTGCTACGAGGAGACCCCGGCCTGGCTGCCGAGCACGATTGCAGATGCCACAGCGGTCTGCAAAACCATCGGCCCGCTTCCTGGCGGATCAACGTCTCTGCTCGCCGCTGCAGGCCCACTCCGCATCCGCGTGCAGACGGCAGTTCATCCGCGGACCATCAGCATGCTGCGCAACAGGCTGCCAGTGACAGAGGATGCGGGTCACTGGCGCATCGTCGCTGGTTCTCGCCACGTGAGGCCCCGCACTCGCCTCGCCGAGGTTCAGCGTTGATGCATCGCGGCGCTGCGCCCGGAGCACGGGCGGGGTGCCGGCTGCTGCATCACATCAGGTTTTCCTGCACGGCCTGGTAGACCGTCCGCACCGTCGGCTGAAAGCCAAGACTCCGCCCCAGCGAGCCGTCGACATGAAGGTGCCAGGGGTTAGCGAGCGGCTCGGCGGATGGCGCCATCGTTTCGCCGGTGAGCGCAGTAAGCTCATAGATCGAGGTCGGAGCCTCATCCACAACGTTGACAATCCGACCGTCCAGGGCGCCGGTCAGGGCGAGGTGCATCGCCGTGGCTATGTCACGATGGTGAATCAGGCTCATCCGTTGCGCGGGATGCCACCCGGCACGCGTCACAAGCTGAGGCAGGGCTTCCAGGTGGCCATCCCTGTCGCCATAGACGAAGCCGAACCGCTGGATAGACCAGTTCAGCCCGCTGTCACGCAGCTCGTTCTCGGCCGCGAGCTTGCTGGCCGGATAGGCGTGCGCCGGAGCGGCGGCATCGTCCTCGCGGCCCGGGCGCGGGCTGTCGATGTTGTAGATGTTGCTCGTGCTGGCCATGATGAACCGCGCGCCGGGCGCGTGCGCCCGCGTGGCGGCGATGAGATTGCGCGTCGCGTCGAGATTGCTCTTCCAGATCAGCTCCGTGTCCGGGCTACGGAACACGGCGGCGAGATGGATGATCGTGGAGACGCCTGTCACCGCCCGGGTGAGCGACGCGGGGTCGAGCAGGTCGCCCTCGACAGAGGTCACCCCGGCCGGAGGCTCCTTCCCGCGACGCATGAGCGCCCGGCAATCCACGCCTGTCGCGGCCAGACGGGGCAGAAGGCGTGCGCCAACAAGGCCGGTCGCGCCGGTCACCAGAATCGTCATGCGTTGAGTCCCTTTCCAGCAAGCTGGTCGAGTCGTTCGGTCGCGGTCCGCAGCACCTTGACGGCGATCGCCAGCTCCGCGTCATCGATACCCTCGAACGCGGCGGTGTGGATGAAGCTCAGATCGGGGAGTTCGTTCCAGAGCGTCAGCCCCGCATCCGTCAGGCGGAGCCGTTTCTGCCGCTGATCGGCGTGGTCGGCCACCTGCTCGACGAGGCCCTTCCGCACCAGTGAGGCGACAACAACGCTCAACGTCGCCCGCTCAATCTGGAGTAGCTGGAGCAGATCGCGCTGCATGGTTGGCCCGTCTTCGGCCAGTTGGTACAGCACATACCATTGCGTTGCCCCAAGATCGTAGGGACGCAGAGCCGCTTCCATGGCGGTGCGACCAGCCAGGTAACACCGCTTCGCCCACGTACCGACAGATCCCTGTCGAGAAGATGTTAGCTTGCTAACCATATGACGAGTATGTCAGCAAGCTAACATCTTGTCAAGCGACACGCGGCGGCCGGCGGCAACGCGATCGATAGCGCTGGGAAGATGCTGCGTCATGATGCTGGTCATGGGGCCCGTGAACGTGAGGGTTAGGAGCGAGGTCAGAACCACGCAGCGCCCCAGTGTGCGCGGCGCCAGGCGAGGGCTCGCGGAGGGGACGAGTGCCGGCGTGACGGCATCAATCGGCGATGCGACGGCCTCATGGATAGCAGCCATGCCAGCACGGAACGCGACTGAATCCGTGATCCCGGCGTCCCGTTATCCACGTCCTGCCAGGGATGACGTGACCGATCGGGGCCAAGCGTCGAGCTGAGAATGGAGGCCCTCAATGCGGCGATGAGCTCCTGCCCGTTACGGGTCAGGCCTGTGGCGGTGACCGGCGTCACGAGTGGGCGCGTTCACGTCACCCCCAGGCCCCGGGTGAGCAGAGCACCAGCGGCACGACAACCTGCCGATCCGCGCGACAGGAGTGGGGATGTGGACGCAAAGCCCGGCCATGGCGCAGTCCAGATAGCGCGGCGGGCCTGGATGAATCACTCGGCCAGGTGATGCCGATCAGCCCGGGTTACGTGCTGAAGGTGTCAGGGGATGGGCGCGCTCTCGGCAGGCTCATAGGTGATGTAGGGCTCGCCAATCTTGACCAGATCGGCCATCCACATGCGCGTGGTCCCCTTGCTGGCGTTCCAGACGGTGTGCACGGTGTGGGCGGCGTACTCGTCGTAGGAGACACAGTCCCGCGGCCCGAGCTCGATTTCCTGATTCAGGGGCACCGGTTCGGTGCTGGCTGGCGTCGAGCCGCTTCCGCCACGGGTCAGCGTGGCCGCGCCTTCCTGCAGGGTCATGGCGAGCTTGCCTTCCATGACGCAGGCGACTTGCGCCAGGGGATGGCTGTGGCTGGTCGAGTAGGCGCGAGGCTCCCAGACCAGCTCGGTCATCTGCAGGCGGTACCCGGGTGCAGCAACGGGCAGGACCGCCCCCAGAACCGCGTTGCTGATGCCGGCTTCGCCTGGCGTGGAGTCGCAGCGGCAGTTGCCCGTCAGCACCCGCTTCTTGTGGCCTCGCTTCTTCTTCCTGGCGCACTTTCCGCCATAGGCATGGCAAAAGCCCTCGCAGCAATCGGTCGTGTCAGCGCACGAGGCTCCGGATGCACCGCACGTCGCCTCCCCGGCGACAGGCGACGGTCGTTCCTGGGTCCGCTGCGTGTTCTCGTTGGCAGCAGCAATCCCGAGGGAAGGGAAGGCTGGAGCGAGCGCGACACTCCCGAGCACGAGGCGGCGTGAAAGCGACCGCGTGAAAGCTTTGACGACATCGTCGAAGCGAGAGCCATCCATGCCGTTCCCCGGTTGCGCCCTTGCGGGACAGGTGTCGCACGTCCCCAGGTGTGCAACTCGTGTGGTTTCAGTCCCAGTATGCAGCGTCATGGAGAGCTGTCAACGCGGCAGACTCTTCGATGGCGGCCGCTGCACGGAGTACGCCAGCGGGGACGACTGAGTGAGGAGGATGTCTCGGCCGCAGTGAGCACCGAGCGCCTGCGAGATGCCCCCTCGGCCCGGACCGCCTCCTGCGTTGGAGCGTGCCGCCGAGGCGAGTGCACTGTGATTTGCTCGCGAGCGCGGCGCCGATGGAGCGGCTGGCGCCGGTGGCGCTGGGGCGAGCCTGTCATCTCGCGAAAAGCACCTGAGAACGTCCAGCGGGTCACTGCCCAGTTTCCATTCCCGTGCGCGAGCACTGGCCCTGATGCGCGAAGACCAGGCGATGCTCAGGTGACGGTGGCCATCCGTCCGCGCGTGAACCGCCGGAATACGCCTCATGGTCGACGGTGAACTCGTGGCTGGTGCGCGGCCTGCGCTGCGTCAGCACCAGGCATCGTGCGCCACGGCAGCGTGCTGCAGCCGCCAACCGCCTGATCGCAGGCCCCGAGGTGTTCCAGAAATACGTAGATCTACCGATGTGTTTCGCGCAGATCGTCCATAGACTCCGCCTTGGACTGCACGGTTCCTGTACGCGAAACGCTCAGGATGCCTGGGCAGGGCGTGCTCGATGCGGAGGAGGTCACTCGTGGAACGGGCTCGATTGGCTGAACGCATGGCGATCTGGGCACGCGGCATCGACCGCCGCCCCCTTCTGCGCGCGCTGGCGGGGCTGGGGCTGGCCCTGGCCGCTGGTCACACCGCCACCCCTGAACAGGCCGACGCCAGGAAGCGCGAAAAGCACCGGCAACATCGTACGCCAGATGGTGAGGCCCAGAGCTGCAGGCAGCGTTGCGGCAAGAAGACCGGGAAGGCGCGCCGCCGGTGCCACCGCCGGTGTCAGGCTGGGACCGCACCCCGTCCCTGCAAGACGGATCGCGACTGTGCGCCCTGTGCTCGCTGCCTTCCAGAGGGATGTGTCTCGACCTGCCAGGCCGGAGAGGTCTGCCAGGACGATCGCTGCACCGCGCCCTGCCCGGCCGAAGGCACGGAGGTGGTGGTCACCTCCTACGCCAAGGTCAAGGAGGACTTCGCGCGCGGCAGCGCCGTGGCGATTCCCGCCGGCCCAGACGCTGTCGCCAACTTCCTGAACGAGCGCTTCACGGACCTGCAGAACCAGTTCGCTCCTGAACTACGGGACATGGTCCCGCCGGATCTCTGGGCCGCGTACTCCTATATCTATCAGCACAGTCGCGTCCATTTCGAACTGCCCTTCATCAATTACATCTTTGATGGCTACTGGGAGGGCGACGAGATCTTTGGCTTCTTTTCCTACATTTTCCACGTTTCCTTCCAGCTCACCGCGGTCGACCCCCTCCCGGAGGGAACAGAACGCACGCTGGAGGGCCGTTGGGAAGGGCAGATCTTCGATCCCACGGGCGTCCTCTACCCAACACCCATCGCCCTTGCGGTCACCTTTGCCACCGTCTCCGGCGAACTGGCCGGCACGCTCGATTTCCCTGGCTACGTGACAGACTTGTCGCTCAGCAGCGTCTCCTTCACCGAAAACCGGCCATTCGCCCAGGGACCGCTCCGGGATACGCTCATCAGTCCAGCTCCGCGCGGAGCGGCGTTCCACGCGCTGGTTGGCTGGGGCGATGTCGATATGCACGTCATCTGGTATGTCGATACCCAGGGCCAATTGGTCGGGGCCGACTTCACGCCCGACTGGCTGCTGCGGCCAGACCCCGCCGCCAGCCTGCCCCCCGCGACACCCATTCGTCTCCCGCTCGACGGCGCCTGGTTGGTCTCTTCGAGCGGTCCACGGCAGTGGCAGAATCACCATGCCGGAGACTCGACCGAGCGCCATGCCATCGATTTCGAACTCTGGAATGTCAGTGGTATTGGACCGCCCGATACTGACGAGAACGCGGACTTCTGGGCGTGGAATCAGCCGGTCTTCGCGCCAGTGGCGGGAACCGTGATTCACGTGGTCGATGACACACCGGACAATCAGCTCGGGACCATCAATGGAGTGGACCCAGCCAACATTGTCGGGATCCAGGTCGGGCCGCACGAGTTTCTGTATCTGGCCCATCTGCGTCAGGGCAGTGTGGTCGTTGCCGTCGGCGACCAGGTCGAGGAGGGACAATTTCTCGCCCGGGTGGGCAGCTCAGGCCTTTCCAGCGTCCCGCACTTGCACATCCAACTCCAGGACCGCATCGATATCTACGATCCGGAAGCGATCAGCATCCCCTTCCGCTTCAAGGACCTGCTGGTCAATGGGAATCCTGCGGCGAACCCATCGCTCGTGACGGGGGACTTCGTCCAGCATGACGGCTGCCCCATCCCCGTTCCCGCGGAATTTGCGCCGCAGCCAGGCCGCGACCGCGCGAGCCGATCGGCGCGGGGCGGCCAGGAGCAGCCCACCATGACCCGGCGCAGCGCCGAGTGGCTCCGCTCGCCAGCCGCCATGCCCGTCGACGGTCGCCTGCTGCTGCCGGGAGAGAAGCGGTGATGACCGAGGCGGACCTCTCACCGGCGATCATGGGTCCCTCCACCACCGGGTCAGGTTTGCCCTTGACGTGGTGTGCGAGTGGATGGGGGAGGCGTAAGCCGGGCGCAACGAGTTAGCTGAGCTGGTTCTGCCCGTTGCGGCTGCAAATAGCACCGCAAACGGCCCTCCGGACGTACAGATGGCAGGCATTCTCACAGACCGTCTCCCGGGTGGGGAGCGGAGGGTGGGACAACGCACACCGGCGGAGCGCCCGCACGCGCGGAAGCTCCAGCCAGCGCACGCCATACGCAGAGGGGAAGGACCATGGAATCTCGCCAATTTGACCGGTGGACGCGCTTGTTCGACGGCGCGTCCCGGCGCGATGCGATCACCTTGCTGGCCACCGGGATCGGTGGCGGGCTGCTGGCGAACGCCGGGAGTCGCGGAGTGCTGGCCCAGGTCAGCGGCGAAAAGTGCAAGAGCAAGGGGGACAACTGCAAGAGTACCAGCGACTGTTGCAACGACCTGAGGTGCAAGAACGGCACGTGCAAGAAGGACAACAATAACAACAATGGTGACTGCAAAGGTAAAGGGAAGAACTGCAAGAACTCGAATGACTGCTGCAATAACCTGAGGTGCAAGAACGGCACATGCAAGAAGGACAACGGCAACAACAACAGCTGCAAGAAGAAGGGTGACAACTGCAAGAAGAACAACGACTGTTGTAACAACCTGAAGTGCAATAACAACAACGTCTGCAAATAGGCGTCACGGCCCCCCTGGGGGACTCCGGTCGCGCGCGGTCCCTGCCGCTCCGTGAAAAGCGTTCGGCCCGGCAGCGGTGATGCGCCGGGCCGAGATCGCGCGGCGTGCCCCGGGGGTGACCTGGTCATCCCCGGCCACCGTGTCCGTGGTTCGTGAGGCACGTCTTGCCCTGCCTGACCGCTTTCCGGGTGGTTCCCGGGCGATCTCGTGAGGCACGCTAGCTGCAGCGAACGACCACAGCCTCCAGACTCCTGCGTCGCCGGAGCGTGCCGGCCAGCTGCGGCCACCACGACCTGCCGATCAGTGTGGCGCTTGCGGCGCAGCTTGAGCCGCGTGAGCGGCTGGGTGCACTGGGTCACGCAGGCAAACTCGTGGGAGAACCGGTTGACTTGCCGCTGGGCGCGTACCCAGGTGCCACGATCGAACGCGACGAACTCAACGTATCGACCAGCGACATGGGGCGCTGTGTTACGGTCCCCCGGTGACTCTGCAGTGAAGGAGGTGCGCATGGCGAAGCAGATCATCCACACCGACGACGCGCCAAAGGCGCCAGCCGCGTACAGCCAGGCGGTGCAAGCCGCCGGCCTGGTCTTCGTCTCCGGCCAGGGCCCGTTCGATCCCGCCACGGGTGAGGTTGCCGGTGAGACGATCCAGGAGCAGACACGCCAGTGCCTGCGCAACGTGGAGGCCATCCTCCGCGCCGCCGGGAGTTCGCTGGAGCAGGTCGTGAGCGCCACGTTCATCCTCGCCCACGAGAGCGACTACGCCGGATTCAGCGAGGAGTGGCTGCGCTGGTTTCCGTCTGACCCACCGGCGCGGCAAGGCGCGAAGCTGCCCATAACGCCAAAGGGCATGAAGCTCTCGATCGCGGTCATCGCCGAAGCCTGAGGCGACGCCGGCGGCCGTGGCCGCGACGTCCATCGTGCCTGGGACACCACGCTGGCCAGGGCGCACGCGTCTGCCCACATCGACAACGTTGCGGATCGTTGCTGGCGTGTTGCAGACCCCGCGTGCGTCTGGTGGCGCCGGACCATGTGCCCGGCGGTGAGCGCGAACTCCGCCCATGGAGACGGATCCTGTGGCGCCTCCATGTCCCAGCGCCACAGGATCCGTCATCACCGGTGAGGGGTGCAGTGACCCGCAGTTGAACGCGACCCTCGGTAGCTCGTTCAGCCGCATCCGCTCCACCCTGATGTGATGTCGATACGCATCAGGGTGGTGCCACGCTTCTGGCCGGGGCAGGGCCGGTCAGGGTGAACCGTGAGCGTGGCCCGTTCCCTGGCCTCAGGGTTTGCGAGACGACACGCGTCCGAGCGGCGCGGCGCGGGCCGTCCATCACGGCCACGCATGTCTCCGGGCTAGAAGGACGTGCAGACCAGCGTCGTATCGGCACGGAGCACCGATTGCGCGTTGAACTGCGCCTTGTACGCCTCGCGGATCTCCTCCAGCTTCGCGCTGCTCTCCGCCGCGCTCTCCTGCGGATAGAGGATGATCAGCACTTCGCTTCCCATCTTGCTCGGCGCCACGTCGTCCGGACCCTTCCACTGGCCCAGCCCGGTGAGCAAGGTGAGGCCATCCGGGAACCGCGGCGTGACTTCCGCGTCCAGGAAGGCTTCGAAGTCGTCGGGAATGACCCCGACCCCCTGGTCCATCGACGTGCCGAAATAGAGTTCGCCCCGTACCCAGGCCTCCGAACCCGCTCCGTAGAGCTCATCCGGGCAGGCGTCCACCGCCGCGCTCGTGGTGCCTGCCACCGGGGTGGCCTCGCCCTGCGCCTGCGCGGAGGCAAAGGCGCCCAGGCCGGCGCCGCCAGCGAGCAGGGTCAGCGCCAGTGCGCCGAGCTGCACGCGGCGGACCAGGCTGTGCCGGGACTGCGGGGATTCCTGGTGTTCGTAAGACGGCATCGTGCGCTCCTCGTCCTTCCACGGTTCGCCACCGAAGGCGCATGCCACCTGGCGTGCACCTGAACGCCAGCCTAACGGATCGACTGAGGACTGGATAGAGACATCACCGAGCCAGGGCCGTCGCGCGTAGCGTGAGCATCAGAAAACCTGAAGGGCGCGTATGCGCTGCTCCCCGCATTGCGCCAATAGCTGGTGGCCGCCGGTCACGCCTGGCTGAGGGCGGGGCAGCCATGGCCCGGGCGTGAGCACCGGACGATGCCAGGGAGTTGGTCGCCGTCGTGGCCGTGCAGGGCCACGACCTGGGGCAGGCGATTCGCGAGGCGATTGGTACGCGCACGGTGACCTGCGGCGCACCTGAATTCGTGATCGTGCGCCGGCCTCCTCGGGTCGCCGCGCACAATCCGCAGCATGCGGAAAGGTCATGCACCTGACCTGGGCGAAGGCGCCCCCATTCTTTACCGCCACCTGGCTCGGCACGTGCTGGGGCCTGGGCAAGGACGAGCACCTCAACAGTTTCTCGGCGAGCGGCCGAGCGAGTGCGCCGGCGACGGCCCGTGGCTCATGCGGGATCCCCCTCACGCGATGAGATCGCCAGCTTCGGCGTGCTCCTGGAAAGGGCAAGAGCAGACACGGCGCAGCATCCATAACCGTCTGCCTGCCTCCTGCTTCCTGTTGCGGTCAGAGCGGACCGATATACTGCAGGTCTCATCGCTCCTGATCTTCATGTCGTCGTTGCCTGATGGAGCACCCCATGGATCGCTCGGCCGTTGATCGCCTGACGAAGACACTCGCGGAACCACATGCTCGTCGTGGCCTGAGCCGGCTGCTGGGAGGCCTGGCTGTGGGAGGGCCGCTGGCCCTGCTGGGTACCACCGAGAGCGCGGCCAGGAAGAAGCGTTGCCCTCCCTGCAAGACGCGTAAGAAGGGCGGGTGCAAGGGCAAGCGCCCGGACGGAACTGCCTGTGCGGGCGGGACGTGTCAGGGGGGAGCGTGTGTGAAGTGCGTCCCGGAACCCGTGACCGAGACGTGTGCGGGCGCCCCGTGCGGTCCGTCGCGGACCAACACCTGTGGGCAAGTCGTGGTCTGTCCCTGCCCCAGTGGGCTGACCTGTCTGCCGAATGGCACGTGCGCTCGCCCGTGCGTCAACGCCGGGTCGTGCGCCGGCTGTGCCCCGAACAGCCAGTGTCTCGGCTTTCCAACGGTTGAAGGGCAGAATCTCTGCCTCGCTCCCAACCAAATCTGCTCAACCCTCCAGGTCTGCAATCCCGCGAATCCAACGACCACAGGTTGTGCTCCGGGGTACGCCTGCATACCCGTGCCATGCGGATCATTTGGTTCGGTTCCCCTCTGTGTCGCCGTTGCAGTTTGCCCGCCTGTCTAGCGGCAGCCGGGACGCTGGAGGGGAGTGGCACTCCAGGACCTTCCGTAGCGTCAGCGCGGCACTGTCGGCGCGGCTGGGTCGGGTGGGCTGTCGGGAGCGGGTGGCGCGGGGATAGGCAGACTGACTGGTCAACAGACCGGTGAACTGTCATGAGTCCAGTTGTGGGTGCCGGGAGGAGGGGTGTGGCGAGTTCCTGTCCCCCATGACATGATCAGGACATCGCGCGCGCGAGCGATACGCGGCCACGTGCTGGGAGAAGGGTGATGCGTGAGCGCGGCCTGATCGTCAACGACGTGCACGCCCAGCTCAATGCGACGCGGGTGCACCAGATCTTTCGCCCGGAGCGCGTTGACGACGTGCGCGACGTGGTGCGTGCTGCCACTGAGCGCCCGCTGGCCATCGCCGGGGGGCGGCACGCCATGGGCGGGCAACAGTTCGCCCAGGACGCCGATCTGCTGGACCTGACCGGTTTGGCTGGCGTCGTCGCCTTCGATGCCGAGCGCGGCGAGGTCGAGGCTGAGGCCGGGATCACCTGGCCGGCCCTGATCAATTGGCTGCATGCGGCTCAGCCGGGCGCCGCCGAACCCTGGAGCATCATCCAGAAGCAGACCGGCGCCGACCGCCTCACCCTGGGCGGCGCGCTCGCGGCGAATGTCCACGGCCGGGTGCTGGACCGTGGTCCGATCATCGCTGATGTCGTGGCCTTCACGCTCATCGACGCGGGTGGCGAGCTCCGCCGCTGCTCCCGTGAGGAGAACGCGGAGCTCTTCCGGTTGGCTATCGGCGGCTACGGGCTCTTTGGCCCGATTGTCTCGGTCCGTTTGCGCCTGGCGCCGCGGCACAAGGTGCGCCGCGAGGTCGCCGTCCTGGCCATCGAGAACGTCGTGGGCACGCTGGAAGCGCGCGCCGCGGAAGGGTGCGAGTACGGCGATTTCCAGTTCGCCATCGACCGCGCCGGCGACGATTTCCTGCGTCAGGGCATCTGCGCCGTCTACCTGCCAGTCTCCGCCGAGACGCCCATCCCGCCGGGCCAGCGAGCCCTTTCCCGGGCTGACTGGGAAGCGCTCATCACCCTGTCACACACCGATCCGCGTCGCGCCAGCGATACCTACACGCGCCACTACCTGGCTACCGACGGCCAGATCTACTGGTCTGATTCCCACCAGCTCGCGGACTATCACGACGGCTACCACGCCGCGCTCGATCGGCACCTGCAGGCGGCGCACCCCGGCTCGGAGATGATCACGGAGCTCTACGTGCCGCGCCAGGAACTTCCACGGTTCATGGCCGGGGTGGCAGCCGACTTCCGGCAGCACGGCACTCCGGTGATCTACGGTACGGTGCGGTTGATCGAACGGGATGACGAGAGCTTCCTGGCCTGGGCCCGCCAGCCGTGGGCCTGCATCGTCTTCAACCTCCACGTCGATCACACGCCCGAGGGCATCGCGCACGCGGCCTCGGCGTTCCGCCGCCTGATCGACCGCGCCCTCGCCCATGGCGGCAGCTTCTACCTGACCTACCATCGATGGGCCACCCGGGATCAGGTCGCGGCTGCCTACCCGCAGTTCCCCGCCTTTCTCGCCGCGAAGCTCCGGTACGACCCCGGGGAGCGTTTCCAATCGGAGTGGTACCGGCACTACCGGGAGTTGATGCGATAGGCCGGAAGCGTCGCGGCCAGCCAGAACCCCCAGTGCGAGCGCGGAGGGAGGGGTCTCCCGAGCGCACCCGCCCGCAGCGCAGTCCTCCCGGGCAACGAGGTCTGAACGGAGACACCCTGGTCATCTGCCCGGGAACCTATGAGCGGACAGGCGATGATCCCCTTGTCGTGATCACCAGGTCCCTCACGCTGGCGGGAATTGGGCAGGGCAACGGCGTCATCCTGGATGGGACAAACGCCGACAGCCGGAATCCCATGGTGGCAATCGTCGGGCCCGAGAATCCAGTGAACGGCGCCCCGGTTGTGGAATTGCGAGACCTGACGGTGCAACGCGGCCACAACATCAGCTTCGGAGGGGTTGGTGGTGGCGTGTTAGTCGCACGTGCGACGGCGACGCTGACACGGGTGATCGTGACCAGCAATTATGCGAACTCTGGTGGCGGCATCTTCATTCACGACGCGCAGGCACACGTCTCTCTCGACGACTCGCTCGTCACGGCGAACGACTCCTTTAACACCGGCGGTGTCTTCATCGACGGCGGCACGCTTACCCTCACCGGCACCAGTGAGGTGCGTGACAACACGCCGCCCCAATGCTTCACCGCAAATGGGGGTTCGGGCTGTCCCGCCTAGGATCCAGAGACCGTCTCTCCCGCGCCGCTGACCCGACGATCAGCGGCGCGGGGTAGCTCCAGGAATGCGCTGGCACGGGTCAGCCTGCGCCAACTGAAGCCGGCCAGCAACGTGCCCCCTCCAGGTACTGCGGGGCCTGGTCACGCAGCCTGGGGTCCATCCAGGACCCCAGGCTACTTCCCATCAACCTCGCCATCCAGACTCGGAACGCACCGGGACCCTCGACCAGGCAGTCCACCTGAACAATCAACTGGGGCGGGATTGGCTGTGTGCGACGGGCTGTTCCGCCGGTATTGCTGCGATACCATTTCGCCGCGTTGGTCGCTTCAGGGGAGCAAACGATGGAGCCAATCACGCTGCGTGACGACGATTGTTGGGAATGCCTTGCGGCCGAGCTGGACATCACCGATCCCGGCCTGGCCAGGCAGTTGCGCGACGCCCTCACCGAACCGATGCGCGATCTCCGGACGTCCGCCCTCGCCCTGTTCGCGATGATGTACCGGGAGCACATCGAGATTGCTACGCCCGCCTGCCGTGCGCAGGGCAGATGCACGCTCTCGTGAACATCCTGCGGTGACGATCATGGACGGGCATGAGGATCCCCATCGCACGCCGAGCCGGTAGCAACTCCGCGCCCGGGTGCGAGAAACCCATGACGCAAAGGCGTGGATCGCCGTAACGGGAGTCCAGGACTCCTAGTGACGGCAGGCGATCCGCTCGCGCCGCGCGAACTCGCCGTCCGGGTCAGCCTCCCCGGTCTCCTGCGCCCCTACTCGATGACTGTGTCGCGGGGGCGTTCGGCAACGCATCCGGCCAGTTTGAGAGTTGCGACGTGTGTGCGACTGGCTGCCCGCATGCCACCATCCAGGCGGCGATCGACACGGCGAGTGCCGGGGACACGCTCGTCATCTGCCCGGGCACCTATGGGCGGACCGGTGACAACGCTGTTGCCGTGATTACCAGGACCCTGACCATCATCGGAGCGGGGGCGGGTAACGACGGCACCATCCTGGATAGTGTGAGTGCCGAGAGCACCCAGCCGCTCGTGCAGATCGTCGATGCCCTGGACGTGGAGCTCCGTGGCCTGCGGATCCAGGGGGAAGGCCACGGAGTCGCTCATGACGAAGGCCGCCATCTCGACGCCGCGCCGCTCCGCCAGGTCAACGAGCGCGGGCGCGTGGAGCCGCCAAACCAGGCGGCTCCAGCTGCCGGGGGAGAGCCGCGTGCCCTCCCGTCCTAATCACGCACCACGAGCGGGAGCACACTCTCGACGGAGGTTTCGCCCCCGGCGCACTGGGGCACGCAGGCGGTGAGAAAGCAGTTCGCCCCTGCCTCGCAGCTTCCCACCAGCACGCAGTAATCACCTAACCCCTGATTGACACAATCCTCGTTGCGGTCACAGATCGGGTCGAGGCTATTGCAGTAGCCGGACGCACCCGCGTCAAAGCAAACGCCAATTCCTCCGCTGTGGCGCGTAATACAGCCGCAACCAGGGGCACATTTGAACGCGGCAAAGTCCTGGACGGCCTCGCACCAGGTCACGGTTCCGGGAAAGAAGGCGGACTCACAGGCGGCACAGGTCTGGCTGCTGGCGGCGCAAACCTCGCCCCGGGCACATTCCGTACAACTGCCACCCCCGGTCCCGCAGTGCGCCCAGGTGTCACCGGCCTGGCACGTATCGCCGGCGCAGCAGTCGACACAGGGCGCGCAGACCCCGGCGCTACAACTCTGGCAGGCAGGGCAGTTCGCCACGCACTGCCCGCCGCTACAGCATTGGGTGCCGGGACAGGGGTTCGTGCTATCGCAGGCGGTACAGACGTGGTTGACACAGATCGGGGTGGGGTTGTCGCAGCCGCCACAATCGACGTTCTGCCCGCAGTTGTTCGGCACCGTGCCGCAAACGCCGGCCGTACAGGGATCTACCGGCGTGCAGCCACAGACGCCGGGCGTGCCCGGATTGCCGCCGCCACACGTCTCCGGCAGGGTGCAGCTCACACAGGCTGTGCCACCTGTACCACACGCCGCATTGCTGTCCCCCTGCTCACAGGTCGTGCCTGAGCAACAACCGCTACACGCTGCGCAGAAGCCGGTGTTCTCACACGTGCGACACGCGGGGCAACTGTTCGCATCACAGGCGCAGGCCCCATTCGCCTGGCAAACCTGGCCGGGCTCGCCACAGGCATCGCCCTGCTGGTTCGGGTCGGCGACGCACTCGTCGGTTTGCTCATCACAGATGTGACACACAGGGCAGCCGCCGCCACAGGTACACGGACCGCAATCGACAGCGACCCCACAGTTGTTGACGACCTGGCCGCACGCGTTGTGGCACGTCTGAGCTTTGGAGTCTGGTACGCAACAGGCGCCTGTTCCCACGTGGCAGACGGCGTTGGCCTGGTTGCAGCAGACATCGTTGCAGCAGGGAGTGCACGGCTCGCACTGCCGCGCCGCGGTGCAGGTCGCACAGCGGCCACACGGTGGATCACACGTACATGCGCCGCAGTTGACCTGGGTGCGCTTCGTCTTGCCGTTGCGCTTCTTGCACCTGACGGTGACCGTGCCGCAGCGGCCCTCGCACGCCCTGGCTATCTTCTTCTTGCACTGCTTCTTCCGGCCCCTGGCGTTGTTCTTGTCCGCCGCGACCTCATTGTCGTGGTCGTTCTTGCCGTTCTTGCCGTTTCCCTTGCCCTTGCCGTTGCCTTTCCTGGCGTCGGCCGCAGCGACGAGGCTGGCGAGGCTGCCTCCCAGCGGCAGGGCGCTCAGGCCCCGCAGCAAAATGCGCCGTGACGCACCGCCCAGCACCCCACGTCGACGACTGTCTCCCACACGCATTGCGAGGAGGTCAAAGCGTTGTGGTTCCACCCTCGTGTCCTCCAAATCCGCTGGCTGAGCAGGAGAAGCGTCCGTGATCCGCACACGGTCATAGGTCAACCACGAGCCCCCCGGGCCACCAGCAGCATTCCCGCGGCCCCACCGGGCAGTGCACGGCGCGTAGGTGCGATTCCTACGAGCACACGATTGGATGCCAATCGTCGTTGACTCTTTGGTGAGGATGCGACGCCGTCGCCTGAGGTGAGCGCAGCACCGAGCCTAGCCCTGCCCGCGCCAGGACACCCCCGTAGGACCTACGGGCTTTTCTACGGGCTTTTCAAGAATGAGGGGAGGGCCAAACCACCCCATGTGGCTCTCCCACAGTTGAGGCAATGCGGCCTGTCGTTTGCGGTTTTCCGGCGCTAAAGATGCCGTCGGTCTTGCCGGGATGAGGCAGTGGTCAGCGACACGAAGCGTCACCCGGCGTGACCCAAGGAGACAACCATGGACGAGCCGAGCTGGCCGCCCCGCAAACTCACCCGGCAGCAACTCCGCGTCCAGGCGCGGGTAGCCTACGACGCGGAGGGGTGGATCGCGGTGATGGACGCTGAGGATTCCGAGTTACGGCGCGCAAATCGCGCGGCCATCGGCCCTCGCCGCGTCACGCGCAGCGATCTCGAACTTGCCACCAGCACGACGCCGCGATGCTCTGCGACGGCAATGAGCGCGATAGCCTGCTCGCGAGTGAGGCGCGCACGGCACGACTGGAGCGCGTGGACTGCCGGGGGCGGGTGACGCGAGGGAGCGACTCAGGGTCCGTCAAGCGGACAATTGCCCCCGTCAAGCTCGCCTACAACGGTCTGCAATACAGTCGACCCTGTTGATGCGGGCCGCGTCTTCGTTGTGTCTCGAGCTTATCGAAAGATCTCGTTCCAGGACGTGGGAGACGAGATCGCTCGACACGCTCGAGACACGGAGGATTTCCTGGCGGATCAACGTCTCTGCACACCGGTGTAGACGACGCGCGCTTCCCAGGCGTGCGACCTGCCACCTGTGCACGCGGACAACCGGGGGATGGGCGTCCCGAGGGCTTCCCCCCAGTAATCAACGCGGCGGTGCGGCGCCCGGTCAGGCCGGGCGCCGGAAGTCGTTACGCCGGGCACCCCTGGGCGCAGATCGGGTCTGCACCGTACGCGGCGCAGAAGTACCCGGTCGGGCAGTCGGACGTCGTGGCGCACAGGCCTGCGGTGGGCCTGCCAGAGGCCATGCACAGGTTCAACCCGGCGCCGCCAATCGCGACGGCGTAATTTGCGGAGCAGCCGCCGGTGTTGGCACAGAAGTTGTACCTTCGCAGGCAGCGTCCGTCATCGCAGCCCCCGTTCGTCCCGCAATCCGTGCCATCGGCGACCGGCTCGCAAATGTTCGCGGTGCACGTCTCGCAGGAGCTGCAGCCGGCGGTGCAGATGCCGTTGTTGCAGCTCGTGCAGTTCGTGCAGGCCGCGCACGCCGCACCGTTCTTGCCGCACGACTGGGTTGCGTCTCCCGTCCGGCACGTGCCCCCGTCACAACAGCCCGCGCACAACGCGGTGCAGTTGACATCCTGGCCGCAGTTGTTCTGGACCGTGCCGCATTTCCCGGCGCACGTCTCAGCGTCGGATTGCGGTGTACAACCGCAGACTCCGGCCTGCCCCCCGCCGCCGCAACTCTCCCCGGTGCCGGTGCAGGCAGCGCAGACGCCACCGTTGATCCCGCAATTCGCGTTCGTATCCCCCGGGCGGCAGGTCGTTCCGTCGCAGCATCCGTCGCAACTGACCCCGTCGCAGGTGCAGGTTCCACCGTGGCAATCCTGCCCTGCGGCGCAGGTCGCGCAGGCCGTGCCGCCTGCCCCGCAGGCGTTGTCGTTGAGTCCGCCTTTGCAGATGGACCCGTCGCAACAGCCCTCGCAGCAGGCACCGCCGCAGCAGCTGCTACCAGCCGGACAAGTGTTGCCGCACGCGCCGCAGTTCGCGTCGTCGCTGGAGGCGTCGACACAGGCGCCGTTGCAGCGAACCAGGCGACCTGGGCAGGGGGCGGGGAGGCACTCCCCGTTGCTGCAGGCCTGGTCCGCACCGCAGGCGGTTCCGTTCGGCTGCGGCTTGCACTTGCCCTTGACGCACGTCTTGCAGACCGGGCACTTCGGCTTGCACTTCTTCTTCTTTTTCTTCGCGGTGGCCGTCCCCGGTATCGCCACCCCGAGGGCGGCGAGGAGCCCGCCGACAGCGGCACGGCGGCTGGCGAGCGATCGGGTCACGGCGTCGAAGCGGCGGTCGTCCATCAGGCCTCCACGGTTGCGGTCAATCGGTTGGACGGCGGTTCACTGGGAGCAGTGTGGGCTGGTTACCGGCACACCGCATCTATCGAAAGTCGTATTTCCAGGCCGCGAGGGGCCGGTTCAGTGGCTCGTAGTGCGGATCTTCAGCCGACAAGGCCGAGGTGATCGCGTCGTCGCCAGCGGAGGCTGCGAGAGCGGCATAGCGATCGCCGCTTCCCGCGTCACGCAGGGACCCAAACCGCTATGCTCGCCAGTGTGGTGGAGGCGGTTCACCCGAGCCACTATCTCGCTATCTATATAGGAAGGACCATCACCTTGGAAGCGACGCACCACGGCGGGCGGCTCGAGGACCATGTCGCCATCGTCACCGGAGCGGCCCAGGGGCTGGGGCTGGGGATGGCCACGCGGCTGGCCGCGGAGGGCGCGCGCGTCGTCCTCGCGGATGTCAGCGAGGCGGTCCACGCCGCTGCCGCCGGCATCGGGGCGGAGGTGACCGCGCACGTCTGTGATGTCGCTGACTCCGCGGCGGTCGACCGCCTGGTCGCGGCGGTGGTGGCGCAGCATGGCCCCCTCGACATCATGGTCGCCAACGCGGGGGTCGGCGGCGGCGGGCCCATCGTCGAGATGAGCGACGAGACCTTCCGGCGCATCCTGGCCGTCAACCTGGAGGGGACCTTCTTCTGCTGCCGGGCGGCGGCCCGGGTGATGATCCCGCGCCGGAGTGGCAGCATCATCACGGTCGGCTCGATCTTCGGCCGTGACACCCCGGCCAGGTCAGCGGCCTACGGCGCCTCGAAGGCGGGCATCAGCGCGCTAACCCAGGCGGCGGCGCGGGAGCTGGGGCCACACGGCATCCGGGTGAACTGCATCAGCCCGGGCAACATGGACACCGAGATGCACTGGACGGCGCTACAGCGGCGGGCGGACGCCAGCGGGGAGAGCTTCGCGCACCTGCGCGACGCCGTGCGGGCGGCCATTCCCCTCGGGCGCCATGGCAGCGCGGACGAGATTGCCGCGGCCGTCGCCTTCCTCGTCTCGCCGGATGCCTCCTACATCACCGGGCAAACGATCAACGTCGACGGCGGCTTCCAGCCAAGGTAGGGGCGGAGATCGCGGCAACGCCGGAGGCGATCCGGGAGGTGACCCGGCGCGTCGCGCGCCGCTCGCAGATTCCGACCTGCTCGCCGTCAACGGTCCTCGTCCGCGACGTACCGCTGGCACTCGGGCACGCCATCACGGGCCCGCAGCCTCGCCGTTGTTGACGCCGTTGCGAGCATGGCTGCGATGGGGCCGGGGAACTGCGTCACCGGGACCTCTCGCCGCGCGGCGCTGCCCGACGCCGTCAACCGCGGCCATCAGTTAGTTGCACGCGCGTGCTATTATCCTGTGCAGGAATATGAGAGAGTTGAGTAACCGGATGAGCACGCCCATTGATCAGTCCATCACCGCTTCGTTTTTCGCAAGACGTTGCCCGACATCGTGTGTAGACCCGGGCCGGCACTACCTGCCCGAGTGGCGGGCGCTGAATTCCCTGCACGGCCAACTCGAGAACGCCGCAACGAAGGCATTGGCAGAGTTCGATCTGTCGCTGGTGGAATTCACGGTCCTCGATATCCTGGAGGAACAGGCGAACGGCCACATGCGGATGCAGGATGTGGCACTGGTGGCCGGCCTGACCACCGGCGCGACGACCCGGTTAGTCACCAGGCTGGAAGAGCGTGCGTTGCTCCGCCGTCTGCTCTGTGACTACGACCGGCGCGGCATCTACACGGAATTGACGGCCGAGGGGCGCGAGCTTCTCACTCGCGCTCGGCCGCGTCATGACGATGCCATTCGCGCCATCCTGACGGAAGAGGTCACGGCGCAAGCCCTGACCAGCATCGCTGAAGCGATCCGCACCCAGTAGGCCAGGGCGCTCCCTGCACCCCGCCCATCGGCGCCCGGTCTCGGGTGCGCGTGCGCGCACTGTCGTTCCGCGCTTCAGCGGCGCGACTACTGAAGGGGCGGTTCGTATCTCCGCCCGGCCGTCCTGGCTGACGTCGTTTTCGTTTTCTGTTGACGCTCGTGAAGGGAACCACGTTGTCTCAGTCGTCATCGCTGCCACTGACCGCCTCCGGCCCTGTGCCTGAGGCCCGGTCCACTCCCGACCAGATTGCCGCACGGAACCGCCTCGTCATTGGCATCCTGATCATCTCGGCGTTCGTGGTCATCCTCAACGAGACCATCATGAGCGTGGCGTTGCCGACACTGATGGTCGATCTCAACATCAGCGCCGCGACCGCGCAGTGGTTGACGACCGGCTTCCTGCTCACCATGGCCGTTGTCATTCCCGTGACCGGTTTCCTGATGCAGCGCTTTCCCACGCGCCAGATTTACCTGCTGGCGATGTCGCTCTTCGTCACCGGCACTCTTCTTGCGGCGATCGCTCCCGGCTTCCCGATCCTGCTCGTGGCGCGCGTCATCCAGGCCAGTGGCACCGCGATCATGCTGCCTCTCCTCATGACCACCGTCATGACGCTCGTCCCGGCGGATCAGCGAGGCCGCACGATGGGGAACATCTCGATCGTCATTGCCGTCGCCCCGGCGATTGGGCCAACCCTCTCCGGTCTCATTCTCAACGTCCTGAGCTGGCGCTTCATGTTCATCCTCGTGCTGCCGATTGCGCTTGCCGCCCTCGTGCTCGGGGCGTTGAAGATGGAGAACGTCACCGAGCCGCGTCGCGTGCCGCTCGATGTGCTCTCGGTGATCCTTTCGGCCCTGGCCTTCGGTGGCCTGCTCTACGCCCTCTCGGCTGTCGGTGAGGGCAGTTCCTCGCACGAGCAGGCCGTTTCCCCGATGGTGCCCGCGGTCATCGGCGGCATCGCGCTGGTGGTGTTCATCCTGCGCCAGGTGCGATTGGCCCGCGTGTCGACCCCGCTCCTGGACCTGCGCACCTTTCGCACCCCGAACTTCACCTTCTCCATCGTGCTGATCGCGCTCGCCAGCCTGTCGCTCTTCGGCAGCCTGATCGTGCTTCCCATCTATATGCAAACCGTGCTTGGGCTGAGCACCCTCACCACCGGCCTGCTTCTGCTGCCGGGCGGGCTCGCCATGGGTCTCCTGGCGCCTGTCGTTGGCCGCCTCTACGACCGCGTCGGCCCGCGTCCCCTGTTGCCGGTGGGCGCGGTCATCATCAGCGTCGCGCTCTGGACGATGACCGCCGTTCTCGGCACCGCCACCCCCGCGTACATGATCCCCATCATGCACGTGCTGCTGTTCACCGGGCTCGCCTTCACCTTCACGCCGCTCTTCAGCGCGGGGCTCGGCGCGCTGCGGCCAGACCTCTACTCCCACGGCGCCGCGATTCTCAACACGGTGCAACAGGTCATGGGAGGCGCGGGCACGGCGCTCTTCGTGACACTGATGGCCGCCACCGCCGCCGGGCCGCTCGCCGCCGGCGCCAGCGTGGCCGTCGCCACCGCCGCGGGCGTGCACATGGCGTTCATGGCCGGCGGCATCATCAGCCTCGCCGGAATCATCGCCAGCTTCTTCGTACCGCCCACCGGAGACCGAAGGCGCTGAACCGGTCATGGCGCACTGAACCACCCGCGGCCGCGCCGGTGCCGGCACCCGGGCCGGCCGCGCCCAGCTCCAGCACCACACACTAGTTCCTGCGAACGGCGACTCCCCCCGTGGCCTGTTGGTGGCCATCCGCACGAACTGTGGCAGCGACGGAACTGGTCGCTGCCAGGAGGGGACGTGAACGTTCTGTCCGGGGCAAGATCGCGGTTCAGTCGCAGCGGTTGCCAGCCGGGTGGAAGCGATCCCCGGTAGTCCCTTGGCGCGCCTGCGCCGAGAGGCGAGCGCTCGAACCGGGAACGTCTGCCCGATAAGCAAGAGACTCCGCCGAATCATCGAGTGGGTGCCTCGCGTGGGGGCTACCGAGGGAGTCTCCACACCTTCGCGGCTAGTGCGTGCTCCGGTGCGAGCGTGCGACGGTCGTGAAAACGGAGGGATTGCGTGAGCATCCGGTGAACTGCGCTGGCCGTGCGGACATGCGCTGCAGGCTGGGCGCTGGAACGTCGATCGTGCTGCTGCTCTGCGCTGGTGACCGGGGCGGCCTGCTGGTCGGACGCGGCTGCCGGATTCTGGACGAGCCGTGTCATCCCCGCCTTCCCCTTCCCGCGGGACGTGTCTGCCGGGCTCTCTGCGGGCTCGTGCGACACCACCCACGTTTCTCTGTTTTTTTCCGTCACACACCGTGCTGGAGGGCGGCTGGCGGCTGGGGAACTCAAAGAAGGACCACGGCAATGGAAGAAGCGCTTCATTTCCTGGGCGAATAACGGCAACGAACTCGCGGGTGGAATGGCTGTCCAGGATGGAAGACGCCTTCGGCGCGGCAGCCGCCAGCGCAATAGTTCGCCATTGCTTGCGTTGCAGATGCCGTGCGGTGGCACGCACTGGCCGTTCTCACAGATCTGTCCACTGGAGCCCGGGCAATCGCTGGTCGCGCAACACTCGGAGCATCGCCCCCCGCACGACCGCTGGCCATTCGGGCAACCGCACACGCCACTCGTGCAAACATTGCCGCTTCCACAGTCCGTGCCGCCCGGCTTTGGTGTGCATTTCCCCTGATTACAGGTCTGGCAGACCGAGCACTCGGGATTGCACGTCTTCTTCTTCTTCTTTTTCTTCTTCTTTTTCCTGGCCCCAGCGTCCTGCATGCCAATCCCGGCACCGGCACCAAGCGCGCTCAGGAGACCGAGACTGCGTCGTCGGGTAAGCCGGTGAGCCAGGCTGGCGATGAGGCGGTCGAACAGGTCAGCATCCACGGTGCCATCCTTCTCTCTGACGCGGACATCGGATCACCATCTATCTTAGGAACGTGCTTCACCCACGGCATTCGTAGATCTACGTGTTTTTTGCGCGGTGCTCGCACCTTTAGCAGCGGAACTGGCGGAATAGTGGCCGTATCTGGGTACCGCTGCAGCGTGAAGTGATGCCGAACGTGGATACCGATCTTCCCCATCGTCGGTGCCAACGCGTGAGCCAGGGAGGACATAGCTACGCGGATTCGCGCATGGATGGGGCATTGCGCCGGTGCCGCAGCGGCAGGCATCCGGGGGCGCTGATCCATGGACTCGGTGGCAAGAGCGAGCCCTGCACCTCCGCACCTGTACCATGGCCGGAACCGGGAGACACCATCCTCCCGGTCGTCTCCCGCGGAGGAGGCAACCGCGATGTCCGAGACCCTGGTCGAGCTTTGCAACCACAACGCCTGGGCGAACGAGCAGCTGTTCGATGCCTGCGCGGAACTGAGCGATGCGCAACTGGACACTGCCATGACCGGCTCGTTCGGCAGCATTCGCGCCACCCTCATGCACATCGTCGGTGCACAGGAGCGTATCGCCAAGGCGCTGGCCGGGCCAGCGCCGGTCACCGTGATCCGCGACCGTGACCCCTTCCCGGGCTTCGCTGCATTGCGCGAGCGTGCGCGCACGAGCGGCGAGGCGCTGGCTGGGGCCGCGTCTCGGCCCCACGCCGGGGCTACGGTGACCACGACGTGGCAAGGCGAGTCCTTCACGCTGCCGGTCTGGGTCCTCCTGGCCCAGGCCCTCACCCATGCCACGGAGCACCGTACGCAAATTGCCGCCATCCTTACTCAGCAGGGCATCGCACCACCTGGCATGGACATATGGACGTATCACGAAGATCGCTTCAACGCGGACTGGAGCCGGTTGTGGTCCGGGTAGGGGAGCGGCCAGCGGATGATTGATTCCGGATAATCTTCGTGGCTGGGTGTTCACGTCAGCCGCGCGTGGTGCGGCCCAGGCGTAGGGAGTTGCGGAGAAACACATGCGGATCTGTGTCATCGGAGCCGGGTTCAGTGGGCTGGCGGCGGCCGAGGCGGTGCAGCGCGCCGGTCACGACGTTGTTGTGCTGGAGGCGCGGGACCGGGTTGGGGGCCGGGTCTGGTCACAGACGCTGCCGAACGGCGCCGTGTTCGAGCGCGGTGCGGAGTTCATCGAGCACGACCAGGACGAGATCATCGCCACCGTCGAGCGTCTCGGCTTGCGGCTCGCGCCGATGGGGATGGCGTACGCTGACCGGGAGCCGCGGGGTGGCCAGGGTGTCGATCGCGCCACGATGGTGACGGCCACAGCGCGCATCCGCGAGGTGCTCGCGGCACGCCAGCCGGACCCGAATGAATCCGTCACGACGTTCCTCGACGGCCTCGATCTCGACCCGGGCGCGCGTGAAGCGATCGTCTCGCGGATCACGCTCACCTCGACCCAGCCGGCAGCCGACCTCGCGGCGTCGGTGCTGGGCGACGGAAGTACCTTGCTCAACAGCGATGAGAGCTTTCGCGTCGCGGGCGGCAACCAGGGCGTCGCGCTCGAACTGGCGCGTCGTCTCGGACCGGCGGTGCACCTGGCGACCGCGGTGCAGGCGGTGACCTGGTCCGAAGACCACGTCACCGTGCGCGCCGGTGGAATCGACGTCGCGGCCGATCGGGCCGTGCTTGCGGTGCCGGCGCGGCTGACGCACCGGATCGCCTTCGATCCTCCACTGCCAGCCTGGAAGCAGGCCGCCCTCGATGGTGTCGCCTACGGACACGCCGCCAAGCTCGCCGTGCCGCTGCGCGAACCAACCGGGCCGAGCGCGACCCTCTCGGTGCCCGACCGTTTCTGGACGTGGACGGCGAAGGGGGCAGACGGTGCGGTGGCGCCGGTGGCGGGGTGCTTTGCTGGTTCCGCGCCGGCTCTCGAGGCACTCCAGGTGAATGACGGTCCGCAGCGCTGGCTGGAGCGCCTGGCGTGGCTCCGTCCCGATCTGGCGCTCGCGCCCGAGGGCGCGGTGCTCACCACCTGGGATGACGACCCATGGATCGCGGCGTCGTACTCCACGCCATTGGTGGGACAACCACGGCGGCCGGCCGAGTTGATCCGCGCCGTTGGCCCGCTGCACTTTGCCGGCGAGCACACCGCCGAGTTGCACTACGCGACGATGGATGGCGCCCTGCGCAGCGGCCGCCGCGCCGCCGAGGAGATCATGGCCGTCAGCTAGGGCAGGCGGGTGGGGCGCGGCGAGTAGCATGGCAAGGCCTCGCGGCGCCTGCCCGTGATCCGCCCTGGCCGTCACCGGTAGCGCAGAGCGGGCGCGATCCCTTCACGTCGGTGACCGGTTGCTCGACCCTGGAGGGGCGCACCATGCATTCGACACGTGAACTCACCAGTGCCGCGTTCACCGTGGAACTTGCAGGCCAACCGGTCACCATCCCCGAATTGTTCCCTGGCTTCGACGCGCGTGACCGGCTGGGCATCGTCGTCCACCAACCCGGTGGCGCGCTGGGCGCCAGCGTCCTGATCCTGGCGACGATCACGGCGTTCTACGATCTGCAGCGGGCCCGTGGGGACGATTTCTTCATCTACCCCGATTACTTTGTCTTCCACGTTGGGCAGCGGCATGGCAATCACGCGATGCTCGATATCTGGCCAGATCATAAAGAGGTGGTGGTTGCCAACGAGCCCGAAGCCGTGCTGCGCGCCATCAATGACCGCGCCGTTACCCGATTGCTGGTCCCTGATGGCCGGCCCGGGAATCCAGGCTTCGGCCGCGCGACACTGGCCAGCGGCTGCCTGCGTTCGGCGCTGGCGTACGCGCCGGCCGGGAGGGTACCGGACGCCGATGTCACGGCTGCCGGCAATGGGGTGACCGAATCCTACGTCTCGGCCGTGATGAATGCCTCAACGGAACTCGATCCGGAGCTCAAGGCTGCACTGCGCGAGGGACGCGCACAGGTCACGGAGAACGGCCGCCCGATCGAGCACTATCGCCGCGTCAGTCTCGACACCGCGCGAGCACGGCTTGTCTCCACACCCGACGAGACGGCAGCCGCCTGACGGGAAGTACCGCAGACAACGGCGAGGGCAAGACAGGTGGGCTGAATGGTCCGGCGGGGGCGGGTGGCGCAGGGGCGCGCGGTGGAACTCTCCCCTGCGTGTTGTGAGCGAGCAGGGAGCGCCGCAACTATTGGGGCCTGCGTCTCCGCCGCGGACGAGCGTCATTGTGCGCATGACGGGTGACTGGGCCCGTCGCGAGTTCCAGCGCAGACCGCGCCCGGAACCCGCCGCGCGACGCGCGGAGGCAGCGGCACGCCGCGCCGCTGCCTCGCTTCACGCCTTTGTCTGCCTGGCGAACCTGATCCCCGGCGTGCGTTGCCGCGCCGGGTGGCCGTGCGCGTCTCCTGACCCCTGACCACCCTGATCCCACGTCGGATCACAGGAGCGAAAGATCGCGCAGGCCGCGTCCCTAATCGACGAGCGTGATCTCGCTCGGTTGCCAGGTCTTGTCGAAGAAGGCTGCGGTCGGGCTGTAGAGGCGCAGGAGCACGAACCAGCCCTTCCCCGGCACCGTCTGGATCCAGTTGCCGCGTTCGACACCCGCCGGCTGCTCCGGCGAAAACCAGATCGTCGTCGATCCGTCCGCGTCAGCGACGGCTGCGGGCGAGGGGAAGTCCTGGCTGCCGGCGCGCGGGTAGCGCTGCGGGGTGGAGAGCATCGACCGCGTCTGGGTGTCGTAGACGGTCAGCGACCAGAAGTTGGCTTCCGGGATGTCCGGCGGCAAGGTCACCGTGTAGGTTTTGCCGCCGTCGAAGTACTGCTTGTCCGCGTCGTAGAGTCCGTAGAGGTACTGCGAGCCGGTACCGGTCAGGCGCATGATCATCGACGGCGTGACACCGGTGGCGGTGTAGAAGAAGGCCGTGCGCGCGTTGAGCGTGCGCGCCCCGGTCGGGGGCAGCGGCTCGATGCCCTGCGGCGTGACCATCGGCGGCGGGGTCTCGAAGGTATAGCCACCGAGCCACAGTGGGTTTATCCACCCCGAGCCGGGATAGACCTCGAAGCCTTCGGACGCGCGCGGGCGGAACGCCAGCGTGCGCGCCGAGGCCGCGCCGATCGCCGCGGCGTCGGTCAGGATCTTGCGCATCCGCTCGTCCGGAGCAAAATCCTTGCCCTTGACGATGCCGATGGCAGCCATCTGTCCCATCAGCTCCGGATCGAACGCGGTCGCCGGCTCCGCCTGCACGAGGGCGTTGATCTGTTCGAAGTAGGTGAAATCGCTCGCTGGGACCGTGTTGACGACGGCGCCGGTGGCCTCGATGAACTGCGGCGTCTGCGGGGTGGCGACTGGAGCGAGCGGGACCTTCCCTTCGAGGACCGTGGCGATGCTGGTGCCGAAGCCGCCCGGGACGTAGGGATAGATCCTGGTGGCATCCTTGATCCGCGCCACGGCCGGAGCGGGGTCCCCGGCGTCGAGGAACTGGCGGCCGAGCAGGAGGGCGCGGGTGGTGCCGGAGTGACCGACGTAGTAACCGGCGTCCGGGAGGTCACCGTCGTAGCCGGGCGGTAAGAGGAGGAACTTGCCGCCTTCGCCTCGATCGGGGCCGGAGTTGCCGAAGTCGATGATCCAGCGGAACCACATGTCGTCGAAAAGCCCGAGGCTCCGCGGCGGGGTCTCGACGACCATCGGGCCGTTGGTGAGGTCGATGATCGACATGAAGTAGATGGTGTCGGCATTCGCGGTCAGGAAGAGGGACGAGGCGTCCATCAACTCCTGGTAGATGACAACCGTGTTCATCGGGACGCCGCCTGCCGCCAGTCCCTGCGCCAGGGCCTGTGTCGAGGCACCCTGGTACGCGTTGAGGAAGACCTCCACCCCGTGCATCAGGTCGAGGTAGTCGTAGACCGTGCTTGCGGTCTCTGCGCTGGGGATGCCGTCGGTGAACGACAGTGAGCCCAGGCTGGTCTCCAACTGCGGCGGCGTCGCAATTGAGTTCATCACGTCCGGCGAGATGGTGGCGTCGGACATAGCCAGCGGCGTGGCCTCGGTCTGCCGTAGCGGCGCGGAGCGGACAGACGGAGGCGATGCCGGCGCGTGCGCGTCGGCGATGCCTGGCGGCGAGGCGCTTGCCGCAACGGCAGCCACCCCCATGGCGGCGAGCTTACCGAGATCCCGGCGCGTTAGCGGGCTCGTGGTCCCTGCTGAAGCGCTGTCTGGCACGGCACGGTCAGCCGGGTTTGGATGCGTGGTCATCGTGAGTTTCTTCCCTCCATCGGATGTCGGTGTGAACTGTGGCGACGGCTCGGTCCCGGAATTAAAGCCCCGGGCATTGCCCGTCATGACTACGAGCGATTCCGCGGTCTGCGTCCAACGTTCCTACAGGTTCACGGGCCACCACGCTCAACGGTGGGATCGAAGTTGAGGCCGGACAACCGTCCCTGGGTGCAGACCGGGTGGCGGTAGATGGCCGGGCGCGGTCCTGATGCGCCGGCAGGAGTTACATAGACCCTCCCGTTAAGGTGTTGATCGACGCAGCGCCGCCAGCCGGCCTGGCCGATGAACCGGCGTCACACGATCTGGTGTCGTACGACAGCGTTTCACCAAGGTCACGGAAGAGGCATTGCCACCGGTGCCGGAGGTTCCGCGTCTTTGCCGCAACTCTTCCGGCCGCGGAACGCGGCGGTAGAGCTGCAGCGCCTGTGACCTGCGTATCGCTTGCTTGGGAAGCCTGGACAACACCCCCGCGCAACTCGGACCGTAAATATCACTTTTGATATATGCGCCCAAGCACGCTGCTCCCTCACACTGGAACGAGGATGCTGAGATGTGAGGTGCCAAAGGTAGCATGGACAACACGCGTTTCGACGCCCTCGCGCGAGGGCTTTCCACCAGCGAATCCCGCCGTCGCCTGTTGGCGCACCTGGCTGCGCTTCCAACACTGGGTGGGCTGCTGGCCATCCTCGATCCGGATGACTCGGAGGGAGCAGGCCGGCGCAAGCGACGGAAGAAGGCGCACAAACACGGGAAGGGACGGCGGCGGAAGCACAACAAGCGTTGCAAGGCCGAAACGGTCGCTCAGACCTGCGCGGGGAAATGTGGCTCGGTCCTCAACAACTGCAAGAGAGCGGTGGAGTGCGGCCCCTGCTGGTGTGACCCCGCCTGCCCGTCCTGCCAGGTGTGCGACGAGGAGGCCGGGCAGTGTGTCGCGGACCCGGGTCAAGCGGGAGACGCCTGCGGCGATCCTGGCCAGGTCTGCCAGGCGAATGGCGCCTGTGCCTGTACTGCCACCTCCTGTCCCGCCTGCACAACGTGCGGGAGTGACGGGATCTGCACAGCCTGCACCAACTGCTGTGACAGCGCTGGCGTCTGCCAGGCTGGTGACACGAACGCGGCCTGCGGCAGCAGCGGGACCTGCGCCATCTGCACCGGGCAGGAGCAGTGCCAGGGGAAGACCTGCGTCTGCCTCCCGAACTGCAGCGGGAAGGCGTGTGGCGCGGGCG
This sequence comes from Thermomicrobiales bacterium, assembly GCA_046328375.1. GTDB lineage: Bacteria > Chloroflexota > Chloroflexia > Thermomicrobiales > UBA6265 > JACCXM01. The sequence goes on from JAXLWT010000011.1 coordinate 39,803, forward strand.
ATGGCTGCGGGGGGATCTGTACGACCGGCAGTTGCCCCACCGACCAGACGTGTCAGCTCAACGGCACCTGCCTGCAGAACGTGAACCTGTTCCAGTGCCTGTGTGGCGACAACACCACCCCCTCCGGGTGCAATCGAAGCCGGTGCCCGCAAGGGTTCGACACGGTCTGCAGCGGATTGTGCACTGGTCACAGTGGGTACTTCGGTTTTGGCACGCCCGGGACCGGGTGTGGTCCTGGCACCTGCCCGCCGTAAGATCTCCAGGCCCGTCAATCAGCGAAGGGATCGCTCCGTGCAGAGCGATCCCTTCGCGCGTTGCTCCGGGGTGCGACCGGCTCTGCTCAGGGGCCTCGGGAGCTACCGCCGCGGCGCGTAGCGCAGGGCCACCATCCCCGAGCCGAATTCCTGCTGGCCCACCAGCACCAGGTCGAGCGGCTTCGACAGCCCTGCGAATGGCGTCGGTCCGTGGCCCGCCAGCCGGGGGTGCATCACGAACTCGTACTCGTCGATCAACCCCAGCTCCGCCAGCGCCAGCGGGAGCGTGACGCCCCCCACGTACAGCCCCCGCCCCGGTTCCGCCTTCAGCCGCCGGACGGTGGCCTCCAGTTCGCTTCCGCGCACGAGTTCCGCGTTCCAGTCGACCTGGTCCAGGGTGTCCGAGACGACGTACTTCTTCGCCGCGTCGATCGTCCGGGCGAAGGGTTCCAGTGACTCAGCCATCCAATCGGGCCGTTCCCCAGATTGTGCCGGTGCCCGCCACGCCGACTCCATCATCCCGTAGGTCACCCGGCCGAAGATGAGCGCGTCCGCCCGCGCCAGGGTCTCGGTGGCGTGGCTGTGCAGCGCAGCGTCCGGGACTCCCGCCCGGTGGTCGCAGCAGCCGTCCAGCGTGACGTTGATGGAATAGCGCAAGGGTTGCATTGCCGATCTGCTCCGTAATCATCGCGACGTCGCCGGCGATTCCTTCGCCGGGTTGATGGGTTTGTCCCGGCTCGCACGGCCGCCGGGGTCGACAGGCGAGGGACTACGGGATCCGTTCAGGGACCAGGGCGGGGAGAGGGCTCCCACGCTCGGCCAGGGGGTGCGCCAGGTCGAGGATGGCGCGGCCGCCGCCTCAGTACCACCCCGCCAGCGCGGTCCGTCCAGGCGGGGTTGCTTGCTCGTCCACCTGGTGACTGGTCGAACGGGCGGTACCGAAATCGACATCCAGCGGTTCGGCACGGCCGGGCAGCCAGCGATGGCGAGTGACATGCCACGGGAGCAACGTGAAAACGACCGGCTGCGGGTCGGCCCGTTGTGCAGCAGGACACGTGTGCGAACGCGGCGCTACTCTGCTGCTCGGCCAGGCGGCGAAGCCCTGACTCTCCCGGCGGTTTACCTTCTTTGGATGACGCTAACCGGCATCTGTGATGCTCTTTGCCGCCAGCGTCCGTCAGGCTCCGCTTTTCGTTTCGAGGTAGCGCTGATAGCCGAGCGACTCCAGGGATTCGGCCTTCTGGGTGATGTCGCGGTCGAGGCGTGCCTTGAACGCGGCCACCTTCGCCAGTACGCCGGGGTCGCCCGTGCCGATGATGCTCGCCGCCAGCAGCCCGGCATTCCGTGCCCCATTGATCGCCATCGTCGCCACCGGGATGCCCGGCGGCATCTGGACGATCGAGAGGAGGGAATCGAGCCCGTCGAGTGAGCGGCTCCGGATTGGAACGCCGATCACCGGGAGCGGTGTGAGCGAGGCGATCATGCCTGGCAAATGCGCCGCGCCGCCCGCTCCCGCAATGACGACCCGGATCCCGCGTCCCGCCGCCTCCTCCGCGAATCGCACCATCCGGCCCGGGGTGCGGTGCGCGGAGACGATCGTCACTTCATGGGGAATACCAAACTCCTCGAGCACCTGCGCCGCCTCCTGCATCACCGGCAGGTCGGAATCGGACCCCATGACGATCGCCACAACCGGCAGCCTCGCGTCAGACATCGATCACCCCCCTCGCCGCCAACGCCCGCTCCAGGCACTCGCCCGTGTCGTCACCGGTGACGGTCAGGTGGCCCATCTTGCGCAGTGGCGCCACGTCGCGCTTGTGATACCAGTGCACCGCCGCGCCGTAGCGCGCGGCAGCCTCCCCGGCGCCGGTGGGCTCGGCTGTGCCGGCGCGCTCGCCGAGAATGTTGACCATCGCCGCGGCGGGCTGCGTCATCGCCGTGGAGCCGAGTGACTGTCCCGTGATTGCGAGCAGATGCTGCGCAAACTGCGACGTTTGGCACGCCTCGATGGTGTAGTGACCTGAATTGTGGACGCGCGGTGCGATTTCGTTGATCAGCAGGTCACCGTCGCCGGTGAGAAACATCTCGACCCCGAACACCCCGGCGCCGGACAGCCGCTCCGCGGCCGACATCGCCAGGCGCTTCGCCTGTGCCGCTAACGATGCATCGATCGACGCCGGGGCCATGACCCAGCGCAGGATGCTCTCTTCATGCTTCGTTTCGACCACGGGAAAGGGAGCGACCGCACCATCTCGGCCACGCGCCACCATCACCGCCAGTTCCTTGACAAAGGGAACATAGCGCTCCGCGTAAAGGGCGTCGCCACCCAGTTTGCGGATACCGTCCGGGATGTCGTCTTCTCGCTGGATGACGACATTGCCGCGCCCGTCATACGCCCCGTGCCGCGCCTTGAGCAGGAATGGATAGCCGAAGCGAGCGGCGGCTGCGCGGACGTCGCCTGCGTCGTCGATTGCCAGGAAATCGGCTGTTGCGATCCCGAACTGGCGCAGGAACATTTTCTGCGCCAATTTGTCCTTGATCGTGACCAGGGTTTCCGGCGACGGATGCACGGGAACGCCCTCGTGCGCCAACGCGGCCAGGACGTCGCTGTTGACATGCTCGATTTCGACTGTCACGACATCGACCTGGCTCGCGAGTTCGCGGGTCTTCTCGCCGTCGGTGATGGCGCCCTCGATCACCGTCGCCCCCGCAAATGATGCCGGGCAACCTGCCTTGTCGAGGACCGTGACCGCAATCCCTAGAGGTACCGCGGCCTCGGCCAGCATCATCCCGAGTTGTCCGCCGCCAACGATCCCGACCCGCATGCCTGGTGGTTGTCCAATCCTGTCATGAGCGACGAAAGCGATCCGCTCGCTTGCGCTCGCCTCCACCCCGATGCCGATTTGACCACGTCAAATCGACCGTTGCGCCTGCCGCACCTCTACTATCGCACGGCCCGGTTCCGATTTGGGCGTGGCGCAATGTCCGTTGTTCAAGACCGGGGTCAGCCTGGGAAAGCGGGTGGGTGTATGCACTCGTCAGCGGTGACCTCTGGGCCGTCATCACCTCGCAGTCGTTCGAGCCACCCAGGCCCAGGGGAGGTCGACCCTGCAGTCGGCGAACCAGCGGTGTTGCTCCAGGGGACAGCGGTGCGCGCCCGGCGGTGGCTGCATGTCCGCCTGATACGGCGAGCGCGAAACCTGTGACCTGCACAGCGATGCAGTGTAGGGACCGGCCGCGTCGGCGCCATCAAGGATGGTCACGAGCCCCCGGCGCACCGGGAGGTTTCGGTGCGACATCCACCGGGAGCAGTCGAGGTCGCGGAATCACGTGCGCGTCCTTGCAGGACGCCTGCGGCTCGCATGGTGGCTATGAGTCCGGGCGGGCATCTTGACGGTAACTGCCCTTGTAGCACCTCCTCGCGCTACGCATACTGCCCGTGTTCCGCCTCTGCACCTCGCTGGAGAGGATTGCCGTGGATGACTACGCGTTTGATGCCCTGACTCGCCACCTGACCCAGCGGCGCTCCCGGCGCCACGCGCTCCTTGCGCTGGCCGGTGGGCTCGGTCTGCTTGGTGCTGACCAGGCCATGGCCGGGCACCAGAAGCACAAGAAGCGCAAACACAAGCGGAGGCGCCGGCCTGCCCCCACGTGCACAGACGGCCGGCAAAATGGCAGTGAAACTGGCATCGACTGCGGGGGATCCTGCGGCCCGTGCGCGGACGGGCAGAGGTGTCGCGTCGCAGGTGACTGTGCCAGTGGACGCTGTGCCCCGGATAGCACGTGCCAACAGTGTGCGGCATCGTCAGAGTGTGCGACAGACGCGAACGGCGCTTGCACCTGCTTTCTCAGCGGTTGCTTCTCCAACCTCCCGCTGGTAGTGGTGGCTTCGTGCTCCGAGTGCGTTGCTGGAACCGTCTGTCTGGACTTCGGCACACCGGCGTGTCTCACCCGGTGTGGGGTTGCCTAGCCTGTCGTGAACGTTCCGTGACGCACGAGGCCTCGCGGCGTTCGACGGCTTTGGCCGGTCAGCGGCGCCTCGCCGACGATCGCGTCGACGGCATCGACCGCTCCGACGCGAGCGACGAGCTGCGTGCCCATGCTGCGGGGCCGCCTGGTGCCCTTACCGCTTCCGGCAGGCCGGCATGACCATCATCCATGAGGAGTTCGCACCCATGCACCTGAACCATCTCAATCTCACCGTCCCAGACGTCGCGGCGACGCGCGCGTTTTTCGAGACCTACTTTGGCTTCACGCCGGTGTCGACGGCTGGTAACGGCAAGCTCGCTGTCCTGCTCGGCGACGGCGGCTTTGTGCTCACCTTGATGCACGGGGACCAGACCAGCTACCCCACCATGTTTCACGTCGGCTTTGCGCAAGACAGCGACGACCAGGTCAACGCGATCTATGAGCGCTTGCATGCAGATGGTATTGCCGACAGTCCGCCAAAACGGATGCATGGCGCCTGGACCTTCTACTTTCGTGCCCCAGGGGGTATTCAGGTCGAGGTCCTGCATCAAGCTGGCGTGAGGTAGAGCACTCCGGCCTTTCCTCACGCGACCGCCGGCCCTGGCCACGGCTGGGCCACCTCGCCCTGCCACTCTGCAGGCGGACCGCAAATATCACTTTCGATAGATGTCCCCGCGGATAGCGCAAACCCATACTGCAGGACAGGCCCATCACGGGTGGTGGGGCAGCCGTGTGACATCACGACGTCATGTGGCGGAGCGAGATGCCTACGGAGCTATCCGGATGATCCAGGACCACGGAGATCACCTCAGCCGTCCCGTTGCCGCAGCAAGATCGCGCCGTGCGCTGCTGCACGCCCTTGGAGCCGCCAGTGCGAGCGGCTTGCTCGCGCTGGTGGGACACGAGGCGCTGGCCGGCGAGCGGCCGCATCAGCGCCTGCAAGATCGCAGCAAACGGCGCAACAGGAAGCAGCGCAACCAGCGGCAGCGCAACGACAACGGGAACAACACCAACAAGAATGGCCAGTCCAGGGGCAACCAGCTTGGTGGCGTGTTTGGCCTGGGTGTGTCGGTGGCGTTCTCCAATCCAACCTCATCGACGTACACCATCCGGGTCGTAGGGGAAAATGGGGATCTGAACTACACCTGCCCTCCTGGCTTCAACGCGACTCTGTCGACTGATGACACCGCCGTCGTTTTCGTCATCCATCTCGACGGGTGGGCAGACAACCTCTTCCTCCAGGCGATCAATCCCCTGGTCGGCGAGCCGTACGTGATTTCCGGTACTGAATACAACTGCACCCATTCCGGGGAGGTCAGCCCACCCATTTACTGCGGACCGACCATGGAGGAAACCTCCCTCGATGTCGGGGAAAGCGTCACCATCCCGTGGCTGAATGGCACATCGTTCAAGGCAGAGCGCCAGTCGGATTCCAGCGATGACAAGATGTTCCTGTTCACTGCCCTGGCCTGACGCCTGGCGCCCAGAGACGCGCACGTGGGGATGGCCTGGAGCGTCGTCGCCACGTGCCGGCCGCGAGCCCACGCCTGCCCGGGGATCCAGCATTCTGCACCGGCCGCGATGGGGAGACCCACCCCCGCGTTGACCACGATCGGCGCGGCCGGAGTCACTGACCGGATGGATCGTGTGCGGTCCCCCCGAGGAGAGTGCCCATGAGTTACCTTGCGCTGCCCGGCGCGCGGCTCTTCTACGAACAGGCAGGCACCGGCGACCCGCCGCTCGTCTTCGTCCACGGCCTCGCCTGCACGCACGACGACTGGCAGGCGCAGGTGGAACACTTCCGTTGTCATCATCACGTGGTTGCCTGCGATCTCCCCGGCCACGGCGCCTCCAGCGGTGAACCGGCACGATGCACTATCGACACCTTCGGCGCCGATGTCAGTGCCCTGCTGCACGCCCTGGATCTCCCCCCGGCTGTCCTCGTCGGGCACAGCATGGGCGCCCGAGTGGTTCTCCAGGCCTACGTCGACGCGCCGCAGCGCGTGGCCGGCCTGGTCCTGGTGGACGGCAGTCGCCTGTCCGCCGGAAACCCCGAGGCCGCCGCACAGGCCGTACGGCGGGAGATGCAGGCCGTCGGCTACCACACCTTCATGTACGACTTCTTCACCGGCATGTTCATGCCGGGGAGCGTTCCCGCCCTCGAGGAGCACATCGTCACCCGGGCGCTGGCGCTGCCCGAAGCAATCGGTGCCGCCCTGTTCCCGCGGATCGCCGAGTGGGATGCCCGGTCAGTGGAAGCCGCTCTGGCCCAGGTCACCGTGCCGCTGCTGGTCATCCAGAGCACCTCCATCGATCCCGAGCGCGTCAGGGTCCCGCTGGAGCCGAGCGCGAGTTCGCCCTGGGTGGAACTGGTGCGGCGGTTGGTGCCTGGGGCGCAGGTCGAGACCGTGAGCGCGGCCGGGCATTTCGTCATGATGGAGCGGCCAGCTGTCGTCAACCGGTGCATCGAGGCGTTCGTCTCCCGGCTGGCGTGATCCGGCTGAGCGAGAAGCGGGGTGCCGGGAGGAGGGAATGCGCGAGGCAGAAGGTTTGCAGGATGCCTCGTCGTCTCATGGGAGATGTGGCTCTGGTGGAGATTCCATGAGCGCCCGCAAGATCTGGGGAGTTCCATGGGCTCCAGGTAGATGATGGAGACCAGCGGGGCGACCTCCTCAGTTTCCGTGTTACACAATAACTCGCCGGAGCTCAGCGGGCTGACATACTGGATGACGGTACACCCGTCGCGCAGCCGGGTGACAGCATCGAGTGTGCGAGGGACGTAATGGATCCGCGGGCCATGAACGCGCTGCTGGGTTTTCCAGGCGACGCGCGCCTCTTGATCATCAATGCTGATGATTTCGGCATGTGTCATGCCGCGAATGCTGCAACGATCCAGGCGATGCGCGCTGGGGTTGTGAGCTCCACGACGGTCATGGTCCCATGCCCGTGGGCGCCTGAGGCCTTGCGACTCCTCGCCGAGAACCCGGACCTCCCTTTCGGCGTTCATCTCACCCTGGTTGCCGAGCACACTGGCTATCGCTGGGGACCGCGTGCTCCCCGTGGAATGGTGCCGTCCCTGGTCGATGCCTCAGGGGCTTTCTACCGGTACGACCAACGCGACGTGCTCCTCGCGCAGGCGATGTTGAACGAGGTGGAGATCGAATTCCGCGCTCAGATCGCTACGGTGCTGGGAGCAGGCCTCTCGCCGACGCATCTTGATTGGCACTGCCTCGCCGACGGCGGCAGGCCGGATATCTTCGCTTTGACGATGGCGTTAGCGGAGGAGTTTGGCCTGGCGCTGCGTGTCCACACCCCGGCCGCTGCGGCATCGGCGCAGCAGGCAGGATTCCGAACGTGCAGCCACGGCGTTCTGGATAGCTACAGCCTGGCGACGGACGGCAAGACGGCCCAGTATCTCGCCCTGCTGCGCAATCTTCCTGTCGGACTCAGTGAGTGGGCGGTGCATCCCAGTCTCGGGGATGCGGAGGCGCAGGCCATGGAGCCGGCCAGTTGGCAGGTTCGCAAAGCGGACTTCGATTTCCTGGTCTCGGCGCAGGCGCGGCAGACGCTTGTCGAGGAAGGCATTGTGCTGGTGGATTTCCGGATGTTGCAATCAGCTTGACCAACTGAGCCCGTGCGCTTGCGACCCCCGGGCGACCGTGAGGTGCGCCGGACGAGCCAGGTCATCCTGCACCTTGGCGCGGATGCCAATTTGCCCGCTTCCTGAGGGTAACCTTGGGCTTCCCGGTCCAGGCTGCCGTCGGAGTACCTGCTCACTGTGGCCCCGCCACACGCTACTCCGACACTGGCAATCGCGGGAGATGGGTGCGACCCAACCTGTCCGGACCCGGCGACATGCTTCCCACCAGGTCCACCTTGGAGCAGGAGTGTGCCATGACGAAGGAGCGGCACGTCTCCGTGTTTCCGACAGCGTTCCAGCGAGCTGCGGGGTTGAGACATGAGCACGGGCAGACCCGAGTGGGTCTGCCCGTGCTGGCACGATGGGGGTGAGTCGCCAGCGTGCGTGATCCGCTAGCTGCCACCACCGCAGACAAAGCTCCAGACATGGGACTCGACTTGCGGCTCGACGAGGACGTTGCCGTTGGCATCGACGTGGTCGCTCTCGGCGTGGCACCAGGCGATGCCCTCCGGCCGCACTTCGTACGTGCCCGGGGCCAGGTTCGGGAAGCGCACCTGCCCCTGCGCATCCGGGGCGAGGGTGGCCACCGGTGCGGCGCCATCCACCTGGAAGAGGCTGAACTGCATCCCGGCCGCCGGGCTCGTGCACTGGCCGAACCAGTCGTAGGCGTCCACCGGCTGGGCGGTGGGCACAGCCACGCGTCCACCACAATCGTCCCGGTGTCCACGTTCTCATCCGCCACCTGCAGCAGCGTGGGACCCGCCGCCGGACGCCGCCCCGCCTCGGTGTCGAGCCAGTAGGTGGTCGGCCGGCCCGGTACGACGTTCCCCTCCAGTTCGATGGTGAGCGTGCTGGGTTCCACCACCTGCTGCAGCGTCTGCGTCGGCTGCGTCGTCTGGCCGCCGGCGATCGCGACGTTGCCATTGCCGCCGGAGGCATCGGCGTTGGCGTTCCCGCCGCTGGCGTTGATGTTCACGTCGTTTGCGCCCTGGACGTTGCCGACGGTGACCGAGCCGCCGTTGGCGTTCGCGTTCGCCACGCCGCCGTTGCCGGCGTTGGCGGTACTCGCGTTGGTGCTGGTGCTGGCTGGCGCCTGGCTCGGCACCGTCTCCCGGCGCTCTGGTGTCGAGTCCGAGCGGATCACCACGGCGCAGAACCGGTCGCGCGGGAGGGTGATCTTCTGGACCAGCGGTGCACCTTCCTGCCCCTGGGCCGTGCCGGTACAGACGGTGCGGTAGCTGGGGGCATCAAAGGTGCAGGACAGGTCGATCCAGTAGGTGGATGGGCGCAGCGCGGTGGGGGGACTACCGGCGAGGACCGCCTGGTTCAGCGAGGTGTCGACCACCTGCTGGCTGCTCTGGTCGCAGTTGCCGGCGCAGACCTGGTTGGTGTTCTGGACCACGGTCTGATTCGTCGTTTGATTCACCACAGGTTGATCAGTCTGGGACTGCTGCCGTGACACATCAGTTGGGCCCGTCCCACATCGCTGTGCGTTCCCGGGTCCAAACGAGCCGCAGATGAGCCCGGCGCAGCAGACCTGGTTCCCCTCGCACGGGTGACCTTCTCCCCGGCAGCCACTGTTCCCGGGGCCGCCCTGGTCGCGCCCCTGATCTTTGTCCTTCTTCTTGTCGTTGCCGTCCGCTCGCACGGACATACCTGCAAGTGCCAGGGGGCTCACCAGGGCGGCACGAGCACCGCGCCCGAGCATGGACCGGCGGGAGAGTCCAGACGCGAATGAGCGGGCAAGCGTGTCGAACCGATTGACATCCATGGGGTAGCTCCTCAGTGGCACAGCGCTCAGGCACCAGTCCAGGGTGCCACGTGGGGATGAGAGGCGCAGGAGCCATGCCATCCAGGAGTGGCTTTCACAACCGGATCGGGGCGTGGCAGACGCGCTGGATGAGCAAGCCTCGTGTCAGCGACGAGTTGTGGGTGCTCGTCGCCCCGCTTTTGCCAACTGGGCCGCCAAAGCCCAAGGGTGGCCGAGCACGTGTGCCGGACCGCGCGGCAGGGCATCGACTCCAGCGGGCGATGGGGCCAGCAGCGCAGGGTGGTCGAACGCACGCTCGCCTGGCTCAACCGCTTTCAGCGACTGACCGTGCGCTACGGGCGCCGTGCGGAGATCCACCTGGCCTTCCTCCCCCTGGCCTCCGCGACCTCACCTGCACGCTGCCGTACGTCAGGCACAAAGCAGCGGCGCACCGAGGGGTACGCCGCTGCCGGGAGATGTCAGTTGTCGGGGGGAGCGCGCCATCCGGCGTGGATTGGGCGAGGGCGTCGTCCCTAGCCGCCGATCAGGATCGTGTTGCCCGCGTTATCCCCGGAGTTCACGTCGCCGAGCGAGATGGCGCCGCCGTTCGCTTCCGCGTTGGCGACCCCGCCATTGCCAGCCAGGGCCGCATCGTCATTGCCAGCGGCGATGGCCTGGTTGCCATCACCGCCATCGGCCGTGGAGATTGCCGTGCCGCCGTCGGCGCTGAGGGAGAGATCGGTGCTGTTGCTGACATTGCCGCCATCGACAGCGACTGGCCCGCCACCACCGGTGCCCTGGACCACGATCGTGTTGCCCTCGTTGCCACCCGAGTTGATGTCGCCGAGGGTGATGGTGCCGCCATTGGCTTCGGCGTTGGCGATGCCGCCGTTGCCGGCCGCGGCGCCACCGTTGCCGGCTGCAACCGCCAGGTTGCCGTCGCCACCGTTCGCGGAGGAGATGGCCGTGCCGCCATCGGCACTGATCGCGATGGTGGTGGAGTTCGTGACATTCCCGCCGTCGACCACGATGGCACTGGCGATCGGAGCCGAGGCGTGTGGCGTCTGCGCGACCGGGGCATTGCCACGGGGAGCGCCACCACCGTTGCCGCGCAGCGCCGGACCGTTTCCACCGCCACCACCAGCCGGACCGCTAGCCGGACCGCAGACCGTGCGGGCGACCTGGATGGTGTTGCCGCGGTTGTTGCCGGAGTTCACATCACCGATGTCAATCGTGCCGCCGTTAGCGTTGGCCAGGGCGACCCCACCGTTGCCAGCCAGCGCGAGCCCGTCATTGCCCAGGGCCAGGGCGAGGTTGTCATCCCCACCGTTGGCCAGGGAGAGGGCGTTCCCACCGTCAGCACTCAGGTTTAGCGAGGTGGTGTTGCTGACGTTGCCGCCATCGATGAGGGTCTGGCAGGTGCTGCCGGCCGGGCCACAGCCGCCGCCACCGCCACTTACCGCGATGGTGTTGCCGCGGTTGTTGCCGGAGTTGATGTCGTCGAGATCGATGATGCCGCCGTTGGCGTTTGCATTGGCGAGCCCGCCGTTGCCGGCCAGGGCCGCGCCATTGTTCAGCGCGAGGGCCAGGTTGTTGTCGCCGCCATTGGCCACGGCCAGGGCCTGCCCGCCATCGGCGCTCAGATTGAGGGTCGTGGAGTTGGTGACGTTGCCGCCGTCGATGGCGACGAGCCCGCCGCCGCAGCCGGCCGCCGCACCAGCGGGAGCAGGAGCCACGCTGACGGCGCCGAGCAGCACGAGGGCTGCGGGCAGGACGCGCAGACCGGTGAGGATGCGGGAGCGAGTGCGGGAAGTGTACTGGGCCGGGGTAGCCTGGGTGGAGATGAGGGCCATCGGGGTGTTCCTTCCGTCGATATCTGGGTGGAGTGTCTGGCGCTGGTGCGTCAGGCCGAAGCACTTCGGCGATGTCCCTATTTCAGCGGATGGGGCCTGTGCTCACCGCCAAGCAGGGCGCGGGGGAGGTGTCAACTCCGGAACAGGAGGGATGACGGGTGGAGTTGGGTGATCTCCTGACCATGACCATCGCCACACGCCGCACAACGAGATGGCTCCAGGGAACACCCATCGTCGTGCGGGAATGGGCGGTTCCCGTGAGGAATGGTGCTGGTCCCCAGGGGACCGCTCTTGCGACGGGCAAGCGCGAATAAACGGCAGTATCCCCAGGGGAACGGGCTAGCGTTGGTAGTGATCGTGGCGGCGCGCGTGATCGAGGGAGTCCTGGATATCACGCTGCAGCGCCTCGGCTTCTCCCCCAAGCCGCTGCTGCGCCATCGGCGACATCTCCCCAGAGACGGCAAGACTTCGCAGGAGCCGAGCGAACCCCGCAAGCAGGGCGAACATCACGCGACGCATACCGATAGCTCCCTTCAGCGACATGGCTTTCCCCGATTGCGCCGTCCACCGCATCGCCGTCTCATTGCTGCTGGTCGTCACCCCAGCGCTGGATCACCGCCGGGATGGTCTCCATCCTGACGGAAGACGCCTCAGGTGGCTGTCGGCGGGCCTACGGCCAGGGTGTGCGCTGCGACACGAGAAGCGCCGCCATCTTGTGGCGGACCTCGCCTTCTGCGATTGGGACGGGGTCTGGCTGATGTTGAGCGCACCGGAAGCGCTGGAGCTCGATTACCCGAGTTCGGTGCTCTCCTTTCGCGTTACGGACCTGGATGGGGCCCTATGCGACCCTCGTCGAACGGGGCGTCGCCTGTGACGACCAGTCGCACCTGATCGCCACCATGCCCGACCATGCGCCAGGTGATGGGACGGGCTTGTCTGGGGTGTCTCAGGCATCACCCTTTTGGTGACGGATCGAACGGATCATCGCCATTCCCGGGGAGACCCTGCAGACGCACCAGCCCCCGCTGCTGCCCCTACGGCCGTCCGTGGCAGGCGGTACTCGTGACGAGGGCCGCGGACAGCGCGGACAGCGGTGTCCCCTGCATCGCCCGCAAAAACCCGCAGGACGTACTGGGGACAACGGGAGCGTCGGGCACTAGTGTCGTACCCGGACACCTGGGCGTTGTGGTGGGCACTTCACGAGAGCTTGCTGGACGTGGCCGTCCTGAGCGGGGAGTTCCACAGCCCGGAGGAGACACGCGCTGGTGCGTCGTAGGACCAGGAGGATAGTTCACCATGGACACTCATCACTTCGACAGGTTGGTGAAGACCCTTTCCGACGCGGCGCCGCGTCGCGGCCTGTTGCGCCTCGCCCCGGGCCTGGTGCTCGCGATGGCGGCAACACCCACGGGAGAGTCGGACGCCGCAGGCGGCCCTGGTGGGCGAACCGGCGGCAAGCGGCATGGCCGCAATCGGGGACACCATCCCGGCAAGCGCAAGGGCCAGGACAATGGGCGCGCTCCGGGGGCCGGGACGTGTACGGAACTGACCGAGCTGTGCACGAGCAGCGACGAATGCTGCGGGAAGGCCATCTGTTCCCAGAACGGGTGCGCCACGCCAGATCGACCGCGCTGCTGCGTCGGTGTCGGGAGCTCCTGCCGGATCGGGTATTGCGACTGCTGCGGCGCCAATATCGACTGCCAGGACCGCGGCCAGGGCGCACGCTGCTACTACACCGGGTAAGACAGGCCAAGCGGAAGGACCGCATTCCGCGCACGATCCCGCTCGTCGTGCCAGGCACCACAACCGACGCGTAAGGCAGCGGGGCCATTACTTCTGCGTGGAGAGCGGCGCTGTTGCGAGCGAGACGGGGTTTGTGCCCTGGTACAGCGCGACGCGGTGGAAGCACTTCTCCAGCGGCTCGTTTCGTCTCAGGATGACGACGCCTTACCCTGGTGATCGAGGACGAAATGGCGAGATCTGCCCGCGCCGTCGCGGCGAGCCATCGGATCGCCGCGCACTCGCTGAGGTGTTCAGTCTCCACGGTCTGGAAAGTCGGCCTGGATGAGGCGTTCATTGGCGTCCAGAAGGGTGCGGGAGCGGGAGGGCGGTTCCATATCTCTGTCTTTGAGCGGAGCGGCGCCAGACAGCGTTCGCAACTAAGCCGGCTTCCGGCCAATGGCTTCGCAGCGGGCCCGAGCCGCAAACGCATCCGGATGAAGCCCCCATCCGGTAAGCACGCCCGCGAGTTCCGCCAACTCGTCCCGTGTTGCCCACCCGTGACGAACAATCCGCTCTGCATGATGCTCAGACAAGAATGCGGCCCAGAACGCGCTGAATCCCTGCATTAGCGCGGGGGTGCCATACGCGTCGTAGGAGGCCGTCGCCACGATGTCGACAAATCCTGCCTCACGCAGGATGGCGCGCTGCTGTGCTCCGAATCCGGGATTGCCACCGTGGTCGTGCATCACGCGCGCTGCCAACTCCCAGGCCCGGTCGAGGTGTGGGTCAGCCGGAGCGTAGATATCACCGCGCGTGTCGCTATCACGCACAGCGATCAGCCCGCCTGGACGCAGGACCCGATGGATCTCGCCCAGGGCTGCCTCCGGACGGTCCAGGTGGTAGAGCACGGCATGCGCATAGACGAGGTCAAACGACTCGTCCGGAAAGGGCAAGGCGTAGATCGACGCTTGCTCGAAGCGCACATTGCCCAGGCTACGTGCCTGTGCTCGCGCCCTGCCAACCGAGAACTGGGAAGACTCCAGGTCGATTCCGACGACCGCACCAGGTGCTACGACCGCAGCGACCTGCACGGTCATCGTTCCGGGACCACAGCCGCAATCGAGCACGTCCATGCCAGAGCGCAGGTAGGGCAGGAAGAACGCGCCTTCCCTGATCACCGATCGCTGGCTAAGCCCCTGCACGACCCTGCCGTCGTATCCGCCGGAGTACCCGTGCTGCACGGCGGCAGCCGACGAAACCTGGGTCCGATCCTGGTCGCTCATTGCCCTGCTCCTGTGCTGCAAACGCGCGGTGAGACGGGAAATTGGTGTTCGAAAAGTGCAGCCACGCCGTGGTCTGCCAGGACGGCGTCCGTACGTACGACGAGTGCTTCAGTAAGCAAGGTGCCGCGCTCACTCGAGAAGTCGAGGAGTCCGCCGGCGGCAATCAGGCGAACCAGCGCATGAGCGGTGGCGAGGCGGTAATCGTGCCAGCATTCCTCACAGGAATAGCCACTGACCCCGCTGGCGACGAGTTCCTCGTGATAGCGCTGTACCAGCGCCCACTCGATGCGTCGCCGTGCATCGACCGGTAGGCAGAACGCCGCGAAGTAGGCGACATCGCTCACACCCCGGCCGCGCACGGCCACTTGCCAATCAAAGATGGTGAGCGGTCGCGGCGAGGATTGGTCAGCGAAAAACAGATTGTCGAGACGAAAATCCCCGTGCACGATGCAGCAGGGTGGGGCATTGAGCCAGCGGTGGTAGCCGGAGAACCGATCCAGCACCGTTGTGCCAAGAGCCTCGAGCCGGGCCGGCAGCAGCCCGGCGAGCTTTGCGCGGAACGGTCCCCACTGCTGGTGATACAGATTGGCCAGATCATCGCCGTCGACGGCATCCAGCCAGGCAATCTCCCCGAGCCGGGGATCATCCCACCAGCGGGCATGAAAGCGCGCCAGGTGCGTCACCGCCAACATCGCCTCGTCATCGAGACACCCTCCGAGGTTATTACCCACGTGTCCCGTGCTCAGGTCTTCCAGCAGCAAGACCGCCGCGGGGGGATCCGCACGTGTGGCTGCGTAGTAGACGTGGGGGGTCGGCGCAGCTGCGCTGCAGGCGACGTCCTGATAGAAGCGCACTTCCCGGGCGTACAACCCCAACCCGTGCAGCGCGGTGCGGGTTGCTGGATCACCGGCCGGCAATTTGGCGATGATTGAGCGTGGTGCGCTGCGTTCGCGGTGGTCGTAGCCCAGGTGCAGGCGCAGGACCTGTCCAGTGAACCCCCGTCCGGTTCCAAGGACCTCTGGAACGACGGACGTGATCTTCGCCTGCGTGAGTGTTCCACTCCCGTGCAGGACATTGGTTAACCATGCAGGGGTCATCTCACCAGGGTGCGTCGGGATACGTGGGTCGTCGCTGGAGGTGCTTGGCTCGTCCATGGTCCATTCGCTCCGATGAGATACGCGCACTGCTGAACGCGATGCCGCAGACACGAGGACACGTGAGGTTCGCCCACTACCCGGGCTGCAGGGGCTGCACCGAGGGCATCGGCTCCTGCTTGACTGCACTCACGGTAGCGGTCTGGCTGCCAGGAGACCCCCGTAGCATGTACGGGATTGGGAGATGAGCGCGTGCACTTCCCGGTGGCGCACAGGTGCCTGACGTGCCAGGCCGGTTGTGCCGAGCATTGGACGCGCCAGGAACTGCAGTTGCCCAAGGGCATGCGGAAGCGCGTGGGATCTGCGACCGCGTCTCGGGGTGATTCGGTGGTCAGGTGCTTCCCGGAATCAGTCTCCGATACCGTCCGGCAGGAAGTCCGTGGCCGAGCAGTTGGTGCACAGCATGGGACGCGGCAGGGTGGAGGCAGCTATGCCTGGATCTGGGATGCCGACGACATCTGTCAGGCGGTAACACGGACGAGAGCGAACAGTTCTCGCGGCAAGACACCCGAGAGACAATGTGCTCCATGCCGACGCATGACAGGCCTTCTGCGCAAGAGCTTGCGATCCTCAGTCCCCTGTGGCCAGGACGAGGGCAATCACTGCCGGGACGCGAGTATTCAGGGGCAACGACACGAACGAGGATAAGACGGCAGTACGAGGGGTGGCTGCAAACCGCCCATCTCTGTCGTGGTTTCGCGTCAGTCTCCGAGGTGATTCGGGCTCCGGTGCCATTCCCCTGGGCTGGCTCCCGTGATGCGCCCGTAGCGGCTCTTGGTCATGCCGAGGCGCTCACTCGAAACCTCAGTGGTTTCCGGAATCCGGGCGTTTGGAGGACGTTGGACCTTTAGAGCAACTCGTGACGCACCGCGAACGCCGCAGCGTCTCGACGACTGCTCACGCCCAGCTTCCCCAACACATTGCTGACATGTTTGCTCGCGGTGTAGGGGCTGATGAAGAGCTGTGCGGCAATTTCAGGATCCGTGAATCGCTGGCAGAGCAGGTTAAGAACTTCCCTTTCGCGGCGGGTGAGGTCTCCAACAATGAAGCCATCCAGGCGATCTACCGGCGTTGCGCGGGAATTCTTGCGTTCTGTCTCGTCAGCGGCGACCTCGACCAGCGCAGGCGCTGGCACGTTGGTGGCGAGTTTGTCCAGGACGGACTGCGATGCGCGAATGGCTTCTTGTGGCGTCATCCGGACGCCGCGAGCCCACGCATCAACAAATTGCTGTGACGACTGCTGACGTTGGAGGTCCTGCCGGAGAGCAGATGGTGACACCGGGAGTTCAACCAACGTGTATTGGATCGCTTCGGCCCAACTGGAGGCAGCGGCAAGAATCTGTGTCGCCTCGAGCAAATACTGCTGCTGCTCAGCGATCTTGGCGATGCCGACCAGGTCATCAATAATGCCCCAGCGATCGTCAATCGCCTGGCGCAAATTCAGGCTTTCCAGGTAGATGCTCGCCGCCCTCGGCACGTCACCTCGACGGGCCGCCGCCGGGGCCAGATTCAGCAAAGCGTTGGCCTGCCCCCACTCACCCTCCAGCGTCGTGAACAATTCGAGCGCCTCCTCAGCTGCCTCCACTCTGTATGGACAGTGGGGATTCTCGCTGAGCTGAACGAGGAGCCAGGCAGCCCAGCCCCAGGCTTTGATCTGCCGGGCGAGGCGCAACCCTTCCTCGGCATGGGTCAGGGCCTGATCAAAGTGACCGGCGCGAAGTCCAACAAAACAGATTGCGAGATGGGCCCGCACAATCTCCAGGGCATCATCTGCGGCCTCGGCTTCTTCGAGCATGGCGCTTCCTGCTGCGATGCCAGCCTCACAATCGAATTCGAAGCCCGCCAGCATCGCCACCCCAAAGAGGGGGCCAGTGCGCGCAGCGTCTGGTACGCCGCTGGGTGCCTGAGCCAGGGTCTGCTCACACCAGGAGCGGCCTTCGTGGAACGCCGCGCGGAACGTCCAGTACTCAACCATGCCCCGGGTTGTCGACATTGCACGCGTGATAGATCCGGATTCCAGATCCCACACGAGGGCCGCCCGGATGTTATCTCGCTCATCATCAAGCTGGGCCAGCCAATACGATGTCCGTCGGCCGATCGACAAGTCCGGCTCGGCGATGACGGTGAGCTGTGCGCAAAATGCGGCGTGACGATGCTGAATCTCGGCAGCCTCTCCTGCAGCGATGAGTTTCTCCCAGGCAAACTCGCGAATGGTTTCGAGCATGGTGAAACGCGGGGATCGTGCGCTACGCACCTCCATTACCAGGCTTTGGCTCATCAGGTGGTCAAGATGGGCTGCAAGCGTTACCTCTGGGAGCCCGCTCACGATGGCAGCTGTCTCAAGGGACCATCCGCCCACAAAGACAGCCAAGTGGCGGAAGAGGCGTTGATCATTTGAGGAGAGCAGGTTGTAGGACCACGCGATGGTGTCACGAAGCGTCTGTTGGCGCATGGGAGCATCACGCGGACCGTCATCGAGAAGGCGCAATCGTGTTTGCATCTGTGCCAGGAGCGCCTCAGGAGAAAAGATGCGCAGCCGGGCAGCGGCGAGCTCAAGTGCAAGTGGCAAGCCATCGAGGCGGCGACAAATGCCCGCGATAGCTGAGGCATTCACATCCGTAAGGACAAAGCCTGGTCGTACGGCCCGGAGTCGCTCGATCAGGAGGGCAACCGCATCATTCTGGGCAAGTTGCGCAACTGACCGCGCTGTTTCCATTTCAGGAAGCGGCAGTGGAGACAGAGGCAGGAGCTGTTCGCCGCGAACATGAAGTGGCGCACGGCTTGTCGCCAGCACCTGGAGCGCCGGACACTGGCTGAGCAGGAACGCAACGACCTCGGCCACAGCGTCGACGAGATGCTCACAGTTATCCAGCAACAGCAACGTCTGGCGTGGACGAAGAAAATGGGCAAGTTGGTCGAGGGGAACGCGATCCGGAACCAAGGTCACATCAAGGTGACGGGCCAGGGTTGAGATGACCAGTGATTGCTCACGCAGCGACGAGAGATCAACCCAGATCACACCACTCGCGAATTGGGACTTCATCTGGTGTGCGAGAGCCAGGGCCAACCGGGTTTTGCCTACCCCTCCGGGTCCCGTCAGCGTGAGAAGTGGGACGGCGTCATCAAGCAGCAGTGAACGTGCGCTGGCGCACTCCGGTTGCCGGCCAATGAGGCGAGTGCGTGGGACAGGTAGCACATCGAGGTGAAACGCAGGTGCTGGATCTGCCAAGAGAGTTCCCACCCACACACGTGACCGTCGCTGCACGTAGTGTTGCTGATGCTGCACAGATTAGTGCAGGCAGCGCTGAGTGGGAAGATAGACGGCCGCTCCCGACCAATCCTGGGCACAACTACCAGGAAGCTCGCGAGCGTGACGTGGCGGCATCCGGCGACCTATTCACCCAAAGCGCATGGTCACCGGGTGATCTGTTCAACGGTCAACCGCTCAGGCGGTAGAAATACCAGGCGTCGTTCTCGATCGGCAAAATCTCGACTGCTTGAAAGCCAGCCTGTGCAGCGTACTGCCGAAAGACGTCGGGGCGCATGATCGTTCCCGTCGCCACCGACGGCTCGTCCGCCATCCCCACGGGCAGACAGTGCAGCAGGCTGAGGGCATAGAGCAGCCGCTCCATCGGCTCCCCAGGCGCGGCAAAGGTCTCCGCCACCCGTTCATCAGCAATGAGCACGGAACCATCGCCATGAACCAAGCGACGCATCGCACGCAAAACAGACACCGGATCTGGCATGTCGTGAATACATTCGAAGGCACAGGCCAGGGTGTAGTTCCCGGCCAGCGTCGGATCGCCCGCATCTCGTACCTGGAACGTCACGCGATCAGCCACGCCCCTGGCAACCGCGTTTGCCTGCGCGGCCGCGATCGAGGCGTCATCGAGATCGAAGCCGTCCACATGGACCAGAGGATAGGTTTCGGCAATCGCGATGCTCGACCAGCCCAGCCCACATCCAATGTCGGCTACGCGGGCCGTGGGATCCGTCGAAAGCCGGTGGTGGAGGTCCGGAATCGCGGGCAACCACTCCGTGCCCAGGAGGTTGGAAAACAGCGGCTGGTTGCAGGAGGCAATCGCGTCGCGCACCTCGCCGTACGCGGTGTACGGGACACCACCACCGGTGCGAAACGCATTCTCGACAAGTGGCAGGACCTGACCGGAACCGACCAACAGACGCAGCATCGGCGTCATGCAGGCGAGCCCCTGCAGGTCCACCAGCGCGGCGTGGTGCGCTGTCGGTAAGCGAAACCGGCGCACGAGCGCGTCCGCGTCAGGATTGTCCACGGTCAGGATGCCGCTGACCGCCTGGTGTTCCAGCCACTCACGGGCGTAGCGCTCGACGGTGCCGGTGCGCGACGCAAGGGCGGAACTGGTCAGCGCATCGTCCGTAGCGAGTGCCTGGTAGTAGCCCAGCCGGTCGCCAAGGTAGATGGAAAACACATCACCTGTCGCAACAGCTGCCGCAAACAGGCGTTCTGTCAGGTCCTGGGCTGGGTCATCCCTGGTGATGTCTGTCGAGATATCCATGCCAATCCTCCTGCGAAGGACGGTCCTGCCTCCGAGTTTCCCTGAAGATCGAGAGGACCCGAGCTTGGCGGGCTAGACACCGGCCGATCGAGCCGGTGGCGCGGGCTTCCCGGGTCATTTGAAGATGGCGTTGCACTGCTCAATCAGCAGGAAGGGCGCGATGGCTCTGGGACGTTCCACCACTGGATCACCCAGGATCGGCAGCGGGGATAGCCAAGTATTCCGACCGTGGGAGATGAGAGCAACCAGGCGAGGCTTGGCACTGGCTGGCGCCGGGCGACCTGTTCTCCTTGGCTGATGCGCCGCTCCAGCGCGTGCTCCAGCAAGATGTCCTCCGTAGGCGGTGACCAGGCATGAAGGTACGTCCGCGAAATCATCTCGGTGCCTTTCCGCAGTCTCGTGGTGTCACCAGGCTCCTGGGATACGCCCGGTGGTGTCTGGGCACGACACCATCTTGTGCCGCCTCGCCTTCCAGCACATGCCGAGGAGTTCAGTAGAAACCTCAGTAGTTTTCGAGGAATCGGAGACAGGTGCGAGTGAGATCCGTTGGCAACTGGGAATAGCCTGTCCGACTTGGAAACGGTGGTATTGGAGACGCTGTTGGTCTTGCGTGTCCAACGAAGTACGTGCGCGTGACCGTCGTTCTATGCGGGATTCCCGGGGCAGGACTGACGTTGAGACCATCGCGTGAGGATGACGTCAGAGGCAAGGCCGTAATCACATGTGCCGCAAGCCCGAGTCCAATTAGGAGATGCACGCCTGAGGAGGAGCGGCAGGCTTGCCACTCCGAGGAACCAGGAGCTCGCTACCTGGAAATGGCCTCGGGTGCGTCCAATCCAACGCTGCGCTGGACACGACAACGCGCACGGGGGAGTCCCACGGGCCCCGCTCATCGCCGGTGGTGAGATCGCGCAGCCAGATGCGGGCAAAGAGTTCGACGAGATCGGGACTGAAGGTCTCGTCGTGGCTCGGCCCCATCCCTTTCACCAGCCCAAGATCCGCGGCGCGCATCCGTGCGGTCACCACCACCACCTGGCGCTGCTGGTGGTTGGCTGATGTCGCTTGCGCCGGGAGCACACCGCACACATCCGGATCACCATCCGGTTCGTCCAAATCCATCAGGTTCCCGTGTACCTCGTAGCGGACGCGAGGGGAAATGCCGGAGAGCGTCACGGCGACCGAGACCGTCGCGAAGCAGTCCGCATCACGGAGGATGTTCGGGGCTGCCACGCTGGCGACGGGTGCTGCCAGGGCGTCCGGCGACCATTGCCGCATCCCCATGAGCGCAACGCCGAATGCGCCGCAGGATTTGAGGATAGTGCGACGAGATTGGGACCTGACCAAGACCTGATGTCTCTGGTGGAGAGGATTCGTTTGCGGCATCACGGTGCTCCAGGATGACCCAGCCAGCGACCGTGGGCAGTGGGAGCGTGCCTCCCCCGGGACGGTCACCGGTCGCGTAGGCGAGATGGCAGCCCATCTCGTACGCGCATCCTGCGTGTACCCCGCTCGTTCGACATCGGGAATGATTCCGGAGAAAGTACGGATTTCCCCTGCGCCTGGCGATGCCGGCAGGTGTTAGAGAAGCCCTGTTTGGACCGCAATGGCGGCGGCTTCCCGGCGGTTGGCTGCGCCGAGTTTCGCAAGGATGCTGGAGACGTGGCTGGAGGCCGTCTTCCGACTGATGTAGAGCTGCTCTGCGATCTCGAGATCCGTTCTGCGTAGCCCAAGCAGCTGCAGCACGTCCTGCTCGCGATGAGTAAGAGTGGGCATCGCGCAAGCGGGTCCGGGTCTCGCCGTAATGGTTGTTGGCGTGTCACCGCCGGGAGCGAGCTCGTTCCCGACGGGTGATGCGATGTCGGCGGAGAGCCAGGCCGGATCCGGCGCGCCTGGATGCGCTGCAGGGGCTGATACGGCCCAGGCACGCGTTACAGCCGCATCACGGTGCAGCTGTGAACCTGCCGCGTGTAGCGCCGCGAAGCGTTCCTCCCCGAGGGCTGCGAGGGCAGCGACCCTGGCCCGCTCGGCGGTTCCCCCCGCCGTTGGCAAATACGTCGCGCCCGATTGCGTTGTTACCGTGTGAATGGCTCCCAGCAGCGTTGCCGCAAGGTGAGGCTGGTCGTACTGGCTGGCGACTTCGGCCAGCCCCGCGAAGACCATGACCAGGATGAAGCCGCTGGCAACGTCGGCACACAGCGGGAGGGCCTCGCGATAGGCCAGGACGGCGGCACGAACCTGGCCCTGCTGGAACAGGATTCGGCCAAGCCGCGCCAGCGTGGCCGCTTCTCCGATGGCTGTCCTGAGTTCGCGTTGCAGGTGGAGCGCCTGGATCGCATGGCGTTCTGCGGCAACGATGTCGCCAAGGCCCAGATCAGCTCCGGCGAGCTGTTGGAGCACCTCAGCCTCCCGCCAGCGCTGCTCCAGGTCTCGCCAGCGCGCGAGCGCCTCCGTGAGTAGGACGCGGGCGTCGGCGTACTGGTGCAGGCTGAGGGTGATTGTGCCCTGCACATCGACGGCGAAGGCCAAGAGTTCAGGGTCGTCAAGCTCCCGGCCCATTGCCACACTGGTAGTTGCCAGGTCCAGCGCGCGAATGCTGTGCCCCTGCGCCCAGAGCATGACCGCCAGGCTCGCCAGTGCAAGACCTCGGGCGCTTGTTGCCTCGGAAGATGTGCGCTCAAGCGCCCATTCCAGCCACGATTTTCCTTCCTGGGCACTGCCTTGCACGTGCCAGGCAAAGGTGTTGGCCAGAAGCAGCACACCGTCTGCCTGATCCGTGGCGATGAGATGGGCGATCGCGGCGCGGATGTTGGCCAGTTCGGTCCGGGCCCGGTGGAAGATGACATCATGGGGCGCAGTAGAGCCGGAACGGCTCAGGCGATAGTGTCCGGCGAAGTCGATGAAATACGCGGCGTGCGCATCGTGGATTGCACGGTCCTCGCCGGCCTCCTCCAAGCGAGCCAGGGCGAAGAGGCGGATCGTCTCCAGCAGCCGGAAGCGTGGGGCTCCTGATCCCTCCAGTCGCTGCACCAGGCTCTGGTCGACCAGGGTCTGGAGCAGATCGAGTGCCGGGGCGGGGGAGCCTCCGATGGACTGGGCCATCGACTGTGCCGCCTCAAGCGAGAAATCACCAACGAAGACTGACAGCGCGCGCAGCAGCGACTGAGCGTCGCTGGTGAGCAGGGCGTAGCCCCAGGCAATCGTGGCCGCCATCGTTTGCTGCCGGGGAGGGGCGTCGCGCATTCCGTGGGACAGGAGATCCAGTCGATCGCCGATCTGTGCCAGCAGTGCAGCGGGGGAGAGGGTGGTACTTCGGGCCGCAGCAAGTTCAATGGCGAGCGGCAGACCGTCCAGGCGTCGACATAATGCCGCCACACTCGCCACGTTGTGCTCGGTCAACGTAAACCCAGACCAGATAGCCTGGGCCCGCTCGGTAAAAAGGCGGACCGCATCGGTCGCCGCCACGATTTGGAAGGCAGCGCCTTCGGGTGGCAGTGGCAGTGGCTCAACCCTCACGCGGTGCTCGCCACGCAGCATCAAGGGTGCACGACAGGTCGCCAGCACCTGGAGTGCCGGACAGCGAATCAGGAGGAGCGCCGCCAGCTCTGCCGCCGCTGCCAGGAGGTGCTCACAGTTATCGAGCAGGAGAAGCGTTTGGCGTGGGCGCAGGGATCGGACGAGCTGATCGATAGGTTGCTCATCGGCACGTGGGAGCAGACCAAGCGCGGACATCACGGTAGCGGGAACCAGCGCGGGATCGGTCACTGACGCTAGATCGACCCAGACCATGCCATCGGCAAAGCTTTCCGCCACGTCCTGGGCAATGGCCAGCGCCAGCCGTGTCTTGCCGACCCCGCCTGGGCCGGTCAGGGTGAGGAGTGGCGCGGCATCCTCGAGTAATAAGGCACGCGCCGCAGCCACAACCACCTCCCGGCCAATGAGCCGGGTGCGCGGGACAGGAAGAGCGTCAGTCGTCCGCGATGCGGTGGAGGCAGCCATCTCTACGCTCCCTCGGGCAGACCGTGTCCTGTCGCGTGCAGGGTCGGCAGATTTTGCGTCGGATCACCATTGCACGTGCAGGCTTGACTAGGTCAGGTACGGTCGTCATCGTCTCACAAAGATCCGAGCCTGCTCAACGATGCCCCAATGACCGGAATCGATTGTTTCGCCCTGCCAAAAGTACCCCGGCCTCCAGCAGGTATCCTGCGTGGTGAGCGGTTGGGTGAGTACGGAGTGCGTTCGGTACGGTGGCCCCGTTGTTGGCTGGGTACACAGAGTCGAACTCGAATGATCCCCTAGAAGCTGTTCGGGTCGTTCGGGTCCGTCCCGTTGGTGATCTCATCGCCATCGAGGACGCCGTCGGCATCGTTGTCGGGATTGCGCGTACCGGTCTGGAAGGTGAAGTACTCGTCGCCGTCCGTCGCGCCATCGTCGTCCGTATCGACATCGTACGGATCGGTCCCGAGTTCCGCCTCCAGGACATCCTCCAGTCCGTCTCCATCGGCGTCGAGGGCATCAACCGCAGCCGAGATACTCCCAGCACTTTCGTCCGCTGCTGCATCTTGCGGGAGGCTCGCGCTCGCAGGCGCCTCACCCTTGCCAATGGTCATCAGTGACGAGACGCTCCCCGGCCATTCGACCTCGCTCGGGGTCGGGGTGTAGCCGTTGACCTCGGGGTTGACCACGAAGATGCCGGAGGGGTTGAGGAGGAAGGCCGCCGGCACGTCGTCGACCAGGATCTGCCCCGCTTGCTCGTAGAAGGGAAGGCGTGCCGCCGGATCGATCGTCGTGTCGCCGCTCCGGGTCAGCGTGTCGAACTGCTCATTGCAGTAGCCGACGGTGTTCAGGCTGGAGTTGCACGTCCAGAAGGCGCTGAGCCAGTTCTGGGGGTCGGGGTAGTCCTGGTACCAACTCCCGAAGTAGAGCAACTGCGGGTGCGTCGTCGGATCCTTGCGCAGGGCAGTCAGTGCAGCACCCTCCATCGGTTCGAGAGTGAGCGTGACGCCCAGGATGTCGCGAATTTGTCCTGCGATCCACTCCGACTGCTGGCCGCGCTCTTCATAATCGCTGTTGTAGTAGAGCTTGATCTCCGGCAGCGCCTCTGGGCCGCCGTACGACGAGGCTGCCAACGCTTGCCGCGCGGCCTCGGGATCGAACGCGTAGAGATCCGTTTCGATGGCGCCGGGCAGCCCTTCCGGGATGAAGGACACGGTCGGCAGGCAGTCGCCAGAGCGCAGCTCGGCGCAAAGCGTCTCGCGATCGACCGCATAGGCGAAGGCCTCGCGCACCTTCTTGTCGTTGAAGGGCTCCTGTGCCAGGTTCATGGCCAGGAACTGGGTGCCGGCTTGCGGGTAGGTCACGAACGCGCTCGCCAGTTCAGGATCGGCCTCCACCTCGAGAATCTGGTCCGACTGCAGCTGCACGATGTCGAGGTCTCCGGCCCGGTAGGCCTCGAGGGCCACGGCCGCCTCATCGACATAGCGGTACTCGATCCCGTCGAGCCGGGGTCGCCCCTGCCAGTAGCGGTCATTGGCGGCAAAGGTCCACTGCTGGCCATCCTCGACGCCGGTGACCGTGAACGGTCCGTTGCCAACGTGATTCTCAGCCTGCTTCCACCAGTTGTCGGGGTCTTTCGTCGCGATCTCCTGCTTGACCGGGAAGAAGGGCCACAGCGCCGCGATGGTGTGGAAGTACGGCGCGGGGTTGGTCAGGTCGATCTGCAGGGTGAGGTCGTCGATGGCCTTCACCCCGAGCGCCGCCGTGGCGGCATCATGTTCCGCCGTGGTGAACTCCTTCGGATTCCCGTCCGCGTCAGCGGCAAGACCAGCGAGGTCCATGCAGCCCGTGATCTCGAAAAGAAGGTACTGGTACTCGCCAGCGGTCGTGGGATCGCAGGTGCGCTCGACTGCGTAGCGGAAGTTCTCAGCGGTCAACGGCGAGCCATCGCTGTACGTGAGATCCGGGCGCAGATGAAAGGTGATCTGCGTCGCGTCGTCGTTGTACGCCCATGACTCTGCCGCGCCGGGCACCGTCTCCTGGTTCGTGTCGAGGCGCGTGAGGCCCTCGTAGACCAGTTGCAGAATGTCGATCTCCGGCGTGGTCGAACTCTTTTGGGGATCGACAACATCGGGATAGGACAGGTGCTGG
The DNA here is from genome assembly GCA_046328375.1 of Thermomicrobiales bacterium. Lineage (GTDB taxonomy): Bacteria > Chloroflexota > Chloroflexia > Thermomicrobiales > UBA6265 > JACCXM01. The sequence continues at coordinate 66,107 of JAXLWT010000011.1, forward strand.
ACGCGGAGCACGTTCGCGTCATCTTGCGCCAGGGTGTTGGTCGCGAGCAGCGGCATCACGAGCGCGACGACGGCGAAAACGGCGAGGATCGACCAACAGCGGGGTGCTCGGGACATCGGCTCCTCCTGATCGGAACGATGCTGTTCCGCTAACGGGTGACTGGAGCGCCGCCTCGCGACGCTCCAGTCTCATGTGCGTGTTCCCGCGGACGGTTACGCGGCTGGCGTCGCCATCTCGGTGCAGGTTGGTGAAGTGGCTCGTGCGGCGTCACCGCCACTGCCATCCATCTCGACGCGGGCCAGCCAGCCTGCGCCCACATTGGCCCCGTCTTCCGGCGTTGCGCCGTTGGCCGGCCCAGAGACATAGAGCGCACCGCTGGCGTCAAAGCCGAGCCCGACCGGGAAGTCCAGTCCCTCGGCGATCACCTCCATCGTGTCAGGGCCGCTCTGGCGCACGATGCGTCCGGTGCGCGGCTGCACGAAGGGGAAGGTCTCGGTGTTGTCTGTGGAGAGTTCCGCCGCGTAGAGTAATCCATCCGGCCCAAAGGTCAGGTCCGCTACGCGGGTCAGGCCGGTCCAGGCGTCACTGACCGTGCCGTCTGGCGTGATCTTGACCACCTTGTTGCTGCCATCAGCGTAGGGCGGGGTCGTCTCGAAGGTCACGTAGGCGTTGTCATCGGCATCGACGGCGATGCCGGTCGGCACCGGATGCTGCTCAGAGAGGTCCGCCAGGATGCTCATCTCGCCCTCAGGCGTGATCCGGATGATTTGCCCACCCACCGCCTCGGAGACCAGGAGCGCGTCACTGGTCGCCTCCAGGTCGAAGAGGGAGCCATCCGAGGCGTAGTCGGGCGCGACAAACTGCGGCGGGTGGGACACCAGCCAGGTACTGATGTCTGCCACCATGGTTAGCGTGCCGTCGTCATTGCGGCGGAAGACGCCGCTGCTAGCGGACGGCGAGCCCCAGGTGGGTCCGGCGCCACTGAGCAGGAGGTAGAGCTCGCCATCCAGGACCGCGACATCCATCGCGCCCCAGACCCAGCCCATCTCCTCCCAGAGGGTGGAGACGAGACCCTGCACGAGCGGGGTGGCGCAACCATCGGCGACGGTGACCACCGAGGAGGTGAGGCCAGTCACCTCCGTGTAGCCCTCGACCACCGGGAAGCGGGCCTCACCCCCGCTGCCGGCCAACGCGAGGTAGAGCGTGCCATCGGGTCCCCAGGTGAAGCCCCGGGGATTGGTAACGCCATCAAGCAGGACGGAGAGGCCGGTGCTCATGACGGATGAAGAGGCGGGCGTAGCGTCCTGGGCTACCACCGGAGAGAACCCGGAGAGCAGCAGGACAAGCACGAGGAGCACGGGCCTGAGATGACGCATGGCAGATCCTTCCGTGACTGTGGCCGATCTCGCGCGGACGAGACACAGCAGGAGGCGGCGTCCGCGTCTCGGTGCTGAACGCTCAGGCACGCTTCCATCCTGAGACTCTCTTGCGCTGCTCGCATCCGTAGAAATTACCGATTTTCCTCTTTGCCTCTGAATGCGGGGCAATGCTGGAGGCAGCCCGACTGGTGAGAGTGCGGCACAACCGCACGCCCCACGAACGTGCGCGATCGCTCCGCAACACCCTTCCTCAGGGTTCGGTTACGGGACTGGCGTCCCTGCCGCCTCCGCGTCTGGCGGCAGCACCGGCGTCCCCAGCGGCTCCACTGGCAGGACCCCGAGCCGGACGCCGGTCGCGGGGGATTCCACCGCGATGGCCACGGTTCCGTCGTCGTACAGGCCGACGAGCGTGCCGTCCTCAGTCAGCGCCGTGCCCGACGCCTCGACGACGACCGTAAGCCGCACCTCGGCGGCCACGAGGCGGTCGCCGATGAAGTAGTTCAGGTAGGCGGTCAGATCCGCCGTGTGGTCCCCGGTGGGATGCCACACCCCGGTGAGCACCAGGCCTTCGGGTAGCACTTCGGAGTAGGTGCCATCTGCGTGAAAGGTCGACAAGGAGGAGAAGGACGTATCCCCCGCGTTCACCACCGCGGTGCGCCAGATCCCGACCAGCGGGTGGGTCGCCATCGTGTCGTGGGCGGCAGCAGAACGGAAGTCATGAGCGAGTACCGTAGCGATGCCGCCAGCACCCACGACGATCGCGTTGCGACGCGGGAGGTGCAGTGCGAAACGATCGGTCTGCATCGAGAGTATCCTTTCATGTAGTCAGTGTGGATGGGATCGTCGGTGCCGGTTTTCGGCGCCTTCGGCCTTCTCAGCAGGATTGTGGCGAATGTGCTACCAGGTCCTACTGCAGCCAATCCCAGCCCGCACTCCATTGATCAATAATCTGGCCGTCGGCAACGTGAAAGACATGCAGCGTGCGGCCGACCAGGTGCGTTCCTTTCGGTGGATGCGGACCGCGCCAGGACACCCGAACGGCGACGGCGTCTCCTTCCGTTATGACTTCGTCAATGGTTGCGACAGTGCCGGGAAACTGCGCGTGGAACTCAGCGAGCGGGAGGGGCAGGCCACCCCATCCCACCGACGTTTCTTCAGCGGCACCGCGCTCACGCACTCCCGGGGCGTACAGAGCCGTTGAGGCCGTCAGGTCACGGCCATTGATCACATCATCGAACAGGGAATGCACCAGGGCCTTGTTGGCTCCAGGGGTTGCCTCTGCTTGAGCCTGAACCGGTCGTTGTCCCTGGAGCGCGATTGAGGTCGCGAGGCCTCCAGCCCCAAGGCGGAGCGCCGCGCGGCGGCTGAGAGTCGATGCGGTTCGAGGTGGTGACATCCTGGTGCTCCTTCCAGCGCAACATCACGATCATTGCCTGCCGTCCGGGACGGAGATCGCACAGCAACGTGCCGGCTCATCGTGTCCTGCGCGGCGGTGAAGCACATCAGTAAGCGATATGGAATTGTTGGAGCGTTCCAACCACCCTGGTCTCAGTAAGAGCTACGGAGACACCTTGCTCGAAGCGACCCTAGCCACCACGGCACGTGCCGGTGCCAATCTCAGGCGAGGTTCTCACGCACCGCCAAGGCCGCAGCCGCTCGTCGTGAATTGACGTGGAGCTTGGCGAAGAGGTTGGCGACGTGGCTGGAGACCGTACGCCGGCTGATGAACAGAGACTCCGCTATCTCCGCATCGCTCAGTCGGTCACAGAGCAACGCCAGAACCTCGCGCTCGCGCGGGGTGAGGTCATACACGGACCGGCTCGCTGCTGAGACTAGTGCCGGCGCCTGCGGAGTCTGTGCAAGATCAATGGCCAACGCGTCCGCAATCGCCTCAGCTGTTAATCGTCGCTTCCCGTCAATCCACTGGCTCGCCAGCGCGGGATCGGTCTGGACGCGCTGGACCAAAGCATCACCTGCTGGTTGGGACGCTGGGGGGACCGTGTCCTTCGGCCATTGCGGCGTTTCCGCAACCTCTGCCAGCCGGATAGCGGCTGCGACAGCAGAAAATGGTACGCCGAGCCGCACACAAATCGTGTCCGCTGCGCCGGCGATACGCGCGGCATCACCACTTCGACCCAGGGTGTCCAGTGTGCCGGCGAGGTGCAACAGCGCATAGAGCACATCAATCGCGTCATCGGTTTGCAGCGCCAGCCGGAGCGCGTCCTGATGATGCCTGAGCGCGGTCGCATGATCTCCCTGGGCGCGGGCCACATACGCCAGCACGGTGAGCGCATCACACGCGTAGAGGTAGGGCGTGTTGTGTTCACGCTCAAGCGCGCGCATGCACTGCAGAGCGTCCGTGCCGATCTTCTCAGCGGCAACGAGGTCGCCACGGCCAAAGGCAATCCAGGCAAAGCGCGCCTCGATCAACGTGAGGTTGCGCGCAATCCAGGGGTGCGGCGGCAGCGCGCTGAAGGCGGCGTGCGCTTCGATCAGGCAGGCTTCCGCCAGGTCGAGTTGCCCCATTTCTGTCGCACGAGCGCCGCGCCACTCGGTGGCGAGGCCGATCGCGAGCATGTCACCTGAGCTGCGTGCCAGCAGCACTGCCTCCTCAAGCAGCGCCAGCGCGCGTTCCGTGTGACCATGCTGCCGGTAGAGCATCCCGACCAGGCCGACCTGCGCCCACACACGCGCCAGCGTGGAGGCACCGGTTGCCATACTGACGGCGAGTTCCAACCAATGCTGCCCGTCCTGGAACAGACCCTGGTTGATCCAGTAGGCGTGCAGGACTCCAGCAAGGTGCACGAACGGCTCAACCATGCTCGTCTCAGCCAGGTGGGCCAGCGCTGCGCGCAGGTTGGGATACTCCGCCTGGAGCGTGGCGAGCACATGTCCGGCCTCTGGCAGATGTTCAAAGACATGGGCATTGAGCTCATCGACCAACGCGAGCAAGGACGCGGCGTGCCGGGCACGTGCCGCGTCTTCCTCCCCTTCTGCCGACAGGCGCTCCAGCCCAAACTCGCGAATCGTCTCCAACATCGTGAAGCGCAGTTCGTCTTGACCGGGTATCTCCCGGATGAGGCTCTGATCACGGAGGCGCATCAGACCTCGCAGTACTTCCGCGTTTGATCGTGCGCTGACGTTGGCTGCCGCGTCCACCGTCCAGCCGCCGACGAAGACCGCGAGGTGACGGAACAGCCGCTGATCGTCAGCGGACAGCAGGTGATAGGACCAGGCCATGGTCTCGTGAAGAGTGCGCTGCCGTTGCGGCAGGTCCCGGGGACCGTGCTGCAGGAACTCCAGGCGGTGCGTCATCTGGCTGAGCAGCGCGTCGGGTGGGAGCAGATGCAGGTGCGCGGCAGCGAGTTCCAGGGCCAGTGGCAAGCCGTCGAGGGAACGACAGATGTCGGCAATGACGGGAGCGTTGGTCTCGGTCACCCCAAGACCGGGTCGCACAGCGTGCGCTCGCTCAAGAAACAGCGCAACGGCGGGGAAGGCCGCCAGATCATGGGACGTGACCGGGACCATCGCCGTTGGCACCGAGAGCGGTTCGACGGGCAAGAGATGTTCACCCCGGATGTGCAACGGTGCCCGGCTGGTCGCTAACACCTGCAGCGCTGGGCAGCGTGCCAAGAGGAAGGCCACAATGTCGGCTATGTCGTCCCCGAGATGCTCACAGTTATCAAGAAGCAATAGCACTTGCCGCGGACGAAGAACGCGCACGAGTTGATCCATGAGCGGCTCATTGGCGTGAACCACCAGGCCGAGGGCTGACACTACCGTATCTGGAATCAATGAGGGATCGGAGACGGGAGCAAGATCGACCCAGATGACGCCGTCACTGAACGCATCGGCGAGGTCATGAGCGACAGCGAGGGCGAGGCGCGTTTTCCCCACGCCGCCCGTGCCGGTCATCGTCAGGAGGGGGACGGCCGTATCGCACAGCGCCCGGCGCGCAGAAGCGTGCTCCGTCTCACGCCCGATAAGGCGCGTGCGAGGCGCCGGCAGGACGCGAAGGGGGTCCGGCGACGGGGTCATGGCGCTCATGGTTCGCGCACCATATCAGATCACCCAGTTGGACTCGATAGAAACCCAGCCAGAAATGCTTCTTGTCTCAGAAAATGACGGTTTCTGCGACTCGGCGAGGCTCCAGGGCGCATGCCATCTCCCCTGCGGACAACAGTCCTTTCGCGCATGGTCTTGCGGGGTGATGTCGTGCGAGGAGATCCAGACGTGTCCAGATCTCCTCGCTCTATTACGGGGTCGGGGTGGCAGACGCCATCGCGCCCATGCTCATCTCGCCCATGGTTCCCATCTCGACCATCGCGTGCGCATCCACCGGCATCATGAGGTGCTCGTACGGCGTGCCCGCCCACATGATGAACGGCTCACCGGAGAGCGGATCGGTGGTGAAGACGGTCTGGTCGATCGCGCCGGGCATGATGACCATGACGTGCGCAGGGGAGGTAATCCACGCATTCCCCTCCTCCGGCTCGGCGGCAAAGGGATCGGTGTTACTGGCATCACTGCCGCCGCCCAGCATGTAGGCTAACCCCACCACCTGTGTGTCTGGCTCGGTGCCCGTCGAGATGGCCGCTAACCACCCCATCCACGTCTCATCAAGGCACATCGGATCCTCTGCCGGAGTCGCGTTCGCGTCAGGGAAACAGGTCCAGCCGTTGGTGCCTTCCTGCAGCACCGTCGTGCCATCCACAGCCATGATTGTGGCGTGGTCGGTGATGGACAAGGGGCCGGCCGCCATCGCGCTGGCCATTGCAGCCTCCGAGTCGGCGGCATCCTGACTGGCGGCCGGAAGCGCCTGGGTAAGTCCGAGGGTGATGGTGCCAAGGCCCAATGCCAGCAGCAGGGCGAGGTTGCGTGTGCGCGTCATGATCATGGTGGAGTCCTCTCAGGTACGAACGGCTGTCAGCTCGGTTCGATGACTGGGGCTCGGGGTGGTACGCGATCGCCGCTCCTTTCCTGCACTCCGCGATGACCGAACATGGAATTGGTGGAGAGGGCTCCTGTGACCACGCTGGCTGCTGGCTGTCTCAGGAGCCGGGGGTGGCCGTCGGCAGGAGATCTACCGGGATCAGGGCGTTCGGTGCAAAGGCTTGCAGCCGCTTCGGCCGCTCTTCCGTGACATAGATCGTGCCGTCTGGACCGATGGCGAGATAGCCTGGCTCGGTGAGTTGGCCGGGTTCCTCACCCCTCGTGCCTAGGATCCCGACGACCTCACCGTCCCGCGTGAACGCCTGCACGCGGTCGTTCTCGAATTCCGCGACGTAGATGATGTCTGCGGCATCGATGGCGATGCCCCGTAGTCCCCACACCTCGCCAGGCTTGTTGCCGCTCTTGCCGAACGACCCGACGATGGAGCCATCGGGGGCGAACCCGATCACCCGCTGCAGAATCTCGTCCGTGACCCAGGCCGTGCCGTCGCTGTCGACGGCCACGTCTTGCGGACCAGCAAGGGGCTGCCCACCGTCCTGCGTGCCGTCCCACGCGGCCAGGAACGTCCCCTGGCCATCGAAGACTTGCACACGATGATTCTGCCAGTCAGCGACGTAGACGTTGCCGTTGGGACCGACGCCGATCCCCATGGGATAGAGGATCTGGCCATCTTCAGATCCGCGTTCCCCGAATCCGAACAGGTAGGTGCCGTCGGGGGTGAAGACCTGGATGCGGGCCAGGTTCGGATCAAGCACATACACGTTGCCGTCTGGCGCGATCGCCAGGTCGCCCCAGGGAAAGTCAAAGCTGAAGCCAAACTCTCCTGGGCCATCACCGCTCGTGCCCCAGGTGGCTTTCGGCGAGCCATCAGGATTGAAGACACGAATGTGGTCGTGCGGCACATCAATGACGTAGAGCGTGCCATCGGCTGCCACGGCCACGCCGGATGGGACGGCCAGCGGATCATCACCCCCGGTAATCACCTCAACCGCTGGCGTGACCTGGTTGGGGTGGATTAGGGCTGAAAGCATGGGCAGGTTCTCGGCTGGCTGGCCCAGCCGTGAGACGAGGAACGGCAGGGACGCAGCAGACAACACCAGGACCAGCACAACCATGGCGGCAAGCGTCGCGACTCGGCCACGAGTCAGCCCATGCCACATGCCTCGAGGCGGCCCTGCAGCCGTCTCCATGGGTGAACGAGGAAGGATGAATGGCGAGGACCCATTCGGCGATGCGGCACGTGGCAAGGCGGTGGCGGTCATGAACAGGTCCTTTCGCAATCGTTCTCGAAACGGCGAATCTGGAACCGACGGGTGGTAGAGGGCGTGCATGCGGGCGATGAGTTGCTCCGTCTCTCGGTCGACCGTTGTGCGCTTGCGCAGCGTGTCCTGGACGACCTCATCCCAGTAGGCGGCCAACTGCTCCGCAGTGGGTTCTCTCGGGTCAGGCACGGCGCACCTCCTCCCACGTGACCCGCTGGGTGGGCGTCAGCAACTGGCGCAGCCGGCGCATCGCCCGGTGCTGGGTCACCGCGATGGCGCCCTGGCTGCGTCCGAGTGCCGCGCCAATCTCGGCACCGGTCAGTCCTGCAAGTCGCAGCTCGATGACCTGGCGTTGGTCAGAGGTCAGCTGGGCAAGTGCAGCGACGAGTGCCCGCGTTGATTCACTGGCAATTGCGGCATCTTCCGGGGATGCGGCCGGATCATCCAGATCGTGTGCCGCGTCCAGCGAGAGATCACCGCGAGTTGTGCGGTAAAAGTCGATGACCACGTGATGGGCGATGCCAAAGAGCCACGCGCGAAACGAGGGGCCACGGTACCCAGGCAGCCCGGCGAGCGCCTTGGAGAAGATGACACTGGTGGCATCTTCGGCGACCTCGCGGCGACCGAGCCGCAACACGCAGTAGCCGAAGATCGCGTCAAGGTAGCGGTCGTAAAGGGTCGCAAACGCCAGAGGATCATCCCGAGACCGTGCCACGAGCACCGCGTCGTCCTCTCCACCGCGCAGGGGGACGTCTGTGGGTGCTGGTCGAAGACGAGCAAAGCTGGGCATGGCCGCCGATTCCCCCGGTACGTAGGTGGTCGTCACGAGGGTAGTCGGAGATAAGGGCAAAATCTTACAGACATCGGTCAGGCGAGACGCCATCATCGTCTACGTCGCAGACGTTGGTGGTGTCGCGAAAACCCGATCGACATCTGATAACGTAAAACATCATGGACCGATCCGCATTAGTTGCCAGTGGAGTGCTGCCGCATCCGCGCACCCGCCTCATCGGCCGGGAGGCGGAGCGAGAGCTGGGCCGAGCCTTGCTGCTTGACGACGCCCTCCCGCTCCTGAGCCTTGTCGGCCCTGGTGGTGTGGGCAAGACGCGGCTCGCCCTGGCCGTCGCCCACGAGGTTGCGGACGCCTTCACCGATGGCGTGGTCTTCGTCGACCTCGCCCCATGCACGACCCGGCCCTTGTCCTCTCGGCTCTCGCCACCTCCTTGGGTATCCACGAGACTGGCGAGCAGCCTCTCCCCGACGTCCTCCGAGACGCCCTCCATCCGCGGCAGATCCTCATCGTCCTCGATAACTGTGAACAGGTCCTCGCGGCCGCCCCAGAAATCGCCGTACTCCTCAGCGGGTGCCCGGCCGTGCAGGTCCTGGCCACCAGCCGCGCCCCGCTGCGCATTCAGGGCGAGCAGGCGCTCGTGGTCCCGCCCCTGGCGATCCCCCTTCGCGATGATGCCTTGGTCGCTGAGCTTATCCAGACGGAGGCTGTTGCGTTCTTTCTCCAGCAGGCCCGTGCGTTGTATTCCGGCTTTGCGCCGACAGCTGAGGAGCTGGACCCGATGTCCCCTCTCTGATCACCAACATCGTGGGTGCTGGTGGTATTCAGGCCAGTGCCACCACCGTGCCCCCAACCATGCCGGGGAGTGCAGCTGAGATCCTCCCGCCGATCGCTTTTGATTTGGAGAAGGCCAAGCAGCTACTGGCGGATTCGGCATTCCCCGAGGGCTTTGCCACGACGCTAGTTGTGGCACCGCTGGAGGAGTGGGGAGCGATGGCCGTCTATGTTCAGGAAGCGCTGCGGGAGATCGGCATTGAAGTGAACCTGGCGCAACGCACCTGGGACGATGAGGTTGCTCTCTTCCAGGCTGGGGACTACGAGGGGATGGTCTTCTATACCTGGGCCGCCGACTTCCCTGATGCCAGTGCGATGCTGTTGCCGCTTTTCCACTCTAGGAATGTGCCACCCCAGCCGAACCTGTCCTTCTATCGCAACCCGGAGGTCGACGGTCTCCTCGATGCCTCGGAGACTGCATTGGACGAGGAGACGCGGTGGCAGCTGCTGGCGCAGGCCCAGACCCTGATCGCCGCTGATCAGCCGATGGTGTGGGTGGAATATCCCAAGCAGTTCTGGGCCATGAACGTGGCCATCACGGGCTATACCGTGAGTCCCCTGTGGCCCTGGGATTGCTTCACGCGGCACCTGCACCTGCACCTGGTCTGAGTACAGATCTCGTTGGGTGGTTTTGTGTAAAGGTAGGTCGCACTGCGTGGGCAGGGATGGCAAAGAGCTGCAGATCGTCTATCGCAAAAGACGACCCTGTATGAGACGGTAGCGCATGGTATCAATGCTGCGGAATCTTGTGGACAAAGCATCGCATCCGCGTGACCGCCAGCGTCGAAGATGGCATGAGGTCCTGGGCACCACGGGGAATCACGCCCGCGAGACGTGCTGTCCGCAGTGGGGGCAGCACTCCCATTGCGCGACATCAGCCGAAGGTGCAGGTACGTGGCAGATGGCCGGCTCAGCCATGACAACAGGCGCGAGCTGCCGGCGATTCGCCACGCCGAGTTTGGCCATGATCTGGGCGACGTGGTGTTCGACCGTGCGCACCCCAATCCCCAGCACGTGGCTGATCTCCTGATTGGTCAGGCGCTGCGTCATGAGGTGCCGCACTTCTTCCTCGCGTGGCGTCAAGCGGCACATAGACTCACCCCCGCACCGAGAGGATGAGCATTGCGATGAAGATGCGAGGCATGATGGGCTGCTTCCTGGTTGAGGCACGGAGGTATGTCGAAGGGATGCGTTGCCGCGTGCCGCCGGTCATCAGCCCGCCGTGTTGGGGCCGTATGGTTGACGCCGCCGTCTCGTGCAGGGCATCAAGTAATCGCCGTGCCTTGATTTGTTGATGGGCACTTTGCATCACAACCTCTTGCAGTCGTACTAGCCAGTCCGTGTGTTGCGTGCGTGATGGCATCGCGGGCTCCTGAGGGCCCTACTACCGCTCTCGGCACAACACTGTCCGGTTAGTCAATAACCAGCGTGCGCAGATCTGGCGTCACGGTGCGTGGATGGCGCTGCCTTCTCACCACCCGGATCTGGACGCGGGTCAGTAGCACCGTCAGCAGGACGAACGAGGACAGCATGTGCTGCCGACTCGGTGTCGTTGTGAACGCCTGCTCCATCAGATGTTTGCGTGCGGCTTCCGCAAGGAGGTCCCGGTGTCGTAGCTCGCGCACGTGCGTGGCGGCTGGCATAATCTCCGGATCCATCATGACCCTTTTCTCCCGAATACCTTCGCAAGACCAGCGCTCTGGTCCCTGGTGCCCAGTCGGTAGGCACGTATCGAGGATGCGCCGCAAGTGGCTTCAGGGCATGGCGAAGAGTTCGGTAAAAAGTTCGGTAGTTCTCTTGAGAGGTGGGCGAAGAACTAGATCAAGCCGTCACGCACCGCAATCGCGGCGGCTTCCCGGCGATTGGCCGCCCCCAGCTTGCCTAGCACGTTACTGACGTGCTTGCTGGCGGTGTGGTGGCTGATGAAGAGGCGATCCGCGATCTCGGGATCGGTGAAGCGCTGCCCAAGAAGCTCCAGGACTTCGCGCTCGCGGCGCGTCAGGTCGTACATGAACCATGGTGAGGACAGCGCGGTTGCCTCCTGCGCCACGGCAGGGTCAGGCTCCACGTTGAGCGTTGGCCTCTCGGGAAGCGCCAGGGCCAGGGTGAAGACTTCATTTACAGATAGGGCCTTGCCGCGCGCGATGGCTTCAGCGAAAGCGTCTGCGCCGAGGGCCTGACGCAGGTGCCGCAATGCCTCTACGTCCGCAGCTCGTTCGCGTTCTGTGCGGATGTCCCCACCACTGGTTTCATAGAACTGATCAACCGCCCCAAAGAGACAGGTGGCGTCTTGGTGCAACCCCCAGGCACTCGCGACCGTCGCGAGCCCTCGGAGTGGTCGAGCAAGCCACCAGGTGACGCCGACTCGCTGCAGCGCGACCAACGCTTGCCGACTGTGCTGCGCTGCGACGACTAAATCCTCTGCCTGGACAGCAGCCTCCGCAGATCGAACGTGCTCTGTCGAGATGCCAAGCGAATCCCCTTTGGTCAGATGGATGGCCATGCACTCGGCGGCCAGTGTCTCTGCCCGTGCCACATCTCCTGCCCGACGAATAAGCTGAGCCAGATTGCCCAGCGTATACCCGAGGTAGTCCTGGTCGACTGCGCTGCGCAAGCTCGCAAGGGCTTGCTCAAGCAGCGCTACAACGTTTTGGAACATCTCGGCATCTGCCATGTCACCTTGACTGACGGCAATTTCTGCCTGTACCCAGAGGAGTCTCCCTTCCGCGCCGCCGTCCGCGATGGACTGCGCGAGAGGCAATCCTTCGGCAATCAAGCTGTCTGCTTGCACATAGTCCTGTTGCATCCAGGCCAGAAGACTGGCACGTGCCAGAAGTGGCGCGCGTTGCTCCGCCGTGCCGCCAAGCGCGAGCGATCGCTCGAACCATGCACGTCCCTCCTGCATGGGACCCCGCATGTTCCAGTACTCGGAGACCGCGTTGACCAGTTGAAAGAGCGGACCAAGGTCACGACGGGTTTCCAGCCAGGTCATTGCTTCGCGCAGGTTGGCCTGCTCGATGGCTAGTCGGTCAAGCCATGTTCCGGCATCGGCACCCCACGTTCCGCGGGCCGCATGGACGGCCCAGGCAGTGAAATAGTGAGCATGGGTGTCACGCATGAGCTCGGCTTCACCACTTGCTTCCAACTGTGCCAAACCAAAGCCCCGAATCGTCTCCAGCATGCCAAAGCGTGGCGGGTCATCCGGCCCGGAGATGCGGCACAGCAGACTCTGTGTACACAAGCGAGTCACCCCAGACAGGACAAGTCCTGATGCCCTTGACCCACTCATACTGGCGGCCGCGTCGAGATCAAACCCACCGACAAAGACTGCTAGCCGGCGAAGCAACGACTGGTCCTCTGGGGTCAGTAGGTCATACGACCAGGCGATGGCATCGTGCATCGTGCGTTGGCGATCGGGCAGATCACGCGGTCCGGCCGGCAGAGCAAGGGACTGAGTGTGATGAGCCAGGAGGACTGTTGGCGAGAAGAAACTCGTCTGGGCGGCGACGAGTTCGATCCCCAACGGCAGTCCGTCGACATGGCGGCACAACTCGATCACGGCAGGTGCCTGCTGGTGGGTCAAGGCAAAGTGGGGATCAACAGCCTGAGCCCGCTCCACGAAGAGACGAATGCCGGCCTCGTCCTCGAGGGATGCGAGCGTCCAGGGCTCATCCGGTAATGGCAGGGCGAGTGGGGGTACGTGCAGGATATGCTCGCCGCGCAGGTGCAGTTGGGCCCGGCTGGTGGCCAGGACTTGCACCGCTGGACAGGCCGTGAGCAGCACACTGGCCAGATCGGCGGCATCCTCCAGCAGATGCTCGCAGTTGTCGAGGACCAGCAGGAGTTGGCGTGCACGCAGCGAGGCCAGGAGGTGCTCCCGTGGGTTCCGCTCCAAATGTTCGGGCAGGCCGAGATCCTGGATGATCCGCGACGGGATCAGGGCCGGATCGGCCAAAGCAGACAAGTCCGTGAATGCCACACCGTCACGGAAGTGGTCAGCTACCTCGGCGGCGATAGCGAGGGCAAGCCGGGTCTTGCCCACCCCGCCAGGACCAGTCAGGGTCAGAAGCGGAACGGCGTCATCAAGTAAGAGCGAACGAACCAAGGCCCGCTCCGCGTCGCGGCCGATGAGCGCGGTGCGAGAGCGAGGCAAGCCTCCCGGAGAATCAGATGACGACCTGTACATAGCTCAATACGGTATCAGACAATGCAAGCGTGACCGACGGGTCAGCACGAAGCATCGCAGTCTGGCGCAGACGATCAGGCCCTATCGCGAAAAGGACCGTTTGTGGGTCGAGCCAGAAGATAGACTGCGGCTCAATGATGCGCGCCGCAGGCGAGCACATCTCCACTCAGGGTCGAGGCTTACGTCCCGCGGTGAGCGTGGCCCCCATCGGCACCGCAATGCCGTCAGGCACGGTATAAGTGGCGGCCTCCGCCGTGACCGCTTCGCGAATGGCTGCCAATGCCGGTGCCGATTGCGCCTGCAGCAGGCCAGCGGTGCGCACGGTCGCACGCTGCATCACCTCGAGCATGGCGGCTGGTCCGGGAAGCTGCCACACCAGGGATAGCACGACCGCCGTAGTCGCTGTGAAACCCACGGCCGCCAGCGTCCGTGTGCTCTCCGCCGGGTCTCCGAACCGGAAGAGGGGCGGGCCAGGCGGCAGCGGCACCTCGATCGTCCCGTGCGACTGAATGGCCTGCAGCACCATGGCAAACCCGGTACTCACCTCCGGTGGCGACCAGACGGTGAAGGCAAAGCGACCACCAGGACGCAGGATTCGGAAGGCCTCAGCAAACGCCAAGTCCGGTTGGGCGAGATGCAGGGCTCCGAAGTTCATGACCACCGCATCAAAAGTGGAGTCGGCAAAGGGCAGGGCCTCGACATCGGCTTCGCGCACATCTAGGTCCGGATGCCGACACTGAGCCTCAGCAACCATGGCGACGGCGAAGTCAATCGCGACCACATCGGCACCACGGGCCACCGCCGCTGCGGCGACATAGCCGGGACCTGTGGCCTCGTCGAGGAGCTGCGTGCCAGGACCAACGCCTGCCGCATCGAGGAGCGGATCAATAGTCTGGGCGGTCAGGGACTGGAAGGCGGCATCGTAGGCCGTGACGATCCTCTCCCAGCCGCCATGCTCGAAGGCATGAAAGGCCTCCGAATCGGTCGGTGACGTGCGCATGATGCCATCCTCCCCAGCCGTGTTCGACCGGTCATTCGTATGATCATTGCAGATCTACGTCTCCGAAAGGACCATACGTGAGACAGCCTGCCTCGTTGTTGCTCGACCTTGGAACTGTGCGGCAGGGCACAGGGCTTTGGTTGCGCCCGTTGTCCGCAGCGATTGGCCTATCGCGTCGCCATGTCGTTGGGAAACCACGGCCACCTCAATAGCAGCGCAGCCCACCGATACGATCACAGACGGGATGGTCCGCCTGGGCCTGCTGAGCAGTCTCTGTGTTGGGTCTCACCAAGGTCGATGATGTGCTGAACCGCAGCACCCGGTGATTACCAGTGTCGGCGACGTAGAGCGTGGCGTCTTGGCCGAGGGCGATAAAGCTGGGCTCGCTGAGTCCCGGTGCGCCACTCGTGTCTACCGGCACGACGCCGAGAGATGCACCGCTCTGGTCAAAGATTTGGACCCGATTCGCGCTGCCTTCTGCGACATAGACGTTGCCTGTCCCATCGACGGTGACCCCGAGGGGGTCATGGAGCTCGCCCATGTCCTCGCCAATCGATCCAAAGGCTCCCCGCGCCGTTCCATCAGCGTCCAGGCTCACGAGGCGGTGGAGGCTCCCATCGGTGATCCAGACTCCGCCAGCCGCATCGATCGCGATATCGGCCGCTTGGGTGAGAGGTGTGCCATCGGCCTGGATCACCTCCCAACTGTTCAGGAACTGGCCATCGGCAGTGAAGATCTGGACGCCGCTCGCCTCGGCGACGTAGACCTGTCCCGCAGCGTCAACCCCGATACCTGACGGCTCGAAGATCTGGCCGGGGCCGGCACCCCCATCGCCCCAGTCCAGGAGGAAGGTGCCGTCGGCAGCCAGCTTCTGAATGCGGTTGTTGAACGTATCGGCAACGTAGAGGCTGCCGTCCGGGCCAACGGCGAGATCCCCCGCTGCGCCCAGAGCCGAAAACAGGCTGAAGCGAAACTGGCCGGGGCCGCTCCCCTCTTCACCCCAGGTGGCCAGGGGATTGCCGTCAGGGTCGAAGACGCGGATATGGTTTCGGGCCATGTCAATGACATACAGCTTGCCGTCCGCGGCGACGGCGACGCCGGTCGGCTGCTGGAGCGGATCATCACCCCCGGTGATCGCCACGACGGAGGGCATCGGCTGATCTGTGATGACCAATGCCGGCAGGATGGCCGGGTTCTCAGGCGGCTGGACCGGCTGTGACTGCAGGGCCGGGAGTGAGGCGGCGCCCAGCATCAGGATGAGCACCAGGATGGCGATCATCGCGTCCACCCGGCTGCGCCAGACCACCGCGGGAATGCCTGGCGCGGTCCATCGAGGCGCGGAGAGGGACAGGGTAAGTGCTGATGAGGAAAGGTGCGTTGGGTACGTCATCGACGCTGCTGCGTCTCGCTGGCGATCAATGGGGGGCTGGACGACATCCCGTTCCCGGTTCGGCGTGAGGCCGGGAACGGGATGGGGCACGGTGTGCAGCCGCTGGATCGTCGCGGGGAGCTCAAGTTTCCGTGGGATATCCCGCAAATCACGATCGCGGAACAGGGCATTCCAGGACACACAGATCTGCACGGCGGTGGCCTCCTCCTCACGCATGGTGGACGCCTCAGGCAAGCCGACTTGTGGGGACGACAAGCGCTCGCCTCTCGGTGCCCAACGCTCAGGTAGGCCTCCATCCTGAGACCCTGTGGTGCTGCTCGCATCCGTAAGAACTACCGATTTTCCTCTGGATGCGGGGCAATGCTGGAGGCGATCCGACCGGTGAGGGTGCGGCACAACCGCACGCGAATGGCACGTGCGCGACATCCTTCCGCAGGGTTCGGTTACGGGGCTGGCGTCCCTGTTTCCTCAGTGTCTGGCGGCAGCGCCCGCGTCCCCAGCCGCTCCACCGGCAGGACCTGTCTGGCAAGAGAGCGACACCTCTCCTGAGCGTGTGCTTCCCGGGTTCGCCAGGCTGCCGAATCTGCTGTTGCTCAGCGGCGTGATGGGTGACCCGGAGCGAGCAGCAAAGCCGCGTGCCCCGTCTCGTCGGCAATCGTCCACACGCTCTTCAATCAGACACATTGCCAGCCTGGCGTCGCTTCAGTGATCCCAGGCGCGCGTTCATCACTGCCCGGATATCCCCTGAGACTCTCGACCGCGCCGGCCGGGATGGGAAGATGTCAGGTCGCGGTTCTCAGTAGGCCATCATTACCCCGCGGGGTCGATGTTCTGATTGAGACGAAAGAGATTCGTCGGATCGTAGCGGCGTTTGAGCGCAAGTAGCCGATCATAGTGGGGACCGAAGCTCGCGCGCATCATCGCCTCACCCTCCTCCTGGAGGCCAGCGAAGTTCAGATAGCGACTGCCGTCCGAGTAGGGCTCCATGGCGGCGACGAACGCGCGCGCCCATTGCACGTTGCGGGCGTCCTCGGCGGGATCGACCCAGTGGCTGGATGGGCTGAGCAGAAACGTCGCATCGCGGCCGCGGAAGGCGCTTCCGTTCGGTTGCGCCCGCCTGACCGCACCGCCGACATGCCAGATGTCGGTCGTGCTCAACGGTGACGGTTGCTTGCGGGCATGGGTGGCGATGCACGAGATGACCTCGTTGCTGCATCCCGACAGATTCAGCGATTTCCAGTAGTAGCGGTCTCCATCGGGATACTCGGTGTCCCAGAGCTTCTGGACGTCGAGGTAGGGCATGACGCCACTGAAATCCGCCAGCGGCTCGGCAACGTCGCGCAGCGGCTTCAGGAGACGCTCGCCCTCCGCGACTGGCCCGACGTAGTGCCCGCCGAGCATCACATACCGCCGCCCGTGGATCGCTGCCGGATACACCTCCTCATGCGCCGGGATCACACCGCAGACCGCGATCAGGTTGACCGCATCGGGCGCCGTGGCACAGTAATCGCGGAAGAACCGCAAGGTCCGTTCGGTCGCCTCCCCCTCACCGTCGTGCAGAACGACGGCGAGGTAGGACTCGGGTCCTACCGGGTGGAGCCGATATGTGAAGCGGCTGACGACTCCGAAATTCCCGCCGCCGCCACGCAATCCCCACAGAAGCTCGGGATGCTCATCCTCGCTGGCGACGATCACCCGGCCGTCGGCGGTGACGACCTCTGCCTCCATCAGGTTGTCGCACGAAAGCCCGTAGGTCGCACTCAGCCAGCCGAAGCCGCCTCCGAGGGTAAGCCCAGCGATGCCGGTCCGGGAGAATACGCCCCCCGGAGTTGCCAGCCCAAATTGCTGCGTCGCCACGTCCAGCTCGCCCCAGGTGACACCTCCTCCAACTCGGGCGATGCGGGCGATCGGATCGATCTCGATCTCCTTCATCGGTGAGAGATCGATCACGATGCCGCCGTCGCAGGTTGAATGCCCTGCCACGCTGTGTCCACCTCCTCGCACCGCTACCGGCAGGGCGTGGGTGGAGGCGAAGGCCACGGCGGCAATGACGTCACCCGTGGTCGCACAGCGGGCAATGAGCGCCGGGGAGCGATCGATCATCCCGTTCCAGATCGCACGGGCCTGGTCGTACTCGGGGTCTGCCGGGGAGATTACCCGTCCGGTGATGGCCTCCTGCAAGGAGGCAATGGACCCAGAGTTGACGGCCCGTGATGTGGCCGAGGTCTTCACGTTCATGCGGGTCCCCTCCTCTTGCTCAATGTGTGACGGGCTCCGCGTTCATCGCCTCACACCCATGCTCTTAGCTTGCTCCCGTGACGGACGGCTGGCATGAGTAAGACTTACTCAAAATCGTTCTCAGTTTCGCGAAGCGACCGTTGCAGGCGAAACGACGCCCATCTGAATGCGCTTAGACCAACCCGCTTCGGGCAGCAATGGCGGCGGCTTCGCGGCGATTTGACGCACCAAGTTTGGCGATGATGTTCGCCACGTGGTTGCTGGCCGTCCGTGGGCTGATAAACAGGGCTTCAGCAATTTCGTGATCGGTGAGGCGCTGGCAGAGAAACTGCAGAACTTCACGCTCGCGCCGGGTAAGCGTCGCAGCGGAGGTCTGGAGGGTGGGAGGTGCAGACGGAAGGAGTCGCGGGGATGGGATACGTGCCGGGGTGCGGCTGGCGCCAGACACCAGCACCCCCTCGACGACGGAAAGCGCCTCATCGAGTGACAGCGCCGTCCCTCCAGCATATGCTGAGTACCAGGCCTCCTCGCCCAGCGCGATCCGGGTGCGGTTCGCCGCACGGTCATAGGCGATCCGCGCTGGCAGGGGGAATGGCGCACCATCCTCTCGACGGATGGTGTCCGCAACGCCATAGAGGTGTGCCGCCATGCTCAGGTCACCACGTGCCTCCGCAAGGGTGGCCACGTCCGCGAACCCAATGGCAAAGTCGACCCGGCTGCGGCGAACGCGCAACCGTTTCAGCGCCTCGGCGAAGAAAGCCGCCGCGGCAGGCAGATCGTTCGCCGCGCACGCATTCAAGCCGAGATAATGCAGGGGCTCGATAGCGTCGAGCCCTGACTGTGTCGCGTCGTACAGCTCTACAGCTTGTTGACAGAGGGCACGTGTTCGCTTCCAGTCACCGCGTGTATAGGCGACGAGCCCCAGGTGGAAGAGCGCGTGACCGGCCATGACGTGACCTGTGTAGAAGGGAAGCACGTCGGTGAAGAGTTGCTCGGCTTCGTCGTAGCGACCCAGGCTGACGAGGGCCCCACCTCGCAGGCTCTCCGCGTAGGCCCCACCCAGGTCGTCGCCGGCAGCGCGCCGTAGCGCTGCTCCCGCCCCCAGCAGATCGACTGCCCGCTCGCCTTCGCCCAGGGTGTGTAACAACACACCGAGCCCGACACACACATCCGCGCGGGCGGGCGCCGGTCCGCTTCCGGCCGCATCCATAGCCAGGGCGCGTTCCAGCCAGGCTCGGCCTTCCTGAAAATGCCCGTGGTAATACCAGAACCAGCCGAGTGCTCCAGCGAGACGAACCGTCCTGGCGATGTCACCGCGCTCGGCGACCCAGCCCAGGGCTGCCAGCAGATTGTCGTGCTCGGCCTCCAGTCGATCGAGCCAGACCGGGTCCGCAGCACTTGTGAGATACGGGACCGATGCTTCAGCGAGGGACAGGAAGTAGGCGGCGTGCGCGTCGCGGGCGCGCGTTTTCTCAACGCTGACCGTGAGTTGGCCCGATGCATACTCACGGATGGTCTCAAGCATCGTGAAGCGGCTATGGTCCTCGCTTGCTACCCATCGCACCAGATGCTGCTCCACGAGCGTAGCCAGGCTCGCCTCAAGCGCCAGGGGATCGAGCGGCGAAACCGCGATAGCCTGTATCGCCTCCCGGGAGAAGCCACCGACAAAGACCGACAGGCGCCGGAGGAGACTTTGCGCATCGGGTGTGAGCAGGTCGTAGGACCAGGCGATGGTGGAAGCCGCCATGGTCTGCGCCGGGGGTGGCAAATCGCGCGTTCCCCTGCCCAACAGCTGGAGGCGGTCGCTGAGCTGGGCCAGAGGCTCTCCGCGGTCAGCATCGTGATGTGCTGCTGCCAGCTCGATCGCGAGCGGTAACTCCATCGAGTTGCCGGCAGATGGCCGCAACCGTCGAGGCGTTGCTGTCGGTCAACACAGGCTGGGCGCACCGCGTGCGCATCGCCCACAAACAGATGAACCGCCTCGTTCCGTGCGCCATCCTCTGCGGACCGCACAGGACGTGTCGGGACGGGCACGGTTCGACTGGCAGGACTTGCTCGCCGCGAAGACGCAGACGTGCGCGACTGGTGGCCAGAACCTGCATGGCCGGAGAGCGGACGAGAAGTTCTCCAACCAGTTCAGCGAGTTCGTCGAGGACGTGCTCGCAGTTATCGAGGAGGAGCAGCGTCTGGCGCGCACGGAGGTAGCCAGCGAGCTGATCCTCGATCCGGTTCCCAGATGATGGCGTGAGTCCCAGAGCGGCCGCCATGGTGACGGGCAAGAGCGTGGGATCGCGCACCGGAGCCAGATCAATCCAGACCACACCATCGCGAAAGTGCTCAGCCATATCCTGCACGACGCTGAGGGCCAGTCGCGTCTTGCCCACCCCGCCGGGGCCCGTGAGGGTTAACAGGGGAACCGCTTCATCCAGGAGATAGCGTTGAGAAGCAGCACGCTCGAGTTCCCGGCCGATGAGGCGGGTGCGAGGAAGCGGGAGGGACGGTGGCAGCGATGCGATGCCAGGAGCCATAACCAACTCGCGAGCATGTCTGGACAGCGGAGGTGATCACACAGGGATGGCGAGTGTACTTCTGTGTCTGGCGCACTGCTCGGATGCGGTCGACGGCTATCGGCTCTCCTCCCGGATGATCCGCCAGCTTCCTCGGCTACGGCCACGACGGTGCAGTGGAGATTGGCACGCGGACCAGTGGGGAAGATCGCGGCGTCGACGACGCGCAGCCCGTCAACCCCGTAAACACGTCCGGCGTGATCAACCACAGCTTCTGCATCGGTCGCTCGACCCATCCGACAGGTTCCCGACGGTGAAATCCTGGTGGCGACGTGAGTACGCACGGCCGCGCGCAACGCCGCGCGATCCGGCCACGCCGGAAAGAGGCCCGGCAGCGGCGTGATGGCGTTCACGAGTGGTGCCGTGGCATGATGTCCTGCGCCAACTCCGCGCCATTGCACAGCGCGCTCAGTTCTCCCGGCTCCGTCAGATGACGGTGATCGATGGCCATAGGTGCTCGGGGATCAGCGGTCCGTCAATCGCACCTGGCCCTGGGACGGCGCGTGCGCGCGAGGCTCACGGACATGACGAGCACCCATGTTTCCAGCACCGCATCGAAGTACTGACCGTGATACAGATGCAGGTCGATCTCTCCTTCGCTAGCCTGCATTTACCCGCGCCTTGAGCGTGGTTGGGAGCGAGGATGGTGTACTCGGCGCCTGGACTGAATGGACGGCAGCCGCAAGGAGCCCACCGAGGAACGGGTGATCCTGTAGGTTCTCCCCGACCCCGGGCAGATCGGCGATGACGCGAATGCCGTGAGTGTGCAGGTGCTCCGCCGGCCCGATGCCGGAGCGCAGCAAGATGGCCGGTGAGCCAAAGGCGCCGGCGCACAGGATGATCTCCTTGCCCCGGAAGACCTGCCCATCCGCCGCCTGGACCGCCACGGCACGCCCACGCTCGATGAGCACCTGGTCGATCATGACCTGTGCAACGAGCGTGGCATTCGGGCGCGTGCGCACCGGAGCGAGATACGTCCAGGCGGCGTGCATCCGCCTGCCGTCGGCCACATTGCGCGGCGTCGGCCCAACGCCTGGCCGTTGCACGGGATGGCCGTTGAGATCGGCGATGGGCGGAAGCCCGAGGGCTTCAGCGGCCGCGACCATGGCCTGGTCGACCGGAGAACGATCCGTGGCGGGGACACGCCAGATGGGCACCGGGCCGTCGGTACCATGCAGGAAGCCTCCGATGGGATCGGCTTCGGAGCGCCGGAAGTACGGCAGGAGGTCGGCGAAGGCCCACCCCGGATTGTCAACGGCCCAGCGGTCATAGTCAGCGGCCGAACCGCGCAGCCAGATGCAGGAATTGATCGTGGAGCTGCCCCCAACGACGCGCGCTTGCGAGAGGGGCAGGGGTGCCTCCGCGGGACGATCCACATGGTAATGGCGCCAGGCGTGCGAGTCGGGTTGATACGACACCGCATCCTGCATTTCGGCCGGCCAGGCAGACAGGTCTGGGCCATAGTCTGGTCCCGCCTCGAGCAGCAGCACCCGGCGATCCGGATTCTCGGTTAACCGGCGGGCCAGGACACACCCCGCTGGCCCAGCCCCGACGATCACCACATCAAACGGCTTGTTGGAGCGGGACATAGCTCGGCTCCCTTGTGGCTTGCAGGTTGTTGCGACACACAGAGCCTGCACCACGGCCATGACCACGACGGCCCAGGGTTGCAAGCCCTGGACCGTCTGCGTGTGACGAGACCTCTCCACCAATGTCCTTACGGGATCGGGGTGCCTTGCGCGTCGACGAACGTCCTGCCAGGCAGGGCGCGGTCAAACAGGTAGGTCTCGATAGTGATCGTCGGCCCGTCCTTCGCATTCCAGGCCGTGTGGATCGTCCCAGCGTCGGTCTGGTCGACGGCAACGCAGTCTCGTGGCGCGAGCACCACCTCATCGCCTACCGCCATCGGCTCGGCGGCGGTCGGGGTGCCGATTCCCGTGCTTCGCGTCACCACCGCGGAGCCGGACTGGATCGAGAAGCCCAGCGCACCAGTTTGGGTGCAGATGATGAAGGCGGCGGGATGGGTATGCGGGGTGACGTAGGCCCCGGGTTCCCACGTGAACTCCCGCATCTCGAGGCCCTGACCACCCGCGTTGCTCGGATCGAGCCCGCTCAGGACCGCCACCGCGATCCCTTGCGTGCCTGGCGTGGCATCCGCTGGGGGAGGCTCCTGGGCGAGCACGGTGGTTGTGGCCCCGATCGCGAGCAGGAGGGCCAGGACCGGCAGACCGAAACGGATGCGACGCATAACAGACTCCTGTGCGTGGTCGTCCGTGCGATCGTCCCATGACGACCGCGTGTTCGCGGGGTTGCCCCTCCTTTCCCTGGCCGGCAGACACCAGGGGTGCAGACACCAGTCCTGCTGTGCCCGTTCATACGACTCGCTTGAAACTGGCCATTGCCAGGGATCGCTGCGCATGCCGCTCAGGGCTTACCGCGGCTCTCCACTGGGCAGGCCGTCCGGTGCCCGCAAGTCTCGGCTGTCGGCCCCACCTGCGTACTGCCAAGACTGGCTTCCCTGCAGCTCCAGCCGCCAATCATGCGTCCGCTCGACGGACCGTCCTGCAGGCAGGCTGTGCGGCTCCCCGGTCGACTGCCCCATCCGCGACCGCTGCGAGAACGGGGCTGGGGCACTGCGGATCGGCTCATCGGGTCTGTTTGGCGATGACGCACCTGCTGCAGCCGCCACGGCCTGCACCTGGACAGCCCCAACGCCCAGCTCGGATCCCCATCCCAGCCGCCCTGGCGGCAGCAGCAGGTGTCCCAGCACTGTGCCTATGAGGAGGCTCCCCAGGGCGAGGAGTAGCACGAGCGTCACCGTCTGCCGCTGCGGCGCGTGGTGTTGGGACATGCGGCACCTCAGGGAGGGTTCGCCGAGAGGTCAGTGCGGCTGGGACGGAGATTCTCTCCTCGGTCGCAGGCGTCGAGAACGCGGAGGTGGGTCCGTCGGCCACCGGAGGCAGACGCCAGTCAGCGCTGCGCTGGCATGGGTCACGAGCAGGCGACGTGAACTCAGCGTTGATGGACTGGTCACCACTTACGCCGTTGCCGCCAGACCTCGCTGCTGCATCTTGCGCTCCCTGGCTATGAGCCCACATCCATCAAAAGGTGGAATTGGGGAATGGGTCTGAGGGCCCGTGATCCATCGTTGGATTGAGATGACCGACTTGGATACAGCCGGGCGGGATTAAGAGCGCCCGGCAATAGGGAGGCGCCCTCAGCCTGGGGTGATGTCGATAAGAGCCAAAAACGGCGGAGACGGGCCCCATTTGCCGATCCACCCGTCAGCACGTCACCGATCAGTTTGCCCTATTGCCGGACGCTCTAGACGAGATCGTGCGTATGGACGTAGGCGGTCACGGCTGCCCGAGAGGGGAGGTGCAACTTGGTGAGAATACTGTTGAGATGGCTCTTGACCGTGGTAACGCTGATATACAGCGCGTCGGCGATCTCTTGATTAGAGCGGCCCTGGGCCACGAGGCGTAGCACCTCGGCTTCCCGCGGCGTCAGGCCCAACGCCGCCAGGCGAGACGACGGCTGATGGCCGGTTGGATGCGCTCGTGCCGCGGCAAGAATGGCGGCAACGTCCGGAAGCGACTGCTCGATTGTGCGGGCGTACCCGATGGTCCAGGCGGCTTCGAAGGCCGTCTCCCCGAGCTGCCGTCGCGCCTGCGCAACGGCGTGCTCGAAATCCATGCGCTCGGGCAAGCCCAGGGCCACACCCTGGCGGGAGAGCACCCCAGCTGTTGCACCTGCCGTGCGGGCGGCGGCGTCAGGCCGATCAACGGCCACGGCGAGCACAGGCACCGCGGTGAAGGAGAGCGCGGCAGCTTCCATGCTCCCGAGGAGCCGTTCCATGCGCAACGCCTCGTCGATGGCCTCGGCCGCTGCGTCGTATGCACCACGTGCGCAGTGGATGAGCGCCTGATACCAGAGCGTCGTCGCCAGATTAAAGTGATCGTTGGTCTCGCGAGCGGGCCCTTGCGCCGCGTCGTACCGCGCCATCGCCAGGTCCAGATTGCCCTGGCCCTGGGCAACGATCCCGAGGTGGTAGAGCGTCTGGCTGCAACAGTGCACATCGCCGAGCTCCGCGAAGCAGGCATACGCTTCAGTCAGGTACTGCTCAGCGAGGGCGTAGCGTCCCTCGTCTTCATGGATGCGTCCCAGCATGTTCAACACATGGCCAATGCCGCACCGGTCCTTCAGCAGGTGGTAGAGCGCCAGACTCTCCTCCAGCACCGCAATCGCGGGGTCCGGCGCACCAAGCCGGCTGGTGAACTGGCCCAGTCCGAGGAGCGCGCGGGCACGCAGCGGCGCCATGCCATCACCAGCGGCGGCCAGGCTCGCTTCGAGCCAGCGGTGCCCCTCGATCACATGGTCACGTAGGAACCAGTAGTCCACGAGCGCTCCACCCATGCGGAGCGCCGCCTCGGTGTTGCCGCACGCCAACGCCCAGGTCAGCGCCGCGCGAACGTTGTGGTGCTCGGACGCGATCTGATCGAGCCGAGACGTCACGACCGGTTCATGTGTGAAGGAGCCAGTCCGCTCCACCAAGGCGAGAACCCAGGCGAGGTGGGCGTCTCGCAGCGTGGTTTCTTCGCCAGTGACATCCAGGTGTTCCAGGCCAAACTCGCGCACCGTCTCCAGCAGATGATATCGATGGTGTCCCTCAGGCCCTTCCATGGGCTGCACCAGGCTCGCATGCACCAGAACCGACACGAGATCGACGACCTCGTCCTCGTCGTTCCCCGTGGCTCTGGCAATGGCTGTGGCCGCCTCCAGCGTGAATCCCCCCGAAAAGATCGCCAGCCCCCGGAAGACGGCTTGCTCCTGAGGACGCAGGAGGTCGTAGCTCCAGGCAATGGCGTCACGCATGGTGCGCAGGCGTGGGGGTGCGTCTTGGGGACCACCCGTCAAGAGACGCAGCCGGTGCTCCAGTCGATCCAGCAGCGCGGTGGGTGGCAGCACCGCAATGCGTGCGGCGGCGAGCTCAATGGCGAGTGGAAGCCCATCCACCTGCCGGCAAATCTCGGTAACCGTTCTCGCATTGGTCTCCGTCAGGGTGAAGTTCGGCTCGATGGCCTAGGCACGGGTCATGAAGAGTTGGACAGCGTCCGACCGCTCAGCCTCGGCAGCGGTGATGGCGCGATTTGCTGCGGGAACGGCCAGGGGACGCACGGGAACGCGCTGCTCTCCGGAGATCCCGAGCGTCGTGCGACTGGTGACCAACACGGAGAGGGTGGGGCATGCCGTGAGCAACTCGGTGACGACCGGCGCCGCAGGAAGTAACTGCTCGAAGTTATCCAGCACCAGGAGTCGTGGACGATTGCGCAGCGTGGCAACCAGGCGGTCCAGCATAGACTGGCCACCTGCGTCAGGGATCTCGAGGCTCCGGGCGATAGTGGAGAGCAGGAGACCAGGTTCGGTGACTGCAGCCAGTGGCACAAAGATCACCGCATTAGCACCGTGTGCCTCGGGCTCCTGGCCAATCTTGAGTGCCAGCCGCGTCTTGCCCACACCGCCGGGACCCGTCAGGGTGACCAGGCGCACGTCACAGTGCAGCAGGTCGCTGACGTGCGCGATGTCGCGTTCACGGCCGACGAATGAGGTTAGGGGATTCGGCAGGGTCGCTCGCTGGCGCGTCGACATCGCGTCGGTCATGGCCACCCCGGAGCAGCAAGGTGCGGCGGCAAGTGTCTGGGAGGCGAGACCGTTTGATCTCGTCTGCGTCATGGACACTATACGAGGAGCGCGATGCGCTGCGGTAAAACGTGATGCAGCGTCCTATCCCCAGAACTAGACGATTCTCCTCGTCTCAGAAACGACCCAGCGTCTTGCAAAATGCGATGCCTCAGGGACAATGACTGGTCGGGCGGCCGGGTGACGATAGCTCGGTGCGGCTGTTCGTCCTTGCCTCGCTGCGGAGAACGCCGATGCTTGGCCCCGCTCAGTCTCGCGACCTTGACCGACCCATTGTCACGTCCCTCGATCGCCTTGTTCCCAGCGACCACTTCTGTCGGCACCTCGTCGAGCGGCGCGACCTCAGTTTCGTCCGGGAGTGGGTCCGGGATGGCTGTTCCGATCGGGGTCGACCTTCCATCTATCCGGTCGTGTGCTTCAAGCTCTCTCTGGGGATGTTTTTCGAAGGCATCCGCTCGGAGCGCCAAGAGTTGGTGCTGGCGGCAGATCGCCTCAGCGTCCGCTGACTCTCTCGGCTACACCCTTGACGACGCGTTGCCGGACGCTTCCGGCTTCACCCGGATCCGACAGCGCCTCGGGCTGGCGGTCTTCCGCCGCTTCTTTGATCGCGTGGTCGACCAGTGCCAAGAAGCCGACCTCGTTTGGGGGGCAGGAGGTCTTTGCCGATGCGACTCGGGTCTCTGGCAACGCCTCCATCGATCCCCTCGTGCCAAGACTCAGCGACGTTGCCGATGGCCATTTGGTTGCCCGCATTGACGATGATGTTGTCCCGGATGGTGCGACGGGGGCGACGCGCACCGGCTCTGAGCGGTGGAACCTCCTTGAGGCGTGCCGCCTGGATCCTTCTCGCCCACCCTCCAGGGCCGTACTGCCGGCTCTCAGATCGCGAGGTCAGTCGCACTGACCCGGATGCGTCGGCTATGGTGAAGCGGAATGGGCGCACCGTCCTCGGCGTAGGACGCGACCTGGTCGACGGCGGTAAGTGGGGTCATCCTCCACTGCCTGGTGACGCCAGGAGACGTAGCCGAGAACCAGGTCCTGCTCGACCAACTCCGCCACACCCTGTTCCGCCGCAAACTCTGGCCTGCGCGTCTTATTGCGGACGCCAAGTACGCGACGGAGTTCCACCGGAGCAGGCAGGAACGTCTCCTCAACCGCTCTTGTCCACCGCATACGTCGAGCGCGTTCGCGCCTACCAAGGGACGGCTGCCTACGAGCACTCGCTCCGAAAGCGCAGTGTGTGGGTGGAGCCCCTCTTCGCGGAAGCCAAGCAATGGCATGGCCTGAGCCAGTTTCGGCTGCGAGGTCTCGGGAACGTCAACATCGAGGCGCTGCTGGTGGCAACGGGGCAGAACCCGAAACGCTGGCTCCAGGCAACAGGTTGGGGGCGGCGGGGGCTACCAGGCATGGCCGCAGCTATCCCCGCGGTCGTCTCCGCCGCCCGGTGACGTGGCCCAAGCTTCGCAGCCCCAAACGCCATCGCTCACAGTCGTCCCGTCCATCCAAGGGGTACGTCTCCGTTTTGCAAGACGCTGGACCGATTCTGAGATGCTCGCGGCAGCCCAACTTTGTACCCAGGGTTGCCCAGGAACTGGTGTTGCACTACCCGTCTTGGAATCAGCGTCTTCGTAGTTGCCCGCGCAAGGTCGTTCTGATACCGCACCTCATGGACGGTGGCGCTATCGGCTGGCGACGGACCAGACGCCTGGAGTGGCGATGCCACTGCCTGGTCCGCGTTCCAGGGCTTGACTCTGCCGAACAAAACAGCTACAAGTCGCCTCACTCAGACGCGGCGAATTGAAGCGACAATCGAAGAGCAGAAAGGGAGTCCATCAATGGCGAAGGCTGTCCTGGAAAGCATGTCACCCGCCCAGCGCACCAGTTACGAGGTGAGCCGGCGCAAGGCCCTTGGGATCGCGGCGAAGTTCGGGCTGGGTGGCGCTGCGGCCGCCGCGCTCGGCGCTGGCGTGGGCTCGGGCTCGGTCCGCGAGGCGCTGGCCGCCGCCGGCCTGCCCCAGAAGGAATACAACATCACGTTCGTCAACCATGTGACGACCAACCCGTTCTTCACGCCGACCATCTACGGCATCGAGGATGCCTGCGCCTTCCTGGGCTGCAAGTACCAGTGGACCGGCTCGCAGAACTCCAACGTCGCCGAGATGGTGTCCGCGATGCAGACCGCGATCGCCAACAAGGTGGACGGTATCGCCGTCTGCCTGGTCGACGCCGAGGCGTTCAACAAGCCGACGGAAGACGCGCTCAGCATCGGCATCCCGGTGATCGGCTACAACGCCGATACGACCGACAACGCCCGGCTCGCCTACGTGGGCCAGAGCCTCTACCAGTCTGGATACAACATCGCCCAGAAGTGGCTGCCGATGGTGAAGCCGGGCGGGAAAGTGATGCTCTCCATCGCTACCCCTGGCTCGCTGAACCTGCAGCCGCGGCTCGACGGCTACATCCAGGCCATCAAGGACGCCGGCGACCCGGTCACGTATGAGACGCTGGAATCGGGTGTGGACCAGGCGACGGAAGAGTCCCGCATCGAGAGCTACTACCTCGCCAACAAGGACGTGGTGGGCATGTTCGGCACCGGCGCCACCGATTCCCTGGCCGTCGGCAAGATCTCCCAGAAGTACGGCCTGGCGGGACAGGGAGTGATCACGGCCGGTTACGACCTGCTCCCGGAGACGCTCGCGCTCATCAAGAGCGGCGACATGACCTTCACCACCGACCAGCAGCCGTACCTGCAGGGCTTTATCCCCACGCTGCAGATCTACCTCTACAAGCTGTCAGGCGGCGCGGTCTCCCCCGCGAACACCGATACCAGCCTGGCCTACGTCACGAAGGACAACGTCGACACCTACCTCACCCCGTCCCGGTTCGAGGGGAGCACCGAGGCAGAGCCGGAATAGCGACCGCATCGTCGGCAGATGGATCGGGGCAGAGCCCCGATCCATTGCTGCGCTCGCGCGCGCGACGAGCTACAGGGACGCCGGCACTCCGCCGGCGTCCCTGTTCATCCGGCGGGGCGGCTGTGCCCGGTCCAACGTCGCGAGCCGTTGCGGGCGATCCGCAACCCACCGCACCGTGTGATGACGGCACGGCGCTGACAGCGGTGAGAGCGGCGAGAGCGGCGAGAGCTGAGTTCGCCGTCCGGTGATGCCCGAGGTTACAGGTGTGATGCGTCACTCCTCGGACGATCCAGGATGGGCAATGACTCCCGACAGGCCAGAAGAAGCAGGGAAGATGGCACAGAGGAGCGCAACAGAGACGGATATCGAAGGGGGGAAGCTGGCGCCGGGCCGGCAGTGGCTGGAGAGCGCCCTCGCGTTCATTGCCCGGTACCGGGAAGCCAGCATCGCCGCCGTCGCGGTCTTGCTCGTCGTCTACATCCAGCTCAACAACGACGTCTTCCTGAGCAGCCCCGTGATGAGCGTGGTGCTGCGCGACACGGCCCGCATCGGGATGATCGCCGCGGGCATCGTCCTGGTCATGATTACCGGCGAGATCGATCTCTCCGTCGGCGCGACCTACGCCATGGCCCCGTACGCGATGATCCGGCTGACCACCGACCTGGGGTGGTCGCTCTGGCTGTCGGCGATCGTCGCGATCCTGCTCGGCGTCCTCGTCGGGTTCATCAACGGGTTCATCACCGTCAAGCTGCGCATCCCGTCGTTGATCACCACGCTCGGCATGTTCTTCCTGTTGACGGGTCTCACGGTTTCGTTTGCACGGAGCCAGCCGATCCGGATGCCGGAGCAGCAGCCCTTCAACCTCGTCTTTGGCCAGAACCGCTTTGGCCCGCTCGATCCGCTCTTCTCGTGGAACGGTCTCACCGGCTTCACCCCGATCATCTGGACCGTAGCCGTGGTGCTGATACTGACGCTCGTCCTGTCCCGTACCGTCTTCGGCCTGCATGTGATCTCCACTGGCAGCAACCTGCTGGCCGCCCGCGAGATCGGTGTGCGTACCGATCGCATGAAGGTTGCCACCTTCATGATCCTGGGCGGCCTGGCCTCGTTGACTGGGTTGATCACCGCCACGGTCACGGGCTCCGCGGCGCCGGATGCCGGCGGCAGTAACCTGACCCTGCTCGCCATCGCCGCCGCGGTCATTGGCGGCACGGCGCTGACGGGTGGATCCGGCACGGTGATCGGCGCCTTGATCGGCGCCTTCGTCATCTCCTGTCTCAACAATGGCCTGGTGCTGCTCGGCGCCCAGGCCACGGAGTCCAACATCTACCTCGGGGCGGCAATCCTCGCGGCCATGATTCTCAATGTGCAGGTGGATGCTGTCCGGGTGCGGAGGAAGCGCTGATGGTCGATGCTGAAACTCCGGTCATTCTCGAGGCCGAGCATATCAGTAAGCGCTTCGGCGCCGTTACCGCCCTGCGGGACGTCAGCCTCCGCCTGCACCGCGGCGAGGTGCTGGGCCTGGTCGGGGACAACGGCGCGGGCAAATCCACGCTGATCAAGATTCTCTGTGGCTTCCACAAGCCCGACAGCGGCACCCTTTCCTTCGACGGCAAGCCAGTCAACCTGAGCTCGCCGATGGAGGCCCGTGCCCTGGGAATCCAGACGGTGTACCAGGACCTGGCGCTGGTCAATGATCTCAGCGTCTACCACAACATGTTCCTGGGGCGGGAACAGAAGAAGCGGGTCCTGGGCGTCCCGTTGCTCGACAACCGGTCCATGCGCAGCCTGACCATCGAGTATTTGAGCAACCTCGGGATCCGCGTGCCCAATGTCGACAACACCGTCTCGATGCTCTCCGGTGGCCAGCGCCAGAGCATTGCTGTGGCCCGTTCCATCTATTCCAATCCCACCGTGCTGATCATGGACGAGCCACTCGCCGCGCTCGGCGTGCGCGAAAGCCGCCTGGTGCTGGACCTGGTCCTGGAATTGAAGAAGCGCGGCGATATCTCGATCATCCTGATCGCCCACAACTACGCCCAGGTGTTCGAGGTCTGCGATCGCATCAATTTCCTCAGCGGCGGCAAGATCGTCTACGACGCCCGCACAGCCGACACCACGGTCACGGACCTGATTAACCTGGTCACCGCGGGCTACAACCTGAACAACCCCGCACCGGCGGCAGCCACCGCGCGCGAGGGCGCATAATCCGCATTCCCGAACGGGAGGCAGTTGAGCAGGTGCGGGCTCGGGGCGTAGAGGAGACGATCATGGACCAGCAGGGTGATCCACCCCCCAAGCTCAGCCGGCAGCAACTGCGGGCCCAGGCGCGCGAAACGCACGATGCGGAGGAGTGGATCGCCGTCATGGACGTCGAGGATCCCGAACTGCGGCGGGCGATTCGTGAGGCGATTGGCACGCGCCGGGTCACGCGTTCCACGCTCGAACTCGCGATCGGGGTCAGTCTCGTCGGGACGCCGCGCACCATCCGCAATATGCGGAAAACGTAGCGGCGATCCTCCCAATGTCGGGCAACTCCGGATGCCTGACCCACGCCAGGTTCTCAACCATGACCGCGCTCGGGTAGTGCCGAGCTGCCTCGCCCACCAATGGTCATCTCAACAAACAACGTGATACCTTCCGCACCACGGACATCACCTACTCGTCGCACAGTCGTCGCAATGGGAGCATGTTCATGGACGCTGAGCACTTTGACGGACTGACGCGCTCGTTGGCGGCCTCGCCTTCGCGCCGGCTTGCCCTGCAACTGCTGTCTGGCTTCACCCTGGTCGGCCTGTTCCACCTCGAGGCCGAGGCAAAAGGGCACAAAGGCAAGAAGGGCGGCAAGAAGAAGAAGGACAAGAAGACGACCTGCCGTGCGGTCGGCGCTGAATGCCACGGCGTCTGTGACACTGGTAGCGTCTCGCAGCAGGTCAGTTGCTCGATCTGCTGCACGGGCTATTGCGGCTGGAAGTGGCAAATCAGCAGTGATCTGTGCTGTGTTCCCAGTGGGCAGGCCTGTCCCAGTAGTTGTCAACCAGGTCAGGACTGCCTGACGTGTTGCGGCACTAGCTACTGCGGAAATGATGGGAAGTGTGCTCTGTAGGGACCAGGCTGAGACGTGCAAAGCGCGAGGGCCGGTCGGTCGACCGGCCCTCGTTGTGTCCGCGGCGTTGTGCGCTCAGCGCACCGGCTTGCAGTAGTGGGCAGGGGACACGCCGGACTTGAGCGCCTACGCCAACTGCCCGTGTCTTGAGCCTGCCGAAGGCCCTCGTTACCGACGTGTCCTGGACGAGGCCCCACGGCAGGCTCGAGACACGATGGGGTGATCCCGGGAGACCAACGGACTGTCCGTTCTTACCGACTGAATACGCCGCAACGCACTGGCCCCGGGAATCATCCCGGGGCCAAAGGTGCGCTTTTTGTCGCTGTGGTGCCGATCTGGCGCCTCAACCCTTGGAGGTTGGCGCGGGCGGGATGCTGTACGCGTTCAGAGGATCGTAGCCGACGGCAAGTTCGTAGCCATCGCCGTAGCTGTCACCGTCACTGTCGGCGTAGAGCGGAGATGTACGGTAGTAGAAGACTTCGTCACCGTCGTTGAGGCCGTCGCCATCGGTATCGGCAAGCTCGACATTGGTGCCGTAGGTCTGCTCGTCGTAGGCGCCGAGGCCGTCGCCGTCATAGTCGTAGCCAGGGTTGTTCTGCAGGCTGCTACCGGCCGGGCTCTGGTCAGGTACGAGCGGGTTCGTGTACAGGAAGACGATCTCGTCGAGGTCGGAGGCGCCGTCGTAGTCGGTGTCCGGGTTGGCCAAGTCGGTGCCGAAGCCGATTTCCTCGCTGTTCGTGAGGCCGTCAAAGTCGTCGTCGCAGGCGCCGCACCCGCCTGCCAGGGCGGAACCAGGTGTGGCGATGTGGGCAGCCAGCAGGGCCGCAAGGGCCAGGCCAGCGGCGCCGCGGCGGGCGATCAAGGTGAAGCGGGACGGAGACAGGACCATGTGGGTGGAGGCCATGAACGTGCTCCCTCTGGGTGTGGATGGTGCGAGCCGGACATCCCGGTTCGTTGACACCATCCTGCGCCCCGACAGCGTGCATCGCTGCCAACCAGGGAACAGGGCGCGTGTTTCTTGCCTGGCAGGAGCAGTACCGCTGCCGGCACTGGCTCTGGCACCGCTCCACTTGATGCCGCTGGGTTTCGGCTCTTCCAGGTAGATCCTCTCTGTGACCGTTTCAGCGTGCCACGTTTGCCCGGCGTTGTACGGCGATCGCCACGGCCGGTCGCGCCTCTCCAGCAGCGGAGCATCCTCAGCCTGGCGCGCGGCGCATGACTCGATGAGCCCGCTCATCGTCTCTCTTTGTGGTCAGGTGCCCCCGAGCAATGCCTCAACCGCTCCGGCGAAGAGGCGGTTGAGGCTCGCCTCGGTCTCGCCCGCGTGAAACTGCGGGTTCCAGACCAGGTCGGCCAGGGAGTCGCTCATCGCGAAGGCCGCGGCCATCTCGACGCCGCGATGCTCCGCGACGGCAAAGAGCGCGGCGGCCTCCATC
The DNA here is from genome assembly GCA_046328375.1 of Thermomicrobiales bacterium. Lineage (GTDB taxonomy): Bacteria > Chloroflexota > Chloroflexia > Thermomicrobiales > UBA6265 > JACCXM01. Next base: position 99,863 of record JAXLWT010000011.1, read on the forward strand.
TCGACACACAACACGCCTTCGGCCTGGTAGTGCCGCGCTTCCTCCACGGTTTCCCGGTACGGCGTGTCGATCGTCCAGCTTGCGCCGAGTACCGGGTCCAGGCCGGCCTGGCGCAAGGTCAGGGCAAACCGCTGCGTCAGCTCGTGCGAGGCCTCGGCGTAGCGAGCAGGCGGCAGGTAGTGGTGCGAGACGCCTTCGTCGCGGATTGCGCGTTCGCACACCACCAGATCGCCGATCTGCAGCCCTCGCGCCAGGGCGCCGGCCGTCCCGACGCTGATGTAGCGCCGCACGCCCACGGCAATGAGCTCTTCCAGGATGGTGGTGACGGCAGGTGCGCCGATACCGAACCCGCCGCTGACGGCGATGCGGCGATCAAACGCGGGCAGGAGATAGAACGTCCCGGCAAACATCGAGACCGGTTCCACGGCGTACTGCTGCGCGATGTGGCGCAGCAGGCTGTTCTGGAAGCAGAAGATGACGCCATCCGGAATGGCAAAATCGGGCACGATGCCCAGTTGCCGGGCGTAAGCCAGGTAGTCCTGCGGTGAAAAGAACGCATCGTGCGCGTGCTTGCCCGGGAAGTTGGGGAAGGTTCCTGGAGGACTCTGGGGCATCGAGTGACAGACCTCCGTGCAGGTAGCTCAGGTGGGAGGCATCGTCGCATCCCTGCGGCCCCTCTTCAACACAACGGGTTGTAGGCGAGACCACAAGAGGTCCCGGTCCGGCCAGGCGGAACAGGCCACGTCACGGACGCCGCTCACGCGGGCAGAACATGGCGGAATGGCGTGCCGGTAGCGGAGTGGATCCACAAGGCAACCTCAGGAGTGCCCGGCCGGCCTCCGTATACTGCGGCGGATTGCGTGCGAGCCGAGAGATCACGAAATCAGAGCCGCCATAGTGCCCGGCCCGTCCCGGCCACTGGATGGCCTGCGCACCGCTGAGGGGGAGACCACCATGCCAACCACCCCATTGCCACCCACGCCTGTGCTGCTCGACGGCGGCATGGGGCGCGAGTTGCGCTTCCGCGGCGTCGAGAACCTCTCGACGATCTGGTCAGCCAACGCGCTGCTCGTCGCGCCGGATGTCGTGCGCGCCATTCACGCTGACTACATTGCCGCCGGGGCGCAGGTGATCACCACCAACACCTACGGCATCATCCGCCATGAACTCGCCCGGGAGGGTGTCGAGCATCGCCTGCGCGAGCTCAACGAACTCGCCGGCCGGCTTGCCGTGGAGGCGCGCGATGCCGCCCCGCACGACGTCTGGATTGCGGGTTCCCTGCCCCCGCTCAACGGCAGCTACCGCCCGGATCGCGTCTGGCCCCTGGCCAGGGCGGCGCCGCTCTACCGCGAGCAGGCCGAGATCCTGGCACCATTCGTCGATCTGTTCATCTGCGAGACGATGTCGAGCGCGGACGAAGCGTTGGCCGCTGCCAGCGCTGCCTGCGAAACCGGAAAGCCGGTCTGGGTCTCCTACACCCTCCACGAAGACCGCTCCGGCCGGCTGCGCAGCGGCGAAACCATCGCCGAGGCCGTGGGGGCGCTCGACGGTCTCCCCATTGCCGGCTTTCTGGCGAACTGCTGCGCCCCCGAAGCAATTACCGCCGCGTTGCCTGCGCTGAAAGCCACCGGCGTTTCCTACGTCGGCGGCTACGCCAACACCTTCACCCCGGTGCCGGAGACGTGGACGCTCGATGGCAGCGAACCGAGCGACGGCGCCATCGACCTGCGTACCGATCTCGATCCCGGCGCGTACCTTGGCCACGTGCTCGCCTGGTGGAAGGCCGGGGCAACCGTGGTCGGCGGCTGCTGCGGCACGCGCCCGGCGCACATCGCGGAGATTGCCCGCGTGGCCGTTAGCTGACGCCAGGCGCCCGTCTCGCGAGATGGACGCCAGTCAGGACTGCTGCCGCTCATAGAGGCGGCCGCCGTAACTCAGCCAGGCCACCTCTCCGTCGCGGCCGCGCACGAAGTTGGCGCGGAAGCTGCCGGGCGGCTCGTTGTTGCCATGTTCAACCAGCACGTAGTCATCGCGATAAAACGTGAGCCCCAGAGCACTCGCGGCGTCGCCGTTATCCAGGTCGCCCCGTAGCGCACCATGCTCCGCACGGAGCGTCAGCGTCGTATCGAGCCAGTTCCCTGCGACATCGATGGCGCGATTGACATAGTCCCCCTCATAGGCCGCCAGGCGCGCGGGGTCCAGGCGCGTGGGCGTTGCCGGCGGGTTGTGTAGACCGGCAAAACGCCGCAGGGTCCAGTCGTCATAAAACAGGTCCATGCGCAGGCGTGCCCCGCCTTCCGAGTTGGTCAGCATGGTCATGGCGAAGTCCCGGGCCGGCACGAAGAAGAACCCCGAGTATTGACCCGCCCAACTGCCGCCGTGCTGGACAACGGGGACGCCCTCCGCGGTCCGCCGCAGAAAGAAGCTGACGCCCGCACCGTCGATCTCCGCCACCAGCGTGCCCCCGGGGCCGGGATTCGAGCGCATGGCCCGCAGCGAAGCGGGGGAGAGGAGCGACGTGCCGTCAGCAGCCCGCCCATCTCCCATGTGGAACCGCGCGAAGCGCAACTGCTCCTGCGCGCTGGAGATCAACCCGCCATCCGGGTTCCCATTGCGGGGCAACGGCCAGAGCTCGGGAGCAAAAACGGCGTGGTCACCGACCACGCTGTGGCTGCCAGCGATCGGGTAGCCAGCCAGCTCATCGGTGAAGAACCTGGTGCGATCGAGCCCGAGGGGATCGAGCAGCAGCTCCCGCACGGCCGCTTCGTATGACTGTCCCGTGACGACCTCGATGACGCGGCCCACCACATCGAGCGCAGCGTTGTTGTAGCCAAACTGGGTTCCTGGCGGTGTGAGCTGGGGCAGCACGCGCATGCTGGCGACGTACTCCGCCAGGGCCGCCTCGCCGCGGCCAAAATCCTGTTCGTCATCGCCGACCCACCCGGCACTGTGATTCAGGCACTGGCGGAGCGTCACCTGGGCAGAGGCTGCTTCATCCGCCACGCGAAACGCCGGGAGATAGTCGCGCACGGGAGCATCCAGGTCGAGCAGGCCCTGTTCCACCAGCCGCATGGCAACCGTGCCCGTGAAGGTCTTGGTCGTGGACGCAATGCGAAACAGGGTGTTGCCGTCGACCGGTGCCGGCTCATCAACGTTCGTGACGCCGTAGCCACGCACGTACTCCTCACCCTGGTAGAGCACACCGATCGCGACGCCTGGTACGGAGTATTTCGCCATGCCGGATGCGATTTTGGCGTCCAACTCCTCGAACAACGCGTTCGCCGGACTCACGGCACGCACCGATGCTCTCCCCAGATCAGGATGAGACGCGCCCTGCGCGGCGAGCATCAGCCCAAGACCTGTTTTCAATGCCGTGCGCCGGGAGATGCCATTTTCGCCAGCAGCCCACTCGTTCATCGTTGACCTCGATCGAAGCATGCGTTCCTCACCTATGCTCGATCGTAGTGGGTGAGGAGGTGTTTGGCACCTCGGGAAACCACGGGTTCGGGCTGAGCAGGCATCACGCATGCCCCACGCGGCGAACGCAGGTCAGTGCGGGGTCTGGGATTGCCGCGGTGTCTGGCGAACCTCCCATATATATAAGGAATGGTGATGGTTGGTGGCGCCCCGGGGGAGCACATTCGGGAGGTGGCCAGCCGAACCGATGCGTTGGGCTGCGGACGTTGGCGATCGCAGATCCATGCGACGCTGATCACGCTGCTGTCAGGAGAACACCTGGGCGCCCATCACCGCTCGAGCTCAAGGGTCCTGGCCAGGCCGTTCATGGCGGCGTTCAGCGCCCTGGCGGGGTCTGCGTCGCGCGCCATGAACTCCCGGCCCCGGGCAAACACCTTCGCCTCGTTGAGCGGCTGGCCCGATGCGGTCTTCAGGGTCTCATGGTTGCGTAGCACGTAGACCCAGCGCAGGTCCCCGCACTCGCGGATGAGATCGTCGACGGTGAGGTCCTTGTCCTGGCTCATGGGGGAATCTTGCCACGTCCGGGGGTTGCTGAGGGCGCGGAGCGAGTGAATCGTGCCGGTCATCTGCAGCTGGCGCTGGGCCCGGACGGGCGACAGTCAGTCCTCGGCGAGGTGAATTGCTGGAACCGGCCACGCTGGATCCGGGGACCAGCGCTCCCACGCAGGCGCATAGGGGAGATTTGAGGGCACGTTCGCCTTCACTGCGGATTGCCTGGGCAGCTTCGGGGGTAACGAGGCCACGCCTCGCGGTTTCAGCGAATGACGCTTCATCCTTCCATGCCCAGGAGCGGCGATCGAAACTGACCACGATAGCCAGGATGTGATCGGGGGTCTCGCAGCCGAGCAGCGTGCAACGCTGCGGTTCTTGCAGGTTCAGGCGCCACGAGTCCAGATGCTGGTTGTCCTCTCTCCAGAATCCCGACGGGGCGTGGGAGTCTGTGGGAATTTGCAGCATGAGCGCGTCGCCACCCTGCCATGTCACACCAGACAGCACCCGGGCATCTCGCAGCACATCCACTACGCAGGCGCGGCCGCCATCGGGGCGCTGGGGCCGGAGCCTGCGCCAGACACTGGGCAATCAGATTCGGCCCGTCCTGCACAACCGTGACCGGCTTCGCGGACCAGAGCCGCCCTTGCCACGCCTCCCGCAACACGATTGGCGAACCCGCGGTCCAGCGCACACTGGAGAGAGGAGCATGGGCTTGGTCCCCATGGTCGTTACCTGTCTCATTGGGATAGCGTCTCAAAGCCACAGGGAAGATCCGAGGTCCGCCCACGGCCGAGACACAACGAAGACGCGGTCCGCAGCAAGCGGGACGACGGTTTTGCAGACTGCTGGAGGCAACGGCTCGTGCGCCAGACCGTGCGATACGCTTGCGAATGAGTGCCCGGCCTTGTGTGTGAGCGCCGGCAACGCGCAGTGTGCCATCGGGCCGGGGCGATCTGTTCGTTGCAGTGCTGGGGGTGCGGCCAGCAGGAACGAGACTGCGTTCTGCCAGCACATCGTGCGGAGAAGGGCGCCACCTGGGATGAGCAGGTGGCGCCCGTGCAAGGGTCTGGCTGAGACCCTGGAAGTGAGCCAGGAGGAAGGGGCCCCGCTCACTGGTGTCCGTACAGGCGCATAACCTGTGCCAGATGTGTTCGCCCCTGGTGCCTGACTGAAGCGAAGACCGCATGGAGCGCGCTCCATGCGGTCTTCGTTAACCCAGCTACGGCGCGTCAAGCGCCGTGAGGTGATGCACTTGAGATCCTAAAGCCCCTGCAGGAAGGCCAGGATCTGGTTCAGGGCGTCGACAATATCACCGAGTGCCCCGAGTGGATCGAGCAGCGGGCACAGCAGGCTGCCCAGGAGTCCACCGGTCGAATCGCCCGTCAACTGGATGTGAATCTGGTTGACCTGGAGACGCAGCCCGAGCAGGGTCAGGTCGATCGGTCCAAGCACCAGGTCCAGGATGTCGCAGGTGGCCTGGGCCTGGACGCCAGCCTGGCTCGTGGCGGTGGTCGAGAGGTCCGGGAGGGTGACCGGGATCACCACGTTCTCGACGCTGACCGGCTTGTTCCCATTGCCCTTGCCCGTCACCTTGCCGGTGATCGTGCCGATCGCCACGATGGCGTTGTCCTGCTCCTCGAAGCGGACGATGTCCAGGCTGCCCTTGAAGTTGCGGCCCTGCTCGTGCGCGCTCAGGGGAATATCGGTCATCGTTTCGAACGGGCCGATATTGGCGCGATCGCCCTTGTTGCCTTTGCCTTTGCCCTTCCCTTTCTTGCGGCCGTGGTTGTTGTTCTTCCTGGCCTCGGCCTGGTGCAATCCAGCGGCCGTGATAACGGCGCCAGCGGCGCCGGCTCCCAGGATTTGTAGCAGGCCGCGGCGCGACCCTGGCTGGGCCAGGTTGCGGCTCAGCGTGTCGATGGAATCGTGAGACATCATGTCCCTCCTTGTGCGCCGGACGGTTCGCGTGAACCGCCGTGCCGAAGTCGGTACCCGACACGTGGCAGACGGTAGACCTTCCAGTCAGGGGGAAGGTCAAGCGGCGCCTGGCGTGCACGCTACCCTCCGGGACGTGCGGACTACGCCCGGTTCCTCAGGCAAGACAGGGACGCGGCCTGCAGGCAAGCAGGATCCAAGGCCCCATTAGGAGGCGATGAGCCACGACGCCGAAGCGCAAAAACGCCCAGAGCGCGTGTCGCTGGGAAGGGCGGCAAGGCTCAGTGTCTGGGTCGCTGGGAGAGGTCAACCGCCGGACGGCGCGCCTCACGCTGCTCCGGGAAGCGGGGAGGGTGCGACAGATTCCCGGTCATCGACCGTGCCGCAGCGGGTGAGGCACTGGCGGAGCACGACCTGGTTTGTGTCCAGGCCGTACATGAGCAATTCGCCCGCTGAGCCTGCCTGTTGCAAGCGCTGCAGTTCGCTCGTGAAAGCCACGGAGGCCGCCTCAGCCGGGAGCGCTCCGCGGAGCACGATCGGCTCGGCCTGCTGGCCGGGAGAGTGGATGATGGCGAAGCGAGGCTGGGAATCTCTCATCGCGTGTCCCTTCACGGACGGGGACAGCGATATGCCAGGTGCGCGCGTGCAGACCAGGTGTGTCATCGCTGACCTGGCAGGACGTTACGACCTCCACCCGGCTGGAAGGTCAACCGTGCCGTGGTGTGTGGACTACCCCGGGCGGGTACGTGTGCTACGCCGGGTCGGTGTCGAGGGGAGGAGGGCCCCCGACCCGGTGCGGTGAGACGTGCAGCTCAATGATGCTGCAGATGGGGGTACAGGAGCAGGCCGTCCCCCGCGCTTCCATTTGGAGCACGTGGAGATCCGCGCGTAGCTCTTCCAGGAGCCGAAGCTGCGCCGTGACTGCCTCCAGCTTGGCATCGATCAGTGTCCGCACGTGGGCGCACGGTTCTGTCCCCGCATCCCGCAGGGCCAGGATGTCGGCGATCTCGTGCAGGCTGAAGCCGAGGGCCTTGGCCTTGGCAATGAAACGCAGCCGGTCCCGGTGGGCCGCTCCGTAGAGCCGGTATCCCGCCGCGTTACGCGATGGCTCGGGCAGCAGCCCAATCGCCTCGTAGTAGCGCAGCGTCTTCGGGTTCAGCCCCAGCTCGTCGGCCAGTTCGCCGATGCGGATGTGGCCATGCACCGCAGCGTTGTCATTCATCACGGAAACGCGGTCACTGGGCCATCGTCACGTCTGCGTGACAGAGGACACTCACCGTGGGGACGCAAGGTCGCATGCTGATCTCCAGGCTCAGGTTACCGGCTCGCAGCCGATGCCATCCTTGTCATGATCAAGTCGTTGCGGATCGGGAGGCAGGACCGTAAAGCGGCGTTCGTCAGTAATGCTGCACCCCTGGTCCCACGGCGGCCCTGGTGGGATGCAGGTTCGTGTGTCTGGATAGGCGGGGTCGCAGCCCGTCCGTTGGTTCTCCGGCGTCGCGGTTGGAGTCGGCGCTGGTGGTGCGGGACGTGGCGTGCTCGTGGGCAACGGCGTGAGCGCCTGGGTGTACGGCGCAGGGGTGTTCGCCTCATGCGACCGCGGAGCCTGAAACGCCAGCATCATGACGCGTGGTGTTGGCGTGGGTGGTGTCGACGGGGCGGTGGTGGCCGGCATCCTGGTTGGCAGCGTGGCCGGCATTCCGCCCGCACGCGAGGCGGGGGGCTGACCCTCCGGCGCGAGGGCCAACAGCGTGCCGGCGACCGGCCGCAGGGTGGCGTTCATCAGGCCGAGCCCCATCGCCAGGACGAGAACGGCGCCGTAGAACGTGAGTACTCCCAGCAGGAACCTCCTGACGCTCCTGATGATGGCGATGAGCCAGGGATCGCCCCGTTGGTGTGCGTGGGCGACCAGGGCGATCAGGGTGATCAGCGCAACCAGGCGTATCATCGGGGCCTCCACCCAGTGCTGTTCAGACCCCGCGACACAGCGGGAGCGCGTGGTCTGGCGGACTTCGCCACCTTGCCAGGTACAGCACGTACCAGACCACCCCGGGTTACGCGGTGACGCTCCGCGCTACGGACCACGCGGCGGCCGGAAGGTGTTATGGCTGTTTCGGCGGGAGGTGACGTGTGGGGCCTGGCCCAGCGCGTCTGCAGCAGGCCGCAGACCGTCAGGGGGTGGAGGGGAACGGAGCACCAGCGCTCACGGCCAGCGCGACGGCATCAAGCAGCAAGGCGACCACGTTCTGGATGCCAGCGACCTCAGGAGAGGCCTAGCGAACAGCGACGACTGCCAGCCGGTCGATCACGTCCGCAACGGCACGCTGCGCGTCCTCCGTGAGGGGCGCCTGTGGGGGTATCGGGTCGCCGACGGGATACCCGAGGTGGGTGAGCCCGGCCTTGACGCAGGCGGCCAGGTTGAAGCGCGCGAACGCCTCGTTGATGCTCCACAGTTCCCGCTGCAGGGCCATCGCCTCCTCCCAGCGGCCAGCACGGCAGAGTTCGTACAGGCGCACGCTCTGTCGTGGCACCAGGCAGGCCGGCCCGGCCATCCAGCCGACCCCGCCGATCAGCATCACGGCGGCCGGGATGTGGGACGAGGCCGAGAACACACGCAGGCGGTCACCGCAGCGGTTCATGATGGAGAGCAGGCGGCCGGTATTGGTCGAGGCATCCTTGATGTAGCCGATGCGCGGGTGCCCGGCGAGCCGCTCGATGACGTCGAGGCTGAGGTCGCTGCGCTGGAACTGCGGATTCGTGTAGATCACCACCGGTACGTCGACGGCGTCGGCGATGGCGCGGAAGTAGCCTTCAACCTGTGCGTCCGCGAGGGGGAAGTAGGCCTCGAGGATCGCCAGGATGCCGCTCGCGCCGAGCCGCTCGTAGGTGCGCGCCTGAGCGACCGCATCGGCCGTGGAGACGGAGGCGACGCCGGCCAGGACCGGCACCCGCCCATCCGCCGCCGCGATAGTGGCGCGGACCACCTCCTCCCGCTGGACACGATCGAGATAGGCAAACTCGCCGGTCGAGCCGAGCGGGGTCAGGCCGTGCACGCCGGCGTCGATGAGGTCCGAGACGAGGCGGCCAAGCACGTCCGCCTGGACGCGCCCCGAGGCGTCGACCGGCGAGACCAGGTAGGGAAACACGCCGTGCAAGTCGTCCATTGCTGGCTCAATCACGTTCATGGTGCCTCGCTCATGTCAGGCGGCTGCAGGCCATCCGCTGCAAGCGAGGGAGCGTTAGCCGGGCAGCGTGATGAGAGTAGCCCTGACCACACGTTGTAGGGAGACACGGCTGTCACGTCAAGACCTCCCGGCGTCTTGCGTCTCGTCAGCACCGTGGCCGTGACGCACCATCTTGGCGGTACGTGCTGGGGCCCCGCCTGCTGCCTGGGTGAGCGCGCCCGAGGCGCTCATGAATGACCAGCGACCGCTGTGTAGCGTGAGTTTGAAACGAGACACGTGTAATGTCGCCTGGACTGTTGACGAGAGAAATCACCGGCGTAGTATCGGTGCCGAGCGAGTCACCGAGATGGGCCGTACTCCGACCAGCGTCCTCGGTCCCCGCCCGTATCGGGGTGGATCGCCATCATCTTCAGCGCGAAGCCCTGGTACCAGTCCTGGCGTCTCACGACGCAGGTTGCGGAAAGGAGCTCTCGCATGCGCCTTCCTCTTATCCGGCAGCTCGTCATCGTCCTCGCGCTCGTTGCGTTCGCCGGCCTGGGGCCGGCCCTGGCGCGGGCGCAAACGCCGGTGGCAACGCCGGTCGCCAGCTCTGGCGGCGAACCCGCCGGAGCAGAGTGGACCACCTACGGTGGCAACCTTTATAACCAGCGGTACTCCTCACTCGATCAGATAAACACCACGAACGTCAAGGATCTCAAGGGCGCCTGGGTCTACCACACGAATATCTTCACCCAGGGCACGTCATTCGAGTCCTCGCCCATCGTTGTCGACGGCGTGATGTACCTGACCGGGCCGCAGAGCCAGGTCTACGCCCTCGACGCGCGCAACGGGCAGGAGAAGTGGAAATACACGCCGAACATTGACGTGCTCGGCTTGCCCCTCTGCTGCGGGCAGGTCAACCGCGGCGTGGCGGTCGGTGACGGCCTGGTCTTCGTCGGGCAGGTCGATGGCAAGCTGACCGCGCTCAAGCAGGACACCGGCGAGGTCGCCTGGAGCGTTGAGGTTGGCGATCCCCGCGCTGGCTACTCCGAGACGATGGCTCCCATCTACTACGACGGGCTGGTCTACATCGGCATCTCGGGTGCCGAGTACGAGATCCGCGGCTACGTCACGGCGTATGACGCCAGGAGCGGCGATCAGGTCTGGCGCTTCAACACGATCCCGGGTCCCGGGGAGTTCGGGCATGAGACCTGGCCCCAGGACAACGAGATGTGGAAGTACGGCGGCGGCTCGATGTGGCAGTCCCCCGCTGTCGACCCCGAGCTGGGCATGCTCTACATCCAGGTCGGAAACCCCAGCCCGGATCTCGACGGCACGATGCGCGCCGGTGACAACCTCTTCACCGAGTCCATTGTGGCCCTCGACCTGAAAACCGGCGAGCGCAAGTGGCACTTCCAGGAGATCCACCACGACATCTGGGACTACGACACCGTCAGCCCCAATGTGCTCTTTGACGTGCAGATCGACGGCAAGGACGTCAAGGGAATCGGCCAGGCGGGCAAGACCGGCTGGGTCTATCTCCTCAACCGGGAAACCGGGGAGCCGCTGGTTGGCATCGAGGAGAAGGCGGTTCCGCAAATGCCGGAGCAGCACACGGCGGCCACCCAGCCGTTCCCGGTTGGTGACGCCTTCGTGCCGCTGGAGTGTCCGGAAAAGGTCGGCAACTACCCGATGGGCGGCATCTTCACGCCGTTCGGGAGTGATCCCGTCCTGATCTGCCCGGGGGCGAACGGCGGTTCGGAGTGGTCGGCCTCCTCGTACAGCCCGCAGACGGAGCTGATGTACGTCTGTGGCATCCACCAGCCGCAGATCTGGACCTTCAAGCCTGACAAGCTCGAACCCGGCACCCTGCGGCTCGGGAGCGCCTTCATCACGCCTCCGGGTGGCAAGACCTGGGGCACGTTTACCGGCATCGACGTCAAGACCAACAAGATCAGCTGGCAGAACAAGCTCGACCAGATGTGCATTGGCGGCTCGATGGCTACCGCCGGCGGCCTGGTCTTCGTCGGCGAGGCGAATGGCAACTTCGACGCGGTCGATGCGAAGAGCGGCCAGGTCCTCTGGCGGTTCCAGACCGGCGCCGGCGTCAACGCGCCAGCCATGACCTACGAGATCGATGGCAAGCAGTACGTCGCCGTGGCCGCGGGCGGCAACTTCCAGCTCAACTTCCCGCGCGGCGATGCGCTCTGGGTCTTCTCCCTGGACGGCACGCTGGGACCGGTCGGCGCACCGCCAGCGCCAAGCTCCGAAGTCGCGGCCAATGCCTACGCGACGGACCACGTCGACATCGTCGACTTTGCGTTCAACCCGGGGACGATCATCGTCCCGCCCGGAACGACCGTGACCTGGACGAACACCGGCAGCCAGCCGCACTCCGCGACATCGACCGTCTCGGAGACAAACCCGGTCAAGTTCGACTCGGGGATACTCATTCCGGGTCAGTCGTACAGCTTCACCTTCGACAAGCCAGGCACGTATGACTACTTCTGCGTGCCGCACCCGTTCATGCGCGGCAAGGTGATCGTCGATCCGAACGCGCCAGCCCCGGCAGCGCAAGCCGCCGGTGGAGCGCCACAGGAGATTCCGGAGTACGCGGCGACTCCTGGAGCGATGAGCGCGACGCCGGCGTCGTAACACGCACGTTTCACCATCTCGTCCTGGTGGGCGGCCTGGGTACCACGGCAGGTACCCGGGCCGCACCCCGCTCGCACGCCTACGCTTGATCAGGAGGACGCCCATGCGCGGCCGCCACGTCGTCATGACGCTCGTGATGCTCGTGATGCTCTTCCCGGGCTTGTCCGCGAGCGTTACGCATCCGCTCCCAGCCAGCGCCGCGCAAGCGACGCCCGAGGCTGGCCTTCATGAGGTCGATCCGCGCCTCCGCGACAGCATCGAGGGCGCAATTCCCGCGGACACCGGCCGCGGCGTCATCCGGTTCCCGGCGATCTGGATCGCTGAGAGCGGTGACCTCAGCGTCGTGGTTGCCCTGCGCGAGCGCGACGATGTCGATGGCTTTCGTGCCGCGGCCGAGGAGGATGTCTTCAACATCCTGCGGGCTGTCTACACGTTGCCGGAGAGTCCCGTCAGCACCGTGACCGTCGTCGGGACCTATTCGGTCACGGAAGATCGTGGAGCGCGCGAACTGCCGGTCTTGCGCGTGGTGCTGTCGGCAGCGCGCGCGGCCGCCATCGATTGGCAACGCGCCACCCCCCAGGATCTCTTCCGCGCGGCGGATGTCTACCGCTTCATCCCGCCGTTCGGGGATGAGGAAGGGCGGCCGCTCCCTCCCGCCACTCCGGCTGCCTCACCTGTTGCCGCCGCGGCCGCGTCGCCGGTCGCTACGCCAGAAGACCCGGTGATCAGCAGCCCGATCAACATCGGCGGTCGCCTGCTCTTCCTTCGCTGCATTGGATCGGGCGGACCAACGGTCATCCTGGAGGCAGGCTACGGTGACAACGGCACGATCTGGGCGCCAGTGCAGATCCACGCCTCGGAATTCGTCCGCGTCTGCAGCTACGACCGGGCGGGCCTGGAGCGGAGCGACCCACCCGATCATTACCCGCGCACGGGCGCGGAGGTAGTTGCCGATCTGCACGCCCTCCTGCAGGCGGCGGAGGTACAACCTCCCTACCTGCTTGTCGGCCAGGGCCACGGCGCCCTCTTCAGCCGCCTGTTTGCCGCCACCTACCCGAACGAGGTGGCCGGGTTGCTCTTCCTTGACCCCTGGCCGGAGACGTTCGACCAGGCGCTGCAGGGGTTGGTGACGGGAGAGCAGTGGCAGCAGTACCAGGCCCTGCTGGCCGCCGAACCAGACAACGAGGTCATCGATTTCGCGACGACCGACCAGGAAGTACGTGACGCGGGACCGCTCCCGGACGTTCCCCTCCTGATCCTCTCGCACGGCCAGGCTCCGGACCCCGCCGGCTTTCCCGCTGGGTGGCCAGTTGCGCAGCAGGAGCAGCTCTGGCAGGACCTGCAGGGACAACTGGCGGCGCTCACGCCGCAGGGAAGGCAGGAGACGGTGCCGGAGAGCGGGGACATGATCCAGCTCGCGAAGCCGGAGGTGGTCGTCGCGGCCATCCGCGACATGGTCGATCAGTTGCGCCAGTTAGCAAGCCTGTGCTCGGTGACTCGCGGGCGCCCGCGAGTCACCGTGTCGTCTCAGGATTCGGGGCAGAGCGATCCAGACAGGATCGCTCTGCCTGTGCGCCCGAGCGCGCTAGTTCGGCACGCAGACGAAACCGATGCAGGTCTGGGCCGACGGATTGCTGCAGCAGTCTGAGCTGGTGTAGCACGGCTCACCGGCCTCGCTGCAGAAGCATCTGTTGAAGCAACCCACACTGCAGCACTGGAAGTTGGAGGTGCAGGTTTGCTGGAAGGCCCGGCACGTCGGACTGGTCCCGCAGATGCCCCCGCTGCACTCGCAGTCCACCGGGCAGTCGCCATTGATCGAGCAGGTAATCACGTCACACTGCCCGCTGGTGGCGTTACAGGTACGGCACGAGCCGCAACTGGTCTCGTTGCAGCGACACGTGCCATTGGCCTGGCAGACCTGGCCATCGCCGCACGTCGCGCCGACATTCACGGCTCCCCTGGTGCAGACACCAGTCTGGCACGTGTCATTACCGATGGTGCAGGGATCTCCCGTGCTGCAGGCCGCCCCGGTGTTGGGAGTAGGTGCTGAACAGACACCAGTCGCCGGGTCGCAGACGCCAGGGTTCTGGCACGTTCCGGCACTACACGTGACCCCGGCGCAGCAGTCTGCCTTGCAGACACCATCGGCGCACCGGGTCAGCCCGGCGCAGCAGGTCGCGCCGTTCGGCGCGGTGCTTCCGGACGGGATGCAGCAGGTGCCGGCGTTGCAGACCTCAGCCGGATCGCTGCAGTCCGTGCAAGTCCCACCGCCCGTACCGCAGTCCGCAGCATCAGCAACGTGGCAGGCCCCGTCGCCACCGCAGCATCCGTCCGGGCAACTCGTGGCGTCGCAGACACACTGGCCATCCACACAGCGGAGACCCGTTCCGCATGGCTCGCCAGCGGTTGCCGCGTCCGTGATGCACTGGCCAGTGGCGGCGTTACACACCTGGCAGATCGGGCAGACACCGCAGTTGCACGGTCCACAGTCGACCGTCTTCTTGCAGTTGTCCTGGACCGATCCGCACGTGCCCGCGCAGGTCTGGGCGACGGGATCAGTCTTACACTTCTTGTGCTTCTTCTTCCGGCGGCGTCCCTTGCCGTGCTCGTGTTGCCGCTTGCGGCGGCGGCCTCGGCGCCGGGCCTCAGCCTCTTCCGGGTCAGTCCCACCAAGCGCGGCCCCGAAGATCGGGCCGGCGGCCAGGAGACCCAGCAGCTTGCGCCGGGAGTCCCCGGTCGAGAGCACCCGCGCCAGGGCATCAAAGTGTCGAGCGTCCACACTGGCCTTTCTGTGAGGTCGTCACCTCGTGGGGCGTGCCACCGTCCGAACTGCCAGTGACGACGCCGCGATTCTGCCCCCACTGTAGCGTTGGCTGCACGACCGCGCATCTATCGAAAGTGGTATTCCCTGGCGGCAATCGGCTGGGATGCCCGACCAGCGCCAGGAGAGGGAGCGGCACAGCGCAGCGATGGTCAGCAATTGCCTCTGGGCAGTTTGAAATATCACTTTCGATAGATGCGTAGCGTCCTCGCGGTTCTCGATACTGGCATCAGGCCACCTCCAGTTGGCGCAATGACGGATCAAGGATGCCCGGTAGCGGATCGTGAGTCCCTGCGCCGGGACCGCCGTGGATTGCGCGGCGACGGGTTGCTGGCATGCAGGTGACAGGAGACGACGTGGACGACACCCGCTTCGATGCACTCTCCCGGCTCGTCGGAATAGGAACTCCCCACGCGGACGGCACTGGGCGGACTGCGGGCGTGACGGCCAACAGTCCTGAGCGACGGCGCAGTGTGCTCGGCTCACTGGGGGCAGCCGGGGTGGCGCTCCTGGCCGGGTTCGGCCTGCACACGACTTCGGCCAGGAAATCCAGATCACAGAAAAAGAAGAGGACCGGGAAGCGCACGGTCGGGGCGGAAGGGAAGAAGAAAGCCGGCCCGGCCGGCCCGACCGGACCAACGGGGCCGACCGGTCCGGCCGGGCCAGGGAGCATCGGAACCGGACCGACCGGTCCAACAGGGCCAGCCGGAGCGACCGGTGCAGTCGGCCCGCAGGGCCCGGCGGGCCCCAGCGGCGTGGTGCCCACGGGAACGCTGATCTGCAACAAGGCCGGTGGCGGGAACCAGTGCTCTGGCTATGGCCAGTGTCCGTCGCCCTGGACGATCTGCGTCCGCGAAGGTGGGCCCGGTGCGTACACCACGAACGGTATTTGCTGCCGGCTGGCGTAGCGCCTGCTGGTGTCAACCGGTCAGCATGCAGGCCCGGCGGAGCGCGGCGTCCGGTAGTGGCAGGTTACAGGTGGCGTTCTTCGCGGAGTTGCAGCACCTTGTGACCGATGAACCAGACCACCAGGATGACGACCAGCGCCGCAATGGGATAGTCCAGGAACCGCGCCTGCTCGCGGAACTGCTCCCAGCTTGGTCCCCACTTGTACCCGACGGCCGCCAGCAGCAGGCTCCACAGGAATGACCCGGCGAACGTGTACCCGGCAAAGCGCCAGAAGGGCATGCGCGCGATGCCAGCGGGGAGCGAAATGAACGTGCGGACGACCGGCAGGAGGCGCGCCAGGAAGACCGTGGCTTCACCCCAGCGGGCAAACCAGTGGTCGGCGCGGTCCAGGTCCTTGCGCGTGATGAGGATATAGCGCCCGTAGCGCTCCAGCAGAGGACGGCCACCCCACATGCCGATGCCGTAAGCGATAGTCGACCCGATCAGGTTGCCGACCGCGCCCCAGAACCCGGCCAGGAGGACGCCGTTCCAGCCAAGACCGTGCTCACCGACCAGCAGCCAGCCGGCGAGCGGCATGATCACTTCGCTGGGGAAGGGAATGCAGGCGCTCTCGATGGCCATGGCAATCACCACGCCAAGCCAGCCCAGCGAATCGAACAATGACCGCGCAATCTCGATGGATGTAGTCTCAATCGTATGCATGCGGCATCCCTTCCGCGATCACCCAAAACCGTCCGGACCAGATCAGCCCCGGAGTTCCAACGCCATATCTCGCGCAATTGTATGGATTGCTCACTCTCCGCAGAGGGGAGGAGAAGGGGGGTATCCGCGCGATGAGTGGCCCCGGACACATCTGATGCGAAGCAGCGCAGCGGCCCGAGCATGACGCTCGGGCCGCTGGCTGTTTCTGGCGTTCCTGGGTGACGACGTCAGGATGCGGCGACTGGCACGACGTCCGTCATACCCTCGAAGGCATGGGGAACTTCCCCGGCCTGCGGATCGGTAACGAAGCACTGCAGGATCGCCTGACCCGGCTGCAGATCCAGCGTCACCCACTGCGTGGTTCCCTGGGACTGCGCACCCACCCAGCCGGCGAACGCCATCTGGTTGAAATCGAGCATGTCCGGGGTTGGCGTGGCCCCGGTGGACGGATCAAACGCCATCGCAGCCATCACCTGATCGACGGTGATCGGCTCCGGATACTGTTGAACAACGATGAAGTGCGGCTGATCGGTAGCGTTGATTACCTTCACCACCTGTGGCCCGGGTGCGAGATTCCCCTGCAGGGTGAAGGTGAACCCTTTGCCTCCGGCGCCTTCCTCGACGATGGTGACCGCTGCCTCCGGCTCGGGTCCCTTGATGGCCGCGTCGGGATCTCCAGTGACGGTCAGGGGAGCAGCCGCCAGCGGGCTGCTGGGATCATCTGCCCAAACGCCATACTCCCCGCCCGGCAGATCGACCACCACCTCCGGGGAGAAGGTGGATCCACCCCCGGTGAGATAGGTCTCATAGAGCCAGTCGTCCTCGGTGGTGGGCGGCATCTCCGGGATTGGCGTGCCGGCGGCGAGTTCGTCCGCCCAGGACAGTTCCTCCAGGGAGTGCCCCTCCGTGAGCCGCACGAAGCCACCGCTCTGCAGGGGCTCGTCGGTCTCGTTCACGAAGTGCACCAGGTAGCGGCCAGCGGGTACCTCGGCCTGGTCGACCATCATGCCGTCAGGCGTCGCGCTGATGGTCAACTCCGGAAGGCCCAGGTTGGCAAACGCGGAGGCCGTGGTTGGGGTCGCGTCCTGCGCCACTACGCCGGCACTTCCGGCCAGCGCCAGCGTTCCGGCGGCGATCAACGCGGCGACGCCCTGCAGGAGCGAACGAGCTCCCGGGGCGTGGTCAGGTCCAGAAATCCGGGTGATGGCATGACGGTTCATGGCGGTCCTTTCCGGCAACGATGACTGCGTATTCCGCAGAAGCCCATGCTTCTCGCGGCACGATATCACCCGAAATGCCTCGCGCCATCCGTACAAATACCTATTCGTTGGGGGTGCTACGAGCGGCTCTCGGCGAAGAGCGAAAGAGGTAACTCCCGCACTTCGGAAGCTGCCATGCGCGTGACGCTGCCGGCCACAAGCTTCCTGCGTTCGGCCTGCAAACACTCATCTCCGTGTGACTGAGCAGTTCAGCATCCGGCAGCACGGTCTACGGGAGGGATGGCGCTGCCTCGTCCCGGCCTGCTTCCGATGTCGTGCGGGCGCTGGGTGTTCCCGGGTCAAGGCCACTTGCGGCACCCGGGCGAAAGTACCTGGACTGAGTGGCAGGTAGGCGTGCCCGGCAGCACGGCCCGGCCGTCACTTCAACCAGGGGTGATGGCAGGCTGATTCATGAGCACACCAGAGATAACAAGGGTGTGAGCACCGCTCATGTGTGAATTTACTATTGCGTTATGCGATATTTCCGGGAGTATATGCTAATATCTTTTGGCATTCTTCATGCAATAGTGCTCCAGGTATCCGAGATGAAACGCAAGTCCCGGGCGGCGGGCGACGCGTGGCGGACAATCCGAGAGGTGGCTCAGCGTGGATGACAAACAATTCGATGCTGTCAGTAAGCGGCTAGGCACGGCGCAGCTCACTCGTGGAAGCCTGCTGCGTGGAGTGTTTGGTGCCGCCGCCGCCGCGGTGGCCGGGGCTGTGCTTGCCTCCGGAGAGGCCGACGCCAAGCGGAAGAAGCGCAAGAAGTCCGGATCAGGCAAAACGGCCAGGGTCAGCGGGGACAGTGAGCCAATCGCGCCCCCGCGTCACCATCAGTGCCGGCCGGCCGGCCACCCCTGCGAGGGCAACCAGTCCTGTTGCTCCGGCAATTGCCAGGTCACCGGGCCCGGCAACGCCAGGCGCTGTGTCAATAACCCCGAGTGTGGCGCCGCTGACCAGGCGTGCTGCCCGGGTGAGCCCGCCTGCCAGGAGGGCCTGACCTGCGAGAAAGACATCTGTGTGCCGGTTGAGCCAGATTGCGGCGCCCAGGGCCAAGCGTGCTGCACGAAGGGTGATCCCTGCCAGGGCGGGCTCACGTGCGACGGGGGCACCTGCCAGCCGGAGTGTGGCGCTGTCGGCGAGACCTGCTGCGCGGGCGACATCTGCGACAAGGGTCTGGAGTGCCAGGGCGGGTTCTGCATTCCGCCGTGTGGCGCGCAGGACGAGGTTTGCTGCAGCGGTGACGCGTGTGGCCCGAACCTGACCTGCGCCGGAGACCCCGGGACGTGCCAGGCGTGTGGCGCGGAAGGCGAGATTTGCTGCGCGGGCACGGCCTGTGATGCTGCCCTGCAGTGCGTGGCCGGAACGTGTGTCAGCCTGCAGCCAGGTGGCATTTGCACCACCGATGCGGACTGCCCGGCCGGCAGCGTCTGCGTCAACGGCACCTGCGTCAGCTTCGGCCTCGCCTGCAAGTCGGGTGAGACCGCCCTCGCGTGCTGCAACCGCTCCGTCAAGAAGGGGTGCAACCGCAAGCAGCAGTCCAGCCACGCGCGCCGGAACTGCCGGAAGAAGGGCAAGCGCCGCTGCAACGCGCTGCTCAGCGGCGTCTAGGCAAGACCTCAAGGGCCCGTCCAGCATGGTGCTGGACGGGCCCTTTGTCGTTCCGGCCGAAGAGATCTACCTCCTTGAGGACCCGGAAATCCACAGGGGGTGCCCAGCTCGTGAACGGGGCGCCACCGGTTCACCTGGTGAATCGGGCGCCGTCTACATACCCCGCGCCTGCGCGAACTACATAGGTCGTTCCTCTGTTCGGAGGATGCGTGGGGAGGGTGCTCCCGGGATGATGGGTGCAGAGGATCGACGTGGGTCGATCCCGAACAAGGAGGACACATGCTCCCTCGCACCTTCGTCAAGAGCCTCAATTGCTCGCTGGCCCTGGCTGGCGTCTTCGGCGGAATGCTGGCCACCGCGCTCATCTCCCCGGTTGCCGCGGACGAGGCGGGAAACGCCAGCGGCATCCGCACCGCCACCGAGCAGTTCCAGGATGTTGCTGCCGCGGAGGACGCCGGGTACGCCCTCCTCAAGGACACGGCGGGCATCGCCTGCATCGACAACGAGGACGGCGCCATGGGCATTCACTACGCCAACGGCGATCTCGTTGCCGGCGGCGTCATCGACGCGCTCAAGCCGCAAGTGCTGGTCTACGAGCCGGGCACGGGCGATGAGCTGCACCTGGCGGCTGTGGAGTACGTGGTCTTCCAGGAGGCCTGGGACGCTTCACACGACGCCGCTCCCGAGCTGTTCGGGCAGGAGTTCATGCTGACGCCGGAGGGGAATCGCTACGGGCTGCCCGCGTTCTACTCCCTGCACGACTGGGCCTGGAAGACCAACCCGGACGGCGAGTTCGCGATGTGGAACCCCGACGTCACCTGCCCGGCCGTTCCAGCCAGCTAACCGTTTTCACCGGCGCACGCTCACGTGCTTCCCACTGTGCCGATGACGCCTGAGGCACACCGCACCAAACGCAACGCAGCCCGGGCCATCCACACGATGGCCCGGGCTGCGTTGCTGGGCGGAGCAGAGGGACCTCCCGCAGGCTGACGACGTCGCCTCCCGGACCGTTACACGACGCGAGAGATCTCGGAGACCGGGTAGGAACTGAAGTAACAAGTACATCGTCGGCAGGGATGCTGCTTTCACCGCCTGGATCGGTGACCCCCCCCCAGCAGGATGTCGCGCATCGTGGCCCATCACAGGCGGGGCATCTGGCCGCTGCGTGAGCGATACCCGGAAGTAGCGCAACGGCTGCACCTCCTTGCGCTTCCCCCTTATTCCGCTCCTGGCGTGCCAGGCGAATGAGCTGATT
Organism: Thermomicrobiales bacterium; assembly: GCA_046328375.1. Taxonomy (GTDB): domain Bacteria; phylum Chloroflexota; class Chloroflexia; order Thermomicrobiales; family UBA6265; genus JACCXM01. Next base: position 120,143 of record JAXLWT010000011.1, read on the forward strand.
ACCTACAACACCGAGGCTGGCGAATGGCAGTGCGCCTGTTCCGCTCCACCCCTCACTATCTCGCGGATCAACGGCGCTGGGTGCTCTGTCCGGACGACTGGGTCCTGACCAGGAGCGTCATTACCGGGCGCCATCGTTGACCGCGCCCAAGACGCTCCCACCGTGACCTCTGACAGGCACAGCCGTCGGTTCCACCCGTGCAGCGAGGGCTGATCTGACTGGGTTCGCCCCGGTGAGAGACGCCATTCCGGGGACGTCGTCATCGCCCGTTGCGCTATCCTGGTTGAGAGTTCTTGCAGCTGTTTTATGGCATACGTACTATAACACGTGTTATATTCGGTTTTATTGTCGATCATGGATGTCGTACGCGTTGCGGGTTCTGCGGCCGTCTGGAGACTTGACCACCATGAGCGCACGCAGCACACCGTCAATCGACGGCGAAAGGATCCCTATCCATGGCAACCGGCACGATCAAGTCACTACGCGATCGCGGCTTCGGCTTTATTACTCTCCCCACTGATGGCGGCAGCACGAATGAGTTGTTCTTCCACGCCAATGCCGTCACGGACACCTCCTTTGATCAGTTGCACGAGGGGCAGCAGGTGACGTTCGATCAGGAGCCAGACCCGCGCGATATTCCTGCGCCGCGCAGTGCGCGTGCAGGTCGGTTCCAGTTCAGGGACGCGAACCAGCGCTTCCGCCAGGGTCGATTGCGAGACCGGTGAGCGTCGTGAAGCGTTGCCTCAGACGATGGCGACGATCCGTAACGACGTTGGCAACCAGCCCACCGACTCCGTCGCACACGCACCCGAGAACCTCGAAGGCTTGCCAGTTCACCGCGAAGGGAACACCTTCCGGACTGGGACCGGAATGCAATGGGGATCGGCCGGTCAAATCGAACACGGCGCAACCTCGTGACACACGGTGCCTGGTGAGCCGTGAGTGGACAGGCGAGTCGTTGACGATGGAGGAGGCCCGGCCGCATGCCGGAAGCCTTCTCGCCGCCAATGTCGCCGTGCTCGATCCTGAGCGTCATCCAGTGGTGGCTCCAACCAGTGTTGCCCTCTTCTCGACGGCGCAGCGGGGATCTTCGGTACAGACGTGATCGAGCGCCGCGTGCACGTCACAGCGGTTACAGGGGAGGCGAGGCCGTGGGCCAACTGACCGTTGCAGAGGTTGCTGCCCGATTGCACGTGAAGCCCCTCACCGTTCGCCTGTGGTTGAGAGCTGGCTCGCTGGTGGGGTGTCGCTGCGACGAGCGATCAGCGTGTCGCATCAGCGAAACGGAACTGACGACCTTTCTTGACGCGCGGCGGCGCGGTGGCGTGCAGGAGCGAGATGCGCGCCAGTCTTCAGCGCAATGATGCCCGGTGTCAGCAGGACTGGCCCGTTACCTCTGGCCATCTGGCCATGAAACCAGGTCTTGAGGGCCGGTGCCCGGCCGTAGACCGCACGGGCGACGCTGCGGAGATGAACGTCACCATTGTGATTCGCCCCGGAAACAATCTCCAGGAGCAGACGCTCGCGTTCCGGGTCCCGGCCAGTGTTGATCCTGCGGAACTGGTGGCAGCCGACTTCGCGCTCTCTGGCGGCCTGGCCACGTTCACCGTGGCCTGGGTTCACGAGGGTGATCCCGATGACGGCTACTTCGATGCGCCCTTTTGGTGAGTCTGGCCAGACGCTCAGCGGTGCGGTCAATATCGCCAAACGGCGCCTGCAGGATTGCGCGCCAGGGGCATGACTCCTTGCTTCACCTACCACCACGTACGGTAACGCTGCGTGCCCCAGGCAAACACTGCATCAGTCGCGAGCCAGCCGCACTCTGGTTCGACGTGTCGGTGTTCATGCCAGTCCGCCGCGCCCATGACGGTAGCGCGTGACCCACAATGCGGTCGCTCGTGACGTGGTGGACAAGGCATCTGCCGCCGTGACGTCGCCAGAGGTTGGGGCCCGCCCGCTCACCCACGGACACCGCGAGCAGTATGCTTCCGCTGCTCTGGAAACAATGAAGGCTCCGTGCAGCAGGGCAAGCGCATGGTGCAATGCCCGCCAGGTGCTTAGACATGCTCGTGGTCAGGTGCGCCGGACGTAGGCGAGCACCTCGATCACGGCAGACAGGAGGCCTCGCGATGTCGAAGACTGAACAGGCGAAGCAGCTAATGAACTACCTCAACCCGCACATTGCACCACTCTCGTACAAAATCACCCACCTCAAGCAGTCACCTGAATATGTCTCCATGAGCGTTTGGCGAACCGGAGGCACGTCTCGGGAGTCGCTGCACTTCCGGACAGCCAGCAACGACCCGGAAGAAATCCTGGCCGATCTGACGCGCAGGGTGCGAGCGAACATCAAGCAGAATGCACGCTAGCCTCACGGCATGAGTGTTCCTAACGTGCTTTCCTCGGATTGCAGCACGGTCACACGATCGCAGTTGGGCAACGGTCCGAGAGCATGGGCGCGGCTGCAACGCCCGCATTTCCCTCATGGCAAGACGCGCACATCTGAAAGGTTCGGTCATCGGCACGTACGACCTTCACCCGCATGTCCTCCTGATCGACGACAGCCAGGAGATGCTAGACCTCCTGCGAGAACTCTTTGAAGATGACGGATATCGGGTACTGGTCTCGCGCGAGACGACGGACCTGCCGCGACCCGGGAGTTGTTGCCCGAGGTCATCGTGGACGAGATCCTCGTCGGCGGTCGTCCGGAGGCTGGCTGGCAGTTTCTGACGTTGACGTGCCGTGATCCAGCTCAGGGCCATGGCTCGCTCGTCCTCTGCACAACGGCTGCCGCAACCGTGCGTGAGCCAGCAGTGGCGGAAGCCCTGGACCACCGAGGGGTGCGGGTACTGTGTCAACCGTTCCTGATCGGGGAACTGCTGGAGATGGTCGCAACTACGCTGTCAGGCGCGCCGTTGATAAGCTAGAGACGCACCGTCGCGTGGGCACCTTCAAGAGAAGGCGAGCGCGACGTCGTTCCAGTCCCACGTCTCAGGACATGACCAGGTAGCGGGCAGGAATGCCCGTGAGCATCTCAAGGGCACTGACGTCGGCGGCCGGCAACGCCCCGCCACCCCGGGCCAGCGCTTGCCCCACGGTTTCCAGCAGCCGTCCCGTCTCCGGGGACAGGGCCGTGCCGTGCCGGCGCTCCCCGTCGCGCAGGGTCGCCAGCGATGCACGCCAGGCAGCCAGGGGATTGCTGAATCACCGGAGAGGCTGCATCTTCCTCCTGCACTGCTGTATCACCGAACATGGGATGTCCTTCTCGACGTGCCAGGCTCTTCTTCCCCGATGACATCACTCGCACGATCAATGCCGCAATCGTGGCGGGCGCCGCTGCTCCCCGGGCCTCGCCCGGTGCACCCATGGGCCGGAGGAGGCAGTTACCACGGGAAGGTGGAGAGCGTCACGCAGCATCGGAGCCGGGGGCGATGGTGAGACGGGTCGGCAGGCTCAATCGCAGCACCTACGCTCACACTGTCCCATCAGGTGGCCAGGTGCCTTACCATGACGGCAGCATTCGGCCCGGCGCCTGCACCCGTGAGCAGGTCCGCGATCGCATTCGGGACCTGGCATCCTGGGCTGACTGGGCAGCGCCGGCGGGTATCCGCGACGCCGCGGAGTCGTGCACCGGCGCGGTACCGCCCAATCCTGGACAATCGCCTCCGGCCGCCCAGGGAATCAGGGTGATGGGCAGACACGCATTGCCGTTGCGCAGCGTCCAGACGACGAACGGGACTTTCGGCAGGGGAGAGCGCTCATGGCCAACGTCGTCGTCTACACCCGGCCCGAGCACGCCACCACGTGGCAGCGGACCGTGCGTGAGTTCTCCCGCGTGCCCTGCCTCGGGGAGTACCTGGCGCTGGAGGACGCGAGCGGGCGGATCACCTGGTTCCAGACCACCATGGTCGTGCTCATCGGTTTCCAGGCCGATGACACCGTCACGGTTGACGCTGAAGTCTTTGCGGTCACCGCGGGGTACCGGGAGGAGATGGATCTGGCGTTGCACACCTCCTGATTCACCCCGATCGGTCCCTGAATCCTGATCCCTGAACCGTGATCCCGTCCTACTCGTCCTGCGGAGGTCGCTGTGGATCCTGGTCCCCCGCCCACTCCCCTGGATAGCCCGGCTATCACGCCGGATGTGCCGTCCCCGGACGAGGGAAGGCTTCGTCGCCTGCTCTCGGTGATTGGCCCCGGTTTCATCACCGGCGCCTCGGACGACGATCCGTCCGGCATCGGGACATACGCCAGCATCGGCGCGGCGCAGGGGTTCAGCGTGCTCTGGCTCGCGCCGCTCACCTTCCCCCTGATGGCCGCGGTCCAGCTCATCTGCGCGCGCATCGGGCTCGTCACCGGTGAGGGGATCGCCGGCGTCCTGCGGCGCAATTACCCGCGCTGGGTGCGCTATCCGGCTATCGCCATGCTGGTGGTGGCCAACACGATCAACGCTGGTGTGGACATCGGGGCCATCGCCGCCGGGGTTAACCTGCTCGTACCGATCCCCACCTCCGCCCTCACCCTGCCCATCGGCCTCCTGATCCTGGCGCTCCAGATCCTGGGTTCCTACCGCCTGATCGCCCGCGTCTTCAAGTGGCTGACGCTGGCGCTGCTCACCTACGTCGGCGCGGCGTTCCTGGCGCGGCCAGACTGGGGGGAGGTCCTGCGCGGCACCCTGCTCCCCAGCCTGCACCTGGACGGCGATTTCCTGATGGCGCTGGTGGCGGTGTTGGGTACCACCATCTCGCCCTACCTGTTCTTCTGGCAGGCCAGCGAGGAGGTGGAGGAAGAGATCAGTGCTGGCCGCGAGAGCGTCGCGCAGCGCGCCGGCGCCACGGATCGCGAACTGCGGGCCGCCCGGTGGGATGTGGGCGCCGGCATGGCCTTCTCCAACGTGGTGATGTACTTCATCATCCTGGCGAGCGCGGCCACGTTGCATACGTCCGGGCAACGCTCCATTACGTCGGCTGCTGAGGCGGCTCAGGCCCTGGAGCCACTGGCGGGCCGTGCGGCCGAGGCCCTCTTCGCCATCGGCATCATCGGCGCCGGCATGCTCGCCATTCCCATTCTCACCGGATCGGCCGCGTACGCAGTCGCCGAGGGGGGTGGCTGGCGCTCCGGCCTCAGCACGCGGCCACGCGACGCGAAAGTGTTTTACGCCGTCATCATCACCTCGACCCTGATCGGCATGCTGATCGATTTCTCCGATCTCGACACCATCACTGCGCTCTACTGGACGGCTGTCCTGAATGGCCTCCTGGCGCCACCCCTCCTCGTGCTGGTGCTGCTGATCGCCAACAATCGCTCCGTGATGGGTGAGCGCACGAACGGGCGTGCCCTCAACCTGCTGGGATGGGGCGCGGTGGTGGCGATGAGTGCCGCCGCTCTCGGGCTGCTCTGGACCTGGCGCTAGGGCCAGGGCGGGTCCGCGTTACGCGGAGTAGGCAGGTCCAGGGCAGGGTCAGGGGCGGGGCAGGACACGGAGGCGCACATGGTCGCCCAGGGGATCTCCGACATCTGGAACATGCTCAACGGCTTTCCGCCGATTGTCGCGTTCCTGCTTGGTCTGCTCGGGTCGTATCTCGTTGGCTGGCTGGGGGATGAGCGCCGGGATATCCGCCTGCGCCGCGCCACCCGGGAAGCCTGGCGGACGAGCTGCGCGTGAACCTGCTGGCGCTCGATGCACCGGATACACCGCCCGCGGCAGACAGCGCGCCGCATCCAGACGGATCGGTCCCGTTGCGCCGACCTGGGCGCTGGACTACGCCGTCAACCCATGGTGAGCGGCCTGCTGACCGACGCCGAGCAGACGCAGTTCATCTTCCTGCGCCAGCGCCTGGATGACATCAACCGCTACCTGGCTGCTTCGCAGCGGGAGCGCCCCGCCGGCAGTGCGTGCGAGGACAGCGCGGCCGTGGATCCGCCGCAGGAGATCCTGACGAGTGCGGACGGAGCCTCACCGCCGCCCTGGTCGAGGTCCTCCTCCAGCAGGGGCCTTTGCCTCATCCCTCTCCATGGGCATGGCGGAGAAGTTGCTGCCGCTGCTGGACACGACGCATCCGCACCCACTGATCGTCTGGCGAAGCTCGGATATCCCTGACGATCCCCCTCCGGGAACGCGCGTCGTTGTCTGGCGCCAGGACGCTGCGCCGGGTGGCCGCTCATCGCCTTGCGGCCGGAGCCAGGTGCTCACTTTCACCTGGTCACCCACCGGCGCGGGACCCACCTGGTCCGCCGTCATCCTCCAGAAGCGGCGTATCGATGCGGGACGCCGGCGCCTGGCGCAGGTCACCCACCGCCAGCACGGTGCAGCCGCCCGCAAACGGGGTCTTTTCTGGTGAGGCGCGCCACCTGGCGCTCCGCCTGGGCAATCGCCCGCACGCGGTCGCTGCTTGATCCAGCCGTCATGCTTCGGCACATCGTTCAGGTAAACACCGGAAATGCGAGCACCACGCACACCACGATGAGCGCAGCCGTCCATGCTAGACACTGGCTACCGGGCAGCCGTTGGACGCAACTACTGGATTGGAGATGTTTGCCCACTGGTGCGATGTGCCGGCGCTCACGCCCCGTAGCGGCGTATGGGCACCGGTGGCCCCTTGCCATGTATCATTCCGCTACATGTGAGACTGGCTCATCCAGTTGCCTGGCCGGCCGTAGGGCCTCGCCTCGCGACCCGTTCGGATGAACTCGGATACGAACCAAGACATCCCTGAACGTTCTGGTAACGCGTGAGTTGGCACGATGCGCGTGGAGCGGTCAATCCGCGTGCCTGAGGGGAGCCATGGACCATCGCCACTTCGACAAACTCACGCGCCTGCTGGCCGCACCGGAATCCCGGCGGCGGTTGCTCGGGTCCCTCGCAGCGCTACCGGTTGTTGGGGGATTGCTGGACGTCCTCGATCCCGATGAGGTTGGCGCGCGACGGCGCGGGCGACGACGCAAGACTCAGCACCAGCACGGCAAGGGACGACGGCGCAAGCGGCACAAGCGGAAGTGCCGGGCGGAACCGATCGCTCAGACCTGTACCGTGGAGTGCGGTTCGGTCCTGAACAACTGCAAGAAAATGGTGGACTGCGGCTCCTGTGCCGCCGGCCTGGTCTGTGCCGCGGGCCGGTGCATCCCTGGGCCGGGAACCTGCGCGGCCGACGCCAATTCCTGCAACAATCCCGAAGGGGCCATTGGCTGCAACGCTCCGGCGATGTGCCAGTGCCAGCTCACTGCCGAGGGGCAGACGGCGTGCGTCTGGAGTTTCGGGTTGCCAGGGAGCGGGTGCGGGTCATGTGCGAGCAGCGCGGACTGTGTCGCACTCTTCCCGGACATCCCGGGGGTGGTGTGCGGCGTGGGACCGCTCTGTTGCGGTGGGGTGGGGGGGTACTGTCTCGCTCCATGTCCTGCGACCTGAGGCCACGCACCGTCGTGTCCCCACGGGTCACGGTTTGAGTGGGTGAGGTGCGACGACAGGCGCGAGATGCACACGGCCTCGTCGTCACCTTCGCCCGCGCTGGCATCCTCCCGTGTGCGAGGGGCAGGCCCGGGGGTGCGGTCCTCTCAGGTGAGGCATCGTCCGTACCGGCCGTGGCTCCGGGGAATGAGACCGCCTGGCACACCGGCCCCGCTCAGGAGAACCCGCCACCTCCGCCGCCGCTCCCATGGCCACCCTTGCCACCGCTGAGTGCGAGGTCAAGCACCTCCAGGCCGACCCGCAGGGCGATGTCGCCGCCATCGATGTCCATGTTGCCGAACACGCGTTCCGGCCTGAACGCGTCACTGACCTCGTTGAACATGTCGAAGAGCGTGCCCGAGGTTGACTGCAGCGAGGCGGCGGTGAGGGAACTCACGTTCTGCAGCCCTCCCGGGTGCGGCAGGGTTGGCAGGCGCAGATCGGCACCTGCCAGAGCTTGCACCGGGATCTTCGTGCCAGTCCGCCCCCCGTCCGGTATCCAGTCACCGTCGAGGTTGACCGCCTCGCGCCAGCCTGGAGACGCCGTGGCGCTGCGGGCAAAGGCATCGATCCAGGGCTGCTCGATGCCGAAGGCGACCGCGTAGGGCAGGTAGCGCTCGAAGCCAGCCTGGCCGCCATCGCGCGCGCCCACGCGGTCGACCGCTTCCATGTGGCTCCGGAACGCCTTCCACCTCGCGGCGGCCTCCGCTCCCGCCCGGGTCTTCTGCGGCATGTGTCGTGAGACCACGAAGACGGCTGAGCCAACCGCGACCAGTACGATGCTGGCGAGGAGCACCCACGTGGAGGAGACGGCAACCACGCCACCCAGCAGGACGATGACCGCAAGCAGCCAGAGCCCGATCCCGGCGTAGCGCCAGGTCTCACGCGTGTCGGGTGGGGGTGCGGTGAAATAGCCCCGCTGCACCAGTTCGCCGTAGAGCAGGGCTTCGACGCGGCGCAGGGCCTCGCGCAGGCCGGTCGGGTCGTCCAGCGGGAGGCGCACCTGGGCGTGGCGCCACCACGTTTGGGGAAAGAGCGCCGCCAGCAGCGCCCGCTCGAAGGGCTGCAGGGGAGCATCAGGCTTCAGGAGCGTCAGGACCATCGGCTGATTCCGGCTTGCCACCGGCTGCGCTACGCCGGAGATGTGCACGATATCGCGCCGGGCCAGGTCGATCAGCGTGGCCAGGTAATCGCGCTCATCGACCTGTTCGTCGAGCAGCGCGCCCACGATCCCGGGCGGGGTGTCGTCCGGCGGCTCGGTCCGTCGCTCCGGGGTTGGGCCGGGCAGGGGATCCCGCCCCCGCGTCCACCAGGCGGCAAGGAGGCCGACACTGCCGCCGACTGCCGTGAGGAGCGCCAACCCCAGGAACACCAGGTTGGCCGGTGTTTCCCGGGTGAGTTGGCGATCAAGCGTAACCTGCCAGGCGGGTTTGCTGGCCTCAACCAGGGGAGGGAACCGGAGCGAGGCCTGCAGCGTGTCGCCCGCGCTGAGATGTTCTGCCCGCCAGAACCACGCCTGCCCATTCTTACCCCCCAGTGACGTCCCGTTGCTGGCAGCTTTCGTCGCCTTGGGATCCACCGCGCGGGGCAGGATGAAGGCGAGCGTCGCCGTATTGACAGGCGCCGTCTGGGTCAGTGCGCGATCGACGCCAATCCACCAGATCTCCTGGTACGGCGGCTGGGCGTCGTCGTAGACGCGGAGGGCTCCCTGGGCGAGGTATTCGATCACCCAGGAGCGGGTCGTGGAGGTCGTGGGTGGGAAGCTCCAGTCGATCCGCATGGTCGTGCCGACCTGCTGGTAGGTGAAGGTTCGGGAGGTATTCCGTGAGTACTGCTCTGGCCGCACGTACTGGTAGCGCCGGGCGTCTCCAACGCCCACCTCGGTCACGGTGACTTCGCTGATGCTGTCGATCTCGGTGAGCGGAATCTCACGGTAGCCCTGCCGGAAGGGGCCACCGGTGAACTGCACGGTGTCGTCCTCGCGGACGCGCAGGGACCCGTCATCGAGCAGCCGCACGGTGACAGAGACGCTGTCCCAGACAAAGCGGCTGGCCGCCTCATCCGCCGCGCTGGCAGGGCTGGCGACGAGGCCCAGTAGCAGCGCGGCCAGCACCACCCAGAGTGCGACGCGAGTAACGCCGGAACGGAACCCGGGCGCCTCGTGGCGCCCCCAAAGTAGCGCGGCAGGCATTGGCGCACTCTCCCGTTGGGCAGGTACTCGCCGTGATCGGCACCGACGGTGTGTGACGTGGCGCGAATCATACTGGGGCATGCGGCACTGTCCACTCAGGTCGGTGCACGTTCGCAGGCGGGAGGCCCCGTGATCACTTCTGTGTTGGACCCCCGCTCAGGAGAACCCGCCACCCCCGCCGCCACTGCCGCCGCCGCTCAGCATGATCTCGAACACCGCGGAGCCAAGCTTCACGCCGGAGCCCGAGCCTGAAAGACCCGCGTCGCCCACGGCTTGCGCCGGGTTGAAGGAGAC
>JAXLWT010000110.1:0-2754 GCA_046328375.1 Thermomicrobiales bacterium
TCGTGGTGATGACTGCCGACCTGGACCGCATCCCCATCGACACCCCCGTGCTCATGAAGCCATTCACGCTGCAGGCACTGACGGATATTGTCCGCCAGGCGTTGCCGCCGGCATCCTGGAGCCCCGCGTCCTTGCATCCTGGCGGACACATTTCTCCACCTGCTGCGAGCGACGATGTTCCCCCGGCTCCGTGAAGCACTGACCGCACTTCGTTCCACCTGAAAGGGGAGGTGTTCAAATGGTGAGCGCTCGTATGATCAGCGGCCTGTCATCTTCGGGCCATCCACTCAGAGGATGAGCTACCGGTCCTCTCCGTGACCCGGTCGGGCGGGCCGCGCCAAGGGCAGTCCGCGCGGGTCGAAGGCAGTGTGAAATGTGAACGCCTCAGCCGATGGGCCGTGGTCTTCGAGGTGGCGCAGGACCTCCTTGGCCTCGTCTAGCGTAGGCACATGGCCAGCAGGTACCCACCACAGGACGATTTGCTTCCCCTCGACCCGGTCGAACCACTTGCGGCGGCTCTGCAGGAAGTACCGGTGCACCGTCTCGTAGGCATAGACGTGAAGGGATTCCATGTCGGTCCAGAGGGTCAGATTGGTAATCATCATCGGATCCGGATAGGGAGAGGGGAGGTACGACGCGGCCTGCCCCTCCGCCGCAGTGAGCCGCCAGACGAAGCCGGGGCTCTGTTCGGCGAAGGCATTCACGGGATCGAGAAAGTCGACGAATTCCTTCATGCGGGGATCGTCCAACGGTGCGCTGAGCCGCGAGATGTTGAATTGGGCAAGATGGAACGCCGGGTCAATCATGTGGGGTCCCCAGAGGCGCTGCGCTTCCGACAATCGTGGCAGCTCACATCCTATAGATGGTGCGGGCCGTGCGCAACGGCTTGCCTGCAATCGGACCTGACCGTGACACGCCCCCGCTGCTCATGAAGCCATTTCCCTACAGGCGCTGACGGATAACGTCGGCCGGACGTTGCCGCCGGCTTCCTGAACCGCCTCGCCTACCCTGCCACAGCAGGTACGTTCCTCCTTCCGCAGCGGGCCATGACGTTCCCCCGATGCCGTGACGCACTGGCCGCGCTTCATTCCACCTGGGGGAGGTATCCACAAAGCCGCACGAGGCCTAGAGCCTGTTATGGACTTTGGGTTGCGACATGAAGCAGTTGCTGGAGCATCAGGCCGGCGAACGCGAGGAAATAGAGGCCTTCGACCGTCTCTGGCAACCGTTCATAGTCCTTGGCCAGTCGCCGGAAGCGCGTCGCCCAGGCGAAACTGCGCTCCACGACCCAGCGCCGGGGCAGGAGCACGAACCCACGCTTGGCCTGCTCGAGCTTGACGACCACCAGGTCAATGCCGTGGTGCGCCGCTGCCTCGCGCGCCGCCTGGCCGGTGTAGCCCTGGTCGACGTACGCCACCTCGACCGTCTGTCCTGTTGCCACCTGCACCGCCTGAGCCAGCGCCGCGATCTGCTCCCGATCCTGGGCGTTCGCCGGGGTCACGTGCAGCGCCAGCAGGTTCCCCAGGGTGTCGACGGCGATGTGGACCTTGCTGCCCTTTTTGCGCTTGTACCCGTCATAGCCTGCCCGCGACCCACTTTCTGGCGTGGATTGGCGGGTTGTGCTGTCCAGGACCACCGCGCTGGGCTCCGGATCACGCCCCTCGCTCCAGCGCAACAGTTCGCGCAGATCGTGCGTCATCTCGGCGAAGACCCCGGCATCGATCCAGCGCTGGGTCTGTTGATAGACCGCTTCCCACGGGGGGAAGTTGGTCGGCAGATACCGCCAGGGCGCCCCGGCTCGCACGATCCAGCGCGTGGCGTTGAAGACCTCACGCAGGTCGTACCGGCGCTGGGGCGCATCCGGCGTCATGAGCGTCAGATACGGGGCCACGAATGCCCACTCCTCGTCGCTGACGTCACTCGGATAGGGCTTGTGGGGGCGAAATTCATTGTCCATGCCCCCAGCCTACCAAGTCCATAACACGCTCTAAGAGCCGTTCAAGCGCTCACGGAGACGACGCCGAGCTTTGAGCGCGGGATATGGGGGACGTAGCGATGAGCTCGAGGGAAGGAGGATCGGAGTTGCGACAGGAGCATGTCCGAGCAGGTATCCAGCCGCGAATCCTGGAGCGCTCAGGCCGCGTGGCGTCACTCCACAGTCCTTGCGGCCAGCCACCGGAGATTGACGTCAGCGCACTCGACGCGCATCATGCGCGAGTGAGCACGCTGGATGTAGTAGGTGTCGATTCCAACACCTCGCCCCCGCTCCAGCCTGCCCCAGGCCGCGAGCCGATCCCGACTGCCCCGCGCCTCCCGGTCAAGCCGGCAATCCTGCCGCTCCCGCTCACGCCCCTCATTGCACGCGAGCGCGAGGTTGCGGAGCTCACCACCCTGTTCCACGGTCCCTTGCGCCTCATCACGCTCACCGGCCCTGGCGGCGTCGGCAAGACGCGTCTCGCCATTCACGTCGCAGAGCTGCTTGGCAGTGACTTCACTGACGGGGTCACGTTCGTGCCACTCGCCGCGGTCACAGATCCGGTCGTCGTTGCCGCGACGATGGCACAGGCGTTGGGCATCAAAGAAGCAAGTCCCTGGTCTGACGCTGAACGCTTGTCCAGCGTGCTACGTGATCAGCAACTGCTGCTGGTGCTCGATAACTTCGAGCAGGTTGTCGAGGCTGCACCGTTGGTTGCTGGGCTGCTCTCTGCCTGCGCCCGGCTGCGAGTCCTGGTCACCAGCCGGGTTCCCTTGCGT
>JAXLWT010000111.1:0-2608 GCA_046328375.1 Thermomicrobiales bacterium
AGTCGGCGAAGCGCTTCTTCGAAACGATCGGTGGGGACCCGGAGATCATCACGATCAGCGGCTCCGTGGAAGTAGCGCCCTCCCTGGGCCTGGCGGACGCCATAGTCGAGTTGACCGCCACGGGTTCCACACTGCTGCTGAACGACCTGCGGCAGATTCACACCATTCTCGAGTCTGAAGCGGTCCTGGCTGCATCCCCTGACTCGATGGCAGACCCGGCGAAACGCGAGAACATCGATCGCCTCGTCATGCGCATCAACGCGGTGCAAGCGGCGAAACGCTACAAGTACCTGATGATGAACGCACCGATTGCGGCGCTGCCGGCCATTCGTGACGTCGTCCCGGGACTGAAGGCCCCGACGATCGTGCCACTCGCGGACGAGGGTTGGGTGGCAGTCCACACCGCGGTCGAGGAAGATGCCTTCTGGGAGTCAATCGAGCGGCTGCGCGCGGCGGGAGCGACAGAAATCCTCGTGTCCTCGCTGGAGAAGCTCCTCCTGTAATCAGCCGACCGGCAAACGGCTCGAGCATTCCCTCAGGTATCATCCGCCCCTGGTGCGGTCTTTCCGTGCATGTTTGATTCAATCTGCTCGTCGTGGAGGTCTCTCGTGTCACAGAGCGTCGTGTCTCGGACTGCCTTCGATCCCGCGAAGATCGTCCGGCCGGCGGTTCATCATTTGCCCGTCTACCAGCGGCAGCCTCCACCCGATATCAAGCCTGAGCGCGAAATCCGGCTTGACTGGAATGAATCGCCGTACGGCCCCTCGCCGCGGGTCGCAGAAGCTCTGCAGGATGTGCTGGCCCACAACCGGTATCCGGAATTCGACGCCTGGGCGCTTCGTGAGGCACTTGGCGCGTACGTCGGAGCGCCCGCATCCCAGGTGATCGCCGGCGCGGGGTTGGACAATGTCATCGAGACCATGCTCCTGCTGCTGCTGGAGCCGGGGGACCGGGTCATCATTTCCAACCCGACCTTCGGTGTCTATGACGTCCTCATCAGGGCTTTCGGTGGGGTAACGGTCGATGTGCCGTTGCGAGAAGGTTTCAATCTCGATGTCGATGGGATTCTCGAGGCGGTGGATGAGCGGACGAAGTTGATCATCGTCTGCAACCCGAACAATCCAACCGGGAATCTCTTTCCGTCACGAGACGTCGAACGGATCATTTCCGAGGCACCATGCCTGGTGGCCGTGGATGAAGCCTATGCGGAGTTCGCCGGAACCACGTACCTGCCCCTGATGGAGCAGGCGCCGAACCTGGCCATCCTGCGGACGATGAGCAAGTTCGCGGGCCTGGCAGGCATGCGTGTGGGGTACGGCGTCTTCCCGGAGGGGCTCATGCCGTACCTGGCGCGGGTGATGCCCGGCTTCTGCAATGTAAGCGTGGCAGCGACGGCGGCCGCCATGGCGTCGCTCTCCGATCGCAAGTACAACGAGCAGACCGTGATTCGCATTCTTGCCAACCGGGATGCGCTTGCTGACCATTTGCGCGAACTCCCTGGGGTTGAGCCCTACCCCTCCGCAACGAACTTCCTGCTCGTGAAACTCCCGGTTGAGGACGCAGGGCCGATCGTGCAGCGCCTGGCCGAACGCGGCATCTACGTCCGCTACTTCGGAAACCCGGCCTGGGGAATCAGGAATTGCCTCCGTGTCTCCATCGGCACCCCGGAAGAGAACGAGATCTTTGCGGCTGAACTGGAGGATGCCCTGCGCGAAGCTGATGCTTCCGCATGAGCACGACGATGACTTCCCGCAACGCGCACATTGAGCGCTCCACCCTGGAAACGCGTATCGTGACCGATCTCGACCTGGCGGGCGGAGACGTCGCTGCCCAGACCGGGGTGCCGTTCCTCGATCACATGCTCTCGGCGCTCGGAAAGCATGGCCGCTTTGGGCTCATCGTGGCCTGTGATGGCGACGCCGAGATCGAGCCGCACCATACGGTGGAAGATGTCGGCATCGTTATCGGCCTGGCGTTGAGGCAAGCACTGGGAGACCGGCGTGGCATTCAGCGCTACGGCTATGCCTATGCGCCGCTCGACGAGGCTCTGGCGCGAGCGGTCGTCGATTGCTCCGGCCGGCCCTTCCTGCACTATGAGGTCCAGATGCCGGAAGCCGTGATCGGGAGGGACTTCTCGACCACGTTGGTCGAGGAGTTCTGGCGTTCACTGGCCATGAACGCCGGCCTCACCGTGCACATAGATCTCCTGCGCGCTCGCAATGCGCATCATGCCGCCGAAGCCATCTTCAAGGCGGGAGCGCTGGCAATCCGCCAGGCGGTCTCCCCATTCGGCGATCCCGACACAATGCCCTCAACCAAAGGGGTGCTGGCATGAGCGTAGATATTGCGGTCATCGACTACGGCGCAGGGAACCTGCGCTCGATTCGGCGCGCGCTGGAGGCCGCCGGCGCCAACGTCACGATCACTGCCGACGCCGGCACGGTTTTCGCGGCGGATGCGGTGGTCTTTCCGGGAGTTGGCGCGGCCGGAGCCGCCATGCAGCGCCTGAACGACCTGGACCTGATTGAGCCAATTCACGCAGTGGTTTCCCGGGAGCGGCCATTCTTGGGCATCTGCCTCGGAATGCAACTGCTCTTCGAAGAGCAGG
>JAXLWT010000112.1:0-2529 GCA_046328375.1 Thermomicrobiales bacterium
GAGGTTGGCGCGCGGGGTGAGTGCTGGATCGATCTCATCCGTCATGACGGGCCACCCCGGCGCAACCGGTCGATGAGCACCGCCAGGATGATGACGGCGCCGATGACGATCTGCTGGTAGAAAGCCGTGACATGCATCAGGGTCAGGCCGTGGCGGATGACCGCCATCAGCAACGCGCCAATGATGGTGCCGACGATGGTGCCCTCGCCACCGAAGAGGCTCGTGCCACCGAAGATGACGGCCGCAATCGCATCGAGCTCGGCTCCATTCGCAACAGTTGGTTGCGCCGAATTGAGACGAGAGGTCAGCATCACCCCGGCGATCCCCGAAGCCAGCCCCATCAGAGTGTAGACGCTGGGTATGTACCGGTTGATAGTGACGCCTGAGAAGCGGTTCGCTTGCGCATTACCGCCGATGGCGTACGTGTACGGCCCGAGGCGGGTGTAGCGCAGGATAAGAAACCCGATGACAAACACGACCGCGGTGATGATGACCGGGGAGGGTATGCCAGCGACGTTCCGTGTACCCAAGATCTCGAATTCTGGCATCACCTTGGTGACGTCGAAGATCGGCTGACCGTTCGTCAACTGCAGCGCAACGCCCCGAAAAACCTGCGTGGTACCGAGCGTGACAATGTATGGCGGAATGCGCCCCAGCATGATGATCGACCCGTTGGCCAGGCCACACAGCCCGCCGGCGAGGATCATTGCCAGGGCCACCGGCCACATCGACCACCCCTGATTGAAGATCAGCAGACCACCAACAACAGAACTGACCGTCACGATCGATCCACCGAGAGATCGACGCCTCCGGTGAGCGGCTCGGCCTGTTCAGTAAGGGACAGCCAGCGATGTACCCGTTGCTCTCCGCGTCCGCACCTCCTTGTGCACACCCCGCTGTGGCAACGTCACCTCTTCGCAGTGTCAGGATGCAAGCTCTCTGCGATAGTCATCCCTGGCCGAGGAGCGGTGTCTGCGGGGATTGCATACAGAATTGGTGTTCTCGGCACCCGTCACTTCCAGGCCGCCGGGGTGTGATGTCCCTGCCGGCACGGTGACAGCGCAGGTGGTGCCAGCCGTTCCCGCATGGGGCAGACGTCCTTCGGCATTGCGGGCCGGTGTTTGACCAGGAGCATGGAACCGACGACCATTGCGGCCAGTAATTGACAGCATGGTGAGGACGCGTGTTGTGATGGCCGAGCCAGCCCCGCCTGAGGGACTCCCATCTCCCGTTCCACTCCGCCCCGAGCGGAGCGTGCTCCACCCGTCGCCCGCGCTCCCGTCGCCGTTGACGAAACTGCTCGGCCGCGAGCGCGAGGTTGCCGCGGTCCAGGCCCTCCTGCGACGCGACGACGTGCGCCTGGTCACCCTGACCGGGCCGGGTGGAGTCGGCAAGTCGCGTGTCGCCATTGAGGCCGCCTCCAGGCTTGACGACGCGTTCCCCGATGGCACGTTCTTGATCCGCCTGGCTCCGTTGACCGATCCCGACTCCGTGGCGGTCATGATCGCCAGCACCCTGGACGTGCGCGATACCGGTGAGCGGTCGACGCTGGAAATCCTGCAATCCGTTCTGCGCAACCGCCGCCTCTTGCTCCTGCTCGACAGTTTCGAAACGGTGCTGGCCGCGGCTCCGGGGCTTGCGGAACTCCTGCAGGCCTGCCCGGAGGTAAAGGCGCTTGTTACCAGCAGGGCCAGGTTGCGTCTGCACGGTGAACGAGTGTTGCCAATTCCGCCGCTGGCCATTCCGGAGACCACGAACGACGGCCCAGAGCGCCTCATCGTCTCGCCAGCGGTCGCATTGTTCATGGAGCGGGCGCAAGACCTGCGTCCGGATTTCGCCCTGACGGGTGAGAACTGCGAGGTCGTCGCGGAGACTGTGCGCCGCCTGGAAGGCCTGCCGTTGGCCATCGAGCTGGCCGCCTCGCGCCTCGATGTCTTCGGCCCGGCTGCATTGCTGGCCCGCCTGGACCAGCGGCTGCCGCTGCTGACCGGAGGTGCGCACGATCTCCCGGAGCGGCACCGCACAATGCAGGCAGCCATCGCCTGGAGTTATGACCTCCTGCCCGCCGATCTGCAACGCACGTTCCGACGCCTGGCTGTTTGCCGCGGCGACATCTCCCTGGCGGCGGCAGCCGCCTGTGCGGCGCTCAGTGACGTTGCCGTCCTGGATGAGCTTGCTGCGCTGGCCGAACAGAGTCTCCTGCAGCGGGTAGACGGAGCGCCGGCAGGGACCCCGCGCTTCGTCATGCTCGACACCGTGCGTGAGTTTGCCGAGTCGCAACTGATTGCAAGCGGTGAGGAAGAGGAGACCCGGGAGCGACACGCCTCCTTCGTTCTCGCACTTGCCGAAGCAGCGCAAATCCACTTGCCTGGCCCCCAACTCAGCTCGGAACTGGCGCGGATCGATGCCGACCAGGACCAGATTCGCGCGGCAATGCAGTGGGCGATCGTGGCCAATCCCGCGGTTGGACTACGCATCGCGTTCTTGCTCTATCGCTACTGGTATCAGCGTGGCCGCCTGGGTGAGATA
>JAXLWT010000113.1:0-2519 GCA_046328375.1 Thermomicrobiales bacterium
CGATGTCGCAGCCCGTCGCGACGCAGGGGAGCATGTCGGCCCTGCTCGGGAACCGGAGGGAGTGAGCCGTCCCCGCTGGTACCCCTTGTCTCCACCGGCGTGAGGCGGGCCGGCAAGATTCGGCCAGGTCCGGGCAGCGTCTTTCATGCGGCGTGCCGCGGCCGTCCCGACCCTTCGTTGCGTGGGCCTCGGCTACTGCATCCGCTCCAGCCCGGAGCCAAGCGACTGCCCATTCAAGCGCTGGTGGATCTCGATGACCTCACCCTCGCTCATTGAGGCGATGTAGTCCGTCACCACGCGCAAGCGTTCCTCTTCACTCTCCGCGGCTTCCAGCATCTCGCGGTAGAAGGGCGGAAAGATGTGCACGTCGGAGGGAGATGCGGCAGCTTCACGCAACGTGCCAAAGAGTGTGCGGATAAGGCTGCGCTGTCCGAAGCGCTGGGACATCAACGCTGGGCTGTTGATGACGTAGTACCAGGTCAGCCCATTGAGGAGCTGCACCTCACGCTGCTTGACCGGGTCAATGGACACCACCGGAACGCCGTCTTCAGCGCGCGTGATCACGACGGCGTTGATGTAGCGACCGATCAGGCTGGAGGTGAAGCTGCTCAGGCTCGCACGGTCCAGCCGTGATCCCGCAAAGGGTCCGTCACTCGGGAACCACTGCGCCATGCCATCGAGAATCTGGCGATGCTCATCCTGGCCGCGGGGAGCGATGCCCAGCCGTTGCACTTCCGCCGCCATGAACCGATCCCGCTCGCCCTCATCGTTGGCCAGGCGGTCCAGCGGAATTAGCCCAGCACGGTAGAAGTCACTCATGTCATGGACGGCATAGGCAACATCATCGGCCCAGTCCATGAGGTCTGCCTCAAGACATCGCCGGCGCGCCTTGCCGGCGGACAGTTCCCGCGCCCAGAGGAAATCCTCTGTCTCACTGCGGTAGGCGCCCCACTTGGTGGGCCGCGCGGGATTTTCGCCACGCAGCCACGGGTACTTCAGCAGCGCGTTGAGCACCGCGCGTGTCAGGTTGAGTCCGGGGATATCGGGGTACCGCACCCCGAGCTTCGTCACAATGCGGAAGGACTGTGCGTTGCCCTCGTAGCCGTCCTCGAGTCCGGCAGCGACGAGCAGGCCGTCGAGTTCCCGCTCTGCCACGTGTCCAAAGGGCGGGTGGCCCAGGTCATGCGCCAGGGCCGCGACTCCGACCACCATCGGGTCAATGCCACCGGCCTCGGCAATCAGGTCACGCTGGCCTGGCCGGCTCAAGAGCGTGTTTGCCAGTCCCTGGCCAATCTGGGAGACCTCCAGGGAGTGCGTCAGGCGGTTGTGCGTCAGGAAGCGGTCATCCGGGGAGACCACCTGCGTCACACGCGCCAGCCGCTGGAAGTTCGAAGAGTAGAGGATGCGGTCGCGGTCTTTCTCGAACGGAGAGCGCTCGTCACCGGAGGACCGGCTGGACAGCGTCTGGTGACGCCGGTCCTCGCGCTCAGCCATGGACCGCCGGGCTGGCCGGTTCCAGGGTCAGCCGCCAGGTTGGCGTGAAGGCGAGACGTCCGGAATCAACGAGAAACCAGACCGCAGCCCGGGCGAGGTGCTCGGGATGCCCTTGCTTCTTCAGGGTGGAGAACAGATCCCGCGCCTGATACGGCTGGTCAGCCTCACGCAGCACGAGAAGAATTGCGTCCTCGACCTGGCGCAGGTTCTCCAACTCCGTCTGCGTCACGTCCGACTCACCCCAATCTACGTCCCACTCGCCGGAGTTCATTCTACGAGACAGCATGAAAGACCTGGAGGACTTGGGAGACTGAGAAACCCCAGACCTGGGATGATTTCTTTGCCGCCCGGGATGCCGCGATCGCAGCAGGCGAGATTCCAGACGACTTCATCGATCTGGAAGCACGAACGCATGAAGTCCAAGATCGCGATCCGTTCTCGGGCTTGAAGCATTGGCCCGCGACAAGGTCGTGACAGACGTACTGGCGGTCGGCGCCGTGCTGGTGACCAATGCCCGGGCGATGCTGTGGCTAACGAACCTCGAAACAGCAGATTGGATCTGCGACGTCTGAAATCAGCCGCTCACTAACCGGGCGTGATACGCTATCGCGTCCTGTTCCGGCATCGAGGCGACGGCGTCGGCAACCAGGCGTAGCACTTCGCCGTCGTCCTGAGCCTTGCCCAGGCTGCGCTGCAGCGCAGGCGGCAATTGCTCCCAGCAGGACAACACAGTGGCAGCATCCGCCAGGGACAGGAACAACTCCCGGACGATCTGCCGCTGCTCCGCGCGCAACGGGGCCAGCATCGCGCTGTCGATGACGTAGTGCCAGGTCAGTCCCTCGGTGAGCATGATCATGGCGTGCTGCTCGAGTTCGGTCGCGATCGTCGCCGTACCGTCGACCTCATCCTGTAACCGCACCCCGCCAATGGCTTCATCGACCAGGCGATTGGCGAAACAGCGCAATTCGTTGCGGAAACGGCGGAGGTCGCCACCAGGGGTCGGGCACTGCGACAAAAGGCGATTC
>JAXLWT010000114.1:0-2342 GCA_046328375.1 Thermomicrobiales bacterium
GAACCCGCTGGTCTGGATCACGTTTGCCGGCGCGTACATGCTCATCGACGGCATCGGCCTCCTCTGGGCTGGGTTTGGCCCTCAGCCGACCGGGCAGAGCCGCTGGCCGCTGTTGCTCGTCGGCATCCTCGGCATCATCGCCGGCCTGATCGTGCTCGCGAACCCGGTGATCGGCGGTCTCTCGATCGTCTGGGTCGTCGGCGCCTGGGCGGTCGTGACGGGCATCCTCGAGATCGTCTCCGCCATTGCGCTCCGCAAGGAGATCGATAACGAGTGGTGGCTGATCCTGACCGGTGTGCTGGCGATCATCTTCGGCCTCCTGGTCTTCCAGAACCCGCTGGCGGGGGCGTTCGCCATCCAGACCATCTTCGGCGCGTTCGCGGTGGTGGCGGGCATCTTCTCGATCGCCCTGGCGTTCCGCGTCCGCAGCTTCGGCCAGAAGATTGGGGCGGTCAGCTAACTCGCTGATAGCGCCGCCGGGCCGCCCCGGCACGGCGAAACAGGGGGCACGGCGGAAACGTCGTGCCCCTTTGTGCGGGGCAAGACCGGTCAAACTCAGATTGAAAAGGAGAGACAGGCATGATCGAGGCAGTGACAAGCCGCTGGTGGATCTTCCTGGCCCAGGGCGTCGCGATGCTTATCCTGGCCGTGGTCGGTTTCACGCAGCCGGGCACCATCATCAAGATCATTGGCGCCTACCTGGTGATCGACGGCGCGTTGAAACTCGTGGGGGCGTTCACGAACAAGAAGGATGACCCCTCGCGTCTCATGAACATCATCGCCGGCGTCGTTGGCATCGTCGTCGGTATCTACGCGTTCTCGAATCCGGTGGGTGCGGCCATGATCGTGACCTACCTGATCGCCCTCTGGGTCATCATTCTTGGCATCCTGCTGGTGGTCTGGGGCGTCCAGCTCCGCGAGCGCTTCGAGGAGTACTGGCTGCTGATCGTGCTCGGCGTGCTCTCCGTGCTGTTCGGCCTGCTGGTTTTCAACAACTTCCTGGCCGGCATGATTACCCTGGCCTCGCTCTTCGTCGCGTACATGGTTGTGGGCGGCATCCTGGCCATCGTGCTCGCCTTCCGCATCAAGAACCTGGGTGAGCGGCTCGGGCTGCTTACCTCCTAGCGGCGGTCAGCAAGGACGTGCGGCGGACCGGGAGTATCATCACGCGGTCCGCCGCGATCACCCATGGGGAGGGCGTCCTGTGCAGTCCCGGTCCGCTGCCATTTCCATCCTGGCTGCGCTCTGCTGGTTGGCCGGCGCGGTTAATGTGATCGGCGCGCTCCAGGAATTCGGGCATCTGCCGGTGTTGAGTGACGCGGGCGGCTCATTGCTCGCCGGCAACCGCGTGGATGGCTGGCTGCTCGCCGCCATGGCCATCGTCAGCCTGTTCCTGGCGGGTGGTCTGTGGGCGGACCACGACTGGGCCAAACGCGTTGTGCTGGTGGTAGCGGCCCTGAATATCCTGGTGACGTTCTTTACGCAATTTGAAGGCGGCCAGAGCTGGCTCAATGCCGTCCCTGGCATCCTCGTCAACGCCGGGATCCTGCTCTATGCACGAAGCGCCGAAGCGAAATCCGCGCTGAATGCTTGAGCAATGTGATCCCGCCGGGCTCCTCGGGCGATGAGCTTTACACCGGACGGCGACCAGGAATCAGATGACTCCGCCGTCGACTCCTACGTCGAGGCCGAGTTCGACATCCCGGATGACGTCGTGGCAGCCGGCCTGGCCCTGCACATGAACACTCAGGCGGGGCAGCAGGAAAGCGGCGCGCAAGACACCGCCATGAACGAGCGCGTGCCGCGGCAGACCCCTCCCCGTACCATCACGCGATCCCGCATCAAGCGAAGGCCTGCCCGGATCGCGAGACGCCGGCCAGCGTTGGCGCGGCCAGCAGGTCCGACCACTCCGCAGGAAGATCCGCAGAGCCACATAAATTCAGAGTTGCGGGACTGGCTGAAGGTGAATGCGTCGCTCCTTTCCAATGCCAGCCTGCTCATCAGTATCTCGGCCCTCGCGCTGAAGGCGCTCCCCGCCAACGGTGTCCTGAACCCCTACATTCAGGCACTGATCTTCGCGGCGGCCCTGACGTTGCTCGTGGAAATGCACCATCAGTGGCCGGAAGACCTGCAGCTGCACATGTTCCGCCGGGCGTCGTTCCCGCGCAACCACTCGCGGCGCATGACGTCGTTTGCCATCCTCATGCAGCTGGCGACCGTGCTCTTTGCGGTCTGGGCGACGCTCACCAACCCGCTGATTCTCTTCCCGCTGGCCGCGTTCGCCATTTTCCTGGCGTTCCGCCAGTGGTACTTCCCGCGCTTTTCCGGGTGGCCGGCCCGTA
>JAXLWT010000115.1:0-1829 GCA_046328375.1 Thermomicrobiales bacterium
GTTGACTGCGGCCAGGTCCATCCTGGTGCAGTGGATCGTTGCCAACGGTGGGAAGTCCTCCGCCGTGCTGCCATCATCGGGGGGATCGAGGCACGCGAATATCATCTGAACCGTGCAGATGAGGCGTGTAGAAAGGCGTGTATTCCGGGCCGCAGCTACACTGCCGCCCGGTTTCAGCCCGTGTCTCCAGGCGGTGGAGGCAGGGAATACCGTTCTCGCTTCCTGGCACTGGCAGTCTCCCTGCCTCGTTCTGTTGCGATGGATGCCATGGCCGCCGATGCGCCTTCCCCACAGTCATCCGTGCCCAAAGTTGTGACCTCGCCTCCATGGGGCATCGATGGGTCCGTGGTGGCGCTGCCGGTGCCGCGCACGCCGCTCGTTGGCCGGGTACATGAGGGAGAGGCCCTTGCGGGCCTGCTGCGGAAGCCGGAGGTGCGGCTGCTGACGCTGACCGGCCCTGGTGGCGTTGGGAAGACGCGGCTAGCCATCGCCGTGGCCGGACGCCTTGCGCCGGCCTTCCACGACGGGGTGGCCTTCGTCTCCCTGGCCACCGTTGGTTCACCGGACGACGTAGAGCCAGTCCTCTTCCAGGCGCTGGGTGGCCACGAATCGGGGCGAGATTTCTCTCCCGGAGTCACCGGAGAGATTCTTCGCGACCGCGCCCTGCTCCTGGTGCTCGACAACTTCGAGCACGTCATGGCAGCTACCACGGTCATTGTCGGGTTGCTCGACTCCTGCTCTCAGCTCACGCTGCTGGTCACCAGTCGCGTGCCACTGCGTATCACGGGAGAGCAGGAGTTCCAGGTGCAGCCACTCGCGCTGCCCGGTAGCTCCTCGGGCACGCAAACGGATGATCTCCTGGACGCGGAGGCCGTGCGGCTATTCGTACAGGTCGCTGATGCGTCCAACAGCTACGCGCCAGTGATGCCCGACGCCTTGCCGGTCATCGGGGAGATTTGCCGTCGCCTGGACGGGCTGCCACTCGCCATCGAGCTGGCGGCTGTGCGCACAACGCACCTGTCGCCCCGCGCCATGTTGGACCGCCTGGAGCAGCCCGTCGGGAGCCGGCTGCCGCTGCTCTCGCGTGGCCGGCGGGACCTCCCGGCGCGCCAGCAGACCATGCGGGATGCCATTGCCTGGAGCTACGACTTGCTCACCCCCGAGGAGCAAGGGCTCTTCCGGCGCCTGGCGGTTTTCGCCGGCGGTTTCCCCCTGGAAGCCGCGGAGTGGATGGAGGAGGGCAGGGCGCCTCACGCCACGCTTGACCTGCTCGCAGCACTGGTCGAGAGCAATCTCATTCACTTTGAGCGGCCCGGTCTACCAGAGGCACGCTACACCATGCTGGCGGTCATCCGCGAGTTCGGCCTCGAGCAACTTGGAGCGCATGGGGAGGAGACCGCGGTCCGCCAGCGCCACGCCGAATGGTGCCGCGCCATCGCCGAGTCCCCGGAAGAATATGGCGGCAGCAGCAGGGGTGATGCCTGGCACGAGATGCTGGAACGCGAACATGACAACCTACGGGCGGCGTTGCGCTGGTTCTCAGAGCAGGATGACGGACGATCCCTCCTCCAGATGAGCGGAGCGCTCTGGGAGTTCTGGCAGAATCGCCTCCATTACCACGAGGGGCGTCGCTGGCTGGAACGTGCGCTCCGCCATGAGTCAGAGGACGGCCTGGAGTACCGGTTGCGGGCACTGACCGGTGCGGGAATCCTGGCCTGGTACGCGACCGACGTGGCTCGTGCCTACGAGCTCATAGCGCAGACGTTGCCCCTGGCGCAGACGGTTGGCATTCAGGATGATGTGGCCTACGCGCGCATCAATCTTGGATC
>JAXLWT010000116.1:0-1747 GCA_046328375.1 Thermomicrobiales bacterium
GCCCGGCCTTGGCTTACCGTAACGCATGGTCCGCGAGTGGCTCTTCCCCCTGGGGCCGGCGTGGAAAGAGGCTGCCATCCTGACACCCCGGGGTGGGGGGTTCCGTGGTGACTGGCCAGGACGCAGAACGACGATCCATGAACGGCGTCTGGCGTGCGACCAGCTCCTCGACCTGCGGACCCATGCGTTCCACTTCGGCCAGCACGGCGACCAGGCCGTGGAGAATTTCTTCCCGCTCCCGTCTGGTAAGGCCGTTGGAGCGCAGAATCTGGCGTTGCAGCCGCTGTGCGCGGCCAGTGATGACTCCCAGGGAGATGCGCAGATCCGTGCGGAGTGCATCCCGCTCCATCACTGCTGAATCTGGAACGATATCGAGCGGAAACATCACCTTCCTTGCGCGTGAGCGCCCGCGGCAGCCGGCGTCCTGGATAGGCCCGTTGGGCCTGAGGCTCTTAAATTGCCTGCCACCACCCGACCCTTGTCGATCAGGTCAGACCCCGAGTTTTTCTCCGATGTACCCGTAGTTCACGCAGGCACCATGGCTCGCGCAGTGCGGCTGGATGCGGCGTCGACCTTCGGCTTACCGTCAGCCTCGCTGGTCTCCACCCCCGTTGCAGCCTCAAGCCCTGGCATCTTCTCCTGGACGCCAGATTCCTGGATTCCGGCCTGAGATCTGTCGCCCGGACAACCAACCGGGGCGCACTGCGGGCGCGCGGAGCCAGAAACCACGGGCACACCCGGATGGCCGAGCGGTACGCGCTCGTTCATGGTGAGTCATGTCATCTGCATGATCGAGGAGCCTTCCCGTGGTCCAACGCGCATTCCCGAACGTCCGGCCCTTTGAAGTGTGGTACGAGCCAGACGATGACGTGCGCATTCCTGCCCGCGTTCCGCTGCGTATCGGGCAGCGTCTGCTCCGCTATGACGATGCGGTAGCGCTCGCCGAAGCGGCAGCGCGTGAGTTGCCGGCATATGGTGTCCACACCGGTTCCGTGGTGGTCCTGTGGAGCTCTTCCGTCCTGAAGGTCCTGAACATGGTGCGGCTGCCGGGCGGCCACTGGGTCGCCGGAGAAGGTCCTGCCAGCGCGGAACCAGGCACGCGGCGTTTTGAGGTCATCCGCCTGGTCCTGGAAGACCTGCAGCAGATGACACGTCTCTCCGAGCCGGCGGCAGAGGCTCCGCTGGTGTGGATCGAGCGCCTGCACGCGGTGCTGCGGGTCGTGGCCAGCCAGGAGGATCAGGTGCGCTATCGCCTCGACGGCCTCCGCGGAGTCACCATGGAACTCCTCTATCGGCGCGTGACGGA
Organism: Thermomicrobiales bacterium; assembly: GCA_046328375.1. GTDB lineage: Bacteria > Chloroflexota > Chloroflexia > Thermomicrobiales > UBA6265 > JACCXM01. The sequence goes on from JAXLWT010000116.1 coordinate 1,307, forward strand.
GGTGCTGTACCGGCACGATCAACTCACGACCGGCTCAGATGCGTTGCGCCGCCGGGTAGCGCAACCGGAAAGCTTGTCCCGCGGCGTCAACTAGCGCGCCGCAGGACGGGCAACGTGGCTTCACAGCGCGTGCCACCAGTTCGGTACCGTCGAGCTGGCTGCACCACCGCTCCATCCCGGCCCTCGTCGACCTGATCGAGGCGGGCGCTGTCACACCGGCGAAGATCCTGACGCAGCGCCAGCCGCCGGCTGGCGACATCGTGGCCCACATATCGTTCAACACTCGTCAGACCGGCTGGGTCGAGGTCGGGCTGCTCCCGGCAGCCGGAACCGGCGCCTACGTCAAGTTCGTGCAGACGCGAGCATGCTCCCGGGATACGGCCCGGGGAGCGTGCTCCGCCGTAAGCTGGTGAGATGCGGTGACGGTCAACTGCGCCGGAC
>JAXLWT010000117.1:0-1238 GCA_046328375.1 Thermomicrobiales bacterium
TGTGACCGAGATGCCGTGCACGATGATCGATGTGGCGATGACGGCCAGGGTCATTCCCGTCATCCAGAGAGCGAGCTGGTCCGGGATGTCGTGCGCAATGGCGTACATCAGGTAGTAGACCGAGCCGATGCCGCGAATGCCGAACCAACTGATGTACGCTCGCTCAAGCGGCGTCACGGAGGACCCGACCAGGCCGACGTTCACCGCGAGCGGCCTGATCACGAGGAAGAGCACGGGCACAAACCAGAGCGCGGCCGTGGGAATCATCTCGACTGACAGCATCGCGCCTACCAGCAACATGACCACGACCTCGCCGATCCGCTCGAGTTGCTCTGTAAAACCCAGCACGGTCTGGGCCATGTAGGCCGGTGCTGTTTCCGGGCGGGTCGCCAACTCCTCGGCATCGATGGTGTCCAGTTCGGCCAGCACCGCTTGCGGCTCACGCTCCGAGCCCGTTGCACGCGCTTCAACCCAACGCAAGGCGACGCCGGCGGCAAACACGGCCAGGAAACCGTAGGCGTGCAGCAGGAGCGCAGCGCCGTAGGCGAAGGCGATCAGGCCCAGCGCCAGGAAGTCATCCAGCCCCACAGCCTCGTGCCGCTCGCGGCGTAGATACAGGATGAGGTGGCCAGCTGCAGCGCCCAGCGCCGCACCAACGAGAAGGCCGGCGGCAATCGCCCAGACCACGTCGACAGCAAGCCATCGCCAGCCGAACGCGCCCACCTGCTCGAGACCCAGCAAGCTCAGTCCCAGGATGACGAACGGGAAGGCGGTGCCATCGTTGAGCCCGGCTTCGCCCGTCAGCGTGAAACGCAGGCGATCTCGATCGCGCGGTCCGGTCACCTGTACATCGGACGCCAGGACCGGATCTGTCGGCGCGAGTATCGCGCCCAGGAGCACAGCCGCACCCAGCGGCAACTGGAGGAAGATCGCTCCAACAAACGTGATGAGGCCGATGGTCAGGAGCATCGACCAGGAAGCCAGGATGGCTGAGAGGCGCGTCAACGGATCTCGCCAGGGAATCGCGAGCTTGAGCCCGGCACAGAAGAGCGACACGATCACCGCGACCTCGGTGATGTGCTCGATCATGTCTGCCTGCGCAAGCGGGTCGATGATTAGCAGCCCCAACCCATAGGGACCAATGGCAATGCCTACGGCCAGGTACAGCATGGAGGTCGAGAGGGGAAGGCGTGACAGCAGCGAACTACTGAGCGCCATGAGGAGGAATACGGCTCCCA
>JAXLWT010000118.1:0-1174 GCA_046328375.1 Thermomicrobiales bacterium
GTCTGCTCCCCTCGCGCCACCCGCTCCCGCCAGCCTCCGGTCCAGCCGCGTCGTCAGCGCCGTACTCACCAGCATTTCGTTGTGGCCGCGCCGCCTGTACGCCCCAGCGCCTTGGTTATCCAACGGAACATTGCGCCGGATACCCCCAACCAGCTACGGGACCCCTGGGAGATCCCAGGGGTCCCGCGCTGCGCGCATCACCTGCGTAGCGGTGTGGCTTAACCCGGGCAGCTACCGCCGCAGGTGAGGACCCCGCCGCAGTTGGTGATCACGTAGCCCTGACTCTTGCAGCTGTTGACGATGATCTCAGCCTGAATCGGGTCACCCCCGCTGTCGTCGCACGTGCCGCTCAGCGTGGTCCCGGCCTCCGTGCACTTGGACGTGACAGCGCACGTCTCCGCGTACGTCGAGGTGCTGGCTGGCTGCGGGCAGAGGGCATCGCGGCAGGTGCAGGTCTGGCCAACACAGTCACAGAACCCGCTGCTGCATGCCCGTGGCAGAGCCGGATCGCAGGTGGCGCCGTCGGGTAGGGTGCCATTGCCACACTGCTGGGTCTCCAGGCACACGCCGCCGTCGCAACTCCCGCACGAACCGCCGCACGAGTCCGGACCGCACTGCTTCCCGTCGCAATCGGGCGTGCAAGTCGAACATGCGCCAAGCGTATCGCCGTGCTTCAGGTGCGCCTTCCGGGCCTTCTTGCTGACGGTGATGGTCTGGCCGTTATGGCAGAGCGTTACCTTGCCCTTTTTCTTCTTCCTGGCCGTGCTCTCCGTGACCCCGAGCAGGGCCAGCGGCCCGCCCACGGCCAGGCCGCCGAGCAGCCGGCTCACAGCCCGACGGGACTGCGGCTCGGTCAAAGCCTTGGTCAGGCAATCAAACGCTGTTCCGTCCAAGGGAAGCTTCTCCAGGCAACGACAACCGTACGATGCGGAGTGACGATAGCCGCACGCTATCGACCCGCTCCGCTGGCCACAGGCGCTGAGTCGTTGGTGCCACACCGTGACCGCAACGACCATGCATATGAATATTTGTAGCATGTCATACACAAGCGAACGTCGTGCTGGAAAGCCGGCGTGACAACGAGCCTCTGGAGCAACTGCCCCGAACACGACGTCAGACACGCCTGCTGAGTAATTGCCAGCGATTGAATACTGAATAAGAACTGATCAGCCTG
>JAXLWT010000119.1:0-1103 GCA_046328375.1 Thermomicrobiales bacterium
CGTGGCCCTGCGTGACCGCGACGCCGTGATCAACCCGGAAATGGTGCGAGGCGTGACGTTTTCCGGCTTACCCGAGGTGACGATACCGGCGAATGCCGTTGTCCTGAGCGACCCGGTCGATCTGCCCGTCGCCAATCTTGCCGAGCTGGCGGTCAGCCTCTACGTCCCTGAGACGACAACCGGTAGCACCGTCCACGGAATGGCCTTCCAGACGAACGTCATCTCGTCCCCCGGCGACCGCACGATGGACGCGGGCTTCCCGGTCGAGACCACGATGCAGTCGTGGGTCTTTCTGACGGGCGTCGATGTGCGCGTGGCCGCACCACGCGGCGCCATCGTCTGCCTCGGCGATTCGATCACGGACGGCGTGAACTCCACGCCGGATACCAACCATCGCTGGCCGGACTTCCTGGCTGACCGCCTCGCGGCCTCCGGGGAGGCGATGCCGGGCGTGCTGAACCTGGGCATTGCCGGCAACCGTGTCCTGCGCAACGCGCCAGATGGGTACGCCAACTTTGGTCCGGGTTCGCTGGCGCGCTTCGACCGCGATGTCGTGGCCCAGCCCGGGGTGACGCACCTGATCCTCCTCCAGGGGATCAACGACATCGCCCTGCCGGTCTACACCGGATTTTCGGATGAGGAGGTGACGGCAGATCAGCTCATCGCTGGTCTCCGGCAGGTGGCGGAGCGCGCCCACGAACATGGCCTCCTGGCGTACGTGTCGACGATCACACCCTATGAAGGCTCGGTTGTCTACACGGCAGAAGGTGAGGCGATCCGCACTGCCGTCAACGAGTGGATTCGCGGAGGCGACGCCTTCGATGGGGTGATCGATTTTGACGCCGTGGTGCGGGATCCAGATCATCCCACGCGGCACCTGGCGGCCTATGACGGTGGGGACTCGCTGCACTTCAACGACGCCGGCTTCATGGCGATGGCCGAGAGCATCGATCTCGCCCTGTTTCAGCCCACCTGACCCACGGCCGGCAACGGTGCCCGGCCAAGGGACGATTCCAGCAGAAGAAGGCGATCGCGTACCAGGGGATGTCACGCTGTCGCACAAACGACCCGTTGTGCGACGACGAGCCTGCAGTCCGGTGCGG
>JAXLWT010000012.1:0-129255 GCA_046328375.1 Thermomicrobiales bacterium
GCTCGAGGGAGTAGAGCCAGGCGAAATGTGTTGCCTGCCGGGCCAGCGCCTCGTTGTCGGCGGCAAGGGCAGCGTAGTCGTTCTGGGGCCCGAAATCGGCGCACAGCACGCCCCGGAAGAGTCCCAGTTCACCGCTCACAAGGGCCGGGTCAGATGGAACAGGCGAGGCAACGGGTTCTGGCGAGGCCGCCGATGCATCTTCCCGAGCCAACGATGCCAGCATGTCGGCAATGAACGGCCAGCCAAGGCCTGGCGTGCTCCCAGCCGAGAGGCGAGCGCGGACTGTTGCCCGCACCTCGGGATGCTGAGCCGTGACCAGGTTGAACACGGCGGAGACATCCTGACCGTGCAGTGCGCAGGATGCGTCGTCAGCACACCATTGCGTGAATCGGCTGAAGGCATCTTCTGTCGATGTGATCCAGCGGACGCCGTAGGGCGCCAGTTCGATGCTGTGGTCGACGACGCCGTCGATGACGAGCGCCTTGACGTTGTCGCCATAGTGCTCGAGATAGGCCGTGGCGTAGAGGGACCCGTACGATCCACCGTAGGCGACCAGGCCGTCATCCTGGCCGAGAGCCAGGCGAATCTGCTCGATGTCAGCCGCAGCGTCGATTGCTGACAGGTGACCCATGAGCTCACCGGTTTCGGCGAAGCAGCCCTCTGCGAATTCGGCATTGACGCGAGCAAGGTCTTCGAACTCAGGGGCTGACATCACGCCACCGAGCGCAGCGTTACTCACACTCGCCAGGTCCATCGGCTTACAGCGAATGGGGTTGCTTTGACCTATGCCGCGGGGATCGTAGGTAACGACGTCAAAGTGCTCTCGCAGCTCGTCGGTGTGGAAGATGTCCCGCAGGATGCCGAACTGGCCTCCAGCAGCCATGATGCCAACCCCGGGACCCCCTGGAATCAGCAAGAGCGAGCCCCGGCTCTGGGCAGCATCCAGCGCAGGAAGTTTCGCCAGGCGCAGGTTGAGTTGTGCGCCATCCGGCTGTGCTGGATCAATCGGTACCTCGAGGAAGGCACACACGGCGTCAGGCACGTCGTCGCAGGGGGCCCACCGCAATTGCTCTGCCGTAGCGGAGGGAGTCGCCTCCTGGCTGGCCCGCATCGAGGGCTGCAGGGCAGGGAGCAGCAGGCCGGCGATAACGACGATAACACCGAGGAGGCGGTAGCACCGGCTCAACGTCAGGAACCCGATCACGCTTACCCCTTTCTACCGGTCAGACAGCCGGATGTCATGGAAGAATCCCCCGAAGTCACGCCGAGGGAGCGAAGATGGATGCGGAAAACACCTTATAGTCGTCGGTATCGTTGAGGCGTTGCGGCTGAATCGAATAGCCGTCGACCTGCGCGGCGGGTGCAGCCTGTTTCTCCGCGGCCTGGCGAGACAAGTGCGATCAACCCTGCCTCCTTCTCAGCCTCCCAGTGAGTAAGGCCACCTAAGGACTCGTGACTTCGGCTCTGGCGCGGCGACCACAGGTCAACCGTGAACTGGATGTGGTCTTCAGTGTCTTTGAGGCGCGTCACCTTGATGCCGTCCCGGGAGAACGACTCATCGACGAACATGTTGACGGAGCCCAGGAGTTTCGATCCCTGGCCCCGTCCAGCCGGCCACCAGGTTCCGGACCAGATTTCTGCCCTGGGAAACCAGAATGGGTCGTTGAAGCACCAGACAAAGTAGTCGGTGCCGACCTGGACGATGACGACTCGCTCTTCGGTGACATCCCTGTCTCGCGTGCAGACGAAGTCCTTTGAGCTGTGAGAGCCGTTCGCCTGACGGGCCGGAATCGCCGACCAACTCCAGCCGCTTGGGACGGCGTAGTACCTGGTTTCCTGTGACCCCGAACGATCGTAGTGATCGAACTGCCAGCCTTGCACCTGCACTGGCACGGTGCGGTAGTTGTGCACATGGATGGCTACGTTGCGGTTTCCACCGCTGGCGCCACGCGGCCGATCATCGTCATTCTTCTTGTCCTTGCCTTTATGGCCTCCGTGGTTCCGGTGCTTGCGGCGGCCGCGGTGGTCATTGCCTCTGCGGCCGCCGAGCGCTCCACCATTCGCACCGTTTCGGGCGTCGACCTCGTCCTGTCCGTATGGCAGGATCAGGCCACCAGCCGTTAGCAGAAGGCCGCTGGCTGCACCGCTCAGGAGCCTGCGCCGGCTCGTCACGATGCTGTCACCGGGGTCGTCCCCGGGGTGCCAGTCATTATCCAGCGAGTCGTTCATCGATCTTCCTTCATCGGCCACACACTAGAGATCAATCGAGAACTGGATGTTGTCGTCGTCGTCGGGAATCCGCGTGACCTTGACGCCTTCGGCCGAAATGGAACCCCAGACCGTCATGCTGCCAGAAGCCAGGCGGCGGCCGAACGGCTGGAAGTTCACCATCCCATCGGAGAGGATGGCGGCGTAGGGAAATCCCCAGTCCGGGTTCTCCCCATAGATGAGGTTCTCCTCGCGCTGCGTTTGGAACTGCACGATGACCTGCCGACTGGAACCCACAAAGGCCCGGGACGCGTGTGAGCCATCGGCTGCACGGGCGGCAAGCGTGCTCCAGCCCCAGTCGCTCGGAACCGTATAGATCGCACCGTGCTTCGTGTCTCGGTCGTAGACCCAGGCCTGCAGTCGCACCGGAACCGAACGGTAGTTATGCACGTACATCGCAACTCGGCGGTAGCCGCCCTGCGGGGCCTGGGGAGCAGGGTCAGAGTCCTTACGCCGCTCCCTGTCTTTCTGCGCATCGCGACGCTTCCGATTGTCACGGCCGCGCCGGTTTCGGCTGTGCCGGCCGCCGAGTGACCCATTGGAGTGACCTTCGCGGGCCAGGATCAGATCTGGATGAGAAGGCAGGAAGAGTTCGCCAGTGGCGAGCACAATGGCGCCGGCCGCGAGGATCAGGCTTCGGCGCGACGATGTCGCCGGTTCGTCAGGTTGACCAGGTGATGCATTGAACATCGAGTGATCTCCTCCCGAATCAGCGGACGATCAGTTCCCATTCGATGCGCGATCCACCCTTGGAGTCGTCTTTCACACGCTGCAGGACGACGTTCTGGTTCTGCTGCGCTTCGCCTTCACTGAAATTCTGTTCTGCGATGAATGCATCACCGAACTTGCTGGCCGCGGGATCAAGGCTCGCGCCCTGGGTCACGCCGCCACGAGGGAAGAAGAACGACACGTTGCGAACGTCGGCGTAGATATCGGCTGGACCAAGCACCTGCTTGATCAGCACACCGACCCGGTAACGATCTGGGTTGTAGCGAAACGACTCGTTCGGTTGGATGGTCCTGGTGCCATTCGCCGTCGGACCGGCGTAGTCATCCAGGCCTGTTTTGATGCGATAGAAGAAGGAACAGTCGAGCGGGTTCACACCCTTGTTGACGACCGTCAGTGACGTGGCGCGGAACAAGCCGGCTCCGCGTGGCGCGTCGTCCTTCTTCTTGTCCTTCTTGTCGCCATGCTTGCGCTTCTTGTTCCGGCCCTTGTGATCCTTGCCGCGGCGTCCACCCTTGCTGCCGCCCAGCGCGCCCTCGCGCGCTTCAACTTCCAGCAACCAGTCCGGGAGCAGCAGGCCACCTGCCGTGAGGACAAGGCCACCAAACGTCCCTGTCAGTAGTCGACGCCGGTTCAGCGGCTGCTCCTCGTTGTTCCACTCCTGGACCTTGTTTTCTGAAGACGAGGTCATCGCGAACGTCCTTTGCACTTTCTAACTGGAATCGCTCCAGGTGAGCGACCCGTGAACTTTTCCCACTCTGGATCGGTCAGAGACGCGGCGTACCCGGACGAAGCAGTGGCAGATGTGCCATAGGCGTCAGGATTCAGTGACGGTCATCGTGAAGACCTTGAACGCAGGAACGTCTGATTCACGGCGGACCTTGACGCCATAGTTCCGTGCGCTGGTGAACGGAATGCTATGGGCGGTCTCCGCGTCCACCGCTAGCGTGCCGTGATTGACCTCCACCGTCCCGCCGATATATCCGGCGAAGTGCATGCTGCCGCCGTACTGAAAGGTCGTACTCGGAGTGCCGGCGAGGGGGTTCTCGACCCAGATGAACGGAAGGCGCTCAGTCAGGAACTCGATTCCCAGGTGAAGATCTTCCGTTCCGGCGTAGAGCGTGCCCTGTGATGGGAAATCGCTCTCCTGAGATTCCCAGCCAATGGTGCCGAGCCAGTACTTGACCTTGAAATCCGTGGCGGTCTTGTTCAGCACTGTCATCTTGATGCCACTTGGACCAAGCCCGGGTGGCCTGGCTGAGTCGTGCTTTCTGTCCTTATCGTCCCGACCACGTGACCTGCGGTCACGCGCATTGCGTTTCTTCCTGCGATGCCGCTCGTTCCGCCGCTGGATGTCCTGTGCTGGATGGTCGGCCGCGGCGGCATCCTCGATCACCCAGGCGGGCAACACGAGGCCGAGCGTTGAAGCGAGCCCGATGGCAGCGCCACGCAGGAGTAACCGGCGACTGCTTCCTGAGGGAATCTCCAGAGAGTACGCGCTCTCCTCGGCCCCGATGCATTCCTGTCGAGCCGATGGTCTCTCCACTGTCGTGCTGCTCCTTTGCCGCGGACCGCCAGGACGCGTTGATCGCCGCGCCACTGTGCCGAGTTCCTCGGGTCGATGTCCCTAACCTAGGAGAATTCCCAATACGAGTCACCTCGGGAAACCACGTGATCGATCACGTGATCACCACGAGGTCTGGAATGTGGCGGCGGCGTGAAGCACGGTCATGACTTCGACGCGGCGTTGTTCGCGGTGGCGAACAGCCATGAGCCGCCAGCGCCTCACATGGTCGAAGGTCCAGCCCGGATCTTCGGGATCACTCCCGATGACGTGGTCGCTCGTATCTGGCGCCTCGTACGTGGGCATCGTGAGTTCGTCTGATGGTTCCATTCCGAGTGGTGGCGCGGGCTGTTCGAGATCTCCAGCGGAACTCACTGCAGGCAGGTACCCAGCGTCGAGATCAGCCATGGGCGACCCGAGGCGCCACAGGTTGTTCAATGTCTTCCTGGATCACACGCGATCTCCTGCGTCTGCCCTGACAGCCTGTAAGCTGCTGCCCCCTACTTTGCGGAGATGGGCACGAGGAGTCACCTCGGGAAACCACGGGATTCGGTCCGAGCGGACTACGGGAAGAGGCCTGACACGGCCTCCGGTTAGTGTGGGTTTGCGAGTGGAGGATCAACCAGCCCGGCGGCGAGAGCGGCCGCTACGGCGCCACTGCGCTTGCTGGCGCCGAGCTTGGCGAGGATACGGGAGACGTGGAACTCGACAGTGCGGTGACTGATGAAGAGGGTCTCGCCGATCATGCGGTCAGTGTGACCTGCCACCAGGAGGCGCAGCACCTCGAGTTCCCGCTCTGAAAGACTTGCGTGGTTTGGAAGCGGAGTGGAGGGTGTCGGAATTGCCAGGATTTCGGCAATGGCCTGTGCTGGCGAGGCCAGCCTGCCTTCCGCCCAGGCGCGAGCGAATACCGGTTCGCCAAGCGCGCGCTGGGTGACGGCGATGGCGCGATCCCAGGCGGCCCGCTCACTGGGGATCGAGGTGTCGAGCCCGAGACGGACCCCCAGGGCCTCGGCTGCCGCGAGGCAGCGGACAGACCGCTCGCTGCGTTCAAGCAGCGCAGCGACCATCGCTGCCCCCTGCAGATCGTCGTACAGCGCCAGGGGGGACGGGTCCAGGTCTACTTGCTCCAGGACACCCTTGAATAGTTGCAAGGCAGTGGGGTGATCCCCTCGCTGCAACGCCAGATAGGCGAGATCACCCAGCGCGCGGCGTATCCCGGAGGAGAAATCTACTGACTGGCACAGCCGGAGCACTTGCGTATAGAGGCGCTCTGCTTCGTCAAATTCGCCCTGCTCACCAGCAATGATTCCGAGGCTTCTGGTGCAATTCCCAACCATCAGCGTTGACAAGCGGCTGTCTGGAATCATCTCGGCCGCGGAGCGGCCATCGGCGAAGCACGCTGCCGCATCGCTGGCGTCGCCGAGGTGAAACGTTGCCACTCCGAGGGCGTAGTGCGCGAACGCCTCGGTGAGCGCCCGCAGCGATTGACTGCCAGAGGCGCCCGGCGTCGGAAAAGAGACGCTCCCCGTTGGCCAGGTTTCCTCGAGTGTGCGGCAGAGAGCCAACCCCTCCGCGCCGTGTTGCGCGGTCTTCGCCATGTCGCCCCGCAAGAACTCGATCAGGCTCAGCCAGACCACGGCGCGGGCGTATGCGGGCGAAGGGGGCAGGTCGTGCTCCTCCAGCGCGCGCGCCAGCCATTCCTGGCCTTCCCGCACGTGAATGCGCGCATACCAGAATCCGCCGAGCGCAGCAGCATGCGTGAGCCGTTGCTCACGCTGGCCCGAGGCTCCCCACCAGGAGAGCGCTGAGCGCATGTTGGCTCGTTCTGTTTCGAGGGCGTCGAGTCGCTGTTTGCCATCTGGGAAGAAATGAGCCAGTCCTTCACGCTCTGCGAGCGCAAGGAAGAATTCAGCGTGTGCTTGTCTTGCGGCCTCGTCCTCGCCTTCGGCTGCCAGTTGTTCCGCTGCGAATTCCCGTACGGTCTCCAGCATGGTGTACCTGGGAATCTCATGTGAGGCGGGGTCGTGACGGATCAGGCTGTTCTCAACGAGGGAGGCGAGTAGATCAAGAATGGCTGGTGCTTCAGGCGAGGAGTTTGCCGTAACGCTGTTTCTGGTGTCGCACACTGCGCCGGCAACGGCTTCGGCCGCGTCGAGCCGGAACCCTCCATCGAACACCGACAGGCAGCGAAAAACCTGGCGCTCCGCTGGCGTGAGCAGGTCATAGCTCCAGGCGATGGCGTTGCGCATGGTCTGCAGCCTGGCGGGAAGATCCCGGTCGCCTGCCACCAGGAGCGGCAAACGCCGATCCATGCGTGCCAGCAGGGTCCGCAGCGGCAGGTGGCTCACGCGAGCGGCCGCCAGCTCGATCGCCAGTGGCAAGCCGTCCAGGTGCTGGCAAATCTGCGCCACGACAGCCGCGCTGGATTCGCTGACATCGAGATCAGGAACGACCGCCTGGGCGCGCTCGACGAAGAGGGTCACCGCTTCGGAGTGCAACGTAACACGGGCGAGATTGGGCGTTTCCTCACCAGGCCTGGTGGGAACGGCTGGCTCGTGAGTCTGGGAGAGGGGTGGCACGGGGAGTACCCGTTCACCCCTGACGCGAAGTCGAGCGCGGCTTGTCACGATGACCTGGAGCTGGGGGCAAGCCGAGAGCAACTCGGCGACGTGCGGGGCGGCATCCGTCACTTGTTCGAAATTGTCGAGAATGAGCAGCGGGTGGCTGTCACGCAGAGCACGGACAACCCGGTCGCTGACGGCGACGCCCGAGATGCCAAGGGCCGCGGCGATGGCGCCAACCACGCCCTCTGGGTCGCGGATTGGCGCAAGTGAGACCCAGACGACACCGTCCGCAAAATCCTGATTCATGTCGGCGGCGATCTCGCTGGCCAGCCTGGTCTTGCCGATACCACCAGGACCAGTGAGTGTCAGGAGGCGAGTGGTGCGGCGGCGTAACAATGCTGCCGCGGTTGCGAGTTCAGTTCTGCGTCCAATGAGGGGCGTGAGGGGGAGCGGCGCAGGAGCATCCCAGCTTCGACGGGATTCCATGTCAGGCGCAGTGAACTCTTTCGACGTAACCGAGCCGATCGTCATTCAGGTACTCGCCGACTCGATCCGAAAGCGCCAGGGCACAGATCAGGACTACCCACGTAGAAGCGAGACGCCTTGCAGTTATTGTAGTGTAGCGTAATGGTTCAACTGACTGGCGGTAGGTCCTGAATCTGGATTGCAGTCTTTGGTCTAGCAGAAATCATGGGTTGGACGGAAGAGAGTTAAGGTGAGGAGAGCGGGACGAGCGCTGCCAAGGTCGGCGGCGCTCGTCTTTCCGGTGCACTCGGTGTTGCTAGCTTTGTTGGAAACAGTAGAGATGGAACTGGTTGTTGCACGTACCTGATGCGAAATCGGTCCAGTTGTCGTTCGTGGCCGTCACTTGACCCTCATCACCATCTGAACCGTTGGCGTTGGTGGTCCAACCAGCGCAATTCTTGTTCAGTACTCCGCCGCCGCCGCCGGTCGCGAGTGTATTCGTCCAGGCCCTCAAGCCTGGATCTTCAAATGTCGCGCCGTTTTCGGCCACCGTGATCGGTGCCGCAAGGGTCCCGTCAGTGAGGTCGGCCCAACTGCTGGCGATGGTGACGCCATCGAGGAGTTGGTAGGGACCGCTCGACTGCGAGAAGCGCGTTGAAGGTGATTGCGCGTCGTCAGAAAGCCACGCACGGTAGGTCCCCGGCAGATTGGCCGAAGCTGCAAGCCCCTGGCAAATGGCGTCTGCGCCATTCAGCCCGCCAAGATTGCCGTCCTGGGTGGTACTGGTGAGAAAAACGCGGCAAGGGCCGCAGTCGACCAGCTTCTTGCAGTGCTTCTTCTTGACTGGGCCACAGTGACTCTTGCAGAACTTTTTCTTGTTCTTGCACCGCTTCTTGTGCTTGCCCTTGCGACTCCCGGGGTTATGGCGATGCCGTGCCCGCCGCCGCTGCCGCCTCCGGCGCGCTTCACCGTCGGTCTCGAATACCGTTGCCAGGCCAGCTGCGGCCGGCAGCGCCAGGCTCAGGCGTGCGAGCGCGCGGCGGGACACAAGATCCGTAAGCAGACGAATGCGTGCGTCAACGTTTTGGCGGACCATAAACTGGACTCCCTGCAGCGAACACGACGACGTGCCTCGCAGCTCCATTGCTGCTAACCGGGTGACACATGCCTTCGTCGGCAACGGCCGAAGTGATGTGTTGCTGGATGCTTCAACCATGACAATCGCCAGGTTCCGATCGGACCTGACGACGGCGTTTCCAGCTTGATTCAGTTTGTCGTGGAGCCGACGATGGGACTCGAACCCGCAACCTGCTGTTTACAAAACAGCTGCTCTGCCAATTGAGCTACGTCGGCGGACGTCCAGGCTTCTGCTGAAACAGGGCCTGTGCAATTATGCCATGGTACCGGAGCCGGGGCCCACCTGGCTCCGCAGAAAGATAGGATCACCATGACGACTTCCGACCGCACTGATCGCTGGCCGCCGCTCGACCTGGAGACATGGCGCGAGACCAAAGACACGCTGCACCTGTGGACCCAGATCGTGGGCAAGCTGAAAGTGGAATTGGCGCCGTTCCAGAACCATCTCTGGCACACGGCGCTGACGCTCTCTGCGCGCGGGCTGACGACCGGGCCATTGCCAACAGCGCACGATGTCCTGCAGGCAGATTTCGACTTTCTCGATCACAACCTGACGCTGAGTACGGGTACCGGTGGGCGCAAGGTGGTGCCGCTCTACCCTCGCTCGGTGGCGCTGTTTCATGAGGAGGTCATAGCGTGCCTGGCTGCACTGGGAACGCCGGTCAAGATCAACCCGGTGCCGCAGGAATTGCCGGACGCCATTCCGTTCGATCAGGACACCACGCATCAGAGCTATGACGCGGACGCGGTCGAACGTTGGTGGCGGATCCTGCAGTTGACATCGCAGGTGATGGAGGAGCACCGTCGCTGGTTTACCGGCAAGGCATCCCCGGTGCTCTTCTACTGGGGTTCCTTTGACCTGGCCACGGCGCGCTACAACGGTATCCCCTGCGCCCCGCCCAAGGGAGGTGGATATCTCTTTCGGGTGGCTGAGTGCGAAACGAACTGGACCGCCGGCTTCTGGCCGGGAAGCGGCGCAGCCCCGTACTCTGCTTTCTATGCCTACGCCTATCCCCAACCGGCAGGCATCGAGAACACACCCGTGCAGCCAGGGCGCGCGTACTGGAGCGCCGACATGCGCGAGTTCCTGTTGCCATACGAGGATGTTCGGACCGCCCCGGACCCGGGTGCGGCGTTGCGCACTTTTTTGCAGAGTACCTATGAGGCCGCGGCTGACCTGAGTGGCTGGGATCGTGATTTGCTTGAACTCAAGGCGATCCCGGCTCCGCGCTGAATTCCAATTGCCATCGTTGCCGCGTGCGATGATGTCCGCACGTGCGGGACATGAGATCAGGGGCGTCATGGAGCGGACAGCGGATATTGTCATTGTTGGCGGCGGCATCATGGGCGCATCACTCGCCTGGCATCTTGCCCGGCGCAGTGCGGGCCGGGTTGTGCTGCTGGAGCGGGATGTGATCGCGGCGGGCGCCAGTGGCAGAACCGGCGCCCTCCTGCGACGCCATTATTCCAACCTCCCGGAAGCCGTCCTGGCGCACCGCAGCTGGAGCACCTTTGCGAACTGGCCAGAAATCGTTGGCGGGCCCCCGGTGCACACCCCGTCGGGGCTTATTGTCACCGTCGATACCTCCCCTGAGCGTGCGTCGAACGTGGAGCGCATGCGGCGAAACGTTGCCATGCAGAACGAGATCGGCATCCCCTCACGCGTCGTTTCGCAGGTGGAACTTCAGGAGTTACAGCCCCAGGCGAATTGGGATGACGTCACCGTTGCGGCATACGAACCTGATAGCGGCTACGTCGACGCAATTCCAGCCACTCAGGGAATGGCGCGCGCGGCGCGCTCCGCGAGCGCCGAGGTTCATGAAGGCGTTCGCGTTCTCCAGGTCCTGACTGACGGCGACCGGGTGAGCGGCGTGCGTACGACGGCTGGAGATATCGCTGCCGGCACGGTCGTGGTGGCCGCCGGTCCCTGGACGTCCGCACTCCTGAGGACGGCTGGTGTCGAGCTGCCAATCGAGGCACTGCGCGTGCAGGTCGCCATCCTGCAACGTCCGCTGGATGTGGCGGAGCACATGGTGTACCTGGACACAGCAGCCGGGATTTTCACCCGACCGTGGGCGCCGGGCCGCACCATGATCGGGGTTGGTGGCGGCGACCAGCACGACCCTGTCGATCCGGACGCGTTCGAGAACCGCAACGACGAGGAGTACGGCGCCGTCGCGATTGCCGCTATCTCCCAGCGGATTCCGGGCATGCGCCACGCCCGCTACTTGCATGGCCACGCCGGTCTCTACGACATGACCCCGGACGCCCATCCCGTTCTCGGCGCTGCCGGCCCTGACGGGCTGTACGTCGCGGCCGGATTCAGCGGAGCAGGTTTCAAAAAAGGGCCTGCCGTTGGGGAAGCCCTGGCGGACCTCATCCTGGCGCCGGAGCGAGGGCCAGACTGGGTCGATCTGGGGCGATTCGCAGCGGATCGGTTTGCCGTCGGCGGCTGGCAAGAGCCATGGGGTCCCGACGAGTATGAATTCAGTTCCGATTTCGGACACGGGCTATGATGACGCTGCCTCGCCAGGCAGATTGTCGCCGGGACGCCCATACCTCATGCCTTCGCAGGGAGATCCATCATGCAGATTGAATTGACCCACATCCCGATCTCCCCGCGTACCAGGAATATTCTTGTCCTGCTGGCCATTCTCGCCCTGGGCATCCTGTTCTGGCGCGCGCCCGCGCTGCCGAAGCTGCTCCTGACGGGCATGGCGGTGGCGTTGGTGCTCTCGTTCCCGGTGAACTTCATCAGCCGGTTCATGCCGCGCGGCCTGGCCCTGGCCCTGGTGATTCTGCTGATGCTGGCGACGATGGTCCTGGCAGTCATCATCCTGGTGCCACTCATTGCAGACCAGTTGGCGACCCTGGCCGCGCAGGCGCCTCAACTCCTGGACCGGGCGTACAGCCTGTCACGCCGCGGGCTGATCTACCTCGCCGAACGCGGCCTCCTGGATACCACCCCTGACCAGGCCATGAAGCAACTGCAGACAACCGGCGCCCAGCGGGTGGAGGGGCTGCTGCAGGGGTCAGTCTCGACCGCGTTCGATACGCTCTCCGGCACGGTGGCGGGCGTCTTCACGACGTTGAGCACCATCCTCATCGCCGCATACCTGCTGGCTGACGGTGAGCGGTTCCGGTTGGGCATGATTCGTATGTTGCCGGTGCAATATCGCGACGATGCCCTGGCGCTCTGGACAGATGTCGGACACGCGCTTTCGCGCTACCTGGGCGGCATTCTGGTCTCGCTGACGTTTCAGGGAGTAGCGGCGACGGTCATGCTCACCGTCCTCGGCGTCCCTTTCTCGATCCTGCTCGGAATCTGGACCAGCCTCGGCGCGATCATCCCGTACGTTGGCTCCTACATCGGCGGCATTCCCGCCACCATCGTCGCATTTACCGTTTCCCCGACGGTCGGCATCCTGACCGCATTGACTTACGTGGTGATCAACTTCATCGATGGCAACCTGATCGCCCCACGGGTGCAGGGGCAGGCAATTCGTGTTCCGCCGCTACTGATCTTTCTGGCGGTGATTGCCGGTGGGCAGATCGCCGGGATCTGGGGCGCACTCATGGCGGTGCCGGCGCTGGCCGTGGGGCGTGTGGTCTTCGATTTCCTGGTCGATCGCCTGGTTGTCATACCGCAGGTGGCGCAACCACTGCCCGTGTCACTCGTCGACGCGCCCGTGGAAGATGCGCCACTTGGCATGCGACGGCCGGTGCCGCAACGCCCGACAACGAAGGCGATTCGCGAGAGATAGCGAAACGGCCGGAGTCGACGTTTCGCCCTGCTGCTCTGCCTGTCACTCGAGCGAAAGGTAACTGCGAACGACCTCGCCAGGTAGGACGGCGAGGTCATTCGCATACGGCGCGGCTGTTTCAGGCGAGTGCAGGCACCGGCAGTCCAACGGGCGTGCGCCAGGCCGCGTGATCGGGAGTGGTCGCGCGCGCGATGGCGTCGAGGTCCGCGCGGAGGCGACGCGTGACTGGGCCGATGGCGCCGTTACCGATCACGTGGCCATCCACCTGTGAGACGGGCGTGATCTCGGCGGCGTTGCCCACGTAGAAGATTTCGTCGGCCAGGTAGATCTCCGTACGATCCACAGCCCGCTCCTGCATTGGCAGACCCAGGTCGGCACGCACCATCGTGATGACGGCGTCCCGCGTGATGCTTTCCAGGATGCCGCTCTGCAGGTGCGGGGTAATCACTTCGCCGTCCCGCACCAGGAAGATACAGGCGTTCGGCCCCTCAGCCACGTACCCGGCCCCGTTGAGGACGATGGCGTTGTCATATCCGTCGCGCCGCGCCTCCCGCAGGATCATGGAGCTGTTGCGGTAGTTGGAGAGGTTCTTGACGCGAGGCGGCATGGCGTCTTCGCTGATGCGCCGGTAGGACGAGAAGCGGGCACGCTGGGTGTAATCGCTTTGCAGGCGGGATGCGAGCGGCCACCAATCGACGAACGCTCCGAAGCGCGAGGTCTCGAAGAAGCCGCCACTGGCAGATTCCTCAACATAGGCGAGCGGCTGCAGGTAGACATCCTGCCGCGGATTGTTCGCTCGTAGGGTCGCGACGCATGCGTCCATCAACTCATCGCGGGACCAGGGGCAGGTGAGGCCCATCAGCTTCATGGAGCGCATCATGCGGTCCATGTGCGCGTCAAGCCGGAAGATAAACATTTCCTCCTGCGCCGGGTTGTAGTAGCCGCGCATTCCCTCGAACACACCCTCGACGCCGGACCACCCAAGGTGGGTTACCGGCACCAGCGCCTGGTGTTCAGGCACAAGGTCGCCATTCCACCAGATCAGCTTTTCCGTACTACTCACGATCGCATCCTTTCGTGGCGACAACGACGACTCCGGTCACTTTCGAAATGCAGACGAGATGGGCGATGCGCCTGATCGGCGAAGCCATCTCGGCTATCCCAGCCGCCCCGATGGGCGAGCAGACCACAGAGCACCAGGAGCGAGACGGGCAAGGCCAGGATCAGGATGGAGCCGGGCACGGGCTCCACCTCCGCGATAAAGCCATGCACCAGACCTGGGATTGCCTGCGGGCGAGGTTCTGCAGGCGGGCCGTGAGCGAACGTTGATGGTGTGCTGGCAACTGCGGCTTATCACACCGCGCGTGGGCGAGGAAACGGGCGTGCCGTTCACGTTGGATGTGTGACGCAATCCGTTCCTCGTAGCCACGCACGAGTTCCTCTGCGCAGAACAGTTCGAGTTGCATAACGACGCTCTCCGGTTACGCCGGCCGGCAAATCTGAAAGACGCCCAGGGCTTCTCCCCACGTGCGGTCTGGCTCGCGCGCCGCCAAACCACGTCCAGGCAGGACTCGCATGGGGATCCTGATGACCGGAGAGACTAAGGCCAATGCATCCTGAAGTAGATAGCCAATTCTGGATTGGACATTGCCAATCCTTCGCCTTGTCGCTAGGCTGGCGTCCATGGAAACCCTGGATATTCGGCTGGACACCTCTGACTCCGTGCCACTCTACCGGCAGCTTGAGGAGTGGCTCGCGGCCGCCATTGGTGATGGCCGGCTACTGCCTGGAGACCGCCTGCCGTCTGAGCGGGCGCTCGCCGACCACCTCGGCGTGAGCCGCACCACGACGGTTACGGCGTATCGCGAGCTGGAAGCCCGCGGTCTCGTCCGGGGAAGCACGGGACGGGGCACCTATGTCTGTGCCACGAGCTCGGCAGGCGACGCTCCGTTCGCGTGGCAAGGCAGGGTGTCGACCGCCGCCCTCCGGACGGTCGATCCCACCCTGCGGTCACTGGTGCAGGGCCAGGACGAGGCGATCATCTCATTCGCTGGCGGCATGCCTGCCCTGGACCTCTTTCCGGTCAGGGCGTTCCAGAGCCGTCTCAACCGCGTGATCGAAGAGGGTTTCCTGGACGCTCTGGGGCTCGGCCCGACAGAAGGGCAGCCCGCGCTGCGAACGCAGCTTGCGGAACGCCACGGTGTGCCGCCGGAGCAGGTCATCGTGCTTGCCGGTTCCCAGCAGGGTCTCGACCTCGTGGCGCGCTGCCTGGTTGAGCCGAATGACGTGGTAGTCGTGGATCGTCCCACCTACCTGGGAGCCATCCAGGTGTTCCGGGCGGCCGGGGCGCGAATGGTCGGCTGGGACGCGCGCCGGGCAGATCTTGAAGAACTGGAAGACCTCTTCCAGCGCTATCGTCCGAAGCTGCTTTACACCAATCCGACATTTCACAATCCCAGCGGGCGCACGCTCAGCCTGGAGACACGCCGGGAACTCCTGCAGCTTGCGGCACGCTACCGCGCCGCCATCCTGGAGGATGATCCGTACAGTCCGCTCTATCTGGGGAGGGTTCCGCCGCCGTCACTTCATGTGCTGGATACCAGCGGCCTGGTGATCTACCAGAGCACGTTTTCCAAGACACTGGCCGCCGGCCTACGGGTGAGCTGGATCGTCGCCCCAGCGGCGATCGTGGAGCAGATCGCGCTGGTGCGGCAGCGAGCGGATCTTTTTGGGGGCGGCGCCTACCAGTTGGTCCTGGCCGGGATGCTGGCTGATGGCAGCTACGAGCGGCACCTCGCGGCGCTGCGCAGCGAGCACCGGCGCCGCCTGGAGGTGATGACCGCTGCGCTGCGGGAAGAGATTTCTCAGGGCGTTGTAACGTGGCACAACGTCGAGGGCGGGCTGTACCTCTGGCTCCACGCCCAGCGTCACATGGACGCACGTATCCTGGCTCACCAGGCAGTTGCTGCTGGAGTGGAGGTGATCAGCGGCGACCACTTTTTCGCGGACAGTGGAGGCCGCCAGGAGTTCCGGCTTTGCTTCACGCGAAACCCGCCGCCGGTGATTGCTGCTGGCGTCACCCGCCTGGCGAGCGCGGTGCGGGCTGTCGAGGCGCTGGGCAGCCGGATGGCGGAACACCTACCCCAGCCGTAAAGGCGACGAACAGGGACAACGCGGGCCAGCGCGTGCTGGCCCGCTGCAACAGTTGCGGAGACGGAGCGACCTAGCTCCCCATCGCCTCGATGATGGCGTCGGTCATGCGCGTCGTGGTCGCCGCTTTGCTGGGGTCCCGGTCCGCGCGCAGATCGTAGGTCACGTCCTTCCCCTCGGCGATTACCGCGGCGGTTGCATTCTCCACCCGCTCGGCGGCAGCCTGCTCTCCAAGATGGCGAAGCATCAGCGCGCCGGACAGGATCATGGCGGTAGGGTTCGCCTCGTTCTTGCCGGCGTGGCTCGGGGCACTGCCGTGGATTGCTTCGAAGACCGCGCCGTCTGGCCCAATGTTGCCGCTTGGGGCGACGCCGAGGCCGCCGATCATGCCAGCAACGAGGTCACTGACGATGTCGCCGTAGAGATTCGGCATTACGAGGACGTCGTAGTCCTGTGGCTTTTGCATGAGTTGCATACACATGTTATCGACGATTCGGTCATTGAAGGCGATGTCCGGATAGCGCTCCGCTACGGCCTGGGCTTCGCGCAGGAAGAGGCCGTCGGTGAACTTCATGATGTTCGCCTTGTGGACGGCGGTCACCTGCTTGCGGCCGTTCGCCCGGGCGTACTCGAACGCGTACTCCACGATGCGGCGCGATTCCGCCGGGGTAATGATCTTGATGGAGATGGCGGCCGCGCTGTCCACCTTCTTCTTCGAACGCTCATTGATGGCGTCGATGACCTCAGCCGCCTCTTCCGTTCCGGCGTCAAACTCGACGCCGCTGTACATCCCTTCCAGGTTTTCGCGCACTACCACCAGGTCGATGTTGCGGAACGCGCTTTGCACACCTTCCAATGACTTCCCGGGGCGCAAGTTCGCGTACAGCCCGAGCGCCTGGCGCAGCCCGACGTTCACGCTGCGGAAGCCGCTGCCGATGGGCGTGGTCATGGGGCCTTTCAGCCCAACCTTGTTCTGCTTCAGGGACTCCAGGGTGGCCTCGGGCAGGAGGTCACCCTGGCTCTCCAGCGCGGTCATGCCCGCCTCGCGCACGTCCCATTCAAACGCGACGCCGGATGCGTCCAGCACCCGCTGGGCTGCGCCTGAGACCTCGGGGCCGATGCCGTCTCCTGGAATCAGGGTTACCTTGTAGCTCACGGATTACGCTCCCTTCGCGAACCGCGCGTGACGCGCGCTCCATCCCAATGCGCGATTGTCGCATGCGGGCGGCTGCTTGCCGGGTTTTGCGGTGCAACGCACAATCTCCCCGGCGGATTCCTCTGCCTGTGATGATCGTGCGGAGCAACGCAAAACCAGATGAGCACACCGATCCCTCCTGTATCTCCCGTGGTGTTGGTAATCCTGGACGGCTGGGGCATTGGCCGGGATGAACCGGGTAACGCCGTCGTGCATGCCGATACGCCGGTGATGGATTACCTCTGGGCCAATTACCCTCACGCGACCTTGCGCACGTCCGGAGAGGATGTCGGACTACCCGCCGGGCAGATGGGGAATTCGGAAGTCGGCCACACCAACCTGGGGGCCGGGTTTGTGGTGTACCAGTGGCTGACCCGGTTGGATCGGGCCATCGCCAGCGGCGAATTCGCCGCAAACCCGGTCCTCAACGCGGCGATCGACCGCGTGTTGGCCAGCGGCCAAACGTTGCATCTGCTCGGGCTGGTCAGCGACGGTGGCGTGCACTCCCACCTGCGGCACCTCGAGGCGCTTCTGCGCCTGGCGGCAGAAAAAGGCGTACCTGCCGACCGGGTCGTCGTGCACGTGATCACGGATGGTCGGGATACTGCTCCGACGGCGGGAGTGGGGTACGTGGCCCAACTGGAACGGGTCATGTCTGAAACGGGTGTCGGGCGTATCGGGACCGTTTCTGGCCGTTATTACGCCATGGACCGCGACCGGCGCTGGGACCGCACTCGCCTCGCCTATGACGCGATGGTGAATGGTCTGGGGCCCGCCGCCCCAAGTGCCGTCGAGGCGATCGAGGCGGCGTACGCCGCAGGAACAACCGACGAATTCATCATCCCCACGGTTGTTGCCAACGATGATGCCGCACGGATCAAGGCCGGCGACAGTGTGATCTTTTTCAACTTCCGCGCGGATCGCGGCCGCCAGCTTTCCGAGGCACTGGTCGGTGAGCACTTCGCTGGCTGGGAGCGCGGCCCTCGTCTGCCCGGGCTACACCTGGTCACTCTCTCCCGATACGAGGAAAGTTTGCCGGCAGAAGTGGCCTTTCCACCCATGGATGTCGTGCACCCGCTGGCCCGCGTCATCAGTGAAGCCGGTCTCACGCAACTGCACGCTGCCGAAACAGAGAAATATCCTCACGTCACGTTCTTCTTCAACGGCGGCCGGGAAGAGCCATTCACCGGTGAGGAGCGGGTCCTGATTCCGTCACCCAAGGTGGCGACGTACGATCTCCAGCCCGAGATGAGCGCGGCTCCACTGACTGACGCGGTCGTGGCAGCGATCGCGTCGGGTGCATTCCAGTTCGTGATCGTGAACTTCGCGAACGGGGATATGGTCGGCCACACGGGTGTGCTCCCCGCGGCCATTGCTGCAGTAGAAACGGTGGACGCTTCGCTGGGCCGTATTGTGGCGGCCACGCTCGAGCAAGGTGGCGTGGCGCTGGTGACGGCTGATCACGGCAACGCCGAGGAAATGATCGACCACGTCACCGGTGGTCCAATGACCGCGCACACGACGAACCCGGTGCCGGTGGTGCTGGTTACGCCGGAAGAGAGCCCGCTCCGTCACGAGCAGTTGCGTACCGATGGCCGGCTGGCGGGAATTGCACCTACGGTCCTGCAACTGCTTGGTGTGGCTGCGCCGCCTGACATGACCGAGCCACCGCTGCTATTTCCGCAAGGCTAACCTGGCTTCGCGAGCGCGGCGTTCGTATCAGGTCCACAAGTTCGGGTCGGGCATCAGGTATGGTATGGACTGCGGGACATGCCCGAGTTGGCCATACGCGATAACGACTGGGGGAGACTGATGTCACTCAGAGTCCGTCATGCCGTCATGTCTCTGGCCCTGGCCGGAGGAATTGCCGTAGCGGGGCTCCCAGCCCTGACTGCCGCGCAGGATGCCACCCCAATGGCGAGCCCGGAGAGCATGGGCCCTCCGCCCGCGCCGTCCTACGCCACCATCGTGGCGACCGGCCTGGCAAATCCGCGTGGATTGTTCGTTGACGCCGATGGCAACCTCTGGGTTGCAGAATCCGGCGTCGGCGGAGATGGTCCGTGCGCCATGGGCCCCGAGGGCAACGAAGAGTGCATGGGGCAAACTGGTGGGGTGACCAGGATTTCGGCCGATGGCATCCAGGAGCGCGTGCTTGACGGCCTGGCGTCCCGTGCCGCAAAGGACGGCAGCAGCGCGACCGGCCCGAACGATGTCGCGGTGGTGGAGAACCAGATTTACGTGCTGCTTGGCTATGGCGGTGACCCGGCAACCCGCGTGGACCTTGGTGCTGAGGATGAACTCGGTTTCCTGATGGTCGATGACGGGACCGGACTCAAGCCGGTGGTCGATGTTGCTGCCTATGAGACCGACAGCAACCCGGATGGGGCGGCCATCGACTCCAACCCGTACAGCCTGGTTCCGGCCGCAGAAGGCGCAATGGTGGTCAGTGATGCCGGCGGCAACGCCCTGCTGAATGTCACCGCGGGGGGTGAGATTTCGACGCTAACGGTTTTCCCGAACCGGGAAGCCAAGGCACCAGACGGCTCGGATATCCCGATGAACCCGGTGCCGACCGGCGTCACCTCAGATGCTAACGGTGACCTCGTGGTCGGTGAGTTGACCGGATTCCCCTTCCCGGTTGGCGGAGCGAATGTCTACACCATCAGCGCAGGAGGCGGTGAGCCCACGTCGACACTCGATGGCTTCACGAACGTGATCGACGTTGCGGTGGGACCGGATGGCAGCACGTACGTGCTGGAGATGCTGAAGGGCAGCATGCTCGGCATCAATCCGGATGATCCCTCCACCATGGATGGTCAACTGACCCGTGTTTCCCTTGATGGCACCCGCACGGTCGTCGCCAGTGACGGGCTCGTCTGGCCGACCGGCCTGGCCGTGGACGGCGACGGGACCATTTACGTCGCCACCTGGGGCGTGATGGGCAACATGGGCCAGATCTGGAAGATCGCGCCACCAGCATAAGCTGACGGACGTCACTTCCCAGAAGCCCCGCCCCCTCCACCAGGGGAGCGGGGCTTCGCGGTGTTTCCCACCCGGCGTGCGGCACGCTTTCGTGCTGTAGGATTGCGCGGCGGCATGGGTCACGCGGGGGACGGGTTTTGAGCGGACACAAGGCAGAAGTACGTGCTGCACGCGCGGCGGAGGTCGCGGCGCAGCACGAAGCGGCCGCGGCGAAGCAGGCCAGCCGCGGCAAGCGCGGCGCGTACGAACGGGTGATCGCGTTGCTGGATGAGGGCTCCTTTCAGGAACTCTCGCCATTTGTGCAGAGCAGGGCGACGCGTTTCGGCATGGATCGTCAGCGGCCGTATGGCGATGGCGTGGTCACTGGGCTTGGCACGATCGATGGCCGGCACGTGGCGGTCTTTTCTCAGGACTTCACCGTCTATGGCGGCTCGCTGGGCGAGGCCTTCGCCGAAAAGATGGTCGGGTTGATGGACCACGCCGCGCGCTACGGAATCCCGGTGATCGGCATCAACGATTCTGCCGGCGCGCGTATCCAGGAAGGGGTAGAGGGGCTCGCCGGGTACGGCGAGGTCTTCTTCCGAAACGTGCGGCTTTCGGGTGTGGTGCCGCAGATTAGCCTCATCGTTGGCCCATGTGCTGGCGGAGCTGTCTACTCACCGGCGATGACCGATATCGTGGCCATGGTCGATGGCGTCGGACAGATGTTTATCACCGGGCCGGATGTCATCCGTACCGTGACCGGCGAAGAAGTCACCCACGAATCGCTCGGTGGGGCGATGGCGCACATGACGCAAAGTGGCGTTGCCCACCTTGTGGTGGCGGACGAAGATGACCTCAACGCGCAGATTCGCTATCTCCTCTCATTCCTGCCGAGCAACAACCTCGACGATCCGCCGTGGTTTGCCCCGGAAGATGACCCGCTCCGTGAGGCTGAGGAACTGGATACCATCGCTCCGGAACAGAGTGAAAAGCCGTACGACATGCACGAGGTGCTGCGGGCGGTGCTGGACGACGGCGAGTTCTTCGAACTGCAGGCCGGATTTGCTCCGAACATCATCTGTGGCTTCGGCAGGCTGGATGGCTTCTCGGTTGGAGTGGTCGCCAATCAACCCCGCCATCTGGCAGGGACCATCGACATCGACGCCAGTGAAAAGGCCGCACGCTTCGTGCGGATGTGCGACGCCTTCAACATCCCGCTCGTCGTCTTCGAGGATGTGCCGGGGTTCCTGCCGGGTATCAACCAGGAGCACGAAGGAATCATCCGCCGGGGCTCAAAGCTGCTGTATGCCTTCGCGGAAGCGACTGTCCCGCGGATCACGGTCATCACGCGCAAGGCCTACGGCGGCGCCTATGTGGTCATGAATTCGAAGCACATTGGGGCCGACTTCGCGGTTGCCTGGCCCACGGCGGAGATTGCCGTGATGGGGCCAGATGCGGCGGTCGATCTCGTGTTCCGCAGGGAGTTGGCGACTTCTGAGGCGCCGGCGGCGCGGCGTGCGGAGCTGGTTGCCGAGTACGAGGATCTCTTTGCCAGCCCGTGGCAGGCGGCGAGCCGCGGCTACATCGACGATGTCATTCAGCCGCGAATGACCCGCCCATGGCTCATTCGCGCGTTTGCCTCGGCCCGCTCCAAACGGGTGACCACGCCAGCACGTAAACACGGCAATATCCCCCTGTGATGCGTGAGCAAGATCCCGCATCACCCGGGTTGAATCGCTCACAGCCGCTGCAGTCAGGCGCACCCGGCAGACCGGTGAGGAGCAGTTCCGGTCCATCGCTGGAAGAGACCGCGGCAATCGCCGCGGTGCTGGCGCTCATGCAGGCCCAGGGACTCGAAGAACCAGACGCGCCACGCACGTCAGCCTGGGCGAGGGCTGGGCGTCGTGAGGCTGTCCGTTCCTGGACAAAACAGGCATGACCAGGGATGCGTTGCGCCCCAGTCCAGTGGTCGTCCTGCTCCTTTCCTGGTTCGTCGCTTTCAATCTCCGTAGCGG
Source organism: Thermomicrobiales bacterium (assembly GCA_046328375.1). Lineage (GTDB taxonomy): Bacteria > Chloroflexota > Chloroflexia > Thermomicrobiales > UBA6265 > JACCXM01. The sequence goes on from JAXLWT010000012.1 coordinate 21,816, forward strand.
ATTTGTGGGCCTGGGTCCGGCCCTGCCAAATCTCACACATGATCTCGGGTTGACATTCGCGCAGTCGAGCATCCTGGTGTCGGCTCCGACCCTGCTCATGGGGTTGCTGGCGGTGCCGGGCGGTGTGCTGGCGGACCGCTGGGGTGCAGTGCGCGCCATCGCCCTCGGGACGGCGCTGGTCGCCATTGGCGGCGGGGCACGCGCCCTGACGCTGAACTTCGGGCTGATGGCAGTCATCACCATCCTGTTTGGCGCAGGCATTGGGCTGGCTCAACCATCCCTGCCGCGCCTGATGCGGGCGCGGTTTCCACAACGGCTCGGCGTGACGACGGGTGTCTATGCCTCCGGGTTGGTGTGTGGTGCGATTGTCGGCGCCGTCCTCTCGTCACTCCTCCTGGAGCAAGGCGGGGCGGTGCACGCGTGGCGTACCCCGATTGCGACATGGGGGGTCCTGGCGGCGTTCGCGGCGGTGATCTGGTGCCTGGTGATGCGGCCATGGGAGGCACCATCCGATCGCGTGCTGCATCAAATGGCAGTCGAAGCGTCCGATGATTGGTCGCCCTGGAGAGACCGGCGCGCCTGGATCGCGGCCTTCATTTTTGCGGCGCAAGGGATGGCGTACTACCTCCTGATCGCCTGGCTGCCGGCGGTCTACTCCGAGGACGGCGGCAGTGCCGCCACGACCGCCGCGCTCTCTGGCATTTTCAATGCCTCAACATTGCCGGGCATTTTGCTATTCCCGGTCTGGTCAGACCGCCTGCAGCAGCGCAAGTTACCCGCGATCGCGGCCGCCGTGCTGTTTACCATCGGCGTCGCCGGGTTGACCCTGGCGCCACTGGCGGACCCGCTGCGCTGGGTCTGGCCCGCCTTTGCTGGCGCAGGTGTTGCCGGGGTCTTCGGCATGGCGCTCGTCATGCCAGCCGATCTGGCGCCTCCGGGCCGCACCGGCAGGGCAGCCGGCATGGTGCTCGCAGTTGGCTACGCTGGGTCCGCGCTCGGGCCGATCGTGGCTGGACTCGTGCGAGACATCACGGGCTCGTTCGATGCCTCGCTGATACTGTTGCCAATTGTCGGCGTCGCGATGACGCTGGCTACGTTCGCAACCCCTGAAATCCCTGGCCCCGTTCGTAGGACAACCAGAACAGGAAGGCAGACCCCATGACCAGGCACGAGGATTCTGAGCCACGCCGGCGATTGCGGGAGGTCGGTATCACCATTGGTCGCCTGCCCACTGGGGAGTTCAACGCGATTACCGATGTCAAGGGCGTGCGGGTTGGCCACACCACCCTGATTTCCGGTGAGGGACCCCTGGTTGTGGGGGAGGGTCCGGTGCGAACCGGGGTGACTGTCATCCTGCCGCACGAGGGCGACGTGGGACTGGACCCCGTGTTTGCCGGCTCTCACACCTTCAATGGCAACGGTGAAATGACCGGGCTGCACTGGGTCAAGGAATCGGGGATGCTCACTACCCCAATCGCCATCACGAATACCCACAGCGTTGGCGTCGTGCGGGACGCCATCGTGTCCTACGAAGTGCAGCGACTGCGCCGCCCCGAGATTTTCTTCAGCTTGCCCGTTGTTGCTGAAACGTTCGATGGTTGGCTCAGTGACATCAACGGGATGCACGTGCGGGAAGAGCATGTCTGGGATGCCATCGACGCTGCGACCGGGGGACCCGTGGCGGAGGGCTGCGTTGGCGGCGGCACTGGTATGAACTGCCACGAGTTCAAGGGCGGTATTGGCACCTCGTCGCGGGTGGTGTCTGAAGCAGATGGTGGCTGGACTGTCGGCGTTCTCGTGCAGGCAAATTACGGTGACCGGCATCTCCTGCGTGTCGACGGCGTGCCTGTCGGCGAGTTGATTCCCTATGACGAGGTACCGGGCTTCGCTGAGGCACGGAAGCGCGCGGGCGACGGTTCGATCATCATCGTCGTCGCCACAGACGCGCCGCTGCTCCCGCACCAGTGCGACCGCCTCGCGCAGCGCGCGACGGTCGGCCTGGCGCGAGTCGGTGGGATTGGAGCAAACTCCTCTGGTGACATCTTCTTCTGCTTCGCGAACGGGAATCGCGGGTTGCCGGGAGCGGAGGAGCGCACGCGCCAGGTCAGCGACTGCCGCATGATCTCGCCCGACGCGATGACGCCACTCTTCGAGGCCTGCGCCGAGGCGACCGAAGAGGCAATTCTTAACGCCATGTGCATGGCGACGACTACCACCGGTATCAACGGACGCACCATCCACGCCTTGCCGCTGGCTCGCCTGCGGCAGCTGTGCTGTACCTGACGTCTAACCCTCGTACTGGGAGAGCGTAACCGCCACCTCCATCGGCGCGTAGCGACGAAGAAGCCGGACGGGGAGCGTGCTCCCGATTTCCGCACGGCCCAGGAAGCGCTGCAGGTCATCAACGCCACTCAGTGGGAGTCCATCGAGATGGGTGATGACATCGCGGGGCTCGATGCCGGCGATGGCGGCCGGGCTCCCTTCCGCGACGGAGAGGACGCCTACGGCCAGCGCTGAGGGGAGGCCATGCTCGCGGGCGACTCGCACGTGGATGGGACGTGATTCCCCACTGATGCCGAGGTACGCACGGCGGATCCGTCCCTCTTTCATCAGCATTCCCGCGACCCACCGTGCCGTGTTGACTGGTACGGCAAAACAGATTCCCTGCGCGCCCTGGATGATGGCCGTGTTGATGCCAACCACCCGGCCCCTGGAGTCCACGAGCGGTCCACCCGAGTTGCCCGGGTTCAGCGCGGCATCGGTCTGGATCACGTTCTCGATCAGGCGACCGGTGCTGGAGCGCAACGACCTGCCGAGAGCGGAGACTACCCCTGCCGTGACCGTGGCCTGGAACCCAAGCGGATTCCCGATCGCGATCACCAGTTGGCCGGGGCGCAAGATGTCGGAATCACCAAGCTGTGCGGCGGGGAGGCCACTGGCGGTGGTCTGGATTACGGCGAGGTCAGTCGCCGGGTCATCCCCGATCAGACGTGCGGGCAGGACGCGCCCATCGGACATCGTCACCTCGAGTGTCCGCGCGCCGTGCACGACGTGGCTGTTGGAGAGGATGTATCCGTCTGGCGCGATGACGACGCCGGAGCCGCCACTGGGCACGGTCTGCACCCGGCGGCCGCGCCGGTCTTCGACGGTGACGTCTTTCTCCGCCGCGATGTTCACCACTGACGGACTGACGCGCTCGGCCACTGTGACGACAGCTGTGGAGTAGGCATCGAGGAACGCCTCTGCCTGTTCGTCTGTCAGTGTTGTTTGCGCAGCGATGTGCTCAGCGGGAAGGTCGGTGACGCTGACAGGAGATACAACATTCTCTGGGAAAAAGGGAGATTGAATAACCACGGGAACTCCTGATTCGGAAAGAAAGGACTGGGTGAGTGTTGGGGATGAAGCGACTGGTGGTTGCTACGTGGCAGGAATTCTGTCGCGTCCGCCAGGCCGGCACCGCTCCCGAAACGGATAGGCCCGGCCTGCCCGATCTGGGAGGAAAAGCATCCGCATCAGATATCGACATAACGTTGGGTCTCCTGCTGGGGTTCCGCCTGGCAACTCCGGTCCTGGTCCCCTCCCTGTACTATTTCGCTGCTTTGAACATGGGTGGCGTGGTCTTCGCGCCGTCATAGCTGAGGACGGGAGTAGAACCTGTGCGCGCACTGAACAAGGGTGTTCCTGGCGCAATTTCCCGGCGCAAGGTGCTGCAGGGAGCCGTGGCAGCGGGGATCGCAGCGCCGCTGGCAGGTCTTGGCGAGCACGCCAACGTCCGCATAGTGCTCGCGGCGCAGTCCAAGAATGGCTCGACACTGATTGTCGGCCTCGACGGGTCACCGTCCGATCTGGACCCGCACTCCCAGTACGACTACCGGTCGACCGTCGTCGTCCGCTCGATCTATGAGGGGTTGGTTGGTCTCAAGGGTGGCGCTACGGACGAGTACGAGGGGCTGGTAGCCGAGAGTTGGGAGGCCAATGACGATTCCAGCGTCTGGACCTTCAAGATTCGCCCGGGACTGACCTTTCAGGACGGCTCACCTTGCGACGCCGCCGCTGTGAAAGCGTCATATGAGCGCATGCTGACCATGAACCGTGGCGCAGTCGCTGTGTTCTCGCGCTTCATCTCCGACCCAGGCCAGATCAGCACGCCGGATGAAGCCACGGTCGTGTTCGACTGCGGCGCTCCGCAGCCGCTCTTCATCACCGCCCTTGCCTCCACCTACGGCCCACAGGTGGTCAACGCCAAGGTGGCCCAGGAGCACGCCGAGGACGACGACTATGGCAACGCCTGGATGCAGCTCAACGCTGAGGGGACTGGGACCGGCGCCTGGAAGCTTGCGTCGTTCGAGCCAGGCCAGGAGGTGATCCTGGAGCGCAATGAGACCTACTGGAAGGGGTGGGAGGGGAACCACTTCGACCGCATCATTGTTCGCGTCGTGGAAGAGGCGGCCACCATGCGCCAGTTGGTGGAATCTGGCGACGTCGACATCATGGACCGATTCACTGTCGACTTCAGCTGGATCGACGAACTGAAGGCGAACACGGCGCTGGTCGTAGATATTTCTGACAGCACCGAGGTGACCTACTACGCAATGACCGAAGGCGGGGCCCTGGCTTCTCCTGAAGCGCGCCAGGCGATGGCCTACGCATATCCCTACCAGAAAGTCATTGACGGCGTGTTCCTGGGGAATGCCTCGCGCGCGAACAGCCTCATTGCTCCGGCCGTGCGCGGTTACCAGAAAGACGGGTTTTTCTTCGAAACGGACCTGGACAAGGCCAAGGAGTTGCTTGACGCCGCCGGCATCGCCGAGGGTACCGAGCTGTTGATGACCATTGGTGCGGGCGCGAACGACACGGATGCCCAGCTCTTCCAGGCGAACCTTGCAGAAATAGGCATCACGTTGACCATCGAGAAGCTTGATCAGGTGAGCTTTACGGCGTTGTTCTATGGCGACACGCCAGCCGAGGAGCGGCCGAACTTCCTGGCGTGGGGCTGGTGGCCTGATTACAACGATTCCTGGAATGTCCTGTACCCGACCACGGCGTGTACCTCCTGGGGATCGGCCGGGTCTAACGGCGGATTCTTCTGCAACGAGGACGTCGATCAGTTACTCGACGAGGCGAAGAACGCTTCGACACTGGATACCTACGCCGAGATTCTCGACCAGGTGCAGTCCATCATTACCAAGGATGACGTCCCGGTCATCGCGGTGGCGCAACCGAAGTGGACGACAGTCCTGCAGAGTTCAGTTGAAGGGTTCCAGTTCAACCCGATCAACCTCGGGACCTACGATTTCTGGTCGATGTCGCGTAAGGCATAGTCTGCAGAACGTTCCGGAAAGAGAGACGGCCGGTCCCGAGTGGACCGGCCGTCTGCATGGTCGCGTTTGCCAGGGTTGCTAACCCTGCGCCACGTCCGCTGCCGGCTCTTCCACGATCACATCGCCAGCCGGTGCCTCTTCCGCAATGACCGCGTCCGCAGCGGGCACTTCTTCAGCGACTGCTGCGTCCTCAGCGGGCGCTGCAGTATCAGCGGCTGCCTGCTCGGCCTGCGCCCCCGGAGACGGCGGACGCAAGGCGAGGATCAACACGCCACCAGCGCCGCCTTCGTCGCGTGACATCATGGTTGCGGTGCCAAAATAGTCCTGGTAGGCGCCGCCTTCACCGGAAAGCTGCATGACGAGAGTCGCCGGCCGGGCTCCTTCGAAGTCATCGAGCCAGGTCCAGCGCTCGATCACGCCATCCGGCCGCGGGTACGTCGTGAAGGTCGTTTCGCCAAGCACGATGTAGGGCGCCGAACCATCTTCCGGGAAATCCACGGTTCCGACGGCCTCGCCTGCACCCTGGCTGGCAACAAAGCTGGAGTCCGTCGCCAACGGGTACAGCTCCAGGATGTCAGAGTTGGCCGCGTTCGCGTACCAGAGCACCATGGTGACGACGTTTGTCTGAACGGCCGGGGCAGTCGTTGCCGGCTGCGGTGTCTCGACAGCAGCCGCTGGCGCTGGCGTGGCGGCGTTCGCGCTTACCACCACCGGGGTCGGCGGTGGTGTGGCAGGTGGTGCTGCCGGCGAGGCCGCGGGCGTCCCGTTCTGCGCCGCAGCGGTCAATGTTCCAAAACCGAAGAGGAGCAGCAAGCCAAGCATGATCGCAAAGCGCGCCGCGAAACTGGATCTTCGCACTGGATTCTCCTGTTCACTCGACGCCCGGGGTTGACGCAGGACTACCGTCGCATGGCAGAGCCGTCCCGGTCAAGCATTCGCGTCACTGTGTGCTCCTGTTTTCTGCATATCCGCGCCGAATTCTTCACCGCGCGTTCTCCATGGCCGTCAGGTGATAGTGCCTCTCCAGTCGAGACACACGCGTGCGAGGGCTTAACGCCGCGCCGCTGCGGATTATGTCCGGGCATGGGTGACCGTTCATGAGCATTTCCCGGCAGCCGGATGACGTGTTCGGGCCTGCGGGTGGTTCACCTGATTCGGGATGGATCAGTCGAGGTCTGGGCGACGTTCTTTCATCGCGACAGTCGAGTGGGAGCAACTGGCTCCTACCTGTTACAGGCTGGACAGCAGCGAGTCGTATGCCGGCAGCCTGGGGAGAACGACTCGATTCGAGCGGATGTTGTGCGGCTCCAACCATGGGCGCAATACTCCCCATGGTATGATCTGCCGGTTCTCTCGCGAAGATGCCGTATGGACACAGATAAAGCAAGGACACACACACCGGTGGAATCGTTGAGCGGCAGGGTAGCCCTGGTCTTCCCAGGACAGGGTAGCCAATTTGTGGGCATGGGAAAGACACTTTACGACGCCTCAGCGGCAGCGAGGAAGGTGTTCGACCAGGCTGATGAAGTTCTGGGGTATTCGATCACCCGTCTCTGCTTCCACGGCCCTGCCAACGAGTTGGAAGACACGATCAACGCCCAGCCGGCCATTCTTACGGTGAGTATCGCGGCGCTGGAAGCGCTCAAGGAGCGCCTGGCGGATGCCGGGCACAAGATCGAGCCGATTGTCGTCGCCGGACATTCGCTCGGGGAGTTCTCGGCGCTCGTGGCTGCAGGCGTTATTGACTTTCCCTCGGGCCTCAGGCTGGTGCACGAGCGCGGCAGGCTGATGAAGGAAGCGGGCGAAACGAGCCCCGGCGGCATGGCCGCAGTGATTGGTCTTGACGCAACGACGCTCGCCGATGTCTGCAACGATGCGTCAGAAGGCGACATCATTATTGTTGCCAATGACAATTGCCCCGGCCAGACGGTCATCTCAGGGGAAGTCGCGGCGTTGTTGCGCGCGATGGATATGGCGAAATCACGCGGCGCCAAGCGGGTTGCCCGGCTCGGTATCAGCATTGCCTCGCACTCGCCGCTCATGGCACGCGCCGGAGCCGGCCTCAGGGACGTGATCAGCCGGCAACAACTCTCCGCACCCCAGATCCCGATCGTTGCGAACGTCTCCGGGATGGCCATGACCACGGTGGAAGACGTGAGGCAGGAACTGGCGCACCATGTCGAGCGGCCAGTGAACTGGACCCGCTCCGTGGCGGAGATGGTCAACAGCGGAGCTACGACGTTTGTCGAGGTCGGGCCCGGGCAAATCCTGTCCGGGTTGATTCGACGCATCAACCGGGAAGTCACCACGCTGTCACTGACTGATCTTGGCCTGCCTGGCGATGAGCGCACCGTCTGAGACCGGGCGCGCCTGCTACCTGCATTCGCCGTATTGAACAGAGAGGTTTTGCATCGTGGGACGGGTCGTCGTGACCGGGCTCGGGGCAGTGTCGCCGCTCGGTATCGGTGTCCCCGCATTGTGGGATGGCCTGGTGGCTGGACGCTCCGGTGTCCGGCACGTTCAGCACTTTGACACGGCGAATCTGCCGGTCAAGATTGCCGCGGAAGTACCCGATTTCGATCCCAAGCAGTTCATGGACGCGAAGTCCTCGCGCCGCATGGACCGTTTCGCGCAGTTCGCGATTGCTGCGACACGCGAGGCGCTGGGAGACTCCGGGCTCGAGGTGACGGACGAGAACCGTGAGCGCATTGCCATCGTGGTGAACACTGGTGGTGGCGGTATTCCGAGCATTGAGTCGAACGTCACCGCGATGGCGGTGAGCGGCCCAGGCCGGGTGGGCCCGCTTGTCATCCCGATGTTCGCGCCGAACATGGCCAGCAGCCAGGTTTCGATTGCCTTTGGCATCCTGGGCCCTACGATCACGTCAGCAGCCGCTTGCGCTTCCGGGGTGCAGGCGTATGTCGATGCTGTCCGCTTGCTGCACAGTGGTGAGGCGGACGTGGTCATCACCGGCGGTACCGAGGCGGGTATCACGCCCGTGGCTTTGACGAGCCTCTCACACATGCAGGCGCTTTCCCACCGCAATGATGATCCTCAAGGCGCCTCGCGCCCATTCGATGCTGACCGCGATGGGTTCGTCTTCGGTGAGGGGGCAGGGATTCTCATCCTCGAGACAGAAGAGCATGCCGTCCGCCGTGGCGCTCGTGTCTACGCCGAGGCCATGGGCGGGGCGCTTACGTCAGATGCCTTTCACCTCACAGCTCCCGAGCCCACAGGCCGCGGCGCGCGCGCCGCGATGACGAACGCGCTCAAGCGGGCGGAGATGTCCCCCGAAGATATTGACTACATCGCCGCGCACGCCACCTCGACGCCGCTGGGTGACACAGTGGAGACGCGAGCCATCAAGGGTGCGCTCGGTGAGCATGCGGCGAATGTCGCCGTTTCGGCAAACAAATCGATGGTGGGGCACATGCTCGGGGCGGCCGGAGCGATTTCCGCAATTTCCTCGGTGCTGGCCATTCGTGACGGCGTTGTGCCGCCGACCATCAATTTGCAGACGCCGGATCCGGAGTGCGACCTGAACTATGTCCCGAACGTCGCTGAGCGGCGAACGGTCGATGCGGCGATGGTCAATGGCTTTGGCTTCGGCGGACAGAACGCGTCGACGATCTTCCGGCGCTTCCAGGGGTAGCAATCACGGTCACAAGAAACCCCTCTGCCGGCGCATCACAGGCCCGGCCAGAGGGGTTTGTTACGTCCGGAGTACCTAGCGCGCGGTCGCTACCTTGGCCGGCGTCGCCACTTTCAGCGCCTGCTCCAGGTCCTGCAACAGATCATCGCGATTCTCGATGCCGACGGAGAGCCGGATCAGGGTGTCTTCGACCTCTGCGCCGGTGCCCGCGACGCTGGCGTGCGTCATCTGGCCCGGATGCTCGATCAGCGATTCGACACCACCCAGGCTCTCGGCAAGCTGGAAGATGCGCGTGCCACGAGCCACCTCAAGCGCCGTGTTCACGTCTCCCTTGACCGTGAAGGAGACCATGCCCGAATAACCGCGCATCTGGCGCTTCGCCACGTCGTGGCCGGGATGGTCCGTGAGGCCAGGGTAGAAGACGCGCTCCACGGCGGGGTGCCCAACCAGAAACTCCGCCACCGCCTGCGCATTCTCGCTGTGACGCTCCATGCGGACGGCCAGCGTCTTGATGCCGCGCAGCGCCAGCCAGACATCAAACGGTCCTGGTACTGCGCCGGCCGCGTTCTGGTGGAACTTCATGGTGGCGAAGACGTCCGGATCATTGCCGATCACAGCCCCTCCGACCGTGTCCGAGTGGCCGCCGATGTACTTGGTCGTTGAGTGCAGCACCAGGTCAGCACCCAGGGCCAACGGGTTCTGGAGATATGGGGACGCAAACGTATTGTCGACCATGAACATGGCCGGGTGATCGTTCAGGATGTCGGCGACACCCTTGATGTCGATCACCTTCAGGTAGGGGTTGCTCGGAGTCTCCGCCCAGACGAGACGGGTGTTCGTGCGGAGTGCCGCTCGCACGTTGTCCAGGTCGGTCATATCCACGAGCGTGTAGTCGATGCCGTAGCGGCTCCAGACCTTGGAAATGAAGCGATGCGTGCCGCCGTAGGCGTCGTCCGTCAGCAGAATGTGGTCCCCAGGGTTGAGCAGGTAATGCACATTCTGGGTGGCAGCCATCCCGCTGGCGTAGGCAAGGCCCCAGGCCCCACCTTCCAGCGAGGCGAGAGCGTCCTGGAGCGCCTGGCGAGTCGGGTTCGCGGTGCGGGCATAGTCATAGCCCTGGTGTTCGCCAACCGCCTTTTGCACGAAGGTGCTGGTTTGGTAGATCGGGGTAATGATCGCGCCAGTGGCAGGATCGGGATCCTGGCCGGCATGGATGGCCCGTGTTTCGAATGCGGTGTCGTTCCAGTTCGTGGTCATGGTGCGTGTGACTCCCACTGGCGGCGATTGGCCGAAAAGTGCGCCTCGGCGTCGTAACTACGGCAATAGTAGCGGAGGTTGGTTCCTGAACTTGCTCCTCGATGCTTCAGCGGCCTGGCGCGAGTTGCAAACTCTCGCCCGTCGGCGGCTGCCTTCGGCAGTAAAACGGAGGTTGCCGTGTCCAGTGAGGTTGCAACCGACCGCACCTTTTCTTCGCCTGAACAAGCAACCATGCATACGTGAACGGATCGCCGATCTCAGGCACGAAGAGTTCCTAGTTCCCGCGGTGGTTCGCCACGTACTCCAGGACATCGGCGCGGGTGACCACGCCAATGATGGCGCCGTCACGCTGGACCAGGACGGCCGGGGATCCGGCAGCAAGCATGGGCACCACGCGCTCCACCTCTTCGTTTGCGTCGACGAGAGGGAATGGTCCGTCCATGACCGTGCTGACCTTGGCGCTGAGTGCCTCCGGGCTGCGAAAGAGGTGATCGAGCAAACCACGTTCCTGCACCGAGCCCGAGACTGACTGCACCTCGATCCGCCCGGGTGCGCCGCTCGTTGCTGAAAGCGCCGCGCTGCGCACCACTGGCAACTGCGAAATGTCGTGCTGGCGGAGCAGTTCGATGGCCTCCGCCACGGTCTGGTCGCAACCGATGGCCACCACGTTGGGCGTGCCGTTGTCACGACCGGCGACCACGGCGCCAACGCGCGCAGGCTGCCGGAAGCGGGACAGGAAGCCATTCTCTCGCATCCAGTCGTCGTTGTAGAGCTTGGAGAGATACCCTCGCCCGCTGTCAGGCAGCAGGACTACCACCAGCGCCTCGGGATCGTCCACCTCGCGAGCGGTTTCCAGCGCAGCGTGCACCGCCATACCGCCGGAACCTCCAATAAGGATGCCCTCCTCCCGGGTAACCCGGCGGGCGGCGGTGAAGGCGTCCTTGTCGGAGACTTTCACCCAGCTATCGACCAGGGTCGGATCGAAGGTCCCGGGCCAGAAGTCTTCGCCGACGCCCTCCACCTTGTAGGTGTGCATGTTGTCGGGCTGGGTGTAGATGCTGCCCTCCGGGTCCGCGCCGATGACCTTGATGCCGGGGTTCTGCTCCTTGAGGTACCGCGCGACCCCGGAGATGGTGCCCCCCGTTCCAACACCCGCCACCCAGTGTGTAATGGCGCCGCCGGTCTGCTCCCAGATCTCGGGACCCGTCGCCTCGTAGTGGGTGCGGGGATTCATGGGGTTGAAGTACTGGTTTGGTTGGAAGGCGTTCGGTACTTCCCGCGTGAGGCGGTCCGCCACGGAGTAGTAGCTCTCGGGCGAGTCGCGCTCAACGGCGGTCGGAGTCGTGACGACTTGTGCGCCATAGGCACGCAGCAGGGCGACCTTCTCGGCAGCGACCTTGTCCGGCATCACGAAGATGCAGTTGTAGCCCTTCACGGCGGCAGCCATGGCCAGGCCCACGCCGGTGTTGCCGCTGGTCGGTTCGACAATGGTGCCGCCCGGTCGCAGCCAGCCCTTGCGCTCGGCTTCCTCCACCATCCGGATACCGATTCGATCCTTGACTGATCCGCCAGGGTTCATCATCTCCAGCTTGGCGACCACCGGCGTGCGAATACCCTTCGTCACGCTGTTCAGGCGAACCAACGGGGTGTGGCCAAGCGCTGCGATAACATCGGACCGGATGTCGGCGGTCGAGGCAGTTGTGGTCATGTTGAGGGAAACTCCGCTGCAGTGAGGGCGATGGGCGAGCGTGTCGCCCGGACACGCGGCCCGATGGTAGCACGGGCTTTTCCATGTTCCGGATCAGAAACTCGCGCAATGAAACGCTGGGCGAACGAGAGGATGCCAGACAGTGAAGAACGGCAAGGACGATCAACCGGGCCAGCCGATTATCAATATCTACGGGGAAAAGGTGGCGCTGGGGCCTTTGCACCCGGACATGCTGAGCACCTTCGAGCGCTGGGAGAACGACCTGCGGACCGCGGACCTGGGAGGCGATGACCCACGGCCGCATACGGCAGAGGCAATCGTTGCCGAGTGGGGGCCTTTGCTACGCGGCGAGCGGGCTGACTGGCTCGGGTTCGCCATCTACGCCCAGCCAGAACTGCGCCTGATTGGTCACGCCAACGTGCGCGACTTCGGCAACAGCCACGGCACCGCGGAGATCGGCATTACGCTCGGCGAGGCAGGAGAGCGAGGCAGGGGCTACGGAACCGAGGCCGTCCGCCTGCTCCTTGATTACGCCTTCCGGCATCTCAATGTCTGGAACGTCTGGCTGGACACGGCGGCGTACAACTGGGCCGCGATCCGCGCGTACGAGAAGGCTGGGTTTCGCGAGATCGGGCGACGGCGCGGTGCGCGCCTGGTTGGCGGCGTGAGGCATGACATCGTGCTGATGGACTGCACGCGCGATGACTTCTACGCCCCTCAGGAAGGTGAGTCGGCGACCTCGGGTTGAGGGGCGGCGGCGACGCGGGTCCCCAACCAGATGGTGAGCATTGCTACCGGCGCAAGTAAGCCGACGACGCGGTAGGCCGCCTCGAAGCTCCCGGTGAAGGCCAGGCTGGCACCGGAAATCAGCGGTCCGAACGCGCCACCCAGGGCACCCGCGGCACCGGCCAGGGCCATGACCGCGCCCGGCTGCCGCGCATTGCTGTCCAGCAGCAGGACATTTGCCGCGATGTACGAGAGTCCGGTTCCCATCAGCACCGACGCAGCCGCCGCGAGGGCAGCAGGGACCGTCACAATGAGAATCCCGGTGGTCAGCAGCGTGCAGGAGACCGTGAACATGGCGACGACGATCAGGCGTACCGGATCAAAGCGGCGCATCAGGGCTGGCGCGACATTGTTGGCGATGAGCTGCATGGTGCCTGCCGAGAAGAAGAGCAAGCTCAACACACTGGCGGACACTGCGAACACCGTCGTGGCGTAGGCTCCGAAGTACACGAACCAACCGCTGTAGATGGCGCTGAAGAGCGCCAGGCAGATCAGGAGTGAACGGATCCGCACGTTCCCGAATGCCTCCCCGAAGGCACTGAATGGGCTGCTCCGTGTCGTGGCCGGAACGACCGGGCTGGGCGGCAACAAGGCCACGCCAGCCAGCAGTGAGAGCGCGGGTACGGCGATGGCGACCATGGCGATTCTCCACCCAAATCGCGCGTTGACCTGGGTGATGATGGGGAGGCCGACCACAAAGACGAGGGTCGAGGCAGAAACGATGAAGCCTATAGCGCGGTTGCGCCAGGCTGGGTCATGAAAGAGTTCACGAGCGCCTGTCATGCAGTTGGCCATGATCAGCGCGCCGCCGCAGGCTGCAATGATGCGGCCGAGAGCGAGGACCGGGAATGCGGGCGCAAAGGCGGCCAACAGCATGCCAGTCATGATCATGGTGCTCAGCAGGCGAAACCAGGTGCGGCGACCCAGACGGTCGATCCAGGGAGTGGCCGCGATGGAGAACGCAAACCCGGCCAGTGACCCGAGGGTGGCAAGTTGGCCTGTTGCTGCATCACCGGCGCGAAAGGTTGCCGAGATGCTTGGCAAGAGCGGGCTGATGGAGGCTGACTGCAGCAGATTAACGCCTGAAGCCAGGCAGAGCACCGCCAACGCCATCCAGGTTCTCAGCGTGTACCGGGATGTCACGGGCACAGGGAGTCCAACAGGCTAACGTCAGGTGGCTCCGGGAAGGATGGGGCCGCAAGTTGCTTTGGTCAAGTGGCAGGCTGACCAGATTCGCGACGGCGGCTTCGGGTTCCCATCCAGATCGCCGCCATGGCGACCGGTGCGAGGAAGCCCAGCACCCGGTAGGCGGTTTCGAAGCTCCCGGAAAAGGCAAGTGCCCAGCCGACGAGTGCTGGACCGAGCGTGTTGCCGAGTCCGATGCCGGCGGATGCCACCGACATGACCGCTCCTGGATGCGAGTGCTCGCCGTCGAGCAGGAGCGCGTTACACGCGATGTAGGCAGCCGCGGTGCTGTTAAGGATGAGGATGGCCGCGGCGAGCGCTGCTGGCACGGTGGTGATGACGATGCCAGTGAGGAGAAGCGAACCGCCTGCGACCGCCAGCATCAGGTGGAGTACGGGCACCGCTGCAAACCGGCGGAGGACGGGAGGCGTCAGGTTGTTCGCCGCCAATTCGGTGACGCCACTGACCAGGAACAGGGTGCTGAGTAGGGCAGCTGACGCGGCGAAGACATCGGTGACGTACGCGCCGAAATAGACCAACCAGCCCGTGTACATGGCCAGGTTCAGGCTAAGGGCAATGAGGATGCCGCGCACTTTGCCGTCTCCGAGTACCGCCCGAAACGACTCCACGATTGGTTGACGGGAGAGTGCCTTGTGTGTGGCGGAGTCAGGTAGCAGCCACGTGCCACCAAGCATGAACAGGACCGGCAGGGCCATGCAGGCAACGGCGATACGCCAACCGGCATGGGCGGCAATTTGCGTGATAGCCGGAAGCCCAATGACAAAGGCGACGGTGGTCGCAGAAACCAGGATGCCAATGGCCCGATTGCGCCAGACGGCATCAGGGAAGAGCTCCCGGGTGCCTGTCATCGAATTCGCCGTGACGACCGACGCTCCGAGCGCGGCGATGACGCGCGCGACGAGCAGAATGCCGAACGTAGGGGCCACGGCCGAAAGGAGGGTGCCACTCAGCAGCAGCAGTCCAAGGAGTCGGAACCAGGTGGCGCGGCTCCAGCGGTCCATCCATGGCGTAGCGATGAGCGCCGCAACAAACGTGACCAACGCGCTAACCGTTGCCAGTTGGCCTGTTACGGCGTCAGGTGTACCGAAGGAGTCGCCAATGGGCCTGAGGAGTGGGCTAAGAAAGCCCAGGTTGAGCATGGTCGTAAACGACCCCATGCAGTAAACGGCCAGCGCCAGCCAGGTGCGGAGTGACGGGGAACCCGGCTGGCTCACACAGGCACTAGTAGTGGATCAGGATGGGCGTGCCGATGGTGGCCCAATCCCAGATGTAACGCGAATCGTCGAGCAGCATGTTGATGCAGCCGTGACTTCCGGGGCGACCAATCGTTTCCTTTGTTCGCCACCAGGCGAAGTGCAGCGCGTGTCCGAAATCGGTGAAGTACTGGGTAAAGAGAACATCGTCCAGGCGGTAGAAGTTCTCTGCGCCGATGGCGCCTGACGTCATCGTTTCGTTCGCGACGCGGCTGAGGATGGTGTAGTACCCGGGAGGTGTTTCCCACCCGGCCATGCCCGTGGTGACGACGATCGTGCGGAGGGGGTTAGTGCCGTCATAGACGGTCATCAACTGCTGGGTCAGGTTGATATCGAGCCATTGACCCCAGGTCGGGGCGTCTTGCGGGAGCGGCGTCGGGAGAATCGGCGCATTGCGGCCGACGTTCCGGGAATACACGAAGCGGCCATCACCGACCTTGGCCCACATGTCTGCGCCTTCAAAGACCTCTTCGCCCCTCAGCCACTGAGACACCGAAATTGGGGAACCGTAGTCGAGCGTCTGCAGGATCTTGCTCGCGGTCGAAGGCTCACTGCGGACGTTCGTTTCCTCCAGCGTCGCCCCCTGCCAGATGTCGAGGTTCCAGTCCGCCACCTGGAGTTGCGGCAGGCTCGCCCGCACGGAGAGATACCCGGCATTGACCCAGCCGGAAAGCCCATTCGCATAACCGGGCGCCCAATCTGTGGTCCCGTCTGCCGAGGCGATGAATTCGGTGTTGTTTGGGAGAAGCGCCACCATCGACGCGTCGGAACTCGGAGCGCCGCGCAGCCGCAGCCCATCAGAGGCCTGCACGAGAAAGCTCGTCCCACCTGTTGGAGGGGCCGGTTGAAAGGCCGGATCGCTTTGTAGCCCCTGCTGCTCGGCCAGGACCTCGCCCATCGGACGCAGAGTTACGACGCCGTTGTCGCTCTGCATGACGGCGTTCTCGAAGACCTGCACCGTTTGGCCATCATTCTCGGGATCTGCGAAGACCTCCGAGACGGGCGGGCCGAAGATTGGCGAGCCTCCCATCGAGTTCCAGAAAGACGCGAAGGGTTCCTGCAGGGTATGACCTGTCTCCGGGAAGAACTGGCACCCGGCCGTCGTACAACCAGCAACTGGTTGCCGCGCAGACGCAGGGCTCAGCGCGGCCCAGGCGGATTTGCCGAGCAGTTCACCGCGCACGTCAAATGGCGGCTGCTGCGAGGGATCGAACAGGAGCACCATATTGCGGAACGACTGCAGCACGCCGCCGGCACCGCTGGCGTAACGCTCCTCCGAGAGAGGCACCCCCAGGACAGACTCTCCACCTGCCTGCTCCCATCGTGAACGAAAGGGTTCAGCCAGGTTGTGTCCAGTCTCCGCGAAGTAGCGCGAACCGACACCGGGAGAGGTCACGGACACGGGCTGAATGGTCGTATCGGTGAGCGAGGTTTGATCTTGCGGCACGATGGGCGGGCTGGCGTCCTGCGACGCGTCTTGCGCCGAGGCTGATTCAGGGAGTCGAGAGGTAGCCAGTGCACCGGCCGCACCTGCGGCAAGGCCAAGGAGCCGGCGACGAGGCAGGACCGAAGTGGTGAGAAGACGAGCCGCAACACGGCGCGTGGACATGCAATCTCTCCCTGGCGGGGCCGTAGAGCATACCGGAACTTCTTGACGCGTCATCACGCGTCCGCGGGCGCTGTGGGGCACGAAGACTATACGACTTCCATCGTGACAGAGTCGAGGCTGCCCCCTGCATTTCCTGAAACGTTCGACGCGAGTGAGTGGATTCACGGGCACAAAACAAGGGGCTGCCTGTACATGGCAACCCCTCGCAGCCTGCTGAGAGCAGTTGTGTCAGTCGCGCAGCGCGTGGAAGGTATTCGCGTCCACGGAACGGGAGCGCCGGCTCAGCGCCAGGATGATCGCGAGACCCACAGCAGCCTCGGCCGCAGCCACGGCGATGGTGAAGAGCGCGAACCCTTCGCCGAACATCGTGTTGGTCTCGCGGGCGAACGTGATCAGACTCAGGTTGACCGAGTTCATCATGAGCTCGACGCACATGAACATGATGAGCAGGTTTCGCCGCACCAGGACGCCCATAAGCCCGATGACGAAGAGCGCCGCACTCAGGAACAGAAAGTGGTTGGTCGTCAATTCGGCCATGATGCCGTTGTTCTCCCTGTTCGCTCGTGCCTAGTTGCGAGTTGTCCGGGTCGAGTTCCGCTGCTGTGGTGCTTTAGGGCGGACAGTTGTGTACAGGTCCGGATCCTTGACCAGGATGACTTCGCGCGTCATTTCCAGCTCGCGCGTGGCTTCACGGTCGCCCACAGTGATGGGGGCAGCCGCATCTGGCCCTTCAGGGAGCGCCATATCGGTGCCGCGGGGGTGACCGAGTGAAATGGTGCCTAGCCGCTCACCGAGGCGTTCTGGCAACGCGAGCACGATCGCTCCGACGACACCGATGAGGAGCACCAGGGAAATGACCTCGAAGGGAAGCAGGTACTGTGTGAAGAGGAGGTTGCCAACCGCCTGCGTCGGGCCACCAACCAGGGCGATGGTCCCTGGATCGGCGTTGCCTGAAGCGCCAACCATGCCCCGGTTGGCAATGGCCGCCGCCACCTCGAGGAAGAGAATGACGCCGAGCAATGGGCCAACGATCCTCTGCACCGGGAGGCCGGCACCGCGTTCGGGCAGATCCTGGGGATCGACCAGCATCAGCAGGAAGAGCATCAGCACCAGGGCAGCCCCGGCGTAGACGATTACCTGCACGGCGGCCAGGAACTCAGCGCCGAGCAGGATGAACACGCCAGCCGTGTTGAACAGCGTCAAGACCAGGAAGATGGCCGAGTGGACCGGGTTTCTGGCGATGACGATGCCGGCAGCAGCCAGGATCGATATGGCCGCCAGCGCGTAGAAGAACAGGACGTTCCAGGACATGCTGCAGTGTTCCCTCGCGGCCTACTAGCCCAACTGGCCGTTGCCGATGAGCCGGATGAACGCGGTAATCAGGATGTTCACCAGCACGAGCGGCAGGAGGACCTTCCAGGCAATGCCCATCAACTGGTCGTAGCGGAAACGGGGCAGGGTGCCGCGGAGCCAGATGTAGAAGAACAGGAAGATCACGACCTTGATCAGGAGCCAGAGGATCCCCATGCCCCAGAAGCGATCAACCAGCGGGCCATCGATGCCACCAAGAAACATGGTGGCGGCAAACATCGACACCACGATCATGTTGATGTATTCGCCGAGGAAGTAGAAGGAGAAGCGGAAAGCGGAATACTCGGTGTGGAAGCCGGACACGAGTTCCGTCTCTGCCTCCGGAAGGTCAAAGGGGGCACGGTTGGTTTCCGCAACGGCGGCAATAAAGAAGATGACGAATGCCAGCGGCTGGGAAAGGATGTACCAGTTGGGGAGGGAGAACTCGAACCCGCCCACCACGAAGTTGAGGTTCCGCATCTGATCTTCCATGATCGTGCGGATACTGAGCGAGGACGAAATCAGGAAGACACCCATCAGCGAGAGGCCGAGGATGATTTCGTAGGAAATCACCTGAGCCGCTGACCTGAGGCCACCCAACAGGGAATAGCGGTTGGCTGAGGCATACCCACCCAGGATGATGCCGTAGACCCCGAGCGAGCCGAATGCCAGCAGGAAGAGCGCACCGACGTTGAGATCAGTGATCCAGAGGTTGATCGGCTGACCGAAGAGTTCAACGCGGATGTTGCCGAAGGGGATCACGGCGACGCGCGTGATGGCCACGACAAAGACGATGAGCGGCGCAAAGTAGAAGACAACCTTGTCAGCGTGCGCCGGTATCAGGTCTTCCTTGCCCAGGAGCTTCACGCCATCGGCGAGAGGCTGCAGCAAGCCCTTCCATCCTGATCGATTTGGCCCAACGCGGTCCTGCATCGCGGCGAGCACTTTGCGCTCGTACCACGTCATGTAGGCCATGCCGACCAGAAGCACGTTCATGAAAATGAACGCGATGATGAACGTCAGCCAGATTGGCTGCTCCATAAGAGCGTCCCGCTCCCGCCAAGTCCCCTCGGCCACATAGAAAAACCGGCTACGACTGTGCTGCCGGCACGGTTCGTTATTCTACCCCCATCGCGCGGCTTCGTGAAACGCAACCTGGACGTAGATACGACATTGCACACACATTGTGTGAACGGCGGGCAGGACTGGCCCCTCAGCTTGACGCCGGCAGGTGCGGAAGCAACGCGGAGATGATGCCGGAAAGTTGCTCCTTCGCGTCTGGCCAGGGAAAGCCATGGAGGTTGCGGCGAAGTGACACCATCCCGTGCATTGCCACCCAGATGTCTGTCGCGATCCTGAACGCTCGCTCCGGAGACCCGCTCCCCTCTGGTAGGCAGGCATGAACAGCGTCCACCAGGATCTGGAAAACGTCCCGGCCAGTTGGTGACTCGGGATTCAGGACGGGAATCTTGACCTCGAAGATCATGCGGTAGGCGCTCGGATGTTCCTGAGCGAACGCGATGTAGGCCAGGCACCCTCGGTGCAGGCGGGCATACGGGTCGGGTTCGTCCGCGATGCTCACTGTGACAAGATCTGCCAATTGCTGGAAGCGCCTGGAGACAACCGCGTCGATCAATGCCTCTTTGTTCTCGTACTGCAGGTAGACGGATGGCGCAGCGACGCCAGCCTCCCGGGCGACGGCACGCAGGGAGAGGCTTTCTGGTGTCGCCCCAGCGGCGAGCAACCGGTCGGCCGCGTCCATCAACTCCTCACGCAGACGACGGCCCGAACCATGCGGATTGCGCTCTCGCTGCGTTCCCGTGGCCGGATGCGTCTTCAGGTCCTGCTCCTGTGCACTCATTGACATGAATACTAACACGTGTTAGCTTCTACGCAATGAACACCTGTTAGGTGATCGCTGGATCTGCTCTGAGGCGAGAGGTATCACTCATGTTGACGCTGCCCCAACCCCACTTTCCTCATTCGTTGCTGGAGCCTTACCGGCGGCCACTGACGCTGCTCAGCGGCGCGATGGTGGTGACCCTGCTCATCGCCCTCGTAGGTCTGGTCATTGATCCGCGCATGATTACGAATGCCCCCGCCTGGATGAAGCCGGCCAAGTTCGCCAGCTCGATCCTGATCTACGGGGCGACGCTCTGGCTCTTGTTACCGGCGATTTCCGACCGTCCCGTGTTCGTGCGCGTCGTCAGTTGGGTGGTTGCAATCGGCCTGGGGCTGGAAATGGCGCTCATTGCCCTCCAGGCAGCGCGTGGCACGATGAGCCACTTCAACACCGCCACGTCCTTCGACGCGCTGGTCTTTCGCGTGATGGGCGCGACGATCATGGTCGTCTGGCTCCTGACCATGGTGGTCGCAGCATTCTTTTTTCGGCGCCATCTGGCACATCCGGCGCTGACGTGGGGTGTTCGTCTCGGATTTATCGGCACGATTCTCGGGATGGGCGTCGCCATCCTGATGACGTTGCCGACTCCCGAGCAGCAACAGGCGGCCGTGGCGGGCGTTGCACCGGTGATTCAAGGAGCGCATGCGGTTGGCGTGGCCGACGGCGGTCCTGGTCTGCCGTTGGTCGGGTGGAGCACAACAGGCGGTGATCTCCGCGTCGCCCACTTTTTTGGCCTTCACGCCCTGCAGGCCGTTCCGCTCTTTGCGCTCTTGCTGATGCGCGTCAGTCCGTCGTGGTTGCCGGCGCGAGGGCAAGCGCAAATCGTCGCCACCGCTGGTGTCGCCTGGATCGCGCTGACGCTGCTGCTGATGTGGCAGGCCCTCCGCGGGCAGCCAGTAACCGCTCCCGACGCGCTCACTGTCGCTGGGCTGCTCTCGATCGCGATCGCCACAGGTGCGCTGGCGTTCCTGGTTCTGGTGCGATCTGCCAGGCAGGGACATACGTCAGCTGATTTGCAGCCGCGATGACAGGTGCTTCGCTTAAGAGGCCACTTTCGTAAACGAGCAAAAGACCGGGCGACGGTTTCGCCCGGTCTTTCATAAGATTCTGTGAAGGATTGTGAACCTAGCGGTCCACTGACCCGAGCACGATGTCGATCGTGCCGATGAGGGCCACAACGTCGGCCAACATGGAGCCCGTCGCCATGTAGGGCAGGACGCCGAGGTTGACGAAGTCTGGGCTGCGAATACGGAAACGGTACGGCATCGCAGAGCCGTCCGACACCACGTAATAGCCCAGCTCGCCCTTCGGATGCTCGACGGCCTGGTAGGCCTCGCCGACCGGAGGGCTGAAGCCCTTGATGACCCAGATAAAGTGGCGCTGCATGTCTTCGGCGGTCGTCATGGTCCCCTTGTGCGGGGGGATGACGTACTCGGACTCGTACGCCATGAGCGGGGTGTCCATCCGCTCAGCGTGATCCAGCGCCTGACCGATGATGCTGATAGCCTGGCGCATCTCTTCCATGCGGACCAGGTAGCGATCATAGGTGTCGCCATGCTGGCCGAGGGGCACCTCGAAATCGAGGCGGTCGTAGACGCAGTAGGGAGTTGCTTTGCGGATGTCGTAGTTCACGCCTGAGCCGCGCAAGCACGCGCCCGTCAGCGAGTAGTTGATGGCCACATCGGCCGGAATGACGCCGACACCCTTGGTGCGCGCCATCCAGATTGGGTTCGCCGAGAGGAGCGTCGCGTACTCGGCCTGCCGCTCCGGAAAGATCTTCAGGAAGTCGCGCACCATTCCGGGCAGCGCTTCCGGAATCGGGCGGGAGAATCCACCGATCTCCATCATGTTTGTCGTGAGGCGCGCGCCGCAAAACGTCTCGAAGAGATCGAGAATGAGTTCGCGCTCGCGGAAACAGTACAGTGACATGGAGAGCGCGCCGATATCGAGCGCATGCGTACCCAACCACACCAGGTGGGAGGCGATCCGCGCCAGCTCGGACATGATGACGCGCCAGTATTGCGCGCGCTCCGGCGCCTCGACCCCGCACAACTTCTCGAAGGCCAGGACGCAGCCGAGGTTGTTCATCGGCGCGGCGACGTAGTCGGTGCGGTCGGTCCAGGGAACCACCTGCGCGTACCGGTGATGCTCGCCGAGCTTTTCGGTACCCCGGTGCAAGTAGCCGATCACCGGATCGCAGGAGGTGATCAGTTCACCATCCAGCGTCAGGACCACGCGCAACACGCCGTGCGTGCTTGGGTGCTGCGGCCCCATGTTCAGGGTCATCAGCCGCTCGCCACTGGGGGCGATGGCATCTTGTTCAACGGTCAAGGTTCCGAGTGACTGCGCGTCGGAACTGAAGACCGAATCCGCCTGGTATGGCGCTGGCGCCAGAGTTTCGTCGGTGGCGCTCATGTCAGGAAGCTCCTCGCCCGGTCCAGCGCGTGCGCACACGCCCAACGGTGCGCTCCGTGTTGTAAACCGGAAACTCGCGCCAGCCGCGCAGCGGGTAGTCCTTGCGGAGGGGGTGACCCTCTTCCCAGTCGTCCGGGAGCAGCATGCGCTTCAGATTGGGATGGCCTTCAAAGACAATCCCGAACATGTCGTAGCACTCACGCTCCAGCCAGTTCGCCCCATTCCAGAGGGGAACGAGCGATGGAACGGGTTCGCCGTCATCGACGCCAGTTTTCAGTCGCAGGCGCGCGCGGTTAGGGATCGAATAGAGCTGGGCGACGACATCGAAGCGGGGACGTTCGCGCAGACGAAGCATATCGACCGCGGTGAGGTCACTCAGCATATTGATCCGGAGGTGCGAGTGGTCGCGCATGTGGGCGCAGATCTCTCGCCAGTGTGCCGGCATGACGTGAATTGTCGTCTCGTTGCGGAAGCGCACGGCGTCGACAATTGCGTGCGGGAAATCGGCGCGCAGTACCCGAAGTGCCGGGTGCGCCTCGATGTCCTCTGCGAACCATGACTCGCGCGACCAGTCGTCGAGCATCGCATCCTTCAAGCCGGCGACATCGCTGACCGGCGCCGAGTCTACGGACGCGTCGGGTGATTGCGATGCTATGTCACGGGCTTCTGCCAGTTGCTGGCGTTCGGTACTGGGATCAGGCGGGTTGGAGTTCCCTGACACTGACACGTAGTTGGTCCTTCTGTGGTCCGGCTGGCTGCCGCGTGGGCGCTAGAGGCCTGGCGCTGCCGGTACGGCATCGAGCGCAGCCATGGCGGCTGCGCGCTCCTGGCGACGCTGCTCTTCAGCTGCCCCGACACCCTGCTTACGCGCCATGGTCTCGTACTTGATGACCTTGTTCTGGAGTTCCAAGATTCCGTAGTAGAGCGCTTCTGGCGTCGGCGGGCACCCTGGCACATAGACGTCGACCGGGATGACCTGGTCGACACCCTGCACCACAGCGTACGTGTCGTACGGTCCACCGACGTTGGCGCACGAGCCCATGGAGACAACCCACTTCGGCTCCGGCATCTGGTCATAGAGCGTGCGGACCACCGGGGCCATCTTCTTGGTTACCGTGCCGGCGATGATCATCAGGTCTGCCTGGCGAGGTGACGCGCGGTAGAGCATGCCAAACCGTTCAGCCAGGTCGAACCGGGACATCGAGGCAGCGATCATCTCGATGGCACAGCAGGCCAGACCAAACTGCAGCCACCACAGGGATGAGCGGCGCGCCCAGTTGAAGAGGAAATCAAGCGAGGTGATGAAAACGTTCTTTTCGTACCGGTCGTGCACTAGACCCATTCGAGGGCCCCTTTCCGCCACGCGTAGATGTAGCCCACGAAGAGCAACGCGATAAAGACGAGCATTTCCACAAAGCCATAGAGCCCCAGGTCGTCGAAGAGGACGGCCCAGGGAAACATGAAAATGGCTTCGATATCGAAGATCACGAAGAGCATGGCGATGATGTAGAAGCGAGGCGTGTACCGTGGTTGCACGGGGGTGACGTTCGGGATTCCGCTCTCGTACGGCGCGGCTTTGATCCAGCTGGGTTTGGATGGCGCCATGATCCAGTTCAGGATCAGTAACGTCATACCCATGGCGAACGCGGCGGTCAGCATCAGGGCGACTATGACCCAGTTGGAACCGAACGTTTCTACTGCCACCTGCGCCCCGAATCCTTTCTTCGCTGCGGCTCGGTTTGGTGCGTCCTGAGAGGTTTCGCAACCCGCAAATGGTAGCACGATCGGCTTCACATTCCGGCGCCTGGCCGCCGCCGACGCCGTCGGTCACGCCTGAGGTCGTGCGCTCTTCCGCATCAATCTAGCCGATGCGGACGGCTTCCTCCGGGAAGCGATAGCGGTGTGGACGCTGGCGCCGTTGCAGGGCATAGACCGTCACCAGCGGCCCCAGGTGGCCGACAAACATGAGAACACAGAGGATGATCTTGCTGACTGCAGACAGACCGGGCGTGATGCCAGTGGAAAGTCCAACAGTGGCGAGCGCGCTCATGGCCTCGAACATGAGCGCAATCATGGGTGTTTCACGGTGGCTGAGTTGGTGCTCGGCCGCTGAGAGTCCGGCCGCACCAAGGCCGTAGATAAGCAGAAAGATCACGATTACGGTGACAGCCCGGTAGACGATCGGAGCGGCAATGCGCCTGCCCCAGAGTTGCGTCTCGGGGGTTCCGCGCAGCGTGGATCCTACCGCGGCCAGAACAACGCCAACGGTATTGAGACGCACGCCCCCCGACGTGGAGCCGGAGGCTCCACCAATGAACATCAGTCCCAACCAGAAGAAAAGCGTCAGCGGATTGACCAGCGACCATTCAACGCTGTTGAACCCTGCACTCCTGGCCGACGCACTCTGGAAGAGGGACACGAGTGCCTTGCTGCCGGGTGGAACCTCAGCCAGCGCTTCACCCCACTCAGTGGCGAGGAACACCAGCGTGCCAAGAACGAGCAGTACGCCATTCAACCCCAGCACGATCTTCGAATCCAGCGTGAGGGGCCGCCAGGCACGCTTGTGAAAGACGTCCTTGCAGACCATGAAAGAGATCGCGCCAAGCTGAATGAGCACGATGAGCAGGATATTCAGGATCGGGTCCGTCGCAGGATCGGTGTGGGGCGCGACCCGGGAGACGTCGAAGCCGGCGTTGCAAAAAGCCGTTATGGCGTAGAAGACGCCCTGCCAGACTGCTTCCAGCACGGACAACTTCGCGATCAGCAGGAACCAGAGCGTGAGACAGAGGGCTCCGGCCGCTTCAACTGCGACCATGAACCAGAAGAGATGGCGTGCGAGGGAGACGGCCTCGTTGATCGAGAGCGTGGGTGCTCCATCCCGCAGGAGCAACTCATCCCTCAGGGTGTATGAACCCATGCCGCGGCGCAGCATCTGCAGCAGGATGTTGGCGCCGACCATGAAGCCCAGCCCACCAATCTGGACGAGCGCCAGGACCACGATTTGCCCCGCCAGGTTCCAGTGCTCGAGGGTGTCGACCACCGCCAGCCCGGAAACGGACGCCGCGGAAACGGCGGTGAAGAAGGCGTCGATGAGCGGCGTGCGAGTGCCGTCGACCGTAACCCAGGGAGTGGCGAGCAACGCCGTACCAATCGCCGTGATCGCGACGAGGCCGACCAGGAAGACTTGCGAGTGGACGCTCGCGTTCGCCTTGCCGCCAGGGCCCGGCGCCGGCGGCGCAAGGATTGAGGCAAGACGAGGGCGCGGCCGCGGATCCATCACTGGGCGTGACTACCAGTCCGCGAAGGCATCGATGGCAGCGTCCAGACCTGCAACGAGAACGATGTCTCCCCGATCCAGCGTTGTTTCAAGTGGCGGATGCGGCAAGAGCAAGTTGCCGCGCTGAATCAGGATGACACAGACACCGCCGCCGTGTTCCTCGATCTGAGCCAGCGACTTGCCAACGGCGTGCTCCGGCACTTCGAGACGGGCGACGCCGCTCGTAGGGGTCAGGTTCATGTAGTCGACGTCATGGCGAATGTCGAGCGAGTGGGCGACCTGGACACCCGCGTCCTTTTCTGGATAGACGATGCGGTCGGCGCCGACCTTGACCAGGATCTGGCCGTGGAGCTCCGTTTCCGCCTTGGCGATCACCCACGGGACGCCGATCTGTTTCAGGACCAGTGCACAACTGATACTGGCTTCGATGTTCTGGCCCTGCGCCACGACACAGACCTCAGAGCGGCCCACACCCAGCGCCAGGAGCGCTTCCTTGTCCGCTCCGTCAGCCTGGGCGGCGAGCGTAGCGAAGTCGGTGGCCTCGGCGACGCGCCGTTCATTGATATCGAGCGCGGTGACATCGTATCCAAGTTGGTGACAGACGATGGCGACACTTGTGCCGAAACGACCGAGGCCGATGACGGCAACGCGTTTCCGCCCATTCTGCTGATTTCCCCGCACGCAAACGCTCCTCTGTTCGTGGCCGCAGGGTGACCTTCGGACTACGGGGTTGGCGTACTGGCCGCAGGGAGCGGGAACGTATCCGCCACTCTGTCTGGCGTCCAGGGTGTGTCAAGCCAATCGGCGAAGAAGGCGTCCAGGTCCTCGCCGGAGATTTCCTCAGCGAGCGCCCGGAAGTCATCGCTATTTGCGTTGCCGTGGAAATGGCGCGAGTTCCACTCGTGCAGCAGATCAAAGAAGGCCTTATCACCAATCTCTGCACGGAGCTGGCTCAGGAAAACTGCCCCACCGGCGTAGACCACTTCCGAAAAGATATTGTCCGGACCGGGGTCACCGATCTTGAGGCCCTTGCCGTCGCTGGTGCGAGTGCTATTCGCGAATGAAGCGATCTGGCGGCGCAAGGTGGCCTGGGCCTTGTCTTCGCCGTACGCGGCCTCATCCCAGAGGATCTGGGCGTACCGTGCGAAACCCTCGTTGAGCCAGATGTCCTGCCATCGCTCGAGCGAGACGCTGTTGCCGAACCACTGGTGGGCAATCTCGTGCGCAACCGTTGGTTCGCGCGCAGACGAGGCGTCGTAGGTGATCATGGTCTGGGTTTCCAGCGCGGCGTCGAACTGGGTGTCGTCCAGCACCGTCTGCCCGAGTGACGCGAATGGATAGTCACCGAATCGCTCGCTGAACGCCTCCAGCATTGCCGGCGTCTTCTGGAAGATCTCGCGCTCACGCCTGTCCAGGTCTGGCGGAAAGGCGTCAATCAGCGTGATGCCGCCAGGGCCTTCCGTCGTTTCTGTGTCGAACAACCCGGCATGAAAGGTGACCAGGTAGCTTGCGGTGGGCTCGTCGTTCTCCCAGGTGTACGTATTCGTCGAGGTCTGTCCGGCGACCGCATCGGCATGCGTGAGTTGCGCCAGCCGTCCGTTTGCCACCACGTTGTACTCGTCTGGCACCGTGACAGTGATGGTGTAGGTTGCCTTGTCGAGCGGGTGCCCATTTACCGGATACCAGACATCTGATCCCGCGGGCTCACCCACGGTAAAGATGCTGTTCTCTGTCGTCCACCAGCCCCGCTGGAAGCGATCGTCACCGCCATCAGGGGTGCCGTGGTACATCACAACGGTCTGGAATGGCGCGCCGTCAGCGATTGGGTCGGCTGGGGTAACGGTGAGCTCACCACCATCGCGCGTGTATGCCGACGCCCGGCCGTTGACGCTGATGCTCTCGATCTCCGGGCCTCGGAAGTCAAGGTTGAACGCCGACAGATTCTGGGTCGCAACAGCGTCGATGGTCGTCGTCGCCTCGATGATGCTGCCCCCCTGGACGTCTAGATCAAGGGTGATGTCGTAGTGCTCGACCTCATACCCGCCATTGCCCAGGAGCGGGAAGTATGAATCTCCGAGACCTGGCGCACCCGGCGTGAACGCCCCGGCAATTGGCGATGCCACTGGCGTCGCTGTCTGAGCAACCGCAAGTCCAGGCAACGCGGCCGAGGCGCAGGGAGCCGCGAGCAGCAGTGCCGCGACGAACCAGCGACGAATGGTCTGGGGCAGGAGTGGCAAGCGCACGCGCGGTGTCCTTTGGTTCTGGTGTGTCCGAAGCGGGGCCGGGCCGGATGCTACCCCGCCCAGTCGCTGGGCGTCGAAATGACACAAGCAATTGGGCGGAGACGT
This sequence comes from Thermomicrobiales bacterium, assembly GCA_046328375.1. Taxonomy (GTDB): domain Bacteria; phylum Chloroflexota; class Chloroflexia; order Thermomicrobiales; family UBA6265; genus JACCXM01. The sequence goes on from JAXLWT010000012.1 coordinate 49,901, forward strand.
CGGCGCTCCTTGTCTGTCACAACGCCGGGCTGCCCGCGTCGTTTCCGGGATTGGCTACCAGTCCGCGACGGCGCCGTCCCGGTGGAACGGCTGCATCAGGATCTCTGGCTGGAACGGATGCTTGGCAGCCTCCGCTTCGTTCACCTCGATGCCCAGGCCGGGCCGAGTGGGCAGGGCCACCTTCCCGTCTACGACTTCGACCGGATTGGACACGACTTCCGCCCGCCAGGGTACATCCGAACGGATCGCTTCCTGGATGAGGAAATTGGGCGTCGCAAAGTCAAACTGAATCGCCGCCGCGGTGGCTACCGGGCCAAGCGGGTTATGCGGGGCGACGGAGATGTAGTACGTCTCAGCCATGGCGGCGATCTTGCGCGCTTCCCAGAGGCCACCGCAGTGGCAGAGATCTGGCTGGGCAACGGCGCAGGCGCGCCGTTCGAAGAGCTCCCGGAACTGGAAACGCGTCACCAGGCGCTCGCCAGTTGCAATGGGAATTCCGGGCAAAGCCTGTGCGACTTCGACCATACCCCCGACATTCTCTGGCGGGCAGGGCTCTTCCATGAACCACGGCCGATACGGCCGGAGTACCTCCCCGAATTGGATGGCCATGGCGGGTGTCGTGCGCCCGTGCAGATCCACCATGATGTCGACGTCGTCGCCGACCGCGTCGCGAATTGCCGCCATGCAGCGATCGGCGTGGCGCAGCGGGGCCATGCTGTCGAGGGGCTCGGCCATCGGGACAACGAGCACCTTGATCGCGTCGTATCCGTCAGCGAGGGATTCGCGCGCGCGTTCGGCCATGCGCTCTGGCTGATCCTGGAGGTAAAGCGCGTTCATTTCACCGCCGCCGAGGTGGTCATACATGCGGATGTAGTCCCGCACGTTGCCGCCGAGCAACTGATAGACAGGAACGCCCAGGCTCTTGCCGAAGATGTCCCAGCACGCCTGTTCGATACCTGAAAGCGCGCTCATGCCGACCACGCCTGCCCGGAAAAACGCGTGGCGGTTCATGACCTGGTAGAGGTGTTCGATCCGGCGAGGGTCGAGGCCGATCGCCATCGGAGCGAGATCGTCGATGCAGCCGACAACGCCGCGTGTCTTCCACTCCAGGCTGGCTTCTCCCCAGCCCGTAACTCCTTCGTCTGTTTCGACCTTGACGAAGACCCAGTTGCGCATCTGGGCGTTGACGACGACTGCACGGATCCCCGTGATCTTCACACGCTACTCCCGTACTGCTCACGCCTGGTTGGCGCTAGACGAGCCAGGGGCGCTCGTCGGCCCACCGGCGCAGCGCGGCAACCTGTGGTGCAGACTCTATCGCGCCCGGCGCCAGCGCGCGAATGTCGGCGATCGCGTCGCAAGCTGAGAGACCCGAGCGAAGAAGCCAGGCAGCGAGGATCGTGCCGGTACGGCCTTGACCGGCCAGGCAGTGCACGGCTACTGGCATGTTTTCTGCCAGAGATGCATCGATGTAGGCGAGGGCTCGCAACATCTGCTGCGTGGTCGGCGCGTGGAAATCATCGACCGGCAGGTGGAGCGCATCCATCCCCGCCGCTTCCAGTGCATGTGCAAGGACAGGTGTTTCCGTAAGTGTGAGGACGGACTGGATACCATGATCCTGGAGGAGGGCCAGGTCCTCGGCGAGGGATCGGCCATGTGCCCCCGGACGTGAGCACCCGGCAAGTTGTCCATCGATCACCCAGTAGAAGCGTTGCACGACGAGTTCTCCGCGGAATTGGGAATTTGGCTTCAGTAGCCCAGGCAGCGTACCGTATTGACCCTGGAAGGTGCGTTTTTCACTCTTCTCCCACCGAGGAGCGGATTGAGCGGTTTTTTCGCGAACGATTGAAAGGAGCGTGACTCATGCCCAAGGCGACCAAGGAAAAGGTGAGTCTCGGCGCCAAAAATAGCAGCAATTCATTGAACCGCCAGTTTGAGACAGGAGTCGATCTCCCGGCCGAAGTGCGGTCAGCAATGATCATGCTTCTCAACGAGCAACTGGCTGCAAACTTTGATCTGCAGAGCCAGGTCAAGCAGGCGCACTGGAATGTGAAGGGCATCCATTTCTACCCGTTGCACTTGCTCTTTGACGAACTGGCGGCACACCTGGCGGAATTGACAGACGAAATTGCCGAGCGTGTGACAGCCATTGGGGGCTATGCGACCGGCACCGTCCGTATGGCCGCGGAGAACTCGACGGTGCCGGAGATTCCAACCGACATCAACGCCGGCGTCGACTACGTCAAGGCCCTCGTCGATCGCTACAGCATTCATGGGTCCAATCTGCGTGCCGGAATCGACGCTGCCGATGCGGCAGGCGATGCGGATACCGCTGATCTGCTGACCGAAGCATCACGGATTGTGGACAAGGATCTCTGGTTCCTGCAGGCTCATCTCCAGGACTGATCTTCAGAGACATTGAACCACTATCGTTGATGGCGCCGGGCGACATGTCGCCCGGCGTTTTGCGTCTCCCGTTCTGCAAGCACGTGGGACGTTCGACGCCGCTGCGATGAACCGGGAAACAGGCGAGAATGGCAGGAAGTCACCAGTTCCTAGAGTGGAGGTTTCCATGCCGGTTCCCGCCGATCTGTTTGCCCCGGAAATGATCCTGGTCAATGGCGTCATTCACACCGTCGACGCCGATCAGCCGCACGTCTCGGCTGTGGCGATTCGAGATGGTCGCTTTATCGCAACGGGCGCCGATGACGAGATCCGGGCCCTGGCCGGTCCCAATACGGTTGTCGACGATCTGGCCGGGGCGACGGTGGTGCCGGGATTGATCGATGCCCACAACCACATGCAGTCCACTGGCATCATGCTGCGCGAAGTTCAGCTCTACGACACGCGCACGATTTCCGAGATTGTGGACCGCATCGGCGAGAGGGTGAAAACTTCCCGGCCCGGCGAGTGGATCCTCGGTCGCGGCTGGGATGAGAGTCTCCTGGCAGAGGGACGCCACCCGAACCGGCACGACCTCGATGCGGTGTCGCCGGACAACCCCGTCGTGATTCACCGGGTCTGGAACAAGCTGGTCTGCAATTCGGCCGCATTGCGCGCGGTGGGTATTGACCGCAACACGCCGGACCCGCCTGCGGATGTGCTGTACAGCGGTTCGTTTGAACGAGATGAGAATGGCGATCCTACTGGACTCTTTCGCGACCGCGCGAAGGACATGATCACCAACAACGTCCCGCCGTACACCGAAGATCAGCGTGTGGCCGCCATCGCTGAGGGGTGTCGCGCGTACAACGCCACTGGGCTGACGGGTGTCGCCGAACCTGGGCTTTACCCGAACGAGATCGCCGCCTACACGCGCGCCAAGCGCGAAGGCAAACTCACCGTCCGCACCGACATGTTGATCGCAGCCTGGGGCTTCGGCGCGCCGGAGAACGAAGGCGACCTGGAGGAGAACATCGCCTTCATTGGAACGGGCGGCAGTTTCGGCGATGACCTGCTGCGGCTCGAGGGCGTCAAGTTCATGATCGATGGCGGCATGAGTGATCGCACCGCCCGGATGTTCGAGCCGTACCTGGATCAGCCAGATCATCGCGGCACGTGGGTTGTCGAGCCGAACAGGCTGGTGAAGCTTATCCGCTACATCCACGACCTGGGCTGGCCCATGGACATTCATACCTGCGGAGACGAAGCGCAGGAAGTCGTGGTGAGCGCATATGCTGACGCCCAGCGCGACAACCCGAAGCCGTGGCTGCGTCACCGCGTCCATCACGCGTATTTCCCGACGGAGAAGGCGCTGGAACGCATGGCTGAGGCACAGATCTCGGCAGTTGTTTCCTCACCCTTCCTGACTCACCTGGGCGAGGGTTTCGTCAACAGTGTCGGACCTGAGCGTGCCAGCAAGGCCATGCCGATGCGCACGTACCTCGACGCGGGCGTGCCGCTGGCCGGCTCATCTGACTCCTATATCACGGATTTCAACCCGTGGGTGGGGATGCATGCGGCTGTCATCCGTCACACGGTGAACGGCACGAACCTGGGCCAGGAGACGGAAGCGCTCACACCTGAGGAGGCGCTGCACTCGTACACGATGGGTGGCGCCTACGCCGTGGGCCGTGAGGACCGGCTGGGCTCCATCACGCCCGGCAAGCTCGCCGATCTCGTGGTGCTTGACCGCGACCCGTTGGCTATCGATCCGGCAACGCTCGACCAGGTCACGCCGACCAAAACGATGCTTGGCGGGAAGTGGGTCTGGAGCGCGTAGCGCTGGCACAGGAGAGGACGACGCGGATGGAGAGCCAGGGCCAGCGGACCATCACGGTCAGTATCAGCGTGCGCACAATCTTCCTGATCATCGTGCTGGTGGCCCTGACGTACCTGCTGTTTCGCATTCCTCATTTCTGGCTACTGGTCCTGACCGCCGTGGTGCTAGCCACGGCGATGGACAAACCTGTCTCCGCCATGCAGGCGCGGGGCGTGCCACGTGGCATTTCGATCCTGCTGATTTACGTCTTGCTGATCGGGCTGATGGTGATCGCCATCGCGGCCCTGGCGCCGATTGTGGCGGGCGATGCCAGGTCGCTGGAGCGGGAACTGCCCGGCTACACCGCCTGGTTTGAGAAGCTCTCAGCCAGCTTGCCCGCCAGCGGCGACGGAAGCGCAACGTTCTCTCTCGCCGGTATCGAGCAGCAGCTCCGGAACAACGCCAGCACCCTGGCACGGAGCGCGACCGAGATCGGCGTTGAAGCCGGCCGGACGGCGTTCTACGTCTTCGTGACGTTAGTCCTGGCGTTCTTCCTGAGCGTTGAACCAGGAGTGGTGCTCAACGGGGCTGCACGGTGGGTTCCGGAGAAGCATCAGGAGCGCGTCTGGCGGATCGCGCGCAATATCCACGAGAGCATCGGGGCGTGGGCGCGGGGACAGCTGGCGATCGCGCTCATTTTCGGCGCCCTGATGGGTAGCGGGCTCAAGCTCATCGGCGTTCCCTACGCGCCCTCACTCGGGGTGATCGCTGGCATCCTCGAAGTTGTGCCGTACGTTGGCGGCTTCATCACGGTCGTCCTGGCGGTGCTCAGCGCTGCGACGGTTGGGGTCCCGCAGGTCATCGCGGTGATCGTGCTCTACGTCGTCCTGGTCAACGTCGAGTCCCACGTGTTGGCTCCGCTGCTCTACGGGAAGGCATTGGGTTTGCCGCCTGTGGCGATCCTGCTCGCACTCCTGGCTGGGGTCGAACTCCTGGGGATCCTCGGCGCGCTGCTGGCCATCCCGCTCACCGTGATCATCTGGGCTATTGGTGAGGAGTTTGCTCCGCAGCGAACGGCGGTTGATCCCGCAGAAACGCGACCGGACCGTCCGCCTGGGCGCGACAAGGTGCGCGACGCGCTAACCGGCTAAATCGCTCCTCCGGTATGATCGACCTGCCGGGCGGCCGCCACGCACCGAGCTTGATTCGAGTCCGGGACTGCCCTGGACGATACATCACAGGAGTTGATCGATGAAGATCGGTGTGTTCACCGTCCTCTTCAGCCAGCGCCCGCTGGAGGAGACGCTCGACTACGTCAAAGCCGCCGGCTGTGAGGCCGTGGAGATTGGCGTAGGCGGCTACCCCGGGGCAGCACACGCCGATGCCGCGGCCCTGGTCGAGGATGAGGGGAAACGCAAGCAGTTACTTGAAGCTGTGACCTCACGTGGACTGGAGATCAGCGCCCTCTCCTGCCACGGCAATCCGCTGCATCCCAAGGCGGAGATCGCCCGGGCACACGACCAGGACTACCGTAACGCGGTCAAGCTGGCGCAGCAGCTTGGCGTCGAGACCGTGATCACCTTCTCCGGGTGCCCAGGTGGTGGCCCGGAGGCGCAGGAACCGAACTGGGTGACCTGCCCCTGGCCGCCCGATTTCCTGGAGACGCTGGACTGGCAGTGGCGGGAGCGGGCAACGCCTTACTGGAGCGAAGCTGCCTCGTTCGCCAAGGATCACGGGATCAAGGTCGCCATCGAGTTGCATCCAGGATTCCTGGCCTACAACACCGATTCCTTCAACAGGCTGCGCGAAATCGGCGGTGAAACGCTTGGGGTCAATTTCGATCCTTCCCACTTGTTCTGGCAGGGCATGGACCCCCTGGTCTGCGTGCGCGATCTTGGCGACGCCATCTACCACGTGCACGCCAAGGACACGTGGCTGGACAAGCCGAATATCGCGCTCAACGGCGTGCTCGATACCAAGCCATACACCGACGAGATCAACCGCTCGTGGATCTTCCGCACCGTCGGCTTCGGTCACGGTCAGGAGTTCTGGCGCTCGCTGATGAGCGAGCTACGCCTTGCCGGCTATGACGGCGTTATTTCGATCGAGCACGAAGACTCTCTCATGAGCATCAACGAGGGATTCACCAGTGCGGTGAACTTCCTCAAGGGCGCCGTTATTTCGGAGTCACCTGCCGTCGCCTGGTGGGTCTAGCAGCAGCAGTAACGGTCCGGAGGAGGGCTGCATGAGCGATATCGGTGTCGGGCTGGTGGGTTACAAGTTCATGGGGCGGGCCCACTCCAACGCCTACCGGCAGGTGCCCCATTTCTTCGATGTCGATCCCACGCCCCGCATGGTGGCGATTTGTGGCCGTGACGAGGCGAGCGTCAAGGACGCGGCCGAGAATCTGGGCTGGGAGGGGTACGAGACCGACTACGAAGCGCTGATTGCCCGCCCAGACATCCAGTTGATCGATGTCTCAACTCCGGGCGATACCCACAAGGATGTGGTGCTGGCGGCGCTGAAAGCGGGCAAGCACGTCATCTGTGAGAAGCCGCTCGCCAACAACCTGGCTGAGGCGCGCGAGATGCTGGAAGCGGCGAAAGCCGCTGGCACGGTGGCGATCGTCAATTACAACTATCGCCGGGTTCCTGCCGTGCAGCTCGCCAAGAAACTGATCGACGACGGCGTGCTTGGCGAGGTCCGGCACTGGCGCGCGGTCTACCTGCAGGACTGGATCAACGATCCGGAGTTTCCGCTCGTCTGGCGTTTGCAGAAGGAGCACGCAGGCTCAGGTGCGCTGGGCGATATCGCCGCGCACATTACCGACCTCGGTATGTTCCTCCTCGGTCCAATCGACGAGGTGGTGGGTACGCTCTCCACCTTCATCAAACGGCGCAAGGTGGCCACCGCGGAGGGCGAGGGCGCTGGGCTCGGCGCGGCGTCGGGTGACGAGTACGGGGATGTCACGGTCGATGACTCCACGACATTCCTCGCCAACTTTGCCAGCGGCGCCACCGGCACGTTCGAGGCGACGCGCCTGGCGCCGGGACGCCGCAACTACAACAGCTTCGAAATCAACGGCAGCAAGGGGTCGATCGTCTTCAACCTGGAGCGCATGAACGAGCTGCAGCTCTACCTGGTTGATGATCCGGCCGGCATCCAGGGTTTCCGCACCATCAACGTCACGGAAGGCGTGCACCCGTACGCGGGTGCGTGGTGGCCGGCTGGGCACCCGATCGGCTACGAACACACCTTTGTTCACGCCATCAAGGACCTCCTTGACGGCATCGGTGGCAAGAGTGGTAACCCCGGTCCCTCGTTTGAGGAAGGGTTCGCGGTGCAAGCCGTACTGGACGCGGTTGAGCGCAGCGCGGCGACGCACGCCTGGACGAAGCCCGAAAGGCTTTAGCGGTCAGGAGGCATGGCGGCGCATCTGCGTGCGGGTGCGCCCCAGGATTTTCGCCACAAGCGCGGATTCCGCCTCGGTAAGAAGGGCCCGCACGAGGAAGGGATCGGGATCGGCCGCGGCGGCGATCCGGGCGTCGTCGCCGCTGTCCAACGCTTCGCGCAGACGCTCCAGGTGCGCCGCACGTAGCACCGCCTGCTCGAGTTCCGCCCACTCATCTCCGGCACGCCGGAGATCCCCGAGAGCGGCTCGCGCCGCGGGGAGAAGACGAGCCAGCCGCTCGGTGTCCGGCGGTTCCGTTGCCATCGCGGCGCGAAGCGAGTCGGCCAGCGAGAGCCGATCGACGACTCCGCGCACAGCCGACCAGTCCAAACCATCCGAAAATGGCGCTCCGGACGCTTCCAGTTCCGCCAGGGCTTCGACCACTTCGCGGTCGGGGCCCTCGCGCAGTGCCAACTCGAGACGCGTTGCCGCCTGCTCACGCGTGATGACACGGTGTACCCGGCGACGTTCGACCTCGGTCAGCCGTTCCTCGGCGCCGGTCGGCGCCTTGGCAAGCAGGCCGCGCAGATATGGCCCGTCCCGCCGGCGCAAGGCAGCACGGACGTCTTGCGTCCAGCGGGAGCGTTGCCAGGCGAGATCCAGACGTGACCAGACTGAGGGTGGCCGGGTTTCTTCTTCTCGCCACAGGCCCGGGTCGGCGGCGGCGCAAATAGCGACGTCGTCATCACTCGCCAGCGCCCGCTCAACTGCTGGCCAGGCGAGCGCACGCGAAACGGCGCGATTCGTTGCGGGATCGAGTGGTCCCAGGTCGTCAAGTTGACCGCTGCGCTGCAGGCTGATCAGGGCGGGACGGTCGTCATCGCGAAGCGCAGCAGTGAGTGCGTCACGCGCCTCGAGGCGGCGGCGGGCGTGGCGCGCCGCAGCCAGGGCGGTCGCATCAGGGGCGACGCCCGCGCTTTCTGCCTGGGTTATCGCTTGCAGCAGAGCAGCGTCATCGCGGCGACGGAGGGCACGTTCGATGGACGCGCGTGCTTCCTGCTCGACGAGTTGATGGATCACCGTGGCGTAGACCTGCGCGGATGGCTCCTCACGCACCTCAGCCCAGATGCGAAGCGCCTCCCGCCCGTCACGTTGCTGTATTGCGGCGTGGAGTGACTCGAGGCGGCGGGCTTGAAAGGCGCTCGGCGCAACGGGTGATCGCGCGGGTGCCTCCGGTCCTGAAACGGACGGAGTTGAGACCCCGGCTACCTTAGTTGGTTGGGCGACCTCTGGGCCCGCGACAGGACCTGGCTTCTGCCTCCGCATGGCAGCGGCCGGTCGCACAGGATGTTGCGGAGCCAGCCTCGGGAAGCCAAAACCGTCCAACCGAGCGGCAATCTCGGCAAGGGGCGGTAGCTCCTCGGGGGCAAAGCGTATCGCGCGGCGGACAACCTCCAGGAGCAGGTGGAGCGATGATTCGGCGTCGTCCAGTCGACTGAATAGCGGTGACGCCGAGGGACGGCGCACGTCGGCATTGTTGAACAGCAAGCCCTCTGCCGGCACTCCGCCAAGTAACGAGGGCTGCGTGGCGAGGATGCGGAGCGCGGCCCAGAGCATCAGCGCCGGAAAGCGATCACGGTCAGCCGGATTGCGTGGAGGGCCGTGCGGATGTCGCAACGCCGAGTTGCTTCCCGCAGCATCAGGAGCGATGTGGAAACCCGGCCAGGTCGCGCTGTCCAGATCAACGACCGCGATGGTGCCATCGGGCCGGACCATGATGTTGTCCGGGCTGAGATCACCATGGACGAACCTCGCGGTCTCCAGGGCGAGCGCCGTTTCCAACCAGCGATCGGCAAGCAAGGCGAGATGCGCTGCGTCTCCTTCCTGGCAAAGTCGCGTGACCATTTCGCGCAACGTGCGACCCGGAACGCGCTCCATCACCACCAGGGGACGCGTCATTGGCCTGCCGTCTCCCCCTTGCACGCGCAGGCCGTCAGGGAGCCATGCGATGTCGGTAGGTAGTGGTCCGCGGGGAGCGCGCAGCCCATCCAGGAGGTGGTCCTGCTGCAGCGCTCCGTAACGCTGAGCCAGTTGGCGGTCTCGTTGGGGGTCAGGAAGCTGATGCGCACGTAGCGCCAGGATGCGTCCGGAGGGCGTGCGTAATTCGTAGACAACGGTGTGACGCCCGGTTGCGCGCACAGGGTGACCCTGGGCATCACGACGAACGGTGCCGCCGCCTAAATGGCTGATCGCCGGCACGCTCGCGGAGGGATCCAGGAAGAGGGCATCGAGCTCGGAGTAGCTAAAAGGCATGGCCTACATCTAGGGCGCTGCTGGACGGAAACCTGCCAAAAGCAGGCTGGAGAATGGTACAGTCTGTCCGGACACCAGCGATTCCCGCTCGTTGTTGGCGCTCCCCGGCTGGTGTTTGCTACTTGGCAATCGAGGTTTATCTTGCAGCGACGACGCGCGACCGATACCGCCGAACGAGCGAAACCGGCTATTGCCTCGGTGGGTGGCGTTGTGACCCCGGTACGGCCCGGAATTAGCGATCCGTTTGGTGCGCTTCCGGGTGAGGCCAACCTCGGCCGCAACGCTGTGGCGCAATCGCTGCAGCAGATGGCCGAGACCCTGGCAAGTGTCGATGAACGAGCGTCTGCGCGAATGGAGGCGTTGAGCCGGGCCATCGCGACCGACGAGGGCCGTCAGCGCTGGGCAGAAGTCGACCTGCGGCGTGCCTTCAACACCGAGCACCTGGCCTACGCCTATGCCTTGCAGAAGGAGGGCGGCTACGCGCACTCAACCATTGCGACGGCAGATCGTATCCGGAACATCCTGGTCCTGGCGCCGATCCTCCTGACCTGGTTCGCGCTGGCAGAAGCGTCCCGGGCCTACGCCGCGTACATTACCGAGTTTCCAGATGAGGTACGGCAGCCGTTCCTGCTCCTCTGGGAGCGGGGTTTCGGCGGGTATGCCAGCGCCCTGGCGCCGAGCTTCTCGACCGTGGCCCTGATCGACGCCGTGATCATCGCCGCGATCATCGGGCTCACGTTCTATGCGCACGGGCGGCGCGAGGCACGCGAGGACGCCGTGGAGAAGACGGCCCAGCGTTTCCAGACCGATCTGGATAACGTCCTGGCTGAGGCGTCTGTTGTGCTGGCGGTTGACCGTGGTAGCCGCCCCGCGGCGCTGGCTCGCAATGTGGACCGCCTGGTCGAGCGCTTCGACCAGAACTCACAGGAACTCCTGACCCGGCTGCGGGTCGAGCACGATCGCCTCGAGCAACTGGCCGGGCGTCGCGAGCGCGAATTTGCTGATTTCGGCGTGTTTGCCTCCGGAATGCGCGCGGGTGCGGAAGAGACGCACCGGCTCCTTGTGGAACTGCGCCAGGTCTCGACAGGCCTGCAGGCTGCACTGGAAGACCTCACGTCTGAGGTAAGTGCGTCGGTAGACCAGGGCGGCGCGCTCCTGCGCGCCGTGCAGGGACTTGAGCACCTGACGACCGCGAACGTCCAGAGTGATCAGGCGTTGACGAAGCAGATCACCGCAGCGGCGGCTGCTCTCGCGGAAGCGGGAGACAAGGGCATAGCTGGAGCGGACGCGGCAGCGCAGGCATCCCGGGTGGCAACCGAGGCGGTGCGCGGCATCAGTGCCATCGCCCACGACCTGGTTGCGAGCCAGGCGCGCCTGGAGCGAGCGCTCACCGAGGAAGTGCAAACAAACACCCGTCTTGCGGAAGCCCTGCAGGGGAGTACCGGAGGCGTGGCGGATAGCGCGCGCACGTTAGGCGAAATCGAAGGAAACCTGGCCAGCTTGCGAGACGAACTCGCGCGCATGGCAGACGGTTCGTCTGGTCAGGCCCGCACGCTCCACGACCTCCTGGAACAGCAAGCCAGTGTCGCAACCGGGTTGTCGCAGGTCGCGCGTGACATCTCCACCATCAGCATGCGCACCGCGCAGCGCCAGGATGAAGTTTCCCAGGATATCGCGGCGCTGGTCGAGCGACTCGACCGCGTGACACGCAGCATGGGTCAGGGTGTGGCGCTGGAGCCAGCCGAGAGCCCGGCACGCCGTGACCCGGAAAGCGGCTGGCCGCGTCGCCGTTCGTGACCTGATGGTGCCTAGTACAGCCTTTTCCGGGCGCCCCACTGCGCTCAAGGATGTGCAGAGAGCTCATCCATGAAGCGACGCAAGCGCTGGGAACAGCGCGACATGATTGCCCTGGGCGGCTGGATCTTCGCCGACCTGCTGCTCGGATTGGCGATGCTCTTCTTCACGGCCAATACGGTCGGGTCGCCACCGCCGACACCAACGCCGCTGCCGACGCCGAACTTGCTGGCCACATCGCGTGCCACGATTGCCGCCCTCTCAACGTCGCAAGCGGCCTCCCAGGCAGATGTTGCCTCACTCAATGCCTCAGCCACGGCGCAGGCGGTCTCGGCCGCGCGCACCGCTGAGGCCCTGGCAGGACAGGTGTCCGCCAGGGAAGACGCCCTCGCGGCGGCGGCCGCTACGCAGCGGGCGCAAGACCTGGCGCTCGCGACGGTTTCCGCGGAGTCCGAGCAAGCGTTGGCGACGGCGGCCGCTCGGGCAACCAGCGAGGCTCTGCTGAATCAGCAGGCGACCGCTACAGCCGCGGCGCAGGCGACGCTTGCGGCAATGAGCGAGTCGGAGCGCGCTACTGCCGAAGCCAATGCCACCCGGGCGGCTCTCTCAGTCGAAGCGACGATTGCGGCCTACGCCACACAACAGGCGGCAAGCGACGAGAGCCTGACCGACCAACAGCGAGAGGCTGCCGCCGCGGCGGCGCTGGCCACGCAAGCGGCGCTGGACGCGCAGTCGACGATTGCTGCGCTGGAAACGCGTGAGGCGGAGCTGGTCCTGAGCGGGACCGACCTGGCGGCACTTGCCACCCGGAACGCGAGCCTGAGTGAGAGCGATCTGGCAACTGCGCAAGCGGTTGCCAACGCGAACGCCACGGCAGCGGCGTTAAGTGCGACACAAGCCGCGCAAAGCATCAGTCAGTCTGCTGCGGACGCCACGCAGATTGCCGAATTGCAGGCACAGCAGGCGAACGCTCAGGTCACCGCGACGGCGCTCGCCGTCGTTGCGGCCAACTCGGTGCTCGATCCAAATCAGCAGAACATCACCATTCAGACTGACCTCGGCGCGATGCTGGCTGGCGACGAGGATGCGCTGCAGCAAGCGCGGCAAACGCTGAACACCACACTGTCGCGCTATCCGCCTGGGTGCCGGGCCGGTTTCGCACTGATCAGTGGCAACGCGCCGGACATCGACCAGGGGATCCAGCTCGCCCGGGCTGTGGAGAGCCTTCTCCGGGAGGTGCGCCCTGACATCTTCACCGACGACACCGGGTTCGAGCACTTCGCCCAACCAGGCGTTGACCCGTTCGGTGAGGTGACGATCTCCGTCTTTTACTACTCAGGCTGTGAGCCGATTACGTAGACAGCTTCAGTTCCGATGCTACGATGGGCCCAGCCTGCACATCGCACTGCGCAGTGCGAATCGCGGTTGACGACAATGCTATCCTTTGGGAAGTATTGGGGGCGAACGCTCCCGCCCGGAAGGAGCCATTCTTGGCCGAGAACGTGACTGAAGTCTCCGACGCAACATTCGATCCTGAGGTTCTGCAGGCTGACAAGCCGGTTCTGGTTGATTTCTGGGCGCCGTGGTGTGCGCCGTGCCGGGCGGTAGGCGCCGTACTCGAGAACCTGGCCGGTGAGCGCGACGACCTGAAGATTGTCAAGATCAATATCGACGACAATCAGGAGCAGGCGATGAAGCACCGGGTGATGGTGCTGCCGACGATCATCCTGTTCAAGGATGGCGAGGAAGTGGGGAAGTTGCAGGGTGGCGTGCCGCCGACCGCGATTGCCCGCCTGCTGAACACGCACGTCCCGCAGGAAGCCGCTGAGGACGCTGCGACGCCAGAGTCTGCTCCCGCGAGCGCGTCGTAGTTTCAGCTACGGCTGCACCCAGCTCTGCGGGACGTAGCCGCTAACCATTCCCTGGTCTGTCTGCACCTGGACCGGCCACCACAAACCAGAATCGCTCGCTACCGCATCGCCGCTGATTTGCACGGTCCCACCGTCAGGCAATTCAGCGGCGATTGCTGCGTCTGGTCGTGGCTCCGTCCGTGCGACCAGGCCGGTGCCAGCTATGCGCACCACGGAGCCTGGTGCGACGGTTGGCGCCGGCGACCAGATGCCCGGGATTTCGCCTTTCGTGATGATCAGGGCTCCGAGCAACAACAGGTTGAGCAGCAAGGCAATTGCGCATGCCTGCCAGAGACGGCGTTGCAGGAGCGTCAGGTTGAGCGCGCCCCCCGCGCGTCGTGGCAAGAGACGTGATGACCTCCGCGTTGGCGGAAGCGCCACTGGCGCAAAGTCGACGTCGATGACGTGTTCGCCGCTCTCGCCGTGTTCTTCTTGTTCGAGTTCAGCGCGGCGCTTCGCCAGCCGGGACGATCCCTTGACCGCGATCCCTGGCTCATTCGTCGGGAAGTGACGACCGCCTGACCCAGACATGGGAGTGTTTGGGCGCCCGGTCTCGGCGTCAGTTGCACCCTCGACACCCACGCGGAACAATCCGGCGAAGAGGCCGGCGCTGCCGTAGCGCAACTGGGGATCGCGTTCGAGTGCACCGAGCACGACGTCATCAACCCAGGGCGGAAGGGAGTCCGCTCCGCGAATCTCGCTGGGTGGGCGAACCGGCTGCGACAACCGCGCACGGATGATGGTGCTGTCGTTCATGACGCCATCTGGTAGGGAGAAAGGAGGAGCGCCGGTCAGCAACTCGTACACGATGCAGCCGAGCGCGTAGACATCTGTTGTGACTTCGACGGATTCTCCGGTGAGTTGTTCCGGCGCGAGGTAGGGATGCGGGCCGCTCGCGGCAATCTCCGGGACCTTCCCGCCCGTTTGCGCCAGCCCGAAATCCACGAGCTTGACCTGGCGGGTCGGCATGACCATGACGTTTTCTGGACGGAGATCCAGGTGAATCAGCCCGCGGGCATGAAGATGATCGAGCGCGGAGGCTATCCCCTCCAGCACGGGAACGACCTCCTCCGGCTGAAAGGGGGCACTGGCCGTGATCTCGTCCCGGAGTGGCCGGCCTGGCACTCGCTCCATGATGAGCCACGGTGCGCCACGTTCCTCCGTGAAGGTCAGGGCACGCACCACATTCCCGTGGCTCAGGAACTGCAGGAGACGCGCTTCTCGTCGGAAGCGCGCCCGCGTGTCCGGATCGTCCCGGTACTCCAGGCGCAGCGTCTTCACGGTCACGGGCGCCCGCGTGCGAAGGTCGCGGCCGAGATAGGCGACGGCAATGCCGGCGTCGACTGGCTCTGCCTCGAGATTGACCTCGTAGCGGCCGGCGATGGTGGTGCGGGGGTCACCGCCGGGTGCACCCTCCAGCGTCTCGGGGGCAGCCCCTCCCCCCTCCGGCTCGTCCGGAGTCTCTGATTGGTCGGCGGTGCGTTGATCGTTCACAGCGCTCGGCGGATCCCTCGGCAGAACGGGGAGCTGCAAGTGCGAAGCGGGCTCTAGGTCGCCGGCAACTCTAGCAGATGGTGGCGGTCACGCCGGGAGGGGGAACGCAAGGGAGGCAGGGAACAGGAGGTGTGAGTAGGAGATGAGTTCCCTGCCGAGATGGGCGCTCAGGCCGCTTCAGGGACGGCTTCCTGGCGCGCAGGCTCGATGATTTCTTCGCCGATGTAGAACGTCCAGCGCGCGATGTAATTGCGCGGCTGCACATCGAGCGTGAGATCACCAGGAAACTTGCGAGAGGGTTCGGCGAGATCCAGGGCATCCTGTGGGCTAGTCAGGCAGCATTTCGCGGCGCGCCCAAACTTCTCTTCATACCGCTCCACGGCCTCGGCCAGTTTGGCACGTGCGGGCTTCTTGCGATCGGGGTCATACCAACCGAGAAACATGGAAAACTCCTCCGAATTGGCCGGGCGGGAGGATCTCCCGCACATCGGCTAGGAGGGGAATCATACCAGAACGTATGTTCTTATTACAACTCGAACCTTGCGTACGTACGCGGATGTTGACGTACTGGAGGCACGGCGCATGGCCTTCCTGGTGAGTGTGGGACAGGCACCGCAGCCCAATTCGAAGCCGGAAAGCGTGACGGCTGAGCGGCCGAGGGGGCCCGCTCCTCCCGCCAGCTCATCGGTCCGGACCATTAGTTTGAGGCCGCAAGAAAACCTCTCACGTGCGGCAGCAGGACGTCACTCCTGAGAAACGTCTGGACGTGATCAAGACCGGGCAGTACCTCGCAACGCGCGTCTGGCATCAACTCGGCGGCGCGGATCGCCTCAGCCACGAACGGCTCTTCGCTGCCAACGAGGTAGAGCGTCGGGGAACCAATGTGGGGGAGGTGTGGAAGGTGGCGGCCATCAGCTTCCACAATCATCGCTTCGACACAGGCAGCCAGTGCGGCGCCGTCATTCTCCAGCCAGCGGGTCCGCGCATCGGCTGGCAGTGCTCCGTGCCGGGCCTCGTAGCCATCGACGAATCCGGGCATTCCTCCCTGTAGGTCGCGGGCCCACGCGGCCATTTCCGCGGCCTCTTCTCCGGCCGCGGGAAATGGACTGTAGCCCGTGATGATCAGGCGCCGCACGCGGCGTGGTGCGAGCTGGGCGAGTGAAAGTGCGACGTTGCCGCCCAGCGAGTGCCCCCAGACGTGAGCGGAATCAAGGTCCAGGTCATCGAGGACCGCCAGCACGTCGGCAGCGTGGATAGCGCCGCCATATTCTTCTGTCGCGTGGGGTTTGTCGCTTGCGCCATGACCGCGGGCGTCCACAAGAATCAATTGGTGGACGTCGGAAAGCCCGGCCACGATCCCGTTGTCGTGCCAACGGCTACCGGAGCCGGTCAGACCATGGAAGAGCACAAGTGGGTCGCCTTCGCCGGCAACCTCATAGTGGATTTGCACGCCGTTGCTGCGAGTGTGGGGCACTGAAGTTCCCTCCTGGTTGTCCGTGATGGTGCAGCGTACCCGTCGCGATCCGCGTTTGACGTTGCATACTCACCAGTCGAATCAGGGGTGTCCGTTCAGACACCCGTGCGTGATGGGATCGAGCCGGGTGTCCGTTTCTCCGTCCGCCCTTGCAGCCGGGCACGTGCCTGTTCTGCGTGATGAAGCGATTGCCGCGCTCCTGCCGCGCGCGGGCGGGCGGTACATCGATGGCACGTTCGGCGGAGGTGGGCACACACGGGCGTTGCTGGCGGCCTCGGGGCCTGACGGGGTGGTTCTGGCGCTGGACGCGGACCCGGCGGCTATCGCGCGGGCCGAAGCGCTCCGCGCAGATCAGGAATTAGCCGCGCGGTTGATCCCGGTGCAAAGCAACTTTGCCGACCTTGCCGACGTGGCCCAGGAGCATGCGTTTGTCCCGGTAGATGGGGTGCTGCTCGACCTTGGGCTCTCTTCCTTCCAGCTCGATACTCCTGAGCGCGGTTTTGCGTTTCGCCTCGATGGTCCACTCGACATGCGCTTTGACCCGACGCGAGGCGTTCCCGCCAGCGAACTGGTCAATACCCTTCCTGAAGCTGAACTGGCGGATGTGATCTGGCGCTTCGGTGAAGAGCCGGGAAGCCGGCGCATTGCGCGTGCCGTTGTGCGCGAGCGCAAGGACGGTCCAATCGAATCCACAGGCCAGCTCGCCGCTATTGTGGAGCGGGCATTGGGCGGTCGGCGAGGACGTGACACGCACCCGGCAACACGCACATTCCAGGCACTACGCATTGCCACGAATGATGAGATGGGGGTACTTGAGTCCGCGCTCGCTGGGGCGGTGGATGTCCTTGCCCCCGGCGGCCGGTTGGCCGTCATCGCCTTTCACTCGCTGGAGGACCGACAGGTGAAGCGCTTCATCGAACGCGAGAGCGCGACGTGCGTTTGCCCGCCGGAATTGCCCATTTGCGTCTGCAACCATCAGCCGCGTCTCCAGCGTGTAACGCGCCGTGCCATTCGGCCAAGCGCCGACGAGGCCGCCGCCAATCCTCGCGCCCGATCTGCCGTGCTTCGCGTCGCCGAGCGGCTTCCGGCTTCATTCTCTGACGTTTCAGGAGACCACGCATGACCCCGTACGCGTTGGAGAACCTGCTGGACGGTACCGCCGCCGTTGTGCGCGGGGACCTGGCTCCAGATACCATCTTCTCCGCGATTCAGCGTGACGCGCGTCAAGCGAAAGCGGGCGAGCTCTTTATCGCGCTCCGCGGCGAGCGGTTTGATGGTCACGACTTCGTGACTGACGCTGCGGCTGCGGGCGCCACTGCGGCGCTGGTGAGCCGGGCATGGGCGGATGAGCACCTCGAAGCGCCGCTCCCGTTGCTGGTGGTGGAGGATCCACTGACCACACTCCAGCAGTACGCCGCCTGGTGGAGAAATCGATTGCCCGACCTGCTCGTCGTGGGCATCACCGGCAGCGTCGGAAAAACGAGCACGAAGGAGACGGTGGCATCGGTCCTGCAGCGCGGCGGGGAGACCTATCGGTCTCCTGGCAATCTCAACTCCGAGATTGGGCTCCCGCTTTCTCTGCTGGAAGTCCGACCCGAGAACTACGCGGCTGTCCTGGAGATGGGCGGAGCCTATGCCTTTGGCGAGATTCGCCTACTTTGCGAGATCGCTCGGCCGCGCATTGGGGTGGTAACGAACATCCACCCGGTCCACCTCGAACGCATGGGGACCATCGAGGCGATTGCCGAAACAAAGGCAGAACTGGTGGATGCCATCCCGGAGGATGGCTGGGCGATTCTCAATGGGGACGATCCCCGTGTCCGGGCGATGGCCGAGCGTTGCAAAGGGAACGTCATCTTCTTCGGGCTGGGCGAGGGCAATGACATCAGGGCCAGCGGCGTCGTGTCTGATGGCCTGGAAGGTACGTCCTTCTGGCTCCACATGGAGGGCGAAGAGAACCGCGTGCGCATCCCTCTCATTGGAGGGCATGCGGTCGAACTGGCGCTGGCGGCCATCGCCGTGGGGCACGCGGCCGGGCTTGACCTGGCCGACATGCTCCAGGGCCTGGCCGAGCCGGGCGTACAAGTGCGCCTCCTGGTTCTGGAAGGTCCGAACGGGTCCCAGATGATCGACGATACCTACAACGCGTCGACGCCATCGGTGATGAGCGCGCTCGGCCTTCTGGCGGTGATGCAGCCGCGCCGGGCCATAGCCGTCCTCGGGGACATGCGTGAGCTGGGTGACGTCACGGAAAACGAACACATCTCGGTCGGCCGCCGTGCTGGAGAGGTCGCTGACCTCGTCGTAACGTACGGCGATCTCGCACGCACAATTGGCCGTGAGGCCCTCAACACGGACGGCCGCTACGACTCCGGGCCTCCAGATGTTATTTCATTCGGCCTGGAGCAGCGAGACGAATTGATCGACTACTTGTTGCAGGAGCTCCGCCCCGGAGATGTCGTGCTACTCAAGGGATCACGCGGACTGCAGATGGAGAATATCGTGGAGCGACTGCGGGTGCCGGCCGATAAGAGTGTGCTGAGTAGCGACGTCGAGGTATGACACTCCTGGGGCTCCTGCTGGAGACGGCCCCTCCAGACAGCATCTTGCCGACAGACCCGAACCAGAACATGGCGGTCTCCCTGGCGTTGGCCGGGCTCGCGTTCGTCGTGACGCTGATCATCGGGCGTCCCATCGTGACGTTCCTGCGCCTGCGGAAGGCCGGCAAACAGGTTCGTATTGACGGCCCGCAAACACACATCATCAAGACGGGTACGCCAACGATGGGCGGGCTGATGGTCTCGGTGTCCGTGGTCGTCATTACCCTGGTCTTCAACATCCAGGGACGACTGTCGATGCTCCTGCCAGTCGGGGTGCTGATCGCGGTCGCGGTTCTTGGTGCAATTGACGATCGCATGAGCCTGCTTGGCGGCAAGAAGCAGGGCGGAATGAGCGCGCGCTTCAAGTTCCTCTGGCTGGCCGTGATTGCTGTCGCGGCCGCAGCGATCCTCCACGCGCCATTCCCGTATGGTCTGGGCCTGAGTAGCGTCTACCTCCCATTTATTGGCCGTTATGACATCGGGTTGCTCTACATCCCGATCGCCGCGCTGGCGATCGCGGGCATGGCCAATGCGGTCAACTTCACGGACGGTCTCGACACCCTGGCAGCGGGGACCGCAGCGGTCGCGTTTGTGTCCTACGCCATCATCGCCTACCGGCAGGGGCAGCTTGGGGTGGTGACACTCTGCCTGACCATGGTGGGCGCGCTGATGGGCTTTCTCTGGTTCAACGCGCCCCCGGCCCAGGTGTTCATGGGCGACACCGGTTCTCTGGCGCTCGGCGCGACACTGGCGGTCGCCGCGTTCATGACGGGGCAGTGGCTGCTCTTGCCCGTGGTTGGAGCGGTCTTCATCGCCGAGGCAGCCTCGGTCATGCTGCAAGTTGGATACTTCAAACTGACCAAGCGCCGGTATGGTGAGGGACGCCGCCTCTTCAAGATGGCGCCACTGCACCACCACTTCGAGATGTTGGGCTGGTCAGAGACGCAGGTCACCATGCGATTCTGGATGCTCTCGATGATGGCCGGTTTGATTGGCGTGGCCATGGCCCTCGTACAGTTCTAGTCTGGGAAGGACGCGGCGGCACATCGTGGCTGAAGCACTGCGCGGCAAGCGTGTCACGCTCGTTGGGTTGGGTACCCGGCAGGGCGGATTAGGCATCGCCCGCTACCTCGTTTCACAGGGCGCGCGGGTGACCGTGACGGATTTGCGCAGCGAGGAGGCCCTCGCTGACACGATCGCGGCCCTGGATGGCCTTCCCATCCGTTACGTCCTGGGACGGCACGAGGAGCGCGATTTCACGCCGGAAGGCGCGGACATGGTTGTGCGAAATCCGGCTGTGCCGCGTCGTGCGCCATTGCTGCAGCTCGCCCGGGAGCATGGCGTGCCCATCGAGATGGAAATGAGCCTTTTCTTCCGGGCCTGCCCGGCGCCCATTGTTGGCGTGACCGGAACGAAGGGGAAGACGACAGTCTCGACGCTCGCCGGCGCGCTCTTACGCCACGCAATCCCCGGGACGCGCGTCGGTGGCAACATGGGGGTGACGGCGCTGGGACAACTGGACGATCTCTCACCTGACGCGCCGATCGTGCTCGAGATTTCCTCCTGGCAACTGGAAGCGCTGATTGAACACCGGCTCGCGCCCCAGGTGGCCGTGCTCACCCTCATCGCCGAGGATCACCTGAACACATACGACGGCTTCGAAGACTACGCCGCCACCAAGCGGGGTATTGCCCGGTACCAGACGCCAGCTGAATTCCTGGTGGTCAATCGCGATGACCCCGAGTCGTGGCGGGCGGCCGAGGAGACCGCAGCGTCGGTCGTTCCCTTTGGCATCAAGGACGCTGGTACAGATGGTGCCTGGCATGCCGGAGGGGAACTCGTCTGGCGCTGGCGAGGAAGCGAGGTGCGGTGGCCGGCCCCGCAGTCACCTGCGTTGCGTGGTCCACACGGCCTGCGTAATGCCCTGGCCGCCGTGGCTGCGGCCATGCTCGCTGGCGGCAACGTTGGGGCAATCCAGCGCGGTCTCGAGAGCTTTGCGGGCGTCCGGGACCGCATGGAGATGGTGGCCACAGTGGCGGGCGTCACGTACATCAACGACACCACCGCAACGGCACCGGTTGCCGCCGCAGCAGCCCTGAGTGCTCTGGGTGAAGGAACCGGGCGGATCCATCTCCTGGCCGGTGGGGCGGACAAGAAGCTGGACCCCGCTCCGCTTGTTGACGCGGTTGCACGAAGCGGCGCAGCGGTCTACCTGTTCAATGGCACTGCCACTCCAGCCATCTGCGACGCGCTGACGGCTCAAGGTGTGGAACCTCACGGAAGTTTTGACAGCATGCGTGAGGCCGTTGGTGCGGCAAGCGCTGCCGCCAACCCCGGAGATACGGTTCTGCTTTCACCGGGGTGCGCGTCATTTGGCTTGTTCCAGGACGAATTCGACCGGGGTGAGCAATTTCGCGCTGCGGTGGCGTCGCTTGAGTCGGCAGGGGCGGAGGTCGGACGTGGCTGAGGCTGGTGTGACTGCCATTCTCCCGGAACTGCCGGCTCGAGTCCACTTCGTGGGCATTGGCGGCATCGGCATGAGCGGCCTCGCCCGCATTCTCCGCCGCTGGGGGTACGAGATTTCCGGCTCCGATTCTGCGCACTCCCCGCTGCTCGACGAGCTTGCGGCCGAGGGAATGACCGTCGGCGTTGGGCACACCATGACCGCGGAGGCGGCGAACGCTGATATCGTCGTGGCGACCGCTGCCGTACGGGCCGACAACCCGGAGATGCTGGCGGCCCATGCCGCTGGCCGCACGGTCATCAAGCGGGCAGCCCTCCTGGGAGCTCTGGCGGATGCACGACGAGGGGTGGCTGTGGCGGGAAGCCATGGCAAGTCGACCACGAGCGGGATGCTGGTCTGGGCGCTGCGCGCTCTCGGCGCCGACCCCAGCTTTGCCATTGGCGCGGTACTGGACGGGCCGCAGGGGGCAACAAACGCCGCGCCGGGAGCCGGCGCCGAGATGGTCGTGGAGGCCGACGAATACGACCGCTCATTCCTTCGCTTGCATCCAGACGTCGCCATCATTACGAACATCGACTACGACCACCCGGACATCTTTCCGACGCTGGAGGAGTACGACCAGGCGTTTGTCGACTTTGTCTCAGGGATGCGAACAGGCGGGACGCTGATCATCTCGGGGGACGATCCAGGGTGTGCGCGCGTCATGGCCAGGGGAGACTGGAGTCCCCACGTGGATGTCATGACGACTGGCGTGTCACCGGATGCCACCTGGCGCGTCGAGCGCACGGAGGAGGGGGTACGCGTCGTTGGCAGGGATGATGTTGCCGTTTCCCTGGCCCTGCGCGTTCCGGGCGAGCACAATCTGCAAAACGCGACGGCTGCGCTGGCCGTGCTTTCGGTGCTTGGCTACGACGCCAGCACCGCCGCCGCCGCACTCGGTGACTTTCCAGGCGTTGGCCGGCGCTTCGACCTGAAAGGTGACGCGAACGGGGTTGTCGTCATCGACGACTACGCTCACCATCCGCGCGAAATTGCTGCCACGCTGCGCGCGGCGCGCGAGCGCTTCGGAGATCGACGCCTGTGGGCTGTCTTCCAGCCGCACACCTACTCACGCCTGAAAGCACTGTTGCCCGATTTTGCAGCCGCCTTCGGCAGCGCCGACCGGGTGATGATCCTGGATATCTACGCGGCGCGCGAAACGGACAACCTTGGTGTTTCTTCTGCCAGTTTGCTCGAACTCCTGCCAGCGGGCAGCCTGCTGGCACATGATCCTTCCCACGCGGCTGAGCAGCTGGCTGACCTGGTGGAACCTGGCGATGTCGTGTTGACGCTCGGCGCCGGCAGTATCACGGACGCTGGCCCGCTGTTACTGAGCCGGCTGCGGGCGAAAGCCGCAGGCGGAGCCCGGCGCGAACTTCCCCCGCAGCGCCGGGCGACCGCTCAGGAAGCATTTCCGCTCCCGGGCCGAGACGTAGTCAAGGTTGTGCGCGATGCGCCGATGCGGCTCAACACCACGTGGCGTATTGGCGGCCCGGCAGATTACCTGGTGCGTGCCGGCACCACGGAAGATCTCCTGGCCACGGTTGCCTGGGCGCGGGACGAGGGAATGCCCGTTACCGTGATCGGCGGCGGGAGCAACCTCCTGGTAGCCGACAGCGGCATTCGAGGCGTGACAATTCTGGTGCGGACCACTGGCGAACGCGCGGCGGACCTCATCGAGACACAGGACCTGGGCGACGCCGTACGGATGCGGGTAGCGGCGCAAGCACCACTCTCGTGGACCGGCCGCCACGCAGCCGAGCGTGGCTGGTCGGGCCTGGACTGGGGTGTGGGACTGCCGGGGACCATCGGTGGTGCCACGGTCAACAACGCCGGCGCCCACGGCACCGAGCAGATCGACCACCTGCAACACGTAGTGATCCTGAATGATGACGGGGAGGTCGTGGAGCAGCCAGCGGCCTGGCTGCAGGCGGCGTACCGGCACACGGTTATCAAGGCTGCCGAACGCCCGCGGCCGTGGATCGTCCTGGGCGTGGAGATGCTGTTGCCGAAGGGCGATCCAGTGGAGCTGGTGCGGCTGGCCGACGAGCACGCGGCATTCCGGAAGGCCACGCAGCCGACCGGCGCCTGCGCTGGTTCGACCTTCGCCAACCCTCCGGGCGACTTCGCGGGCCGGCTCCTCGAAGTGTGCGGCTTCAAGGGCTATTCGGTGGGCGGCGCCATGTTCTCACCGAAGCACGCAAACTGGATCGTCAACGCAGGGAGCGCGACGGCGGCTGACGTGCGAGAACTGATTGCGACCGCTCAATCGCGGGTTCTTGCCGAGACGGGAGTAGAGTTGCGGCGGGAAGTCGAGTTCCTGGGCAAAGATTGAGATGTGGTAGGGAGTAGAAATTCATGACGGAGCGGCGTCGCGGCAAGGTGCGAGTGGCCGTCCTCTTTGGTGGGCAATCCGGCGAGCATGACGTTTCCCTGCGTTCGGCGCAAAACGTCATGAATGCTCTCGATTCCGACCGCTATGACATCGTTCCCATTGGCATTACACGTGAGGGCCGGTGGCTCAGCGGGGGAGACCCGTTTGCGGCGCTAACCGCTTCGTCACCCCTCTTCGCTCTGGGCGACGGTACTCCTCCAGCTGCGCCGGGAGACTTTCCCGCCGAGAGTGGCTTGTCCGCAGTGTTTTCGGAATCGGTGGATGTCGTCATCCCGGTGCTGCATGGCCCGATGGGTGAGGATGGCACCGTGCAGGGCATGCTGGAGCTCGCCGGTATCCCGTATGTGGGCTCTGGGGTCCTGGGCTCTGCCCTGAGCATGGACAAGGCCATGGCCAAGACCGTGCTCGCTCAGGAGGGGCTGCCGCAGGCACCCTGGCGGCTGGTCACCCGCAAGGAGTGGGAACAGAACCCAGAAGCGGTCACGGCCTGGGTCGAGCGCAGTATCGGCTTTCCCTGCTTCGTCAAGCCCTCCAACATGGGTTCAAGTGTGGGAGTCAGTAAGGCCCACGATCCGGGTGAGTTCCCGGCCGCTATGCAGGAAGCAGCCCGTTGGGATCGTCGCATCGTCATTGAAAAAGCCGTCAACGCGAGGGAGCTTGAAGTCTCGGTACTGGGGAACGACGAACCGATCGCTTCGGTCGTCGGTGAGGTCGTACCTGGCAATGAGTTCTACGACTACAACGCCAAGTACGTGGACGACAACTCCCAGTTGATCGCCCCTGCCGAGATTGACCGGGACACGATGGTCCAGGTCCAGGAGTTGGCGATCGCGGCGTTCCGGGCGCTCGACTTGGCAGGGCTGGCTCGCGTGGACTTCTTCCTTGAACGTGATACGGATCAAATCCTCATCAATGAGGCAAACACGCTACCGGGCTTCACTGCCATTAGCATGTACCCACGCCTGTGGGAGGCGAGCGGAATGTCCAAGGCAGAACTGCTTGACCGGCTGGTGGGCCTGGCCCTGGAACGGGCAATGGAGCGGCGCACGGTCTAGGTGACCGTTCACGTGTCCGTGGGCTCAGGCGTGGAACAGGGCCAGTGTTATACTCCGGCCGGGAGTGGCTCTGCGGCACGTGCTGATCTGTGCGTTTTGCTGATCTCTGCTGACACTTCAGCAGGCGGCGCGGCCCGTAGCGCCTTTCCGCAGCCGGAGTTGACAGTGCCGCCGTCTCCGCGACGGGCAAGCTTTTCCACTTCGGATGCTCGGTTCCGGTCACGATACTGACTCGGCGGTCGGTCGCTGAGCCCGCGGAAGTGTTCGCTTTCCGGGATTGGGGGAAGAAGGATGCAGTCCCACAACCAGGGGCCGGTGCGCGGCCAGCGGCGTCCACCCGAGGCGCAGCGCAACGGATTGCAGCGCACCATGGCGGACTCCGCAGCGCCGGTGGATGAACCGGCGGAGAGCATTGCTGCTGAGCCGGTACGTGTGTCTGCGCCCATTCCGGCTCCTGCCCCTGCCCCGAGCCCTGCACGCGCTGCCAGCGCTCCGGCTCGATTCAACGACAACTGGGATGATCTCGTGCGCGAGACGTTTGCCAAGATCAAGGTCGTCGGTGTTGGCGGCGCGGGCGGCAACGCCGTGAACCGCATGATTGATGCTGGAGTCGACGGCATCGAATTCGTCTCTGTTAACACGGACGCTCAGGCACTGATGGGCAGCAAGGCTCCCATGTATGTCCGCATTGGAGATAAGCTCACCAAGGGGCTTGGCGCCGGGGGGCGGCCGGAAATCGGCGAGCGCGCGGCTGAAGAGAGCGCAGACACCATCGGTGAGATGGTGCGCGGCGCGGACATGGTCTTCATCACGGCCGGGATGGGTGGCGGTACCGGTACCGGCGCGGCTCCGGTTGTTGCGAAACACGCACGCGCGGCCGGAGCGTTGACCGTAGGCGTCGTCACCAAGCCGTTCGATTTCGAGGGGACGCGACGTCGCCGCGCCGCGGAGGAGGGGATTGCCCGCCTGCGTGAGACGGTCGACGCACTGATCGTGATTCCGAACCAGCGCCTGCTGGACATGGTGGATGCCAAAACCTCGATCGAAGAGGCGTTTGGCCTCGCCGATGATGTTCTGCGCCAGGGTATCGGGGGTATCTCCGACCTGATCACCAAGCCTGGTGTGATCAACCTGGACTTCGCCGACGTCAAGACGGTGATGAAGGAAGCCGGCTCCGCGCTGATGGCTATCGGCTATGGCACGGGAGAGACGCGCTGCATCGATGCCGCGCAGCAGGCGATCCACAGCCCGCTGCTGGAGATGGATATCCAGGGCGCAACTGGAGTGCTCTACAACATTACGGGTGGCTCCAACCTGACGCTGCTGGAAACGAGCGAGGCGGCGGATGTCATTCGCGCCGCTGTCGATGAGGAGGCCGAGATCATCTACGGCACCTCGATCGATCCTTCGCTGGGCGACGGCGTCCGCATCACCCTGATCGCGACCGGGTTTGACCAGCGCGGGGATTTCTTCGATTCCCTGGGCCGAGCCCCGATGCGAGAGCCGCGTCCCATGCGGGAACCGGAGCGGCAAACCTACCGCCCACCTGCGTCGACCTCGCAACCGGCGCCAATCTCGCCGCCGCAGCGTTCCTCCGCCCCACAGAACCAGAACGTGTCACCAGCTACGTCCTTCCCGGAGGATGACTGGGTCGCAGAATCCTCGATCATCAAGTTCCTGCGGGAGCGCTAGCCCGGCTGTATCATGCGTTGCCCCTACTGCCATGAGCCCGATTCCCGGGTGACCGATAGCCGCGAACTCAGCGGCGGCGACAGTATTCGTCGCCGCCGCGAGTGCAACTCCTGCGGCCGGCGCTTCACCACCTACGAGCGAGTGGAGCCGGTCAGCCTGGTCATCGTCAAGAAGGACGGCCGGCGGCAAGAATTTGATCCGGCGAAGCTACGCCAGAAGTTGCGCGTGGCGCTGACCAAGCGACCCGTCGGCGAGGCTGAGATCGAGGCGTTGATGGCCCGGGTCGAGGCGGCGTTGCTCGCTCACGGCACGGCCGAGGTACCGTCATCCGCCATTGGTGAGGCGGTGCTCCGCGAGTTGAAAGCCCTCGATGAAGTGGCGTACATCAGGTTCGCGTCGGTCTATCGGCAGTTCCAGGACATTGAAGACTTGCGCCGCGAGGTCGAAGAATTGCGTTCCCCGCCTGGCGACGACCTGTAAGACAGGTCTCCGGGCCTCGTCGTCGTCGCCGCTACCCGCGCCGCGGTGTTCAGCCGTGACTTGAATCCTTCGCTGCCTCAGCCAGTTTGCCGAAACGCAGGGAGCCGTCCTCCGCACGGAGCGTGTGCTTGCCCACCAGATCCGCGTTCGCCGCGGGAAAATCCTCGCGAAAGTGCGCGCCGCGGCTCTCTTTGCGGAACGCCGCACTCTCGATGACCGACCGGGCAGCATCGATCAGGTTGCGTAGTTCCCAGCGCTCGCGACGCTCGGTGGCTGGTGGGCCAGCGTGGGCGTTCGCTTCAGCGGCAATAGCGTTGATTTCCGCGCGAGCTCTCGCCAGCCCCTCGGCGTCGCGCACGACAGCGACGTCCCGGCTCATGACGCGCTGCAGCCGCTGGCGCAGGGCACCCACGTCGCCGTCCAGACCAACGGCCGGGGCTACCGGGTCGGGGACCGGGGGCAGGGAAGCAGCCTCGGCGGAGATGAGTGGCCATGCTGCGGCGAGTCGGTCTGCGCCCGCCATACCAAACACCAGCCCTTCCAGGAGCGAATTGGAAGCAAGGCGATTTGCGCCGTGGATCCCTGTCGAGGCGGCTTCCCCGAACGCGAGGAGCCCCGGCAGACTTGTTCGCCCGGTCGTATCTGCCACCACGCCACCGATGAAGTAGTGGGCTGCGGGCGCAACAGGGATCAGATCGGTCGCCAGGTCCAGTTGGCGGTTGGCGAGTTCGCTCGTGATCGTCGGGAAGCGAGCGCGAACCTCATCCGGATCGAGGTGACGGAGATCCAGGTGAACGTGGTCTCGCTGGTCTCGCGCCATCTGCTGCTGAATGCCCCGGGCTACAACATCGCGGGGCGCCAGCTCCGCCAATTCATGGTTGCCCAGCATGAAGCGCTCGCCGGCAGCGTCTCGGAGGTAGGCGCCCTCGCCACGCACTGCCTCGGAGACGAGGAACGGTGTGGCGCCCGGGATCGCCAGAACCGTCGGGTGGAACTGGACGAACTCCGTGTCCGCCACGGTCGCCCCTGCCCGAAGTGCCATTGCCAGGCCATCAGCAGTGGCGCCGAGCGGGTTTGACGTCGTCGCCCAGAGGTGACCTGCGCCGCCAGCCGCCAGGACCGTGACCGGCGCTTCCAGGAACGTGAGTTCGGATCCAGGAGTCAACTCCGCGATGATGCCACGACAGCGGCCAGCAGAGACAACGAGATCGACCACAAAGGCTCCGGCGTAGACATCGACGTTGACGTCCTCGCGTACACGGGCAACCAGGGCCCGCTCAATCTCTGCTCCAGTCGCGTCACCACCAGCGTGGAGGACCCGCCGCCGCGAGTGCGCAGCCTCGCGTCCGAGGAGAACTTCACCATTTGGGCCTGTGTCGAACGCGGCGCCCAGCGACTTGAGCCAGCGCACAGCCTCTGGCGCCCCCTCAACGAGGGTATCAACCGCCTCTTCATCGGATAGCCCGGCGCCCGCGGCGAGGGTGTCCTGCGCGTGCAACTCCGGGCTATCGTCAGGACCGACGGCCGCCGAAAGCCCGCCCTGTGCGTAGCGCGTGTTGCTTTCCCCGAGTGCGCCTTTGGTCAGCAATGCCACCCGCAAGTCCGCAGGCAGGGAAAGGGTGAACGCTAGCCCGGCTACGCCCGCTCCGACGACGATGACGTCGTACGACTTTCGTGGCATCCGATGCGGGGCTGTTCCTGGTTGAGAGGCTGCGTGAGGAGAAGCTGCGTCAGTCATCCTGCAAGACTACCGCAGCGCGAAATCGTCTGCGCGGACCCTGCGCGAATGCCACCGACCGGGGAAAATGGAAATCTACAGCTCCAATGAAAGGAGATCATGTGACGGAGCGCACTCCAGTTGTCGATGCTCATCATCATTTCTGGACTCCCGGGCGCTATGACTACTACTGGATGACTGCGGCGGAGCTCGAACCGATCCGGCAGCCATTCGGGCCCGCCGACCTGCAACCGCTCCTGACCGCGGCCGGGGTGGATTACACGGTGCTGGTGCAAACGGTACCGAGCGTGGCGGAGACGCGCGAGTTCCTGGAGATTGCGCAGGATGCCCCGTTCGTTGCCGGAGTCGTGGGGTGGGTTGACCTCACCGACCCGGGAGTGGAGGCTACGCTCGCTGGGCTCAGGGATGGCAGAGGTGGTGAGTTCCTCGTGGGAATCCGCCACATGGTCCACGACGAACCAGACGCCGAGTGGCTTCTGCGGCCCGATGTCCAGCGCGGCCTGCAGGCCGTTGCGCACGCTGGACTTGCATACGACTTGCTCCTGCGACCGCGGGAGTTGCCGGCGGCCCTGGAGGTCGTCAAAGCCCACCCGCACCTGCGGTTCGTGATCGATCACCTCGCCAAGCCGGAGATTGCTACGGGGTTGATCGCGGATTGGACGCAACTCATCGCCCCCTTTGAGGAACAGACGCACGTGATGTGCAAGCTCTCCGGGATGGTGACCGAAGCAAACTGGAAGACCTGGACGCCGGAAGACTTGCGACCCTACGTCGAGACCGTGCTCAACGTCTTCGGGACCGAACGGGTGATGTTTGGCTCGGACTGGCCGGTCTCCCTGCTGGCAGCTGACTACGGACGTGTCAAATCAGCGTTGGAAGCAGCGCTGCCGCCGCTGACCGCTGCTGAGGAGGCAGCGATCTTCGGCGGGAACGCGATCCGGTTCTACCGGTTGAACGTCTGAACAGGAGGCCGTGAGCCTACCCTCACCCCTGCGCCAGACACTAGAACGTAAGCGGCAGGCTGGTGAGGCTGCGCAGGAAGCTACGGTCCCAGGTGATCTCCGCGGCTGGGACCGCCAGCTGCAGATCGGGATACCGCTCCACGAGGCTGGCAATGGCGATTTGCGCTTCCAGGCGTGCCAACGGGGCGCCGAGGCAGGCGTGAATCCCCTTGCCGAAGGCTATGTGCCGGTTGGCATCGGCCCGGCTGATATTGAAGGTCTCGGGATCGTTGAAACGCTCCGGGTCATGATTGGCTGAGGCCAGGAGGAAGAGGAGTGGCGAACCTCGCTCTATCGCCTGACCATCAATCTCAAAATCCTGTGCTGCAAAGCGGAGGGTAGACGTTTCAGCCGGGCCGTAATAGCGCAGGATTTCCTCGACCGCGTTCTCGATGAGTTCAGGGTTCGCGCGCAAGCCGGCCATTTGTCCCGGGTTCATGAGCAGCGCGTAGATGCCATTCGCGATCAGGTTGACCGTCGTAATGTGGCCGGCCACGAAGAGAATGAAGACCATGGCCAGCACTTCATCCTCGGTGAGCCGGTCACCGTCCACCTCAGCCTGCAACAGGCTGGTAATAAGGTCATCCCGCGGCTCAGCCCGGCGCTGGGCGAAGAGGGCGCGCAGATAGGCAATGAATTCCCCGATGCCGCGGCCAATCTCCTCGGCTTCCTCCTCGCGCATCGGTTTCAGCAGGTTCTCTGACCACCGCTGCGTCTGTTCGCGGTCGTCCTCCGGAATGCCCAGCATTTCGCAGATGACCGTCACCGGCAGTGGGTAAGAAAATTGAGAGATCAGCTCCATGTGGCGGAGCGGGGTGGTCTCGCCGTCGGAAGCAGCCTTCGCTTCGATACGGTCGAGCAGGTCATCGGTGATGGCCTGGATGCGGGGGCGCAGCTTTTCGATGTTGCTGGCGGTGAAGGCGGGCTGCACCAGACGCCGCAGGCGCGTGTGCTCAGGTGGATCGAGCGAGAGGATATTGCGTCGTAGCGGCTCGAGTTCCTGGGGTGGCTGCGGCATTTCCGCGAGCTGTTCCGGCGTCAAAGCGGCGGTGGGATCGACGCCAACCGCCGGGTTCAGCAAGCCACGATTGTTGGCTTCGTAGTCGGTGAACAGCCAGATCGGGCGCTCCGGAAGGCCGTCAATGTCTGCGTCACCACCAGCACCGGTGACGAGCGCGTGCATCACTGGGCACTGCTGTCGGAGTTCGGCGTAACGCACGAACGCCTGGCTGCGAGCTTCGGGCGACGTGATGTCCAGAGTTTCGAATGTGGACGTCACAGGCGCAACCGTGGATGCGCCTGAACCTGATCCTGATTGATCCGCCAAAGGTTGTCCTCCTATCTGCCAGCGCTGGCACTGCTTGCCGGAACGCACTCCAGTTGGAGAGCGTTCCATCGCCCAAAATGCTCACACGGTGACAAAGCCGCGGTCTGTCACACGAGCCTCGGGGATGACGGAAAGGGCCATGAATGCGAGCAAGCCAAATGGGGAGGGAAGCGTGCTCCCAAGCGCTCGCGCAGCGGCCTCCATACGCTCGTAGGCAGCGGCTGTCTCGGCCAGTGGCTGGTCCGAGAGAATCCCTGCAATCGGCAGGGCCATCTGCGCCAGTATCTCCCCGTCGGCGACAGCTGAAAGGCCCCCGTCGTTCTCAACGATGACCGCGATGGCCCTCAGGATGTCGGCGTCGTCCGTCCCAACCGCAACAATATTGTGAGCGTCATGGGCGATCGATGACGCCAGCGCGCCACGTTGCAGGCCAAACCCCTGCACGTATCCAACGCCAACCCGGCCGGTCGCGTGATGTCGCTCGACACAGACGAGTTTCAGGAGATCTCTCGGGACGGACGCGACGGCTTCGTCACCCTTGATCTCCGGCTCGACATGGAGCCAGCGCGTCGCGATTTCCCCCGGAATTGCGCCGATCGCCTGGCGCGCGTTTGCTGGGTCCAGGCGCAGGTCACGTAGCAGGAGGGGGGCGATGTGGACAGAGCCGAGCAACGCCGTCGGCGCAACGGAATGGACAGGCATCGCACCAGCAGCCATGCCGCCTCCTTCGGCCACTACCTGGCCGCGATAGATCGTGGTGGTGACCTGGACGGTACGAAGATCGTCGAGCACGACGAGGTTGGCCTGGAAACCGGGGGCGATAGCGCCCCAACCTTCCAGCCGCCAGTACTCGGCCGGGGTCCACGTGACCATCCGGATGGCGCGAACAGGATCCAGGCCCAGCTCGATCGCCATGCGCAACGTGTGGTCCAGATGCCCGGTGTGCAGGAGGGCGTGGACGTCACGGTCATCGGAGCAGAAGCAGCAGCGAGGATAGGTCGCGTCAGTAACCAGCGGGAGAAGCGCCTCCAGGTTTCTGGCGGACGACCCCTCCCGGATCATCACCAACTGTCCGGCGCGCAGCTTCTCCAGCGCTTCCTCGTACGATGTCGATTCATGATCTGAGCCAGGACCGGAGCCAACGTACGCTTGAAGCGCTGCTCCGCGGAGCCCGGGCGCGTGTCCGTCTCGCCGCATGCCCTGGCTCGCCCGCAGCTTCGCGGCGATGCCATCTTCTCCGGCGAGGACATCCGGGAAGCTCATCAATTCACCCAGGCCGACGCACTCGGGCCAGTCAGCCATTGCGGCGATTTCAGCCACTCCAAACGTGGCGCCGGGTGATTCCCACGCGCTGGCGGGTACGCACGACGGGATGGTGAAGTAGATGCCCAACGGGAGGTCACGCGCGGCATCGCGCATGACCTCCAGGCCGGGTAGGCCAGCAATGTTCGCGATCTCATGGGGGTCGGTGACTATGGCGCCCGTCCCATGCGGCACCACGGCCCGCGCAAATTCCGGAACCCAGACCAGAGCACTTTCCGTGTGAATGTGGGCATCGATGAAGGACGGAGCCAGCCAGCGCCCTGCCAGATCAACGCGTGCCCGCGCCTCAGGGTACTGACCAACGCCAGCGATGACGCCATCCGCAATGGCGACGTCTGCGACGTACGTATCTCCGGCCAGAACATCGACAATCGTGCCACCGGCCAGGACGAGGTCAGCCGGTTCTTGTCCGAGCGCCACCCGCAGGCGACGGCGCCAGCCTTCGGCGGAAAAGGGCAGAGGTGTTGTCGTCACACTGGCTCCTGTAGTGTATGGTGCCGGCTGTTTCGCAAAGTATAGAAACTTGCGGGAGCGAGATCGACAGAAACGCCATGCGGTAGGATTGTTGATTCCCGCACATTGCCATCGCAAGCGGTAGATATGACGACGCGAATCACAGATTCGACAGATGACGTGGAGACTGAAGGACGAGACCCTCAGCCTCAGGCCGCTACGCAGATCAGGAATGGCCGAGTCCGTCCGATTGCCGCTGTCGTCGCCGCACTCGCGTTCGTTGTTGCCGCCGGCCTGTCGATCAGTGCCCTCCGTGTGCCATTGGAGGCCGCGGACGCGAACCTGCCGCGCAAAGTGGCGGCCATCATCATCAGTTCCGTGATCTTCCTGCTGGCGGTGTCCGTCGTCGCGTTCCGCCCGGAAACTGGCCATCTCAAAGCCCTGGTCAAGACGTCTGCTGCCTGGACCATCGCCCTGCTTCTCGGGCTGACCGCGACCTGGTGGATCATCGTGATCTCCGATCCCCTTTCGGGATGGCACGGTCAACTGGTCCTGGATGATGGCGACGTCCAGACGTATCTCTCCAGCAGTGTTCCGGACGACACAAACCTGATCGTGATCCCCACGGGTATCTTCTTGCAGTCCTTGGAATTCCTGACTGGTGACAATATCCAGATTTCAGGCTTCTACTGGCAACGCTTCGGCCCGGATGTCCCGGACGACTTTGTCCGGGGCCTGGTGTTCCCAGAAGCCATTCGTGACGCGTACAAGCAGACGGAGGCTTACCGGTACACGGAAGGAGATGTGGAGACGATAGGTTGGTATTTCGAGACCACAATCCGCGAGCCGTTTGACTACACCTATTTCCCTTTTGATCGCCAGGACGCCTGGTTACGGCTCTGGTCTCGTGACTTCACCCATGATGTCTCCCTCGTGCCAGATTTCGCCTCGTACAACACGATGGATCCGCGCATGCTGCCCGGCCTGGAGCGGGATTTCGTGTACAGCGGGTGGAACCCGCGCTTCTCTGGATTCTCCATGGCTATCCAGGAGTACACGACATCATTCGGGATCGGCAGCGGTGAGGATGTGAACCTGCTGCCCGAGCTGTACTTCAACCTGATCCTGGATCGAAAATTTGTGGGAGCCTTCTTCGAGCACTTCATCTTTGCGCTGGCCGTAGCGATCGTGTTGTACGGGTTGCTCGTTCTCACGACCGACGACGAAAACCTGAAGACCCGATTTCAGCTTACGACCGCTGGGGTACTGGCGGCGTGCAGTGGTCTCATTTTCGCTGTGATACTCAAGCACAACCAGTTGCGTTCCCTGCTGGGCACGCGCGGCGTAAGCTACATTGAGATCATCCCAATCTTGCTCTATCTGGCTATCGCCGCGGTCATCATCAACGCCATCGTGCTGGCGTCACCCTTGAAACTCCGCCTAATTCACCACCGGAACAACCTCTGGCCGGTTCTGTTGTACTGGCCGGTTCTCCTGGGGACTCTCCTGCTGGCCACGCTCTACCTGTTCTACATCGCGTAAGGGCGCTTTCCCGAAGAATGTCACCTGCCGGCGCGTGCCGCTGCTTTACACTTGCAGCTACGGCACCACAGGTGCCCTCTCGAGCGTCAGCCGCCTACCTCCATCGATCCTGGGTCAACGAGGCCGCCGCCTTTTCGTATCCGCCTTGCCCGCATGCGCGGGATGTGGAAACCACGGCAGGAGACGCCCGTGGAAGACGTTCGACTTATCGTCGATCTTGTGCTCGGCCTCGGTGCTGCAACAGTGGCGGGGTATCTCGTGCAGCGCCTCGGCTTGCCGGCGCTCATC
This sequence comes from Thermomicrobiales bacterium, assembly GCA_046328375.1. Classification (GTDB taxonomy): domain Bacteria; phylum Chloroflexota; class Chloroflexia; order Thermomicrobiales; family UBA6265; genus JACCXM01. The sequence goes on from JAXLWT010000012.1 coordinate 84,875, forward strand.
GGTTACATCCTGGCCGGAATGGTTATTGGTCCCAACACCCCCGGTTGGGTCGCAAGTTCTGAGCGCGTTCTTCTCCTTGCCAACATCGGGGTTGCGCTCCTCATGTTCGGCCTCGGAGTTGAGTTTTCACTCAGTGAGATCGCGCGGGTCAAGCGCGCGGCCCTGCTCGGTGGTGCTCTGCAGATTCCGCTCACCATCGCGCTCGGAACGATCGGCGGCCTGGCGTTCGGCTGGTCGCTCGGTGCGTCTTTGCTCCTGGGGGGAGCGTTCGCCATCTCCAGTTCCATCGTGGCGTTAAAGGTGCTCATGAGCCGTGGCGATATGGAGAGTCCTCACGCGCGCAACGCGCTTGGACTCGGCATTGTGCAGGACTTCAGCCTGGCTCCCATGCTGGCTCTGGTGCCCGTCATCGCCGGAGAACGGGGCGGGGTGCTTGGGATCTCGCAGTCGCTCCTGATTTCGGCCGTCGTCCTGGTCGTTGCGTTCCTGCTCGGCACGAAGTTCGTGCCGCCTGTCCTCCGGGTGTTTGCCCACACCGGCTCCCGCGAGTTGTTCTTGCTCGTGGTGGTAGCCATCGCCCTTGGTGTGGCGCTTGCTACTCATGTGGCTGGCCTCTCGCTCGGTCTGGGAGCCTTTCTTGCCGGGATCGTCGTCTCTGAATCCGAATACGAAGAGCGTGTCCTCTCGGACATCATGCCGGTCCGGGACCTCTTTGCCACGCTCTTCTTCCTTTCGGTGGGGATGCTGATCGACCCATTCGTGCTCCTGGCGCACTGGGACGTGGCGCTGGGCTTGACGATAGTGCTGATCTTTGGGAAGTTGCTTATCACCGGCGGGGCGTTTCTTGCGGCAGGGCTCGACCACCGCACCGCGACGCTGGCGGCGATCGTGATGGCGCAGATCGGCGAATTCAGCTTTGTGCTGGCCGGCTCAGGCTACGAGCACCATCTCATCGATCTCAGCCAGTACGGAACGATCCTCTCGGTCGCGCTCTGCTCCATCCTCGGCATGACCGTGCTCATGAAAGGCGCGCCATGGCTGGTGCGTGTCGCGGAACATCTGCCAGGGGTAGCCCGGCAGGAGCGCCTGGCTGTTGGACCTCCACCGCCAGTTGCTCCGAGCGGTGGCCACGTGGTGATTTGCGGGTACGGCCGGGTCGGTGTCGAGATTGGGAACGCCCTGCGGCAGTGGGACCAGCCCTACAGCGTGATCGAACTGAACCCGGCTGTTGTCCGGGACCTGCGAAACCGGGGAATAGACGCGCTCTACGGGGATGCCGCGTCCCGCTCGGAGTTGCTGGCGGCCGGTGTGTCAACTGCTCGTTCCATTGCGGTCACCACGCCGGACTTACTGGTGACCGAGGCCGTCGTGCGAGAGGCAAGGGAGTTGAATCCCCGCATTCATGTCATCGTAAGGGCCTCTGCTACCGCCGAAGTCGCTTTGTTGAGTGAGCAGGGTGCGGACGAAGTCGTGCAGCCGGAGTTCGAAGCTGGACTGGAGTTTGTGCGGCAGGTCCTCGCGTGGCAGGGCGTCCATCCCGAAAGCACCGACGGCCTGATCAACACCCGGCGCGAGACAGTGTATGGCGTGCGTCCACATCGCCCCGTGCCCAGTGTGTTGGTTCCCAACCAGGGGCTGCATCCGCCACGGTGGAATCCAGATGAATCCGAATCCGGCTGCCCGGCGTAGATAGGGGCATAAGGCGGAACATCCCTCCCCAAGGACCCGCCGAGAACCCAAATCCCCTTCCCCTTCCCGCACGTGCCCGGCCCAAAGTGGCCGGGTTCGTGTTTGTGCGGGAGGCTGTGTTTGCTCCAATTGAAGCGACGAATGGCCGTTGTATCCGGCGCGCTTGCAACCGCGCATCAACTCGTGCGTAATTCCGCGCGCAGGATGGCGATGATGCGAGCAAGGATCGAGTGGTAAATGAAAGCGCCAGCGCTGGTTAAACCGGACACACGGCGTGCGTGGCAAGACAAGGCCGAGGATTGGCTGCTGCACGGGCAGCCACAGGAGCCAGGCTCGGCTTACGACGAGGGACAGCATGCCCACCAGCGCCCGTGGTGGCAGGTGATGTGCCTGACCGGCGTGGACTACTTCTCCACGCTGGGCTACCAGCCCGGTATTGCTGCCCTGGCTGCCGGTCTGCTTTCTCCACTGGCGACGCTCATCCTGGTCATCATGACGCTCTTCGGGGCACTGCCAATGTACCGGCGCGTCGCGAAGGCAAGCCCGCACGGAGATGGCTCCATCTCCATGCTGAGCGGCCTGCTCTCGTGGTGGCAGGGCAAACTGCTGGTGCTGGTACTCATCGCTTTCGTGGTCACGGCGTTTGTGATCACCATTACGATCTCGGCGTCCGACGCCACCGCCCACCTGGCGGAAAACCCCTTCACCCGGGGTGTCGTCGGACATGAGGTGGTCGCGACCTTGCTCTTGATTGCGCTGCTGGGTGCCATCTTCCTCAAGGGCTTCTCAGAAGCGATCGGCGTCGCGGTCGGGATTGTGGCTGTCTACCTGGTGCTCAACGTCGTCGTTATCGGCGTCGCGTGGTTGGAGATCCTGCAGGATCCTGCCCTGCTGCAGGACTGGCGCTCCGCGCTCACCCTGCAGTACAGCAGCCCTGTCGCCATGGTGCTCACCGCACTCTTCCTGTTTCCCCGTCTTGCCCTGGGGCTCTCGGGTTTTGAAACCGGGGTTGTGGTGATGCCGCTGGTCAAGGGATGTCCTGACGACAACCCGGCGCAGCCGGCCTGCCGTATCCGCAACACCGGGCGCTTGTTGACGTTGGCCGCCTCGATCATGAGCGTGTTGCTGCTGACGAGCAGCGTTGCGACGACGCTGCTCATTCCTCACGAGGCGTTTCTAGAGGGGGGGCCGGCGAATGGACGCGCCCTGGCGTATCTGGCACACGAGCACCTCGGCGAGGCGTTCGGCACGATCTACGACGCCTCGACCATCCTCATCCTGTGGTTTGCTGGCGCATCAGCCATGGCCGGCCTCCTGAACATTGTGCCCCGCTACCTGCCGAGGTACGGCATGGCGCCGGACTGGGCACGTGCCACTCGCCCACTCGTGCTGCTGTTCACCCTGATCTGTTTTGGCGTCACCATCCTGTTCCGGGCGGACATTGGCGCCCAGGCCATCCCCTACGCAACGGGCGTGCTGGCGGTCATTACCTCGGCCTCTGTGGCGGTGTTTCTCTCGGCGATGCGCCAGCGTGAACGCGTCGCCAGCTTCTGGTTTGGCATTGTTTCGGCCATGTTCATTTACGCGTTCGCCAATACCATCGTGCAGGACCCCAGCGGGCTGAAGATGGCGATCGGGTTCTTTGTGATGATCGTGGCGATCTCGCTCGTTTCACGCGTGGCGCGCTCCACGGAACTGCGCTCGACGGAAGTGACATTCGATCCCGTCGCCGAACGCTTCATCGCCGAGGCGAGCAAGCGTGGCTCGGTGCGCCTGATTGCCAATCACCCTGATGACCGCTCCACGCGCGAATACCTGCTCAAGGAACGTGAAGAGCGAGAGGCGAACCACATCCCGACGGGAGATCCGGTGCTTTTCCTGGAAGTGACGGTCCAGGACGCGTCCGAGTTCACCTCCCAGGTGCACGTGAGTGGCCAGGAACTCTCTGGCTTCCGCATCCTGCAGGTCGAAAGCTCATCTATCCCCAACGGCCTGGCGGCGACGCTGCTCGCGATCCGCGATCGTACCGGCAAGCGGCCGCACGCTTACTTCGGATGGACGGAAGGGAACCCGCTCAAATATCTTGGGCGCTTCGTCTTCTTCGGGGAAGGGGATATCGCTCCGGTCACGCGGGAGATTCTGCGCCAGACCGAGCCCGATCCGCGCCAGCGTCCCGCAATCCACGTCGGGTAGCGCTACGGAGCGATCTGGGTTTCGATAAACGCGATCAGCCGCTCCAGTTCAGGAAATCGCTCCCGGACAAACTCGCCGGCATCTGCAGCCCGAACGAAGGGGAGTTCGTAGCGCACGCGTGCGGCCGGCCCACCCTCAGATTCATCCCACCAGGCCGCCTGGTGGGACTCGAGGAATCCTTGCTCGACAGCGGGTAGGGTGCGCCGGGCCAGGCGCTCCATGGCCCGGCGCCGGAATTCGTTCTCTTCCTCTGAAAACAGCCCTGGCGAGGTCGTCCAGAGGTCGACCTGAAACCCGTCGTCCCCGACCCGGACATCGACATGCCCGGCTTCGTCGTCCGCCGAGATGACCCAGCGATGCTCTGTATCGACCGTGCCGTAGGCGTAGAAGCCTGCAGCCTCAAGCGCCGCCTGCACCGGTGCGAGGGCCTCCCGGGCGCGGGCCAGAGAATCGCGTGAGCCGTTTCTGGAGTCCAGGGCAAACCCCATGTCGTTGTCAGCCATCAGGCTGCTCCTCTAGGCGCAAAACGCGCGTACGACGCCTGAGAGGGCATCGGCCGTAGCCAGCGCCGATGACAGATCGACCCACTCTTCGTCAGCATGAGCACCCTTCCCACCAGGACCCACAATGACGGTCGGGATGCCTGCAGCTGAAAGCAGCGCGGAATCCATCCAGCCAAAGGCGCCGGTAAGTGGCGGAGCGTCGCCACGAACTCGTTCCAGTTCCTGCTTTGCCAACTGCACAATCCGTTCATCCGTGTCCACACTGAAGGGCTCTCGCATCAGCAGCGTCCGCTGTTGCGCCCGGAAAGACGGATTTTGTCTTGCGGCGTTATCCAGGATGGTGGCAATCTCCGCCTCGACCTGCTCTTGCGACTCTCCTGGCACCGTGCGACGTTCGATACCCACCACGCAACGATGAGGATATGAGGAGAGCTCCTGCCCACCCTCGATCAATGACGCATGCACCGAGCCAGTCCCCAGCAAGGCGTGCCGTGACCCGGAGCGCAGTTGCTGGTCGAGTTGGGCGATCCCTGTCAGGACAGGACCCATCATGGCAATGGCATCCACGCCCACATCCGGGAGTGAACCGTGGGCGGCAACTCCGCTCGTCTCCACCTCAATCCAGGCGAAACCCTTGTGGGCCACACACAGGTCCAGTCCGGTCGGCTCAGTGACGACAGCGGCGTCTGCGCGATAGTGGCGGACGATGTCCTGCGTGCCGATGGAGGCGAACTCCTCATCGGCGACCGCCGTGACGAGCAGATCGCCACGCAGTCCCCACGAGGTGGCCTCGCGGGCCAGGAGCATGATGACGGCCAGGCTGGCCTTCATGTCGTATGACCCACGACCGTACAGCCTGTCGCCTTCGCGGCGCGGCGTCCAGGGGCCGATCATGCCCCCGGCGCCCACCACGTCCATGTGGGCGTTCAGCATCAGGGAGCGGCCTTCCCCGGTCCCGGGCAGAATGCCGACCACGTTCGCGCGATCCGGTCCGAGGTCATGCACGGTGACGCTCAGACCCGCCTCCCGGAGCCAGCCAGCGACGAATGCGGCGATATCTGCTTCTCCTGCGCCTCCGGGAACGAGATCCGGATTGGTGGAATCAATGGCAATGAGATCCGCGGTCAACTCGGAAATAGCGTCGAGGGTGATCATCGTCTACGTGCCCCAGTCTCAAAGTGCGACGTAACGGTCGCCGCGCAGCACGTTCCGGGCGGCGATAGCAATGCGTAGGCCATAGCGGTCGACGCTTGGGATGAAATCCTCAAGTGAGGCCGTAACGGAGAACGGAACGGCGCTGCCGGGAACGACCGCCGTACCCCCGACCTCAGCGATTTCGCCGGCGAAGAACGCCAGCAGATCACACAGAGGAAAGCGTGCGAGCGCCGAAAGTTCGACCGGATGCGGCCGGTAGTCTGCCAGCGGGCGGTCATCCAGGATCAGGAATACCTCCTGCAGTTCATGGTCGCAGAGGGGTGGCGCCTCGGTGATAGAGATGCGGGTACCGAGCGACAGGAGTGAAAGGCCTGTGGGGTCCAGCCCGATCTCCTCCTCGATCTCGCGTAACGAACTCTGCAGCGTTTCGCCCGCGCGAAAATGGCCACCGACAGTCGTATCGAAACGATCGGGCCACGAGTCCTTTGCAGCGGAGCGCCGCTGGAACATCAGGAACGGCTCCCCATCGTCATCGCGGCCAGCGATCCAGACGTGGAGCGCCCGGTGCCAGTCACCGTCGCGGTGAACCGCTGCCCGCGGCTTGACGGTTCCGGTGAGAGCGCCATCGGCGCTCAGGACATCGAACGGCTCGTCCGGATCTTGCGCCGTGATCGTCGCGTCAGTCACGCCTGGCCCCTCATGCAATTGCCCGCGGACCTGAGAAGCATTCAGGTACCATGCCGGGTGGTCGCCCCCTGCCGCAACCCAGGAGAAAGCTGTGTCACGGCGCCCGATGCCCTCGGAGTTCGGCTTCTCGACGGGCCTCTACGTGCCCCCGGCAAAACCACGTGCACCCTGGCGAACGTTGCTCTTCTCGGCGCTGCTGATGTTGATTCCGGCGGTTGGGCCCGGGATCAGCACGGTTTATGTGGATCGCCGTGACGACCCCGAGAGCTTCGACTTTACGCGGGCGCTCGTCACAGCGGTGATCCAGTTCGTGGCCTTCGTGGTCGTGGCACTCGTCGCCTGGTTCTTTGTTGCCGTCATCCTGGGCGTGCGCATTCAATTTTCGCGTGGATGACACAGGAACCAGCTGAGGACTACTCAGCCGGTGTCTCCCAGAAAAGACCCATGCGGGCGTTCGTGCCGCCGTCCACATACAGCGTTTGCCCGGTGATGAATGCCGCGCCGTCTCCGGCAAGGAACGCGACGGCTGGCGCAATATCCCGCGGCAGGCCGACACGTCCGATTGGCAAGAGGGTATGCCCAAAATCCGTCGTGTACCCGGGCATATTGAAGTACCGGGGCACTTCGATGACGCCGGGGCCGATGGCGTTGACGCGCACTCCGCGCGGCGCCAACTCAATGGCGAGGGAGCGCGTAAAGCCAATGACTGCGCCCTTGGTGCCAGCGTAGGCGGCGTGGTTTGGAAAACCGCCGCCCCCGTGAATTGACGTAATATTGATGATCGAGCCGTGGCCCGATGCTTCCAGAAAGGGTAGGGCCGCCTGGGCGCAGAAGAAATAGCCCTTCATGTTCAGATTGAACATCTCATCGTAGAGCTCTTCCGTCGTCTCCTCGAATGGCTGGGCGCGGGTTACGCCGGCGTTGTTCACGAGGATGTCCAGACCTCCAAACGCCTCGGCCGCTTCGTTGACTACGCGATCGCAATCAGCGACAAAGCGCAGATCACCCTGGAGCGCAATCGCCTCACCGCCCGCCGCCGTGATTTCGGCCATCGCTGCGTGCGCGCCCTCTCCGCTCGAGGCATAGTGGAGTGCGACACGTGCCCCTTCGCGGGCAAGCTCACGAGCGATGCCCTCGCCGATTCCGATGCCAGACCCCGTGACGAGGGCTGAGCGCCCCTCCAGATGACCCATCCTCGATCTACCCTTTCGCGATCTTCCGTGGCGGCAGGCCATCGATGATGCCCTGCACATAGGGAGCTGTGGTCGTCACCATGTGCTCGCGTTCCGCATCGCTCAGTGGCCCCGCCAATGCGCGGTACAGCACAATCCCGAGCAGGGTCGAGCCGACGAGCTCCGCGCGTTCCCGGGCATCTGGTCCCGCCAGTCGCGCGGCGAGCGGCTCGACAAAGCCCTGGACAATTGCGACGTGAAGTTTCTCACGCGCAACGTCACTGCTGTACGACTGCAGGAGTGCGCGGAGAGGGTCGTGCCCGCCGGCGCCTGGCTTCTTGCAGACAGCTCGCAGCATCGTCTCGCCGAGAGTGCCCAGGTCATCGCCTGCAATATGGCGCAAGTCGAACTTGCCGCCAATCACCTCCGAGAAGAGACCTTCCTTCGAGCCGAAATAGCGATTGATCAGGGCAGGATCGACACCTGCCCGTGAGGCGATGTCGCGGACACCGACCTGGTCGTATCCCTCAGTCGAGAAGCAGTGCCTGGCAGCTTCAAGGATGGCCTGCCGGGTAGCCGGAGCCGAGCGTTTACGTGGGCAGGGCGGTGGGTTGCATGGATCAAACATCACAATGACTGCTTTCCCGGAATGCGCCTCACAGTCAGAGTCAACACGCGTTGACAATGCGAAAGGCTGCCTGTATCGTACGACAAGTCAACACCTGTTGACATCCACCACAGGAGGCAATTCATGAAGTTCAGCATCACGGTCCCGCGATTCGTGTACGCCGGTGGCGACGCCGTGATCGGCCAGGAGTTCGCCGCCCTGGCGCGAGACGCCGACCAAGCCGGAATCGACACCCTGTGGGTGATGGATCACTTCTTCCAGATTCCGATGGTCGGTGACATCACAGAACCGATGCTGGAGGGGTACTCCGCGCTCGCCTTTGCCGCAGGCAACACCGATCGACTCAAGCTGGGCACCATGGTGACTGGCGTGACGTACCGAAATCCCGGGGTTCTGATCAAGACGGTGACCACGCTTGATGTCCTGTCGGGCGGCCGAGCCTGGCTTGGGATTGGCGCCGGGTGGTTCGAGCGGGAACACGAGGCGCTGGGTGTGACGTTCCCTCCCACAAGCGAGCGGTTTGAGCGCCTGGAGGAAACGCTGCAGATTGCCAACCAGATGTGGTCCGAGAATGACGGTCCATTCGTCGGCAAGCACTACCAGCTGGCAGAGACGCTCTGCCAGCCTCAGCCTGTGGGGCACGCCCGGCCACCGATCCTTGTTGGCGGTGGCGGCGAGCAGAAGACCTTGAAGCTGGTGGCGCGCTATGCCGACGCGTGCAACCTCTTCGCTGCCCCCGGGGAAGAGGGACTCAACACGCTCCGCCACAAACTGGATGTTCTGCGGGAGCATTGCGAGCGTGAGGGACGAGATTTCCAAAGCATCGAGAAGACCGTGCTTGGTCCGTTCCCGGGCAACATCGATCACCCCATGGCCATGGCGCCATCGGATTTCACAGCGTTCGTGGCGAGCCTGGAGCCCCTTGGCATCGATATGTATGTGTCAGCTGCGATTGATCGAAATAGCCTGCACGCGTTGGTAGAAGCCGCAGAACCGCTGCGGACGGTGAGCGCGCGGGCGTAGATTGCTGGTGAGGATCCAGCAGGAGGTACTTTCGTCCATGGCTGAACCTCCACGTTTCTCGCGTGAGTCACTCACGCCAGCGCGTGCCGTGCTGCCCGAGTCCTATTCGCGTCCGTGGCGACCCGACATGGTCCCCGGAAGCCGTGAACCTCTTGCCTCACGTGTCGTCTCGCGTCTACGTGAAGGTTCCCCGCGACAGGTGGACGAAGCTGCCTCCTGGCGCGCCGCAGAGGTGGCCCTTGCCGAAATTTCGGCGGCGCGTGAGGGCGCCGCGATTGATCGCAAGCGCCTCGAGCAGGCGGTCAGCGTGGTACGAGAGAGCCTGCTGGAAGCGGCTGACGCCGCTGATAAGGCGTCCCGCCGGGCGCGTGCGATGGCAGACGCCCTGGATCTGGCAGCCCAGTCACTGGCAGGAGATGTCCCTCCGGCGTTGACCACTTCAGTGCAGTCCGCGCACCTGAGCGAGCGGGAGCGCGAAGTTCTCGCAAAGGTCGCTGCAGGCAAGACGAACCGCGCCATTGCTGAAGAGTTGTACCTGTCACCGAACACCGTCAAGACACATGTTTCGGCGCTCCTCCGCAAGCTCGATGTCCATACGCGTGCGCAATTGGCCGCCCTCGCCACGCAATCCGGGTTCTAGCCCGGAACGTTGTTCTCGCAAACCGGCCCGGTCGTCGTGAGACGGCCGGGCCGGTTTTCATACGTTCGGAGCGGCGGTGAGGTCGCAAGAAGCTCACCCATCGCGAATCACCTGAATGGGCGATGGCAGGACAGCCGGTGGCTGGCAAACTATCAGACATACGGCGAGCGTCGCCGAAGGGCCTGAAACAGGAAAGGAAATCCCCAAATGGCCGCTACTTTCGCTCCCCTCGCACCCGTTGGCGTTAGCAAGATCACGAGCCCCAAGAAGCGCCGCACCGAGCGCCGTCGCGACAAGCGTGATCGTCGCCAGGACCGGCGGGACCGCCGCAACTAATTCTTTACCAAGGGCGCGACCTGGTAACGACAGCGCCCGCCTCGCCGGAGTGGCGAGGCGGGCGCTCTTCATGAGCAAGGGCACCGCACGTTGATTTCTGGCTCGCTCGACAAGCTCCTCCATATCCTCTGGCACCGCTCATCGGATGAGCTCGACGAGGCCGCGGTTGCGCCGGCCGCATCGTTGCGGGAGATCTGGCGGGCGTTCTGGCCGGACTTGCAGCCGCTGCGCCTGTGGCTGGCGCCGATGCTGGTGGCCATTCTCCTGGCCCCGGTGCTGGAGTCCATCACCATCGCCCTCTACGGGCAGCTCATCGACGACGTGCTTGTGCCGCACGACCTTTCTGCATTTCCCACGATCGCCGTGGCCTATCTCGGCCTGACCCTGCTCAGCGGCCTTGTCAGCTTTGCGGACGGTGTGGTTTCGGCGCATGCAAGCGAGCAATTCCTGGCATCGGTGCGAAGCCGGGTGTTTGCGCACGTGCAAGGGCTTGCGCCAGAGTTCTTCACGGAACGGCAGCGTGGTGACCTGGTGAATCGGGTCGTCTCCGATGTCGAGGATGTCGAGGAGGTGATGATCTCGGGCATTGCCGAGTTCGCCAGCTACACGTTGCGCATCCTGATCTTCACGGCCGCACTTTTCCTGCTCGATTGGCGCCTTGCGCTACTTGCCTTGACGGTGATTCCGCTTTTTGCCCTGGCTTCCCGGTACTTTGGTCGTCGTATTCGCAGCGTGTCGCGAGTGCAACGCCGCTACGAGGGCGCGATCAGCGCGCTGGTGGAGGAGGGGATTGCGAACATCCCCCTCGTGCGTGCATATGGGCTGGAAGCCCAGCAGCGAGAGCGGTTCGCACGTGCCGCGCAACAGAACGCACGGTCGCTGGTCGCGATCTCCCGGTTGAAGGCGGCGTTTTCTCCCATCCTCGCGTTCGTCGAGCTCGGTGGCGTACTGGTGGTCATTGCGGCCGGCGCGTGGGCTCTGGCGCAGGGGCGGATTTCTCTTGGTGGGTTGCTGGTGTTTCTTACCTACCTCACGCAGCTCCTCGGCCCAGTGAATGGGCTCAGCCAGCTCGTTGGAGGCGTAGCTGGAGCGACCGCGGGCGCGGAGCGTGTTCTGGAGTTGCTGGACGAGCCAGAACCTGCGGAGACAGAAGTCGGCGGTGAGCCCCTCAGCCATGACGAGTACATGCTCACCCTGACTGAGGTGTCTTTTACCTATCCTGGTGCTGACGTGCCCGCCTTGCAGGACGTCTCGTTCACCGTTTCACCCGGCCAGACCGTGGCGCTGGTTGGCGAGAGCGGTGCGGGAAAGTCCACAGTTGCGCGACTCTTGATGAAATTCCACGAGCCCGACTCAGGTGTGGTGCTCTTCAATGGCCAGGATGCCGCGGTCATTCCGGCGAGTTCACTCCGGAAACAGATGGCACCGGTGTTACAGGATTCCCTGCTCCTGAGTGGCTCCGTGCGCGAGAACATCGCCCTTGGGAAGCCGGGTGCAACGGACGCCGAAATTCGGCGGGCAGCAGTTGACGCCGACGCTGATCGGTTCATCTTGACGCTACCGGACGGCTATGACACGGTGATTGGCCAGGGAGGTGCAACACTCTCCGGCGGCCAGCGTCAGCGCATCGCAATCGCACGTGCCTTGCTGCGCGATGCGCCGATCCTGATCCTCGACGAGCCAACGAGTGGCCTGGATGCCGCAACTTCAGAGCGGATCATGGCAGCACTCCAGCGAAGCGGCCGCACGCGCACGACCATCCTGATCTCGCACCAGTTGCTGACCACCCGCCACGCGGACGAGATTCTCGTCCTGGAAGGTGGGCGCGTGCGCGAGCGTGGCTCACACGAGGCGCTGATGACCTTGAACGGCACGTACGCGCGCCTCTACCGCCGGCATCATCCCGATTGGGAGAGTGCGACAGAAGGGGCGTGCGAGCTGGCCGAGGTGGCCTAGCCGTTCGAGCGGTAGTTTGGCGCTTCGCGCGTGATCACCACGTCGTGCGGGTGACTCTCACGCAGGCCGGCCGCAGTGATGCGCACGAATTTCGTGTCGTGCTTCAGCGCCGGAATATCGGCTGCTCCCACGTAGCCCATCGCCGAGCGCAGACCGCCAACAAGCTGATACAGCAGGTTGCCGACGGGCCCCTTGTAGGCCACACGTCCTTCGATGCCTTCAGGCACCAGCTTCTGGATATTGCCGACGCCTTCCTGGAAGTAGCGATCCTTCGAGTAGGACCGAGCCTTCATGGCGCCAATAGAGCCCATGCCACGGTACTCCTTGAAGCGCTCGCCCTGGTACAGGACGACCTCGCCGGGGCTTTCATCCACTCCGGCCAGGAGCGAGCCGAGCATGACGGCATCAGCACCGGCAGCGATGGCCTTCGCGATATCGCCGCTGTACTGGATCCCACCATCAGCGATGACTGGAATGCCATGACGGCTTGCGGCCGCCGCGCAGTCGAGCACGGCAGTAACCTGCGGGACTCCGACGCCGGCCACCACGCGGGTCGTGCAGATCGAGCCGGGACCCACGCCCACCTTGACCGCATCAGCGCCAGCGTCGATAAGTGCGGACGTCGCCGCACCAGTAGCAACGTTTCCGGCCATGACTTCGACACCAAGCGCACGCTTGATACGGGTGACGGTCTCCAGGACCGAGCGCGAGTGGCCATGCGCGGTATCGACGACCAGCAGGTCAACGCCGGCCTCAACGAGCGCCTGTGCCCGCTCGTCTGCATCCGCCCCGACGCCGACCGCAGCCCCGACACGCAAGCGCCCCTGGGCGTCCTTGGTGGCATTCGGGTACTGGATGCGCTTCTGGATGTCCTTGACGGTGATGAGGCCGGTCAGGATTCCGCGCTCGTCAACCACGGGTAGCTTCTCCACGCGGTGCTTGTGGAGAATGGATTGTGCTTCGTGCAGGGTCGTGCCAGTCGGCGCGGTGATCAGGTTTTCACTCGTCATGACGGAGCTAACTGGCTGATCCACGTTTTCGACGAAGCGCAGATCGCGGTTCGTCAAAATACCGACCAGGTGTCCAGCATCGTCGGTAATGGGGACACCGGAGATGTGATAGCGCTCCATCAACGTGAGCGCGTCGCGAACGAGCGCGTCTGCCGGGAGGGTCACAGGCTCCACGATCATGCCTGATTCGGAGCGCTTGACCTTGTCGACCTCTACCACCTGGTCTTCGATCGACAGGTTCCGGTGGATGACGCCCAGACCTCCCTCGCGCGACAGCGCAATAGCCATGCGTGCTTCAGTAACCGTATCCATCGCGGCCGAGAGGACGGGAATGGCAAGCGCAATGTTGGCGGTCAGGCGCGTGGAGGTGTTCGCCGTCGCCGGCAAGATGTCAGACTGGGCGGGCACGAGGAGGACATCATCGAACGTGAGGCCAAGACCGGTGAATTTGCCGGACTCCATCAGGCTGGAGGAAAGCGGGGAGGTATCTTCCCAGGGTGTGGAGTTGATACCGGTCAGGGAATACGTTCTGGGTTCAGTAGCGGTCATGCGATGCGCTCCTCCTCTGGTGTGCCTGCGCGAGCTTGCCGGGGTGGTAAGTGAAGCCGGGCGCCCAGTTCCGTGACGAAGGCCTCGTAGGCCTCCGCACCACGCGACGTGGGATCGTATTCCACGATAGCCTGGCCATACGACGGCGCCTCCGCCAGGCGCACAGAACGCGGGACGACCGCGCCGAACATCCGATGGGGAAAATAGCGCCGCACTTCCTCCACCACGTGGGCAGACAAACGTGTGCGCGCGTCGAACATGGTCATGAGGACGCCCGTGACATCCAGGGGTGGGTTCAAGCCACGCTTCACGAGGTCGACGGTGGTCATGAGCTGGCCGAGTCCTTCCAGGGCCAGAAACTCGCACTGAATGGGCACAACCACCGACCTGGCCGCAGTGAGCGCGTTCACCGTGAGCAGCCCCAGCGACGGCGGGCAATCGATCAGGACGATGTCATAGTCGTCCAGGACTGGCTCCAGAGCAGCGCGGAGGCGCGTTTCCCGGTTGGGAGCCTCGACAAGTTCAATTTCGGCGCCGGCTAGCATCGGAGTTGACGCAACGAGGTCCAGGTTCGGCCGGGCCGACGGCATGGCGACAGCGGCGACGGGACGTCCATCGACCAATACATCATAGATGGACGCGCCCACCGAGAGTTTGTCGACGCCAAGCGACGATGTGGCATTCCCCTGGGGATCTGCGTCGATGAGGAGCGTACGGTAGCCACGGCGCGCGAGCGAGACCGCCGCGTTGACAGTGGACGTGGTTTTGCCGACGCCACCCTTCTGATTCGCAAAGGCAACGACAGGGGTAACGCGCGTGGCAGGCGCCCCCGGAGATGCCCCGTTACGGGCCATCTCGGATGGGCTTCCCGCTCGTGTGCTGATCATGGATGTATCGTCCGCAGGGCGCGCTCTCCTTTCACCGATGGTAGCACCCACCCTGCGGGCGAACCAAAAGTGAACGAGCGTCCCTCGACGATTGGGACTAGCGCTTGACCATGTTGCTGGCAAACCAGATGACGTTTGCCGGGCGCTCCGCGAGCCGGCGCATCAGGTACATGTACCACTGTGGACCGTAGGGCGCAGCAATCAAGATGCGTTGGCCGGTGCGCCTCAGATCGAGCTGGTACTGCGGACGCACGCCGTAGAGCATCTGAATCTCATAGTGATCGTTGCCGTACCCATGCCGGGCTGCGTATCCGCGGACATGATCGATGATCCGCTCGTCATGAGTGGCAATGGCGGTAAACGGGTTGTTGGTGAGCATGCGCTCGGCCAGGTCGACGTAGGCGTGATCCACATCAGATTTCTCCGGATAGGCAAGGGCCGCTGGTTCGAGGTAGGCGCCCTTGACCAGCCGGAGATTCGGGTGGAGCGGCTCGAGCGCCTTGAGGTCATCCGGCGTTCGGTACAGGTATGACTGCAGGACGGTGCCGACGTTGTCATGTCCATCAGCGCGCAGCCGCTGGTAGATCCGCAACGTATCATCCACGAGCGGCGAGTCTTCCATATCAATACGAATGAAGTTCCCGCGCTCGGCCGCGTGGCTGACGATCTCGGAAACGCTGCGGTAGGCAAGCTCCGGGTCCATGTTCAGCCCGAGTTGTGTCAGCTTCAGTGCGATGTTGGTGGTCAGCTTTTCCTGGGAGATGCGGTCCAGATCCCGCTTGTACTCGTTGACTACCGCGCGCACAGTTGTTTCGTCGCGCACGCCTTCGCCGAGGAGCGTGGTGTTGGTGCGCAAACCCTTCTCGTTCAGGTCGCGCAGAACATGGACCGCCTCGTCAAACGATTCTCCGGCGACGAAGCGCGATGCGCCCAATCGCATCCCGTGCTGCTTGACGACATTGGCAACCGCCGGATTGCCCGTGGCGGCCAGGATGCCGGAGCGGAAGATCGGGTTCAGGTCCTGGGCAGTAACTGGGAAACGCGCGCCGGTCGCAGCCACGGGTGTGCTCCTCAAGCAACGGAGTCATGACAGTTGCCGCGCATGATGGTGCCTGGCCCAGGCTCGTGCAAGGGCACGCAGGTTCAGGCAGCGACACGGCGGGTAGCATTGATGTCGTCACGAAGCTGCGACGCTGCCTGCCGGACTGCTTCAACCCAGTTCTCGCCGGCATGCTCGCCAGCAAAGATGACCGAACGGGACGCGGAGAGCAGCAGACCGGAGCCAGTGCTATCAAGTCCGACCTGGACCGAACCAGCAATGTCTCCGCCTTGTGCGCCAATCCCTGGAAGCAGAATCGGTTGCGCGGCACAGCGCTCGCGCACCTCCGCCAATTGTCCTGGCCAGGTCGAACCGACAACCAGTCCCAGTGTTGCCGGCCACCTCGTCGACCACTCGGCCACCCGGTCTGCAACGGTAAGGTAGAGGGGTTGTGTACCAGCTCCGGACGTCACTTCGATGTCCTGGAGATCTCCGGAGCCGGGGTTGCTCGTTTTGCAGAGCACGAAGATGCCCCGGTCGCCGCGGCTGAGATAGGGCGCCAGCGAGTCCTCTCCCATGTAGGGGTTCACGGTGACCGCATCAAAGTCCCAGGCGTCGAAGTAACCTGCCGCGTAGGCGACAGACGTGTTGGCGAGGTCCCCGACCTTGGCGTCGAGCAGGGCGGGAATATGACGCGGGATCAGGCGTCGCGTCTCTTCCAGTGCTCGCAATCCCGGGACGCCATGTGCCATGTAGAAGGCCAGGTTGGGTTTGTAGGCATAGGCGAGGTCAGATGTCGCCTCAATGATGCCGGCATTGAACGCGACGATGGCGCGAGTGAGATCGGTTTCGCGGCGGAGTGGCTCCGGCAGGCGAGACAACTCCGGGTCCAGTCCCACGCAGAGCAGGCTGTCGTTCGCCTTGTGCGCGCCGTCAAGCAGCGCGCGGAATGCGCCAGATGTTCCCCTGTTCATGCCTGCTCCTCTGGTTCTCACTTCGATGCGGCTGTGCCGGCGAGGCAAAACTCGCTCGGTTCAACCGCGAAAAGTGTACGTACACCATCCCGGGCTGTGACATCGGCGCCATTGTGCCCGGTGTTAGAGTGGTTATGAGGGAAACCGCGTCAACGCGCGGTCAAGCGGTACCTCGGGAGGGTACCGTACTTTGGGGGAAGGGCACTTGGCTACGCCTGTAAACAATGCGCAGGGCATGGAGGCGTTGCCGGAACGCGACGAGCTTTCCGGCGTGCGTTTGCCGACCATGGCTGACGTGCAACGGGCACGTGAAGTGATCTCGACGTTCCTGCGGCCAACACCGTTGCTCACAAGCCCAGCTCTGGATGCCCGTCTCGGATTCTCGGCGCTCGTCAAGTGCGAGAACTTGCAGCCGATCGGCGCCTTCAAGGTGCGTGGGGGGCTCTTCCTGATGAGCCAACTCACGCCGGAAGAGAAGGCTCGTGGTGTCGTCACCGCATCAACGGGTAATCATGGTCAGGCGATCGCCTACGCTGCGCGTGATCTGCACGTGCCCGCGACGATCTGGGCGCCGGAAAACGCGAACCCGCTCAAGGTTGCCGCCATGCGGCGCATGGGCGCAGACGTTCGCCTGTACGGGGCCGATTTTGATGCATCGCGGGTGGCTGCAGAAGAAGATGCCGCGACCCGAGGGGCCACGTTCGTTTCCAACGCCAATGACTGGCGTCTGATTGCGGGGGTGGCGACGTATACCGTAGAGATACTCGAAGCCGCCCCGGACCTCGACTGTCTCGTGGTGCCCATTGGCGGGGGCTCTGGACTGGCCGGGGCCTGCCTGGCTGGTAAGGATCTCAAGCCAGACCTCCAGATCATCGGGGTCCAGGCAGCGGGAGCACCGGCGGTCTACGACAGTTGGCGCAGCGGTCAATTGCAGCAGACGGAGCGGGCAGATACGTTCGCGGAGGGGCTGGCAACTCGAGTGGCGTTCAGCCTGCCGGCGCAGATTCTCTGGAGGCGCCTGGATGACTTCCGGTTGGTGTCCGACCAGGACATGCGGCGGAGCATCCTGACGTTGCTGGAGACCACGCGCACGTTGGCCGAAGGTGCAGGCGCTGCGGCGCTGGCAGCGGCGCACAACATGCGAGAGGAACTGGCGGGAAAGAAGGTCGGAATCGTTGTGTCCGGGGGAAACATCACCCTGGATGCCTTGGCGGAAACGCTCGCGATGGAGCAGCCCTGGTGACGTCGCTACGAGATTGGATGGGATTTCGGCGGCGTGAAAGCGCCGGGGATACGGTGCTCTACATCGCGCGAGAGGTCACCGACCGCCAACGGTCGGTCCAGTCTGGCCTGGCGGAGATTCGCGATCCGCGCATCCTGGACCGCCTTGATGCGGAGGACTTCGAGGGTCTCGATATCGTTATCGAAGAGCAGGCGGACGAAGACCGGGAGTACGCGGTCGTCCTGGCTCGCCTGACACTGGCCGCCGCCAAGGCCAAGGGGTTCGATGACCAGATCGTCGACGCCTCGCTTCGGCTGGACACGCTTCTCCCCGGTGACGACCCCAGCCACGAGCGAGATCGGTTGCTGCGGGAGGCTTACGGCATCGCCCAGCGGGCCGGTTACGTTGAAGGAGGCCGCGCCGCGCTGAGCAGGCTCGGCATGCGGGCAATGGACGCCGGCGATACGGAGCGCGCCCGGAGCCTCCTGGTCCAGCAACTCGAGCTCGGTGACGAGGAATATGACGATATCGCCGAAGTCAATGCGGCGATTGCGCTGGGTGATCTCCTGCGCAAGGAGGGAGAGCGCTCTGAAGCACAGGCTCTCTTCCGTCGCGCTGGTCGCGGAGCCCAGCGGCTGGACTACCAGCATGGCATTGCGGAAGCGCTTGTGCGGCAGATCGAGATGCTCCCGCGCAACACCGACCTGGAGACCATGGCCGCCCTGCAGCGGCAGGCGTCCGAAGCTGCGCGACGCACCGCGGACCTGGGACTGCAAAGCCGCATCGTGATCAGCCTGGCAGAGACGTTGCGTCGCAACGGGAAGACGGCTGAGGCGGTCGCGCAACTGGAAGAGGGTCTGGTCGTCAGCCGCCAGATTGGTGATTTGGCGATGGAGGCGCGCTGCCTGACCGCCCTCGCCGAGATCGAGCAGAGCCGTGGACGCATCGCTGCCGCCGCGAACCACGAGCGAGAGCTTTCACAGTTGGAGGACCGGCGCGGCAATCGTGGTGCGGCCGCTGACTGGTCAATTCGCTCCGGCACCTCGCTGCTCGATCTCGATGAGATTTCGGGCGCGCTCGAGGCATTCAACCGCGCTCTGCAACTGGCGGTCTCTGCTGGCGACGTGACGCTGGAGCAGCGGTCGCTTGGTGGAATTGGTATGGCGTACGCACGTGCTGGCCGCCGGTCCGAAAGCCTGGAAAACCTGATGCGGGCGCTGGACCTGGCCCGTGCCGCGCGAGACCGTCGACACGAGGCGCGTTGGCTAGCCACACTTGGGCAGGCGCTCTGGCGCTTCGAGCAGCCGCAGGAGGCCATGCGCGCGCTGAACGACGCGCTTGGGGCAGCGCAACGGGTGGAAGACCTGGCACTGCAGGCAAGCGTCTTGACCCAACTCGGACGTATTTATGCGGCCGGCGGGCAGACAGCACGGGCGAAAGAGTGCTACGCCAACGCCTACTCCCTTAACCGGCGTCTCGGCCAGACCGAGGAGCAGATTGACGTCCTCAACCTGCTTTCCGTCCTGGCCGCGGAAACCGGGCAATTGCCGGCGGCGATCGCCTTTGGTGATCAGGCGCTGCAACTGGCTTCCGGGGGTAGTGATCGGCTGACGGAGACGCGGATCCGTATTCGTCTCGGTCGCCTGAACATGGCTCGGGGAGACACGAGCGTCGCGCTCGATCATTTTGCCAACGGTGTGGCACTGGCCGAAGCTGTTGGGCAGCCGGCGCTGGCGGCGCAAGCCCTCACGGCCCAGGCGGCGGCCCAGGTGCAACTGAACGACTCAGGGGCTCAATCGACGTTCCGCAAGGCACTCGGCCAGGCTCGCGCGGCAGGCGATGCGGCGGCGGAGGCGAACGCGGCGCTTGGGCTGGGGCAGTTGCTCATTGGGCAGGGTGCGCGCGTCGAAGGTGGGCAGATGCTCCAGGAAGCCTCCGCTGCGGCACGGCGGATGGGGCAACGTGGGAGCACGATTGCCCGGCAGGCGGACCAGCTCCTGATCAACATGGGCCCAATCGAGGCCACTCCCCGGCGCACCACAGACGTGTCGCGCAGGGTGGAGATTGCGCGCACTGCAGAGCCGGCCCCTGAAGAAAGCGTCACGCCGCCTCCCGAAACCGGTGATGGTGGAGATGCGGTCTTTCGCGAGACCACGCTCCCACCGCTCTAGGGCATCTCTCATACCAGCGGCGTAGGTGGAGGGACTGAGAACGGCCGCGGAAGTCGGACACGGTCTAGACGTACGTACATCGCATCAGTACAATGAGTCCACCGCAGCAGGTTACGTACGTCCCGCAAGGTTTCCGGCTGAAATTCCCACCGCCGTTTCGCCGGTCCTTGACACCACTACGGGCCCGGATGCGCCGGGCGGGTGACACCCATGCGCCGCCCGAGCGTTGCCGCTGCCGGGTTCGCCCTGATTGACGGCCAGGCCGCCGATCCGGACGGGATCGTCTTCATCGACCAGGCACCTGACCGCTGGGGGCGCCTTCTTCTGGCCTGCGTGGAACCCGGAGAGTTTTCGGAGCGCGGTCTTGAACTCGCCGCTGTCGCCTTGCGGACCTTGCGGCACGTCTTCGCCGTAACCCCTGGCGCCGCTTCTGAGGCCCTCCATGCTGCCTTTGCTGCCGCGAACGACGCACTCCTCGCTGAGAATCGCGTACTGACCACCGGGCGGTGGGAACGCCGCATCTGTGTCGGCGCCACGGCGGTCGTCCTGCAGGGACGAGATGTCTATGTCGCGCAGGCCGCACCGTCACAAGCGATCCTGATTCAGGATCAGCGGGTCTATGCCTTCCCCGAGGTCGCGTCCTGGCGAGGAGACTACGTTCCAGACGCCATCATCCCCCAGAGCCTGCCGCTTGGTCTCGCTGAAGATCCGGCCACCCAGATCTTCCAGTCGGACGCCGCGCCTGGCGATCTCATTGCGCTCTGTGCCACGTCGGTAGGTCACCAACTCGCCAGGGATGATGAGTCACTCCTGGCGCTCTTCGACGCTTCACTCCTGACGGATGACCTTGAAGGTTCGGTGGACCGCCTGGAACGGCTGATCGTGAGGAAAGGCATCGTCAGCTCGTTCGCTGTCGTTGCATCAATCACCCGCCTGGGGGCAACTCAGCAGTTCCCAGGGATGCGGACGCGATCTCGCCGGTCGTTCGCTGGCGGGATGAGTGGCTCAGGACAAGACGATGCCTTGCCAGTTCCGCGTGGCGCGCTTGCGCGCGACGCGGCAATTGCCGTAGCTGAGCGCTTCTCGCGCGCGGTGCCTGCTCCGGCGCAAGAAAGCGCTGCGAGGAAACGGATCACAGCGGCGCCCGGCGCGCAAAGTGTGCGCCGCTACCGGGAGTCCGGGGGACTTCCCGTGGAGCTCCGAGCCAACTTGCCGCGGGGGCCCGTGGTGCATGTGCCGGCCCGGGTGCTGGCGATTTCCGTTGCGCTGCTCATGGTGGCTGGTGGTGCGGGGGCTACCGTGAACTTCCAGCATGGCCGGGATGCCCGAGCGCGCGCCGCGCTGGCTGAAGTTGACCGTTCGCTCCAGGACGCCGCGGCCAATCCGCTTGTAGCGACATCTATGGTGACCCAGGCAGAACAGGCGCTCGACGAGGCGCGCGCTTCTGGGGCTAACCCTGCTCTCGTGAGCGAGTACGCGCGGGCACTTTCGACCGTCCGTGACAACGCCTGGAAAATGCGGCGACTGCAAGACGTGCAGATGCTTGGGGCGCTGCCCACCTCCGCGGTAGGTGCTCCAGCGCGCCTGGCCTTGAGTGGCGAGACGCTCTACGTTGCGGCTGGAGACTTGTACGAACTCCATCCCGGGGAGAAGCGCCTGGTCCTGTTGCTTGCGCAGGGAACGGACGTTGGTGGGAAGCGCGTCGGGAAATTGCGCAGCGTTTCCGTGGATGGGGGCGCAGTCATTGCCAGTGATGGCACGGCGACGTTCTTCCGCGATAGCCAGGGCGCGTGGCAGAGAAGGGCATTAGCAGTCAACGAAGTCGGAAAAATGAGCGACACGCTGCCCATTGTTGCCTGGGGAGATGCCGCCTATGGCGTTTCGTGGGAAGGCAACATCGTCCGCTTCTTTGAGACCTCCGCCGGTCCACAGGCAGAAGACTGGTCAACGAGCGAGCAGAATCCCGACCTGCTCCAGGTGATGGACTTTGTCATCGACGGCAAGATTCACTTGCTGCTCCAGGATGGGCGCATCCTGACCTTTTCGCGAGGCCAACTCGAAAGCACCGTCACTCCGTTCGTGACACCCCGTCTCGGTACGCCCCGGTCGCTGGCACAAGCGCCGCTCGCAGCTCAGCGGTACCTGGTGGATGGAGACGCGGTCATCGGTAGCAACCAGGGCCGATTCATCCGGGTAGATGGCAACGGGAACACGACCCAGTTCCTGACCCCAGAGACTGCAACAGCTGGAAACGCCCTGGCCAATGTCGACGAAGTCGCTATCGACGAACTCACCGGAACGGTCTTCTGGATCGCCGATGACGTGGTGTGGCAGGCCCGCCTTCCTCCGGCCTGAAGCGCCGTACGGAAAAGGTGTCGTTCTTTGCGAGTTGGCGAGAATTCGCTCTTGCAGCCAAGCCGGCAGAACAAGGTCTCTCAGGCGGCTCGAGGCGACACGAGTTTTGCGTCATGCCGTCGGCAGGGAAGAGGATGTAGTGCCATGACACAGCCTCCTGCGCGTGACCGGTCAGGTCATGGATTGTGAGCTGATGCCCAATGGACCCTATGCCGTGGCGGGCAACCCGGTTCGGGGTTCGCGCGTCCATGGTCCGACCAGGGCTGCGATAACCAGCGCGATTCCTACGACTGCGGCTGCCCCGATGAGCATTGACGTGCCGCTTTGCTCCAGAAAGACCGCCACCAGCGCCCAGATAACGGCAGCGCCATAAGCGACCCAGGCAGAACTGGGGCCTGAGCGTGAAAACACGACAATGAAGAAGGCCAACGCACTGCCAAAGAGCAGGAGCGCCGCCCCACCTGTTTCCGCTCCTCCGCCCGTTGCCGCGAATCCGTTCGCAACCAGGACGCTCGCCAGGCCGACGACATTGGCGGCTGTAAGCCATCCGAAGAGCAGGCCCAGTGCCGGCGCGACAACCCAGTTTTCCAGTGCGGTCAGGCGCCCTGGTACCGCAGTCTGGACGAATCGGAAAAAGGCCATACCGGCAAAGAGCAGCCCGCACAGAATGACGACCTGGGAAACCAGAAACTGCCGGCTGATAAAGATCTGGTTCCAGATGGTATTGCAGAGGAATGCGCCCGCACTCCACCAACCCACCGCCCGGAAGATGGGTGAGTTGCGATTCGCTGGCAGCGCCTGGTACACCGCGTATAGCAGGCAGAGCAGGAAAATGGCGCCCCAGATCGAGAACGCATAGGTCGCGGGCAAGATAACCGATCTGTTCTCCTGTGCAATTGCGCCGACTTCCCGGCCAATGGTGTAGGAGAAATAGACCTGGGAGATCGCGGTCAGCAAGACTGCGAACTGCCTGAAGATGTCATTCAGTCTCGTATCTGCCATTGAC
The DNA here is from genome assembly GCA_046328375.1 of Thermomicrobiales bacterium. Taxonomy (GTDB): domain Bacteria; phylum Chloroflexota; class Chloroflexia; order Thermomicrobiales; family UBA6265; genus JACCXM01. Next base: position 108,070 of record JAXLWT010000012.1, read on the forward strand.
TGACTCCTGGCACTTCACGGTAGATGCTGGTGACTACTCGGTCTCGAGCGCTCGACTCAAGTGTCGCAGGATACAGACCACAAAAAAAGGCCGCTCGCGTCATGGAGACACGAGCGGCGAAACATTCCTGGCGTGTCTACTTATTCTGGTAGAACTCGGCGTTGATGGCGCGGAACTGGGCCCACTGCTCCGGCAAATCATCCTCGAAGAAGATCGCCTCGACCGGACAGACCTCGGCACACACGCCGCAGTCGATGCACTCGTCAGGGTTGATGAAGAACTGGTCGGCGTCATCCGTTGAGTGGATACAGTCGACCGGGCAGACCTCCACGCAACTCTGATCCTTGACGCCAATACACGGTTGGGCGATTACGTACGCCACGATGCTTTACTCCTCACCCGGGGATGCCCGGGCTGCGCAGATCGGTGCGCTATGGACCCGCTTGGTGTGCACATGCGCTCGTCCTTGACGAACTCGCGGGCAGTGAGGATTGTAACAAGTGCGTCAACGTTCTCCTTTTGCCGGAAGCCGCCAATGTGACAGTCACATGACCGATGGATGGTGTCCTCCGCACAACGAGGGGAGGTTCCATGCCTGAGCCTTCAACGTTTCAGCGATCGTTCGCTGATTTCTGCGATGCAACCGCCCAATGGCGGCGTCGCAAGGCGGAAGAGTACGACCGTGACGAACGCAACGTCCGGGCGGCTAACGCGCTGCAGGAGCTAGGCGCCTTTGTGCTGTCTCTGCCTCCCGATGACCAGCGCCTGCGTGACCTGCAGCGGTTGGCCGGAACTGGCGAAGACTTCACCCCGGATCAGCGTGTGCTGTATGAGCTGGGCCGCTTTCGTTTTCACCAGCCTGATGCCAGCATCGACGCGTTCCTGACGCAGCTGGTGGCTCTGGCTGAAGCCGACCGTGGCGAGGCCGGGCGGTTCGGTGGGCTCATGCCCGTTGGCGACGATCCCTGGGCCTAGCCAATCCGCTCCAGGTGGGCCACGGTCTCAACGTGGTGCGTCTGCGGAAACATGTCGACTGCGACGAGATCCAGCAGTTCGTAGCCGGAGCCCAGAAGCGTCTTGATGTCCCGGGCTAACGTGGCCGGGTCACACGAGACGTAGGCAATACGCTGCGGCCGCATGCGCAATATTCCCTGCAATGCCGGCGCCGGAAGCCCAGTGCGCGGCGGATCCAGCAAAACGAAAGGCACACGTCCATGCGTCCGGTAGGCATTCTCCAGCCACTGTTCGACTGGCACTGTTTCGATCCGGACATTATCCAGCCCGGCCTCGATCGCATTTTGCCGGGCGAACTCCGCGGCACGCGGCTGCGCCTCCACGCCAACGACCTGCTCGAATCGGCGAGCAAGCGGTAAGGTGAAGAGACCGACACCACAGTAGAGATCGATGGCCTTGCGCGTGGCGGTCGAAAGGATGTCGCCCGGTTGCGGGGCAAATTTCAGAGCTTCATCCACGAGGAGATCGAGTACTCCCGGGTTGACCTGGAAAAAGCACTCGGCGTCAAACGCGTACCTTTCCCCTGCAACGTCGAGCGTCACAGCAGTGGGCGTTTCTCCGTTTGGCGCCGGTGACTGGGACACGCCGTCGTCTCCAGCCGCGCCGCGGATTTCTGTCGCCCAGTCTGCAAGTGCGCCTTCTGCCAGGCGCACTCTGAGTTCCCGGTACACCGCATTCAGTTGCGGCAGGACAAAGGGGTCGTCAGTGAGATCAACGACGTTGTGGCTGCCATGACGCAGGTACCCCAGCACTTCGGATTGAGGATCGTGATGCCATTCTGCTCGTAATCGGTAGTGCCACTCTTCCGGTGAGGGCACGATGGGTACCGTCTCCAGCAGGTCAATACCGGCGATGCGCCGCATGCAGTCGGCAATGATCCCTTGCTTGGCGGCGAGCTGGGCACCGTACGTCAGGTGCTGGAAGTCGGCTCCGCACTCAGCCAGCCGAGGGTAAGGGACCTCGATACGATCCGGTCCCGGCTTCATCACCTCGACAATCGACGCGTGAGCCACACGGCCCTGGTCACGGTCGATCCTGACCTTCAGCACGTCGCCTACCGCCGCCCGGGAAACGAAGAGCGTGCGGCCGCCGCCGTACCCGAGGCCCAGGCCTCCAGGAACAATCCGCTCGATAGTCGTCTCGGCAGTGTCACCGGGTCGGGCCGGAAGGACCTGGGTGGTGGCTCTGACGGATTTGCGGCGAGGTGACACGTCCGAATTCCTTTGCGAATGCTCAGTGCGACGGTTGGCGGTGCGGTTCAGAAGACTCGGCCAGATCTCATGCGAGCAGAAACAGAACGACCCCCGGATGCAAACACCCGGGGGTCAAACCGCCGCGAAGCCGGCGGCTCCTGCTTTCAGGCAGTCTTGGCCTGTGTCCGCAGGCAACTGGTGCAAACATTCAGGCGCTTGGACACCCCATTGATCACCACCACACGGGATTGCACGTTCGGTTTGAACATGCGGTTCGTGCGGCGCTTTGAAAAGCTCACGTTACGGCCGAACTGGGTAGTCTTGCCGCAGACGTCACACTTGCCGGCCACTGTGAGATTCCTCCACGATTTGCGCAGTAAGCGTAGGTACCATCAGAACGCGACACCACGACTATCCGGGATATCTCCCACGTGGCAAGGCAAAAACCTTCGCGCGACCCTCAACATTACCACGACTTGGACATCCTGGCCATATGGGCCAATGTGGTTCGATTTTCGGTAGTAGCTAAACTTCCCGGTCTGCCTTTCGCCCCGGATGCGTGACGACGAGTGAGCCAGGACGATCCAGCCCAGACCGTGGAACCACGGATGCCAGCGACGCGCGGGAGCGCATCGAAGCAGCCGTTGAACTGCTGCGTCGCGAATGGCGCGATGGCTGCAATGCTGGCACCACGTACCAGGTTGCCATGCAGAGCGTGCGCCGGCTGGGGAGTACCCTGCCGCCAGCCGAAGCGGCGGAACTGCACGCTATCGTCACCGATCTGGAGCGATACGACGGACTCACCGTCGAGCAGCGGCGCGCTACCCTGGCTGGAATCGCAGACCGTCTCAAGCGACTCGCACCACGCCTGCCCCGGCGTGCGCCCACACCACGGCCCGCGGCGCCGGAGCGTCCGCCGCTGCGCCAGCCCGCCGCTCGTGACAGGGGGACAGCCCCTCCTGCTTCGCGACTGAGCACTTCGCTGGATCATGCCGATCCGCCGGTGAGCCGTCCGATCCGGGTCACCGCTCGTGTCGCGCCGCTCTCGCCGGAAGCTCCCGTCACGGCGCTCAAGGGCGCGGGCGGCGCCACCAGCAAGAAGCTGGCAAAGCTCGGGGTGGAAACGGTGGGAGACCTGCTTCTGCTCGCACCGCGCCGCTACATCGATTATTCCCGGACGATACAGATCGGGAAAGCCCTGGCGCTGCGGCCCGGTGAGGATGTCACGGTCCGCGGCAGGATCACGGATCTGCAGGTACACCGAGGACCGGGCGCTCCACGTGTCGTCATCAAGCTGGCCGATCAGACCGGCTGGATGCGGGTGACCTGGTTCAACCAGTACCTGGCCAACGCCATGCACGTCGGCGAGGAAATCATCGTCAGCGGGACGTTGGAGCAAGGCCCGGGCCCGCTGGCCTTCACCGGTCCGGAGTGGGAACGGGCCAGTACCGACGGGGACAATGTCTCCACCGGCCGCATCGTACCTGTCTATCCGCTGACCTCCGGCCTGGCGCAGAAGTCGATGCGCAACTTCACGCGTCAGGCGCTCGACGTGGCGCTGGGCGGCGTTGAGGACTATCTGCCACCAGCGCTGCTGGAGCCTCTCGGGGGCGACGGCGCGATTGGCGGTCCGCTGCCAGTCCTGGCCGATGCAATCGCGCAGGTCCACTACCCGGAAAGCGAGGCACAGCTCAAGCGGGCACGACTACGCCTCGCGTTTGATGACCTGCTCCTGCTGCAACTTGGACTCGTCAGGCGCAAGGTGGAACGTCGCGCGTTTACGGGCACGCCGATCGATGTGGATACAAACCTGATTCAATGCTGGCAATCCTCGCTGCCGTTCACGCTTACAGGCGCCCAGGAATCTGCCCTGCGTGAGATCTTCACCGACCTTGGCCGGGACGCGCCCATGGCCCGGTTACTCCAGGGGGACGTGGGTTCCGGGAAGACCGCGGTTGCAGCCGGCGCCATGCTTGCAGTCGTGGGCCAGGGGTACCAGGCCGCGCTCATGGCTCCAACCGAACTGCTGGCTGAGCAGCACCTGGCTGGGTTGACGCGACTCTATGAAGGTTTGCCGGAGGAGCAGCGTCCGAAGGTGGCGCTGCTTACTGGCGCGACAAAGGGTCGCGAGCGCAAAACGCTCCTTGCCCAGGCAGGCAGGGGTGAGATTGACATCCTTGTTGGCACGCACGCGCTGATCCAGGATGGCGTGGAGCTTCCGAAGCAGGTCCTATCCATTGTTGATGAGCAACATCGCTTTGGCGTGCGTCAGCGCGCATCGCTTTCTGGCAGCGTGGACGGATCACGTTGCCACACCAGCTGGGAATGACTGCCACGCCGATTCCGCGCACGTTGAACATGGTGCTGCACGGAGACCTCGATGTCTCGGTCCTCGCGGAGCGCCCGCCAGGACGGAGCCCGATCATCACTGCGCGCTATCTCGGCGTCGAGCGCAGCATTGCCTATGACCTCGTGCGGGAACAGGTCGGACTGGGTCGCCAGGTCTTTGTTATCTGTCCCCTGGTCGAAGCCTCGGATGTGATTGAAGCGAAGGCCGCGGTTGATGAGGCGCACCGCCTCCAGTCCGAGATCTTCCCTGAGTTGCGCGTTGCCGTGCTGCACGGGCGTATGAAGGCGCGGGAGAAGGACGCCATCATGGAAGGTTTCCGCAACCGGGATGCGGACCTCCTGGTCTCGACGTCAGTCATCGAGGTGGGCATTGACGTCCCGAACGCGACAGTCATGATCATCGAAGGGGCAGACCGTTTCGGTTTAGCGCAACTGCACCAGTTCCGCGGGCGAGTTGGACGCGGATCAGCCCAGTCCTACTGCCTCCTGCTGGCCGAGAATGTCAGCGCCGACGGTGAGGCGCGCCTGGAAACGATGGTTGAGAGTGACGACGGCTTTCTGCTTGCCGAGCGGGATCTCGAATTGCGGGGCCCCGGGGATTTCATCGGCACGCGCCAGAGTGGGCTGCCGGAAATGACCCCGTGGACGGTAGGGTGGCTTCGATACTCGGCTGCTGGAACGCGCCCGGCGAGCCGCCGAAAACGTCCTCGCGCAGGACCCAGAACTAGCTGCGCCGCATCACGCCCGGCTGCGGGCGCGTTTCACGAAGTTCTGGGAGCGGGCCGCGCCGGAGAAAGCCGTCTAGACAAGGATGCCCCGCGCAATGAGCACGCACCGCGTAAGTCCGCGCGCCGGACGAGTCGACCCGAACACGTTGCCACGTGGCCCTGAAGGGCGCGCCCTGTGCCGAAATTGCGGAGTCGAGGTGCCTCCACGGCGGCGCACGTTCTGCAGCGCGACCTGCGCTGACGACTGGGCGGTTCGCAACAACCCGGCTCTCATGCGGCAACGGGTCTATCAGCGCGACAAGGGAGTGTGTGCCCTGTGTGGGATAGACACGACGGTGCTGGGCAAGGTGCTGGCTGCCGAGTGGGATCGCGTCAAGATGGCGAAATCCGCACCGGAGCGGCGAGAGCGGGAAGCGTTTCGACAGCGGTACCGCTGGTATTTCAGGCGGTCAAGCTACTGGGATGCAGATCACATCAAGCCGGTGAGCGAAGGAGGGGGAGAGTGCTCACTGGAGAACATGCGCACCCTCTGCGTGCCCTGTCACCAAACGGTGACCCGGGAACTGGCGAAGCGGGCCGCCTCTCACCGCAGGCAGCGGCGAGCTGGCTTTGCCAGCATCAGGGTCTTTCTGGACGACGCAGCAAACGCATGAGCGGGACCTCGATTTGAGGTCCCGCTCATCGCGTTGACGAATGAGTTGCCGGCGCGACGTGTTCGCCGCGCCGGCTCGCCTTTTAGCGGCGGCGCAGTCCGAAGGACGCGGCCGCCGCGCCAGCGGCGCCAACCACAGCCAGGATGCTGCTGACGTCAACACCACCCACGCCGGTGTCCGGCAGGGCGACGACTTCAGCCGCAGCTTCGGCAGCAGGAGCCTCGGCGACAGCCTCTTCAGCCGGGGCTTCCCATGCGCCAACGCCACAGTCGGTGTTGCCGACCACGATCGCGTTGCCAACGTTGCCGCCGGAGTTGATGTTGCCAACCGAAACGGCGCCACCATTCGCACCCGAGGTAGCCACGCCGCCATTGCCGGCAGACGCAGTATTAATGGCGCCATCGCCACCGTTCCCACCACTGGTGGTGGCCAGGTTGTTGCTGCCAGCACTGGCGTCAGAAATGCTTGTGCCAGCGTCAGCGGAAATGCTGATCGAGGTGTCGTTCATGACGGTGCCGCCGGAGATAAACACGCCGCACTCATCCTGTGCGGATGCCGGCGAAGCCATCAGGCCAGCGCCAACGAGTGAAACGGCGACCGCCGAACCCATGATGAACCGCGAGAGCTTCATTCCCTGTACTCCTCCCCTTCGCCACACGGCGTAAGTTGAACGACCAGCGGCGTCACTACGCCGTGCACGTTTCCCTCGAGCCCCTATTCCCGAGGGCCATGGTTACCAACGCCTTGCGGCTGACCGTGGGCCGACGGACCTCGTGCCACTCACCGCGTGATAACCAGGCGGAACCCACCTGAAGGCGAATCCAGTGACATATTATCGGCGCCAGAACGCGCCGCTTCAATGCCTGGTAGACACCCGGTCGCATCATATAGATAGGCGGGAGTATCCGTCAATAGTCAGGACCTTCTGGTGGCACATCTGGGCCGTCCGGATGCACCATTTCCCCAGGTTCCCGGGCCGCACCGGGGATCTGCGTCATCGCAGGAGCACATTCTTATGGAAACGCAAACGGGCATCGACATATTCAGCGCGAGCTTCAAGGACCACGCCTTTGATTCGTACGCCGAACTGCGGGAAACCGACCCGGTGATGTCGGTACCGCTACCGAACGACCAGACGCTTAAGTTGGTGATGCGCTACAGCGACGCCTCCGCGATGATGAAGGATCACGCCCGCTTTGGGAATGACATTGCCAACGCCTATTCAGAAGCTGAGCTTGAGGCCCTGCGCGCCCAATTCCTCGAGGGGATGAGCGAGGAACAGGTTGCAGATGGCGATTTGACCGGACACCGGAGATTTTCGCCTGATCATCCGCCGATCTCCCCGGCTGCGCCGGTTTTGCAGCGCCATTCCTCGCCAACTGGCCAGTATATCGGTATGCGTGACCGGTGCGGTGGAACACGCCGCACTGCTGGATGAGATCGAGGCCAAGGTTCGTTCCGGCCAGCGCCAGTTCGACCTCATCGACGAGTTTTCGTATCCGTTGCCGTTGACCGTGATCGCGGAAATGCTTGGCATTCCGGAAAACGACTACGACCGCTTCCGGATCTGGTCCCAGGCCTCGGTGACGTTTGTGCCAGGTCAACCCCAGAGTCAGGAACACAACGAACTGCTGCAGGAGTTCGCGGATTACCTGCGTCAGTTGGCAGTGGCAAAGCGAGAGTCGCCCGGGAGTGACTTGCTCAGCGGCCTGGTGCAGGCAGAAGCGGACGGCGACAAGCTCAGCGAGGAAGAGCTGATCTCCATGATGTTCCTGCTCATCGTGGGGCATGAAACGACCGTCAATCTCATCGCAAATGGCATCGCTGCTGTTGACCACCCGGAACAGCGGCAGCGCCTGCGGGACGAACCTGCGCTGCTCAAGAGCGCGATCGAGGAGATGCTGCGCTTCTACGGTCCGGTCGAAGTTGGTCTGACACGCTGGGTACGTGAGGACACCGAATTTGGCGGGGTCCAACTCAAGCGTGGCCAGCAGATGATGGCCGTCCTCGCCTCAGCCAACCACGATCCCGAGCGCTTCCCCAATCCCGAGGTCTTTGACATCTCGCGCGATCCAAACCGTCACGTAGCGTTTGGGACGGGTATCCACGCCTGTCTCGGCGCCACGCTGGCACGCCTGGAGGCCGAAGTCGCGTTCGCCGAGCTGCTAGGCCGGTTCCCCGAGCTCGAGCTGGCTGCGCCGCGTCATGAACTTGCCTGGCGGGATGGCACGTTCATGCGCGCGCTGACCGCACTTCCGGTCCGGGTGTAACACCACCGGTGAGAGTTGTCACGGCCGGGTACGGGAGCACGTTGCTCCCGTACCTGGCCCGTGTTCATGGGTCCCTCGACGTGCGCGGCGCATCTCGTTTACCCCGCGCCGTGACGGCTCCGTCTAGCCGGCGCTGAGCGGCATGAGCTGGGCGGCGATGACGGCAAGTTGCACGCGCGTCCTGGCGCGCAGCTTGGTCAGAAGTGACGAGACGTGCGTCTTGATGGTGTTGGGAGAGAGATAGAGTTCATCAGCGATCGCCTTGTTCGTGCGCCCGGCGGCGATCAGGGCCAGCACCTCCTTTTCGCGCGGGCTGAGGGCCGCAAGTTCTTCCAGGGGCGGCCCGGCGAGCGACGTCCCGAGCCTGACCTCCGCTAGCCTGGCGTCAAGCTCAGCACTCACGGCACGTGCGCGTTGAACGGCCTCAGTCGACGCCGCAATGGTGGCTTCGAGGGCGAGGCGTGCTTCCTGGCTGGCGCGGATCAGGGACACGCGTTCATCCGCGTCGCGAGGCAAGCGGTTCGTCGTAAAGGAGCGCGGAGCGCTCTTGCCACCTGTCGCTATCGCCAGTCGCATGTCGTTCTCCACTGTTGCCCTCCCTCCGCACTGGCATCGTTCTGTCACGGATTACCGTAGAGGCGAAATGTGGAGAAGGTGTGAAGAGCACCCGGAGAGATTTTGACATCGCGCTGCCGCACGTAGCTGAAGTACCGGCATCTTGACCGGATGTGGATTAGAACATATGATCGCACCGTGTCCCGGAGCGCCGAAGTGCCAACCGGTAGGGACCACCGGAGAAGGCGGTCGCAGGCAGACTGCCGGGAGATCCGTGATGCACGATCCACAGGCAGTTCCAGTTCCAGACCTGTGCACGGAGGCTGTGGCCAAGGCGCTGGCCAGTGTGCGGGGCAAGCACCGCGCCAATCCGGACCTTGCTCACATGACCAGCAGCGCGATCGCCGAGCGTGTGACGGCGCTTACGTTGCCGCCACGCCCGGCGAGTGGAGACTGGTGGCTGGTTGGGCGCGTGCTCGACGAAATTGACGACGTGGAGTTCAGTGTCTGGTTCATCCCGGACGAACGGCGGATCGGGATTACCAGGCGCGAGCAACCGACGGTCATCGCCCCGGCAACGCCCCTGAACATGCCCTACTACTACGACGGATTGCGCAAACGCTGGATCGACTCCCTGACCGGGGAGATTGTGCCGGGTCCCGATGCCGCAGGAAGTGAATCCGGATTGGAGAGGCGGACGTAAAAGGGTGTAGAGAGCGCTGTCCCCTAACTCCGGCGCCCTCCCCTAAAACCCAAGGAACGCCCAAGCGTTCCACCCCTTCCCCTTCCCGCACGTGCCCGGCCCACAGAGGCCGGGTTCGTGTTTCTGGCGCAGCCTCCCTCTTCACGGTGTTTCGCATACCATCCCGCGTGTTATGCAGTGAGGAGAGACGGTGCGAGTCATTGCCGGCGATCGCCGCGGATTCCAGTTGAAAGGTCCAGCAGGGCGGTTCACCCGGCCCATGGCTGACAAGATCAAGGGCGCGCTCTTTTCCATGTTGGCCTCCCTTGGTGTGGAACCCGTTCGCGTGCTGGACCTGTACGCCGGAACAGGTGGCATCGGCATCGAGGCACTGTCGAGGGGAGCGGAGAGCGCGGACTTTGTCGAGCAAAACGCAGCCGCGGCGGCTGTCGTGCGGGCCAATATTGCGCACACACGGTTCGAGGACGTTGCCCGCGTACACCAGGAATCGGTCACGACCTTCATCTCTCGCGCGGAGCGCGATTCGACGACGCAGGCCTATGACCTGATCATCATGGATCCTCCCTACGCCGACCCTGACCTCGTGCCGGTCCTGGAGCGGGTGGGCGCCTCGCCGTTGGTAGAATCGGAAACGGTGCTGGTCATCGGGCACTCGCCCCGCGTCACGCTGCCCGAGCATGCCGGAAAGCTGACACGGCTCCGGGAACGCTGTCATGGGGACAGTTGTTTTTCCATATACGAGGTAGAGGAGCCTGAGCCGGCGGAGGTCGTGCTGGGCGCAGGAGACGCATGAATTCACGACGCGCCATTTACCCGGGGAGCTTTGATCCCATTACGCTGGGCCACGTGGATGTCGCGCGGCGAGCGGCCCGTCTATTCGACGAGGTCGTCCTGGCGGTCTACGAAGGGAGCGAGAAATCGGGAGCGCTCTTTACACCAGACGAGCGCATTTCACTGGCGCGGGAGGTTCTTGGCTCACTGCCGGAGCGCAACATTGTCGTTGACAGTTTTTCTGGCCTAACCGTAGATTACGCCCGTTCCCAGGATGCGGGCGTTATCGTGCGTGGGTTGCGCGCGGTCTCCGATTTCGAATACGAGTTCAAGTTGGCGCATATGAACGCTCACCTTGCGCCGGAAATCGAAGTCGTCTGCTTGATGACGTCATCGGGCCACTCCTTCATCAGCTCCAGCCTGATCCGGGAGGTGGCGGCCTTGGGTGGCGATGTCGACGCGCTCGTGCCTTCCGTAGTGCAGGAAGCGCTCTCGGCCAAGCTGGCAGCGCGCGTCTAGCATCCGACAGCAAGCGGAGTCAGCCCCCGCACGGAGGACAGGATATGCCTGACCAGAACCAGACCGACGCCTTCGGCTATGAAGGCGATGACGGAGACGACGATGTCCTCGTACTCCTGGAGCAGATCGAGGAGCTGGTCAGGGAGGGGCGCAAGGTGCCCTTCAGCAGCATGGTGATGGTGGAGGAGGAGGAAGTTCTCGCTCTGCTTCACCAGGTGCGCTCGGCGGTGCCAAGGGAAATTCGCGAGGCGCAGCGCGTGGTCGATGACCGTGCGGAGATCATCAACGCTGCGCAGCAGGAAGCCGCAAAGATTCTGGATCACGCCCGCAGCCAGGCCGAGTACATCGTCTCCGAACAGGGCGTGCTGGCCGAGGCACGGCAACGCGGCGAAGAATTCCTCCGCCAGGTGGAGCAGGAAAAGCGTCGCACGATGGGCCAGATTGACGAGTACGCGCTCAAGCAGCTCACAGAGGTCGAGGCGGCCGTGCAGGACAGCCTGACCGTCGTCCTGGAAGCGCTGCGCACCAGTTCTGCTTCACTTGACCAGGCCAAGCGCCACGTCGGCGCCTAGGTATCCCAGCTATCCCTCGTGACCTGAATTCGTTGACGAACCAGCCAATTTCTTGATACACTCTCCCGGTTGTGCCGGATACCCCGGCGCGACTTTTTGTGTCTCGCGGTGAACTTGGGAACCTCCTGGTATGGCGACCGCTGGCGGTCCGCAGGATTTGCGCAACGAAACGGCGATCAATGTCTCCGGCCTGCTCAAGGGGCAGGTGGGAGCTACTCGCGAATTCGCGCTGCATCTGGACAGACTGGTTGCCGACGGCGAGACTGTGGCGCGAGATGTCAACGGCCCGGTGCTGCTGACCCGTCTCCGTGACGGCGTCATGGTCACGGTTGAAGCCAAGGGTCTCGCACCATTGATCTGTGTTGGCTGCCTGCGCGAGTATGATCAGCCGTTCGACGTTTCGTTCGATGAAGAGTTTCGTCAGACGGTCGATGTCCGCACGGGCCTTGGCCTTGGTGTGGAGATCGACGACGAGGGGGACCAGTTCTTCATCGACGAGAATCACGAGCTTGACCTGGCGGAGCCGCTGCGACAGGAAATCCTGGTCTCCTTGCCGATGCGGCCAACCTGTGGTCCGGATTGCCCTGGGCCAGATGTGTTGGAGGTTGGTGGAAGCGCCGAGACCGGAGACGATGCGGTTGACGATCGATTTGCGGCGCTGGCAAACCTGCTAGAAGACGACACGAAGTAATTTCGCTTGATCTGGCGCCGGGTGGCGCTGCAAGGACAGAAAGGGACAACCATGGGCGCACTGCCAAAGCAACGAGTCACCCGCCACCGCCAGGGCAACCGGCGCCGGCAAGACTTCCTGAAGAATGTTCCGGTCCTCGTGGACTGCAACACCTGCGGTCAGCCGCATGTGGTGCATCACGTGTGCCCGGCCTGCGGGCACTACCGTGGCCGCCAGGTGTTCGTTATCGAGCAGCGCCGCCGGCGCGCCGAGTAATTTCGCACCCAAGCGTATTCTGGCAGCAGGGCAGGCGAGATCGTCTGCCCTGTAGCATTGCGCGCAGCAGGTGATTCGGGACACACTCTCGCTACATCTGCCTCCCGCGCGGGTAACGTGGACCGCCTGTGCGCCCGCGATCTGCCCCCACTACAAGGAACGACGATGCGCAATGCGGCGATCACCGGTTGGGGTATGGCCGTACCCGACCGGATCCTGAGCAACGCCGACCTGGAGCGAATGGTGGAAACCACCGACGAGTGGATCACCAGCCGCACCGGTATCAAGGAACGGCGCATCGTTGGGCCGAACGACAGTACCACCTCGCTCTCGGTCGCGGCAGCGCGCCAGGCCCTGGCCAGGGCAGACCTGACCCCCGATGACATTGACCTCATCATCGTCGCGACATGTACCCCAGACCAGTTCCTGGTCTCCCAGGCGTGTCTCGTCCAGGGAGAGCTAGGCGGGTCCGCCGGCGCATTCGATCTGGGCGCAGCGTGTGCCGGATTTGTCTACGCGCTGGCGGTTGGCTCGCACATGGTGCAGTCAGGACTGCATGAGCGGGTATTGGTCATCGGTGCGGACACGCTGACCCGCTTCGTGGATTACACCGACCGTTCCACCTGCATCCTCTTCGGTGACGGAGCGGGGGCAGTGGTCCTGGAGGCGACGACCGAGGCCCGGGGCCTGCTTTCCACTGTCGTCGGTGCTGATGGCGGCGGGTACAAGCACCTGTATATCCCTGGCTGGGGCGCGTTCGTGCCGGAGTCGGCGGAGCTCTTTCCGGAGTACCGGCCCTACCTCCAGATGAACGGCAACGAAGTCTTCCGTTTTGCGGTTCGTGTGATGGGAGACTCCGCGGCCGAGGCGGTCGAGAAAGCGAAGCTGACGTTTGACGACATCGATGTGTTGATTCCTCACCAGGCGAATCGCCGCATCATCGATGCTGCGGCACGACGTCTCGCTCTTCCATCCGAGAAGGTCTGGATCAATCTCGACCGTTATGGCAACACTTCCGCCGCCTCGATCCCGATCGCGATTGCGGAAGCTGCCGATGCCGGCATGTTGCATGAAGGCGACAACGTCGTGCTCGTTGCCTTTGGAGGCGGGCTCGCCTGGGCCGCCGGCGTCGTGCGCTGGGGTGTGGCCGGTGTGTGCAAGGATGCGGCGCGCCGGACGCAACCGGTGCTGGCAGGAGTAGGTCAGCATGAGTGATGCGCCTGGCCGGGTGGCCTGGGTGTTTCCAGGGCAGGGATCACAGCGCGTCGGGATGGGACAAGATCTGGTCAACGCCGATGCGGAAATCGCCGCACTGTTCGAGCAGGCTGATGCCACACTTGGATTCTCACTGAGTGACGTCATCTTCAACGGGCCTGACGAAGCACTGCAGCAGACGCCGGTGCAACAACCAGCCATCCTGCTGACAAGCATTGCCTACTTGGTTGCCCTCAAGAAGCGGGGATTGCTGCCAGAGGCGGATTACGTCGCCGGTCATAGCCTCGGTGAGTATTCGGCACTCGTCGCCGCTGGAGCGATCTCCCTTGAGGACGGCCTGCAACTCGTGCGGCGGCGCGGCGAGTTGATGCAGCAGTTTGGGGCAGGGGCAATGGCAGCCATCCTGGGCATGGACCCTGTGGCCGTCGCGGCGGTTGCCGCCGACGCGGGTGTCGATGTCGCGAACTTCAACGCCCCTGATCAGACAACCATTTCCGGCGCGCAGCACGCCATTGGGCAGGCCATGGAGTTGGCGAAAGAACGCGGCGCCAAGCGCGCCATTCTGCTGCCGGTCAGCGCCGCGTTCCACTCCACGCTCATGAAGGGTGCGGAGGAAGGCATGCGCCCATACCTGATGGCTGTGCCAATGGATCCACCAGACGTGCCGCTGGTTGCGAACGTCGACGCGGCAATCCTGGCTGAGACTGACGACATCCGGCAAGAACTGATCAACCAGATTTGTGGCTCGGTACGCTGGGTGGATGTGGTGAAGACCCTGTCCCAGGAGGGGGTCACGCGCTACGTCGAGATTGGGCCCGGGAAGGTCCTGGCTGGATTGCTGGGACGCAGCGCGCCGGGCGCCACGATCGAGACGGCAGAGAAGCTGCTGGCATAACAACTCGCCGAAAGACTTGCGGCTCGGACAGGGGAGGGGCATGAGCGAGAGCGGACGCACAGGCGTAGCGGTCGTCACCGGTGGAACGCGTGGCATCGGCCTGGCCGTCGCCAGGCGACTGGCGCGGGAGGGATACGACCTGCTCCTGACCTACCTTGACGATGCAACCGTTGCTGAGGCGGCCCAGGTCGAGCTGGCCGGCAGCGGCCGCCGGGTCGAAGTCATGGCCGCGGATGTCGCGACCGCCGACGGCGCTGGAGCAACCATCGAAGCGGCAATGCAGCAGCTTGGTGGTCTGGATGTTGTCGTGAACAACGCCGGAATTACTCGCGACACCCTGATCATGCGCATGAGCGAAGAGGACTGGGACGCGGTCCTGACCACCAACCTCAAGGGTACCTTCCTCGTGTCCAAGGCCGCGGTCCGTCCCATGCTCCGGCAACGCTCCGGCCGCATTGTCAACATCTCCTCAGTGGTGGGCCAGATGGGGAATGTCGGCCAGGCGAATTACGCTGCGGCCAAGGCGGGCATGATCGGCTTCACGAAATCGCTGGCCAAGGAGATTGGTTCGCGCGGAATCACGGTGAACGCGATTGCGCCGGGATTCATTGCCACGCGGCTCACCGGCGAACTCCCGGACGACATGAAGAAGATGTTGCTGGAACGGACGCCGCTGGCGCGCTTTGGTACGCCGGAGGATGTCGCCGGGGCGGTTGCATTTCTTGTGAGCCCCGATGCCAGCTTCATTACCGGCCACACCCTGACCGTGGATGGGGGTCTCTTCATGCCGTAGGGCAAGGCCGAGACATTCGGTACTTGCACAGCGGCAAATCGCTTTCCTCATGTTGCGCAGCGCCTCGTTTTCCCCTAGGCTGGACACGACATCGGGTGACCGCTTCACTGACTGAACGGTGCGCCAGTCGGCGACTCTGGATTGTGAAGCATGGCCCGGTGGCCCCGCGCTAGTGAGGGGAAATGTCCGCCGACGCGGTTTGGGCGCTGGAGATTGTGCCGAACGAGCAGGAGGTTGATCCTCACGCTCGGTCACTGCGCCGCATCCTGACGAGTCTCGGCGTGGACGCGCCGCAAGTTCGGCACAGCGCGCTGTACCTCCTGCAGGCACCTCACTCTCCGCAACTCAAGCGAACTGCCACGCTACTTTGTCTTAACCCGGTGCTGGCGGTCGCCCGTGACGGCGCCACCCACGACGCTGACGCGCTCTGGGTGATTGAGGTGCTTCCTCATCCCGGGGTAACGGACGCCGAGGGCGAGAGCCTGGCCAACGCGCTGCACCGGGCTGGCTTCCCCGGTGTGAGGGCACGTGCGGGCCACCGGTACTTCATCGACAGCGGGCTCGATGCCGATCTCGTGGCGCGCGCTGCCGAGGCGCTGACCCACGAAGTTGTCGAGAAGGTTTCCTGGCGGCGCGGCGAAGACGCGATGCCGGAGGCGTGGTGGCCTGGCGCTTTCATGCCCGCCGCCGCACCGGACCCAACCGTCGAGACGGTACCGATTCGCAACCTGGACGGACAGCAGTTGCTCGATCTGAGCAAGTCTCGGCTGCTCTCGCTCCCGCTGACTGACCTCGAAGCCATCCGGGACTACTTCAAGGACCTAGGCCGGGACCCGACAGACGTAGAACTGGAAACGATCGCCCAGACGTGGTCCGAGCACTGCGCTCACCGCACGTTCAAGGCGACGATCACGCACCGGGAGCCAGGCGCGGCGCCGCTGGAGATTCGCGGACTGCTGAAGACCTACATTGCGTCGGTCACGGAGAAGGTGGCTCGGCCGTGGGTCCTTTCGGCCTTCAAGGACAACGCGGGCGTCATCGAGTTTGACGATCAGTACGAGATTTCCTTCAAGGTCGAGACGCACAACCATCCCAGTGCCATCGAGCCCTTTGGTGGCGCCAACACGGGGGTTGGTGGTGTCGTGCGTGACGTGCTTGGGGTGTCGGCTGAGCCCATTGCGAACACCGATGTGCTCTGTTTCGGCCCGCTAGCAGCTGAAGCGCGCGAACTTCCGCCGGGCACGCTCCCGCCGGCCGAAGTCTACGCAGGCGTCGTGGCAGGCATTGCTGACTACGGCAACAAGATGGGCATTCCCACGGTCAATGGAGCCACGCTCTTTGACCCTGGTTACGTGGCGAACCCACTTGTGTTCTGCGGCACTGTTGGACTGGCACCCAGGAACAGCCGGCCGACCCAACCCAACCCCGGCGATCTCGTTGTCGTTGCCGGTGGCCGCGCGGGACGCGATGGCATTCATGGCGCCACGTTCTCCTCAGACGTGCTTGGTGACGTCCATGCGGAGCTTGGGAGCGTCGTCCAGATTGGCGATCCCATCGTTGAGAAGCGGCTTGCCGACGCGTTGCCGAAGGCGCGTGACCGCAGGCTATACACCGCAATTACGGACTGTGGCGCTGGCGGCCTCTCCTCGGCTGTCGGGGAGATGGCCAGCGAGTTGGGCGCCGATGTCGAGTTGTCACGTGTGCCGCTGAAATACGATGGCTTGCGGCCGTGGGAAATCTGGCTCTCCGAGGCCCAGGAACGGCTCGTTTTCGCCGTTCCACCCGACAAATGGGACGATCTGCAGGAGGTCTTCGCGGGGGAAGGTGTCGAGGCGACGGCGCTTGGAACGTTCACCGGCGATGGCAAGCTCCGGGTGCGGTACGAGGGTCAGGTTGTGGCTGAGCTCGATGGCACGTTCCTGCATGATGGTATGCCGTTGCGCTCCCTCGAAAGCACCTGGGAAGCGCATCCGGCGCGCCAGCAGCCAGTGTCCCTGCCAGCGGGAACTGATCCTGGCTGGTTGCTCTCACGGGTGCTGGCAGAAGCGAATGTCGCATCCAAGGAGCAGGTCGTCCGTCGCTACGACCACGAAGTGCAGGGGCGCACGGTCGGCAAGCCGTACGTAGGACCGAATGACGCAGGTCCGGCAGATGCGGCGGTGATTCGCCCGGTTGTTACCTCTGAGAAGGGCGTGGCAGTTGGGTGCGGGATCAACCCTTGGTACGGCGAAATCGATCCCTACGCCATGGCGCTCCTCGTCATTGACGAGGCGATGCGCAACGTCGTGGCAGTGGGCGCGGATCCTGACCAGACGGCGATCCTCGACAATTTCTGCTGGGGCAATCCGATGCTGCCGGATCGCCTGGGAGGCCTGGTGCGGGCCTCCCAGGGATGTCACGACGCTGCCGTCGCCTACGGCGTGCCGTTCATTTCGGGAAAGGATTCGCTTTACAACGAGTACCGGCTCGCGGACGGTGACTCGCAGGCCATTCCCGGTACCTTGCTCATCTCGGCAATCGGCATCGTTCCGGATCTCTCGGCGGCGAGTTCGATGTTCCTCAAGCAGCCAGGGAACGCGCTCTACCTTGTTGGCACGACTGGTGACGATCTCGGCGGCTCCGTAGCCGCGCGGGTAGCAGGTGCTCCAGGCGGGCGCGCACCGCACATTGACCTGGAGCGCGCGCGCATGACGCTGCAGGCAGTCCACGCGGCGGTGCGTCGCGGGTTGACCCAGTCTGTCCACGACCTGAGTGACGGTGGGCTGGCCGTCGCCCTGGCTGAAATGGCACTGGCCGGCGACCTGGGAGCCCGCGTGAGCGTCGATGAGGTGCCAGTCCGGTCGAAGGGTCTCGACATTGGCACGCTGCTCTTCGCGGAGTCGCCTTCGCGTTTCCTGGTGGAAGTCGCGCCGGGCGATGCCCCAGCGTTCGAGGCAGTTCTATCGCAAGTTCCGCGGGCCTGTATCGGCGAGGTCACGAACGACGGGAGCCTCACCGTCCTGGCTGGCGGCCAGCCGGTCGTGTCGACGTCGGTGGACCAGTTGAAGGCAACCTGGCAGGCCACGCTGGCAGAGGGCGAAGCATGACCATGGTCGCAGAGGCTCGCAATCAGACGCGACCGGTCCACGGTAAGCCCCGGGCTCTTGTCTTGCGCGCGCCCGGCACCAACTGCGATCGGGAGACCGTTCACGCGCTCGAGATCGCCGGAGCTGCAGCAGAGGCCGTGCACATGGAACGCGTGCTGGCCGGCGGCGTGACGATCGACGACTACGCGCTGATCGTGTTACCTGGCGGCTTCGCCTTCGGTGATCACCTTGGTGCCGGCGCGCTGTGGGCGAATGGCCTGGCAGCGCTCGGGGAGCCGCTGCACCGCTTCGTTGAAGACGGCCGGCCGGTCCTGGGTATTTGCAACGGCTTCCAGGCGCTGACGCGGTTGGGCCTGCTCACGGGCGGTGCGCTCGCTGCCAACGCTTCGGGTCACTATGACTGCCGGTGGGTCTGGCTGGAAAAGCCGGCAAACGTCACCACACCCTTTCTTGACGGCATCGAGCGCATGTCACTGCCGGTCGGGCATGGTGAAGGGCGGTTCGTCGCCGAGAGTGAGCAGGTGCTTGCGGCGAAGCAATCGTCTGGCGAAGTAGCGCTTGTCTATCGCGATGCATCAGGCCGGCCTGGTGGCTATCCGGTCAACCCGAATGGTTCGCAAGGCGCAGTGGCAGCCCTGACAAATGCTGCCGGAAATGTGTTGGGCCTGATGCCGCACCCGGACCGCAATGCGGTGCCCGGGCTTGACCCGGCTGGACGGCAGAACGCCGGCGGGTTACGGCTTTTTGAGAACGCTGTGCGCATGGCGAAGGGGTAGAGCACATTGTCCACGTACGCGGACGCCGGAATCGACCTGGACAGCGCCAGGCAGACCACGCAGCGCATCGGTGAGATCGTGGCTAAGTCTCGTGGGCTCGGCGTCCTGGCGGATGTTGGCGCGTTCGGTGGCATGTTCCGGCTCGGCGCCGTGGGAGAGTTTCAAGACCCGGTGCTGGTTGCCTCAACCGACGGCATTGGCACCAAGGTCAAGGTAGCCTCCGCGCTGGGACGGTTTGAGAACCTCGGTGCGGATATCGTCAACCACTGCGTGAACGATATTGCCGTGCAGGGCGCGCGGCCGCTCTTCTTCCTCGATTACCTCGCGCTGCATCACGCAGACTCGGAGGTCGTCACCACGCTGGTGAGCGGCGTTGCCTCAGCGTGTGCCGCCTCTGGATGCGCGTTGCTCGGGGGCGAGACGGCCGAAATGCCGGACGTCTATCCAGAAGGAGAGTTCGACCTCGCAGGCACCATCGTTGGTGTCATGGAGCGGGGCGCCATCGGGGCAAATGGCGAGCCGCAGGCCGGTGACCTTGTGCTTGGACTCCCCTCCGACGGCCTCCATACGAACGGCTACAGCCTCGCACGGCGAGCCGTGCCATTCGAGTCTTGGCAAGAGTACGACGCCAACCTGGGGATGACCGTCGGTGAGGCGCTCCTGGTGCCGCACCGGTCCTACCTCAACGAGATACAAGCCCTGTTTGCCGCTGGGGCACGCAGCTTTGCCCACATCACCGGAGGCGGACTCCCCGAGAATGTTGAGCGGATCGTTCCTGCCGGGCTCACGGTAGTGATCGACACTTCCCTTTGGGAACCATTGCCGATCTTTGGACGTATTGCACAAGAGGGAGGTATTCCCGCTGGCGAGATGTTCCGGGTGTTCAACATGGGTATCGGCCTGGTTGCGATCGTGCCAGCCGAGCACCTCACAGCCGCCCGCAGTGCTGTACCCACGGCGATCGTCATTGGACAGATTGAAACACGCGCGGGGCGCGAGGCGGTGCTCTTGCGTGGCGTTGCAGAGAACCGGGCGTGAGCAACAGTGAAGAGTGACGGGGTGGCGATGCGCGGCGAGCAACTGGCTGAAGGCAAGACGAAGATCATCTACGCGGACGCGAGTAATCCTGCGCAGGCAATTATCGTCAGCAAGGACGACATTACGGCTGGCGATGGCGCGAGACGGAACACGCTACCTGGCAAGGGTGCGCTGAGCGGACGCACCACGGCCAATGTCTTCAAGCTTCTCGCCGCCGCGGGTATTCCAACACACTTCGTTGCTGCGCCCTCCGATGACGAAATGGTGGTGCGTCATTGCAAGATGATTCCGCTCGAAGTGGTGATGCGGCGGGTCGCTGCCGGCTCCTACCTCAAGCGCAACGCCGTGGCCGAGGGCACGCGTTTCGACCCGACCGTGGTTGAGTTCTTCTTCAAGGACGATGCGAATCATGATCCGCTGGTGGACGCGGCCTGGATCGCTGAGCACGAGGTCGCCACGCCGGAAGAGGTCGAGCAACTTGCCGCAATTGGCCGTGACGTCTTCGCTGCCATCGAGAGGGCATGGGCCGAGCAGGACGTGCAGCTTGTCGACCTCAAGATCGAATTCGGCCGCGACGATGAGGGCAAACTCCTCGTCGCCGACGTCATTGACAACGACTCCTGGCGCATCTGGCCGGGTGGGCGCAAGGAGGACATGCTGGACAAGCAGGTCTACCGCGATACGATCGAGGTGACCGACGAAGCCCTGCAGGGTGTTCTTGCCAAGTACAAGCAGGTCGCGGCGCTGACCGATGCGTTTGCCACGCCCTCGTGGCATATCAGCGCCGAGGACCGCGAACACAAGCCCAAGGAAGCGTGCGGCGTTTTCGGCATCTGGGGAGAGGAGACCGACGTTGCGCGCACCACGCTGATCGGCCTCATGGCCCTGCAGCACCGGGGACAGGAAAGCGCTGGTGTCGCGGTGCTGGATGATGATCGCATTCGCGTGCAGACCGGCATGGGGCGTGTCGATCAGATCTTCCAGCCGGAGGCGGTCGAAGCGTTGCGCGGTATTGCGGCTATCGGGCACACGCGCTACTCGACAACTGGCAGTTCATCCATCCAGAATGCGCAGCCCTTCCTCGTCGAAGCCAACGGTGAGATGCTCGCG
>JAXLWT010000120.1:0-15172 GCA_046328375.1 Thermomicrobiales bacterium
TTGACCGCCTCAAGCCGCGATCAATAGCTTTGCAATTTCATGCGTTAGCCCTGGGGGTGTTCGCCGAGTTTGAGACGAATCTGCGCCGCGAACGGCAACGGGAAGGGATTGTGGCGGCCAAGGCCCGGGGCGTTTATCGGGGGCGGAAGCCCTCCGTGGACCTCCACGCGATTCGACGATTGCGCGAGGAGCAGAAGCTCGGGGCGACCGAGATCGCCCGGCGCCTCGGGATTGGCCGAGCCTCGGTGTACCGGGCGCTGGCCAAGTCGCACGGTGAGACCTGAGTTGATCCCGGCCGACTCGCTCCTGCAACTGCGGCGCCGGCTGGATCGCCTGCCGCCGAAAAGTCCCGAGCGAGCAGCCCAGGTGGCCGCGGTCGCGCAGCTGTACGGGGTCTCGTCCACCACCGTCTATCGGGCGCTCCAGACCTTCCAAAAACCCCGTGCGGCCCATCGCGCTGATTGCGGCAAATCGCGCCGATTGCCGGCGACGGAACTGGAACGCTATTGCGAGCTGATCGCCGCTCTGAAACTGCGGACCCGAAACAAACAAGGCCGTCATCTTTCCACCCGCCGCGCCATCGAATTGCTGGAGCAATACGGTGTTGAAACGGCCCAGGGACTGGTTCGCGCGCCGACAGGGGTTCTCCACAAAACCACCGTCGATGTTTATCTGCGGCGTTGGCATCTGGATCAACCCCGCCTGATCCGCCAACCACCGGCGGTCCGGTTCCAAGCCGAATTCAGTAACGCCTGCTGGCATTTCGATCTGTCGCCGTCCGACCTCAAGCAGGTGGAGGCGCCGTTGTGGATCGAACCGGCGCGCGGTACGCCAACCCTGATGTTGTTCAGCGTGGTCGACGACCGGAGTGGGGTGGCTTACCAGGAATACCGCTGCGTCTATGGCGAGGATGCCGAGTCGGCGTTGCGCTTTCTCTTCAACGCCATGGCGCCGAAACCGTTCCTGCCGGAGTTCCCGTTCCAGGGGATTCCGGGCATGCTGTATCTGGATAACGGTCCGGTCTCCAAGAGCCGGGTGTTTAACAACGTCATGGACGCCCTGAAGGTGGTTTGCCAGGCGCACCTGCCCGCCGGCAAGGATGGACGCCGGGTCACAGCCCGTTCCAAGGGGAAGGTGGAGCGGCCGTTCCGGACGGTCAAAGAAGCCCACGAAACGCTGTACCACTTCCACCGGCCGCAAAACGAAGCCGAAGCCAATCTCTGGCTACAACGCTATTTGCTGAACTACAACCGGCAACCCCATCGCAGTGAGCCTCATTCCCGCCTGGAGGACTGGCTTGCCCACCTGCCAGCGGCTGGTTTCCGAGATATGTGTTCCTGGGAGCAATACTGGCGCTTTGCTCGGGAACCGGAGCGGCGCAAGGTGGGGGGTGATGCGCGAATCACCGTGGACGGTTCCCTGTACGAGGTGGATTCCCGCTTGGCGGGCGAAACCGTCGTCTTGCTGTGGGGGTTGTTCGACCCGGAACTGTATGTCGAATTCGAGGGTGAACGCTTCGGACCTTACGCGCCAGTGTCCGGCCCCATTCCGCTCGGGCGGTACCGGTCGTTCAAGAAATCGGTCCACGACGAAAAGGCCGACCGGATCCGCCAGTTGGCCGATCAGTTCGGGCTACCGATCGCCGCCTTGGCCGGCGAAGCGGACCTCCACCTCGCCGAGCCCGCGCGCTCCGAGGCCCCCTTGCCACGGCAACCCTTCCCCGCAGCGATCCCGGAAGACGCCTTCCCGAACCGGATCACCGCCAAGCTGGCCATCGCCGACGATCTCGCGCGCCCTTTGGTCAAGCTCGACCCGGAGGACCGGGCCTTCATTGATCGACTGTTGGCCGAAACGCTGGTTCGTCACATCGTCCTGGCGCGAGTCCGCGAGCACTTCCGTACCCAGAACACCCCGGGAGACCCCCATGCGCGCTGAAGTCAGGGCGTTTTACGGGCTGACCCAACCCCTGAGCCGGGCCGGGTATTACGAAACCGACCATCACCGGCAGATCCTCAAGAACGTGCGCGGCGCCATCCTGGAGGGCCGGATCGTGGCGCTGTGCGGGGTCATCGGCAGCGGCAAGACCGTCACCTTGCGTCGGCTACAGCAGCAACTGAAGGAGGAAAACAAGATCACCGTGTCGCGCTCGCTGGCCGTGGACAAGCACAGCATCAAGCTGGGCACGCTCATCGCGGCGCTGTTCTACGACCTGTCGCCGGGCAAGAAGGTCCGGGTTCCCCTCCGCACCGAAGACCGCGAACGGGAGCTCCAGGAGCTGATGAAGAAGAACAAACGGCCGATCGCCTTGTTCATCGACGACGCGCACGCCCTCAAGGACGAAGCCCTCACCGGTCTCAAGCGCTTGATGGAGGTCATCGAGGGCGATGGCGGCAGCCTGTCGGTGGTCCTGGCCGGCTGGCCCAAGCTGCGCAACGATTTGCGCCGTCCCAAACTGGAAGAGATCGGCATGCGGACCGACACCTTCTCTCTGGACGGCATCACCGGGAGTCAACGGGAATACATCCAATGGCTGTTGTCCACCTGCACGGGCCGCGAGAGCGTGCCGGATGGCCTCATCCGTCCAGAGGCCGTGGACCTTCTGGCCAGCCGTCTGCGAACGCCGTTGCAGATCGAATGGCATCTGACGCAAGCCTTCGAGACGGCCTACCAATCGGGTGAATCACCGGTCAGTGCCGAACTGGTCGAAGCGCTGCTGGCGCGACATCTGGAAGATCTGGAATCCACGCTGACCCGGCAAGGCTACGGCGTGAAAGAACTGGTTCAGAACTTCGACGCTAAGCCTGCGGAGATCAAAGCCCTGTTCGCCAACCAGCTCGACGCGATCCGGGCCAGCGAACTGCGGGACCGAATGCGGCTGGCGGGACTGCCGATCTGAACGGTTCGTTCAGTTGCAAATAATTCGGTCCCGGACTCGATGAATTCAGTCCTGCGGCGATGATTGCAGTCTCAGTGGCAGATAATGTGGTCCTGACGGGGCCGATGGTTGCAGTTAATTCGGTCCTGAAATCGCGCTGATTGCAGTCCTGACCGTTTTCGATTGCAGTCCTCTACAGCTAGAGCCGTGGGTCTGCCAAGTTCTGGCCGAGGCCAGCCGGAACGGGCAAACCGTGGTGCTGAGTCTGGATCAAACCGATCTGGGGGATCGGTTTGCGGTGCTGATGCTCGGTCTGGTGCTGGGGGATCGGGCGTTGCCGCTGGCGTGGGCGGTGGAAGCCGGCCCGGCCAATCTGGGTTTCGATCACCAGCACACCCTGCTGGAGCGGGTCCGGGGCTGGCTACCGGCCGGTACCGCCGTGCTCCTGTTGGCCGATCGGTTCTATCCCTCGGTGGAGTTGTTCGCCTGGCTGCGCGCGCAGGGTTGGCATTATCGGTTGCGCTTGAAAGGGAATTTGACCGTCGATCCGGGCGTTGGGGAGAGCACGACCACCGGGGAACTGGCGGCGGGCTACGCCGAGCGCTATCTGCCCGACGTGCGCTTGTTCGACCATGGCATCCCGACCCACCTGGGGATTCTGCACGAGGCGGGGCATCCCGCGCCCTGGATCATCGCGATGAACGACCCGCCGAATCGGGCCACGGTGCGCGATTACAGCAGCCGCTGGGGCATCGAGCCGCTGTTCTCGGACTACAAAAGTCGCGGGTTTGCCCTGGAGGCCACCCAACTGCGCGCCCCGGATCGCCTGGATCGTCTGCTGTTGATCATGGCTTTAGCCCTGCACTGGTGCATCCGCGGCGGGCAAGAGGATGCCCGCGCTCACCCGACCCCCTTGGAAAAAAAACGCAAGAACAAACCGATCCAGACCATTGGACCTTTAACAAACTCGCCCGCAGCGCCTTGTCCTGGTTCAAGCGCGGTCTGCGGACGCTCCTGAGACGGCTCCAAATGCAACAACCCTTACCACCCTTTTATCGCGTCTGTACGGCCATGAGAAACTGATAGGTGGTGAGCTCGGATCAGTTCACGGGGTTGCATGGGATCGTGATCCCCGGCACGCTGCGCGATTCACTGTTTATCCTGGAAGGGTTGCTGGAACAGCAGACCAGCCTGCAGCCCACTCAGCTCATGTCCGATACGGCGGGCAGCAGCGAGAGCGTGTTTGGATTGTTCTGGTTGCTGGGCTTTCAGTTCAGTCCGCGCTTGGCGGATATCGGCGGCACCCGGTTCTGGCGCATCGATCCCCAGGCGGACTACGGTGTCCTGGATCACCTCGCCCGCCACCGCGTCAACCTCGAGCGCATCCGCCGCAGCTGGGACGACCTGCTGCGGGTGGCCGGTTCCCTGAAAATGGGCACCGTCAGCGCCTCGGAGCTGATGCGCTCGCTGTTGAATACGGAGCGGCCATCGACGTTGGCCAAGGCCATTGCGGACTTGGGCCGCCTCCCCAAGACTCTCCACCTGCTACGCTTGATCGACGATGAGACCTACCGCCGCGGGATCCTTACCCAACTGAACCACGGCGAAGGACGCCATGCTCTGGCCCGAGAAGTCTTTCATGGCCGCCGGGGTGAGCTGCGTCAGCGTTACCGCGAAGGGCAGGAAGATCAGCTCGGTGCGCTCGGTCTGGTCGTCAACCTGCTGGTACTGTGGAATACGGTCTCTATGCAAGCGGCGCTGGATCAGCTCCGTACCGAGGGATACGAAGTAAAACCGGAAGACATGGCGCGGTTGTCGCCGCTCGGCTTCGGGCACTTCAATTTCCTGGGACGTTACTCGTTCAACCTAGCCGAGCCTATCGCCAAAGGTAATTTGCGTCCACTGAGAGATCCCGATAAAACAATTACTTAGTCACGTAACGCCCTTATGTACACTTTCTGTCCGGCTGCTCGTCAAATCCCTGGTCGATCTCTCTGAATTCGCTGCGGAGGCTGGGGGTGTCGCGAGAATCGTACTGGACTCGGTGCAAGAGCTTCTGCTGAAACTGGCTCTGCAAATCACCCGTGACGACTACGAAACGCGCCGCGAACGGCAGCGCCAGGGGGTCGAGCTCGCCGGTCGTGTTCTTCAAGTGGATACAAAAGATCACAACCAATTGATTACGTGGCATTTAGTCGCGGCGATATCCACAGTTAGCACACTACCCTTGCCGTCGATGGCGATCACTTCCCGTTCGCTGAGCGTGGTCGCGGTACCGACCCAGGCGGTAAAGCAGGCTTCGAAGGCATCCGGGTCGATCAGCATGAAAATCCGGCGAAACGTATCGTGAGAAGGGATGCCATTGGGCAACGCGAGAAACTGGCGCAGCCACGCGAACTTGCTGCGGCCATACAGCGCAATATCCTCCCAACTCTCCGCGCAGGCGATCACCGCACAGATGGCAATGACCAGAATGTCGATCAAGCGGTGTTCAACCTTGCCCGCGCAACGCGGATCCTCCAGTTCAGAGAACTGCGCGATCAATTTATCGATCAAGATCATCACCTCTTCACCATGTCGTGAAAAGGTAGGTTACCTGACCGCATTAAGCTGCGACCGATAGCTCTGCAATTTCATGCGTTAGCCCTGGGCTGTACCCTTGCCTCACCGCTCGCTCCGAATCCGCACGGCGGCGCCTTCCTGCAAGGCGTCATCGGGATGGGTGATGACCCGTTCGCCCTCGGTCAGACCAGAACGAATTTCCACGTTCAGCCCGCCGCGCTGGCCGATCTCCACAGCGCGGCGGCGAACCTGACCGTTCTCGACCACGAACGCAGCCCAACCTTCGCCTTGGCGAAACAGCGCGCTGGCGGGAATCTGGAGCACCTGCTCGCCCTGCCACACGATGAAGCTCGCTTCCACCCGATAACCATCGCCCAGCCGCGACCACGCTGCGGCGGGCGAACGCAGGTCGGCGATGACCCAGACCCGCTGTTCCTCCACGCCCAGCGCCGACAGCTTGGTGAATCCCACCGGCTCCACGGTCCGGGTCACGCCTTCCAGCGGTTGCTCGCCCCCCCAGCGTTCCAACAGCACCGGCGTGCCCGGTCGGATACGCACCGCATCGGGGGACAGCACGTCTACCGCCACCTCCAGCGCGCGCGGATCGCCGATCTCCAACAACGGTGTTCCCGTCTCCACGACGCCCTCGCTCTGACGCAGGCGAGCGAGCACCTGGCCGTCCACCGGCGCGCGGATGATGACGGATTCCCGCGCCGCGCCGCTTGGCTGCGCCGCCGAATGCCGCAACGCGGTTTTAGCCGCTTCTACTTCGTGTCGCGCCACCTCGACGGCAAATTGGGCGGAACGTAGCTGGGCTTGAGTTTGGCGAGCGCGGGACTCGGCGCGGTCGCGTTCATCCTTGGTCACGACACACTGCTTCTGGCATAACGCCGTCATGCGCTCAAACTCCAGCTTAGCGTAATCGGCTTCCGCCTGCGCGGCGGTTGCAGTTTCCTGAGCGGCTCGCAGGGAGGCTGCGCTGGCGGCCACGCGCGCTTCGGCCTGAGCCTGCCGGCGCGGATCGAGCACTTCCGAGGGCAGGGGATCAATCGTCGCCAGCGGTTGGCCCTGGCGGACGCCATCGCCCACGTCCCACTCGATGCGGCGCAGATAGCCGGCTACCGGCGCCGAGAGGATGTAGCGGTCGATGATCCGGGTTTTGCCTTCCGCCTCGACCGTCACCCGCAGCGGCTGGCGGGCAACGGCCGCCGCCTCCACCCACACCGGCTGGGGCCAGAACCCGTAGCCCAGCGCGGCTGCCACCATCAATATCAGCACAATCAATCCGATGCGTCTGCGCACGCTCATGGTTCAGTCCCTGGTCTTGAGCACGGCGATCAGATCCAGCCGATCCAGCTTGCGCCGCGCCAGCCCTCCTGACACGAGCGCCGCGACCAGCACCACCGTGGCCGCGAACGCATAGGTGGACGGATGGATGACCAGCGGAATGCGGTACAGCTCCGTCTGGGCGCCCTGCACGAATAAAGCGCAGATGCCCCGGCCGATGCCGAAACCGAGCGGGATGGCGAGCGCCGTGAGCAAACCCAGTTCGCCCAGCAGGATGTAGGCGATCTCCGCTCGCGTGAACCCCAGCACCCGCAGGCTGGCCAGTTCGCGGCTCCGCTCGGTCAGGGCGATGCGCGTGCTGTTGTAGATCACCCCAAAGGCGATGATGACCGCGAAGACGGTGGCGATGAAGGTGAAAAACAGCATGGTTTGTTGCATGGTGCGATGAAAATTGCGAATTTCCTGCGCGCGAATGGCGGTGCCGGCGATGCGGGGAATTTCTCCCAAGCGACGGTAAAGTTCGGGGCGCGCGCGGTCATCTACGGCCAGGTAGGCGCCGGAGATGGCGGGGCCCTCGCGTAGCAACCGATTGAGGGCGGCGAGATCCATATAGCCGGCTACGCCCAGATATTCCTTGACCAGACCAGCCACCGGAACCTCCCGCACCGGTCGGCCGCCTTCCAGCACCTCGACGATCAGGCGGTCGCCGGGCTGGACACCCAACTGCTTGCCCAGATAGTCGGTCAAAATCACCCCGTCCGACGGCAATATGAGCGGTCGCAGATCAACATCCAGCAGACGTTGCAAGTCGCCGCCGGCGGGAATGCCTTTAAGCGTCGTGCGATGGGAATGCTGTTGAAACCGCAACCGCACGGGGACAGCGCGGTAGATTTCGACCCGCTCCACGCCCGGCAGACTGCCCAGAGAAGTAAGCGCTCGCCAGGAGGTAGGTTCCACGAAGGTGACGGCGAGGTCTTCCCGCTGCGAGAGTTTGTAATGAATATCCACCATGTATGTGATCGTAGCTTCCTGAAATCGGCCGGTCATGGTAATGCCGCAGGCCAGCGCGATGCCCAGCATCGTGAGCAGGGACTTGACCGGACGGCGCCCGACGTGGCGCAAGATCATGCGATTGGGCTGCGACAACAGCCGTTGCAAACCAAGTCGCTCCACCACGGTGGCGCGATAACGGACAGGCGGTTCGGGCCGCATCGCCTCGGCGGGACGCAGGGCGAACGCGGCGCGCAGGGCGAAGGCGGTTCCGGCCACGGCGCCGCCAAGGTTGAGCAACGTCGCGCCGAGCACGAGTGGGAGCGTCAACCGGTAATCCAGGAACGGAAAACGGAAGAAGGTCATATACAGTTCCGCCAAACGCTGGCCGAGCCACGCGCCGACGCCGACCCCAACCGCCACCCCGACCAAGACGATAAGCAGCACCAGTTTCAAATAATGCAGGGCGACCGCGCCATTGCCATAGCCGAACGCCTTGAGCGTACCGATCTGTTCGCGCTGCATTCCGATGAGCCGGCTCACGACCACGTTCAACAAGAACACCGCCACCCCCAGAAACAGAGTCGGAAACAGCGTCGCCGACAAGGTGATCTGGCGAAATTCCTCAGACAAGAAGCGGTGCGACGACTGATCCTCCCGGTCGTGCGCGCCCAGTCCACCGTAGGGCGTCAACAAGCGGTCGAGCTCGTCAATGACCTCCGGCGCGGCGCGGGCGTTTGCTAACCCGATCACCACGTCGTTGAACGCTCCCTCCATGCCGTAGGCGACGCCCAGCGCCCGGCGGCCCATCCACAGCACGCCGTAGCGTTGATAATCGGGAAAAATCGAACCGGGGCGCATCTGATGGATGTACTCTGGCGACAACGCCGTGCCGACGATGGTCAGCGTCTGACGGCGACCGTTGATGACGACCCGCAACTTGGCGCCCGGTTCCAGCCGATGGGCCTCGGCGAACGCTTCGCTGACGATCACTTCATCGTCGCGGTCCGCCGCCGTCAGGCGACCTTGCCGCAAATAGAGGCGGTTCAGCCGAGATTCGCGGTTATCCGGGATGGAAATCAAGCGGCCAGTGATCGGCTCCGTAAAACCGGCCACTTCCAGATTGACGGCGGCAACCACGCGGGTTTCGATTTCGGCGACGCCGGGAATGGCCGCGATGCGCGTTCCCAGACTCTCCGGCGCGCGCTTCAACGCGGCGAATACGTCAGCGAAGCGGTACTCCTGATAATAGCGGGCGCGGGTCTGGCGCAGCGCGTCCAGGGTGGCGCCGAACATGATGTGAATGGCGACGCCGCTGATGATCACCAGCGCGATGGCGATGGCCTGGCCCTTCAGTTGCCAGAGCTCGCGCCAGAGCTTGCGATCCAGGGCTTTCATGAATGCCTGAGTTCAGCGTTTCGCTTAGCGGGTCTGCTGGAACAAATTTTCAGGAGCCAAATACGCCGACTTCCTCACACAAATCTAATCGTGGTCGCCGAAGATAATTTTTAATATTGACAGACTCCCCCGCGAGAATCCCGGCATAGATTGATTTCATCACATGAATCGGTGTGTCTTTATCAAGAAATCGAAATGAAGAAGCCGCGACATATTCAGGTAACGCTTCAAACGTCATCCAGCGGCGACCTTCTTGCTCCGCCACCTGCCCCGTAGTGTTTGAACCTCCGAAAATATCTACCACAAGGTCGTCCGGTTCGGTGAGCATCCGAATGAAGAATTCCGGTAGCTTCGCCGGGAAGCGCGCTGGGTGGCCTTTTATGCCTACCGCCTTGCAGCCTGATAGGTACTGGCCGTTGGATTCCGAGTTGGAGATATGAAGCAGGTTAGGTGGGATCGCTCCACCGTTGTCTTTTGCGAACCCCTTGCCGATATCGTGCCCGGAGGGTCGGACCTTGGGCGTGTAGAATTTGTCCGGGTCATCAATCAGCTTTTTCATCCGGGTGCTGTAGGGGGTAAGAACCTTGGTGATGTCGGACTTCGGCCATTCGGTCTTGCCGAACCACCACACGGTGTTGATGGAATCCTTCACGCGCAGCTTGCGCTTGTTCACCCACTCAATCGGGCTCGGTAACTTCGACGGATTAAACCAGTAGAAGTCCTCCGCAAGGAAGAAGCCCAGTTCATCGACCATGCGGATCAGAACCCGGAAGTTGTAGAGGCTTCGCGCCGGGACGCCCTTCATGTAGGCCCCACCGAAGTCGATAACGAAGCTACCATCATCGCGCAGCTTTCGGTGGACGATGCGCCCGAACGCCAGGAACCAGTTGATGTACTCGTGCTGATCAAGGTTTCCGTATTCTTTCTGGCGCTGTAGGGCGAAGGGCGGGCTGGTTATAACGAGGTTTACGCTTCCGTTTGGCAACTCCTCCAGGAGTTCCTGCGCATCTCCAATAAATGTGGCTCCCCTGGACGTGTAGTAGGCCGGCGCGGTTTTGGTCTTTATCAGCATTAGGTGCTACTCAAAGTCTGTAGATTCATTGTCATCATCGCGTCCATTATCCCGCGCATGGACAAGCAGTTAAAGCCCTCGATAACCAGAAAGCATTTCGCTCTCAATTTGAGGAAAACGCGGGAGCGGCTCGGCCTTTCTCAAGAAGCGCTGGCCGACGCCGCCGGTCTCCATCGAACCTATGTGGGTTCAGTAGAGCGCGGTGAGCGGAACATCTCCATCGACAACATCGAGCGGTTGGCATCAGCGCTTGGGGTTTCTCCAGCATCCCTACTGGAGGAACCGAAGAAGTGACCTTGATCCCGCACGACGAGTACCAGCGCCTCCTCGACATCTGGCCCGCCATCCAGGAATACCAAGCCCTTGCCACGAAACATGGCATTGACGACATCTTTCAGGACAACGGCGGGAAGCTGCTTCAGGTTCTCTTGCTGATGGGCTTGAGGATTCTCCCGGGCCGCGAGGGCAACGATGCCGTGGATGCCTCTGGGCGAGAGTATGAATTGAAGTCGGTCAATATCGAACTGACCAAGGGGTTCTCGACCCACCATCACTTGAACCCGGCCATTATTGCCAAGTATCGGCAAGTGCCTTGGGTATTCGCTATCTACCGGCATATTGAGCTACAGGCGGTGTACCTGCTCGAGCCGTCTGACCTTGAGTTCTACTTCACGAAGTGGGAGCAGAAGTGGCGAGCGGACGGCGGGAAGGACATCAACAATCCGAAAATTCCGATTGTGTATGTGATGGAGCACGGCAAGCTGCTTCATGGTGAACCGCCTACTTTCAGCGCACGCCGCAAGCACGGTTCCTAGTTTGCGATCCAGGGCTCTCATGGCGGTTTCGGCCTACCAGACGATCTCATGCGGGGTCTGCCGCTGGGCGTTGTGGTCGATGCGGGCGATCAGGCCGTTGCTGAGATGGATGACCCGGTCGGCCATCGCGGCGATGGCGGCGTTGTGGGTGATGATGACGGTGGTGGTTCCCAACTCCCGGTTGACGCAGTCGATCACCGCCAGCACCCGGACGCCGGTCTGCACGTCGAGCGCGCCGGTGGGTTCGTCGCACAGCAACACTTCGGGGCGCTTGGCCACCGCCCGGGCGATGGCCACCCGTTGCTGCTCACCGCCCGAAAGCTGGGCCGGGAAATGATCCATGCGGTCGCCTAGTCCCACCAGTGTCAGCGCCTCTTCCGGCGCCAGCGGGTTCCGGGAAATTTCCGTGACCAGGGCGACGTTCTCCCGCGCCGTCAAACTGGGGATGAGGTTGTAGAACTGGAACACGAACCCGACATGCTCGCGCCGGTAGCGGGTGAGTTCGGCGTCATCGTACACGCCGAGATCGCGCCCACCGTACTGCATGGTCCCGCTGCTGGGCGAATCCAGTCCGCCCAGGATGTTGAGCAGCGTGGACTTGCCGCTGCCCGAAGGTCCCAGCAGCACCACGAATTCGCCGGCGAACAGCTCCAGATCGACGCCGCGCAGCGCCTGCACCTGGATTTCTCCCATCGGGTAGATCTTGGTCATGCCCCGGGCCAGAAAAACCCGGCCGCGGTTAGCCGTCATGGGCGCGAACGCTCACCAACAAAGAAGAATCCCGCTGCGAGCGTTGTGACGGCGAACTCATGATCGAGGTGATTCATGCTGATATAGCGAACGGAGCATTTGGTAACGAGGAAAATGTACCAGCAAGCCGGACACGCCTCCTAATATCATCTTCATGGATTCAACGCTCAAAATCCAGACCGACGTGGACAGCGAATCCAGAGTCGTCAAACCATGACAAGAGCGGGCCGCTACTCCTCGCTCTCCAGCAGCGAACGGGTCGCCTCGTCTCGATTCACCAGCCTTGAAATCAGGGGTGCCACACCCCATAACGGGTTTGGAGGTACCCCATGCGCCGACCCACCCGAACTCACCTGCGCCTGCTCGCCGCGACCGAACCAGCCGAAATCGGCAGCAGGCGCACCGCAAGCCTTCTGGAACCGGACGACCGGCCCCTATTGGACGCCTATTCCCAAGCCGTGATCGGCGTGGTGGAGCACGTTGGGCCGGCGGTGGTCCGCATCGCCGGAAGCCGAGAATCGCCAAACGAAAGGGAACCCACCGGCCTGGGTTCGGGTGTGGTCGTCACGCCAGATGGCTACATCCTCACTAACGCCCATGTCGTGGCGAGTTTGAAAACACCGCAGGTCGGGCTGGCCGACGGTCGGCGTACCACCGCAACTCTGCTGGGGACTGACCCGATCACCGATTTGGCCGTGGTTCGTGCTGCCGCCACCGACTTGCCCTACGCCGAATTAGGTGACTCGGCGCAGTTGCGGGTCGGTCAACTGGTGATCACTATCGGCAATCCCTTGGGTTTCGACGCTACAGTGTCCACCGGCGTACTCAGTGCATTGGCGCGAGCCTGGCGCAGCCGTGCGGGGCGCTTGCTCGAACCCATTCTTCAACATACCGCGCCTCTTAACCCCGGCAACTCGGGTGGACCGCTAGTGGATTCACGCGGACGGGTCGTCGGCATCAATACCGCCATCATTGCACACGCCCAGGGGATTGGCTTCGCGGTGCCGAGTAACACCGCTGCCTGGGTGCTCTCACAGTTGCTCGCCTACGGCCGGGTGCGCCGGGCCGCGTTAGGGATCGCAGGTCAGGATCGGCGGCTAGATCGGCAGCGGGTCAGACACTTCGAGTTGAGCGTCGATACGGCGGTGGCGGTGGCTGATCTGGCGCCGAACGGACCGGCGCGCCAAGCTGGGCTCCGACCGGGCGATCTGATCGTCGCTCTCGATGGACAATCCATCCGTGGTATTGACGACCTGCAACGCGCGCTGGCCGAGCGGGCGCTCGGCCAGCCGGTCCGGCTGACGGTGCTGCGGGGAACGGTGCGTCTCGACATCGCCGTGTTGTCCGCTGAGGCGACCCCCGCTTGAAGGCGATGGGGGTCAACCCCGTGCCGCCCCACTCACAGGTGTGGGCCGGCGCCCGCTTCCAGTGCATCCCGCAGAGCGCGTTCAACTGCGGCAACCGAGCCGCGATGAAGCGCTGGATCTTGCGGTACGACGGGGCGTCCGACAGGATCGCCAGAATGCTGAACAGCAGGAGGTGCTCCAGGCCATACACCCGCCCTTGAGGACGGCGGTGATCGGGAATCGTGGTGAGAAACGTCGGCAACAGCATCAGGGCATCCTAATTGTTTGAAAAAATTTTATAATTAACTAGTTGAGAAGCATTGAACAGCCCTGATCGGATCTCAACTATCTCCGCTAATGCAACGGAATCCTGGAGCGAATGGGGTATACGCCTTGATTGGCGGGCGATGATTAGACCGTCTACTAGGAATCGTGTAACAACGATTCTAGTTTACTCAGACACTTATCTAACTCTTGATCTATTTCCAGGGCATTCTCTGAAATTGCCCGTCGATAACTATTGGCTGCTAATAACAGTTTTTTTCTAGCTTGCCGTATCACGGAAACTTGCCCATCTGGGCATGTTTTCGGCACATCGTCCAGTACGCCTAACCAACGGCGTACAGTGTTGGCAGATTTTCCAAGCACAATAGAAAGTGCGGGGCGTAAGGCTTTTTCCCCGGATCGGGGTCTACCCTCTCGTTCTACGAACCCCGATGCCCGAAGTCGTTGAACAAGAGTGAGAATTTCATCTCTGGAATACGACCGTCGTTGGGTATTCTCACTGGTTTCGATTGCCAATGCTCTGGCAGTATCTTCTACCGCGTTAAAGGGTAGAATCATGACCGGCACTTCATACATATCTAAGGGAGGTAGTGCCTTTAAACGCTCCACTTCGATTTGTTGCTTGGCAGTTAATCGAGACTCGTTTAGGCAAGCAAGTTCCATCCATGCTTTTACTCGCGTTTCCAAATCGGGTTGCGCTAACAACTTTAAAGCGGCTACGCGATGGGCACCTGCCAAGAGGTGCCCAACATGATCAACTGTAGGAGGTTCCACCAGCCCTACTGCAGAAATCGATTCAGCCAGATTGAGCACATGGCTGGGCTTGATTGGGCGGGAATCTCCTCCAGGCCGTGGCTGGATAGCCGCCAGTGGCAGGGTACCTCGCTTAGCCTGCTCTCGTTCAATCCAATCGATCGCTTGTCTGGCCTGCGCTCGCCCGGTAGAAGCGGCATCACTTTGAATCAGACGATTCCCGGATCGCTTGGGCATTTTGCAACCATCCTACCACTTCTTGAAGATCGATAACTCCCCGGCAATTTGGTTGTGCTGCCTCCATAACGGGTATACGTTCCGTAGTAGCTAACGATAAGGCAACATCTTGCCTGATCAAAAGGCGATCAATATCTGGAAACATAGCTGCTAGAGCAGCTTCAAGATCTTTATCCAAGGTACGTCGTAAATCTACTCTACTCATAACGAGAGCCCAACGCTGCGCTCCTTGCCGCTTTTTTTGTCGGCGCGACGAAAGCGTCTCCACTACGCGAGCAGCGCCTTGGATCGCGAAGGGATGCGCATCGACCACAACAAGGGCAACCTCCGCCGCAACTAATCCGAATCGTTCCAGATGATCCCAACCAGGTGGGCAGTCAAAGATAATGGCGGTGTAGTCAAACATAGTGATGGTATCCGCCAGCGCTTCGGGGTCTAATCGCATCACCTCATGGCCCTTTAGCCCAGGCCCTCCCGGCAATACCCACAAGTTATCTGTAATTTGTATTGGAACAGGAGTATTGCCCAGCAGGAGTTCTGCCGTACCAGGCAGAGTGGGATCCGCCCCCAAACCCCAAGCAGCGTTACTTTGAGGATCCAAATCAACTAATAAAACTCGATTTCCTTGGGCCGCCAACACGGATGCGATGCCACAAGCAATTGTGGTTTTTCCAACACCTCCCTTTCCGGCGGCTACGGCAACCTTTATTGATGCCATCCTCGACTTTGGCCATTCAGGCTGTGGAAGCGAGTTGATCCAGCAAGACCTCCCAATCCTCAGGGGTTAATACGTGAGGTTCGG
>JAXLWT010000121.1:0-3692 GCA_046328375.1 Thermomicrobiales bacterium
GCTCGTTTCTGATGGCGGCGGTAGGAATGATCGCGCTGCTGGCCCGACGGCCTACCGTGCCCAGCCGCGTGTTGGCGACGGCGCTGTTGGTGGTGTTGCTCGTTGATCCTGGAGCGCCGCTGCTGGCGGGTTTTTGGCTGTCGTTTGGAGCGGTGGCGGCGATTTTCTACAGCGTCAGCGGTCGCTGGCGGGAAGGCCGGCTGCTCGGTCAAACGATCAGCCTGCAACTCGGCATCACGCTAGTGATGCTGCCGCCGACCTTGATATTTTTCCAACAATTCCCGCTGTTGTCGCCACTGGCGAATCTCATTGCCATTCCCTGGGTTGACTGCACGGTGCTGCCGCTGACCCTGCTGGCGGCATTGGCCGAACCGCTGGGCGGCACGGTCCAGACGGCGCTGCTGAATCTGGCGGCCCTGACGATGGATGGGTTGTGGCACATTATGGTCTGGCTGGACCGGTTGCCGGGCATGGTGCTGTATCATGCGGCGCCACCGTTATGGACGCTGGTGTTCGCGCTGCCGGGTATGGCGCTATTGCTGGCGCCGCGCGGCTTGCCGGGCCGCTGGCTGGGTTTACCGCTGAGTCTGCCGTTGTTGTGGCCACCCGCCGTTACGCCAGCGCCAACCGGATTCTGGTTTACGCTGCTGGATGTGGGATCGGGTCTGGCGGCGGTGGTGCGGACGCAAAATCATGTGCTGGTCTACGATACGGGAGCGCGCTTGGGTGCGACGCTGGATGCAGGCCGCGCCGCTCTTGCACCGTTCCTGCGCCAGCAGGGGATCAATCGCATTGATGCGTTGATCGTTAGCCATGCGGATAAGCAGCATACCGGCGGGGTGCGGTCACTGCGAGAGCTGTTTCCCGTAGAGTGGATCTTCACCGCATCGCTGGAGCAGACGCCGATTGATGGGGCCAAAGCCTGTCGGGCGGGTCAGACTTGGGAATGGGATGGTGTGCAATTCCGCATCTTCCATCCGCCAGAGGCCGGATTCAGTGGCGACAATGCGTCCTGTGTGCTCCAGGTGGTGGGAGCGGCGGGCCGGGTGTTGTTGCCAGGCGATATTGAAACCAGCGCCGAAACCATGCTGGCGGCGACGTATGGAGCCGAATTAGCCGCTAAAATATTGATCGCGCCGCATCACGGCCACCGCAATCTGTCCACAGCGGCGTTTCTGAATGCCGTGCAGCCACGTTATGTCCTGTTCTCGACCGGCTATCACAATCGCTTTGGCTATCCGCGTCCCGACACCGTGGCCCGTTATCAGGCCACCGGCGCCATACTGCTGAATGCTTCCGACGAAGGCGCGCTCACCTTCCGGTTGGAGCTCGGTCAAACGCCAGAGCCAGAGCGCTATCGGCGCGAGCATCGCCATTACTGGAGCGCGCCATGAAAGCAGCTTATAATGATCTTTAAAAATTTAATCCGGTATACTCAGGGGGCGATTCCACCCACGCCAGAGGAGCCGATCATGCCGCAACGCCAGCTCGTGTTGAGTGAGACCGAACGCCAACAACTGGTCCATCTGCGGGATCACGCCCGTCAACCGTATGTGCGCGAGCGGTCAGCGGCGTTGTTGAAGATCGCCGAGGGGATGCCGGCGGCGCTCGTGGCCCGGCAGGGCCTGTTACGCCCGCGGGAGCCCGATACCGTCTATGCGTGGTTGGACCGCTATCAAGCGACCGGCGTTGCGGGCCTGAAAGTCCATCCCGGACGCGGGCGTAAGCCCGCTTTTTCCCCCTCAGCACGCGACGGCGGCGGCGGCCCACGCCGAGTTACAACACCTTTGCCAGCGTGACCCGCGCGTCTGTGGCATCGTGCAGACCCGCTGGACCTTGGCGAGTCTGCGCCAGGCGTGTGCGTGGCTGGGCGGCTTGACCCTGGCTGGGGTCCATACCGTGCTCCGGCGCGGCCGCATCGTCTGGAAGCGGGCACGGGCCTCGATCCGCAGTCCGGACCCGGACTACGACGCCAAAGTGGCCGATGTCGCCGCAGCGGTGGCGGCGGCCCAGGCCCAGCCCGGGCGGGTGATCGCCGTCTACCTGGACGAAGTCACCGTCGAACGGCAACCGACCGTGGCCCCTGCGTATGCGCCCACGGGATCGTCCGAGCAAGCCCGGGCCGTGCGCAGCCCGAAATCGAATACGGTGACCCGGATTCTCGGGGCCTTGAATGCGTTGACCGGGAGCGTCTTCCACCGCCGGGCCGGGAAGATCACGGTAGGCTTCCTGGTGGCGTTTTATCAGGCCCTGTGCCAAGCGTATCCGGACGCGGAGCGGATTTATGTCATTCAAGATAATTGGCCGGTGCACACCCA
Source organism: Thermomicrobiales bacterium (assembly GCA_046328375.1). Taxonomy (GTDB): domain Bacteria; phylum Chloroflexota; class Chloroflexia; order Thermomicrobiales; family UBA6265; genus JACCXM01. The sequence goes on from JAXLWT010000121.1 coordinate 2,319, forward strand.
TCCTGACGTATTGGTTGCCTTGGAACCTCAGGAGACCCGCTGGCCGTGGTATCGCCCGCCGAATTGGCCCACGGAACCCAGCCCCGCCGCCAGCCGCCGCTGGGGGGCATTGCAGTTACCGATCCAAATCGTGCCGCTCCCCACGTATGCCTCGTGGTGCAACCTCATTGAAAAACTCTGGCGCAAACTGCGCCAAGACGTAACCCACTTGCATCGCTGGGCCGATGACCTCGAAGCGCTCCGCACCGAGATCGACCGCTTCTTGGACCAGTTTGCCAAAGGCTCCCTGGAACTGCTGCGCTACGTGGGGCTAGCAGTACCGGATTAAATTTTTAAAGATCATAAGAGGAACAGCCATGCAACCTCGTCAGCATTCCAACACTGGTATGCCCTCGGTCTGCTGCTCATCGCCATTGGACTGTTCAGCGTCATGCTCCAGTCGGCTTTCGGTAGCGTCCTAAGTTGGACGGGGCGCATCGCCCAATATCTTGGCAGCGCCTACCTGCTGGCAGCGGCCATCATCGCGATGCGCGAAACCCGCGATTGGGTCACCCCGCTGGAAGCCGCCCTAGGCGAAACCAGACAACAGTTCAAGGAGATGTTCGACCTGGCCGCCGACGGCATCGTCGTCCACGAGTTGCTCAGTGCGACCGGTCGCGGTAACTTTCTCCAAGCCAACCCGGCCATCTGCGCGCTGCTGGGCTACACCCTCCAGGAAATGCAAAACCTGACGCCCCTCGACATTATGGCCCCGGAAGATCGTCAGTTTGTTCCCGAGGATACGGAGGTATTGTGCCACGACAACTTACTGCGTCACGAGAAAATCCTGCTGACCAAGAATGGCCAACGCATCCCGGTGGAGATCAGCACGCGGCAATACCGCCAACAGAACCGCACAATGATGCTGTCGATGATCCGCGATGTCACCGAACGCAAGCGGACTGAGGAGGCAATCCGCGAGAGCGAGCAATTCAAACAGGCCATCCTGGATGCCATGACTTCTCATATCGCAGTACTTGACCGAGAGGGCAACATCGTCGCTGTCAACAGAGCGTGGTGCGCGTTCGCCTTGGCGAATAGCGGCGAGGCCGGACGGACGGCCCCGCACACGGGCATCGGCGTCAACTATCTGGACATTTGCCGTATGGCCTGCGGCGCGTCGGCTGAGGGGGCACTGGAGATGCACAACGGCATCAAGGTTGTGCTGGAAGGCAAGGCGGAAATCTTTTCCCATGAATACCCCTGCCACTCGCCACAAGTAGAGCGATGGTTCAACGTCACCGTGACTCCCTTGAGGGAGAAGGCGGGCGGCGCGGTGGTCTCCCATATCGACATCACGGCCTCCCGACAACTGATGGACGAACTGCGCGGCGA
>JAXLWT010000122.1:0-1212 GCA_046328375.1 Thermomicrobiales bacterium
ACCTGCTCCCCGTGAATAGTACGCCGTAGACTTGGAGTCCGCCCCAGAGAGGAGCGGACGATGCGAGGCAAGCGAGCGACGACGGAACAGATCATTGCGGTGCTGAAGGAAGCCGAGGCGGGCGCGAAGCCCAAGGACCTCTGCCGGAAGCACGGGATCTCGGACCAGACGCTGTACAACTGGAAGGCCAAATACGGCGGGATGACAGTCTCGGAGGCCCGCCGGTTGAAGGAGCTGGAGCAGGAGAACGGGCGGCTGAAGCGGCTGCTGGCCGAGGCCGAGCTGGACAAGGCGGCCCTGAAGGATCTCCTGGGCCGAAAATGGTAAGCCCGCAGGCGAAGCGCCAGGCAGTGACGGCGCTGATGACGGAACGCCGCTACGGCGTGACGCGCGCTTGCGGGCTGATCGGGATCTCGCGGTCCTTGTACGGCTATCGGGCTCGCCGGGCAGCCTGTGCCGAGCTGCGGGAGCGGATCGCAGCGATTGCCGCCGAGAAGCGACGCTTCGGTTATCGTCGGGTGTACACGCGACTGCGCCGCGAGGGCTGGGTGGTGAACCGGAAGCGTGTCTACCGGCTGTATCGGGAAGCGGGCCTGGCGGTGCGCCGCCGGAAGCGCAAGCGGATCGGTCCGGTGGAACGCCACCCGCTGCCGAGGCCGGTGGCGCCCAACGTCAGCTGGTCGATGGACTTCATCCACGACGGTCTGAGCGATGGGCGGCGGTTCCGCTGTTTGGCGATCGTGGATGACTTCAGCCGGGAGTGTCTGGCCATCGAGGTGGATAGCTCGCTGCCCGGCCGGCGCGTGGTTCAGGTTCTCGAGCGGCTGGCTCTGGAGCGCGGGCTACCGACCTCGATCACCGTGGACAATGGCCCGGAGTTCGACGGCAAGGCGCTGGACGCGTGGGCCTACGAGAACCGTGTGCGCCTGGCATTCATCCGACCTGGCAAGCCGAACGAGAACGCCTACATCGAGAGCTGGAACGGCAAGTTCCGGGACGAGTGCCTGAACGACCACTGGTTCACCAGCCTGCAACACGCTCGCCAGATCATCACGGCCTGGCGGGTGGAATACAACACGGAGCGCACCCACAGCTCGCTCGGCGATATCACCCCGGCGGAGTTCGCCGCGGCGTATCGCCAGCGGGAAGCAGAGGCGGTATCTTTAACCGCGGACTCCAACCGGAATCCGTACTAAACCGGGGAGCAGGTCG
>JAXLWT010000123.1:0-1611 GCA_046328375.1 Thermomicrobiales bacterium
ATACCACCATGCAGCAGCAGCAGTGCCCGCGCCCCTGAAGTCGCCCCGGCGCGTGTGAAGATCGCCGGTGTGGTCGCCCAACCACGCCCCCCGGAAGGGAGTGCTGCTAATACCTGGGGGAGCTTCTGCTCGATAAGTGCCCGGACAACACTGACGTCCACTGGCGCCGTCGTCCATTTGCATTCGCCGATCAGGATGGTTTTTGTCCCCCAGTTCGGCGCAACAACGTCGGCCTGCACTCCCGGCCCCCAGTGACTGCCAGCTTCTTCCGGTCGCAAAGGTAATTGACCGGCCATGCCGCGTGCGAGTACCCAGCGCCGTGCCAACTCCTCGAAAGCGGTTGACCCAACATAGGACGAAAGCTCTCGCCGGATCTGCTCATAGACAATCTCTGGCATCGGCACAACCGTCTCATGTGCCGGGGCAAGGAACCGAAAATAGAAGCGGAAGTACGGATCGCTGAGATGATAACGCCCCCGGCGACTGGTGCGCCGTGCTGCCGGGGGGACTGTTATCGGCAGACGACGTTCGACAAGGCGCAAATCCTGGAGACGGGCGAGGTAAGCCGAGAGATGGGTTTTGCCCAGGAGCGTGGCCGCGCTTATCTCTTCGATCGTGCGCGCACCAGTTCCAATCGCTTTAAGGATCGCGAGATGCGCCTGTGGCTCCCGTACCTCATCCTGGAGCAGGAATGCTGGTTCGGTCAAGAACATGCTCCCCGGCGACAGGATGACTGAGCGCAGGTTGCCCCAGAGGTCGATATCAGGATTGAGCCAGCGCAGGTAGGCCGGGACTCCGCCGACGATGGCATAAGCCGCGAGCCGATCGTCATCGCTCCAGGTGGGTAGGAATGCGGGTAGGCTCGTGAACGGCAGCGGCTCCAGGTGCCATTGTCCTGTGAACCGCCCGAAGAGTGGGGACTGTCCTGCCTGGAGGGCCGCCATCACCCGCTCGTGCGATCCACAAAGGACCAGCACATGCGCGCGGTGCTGGAAAAGCACATCCCAGGCGTGTTGAAGTGCGGAGAGGAAGGCCGGATCGGCTTCACTGGCGTAGGGTAGTTCGTCGATGACCAACAGGTGACGCCCATCGCCAAAAACCCGAATAGCGAGCTCCCACACTTCGGCCCAGGTACTCACTGTCGGTGCTTGGGCGATCGGCACGCCGAGAATGAGCGCGGCTAGCTTCCGGCGTTGGAGTGCGGCAGGTTCTTTCTCGACGGTCCAGTAGCGGGTCGGCAGGCCGCTCGCGGATGCCCAATAGCGCAAGAGACTGGTCTTGCCGACGCGCCGCCGCCCGTAACAGAGGATGAGTTGTGCCGGCCCGGGACGCTGGCGTGTCGCCACTTGCTGAAGAAACGCGAGTTCTCGTTCCCGTCCCACGAGGAATGGTTCACTCATCTCGACCTGCCGCCTGGATACTCGCTTAAGTTACCACTCGTGTATTATACACAACTGGTAACAAAGTCAATTTGTGCCCATAAAGAGCATTGCGAGGCGGAATCCCATGGCATAGGTGAAAATGCGCCGTGCGGACTTTCGCCCACAGGACGCCTCCACGCAGACCAGTTGCTCGGTCTTCTGCGATAAAATGCGCTCCGACTTGGCGTAG
>JAXLWT010000124.1:0-1214 GCA_046328375.1 Thermomicrobiales bacterium
GCTGACCGCGCGGTGGTCCACCGAGTCATCTACGACGAGCTCTGCCTGGGGGTCGTGCGCGAGGAGTCGCGCGAGGCATATCGGCAGATCATGGCGCGGCTGGTGGACCGGGGGGCGCAGGCGATCATCCTCGGCTGCACCGAGATCATGCTGCTGGTCGGCGATGGCGACGCCACGGTGCCACTGTTCGACACCACCCGCATCCACGCCGAGACGGCGGCGGCGCTGGCGCTGGACTGAGCGCCCAGAATATCTTTGCGGGACTTTCTTGGTGCTACACTTTCCCCGATCAACGTCGTGATAGGAGGTAGCGCCAATGGCACTGACGCTCCATCTGCCGCAGGACCTGGCTCAACGCCTGGCGCAAGCCGCTGAGCAGGAGGGGGTCCCGGAAGAGCAAGTCACCATCCGCCTGCTCGACCAGCACCTACCTCCCTCCGACCGGCGTGCGGCAGCTCTTGCACTGCTTGATTCCTGGCTGGATGAGGCCGAAGCGGATGAACAGAGGGAGACTGGCGAATTCCTGATCAGGGCGCTCGATGAGGATCGTCTATCTGACAGACTCTTCTTCCTGCCTGAGTTGAAGGGGCAAAGCTGGTGACAAATGCTGTGCTGCTCGACACGAGCGTGCTTGGCCTGGTCACCAACCCGCAGCAGTCACCCCAGGGGATCGCCTGCTCCCAATGGATTCGGTCGCTCCTGCTGGCGAATGTGCGAGTTATCATCCCGGAAATAGCCGACTACGAGTTGCGACGCGAACTGCTCCGCGCTCGCCGCACGCGTGGGATCGCGCGGTTGGATGCGCTGGCGCAGACCCTGGAATATCTGCCGCTCACCACCGCAGCCATGCGGCAAGCGGCGCGTAGCTGGGCAGATGCGCGACAACAAGGGCAGCCCACCGCCGGTGACCGAATGATCGATGGCGACATGATCCTGGTGGGGCAGGCCCTGACCCTTGGGATCCCTCCAACTGCGCTTGTCATCGCCACGACGAATGTTCGCCACCTGTCGCGCTTTGTCCCCGCCGAACTCTGGCAAACTATCCAACCTTTGTAAACAGCGATGAGCCACCCTGCCACCGCGCGGTGTTATGGGTATACGCGCGAGAAGCGCCGTTCAGAGGAGTGCGCCATGAGTTGGCTGATGGAGACCTTCGGGACTGAGAAGCCGGTGATCGGGATGATCCATCTGCCGCCGCTGCCGGGGACGGCGCT
>JAXLWT010000125.1:0-6125 GCA_046328375.1 Thermomicrobiales bacterium
GGCGCCGTCCGCTATGAGGTCAGCGGCCCGCCGTCCGTCGTCTACGCCTGCCACTGTACCGAATGCCAGCGCCAGTCCGGCGCCGCCTTCGCCATGGCCGCGGCCATCCCGCAGGACCTGTTCCGGCTGACCAGAGGCGCGCCGAAGATGTTCCTCCGGCGGACCAGCCCTGTGAAGACCATGGAGTGCTGGTTCTGTCCGGATTGCGGCACCCGGCTGTACCATGTGCCCGGCGGCGCGGCGTATCCCAACCGGAACCTCAAGCCCGGCACGCTGGATGACACGTCCTGGCTGGTGCCGACGATCCATTTCTGGACCCGCAGCGCGCAGCCCTGGGTGACGTTTCCCGAGGGCGTAACGCGCTTTGAGACCCAGCCGGACAGCCTGGCCTGGTCGCCGCCGGAGGCGGGCTAGAAGATTGCTCGTATGAAAGCGATCACGCCGGCGCCCGCTTTGGGTGAATACAGACTGACGGCGTCGGCGCGACGATATGCGGTAACCGGACGTCCTGGTCGTCGATTGAGCGTCGGGACGGAACCGTCCGTTGGCTTCCAAAGCAGCGCGAAGGAGCCTCCCCCTGATGATCGTTGCTGATGTGCCGGTCAAGCGGCGGTCGGGAGGTGCAAGAGGGCGCATCGGGAACGCAGGGTCCGACCCGTGCTGCACATGGACCGGATCGAGGCGCTCGGGACCATGGACGGCTGGAACCGGCCGACCTGGTTGGATTGGCGATCGCTCAAGGAGGCTGGCGTTGCGCTGCACCCGCTGAGGCCGCGGCGGCGGACCACGGATCCGCCGCCTGCCAGCGGCCAACGACATGACATGCCGCTGAACGATTTGCGCCAAATCATTTCAGCGAACGACTGATCATGCTCGCTTGCCGGCGCCCAACGTCGCGAGGAAGCAAAATCGTGGCCGCAGCCAGCGCTCGTGCTCTGCTGCAACACTGGACCCCGAAGTCGCCGCGTAGCCGCTTCGTTGTGCTGGTCTGGGCTGTCTATGTGCTTTTCAGCTCGGCTTGGATTGCATTCTCCGACTGGTTGCTCGCCGTCCTGGTCGACCCCGAACTCATGATCGCAACAGCGATCGCGAAGGGAATCGCCTTCGTACTGGTCACCTCGGGCGTGCTCGTGCTGGCGCTGACCGCTATGCCGCCTGCTGACGCGCCACGCCTGGCCGTCACACCGCCACGCTGGCGTATGCTCGTGATTGCTGCCAGCGTAACGGTGGCGGTCTGCGCGGTCACCGCTCTGGTAGCCAGGGCCGCCCTGGACCGGTTCGCGCGCGAGTCCAGCCAGCGCATCGAGGCCATCGCTCGATTGAAGGCGGAGGGCGTGAGCCGCTGGATGTTGGAGCGACGCAATGATGCGCGCACGCTGACGGAAGGCACTCTGACGAGCGACCTTGCGCAGCGCTGGCTCCTGCGGCGGGACGAGGCGGACGAGGCAAGCCTGCGCCGAGTACTGCAACGCTGGCACGGGAACGACGGCGTGCGCGGCGTCTACCTGTTGGATCTCGGTGGGCGCGTGCTGCTCGCGGACGGACCGGGCCTCAGTCCTGCAACAGAAATCCAGCCCACGCTGTCCCGAGCGATTGAAGCGGGGCAAATTCAGCTCCTTGACCTGCACAAGGATCCCTCCGGGGCCATTCACCTCGCCTGGGTTGCACCCTTGCTCATGCATCGCGGCGACCTGTCCGAGGCGGTGGGCGCGCTGGTGTACGACCTCGACCCTGACGCCTTTATCTTCCCCTACCTCCGCACCTGGCCGCTGCCCAGTCGCACCGGAGAGGTGCTCATGTGGCGCCGGGACGACACGGTACGAGTGCTGGTGAGCCAACCGCGGACAAGCCAGAATCCGCAGTTCGGCCACCACCAGCCGCTGGATGCCGAGCAGCTTGCCGAACGTCGGCCAGTCCTCGGCGACCAGCCAGCCCGGCTCGGACCTGACCACCGAGGCGCAATGGTGCTCGGCGCCCCTGCCGCGGTGACCGGAACGCCCTGGACCGTGATCGCCAAGGAGGACGAGGACGAGGCGCTTGGGCTGGGTCGCCGCCTTGTCTTCAGTGCCGTGGGGCTGGTTCTGGCGCTGCTCGCCGCGGGCCTTGTCGGTGCGGGAGCCATTATGCAGCAGCGGCGGCTGCGTGCCGCATTGGCGGAGGTGGAGCGGGGACGGGCGACCCTGGAGGCGGAGGGGAGGTTCCGTGCCAGCTTCGAGCACTCGGCCTTTGGCATGGGTCATGTCGGATTGGACGGGCGGTTCCTGCGCGTAAACCAGCGGCTGGCGGAGATGTTGGGAATCGCGCCGGAGGAGATGATCGGCCGGCCAGCTATCGAGGTCATCCCCGAGGAATGCCGGGCGGAGCTTCTGAACCTGCGGGACAAGGTTCTGAAAGGAGAAATCGAATCGTTCACACAGCAACGGCGGCACGTGCGCCCGGATGGCACTGCCTTGCATCTGGAGCTGACGATGTCCATCGCGCCGGGCAACAAGGATGAGCCAACCTATCTGGTCGGCGTCACGAAGGACGTGACGGCCCGCTGGGCCGCGGAAACGCGCCTGCAGCAGTCCGAAACCCGCCTGCGCAAGATGTTTGAGGTTTCACCACTGGGCATCGTCGTGCTGGCCGGAGAGGCCCGCCGCATTGTCCAGGCCAATCCCGCCGCATGCAAAATGCTGGATTATCAGGACGATGGTCTGATCGGGCGTTCGCTTCTCGATATGCTGGCTTCGGGCGAGCCGCTTTTGCCGCCCTTGCCTGCACAGCCGACGACTGAGGAGCTGGAGGTGCTGGAGCGGCGGCTTATTACGCGCTCCGGCCGTGAAATCGTGGTGCGCGCGGCGCGGGCGCGGTTCGACACACCAGGAGAACCAATCCCGCTCATGCTTGTCATGGCAGAGGATATTACGGAGAAGCTGGCGACCGAGGAAAGGCTGCGCCGGGCGCAGCGGCTCGAGGCGATTGGCCAGCTAACGGGTGGTATCGCGCACGACTTCAACAACCTGCTCGCCGTGATCATTCTGGAAGCTGAAGCGCTCGAAGCCACGAACGTCCCCGCGATTGCTCAGTCGGCAACGGCCATCCTTGCCACCGCACTGCGCGGCTCTGACCTCACGCACCGGCTGCTTGCCTTTGCCCGCAAGCAACCGCTGCATTTCCTTGCAGTAAGCCTCAACGAGCTATTGCTGGAGATGGTGCCGCTCCTCCAGCGCACGCTTGGTGAAGCGATCGAAGTCGAACTCAGGGCTGAACCGGAGGTGTGGCTGACAGACAGCGATCCATCGCAGCTTCATAACGTGGTGCTGAACCTGGCGATCAACGCGCGCGATGCGATGCCCAAAGGTGGCACTTTGACGCTGCGCACGGAGAACTTGAGGCTGAATGCAGTGGCCGCGGCGGCCTTTGGCTTAACGGCGGGCGAATTCGTGGCGTTGAGTGTAAGCGACACCGGCATGGGCATGACCCCTGAGGTACGCGACCGAGCGCTGGAACCGTTCTTTACGACTAAGCCTCCCGGAGCGGGCACGGGACTGGGACTGTCAATGGTCTACGGCTTCGCTCGGCAATCAGGCGGCCAGTTGAGCCTGACAAGTGCGTTAGGCGAGGGAACCACGGTTCGGCTGCTACTGCCACGTTCCGGCTCGCCAAACTCAACGGACACAGACAACTTCTCTGTCTCGCCTCTACCGCTCGCACATGCGATCGGCCACATCCTGTTAGTGGACGACAATTCCGCACTGCGTGCCGTCACCGAGCGGCAAATGGTGGCACTGGGTTACATCGTGCGGGCAGTGGAGAGCGGGCAAGCGGCACTCGCCGCACTCCGCGAGGAGAAATTTGACTTGCTGTTTAGCGATGAGGTGATGCCGGGCGGGTTATCGGGATCGGAATTGGCCGCGCAGGCGCAGGCGATGCGCCCGGGTCTGAAAGTCCTGCTGACCAGTGGCAACACCCACCTGGACGGTACGGCGTCGACCTACCCTGTGCTTCCCAAGCCCTACCGCGGAGCCGATCTCGCCGCGAAACTACTGGAGGTCTTGTACGGGACCAACCCTGGCCGGGCGATGACCGCGGCAGCGGCAGAGCATCAGACGTGATGTTCACACCCGCCTCCATTACGCACGTGATCGGAGCGTCAACCGGTGCCCACGCGATCGACGCCCGTCTGATGTCACGCGACCTGGCGGAGCACGACGAGAAAACAGACTGGATTGGCCGCGGCTCGCGACGGGCGCACGCCTGCCTGCCGGTCACGCGCTCCGTGTGCGCTTTCCGTGCATTCATTCACAACGCGTGGCCGGCCTGGTTCGGTCGGCGGCGGTGATCAAAGAGCTCATGTTACTTCACCGATTTCCCGGAAGCGTTGGACGAGCTGGTCGATCATTTGCATGAACGCGATCTTATCCAATTCCCGCTTGGGAAGGATGGCGTTCGTGGCAGCACCAATCAGCGAGCGTCCGAACGACTCTGGTTGCGCACACTGTTCGGCGCGCGCATCGCTCGCAGGAATGCCCGGACCCGATCATAGGCATCAGCCCGTGCTTCCTCACTCGTGCCGATGACCGGGGCCCAAGTACCTTCTCGATAGGCCTCGACGACGCGTGTCGGGGTCGCGGGAGCATCGAAGGCGTGCGATGCGCCGGTATAGCTGTGGAATTCGACCGGAGCGCCACGGTCCTGGGCACCGCTTAGAAATGCTTCACAGGGTGCCGCGAGCGTCCAGTTATCGGCGGCTCCCAGGAGCACGAGGAGTGGGATCTCGGTGGTCCAGCTTTTTGCAGGTGCGTCGACAAACGGACGGGACTGTAACGTTTCGCTGCATGCACCCGGATAGAACGCAACGGCGCGCGCGAAGTCATGGACGGGCGGTGGATCCGGCCGCCCGCTGCTTCGGCGCCCAATGGCGAGAAGCACGACACCGCCGCCTTGAGACCAGCCGGCAAGACTGATGCGCGTCGCATCAATGAATGGTTGAGCCTGGAGGTATGCCAAAGCCGCGTAGGCATCCGAGGGCCGTTCGGCCCACATGCGCTTCCGTGCCTCGCCGGCCGTGCAGGTTTGGCCGAAGCCGCGCGATGACGCGCTGTCGACCATCAGCACGGCAAAGCCCTCCTGGAGAAAGAGGTCCCGCCAAGCGGTATAAAGCGGTGCTGGACGCCCACCGGCGACCAGCCCGCTACACCCGTGCAACATAACGACGGCAGGCGCGGGACCATCGCCGCTCGGACGGGACAGATAGGCCGCAATCGTAAGATTGCGCTCCGGATTGCGGAACTGGACCCGTTCTTCCGCCGAAGTCGGAAAAGCCATCACGAGCAGGACGGCGGTCATGAACCATGGGAAGTGCACGCGGGCTCTTCGCAATGTCCGGAGGAAAATACTCATCGATCCACTCTGACCTGAGACGCACCAAAGCGCGACGTTTGGGCTCCGGCCGGTTGCGGACATAGCGCCGGGCTAGGCCAGCCGCCGCACGTCCCCGTCCTCACCCCAGGCCAGGCGCAGTTCATGCGCCTGGCGGCTGAGTTCCTCGCGGAAGTCCGGATGTGCAATGGAAATCAGCGCCTTGGCCCGAGCGTGCACGCCCAGGCCGAAGAGGTCGACATGGCCGTATTCCGTGACGACGTGGTGCACGTCCCCGCGGCTGGTGACCACGCCGGAGCCCGGCGCCAGCGTCGGCACGATCCGGCTGATCCTGCCCCCCATCGCGGTGCTGGGAATGGCGATGATCGGACGGCCACCGGCACTACGCGAGGCACCACGGATGAAATCCACCTGCCCGCCAATGCCGGAGTAGATGTGCGTGCCGACCGAATCGGCGTCGACCTGCCCGGTCAGGTCGATCTGCAGCGCGCCGTTCACCGCCACCACGTTGTCATTCTGCGCGATGACGAACGGATCGTTGGTAAAGCGGGCAGGATGCACCTCGACCAGCGGGTTGTCGTCTATGAAGTCATAGAGCGGCCGCAGCCCGGCGGCGAAGCTGCAGACGATCTTGCCCGGCATCACGTTCTTGCGGCTGCCGTCGATCGCGCCGGCACGGTAGAGGCCCACCATCCCGTCGGTCAGCATCTCGGTGTGCACACCCAGGTGCCGCCGGTCGGCGATCAGCTCCAGCACGGTGT
>JAXLWT010000126.1:0-8292 GCA_046328375.1 Thermomicrobiales bacterium
CGCGGCATCTGCGGCAGATTGATGCCCACCGTCAGGCCGAGGAAGTTGTACAGCCGGCCCATCCACTGCGCATCGCGCGTGGCCAGGTAGTCGTTCACCGTGACGACATGCACGCCCTTGCCCGTCAGTGCATTCAGGTAGACCGGCAGCGTGGCCGTGAGCGTCTTGCCCTCCCCGGTGCCCATCTCGGCGATCTTGCCGAAGTGCAGCGCCATGCCGCCGATCATCTGCACATCGAAGTGGCGCATCTTCATGACGCGCTTGGAGCCCTCACGCACGACGGCGAAGGCCTCCACCAGCAGGTTGTCCAGCGGCTCGCCACCCGCAACCCGGGCCTTGAAGGCCTCGGTCTTGGCGCGCAGCGCGTCGTCGCTGAGTTTCTCCAGTTCCGGCTCGAGCGCATTGACCTTCGCAATGCTGCTGCGGTACTGCTTGAGCAGGCGGTCGTTGCGACTGCCGAAAATCTTGGTCAGGAAATTGGTGGCCATGCCTGTACGCCGGTGGGCCACCTGGGGCGGCCATCGAACGACGCAATCCTCTTGTCAAACGGGTTGGAACGGGAGTTGCCCCCAACAAAAAACGCTTTGCCGGGGCGCTGGCGCAGGGGAAACGCGAGCGGCGGATTTTACCTGCGTGCCGCGCGCCGGGCCGGGGGCTCCCGGGCCAGGCTGCTGCGTGCCGACTGCGGCGTGGCCTTGGCCACCTGCTGTGCCGCCAACTGGCTGCCGGCGTCGAGGAACTTCTGCGGGTCCTGCGGCACGCCCTGCACCAGCACCTCGAAGTGCAGATGGGGGCCGGTGGAACGCCCGGTCGAGCCGACTTCGGCAATCTTCTGGCCGCGCTTGACGAGATCCCCGAGCCGCACGAAGACCGCCGACGCATGGGCATACCGAGTCACCAGCGCGTTGCCGTGGTCGATCTCGATCAGCTTGCCGTAGGCCGGGTGGTACTCCTCCGTGATCACGACGCCGCCGGCTGCCGCGATGATCGGCGTGCCGGGGTCGGCCTGGAAGTCCAGCCCGGTATGCAGCGCCGAGTGGCCGGTGATCGGGTCCACGCGCCAGCCGAAGGCAGAACCCAGATTGCCCAGTGCAACCGGCTTCTGCGTCGGAACCATCATGTCGCGCATCTTCTGGTCGAACAGCCGGGACTCCAGTACCGTCAGCAGGTCGGTGCGCTGGTCCGTCACACGGCCCAGGTCGGCCAGCGTGGCCTGCAGTTCCTCCATCGTCAGCGGGCGCCCGGTCACCAGCGCGCCACCCTGACCCGGCCGCGCCTTGATCTCCGCCGGGTTGACGCCCGCAAGACCCGACACCCGCTCGCCCAGGGATTCCAACTGCGTCAGCTTGGCCTGCATCTCGCCGACCTTGCGTGCCAGCACATCCAGGTTGTCCCGCAGGAAGCGGTCGCGCTGCGCGAACTCATCCTGCACAACCAGGCGCACCAGCGAGCCGACGATGGGCCAGCCCTCCCGGGCGCCTTTCAGGAACACCCAGTGGTAGAGCAGTGCGGCCACCACCATCAGCAGCAGCGACAGTGCCAGGCCGGACAACACCAGCCGCGTGCCGCTCAGATGAATGGCACGGCTGCGTGCCAGCCAGGCATCCGTGATAATCAAATGCACTCTTCCACGCTCCTGTCCATGTCCGGTCCCACCACCCGCCGCAACCAGGCGGTCAGCCTGCAGCAGGCCACGCAGGAGTCTCCCACGCTGGCCCGGCTGGCGGCCTTGAGCCAGGACTCCCTGGCCCGGCTGCAGGCGATCCTGCCCCTGATCCCACCCGGCTTGCGGACCAGCATCCAGGCCGGCCCGATCGACGGCGCCAGCTGGTGCCTGCTGCTCGACAACAACGCTGCAGCCGCCAAGCTGCGCCAGCTGCTGCCGGCCCTGGAAGCCCGCCTGCGCACCCAGGGCTGGGCCATCGAAACCATCCGCCTCAAGGTGCAACGCAAGGGCCTCGCCTGACGCACGCCGGCCCGGAAAGCCGGATCATAACGGCGCCGGAGCGCTCCGGGGCACCCGCTGGCCTGATCCCCGTCAACCGACCTGGGCCTGCAGCACCGCCCGGGTCCGGGCATTGGCTGCGAACAGATGCTCCACCCGCAGCGACGCGAGCGTGATGTCCTGCGGCGTGCCGAAGGTCGTGAACATGCTGAAGAAGGCCAGTTCGCCGAACGGGGAATCAAAGTGTGTCGTCAGCACCGGCGCCATGGGCCGCGGCCAGCCGGAATGCAGGGCATTCGCACCCAGCTGCTGCCGCAGCCGGACCGCAAACGCCTCGACACGGGGCGCAAGCTCCGGCAACACGGATGCGTCGTCCCGCAGATGCGCCAGCAGCGCCGGGCCGACCTCGGCCAGGTTGCGCATCGACCGGGTGAATCCCTCGGGGTGGGCCAGCAGGTCGAGCATGTTGACTGGCTGACCCGGCGGCAGGTCCGCTGTCCAGGGCAGCAGCGTGGCGGCCAGCCAACGGCCGCCGCGGTTCATCTGCAGCAGGTTCCATTGCGCATCCAGCACCAGCGCCGGCATCGGATCGTGGGCCGCCAGCAGTTGCACGAGCGCCTCGTGTGCCTGGGCCAGCGACGGATCCCCGATCGGTGCGGCACTGTAGGCCGGCGCGTAGCCGGCCTGCAGCATCGCGGCGTTGCGCACGGCCAGCGGCGCATCGAGCTCCTGCAGCCAGGCCAGCAGCAGGTCCCGGCTGGGCCGGGCCCGGCCGCTCTCGACGAAGCTCACATGACGCTGCGACACGCCGACCCGCAGCGAGAGCTCCAGCTGGCTCAGGCGCCGTGCCTTGCGGGCCTGCTGCAGCGTCGCGGTCAGGGTGTGGGTCAGGGCGTTCATGGCGGCATTGCATCACAGCGGGTGGCAGCCGTTCAATGACCTGGCAGGTAATTGCACCGAAGCGCCCGGCCTCGGAGACTGCGGCTTCCACCAACCAAGTTGAAAGGACACCGCACCATGCCACGCCTGCTGATCTCCGCCACGTTGCTCGCCTTTGCTGCCCTGAGCGCCGCTGCCGTCTGGCAGCACGGCATCCTCGGGCTGTTCGAACCCCTGTTCAGTAACCTGGCCGGCGCCCAGGTATTTGTCGACCTGTGCATCGCGCTGACGCTGTTCCTGGTGTGGATGTGGGGGGATGCGAAGCGCCTGGGCCGCAATCCCTGGCCATGGATTGTTGCGACACTGGCACTTGGCTCCCTGGCGCCGCTGGCCTATCTGCTGACGCGGCGACAGGACGTGCGGCCGGCCACCTGAGGCCGCCATCAGGATCGCCACCGGAGCCGTCCGCAGCCCCCGCTCCCTCAGGGGGCCGGCAGACCGATGCCCACGGAAGTGCGCAGGTCGGGCTCCGGCGGCGGCAGGTCCCCGCGCGGCTCCGCGACCCCCAACGTCACGGTGAAGTGAAAGGTGCTGCCGGCACCGGGCTGGCTGACCACTCCGATGCTGCCGTCCATGGCCTGCACCAGCAGCTTGCACAAGGCCAGCCCCAGCCCCGTGCCCTCATGCTTGCGGGTCGCGGTACCGTCCGCCTGTTCGAAGGCAGTGAAGAGGATCCACTGCGCCTCCGGCGCGATGCCCACGCCGGTATCCCGCACCTGGAACCGCAACTGCACATTGCCGCCGTCCATCGGACGGGGCGCGTCCACCCGGATCGTCACCTGCCCCTGCGTCGTGAATTTGATGGCGTTGTCCGCCAGTTGCATGATCACCTGCTGCAATCGACGGGCGTCTCCGAGAAACTCCGTCTGCAGAACCTCCGGAGCCATGTCCAGGCGGACGTCAATGCCCTTGACCCGGGCCGCTTCCGCCACGGCAGCCTGAACCTGTGCCAGAAGCGAGGGCACATGCAGCGGAGCGCGTCGCAGCTCCATGCGCTTGGCGCCCAACGCCGCATAGTCGATGAGATCCGTGATGAGCCCGGCGAGCTTGCGGGCCTGGGTCAGCACCTGGTCCAGCAAGCGCTGGCTGCGGGGTTCCGCGACCCGGGCCCGCGCGAGTTCGGCCATGCCCAGGATGACCGTCAGCGGGGTACGCAGTTCGTGGCTGATGTTGGACAGGAACACATTCTTGGCCCGGGCGGCCGACTCGGCCGCCTCCTTGGCAACAGAGAGGTCGGCGGTGCGCTCCCGCACGAGCACCTCCAGATTGTCCCGATGCTGCTGGAGGTCGGCCTCCAGGCGCAAGCGATCGGTGACGTCCCGGCTCCGTCCATGGAGCCCGATCAGCGTGCCGAAGGTGTCCACTTCGCGCTCGGCCGAGATTTCCACCCAGCGCACCGAGCCATCACGGCACTTCAGTGGCGCCGTGAACAGCGCGGCATTCTGGCGCAAGGCCTCACGCAGGATCACGACACCCGCGTCTGTGAACATCTCTTCGGCCGGCCGACCGATGACCATCGGCGCCGGATAGCCGCGCATCCGCTCGTCCGCCGGACTGACGTAGGTGAGCACAAGATCGCGGTTCACACGCCAGACAACCTCGGAGGACTCCTCGGTCAGCATGCGGAACATTGCCTCGCGCCGGACGATGTGCCGGTACAGGCTGTCCGCATAGCCGATCAGGCTGTGGAAGCCGAAGGAGGTCACCAACAATACGGCGGAATAGACCAGCAGCGCCTGGGATGTATACGGGACGACGTGCAACGAGTTGGTTCCCCACACCGTGACGGCCGTGGTGACTGCCATCAGGAGCCCCCAGCCGCGCCCCAGCAGCAGGTAGGCGGCACCCACCGTGATGAAGAACCACACGATACGCAGTTCGTTGACCTGGCCCAGAAGCAGCGCCTGGACGAACAGCAGGAAGGCCAACGCACACAGAACCAGCGCGGCGGCCGTGTAGACCTCGATGCGACGCTTCAGCAGGAGCACGACCCCCGCAAACACGGCGGCAATGACCTGAACGGCGGCGCGCTGTGGCTCCTGCATCGGGAACAGGCCGGCCGCATGAAGCAGCAGAAACGCGACGCAGAGCCCGACACTGAAAAGCAGCAGGCCTTCCAGTACTCGGGACTGGAACTCTCGGATGGTGACGGGTGCGGGGGCAGCAGAGAAGAGGGACGGCATAACGCAGCGGGGAGATTTCCGGTATCGACCGGACATGGTTACGGCCGTCTGAAGTATCATTTAAATCAAATGATACCACTGAATGTCATATTTGTGACATTCAGTAGATTTAACTGGCGAATGATCGCCATTTTTATCACTTAAGGCAAGGGCTTGTTTCCATCGACGTGGCAACTGGCTGGCGTTGGTAGAGGCATGAAAAAAGCCTCCAGGGAGTCATCCCTGGAGGCCTTCACATGCATTGGTGCCGATTGTCGGAATCGAACTGACGACCTACCGCTTACAAGGCGGTTGCTCTACCAACTGAGCTAAATCGGCTTGCGAAAATTCTACAGGAGCCCCTCTCCTCTGCAGATCAGATGCTGCGCGCGAGCCTTCACTTGACCCGCGTCAGCGTGGGCTTCGGGCGACTGCCGGGCGGCGGGCTGTCGGGGCCCTCCCCGGATCCGGCGGGAGACGGCACCAGGCGGACATCGGCATCCCCAGTGCCACGCGCGCCAGCATCCGCCGACGAGCTGCCGGCGCCGCGGGCAGCAGGCGCCTCGCTGCCCTTGGTGCTGGCCGCCGGCACCTGCGGGAATGCCATGCCCTGCCCGTTCTCCCGGGCATAGATCGCGATCACCCGCTCGACCGGCACCATGATCTCGCGCGCGGTGCCGGCAAAGCGGGCGCTGAACTCGATGAACTGGTTGCCCAGCTTCAGCGAACTGGTTGCATCGAAGCTGATGTTCAGGACGATCTCGCCGTCCTTCACATACTCGCGCGGGACCTGGACGGTCTCGTCAACCTGCACCGCGATGTACGGCGTGAACCCGTTGTCCGTGCACCATTCGTACAGGGCCCGGATCAGATAGGGCCGGGTCGACGTGGCTTCCTGGGCTTCGGCACTCATCGGTTCACACCCCCTGTTGTGCGGACTACTTGCGCATCACCTTCTCGGAGGGCGTCAGCGCCTCGATGTAGGCGGGACGCGAGAAGATGCGCTCGGCATACTTGAGCAAAGGTGCTGCATTCTTGCTCAGGTCGATGCCATAGTAATCCAGACGCCACAGCAGCGGCGCGATGGCGACGTCCAGCATCGAGAAACCTTCGCCGAGCATGTACTTGTTCTTCAGGAAGATCGGGGCCAACTGCGTCAGGCGGTCCCGGATGTGGGCGCGGGACTTCTCCAGCAGCTTCTCGTTGCTCTTGGCGGCGCGGGATTCGAGCGTGGACACATGCACGAACAGCTCCTTCTCGAAATTGAGCAGGAACAGCCGCACGCGGGCGCGGTCCACCGGGTCCCCGGGCATCAGTTGCGGATGCGGGAAGCGCTCGTCGATGTACTCGTTGATGATGTTCGACTCGTACAGGATCAGATCCCGCTCGACCAGGATCGGCACCTGGCCATAGGGGTTCATGACGCTGATGTCTTCCGGCTTGTTGTAGAGGTCGACGTCGCGGATCTCGAAATCCATGCCCTTCTCGAACAGGACAAAGCGGCAGCGATGCGAAAAGGGGCAGGTCGTTCCTGAATACAAGACCATCATGGCGGAGGCTCCTAAAAATCAAAAAGAGTGGGAAGCACCGCAGCACTCCCACTCTGACATTGCGGGACCCGCCCTGGCGGCCGGGTCCGTGCTGTGACGCAGACTACTTGATCGCTTTCCAGAAAGAAGCGTTCAGACGCCAGGTGAAGACCGTCAGCAACGCGAGGAACAGCAGCACCCCCACACCGACGCGGGTGCGGGTGTTCTGTGCAGGTTCACCCATCCACTGCAGGTAGCTGACGAGATCTCCCACGGCCTGGTCGTACTCCTGCGGTGTCATCGTGCCCGGGGTGATCTGCTCCCAGCCCTTGAAGATCTTGACCTCGTGGCCATGCTCCTCCTTCATTTCGTAGACCGGCTTGCGGGACCCCTGCAGTTGCCACAGCACATGCGGCATGCCGACGTTCGGGAAGGCCAGGTTGTTCCAGCCCGTACCCTTGGTGTCGTCCGGGTAGTAGGTGCGCAGGTAGGTGTACAGGTAGTCGGCACCGGAGCCCTGGCCCGCGGCGGCCCGGGAGCGGGCGATCACGGTCAGGTCGGGCGGCGTGGCACCGAACCACTCCTTGGCTTCCTTCGGATTGATGTTGGCCACCATCGTCTCGCCGATCTTCTCGGTCGTGAACAGCAGGTTGTCCTTGATCTGCTGGTCCGTCAGGCCGATGTCGCGCAGGCGGTTGTAGCGCATGAACGCGGCGGAATGGCAGTTCAGGCAGTAGTTGACGAACAGCTTGGCACCATTCTGCAGGGCGGCCAGATCGTTGGTCTTGTTGGGTGCGCGGTCCCAGGCGATCGAGTCACCACCGGAAGCCTGGGCGGTACCCGCCAGCAGCGCAACGGAAGCCAGAAGCGCGCGCAGCAGAAGAGCAGGATTGCGAAGAATTTTCATTGTTGTTGCCTCTCTTGCTCAGTGCGCCACGAAGTTCACGCGTTGCGGAACCGGCTTGGCCTCACCCATCGTGCTCCACCAGGGCATCAGCAGGAAGAACCCGAAATAGAACAGCGTGCCAACCTGCGACACCCGCTCACCGATCGGCGACGGCGGCTGCACGCCCAGGTAGGCCAGGATCACGAAGTTGATGACGAAGATGCCATAGAGGTACTTGTGCCAGTTCGGCCGGTAGCGGATCGACTTGACCGGGCTGAAATCCAGCCAGGGCAGGAAGAACAGGATGATCACGGCCCCGCCCATCACGACCACACCCCAGAACTTCGGATCGATCACCCACATCGCCGCGGCCACCACGGCAGCCACGACCAGGACGACCGGCTTCAGGAAGCCGGGCATGCGGATCTTCGTGACCGCGAACAGCGCACCCAGCACGATGCTCAGGATCAGCACATACATCATCTCGGTGGTGATGGCGCGCAGCATCGAATAGAACGGCGTGAAGTACCAGACCGGCGCGATGTGCAGCGGTGTCTTGAACGGGTCGGCCGGGATGAAGTTGTTGTACTCCAGGAAGTAGCCGCCGAACTCCGGCGCGAAGAACACGATGGCGCTGAACACCATCAGGAACATGCTCACCGCGAAGATGTCATGGACGGTGTAGAACGGGTGGAAGGGAATGCCATCCAGCGGGATGCCGTTCTTGTCCTTCGTGGCCTTGATCTCGATGCCGTCCGGGTTGTTGGAACCCACTTCGTGCAGCGCGATGATGTGCGCCACCACCAGGCCCAGCAGCACCAGCGGAACGGC
>JAXLWT010000127.1:0-1623 GCA_046328375.1 Thermomicrobiales bacterium
TTGGAGCAGCAGCCGCCGCGACGACCTGGCCGCCGAGCTGGGCCTGGCAACAACACCCTGCCTCGCACAAGGACGCTTCACCCTCTCTGACTTGTCGACGAAGGTGCAACTTTGGCCCAGCCGCTTTCGCGACGGCCCGCTTGAGGGCATCGTCGTTCGGCGTGAGTCGGGCGGGTGGTGCGAACGAAGAGCAAAGCTGGTTCGCGGCGACTTCACGCAGGGGATCACCGATCACTGGCGCAATCGGCAGATTCAGTGGAACCGGTTGTCAACCGAGTTGGCCACTTGATCCAACCGCCTGCACTGCGCTCATGCATCAGACACCGTCACGCTGAAGGAGCACACGATGCCTGACCGTGTCGCCGGCTACCTGATCCACTTCGACGAGGATCGGCGCAACTACCTGTTGAACGGCATCCGCGACCCGGCCGATGGATTCTCGGACGCACTCAGCAATGCCGACTGGTCCGTTCGGCAGTGGGAGGTTTGCGGCTTGATGTTCGAGCCTGATGCCATCACCCACTGGGCATTGGCACGCAAGGGGCATCGTGTTGCCACCGGCAAGGTGAAGGTGGACTTCACCGAGGTCACTTCGACTGACATCAAGATCGCCGACGTCGTGCAGCGCATCGGAGAAGGTGTGCAGCGCAACATCATCAGCAGCCGCTCGGGATCGGGCGGCCCGGTGCCTGGCGCGACCTGGCAGAGCCTCAAGCGCGCGCTGCGGGAAATCGATCCAGCCTCCCTGGAAGCCGTTGAACGGCTGGAGCGCCTGCGAGAGCAAAGCCGTGAGCGCATCATGCGGCCGGGCACCGAGGTCGTGGCGCAGGAGCGCGATGCTACGGGCGTCGCGCTCGACGTTTTCGATCAGACGGGGCGGCTGCGCAAAGCGACATTGCAAGGGTGGACGGCGCCAGCTGGGGACAACTTGACTTCCTTCTTGGACGGCCTGGCAGGCGTCCGGACGATCGAAGACCAATTGATCGCCCGCGATGCCGCGTCCTTCCCGCAGGCGGAGGGACGACGCACGACGTTGCTGGGTGCGGTCTTCTCGACGGGCGGGCGAAAGCTGGAAGTCTTCAACGTCAACCGCTCGTCGGTTGAGCATGCGCTGGGCGTTGACCTGCTGTACTACCACGAGGAGTTCGATGCGTGGACCATGGTCCAGTACAAGTCCATGGAGCGCGAGGACGACGATCCCGAGAGAACGGCCGTGTACAGGCCGGATGCGCGCTTCGACGCGGAACTGGCTCGGATGGTCGGTTTTCGCCAAGCCTTTGCCGATCGGTGGACCCCAACCGATGGGGTGTCGGCATACCGCCTGCACGGCGATGGGTTCTTCTTCAAGTTCTGTTCCCGGATCCAGTTGGAAGTGCTCTCCGAGGCCCTCCTGCCCGGTATGTACCTGTCGCGAGAGCACATCGAGTCCGTCCTGGCAGATCCAGCCTCATTGGGCCCGCGAGGAGGCCGTCAGATCACCTTCGAGAACTGTGGCCGGCATCTCAGCAACACGCTTTTCGCAGACCTCGTGCGGGACGGTTGGATAGGTACCCGATCGGTGTCATCTGCGCGAGTGGCCCAGCTCGTCCAGGAGGGCCTGGCGGGCAATCGATCGATCGTCAT
>JAXLWT010000128.1:0-2389 GCA_046328375.1 Thermomicrobiales bacterium
GGCCACAACGTCCCGAACGACTTCATGGCCTACTGGAACGCCAATGGCGGTCTGCCGCAGTTTGGCTTCCCGCTCAGCGAAGTAATCACCGAGACCCTGGAAGACGGCAAGCCCTACCAGGTCATCTACTTCGAGCGCGCCCGTTTCGAGCGCCACCCCGAGAACGTCGCGCCCTACAACGTCCTGCTCGGCCAATTCGGGCGGCGCATCCTCAACGGCTTGCCAGGACCGAACCCCAGCCCGTCGCCAGTTGGCAATGTCATCTTTCAGGACGACTTCACCAACCCGAACAGTGGCTGGCCAGTCGGCAAACACCCGCAAGGGCATTACGAGTCCAGCTACCTGCCCGGCGAGTACCGCATCGCCCTCGCCGCCGCCAACTACTACGCTATCCTGGCCAACCGCAACATCGCTCCGCAGGCGAACGTGCGGCTGGAAGCGGACATGACGCGCTTCGGGCCGGTGCAGGAGCCGCTCTTCGGCTTCGCCTGTCGGGCATACGACCTGGACAACTATTACGGAGCAGTCATCGCCACTGACGGCTATGCCCTACTCTTCAAGTTCACCGGCGGCCGGTATGTTGAATTTGGCCGCGTGCAAAATCACCCCGCAATCAAGCGAGGCAACGCGACGAACCGGGTGCGCTTCGATTGTGTTGGGACACAATTGACGCTGTACGTGAACGGCACACCGATATTATCCGCGCAGGACGGCGAATTCGGTGGTGGCCAACAAGGCTTCCTCGTCTACTCCGTCGACAAGGGCGGCCTCGACCTCCACAGCCGCAACGTCATCGCCTACCGCCCATACTCATGGACCATGCCCGGTCCGGCGCACACAAAGCCCGTGCGCCGGACCGGGCAGAGGTGGTGGGCCGCGATTTGACATCCTTGCATGTCTAGACACGACTGGTACAATATCTTTCAGTCGTAAGACTCGTCAGGCAGCAGCTGAGCTGCCGCTACTGCCATCAAAGGAGACACTGGTGAGACTCAAAGCCGCAATTGTCCTTATCGCCTTTGCCCTCGCCGCCTGCGGTGGCACCCCGACCGCTGCGCCAGTCCCGACAAGCACAGTAGATCCTGGCCCTACTCGGACCATCGCCGCTCTGCAGGCTCAGGTTTCTTCGCTTCAGTCAACGATTAGCGCCCCGACTGCAACCTCCGCCGCGACGACCACACCCATACCCACAGCCACACCGGTCGCGACTTCAGCTCCGACCCGTACGCCTGCTCCACCTACCGCTACGCGCACAATTGCGCCCACGGCTGTCCCGACGCGAGCGGCATCGGCGAAGGTCGGCGACACAGCACAAGGCCAGGGCTTCGCTGTCACCGTGCACGAGATGGTCGATCCCGCCCCGGCTGGCAGTTTTTCGAAGCCGAAAGCTAGCAACCGCTGGGTTGCCTTCGATGTCTCGATTGAGAACACTGGCGGGGAAGCGGACTTCAACCCCTTCTACTTTGTCCTCAAAGCGACCGACAACCGTCAGTATGACTTGGCCTTCGGTGGCAACGAACCGAGCCTCAACTCCGGAGAGCAGGAAGTAGGTGAGGCAACACGAGGTTGGGTTACCTTTGAAGTGCCTGAAGGGGCAACACTAGCGACACTTTCCTACGACCCCACGTTTGGAAAGAGTCGCGTGGTATTCGACTTGAGGTAGCCCTTTGGCGAATGCTCGTTGGGGCACGCTGAAGCGCCCCAACGAGTTCCCTGTAGCGCTGTTTGTTTACTGCGCTGCCCGGCTATGCAAGAGCCACGCGCCCGCACGGTGTTCCTTGGCTCGACGTCCTGAAGCAGAGCGCCAGCGTCGCGGTTGCGATCCCGTGTTCGACGACACGGCTTTCGGTGCGCCCCCACGATGATACTCCTGCAACTGAATCTCGACCTGAGAGTCGTGCAAGAGCGGCTGCGCTACTCGATGAGCGCTCTCACCAAACTGCGACCATCGGCCAGAGTGAGTGCAAGTCCCTGGCTATAGCAAGGAATTACTGAGGTTAGCGCGAAGCAAACTGCTCCGCAGTCGGTTCTGCTCAACAGAACCACGACTCCGTCAACCCCGGCACCGGCTTGCGCGCGACGGCCACGCCACCGCGCACCCGTGGCAGCGGCAGCGGCTCCCCGCTCGCCTCCCACGCCAGTTCCTTGATCCGCGCGAAGGTCTCCGCAGCGGCCTCGCCCTCCCGCTCGGCCCGCTCAACCGTCGCCGCAATCGCCCGCTGCAACTCGTCCAGGCGCGGGTCACTCGGGTGCTCCCAGCGATAGGTGAACGCCGCCTCGTCCAGCGGCCCCAGCCAATCCGCCGTATCCGGGCGATCGAGCAAGGAAGAGCCGGGCGGCACCAGCAGCCGGATCGAGAAGTGGACCGGATCGAAATGCTCGATCATCT
>JAXLWT010000013.1:0-128866 GCA_046328375.1 Thermomicrobiales bacterium
CTGGCTCACCCTGGCCTGGTCCCCGTCGCAACGGAGATCTTCGATGGCGTCCTGGGCGAACGCCCGCACCAGAAGGAACGTCAGCGTGACGATGTTCACGTGACAGCGGCGCAACTCACCGACCTGACGGTTCCCGGCGGGGAAATTACGGAATCCGGGGTGCGCCTGAATATCAGCGTGGCATTGCAGTACATCAACGCCTGGCTCTCGGGCGTCGGAGCAGCCGCCATCAACAACCTGATGGAGGACGCGGCGACCGCCGAAATCTCGCGGGCCCAACTCTGGCAGTGGATCCGCAATGGAGCCTCGACCAGTGACGGGCAGGCGATCACCGCGGAGCGGTACGCGGCATTGCGGGAAGAAGAACTTGCGAAGCTGGGCGGGCGCGAGGCAGAGCGCTACGGGGACGCTGCCGAAATTCTGGATGAGTTGGTCCTCAACGAAGGCTTCCCGCAGTTCCTGACGTTGATCGCATACCCATACCTGGACCGGGTGTAGAGACGCAGGCTGTGACCGGTCCGCGGTGGCGCATATCGGACGTTTCGGCACTGGAACGTGACGCCTTCGTCGCGCGTCTTGGCTTCCTGTTCGAGGGATCACCCTGGATTGCCGCGAAGACCTGGCTGACCCGTCCCTGGCGTACGGTCAGCGCCCTCCATGCCGCACTCGTAAGAACCGTCGCGGACGCCGATGTCGACATGCACATCGCTCTAATCCAGGCCCACCCAGACCTGGTCGGCCGTGCCGCACTGGCCGGCACGCTCTCGCGGGAGTCCACCGAAGAACAACGCGCCGCTGGCCTCGACCCAGGTGCGTTGAACGCAGAAGAGATCGCCGCGTTTCAGGAGTTCAACGAGCGGTATCAGGCTCGCTTCGGCTTTCCCTTTGTGATCTGCGCGCGCGATCACAAGAAGGACGAGATCCTCACGGAGCTCACGTGTCGGGCCGACAATGAGCGTGACGAGGAAATCAAGACAGCACTACGTGAAATCGGGCGCATAGCCTGGTGGCGCCTGCAGGACGTCGTGACGGACGAGGAGGACGCCGTGGACCAGCCACCGCCATATGCGTTCGAAGTTTCCTACGGCAAACAGGGCGTGCCGGTGTACCGGGTTCATGCCCGGCCACTTCAGGTGGCGCCAATCCCCGAATCGCCATTCACCGGGCGCCCGAACGCCCTCCTGGCCGCGTCCATCGACCTGGAGGTGTTCGGGGATGACTTCCTGCCGGCATACACCCACGGCGACAACTCGATGATCGTCGCCACGGACAGCATGAAGAACTTCATCATCCGCGAGTCGTTGAGCTTCGAAGGCGCAACTCTTGAGGGCTTGCTCTACCACCTGGCCACAGGGTTTTCGACGACGTATGAGCAGTTACACACGCTGCGGCTCACGGGCCGGGAATTGCCCTTTGCCGCCGGGAGCGTTCCCGACGGCGCAGGCGGCTTCGTCGAGAGCACCAACCTCTTCGAGGTGACGGGCGGCGCCGTAGCGTCTGCCTCTCTTTCAGTGGAACGCCAGCAGGGCGAAATCGAGGTGACCGGTCATGGCTGCGGTCTGACCGGCCTGGCGCTCATGAAATTGACCGGGAGCGCGTTCACCTCTTTCGTGCGTGATGACTACACGACCCTTCCGGAGCGGCGCGACCGGCCCCTGTACATCCTCATGGACGTTGCGTGGCGCTACCTGGACTGCGCCGACATGCTAGATCTGGAGCGCGGCGCTTACGTCCCGCACGAGCAGGTGCATGACCTGCTCGCCACGAGGTTCGCCGAGTTTGTTTCGGAGTCGATCCAGCACCTCCTCCACGAAATGGGGGTTCGTGCGCTGGCACGCTTCCCGCAGTTGGCTGAAATCAGTTTCGACGCGCAGAACCGCACGCGAGATCCATATGGTTCGCGCGAGAACGCCGATCACATCCGTGTCTACAGTGACCCGTTCCCCGCGTACGGGCGGCTTACCCTCACGGTACGCCGGCAAATCTGAACCATGGGAGCCCGCCATGCCTGGTCGCCTCACAACGCACGTCCTCGATCTCGTTCGCGGCCGTCCCGCGGCGGGAGTGGCTATTGACCTCTTTCGCATCTTGCCGGATGGTGGCCGGGAGCTGGTGACCTCTGCCCGCACGAACGCCAACGGGCGTACCGACGATCCGCTCATGAGTGGTGATGAGTACCAGGCAGGAAGGTACGAAATCGTCTTTGGCGTGGGCGACTACTTTGCTGCCGCGGGTCGCGCCAATGCGGAAATCACGTTCCTGGACTGGGTCCCCGTGCGGATTGGCGTCGCCGACGCCGAAGCGCACTACCACGTGCCACTGCTCGTTTCACCCTGGTCTTACTCGACCTACCGGGGCAGCTAGGTGGGTGATCTCACTCCCGCGGCCCGCGCCGTCGTTACGATGGCACGGTGCGACGTTATCGCCGGGTTTTCCACCGAAGCAGGACGCATTACGCGCCCATTCGGGACCCCGGCTTTGGTCCAGGCTCGCAATGCAATCGCTGAATGGATGGAGCAGGGTGGACTCTCCACGCGAGTGGATGCCGTCGGTACCCTGCGCGGGGTCTATCCGGCCAGCGCCTCTCAGCGTGATCGCAAGCTGCTGATTGGCAGCCATATTGACAGCGTGCGCGATGCCGGCCGCTACGACGGCGTCCTGGGCGTACTGCTTGCGCTGGCAGCCGTGGAGGGCCTGGGAGAGGACCGACGTCTGCCCTTCCCGGTGGAAATCGTGGCGTTTCCTGACGAGGAGGGGCTCCGCTTCCAGACAACCTACCTCGGCAGCGCAGCGCTCGCGGGCACCTTTGATCCATCATGGCTCGACCTCCTGGATGATGATGGCCTCACCTTGCGCGAGGCGATCACGCAGTGTGGAGGGGACCCCACACGCATCGCCGGCACGAAGCTCATGCCGGGAGAGGCATTCGCCTACCTGGAAGCGCACATTGAACAGGGCCCTCGCCTCGAAGCCGCCGGGCTCGCCCTTGGTGCAGTGACGGCGATCTCTGGCCAGACGCGGGTCAACGTCGGCTTTAAGGGCGTGGCCGGCCATGCGGGAACGGTGCCGATGTCGCTGCGTCACGACCCTGCGCCCGCGGCCGCCGAAATCGTGTTGGCTGCCGAACGACTGGCTCGGCAAACGCCCGAACTGCTGGCAACCGTAGGACGAATCGCGACCGAGCCGGGCGCCAGCAACGTCATTCCCGGCAGCGTAGCCTTGACGCTCGATATCCGGCATCCGCTGGATGACGCGCGCACGCGCGCAGTCGAGACTCTTCACGCTGCCGCAGCTCAGTCGGCGCAATCACGAGGCCTGGAACTGATCTGGCGCATCATGCGAGACCACCCGGCAACGCCGTGCGACGCGTCGCTGACCCGAGTAATCGAGCGCGCAGCATCCAGCGCCATGGGCAAGGCCGCGCCGGCCTTGCCCTCCGGCGCTGGTCACGATGCCGTGACGATGGCGGACGCTGTGCCCGTGGGCATGATGTTCCTCCGCTGCCAGGGCGGAATCAGTCACAACCCGGCTGAGTCCGTGGACGTGGACGACGTCGCCGCAGCGATTCTCGCCCTGGACGGTATCCTGGACCAGTTGGCTTCCCAGGCCGCCGGCGATCAGCCGCACGAGGACCAGACGAGATGAGCCCGATCTCCCCGCCTGGCTTTGATCTGATCGTCCGGGGCGCCACCATCGTCTCACACACGACCGTCGACATTGGCGATGTCGGCATTCACGGTGGCCGTATCCAGGAAGCCGGCGGCACCATCCGAGGGGAAGCGACAGAAGAGATCGACGCGGCGGGCCTGCACCTCTTCCCCGGCGTCATCGACATGCACGTTCATTTCAACGATCCGGGTCGCACCCACTGGGAAGGCTGGCCCTCTGGCTCCGCTGCAGCCGCGGTGGGCGGGACGACCACAGTGGCAGAGATGCCGCTCAACGCCAGCCCGCCCACGCTCAATGCCGCAGCATTCGCGGCCAAAGTTGCGGCGGCCGCTGGAACGTCACACGTGGATTTCGCACTCTGGGGTGGCTTGACGCCAGTCAACCTGGACACGATGGGCGAGCTGGCACGGTGCGGGGTCATCGGCTTCAAGGCGTTCATGTCCAACTCCGGCGTGGAGGATTTCCTGGCCGCCGACGACCCCACGCTGCGTGAAGGGATGCTCCGCGCAGCGGAGCTTGGCCTCCCTGTTGCCGTGCACGCCGAGGACGAAGGCCTCACCAGCCGGCTGACTTCGGAAGCTCGTCAAACGGGAGCGACCAGTGTCGAGGATTATCTGGAGAGCCGGCCGCCAGAGGCAGAACTCGCCGCGATCTCCCGCGCGATCGAGTTCGCAATCGAGACAGGTTGCCTGCTGTACGTCGTCCACATCAGCACCCCGGCCGGCGTGAAACTCGTCAGGGAGGCCGCCGACCACGGCGCCGCGGTGATCGCGGAAACCTGTCCCCACTATCTCCTGTTCAGCGGTGACGAGATGGTCACCCACGGTGCGCCGCTGAAGTGCGCCCCACCCTTGCGCAGCCACGGCGAGCGCGAAGCGCTGGCCCACCTGGTCCGGGGTGGATCGGTGGACATCCTGGCCTCGGATCACTCTCCCTCGCCGCCGGACATGAAGGCGCACGCGGATTTCTTCAACGTCTGGGGAGGTATCGCGGGCTGCCAGTCGCTCCTGGCCGCAGCGTTGAGCGTCGCGGCAGGTGCGCAGGATGCTGCAGAACTGGTCGTGCTGATGGACATGCTCGCCCGCAACCCCGCCAATGTGCTCGGACAGCCACGCAAAGGCGATGTCCGCCCTGGAATGGACGCGGACTTCGTCCTGGTCGATCTGGACCAGGAGTTCACGCTCGCAGCAGGCGATCTCCGCTATCGACATCCGATCAGTCCCTACGTAGGCTTCCCCTTTCGTGGCCGGCCAGTCCGCTCGTTCTTGCGCGGCGTCACTATTGCGCAGGATGGGAACGTGATAGGGCCGCCTCGGGGTCGACTGATTACGCCGGTTCGGGCCTCAGGGATCGAGTACTGACGACTGAGACGCAACCGCCTGCCAGGGTTTCACCATGTGGCAGACCTATCTGCAGCCACAATCGCTGAGTGAAGCACTCCACCTGCTGACCGAGCCCGCCGCCGACGCACGCGTCGTAGCGGGGGGCACAGATATCATCGTGGAACTCTCGCGCGGCATTCGTCCCACCTCGACGCTGATTGACGTCACGCGAATCAGCGAACTTCGCGGAATCAGCGAGCATGGTGGCATCGTCTCGCTCGGGGCGCTGACCACACACAATGATGTCCTCGCCTCTGCACTTTGCCGGACCCGCCTGTCCCCACTCGCAGAGGCATGCTGGGAAGTGGGTGCGCCGCAGATTCGCACCCGCGGCACGATCGCTGGCAACCTGGTCACCGCGTCTCCAGCCAACGACACCATCACCCCGCTGTTTGCGCTCAACGCCGACGTGGTGCTGGCCAGCGTGCGCGGTGAGCGCACGCTTCCTCTGAGAGACTTCTACCTGGGCGTTCGTCGAACCGCTCTCGCCCCCGACGAACTCGTCACCGCGATCCGGGTTCCGGCCATGACCCCAGCCCAGCGCGGGAGATTTGTGAAACTTGGGCTGCGCCGGGCCCAGGCCATCTCGGTCATTGACCTCGCGATCGTCCTGACCCTTGAGGGAAATCTGATCTCT
The DNA here is from genome assembly GCA_046328375.1 of Thermomicrobiales bacterium. Lineage (GTDB taxonomy): Bacteria > Chloroflexota > Chloroflexia > Thermomicrobiales > UBA6265 > JACCXM01. Next base: position 5,689 of record JAXLWT010000013.1, read on the forward strand.
GACGCGCGGATCGCTCTTGGAGCGCTCGCCCCCACGATTGTGCGGGCAGAAGCGGCCGAAGCAGCCTTGATCGGACAGGAAGTCAATCCCGGCGTTTGCCGCCTGGCCGCAGCGCTGGTACTGAAGGCAGCCTCCCCGATCGATGATGTCCGCGCGACTGGCACCTACCGGCTCCGGACGCTCGAAAGTCTCGTGGCAACCACCCTCGCGGAGTTGGCGGAATCACCGGCTGCTCGCACAGTGCCTGACGCGCCGGTATTGCTTGAGACAACTCACCGGGATATGTCGCTTTCCCACCAGCCATTCGCCGGTACGATCGACACTGTCGTCAATGGATCCCGCCAGCTGCTCACGTCGTCCGCCAGTTGCACGTTGCTCGACGCCCTGCGGAACGAAGCCGGGCTCACCGGCACGAAGGAGGGTTGCGCCGAGGGTGAGTGCGGCGCCTGCACCGTCTGGCTCAACGGCCAGGCGGTCATGGCCTGCCTCTTGCCGGCCCCGCAGGCACACGGTGCAACGGTGACCACGATCGAGGGACTCAACCAGGGCGAGGAACTTCACCCGCTTCAGGAGCAGTTTGTGGCCCAGGGCGCCGTCCAGTGCGGCTACTGCATTCCCGGCATGCTGATGGCCGGCGCCAAATTGCTCCAGGAGAAAGAATCGCCCGCGTTGCCCGAAATCCAGACCGCGCTGAGCGGCAATATCTGCCGCTGCACCGGCTATCGCAAGATTTTCGCAGCCGTGACCGCGGCCGGGGGCGCATCATGACCCGTACCAGTGTCATCGGTGCCCCACTGCCGCGCCACGACGCTCTCGCTAAAGTGACGGGCGGAGCGCGGTATCCGGGCGATCTCCTCGACGCTGACACATTGCGCCTGCAGGTGGTGTACGCCGGACGGCCCCACGCCCGCATTGTGAACATCAACGCGTCCGCTGCCCTGGCGGTCCCCGGTGTCTGCGCCGTCCTTACCGCGGATGATGTGCCATACAACGCTTTCGGCCTGATCGATCACGACCAGCCGGTGCTCTGCAGCGGCACCGTCCGCTTTGCTGGCGACAAGGTCGCGCTCGTTGTCGCGAAGTCTGATGACGCCGCACGCGCCGCAGCGGCGCTGGTGGATGTGACGCTCGAGGACCTGCCTGCCGTCACCGATCCGCGCCAGGCTCTTCTGCCTGATGCGCCGATCGTCCACAGCAATCGCGGCTCGAACCTGCTGACGCGTATCCCGATCCGCAAGGGGGACGTTGCAGCGGGGTTCGCTGCCGCGGATGTCGTGCTGGACGGTGAGTTCGAAACCACCTGGCAGGAACATGCCTTCCTCCAGCCAGAGGCTGGTGTGGCCTGGATCGACGACCGCGGCCGGGTCGTCATAGAGACGGCCGGCCAGTGGCTGCACGAAGACCGCAAGCAAATTGCCCTGATGCTTGGCTTGCCGGAGGAGCAAGTTGTCGTGCGCTACGCCGCCATTGGCGGCGCGTTTGGAGGGCGCGAAGACCTTTCCGTCCAGCACTTGCTGGCGCTCGCGGCCTGGAAGCTGCAGCGACGTGTTGGCGTCGTCTGGAGCCGTGAAGAGTCGATTACTGCGCACCACAAGCGGCACCCATTCCGGATCTCCTGTCGCTGGGGCGCAACGCGAGAAGGCAAGATCACGGCGGTCGAAGCGGAACTGCTTGCCGACGGAGGGGCCTACGCCTCGACCAGCGCTGAAGTCACCAAGGTCGCGGCGCTTTTCGCGACGGGCGTGTACGAAGTACCGAATCTCTCCGTCATCGCGCAGGCGGTCTACACCCATAACATACCGTCAGGGGCATTTCGCGGATTTGGCGCTCCGCAGGCCCAGTTTGCGTCGGAAGTGATGGTGACGCGGCTGGCGCACGCGATCGGCATGGACCCGGTTGAGTTCCGCCGTCGCAATATCTACCGCGAGGGCTCGATCGAGCCGACGCAGCAGGCGCTGCCGGCCGGCGTCAGCGCCCTGTCCGTCCTCGAGCGATGCACAGAAGAGGCGTCGCGGCGCCTGGGGAATCGGCCGCCGGAACGAAGCTGGCTCAAGCGCGGCGTGGGCATCGCCGCCGGCATCAAGAACCTCGGCTACTCGTTCGGTTTTCCCGAGCAATCGACCGCAACCGTCGAGATCCTGGGTCGAGGCGAACCGGAAAGCGCTGTTGTGCGCGTTGGCGCGGCAGACGTCGGCCAGGGCACGCACCTCATCCTGCGCCAGATCGCAGCTGAGGTCCTCGATCTGCCGCTCGCGCAGATCCAGATGGTGACGGACGATTCCTCGGAAGCCCCCAATGCCGGAAGCGCCTCGGCATCCCGGCTCACGCTCATGGCTGGCCGTGCCGTCCACGACGCTGCCGCGGAGGCGCTTCGTCTGTATCAGACCACCGATGACGAACGCGTCGAGGCGACCGTGCAGTTTCGCCCCAATGCGACAACGATGCTCGCCGAGGACGATGGCTCGGGCATCCCAAACTACTGCTACGGCTATGCCGCCCAGGCCGTTGAAGCAGAAGTCAACACGCTTACCGGACAGGTCCGCGTCTGCCAGGTCATCAGCGTGCACGACGTCGGGCGGGCCATCAACATGCAGCAGGTGGAGGGCCAGATAGAGGGATGCCTGGCCCAGGCAATTGGCTACGCCCTGCTGGAAGACCTCAAGACGCGCGACGGCATGATCCTGACCCCTCACCTGAGTACGTACCTCCTGCCGACCGCCCTGGATATGCCAGACGAGATCGTCCCGATCGTGCTGGAACTTGAGGACACGCAGGGCCCCTTCGGCGCGCGCGGCGTGGCGGAGATGCCCCTCGTCCCATTCCTGCCTGCCGTGGCTGCTGCCATCCATGACGCCACCGGCGTCTGGCTGAATCAGCAGCCGTTCACGCCAGAACGCGTCCTCACCGCGCTGGACAACCGGCGGTGAACGACGAACGATTGCGCGGGTCCGCTGGGAGCAGTCTCATTCACCGGTCGTTCCGCTATCATCGGCGCCGCAACTCCGTCAGACATGTGGATCGTGCATCGTTTCGGTCACCGGGGAGCCTGCCGTGGACGTCCGCCATTTCGATGCCTTGACGCGCGCCGTTTCCGCCGCCAAGTCACGCCGGTCGCTGCTTGGGGTGCTGGCGCTGCTGCCGCTCGTGCGTGGCGCATTTGCGCACAACCAACCCCAGGGTGCCGTTGCCAGCGCTCATCATCGACATGGGAAGCGACGACATAAGCGCGGCCATGGGAAAGGCAATACCTGCCATCCGAAGCCGCTGACCCAGATCTGCGCGGGGCGTTGCGGCACGGTCACGAACAGTCTGTCCTGTGGTGTCGCTGTGGACTGCGGCACCACCTGCCCAGACCCAAACACGACCTGCTGCGGCGGACTCTGCCAGACACAAGCTGAGCTCAACGCCGCGTGCCCATTTGTGAACACCCACGGATTCATTACCTTTTCGAACGGAGCGATGCGCTGCGCTTCCCAGCAGGTCGAGGCATGTAAGTGTCTCGGCGGGACCTTTCGCAATTGCACGCCTGGCACTGTTTGCACAACGGTGTCGAACAGCGTGCTTTGCGTGTAGCCGGGCATGACGTTGATCACTCCGCAGCACGACGTCAACACGGGCACGAATTGATCTGACTCGTGACGTACTCCGGTCCGGGACGTTGAATCCGCCTAGAATTTCCGGGTGTCAGGTAGAAAGACGCGCGGCTGTTCCCAGTCGCGTCTTCAACCTTGAGAAGTCGGCAGCTTCTCTATTTGCTCGACGCGCAAGCGGCGGACGGTCAGTTCCTCGATCTCGAGCCTGGCGATCATCGCCTGCTTGATGCGCGCACGCCCGATACTGAGCGCGCCGATCGCGACGGCGCCAATCGCCAGCGCTCCCATCGCTCCCGCACCGGCCGCGACGGCGATCAGGGACCGGGCTGGCGGCGAAATGCTCCGAATTGCGGGGTCGATTTTCCTGCCCATCAACTCGTCCTTTCTACTCGCGGGCTAAACTGGCCCGCATTTGCCATTCTGGTATCTGCGTAACGCGGTTCAGCAACGCCGTGGGAGGTACGTACGTGTCCAATTCTTCAATGAGGCCAGAGTCCTTGACCATTTCCGTCGGCGGGACCACGTTCACCGCCCGCCTGGAGTGGGATCTGGCGCCGCAGAGTTGCGAAGCCTTTCTGGCGCAGACCCCGTTTCAGAACAAGCTGATCCACTCCCGCTGGAGTGGCGAGGCGTGCTGGATCCCGCTCGGCGACCTCGAGTTCGGGGTCGGCATCGAGAACGCAACAAGCTACCCGGCACCGGGCGAAATCCTGCTCTACCCGGGCAAGTTCAGCGAAACCGAAATCCTCTTTCCGTACGGCGCCTGCTGCTTTGCGTCCAAGATGGGGCAACTCGCCGGGAACCACTTTCTGACGGTCACCAGTGGCAACGATCGCCTCCGAGAGACAGGCGTCCGCACACTCTGGGAGGGCGCTCTGGACATCTCGTTCAGCTAGCGCACGTCAAAATGACGCACAGGGCAATTTGTGCGTTTGGTGGTTACCTCACCATCTGGATAGTGCCATAATTCGCCCGGTTCCCAGGCGCGGCATTGGCCGCAGAACGCGATAGTTACGGAGGAGTGGCAGCATGATCAAACGCGGTCTGTTTGCACTGCTCGCCGTGCTGTTGCTGGTGGGCGGCATGGCCAGCTCATTCGGCAGCACGCGAGCTCAAGACGCGACGCCCACCAGCGACGCTCCAATCAAGGTCGCGTTCGTCTATGTCGGCCCGATTGGCGACCTGGGCTGGACCCACGCGCACGATCAGGGGCGCCTGGCGCTGGAAGAAGCTTTCCCGAATGTGGAAACGGTCTACCAGGAGAGCGTGCCCGAAAACCCCGCAGACGCTGAGCGGGTGATCCGCCAGTTCGCCCAGGACGGCGCGAAGATCATCTTCACAACCTCCTTTGGGTACATGGACCCGACGATCAATGTTGCCAAGGATTTCCCGGACACGGTCTTCATCCACATTTCCGGCTACAAGACGGCAGAAAACGTCGGCACCGGTTTCGGTAAGATCGAGGAACCGCGGTACGTGTCAGGCATGCTTGCCGGCGACATGACGAAGTCGAATCAGATTGGCTACGTTGCGGCCTTCCCGATTCCGGAAGTCATCCGCGGGATCAACGCGTTCACGCTTGGTGTGCGCAAGACCAACCCCGAAGCGACTGTGAAGGTCGTCTGGACGAACACATGGTTCGATCCCGCCAAGGAGCGAGCAGCGGCGGAAGCTCTGCTTGACGGCGGGGCGGACGTGATTACGCAGCACCAGGACACGGCCGGTCCGCAGCAGGCCGCGCAGGACCGCGGTGTCTACAGCATCGGCTACAACGCCGACATGTCGCCGCAGGCGCCTGAAGCGGTCTTGACCTCCGTCATCTGGGACTGGTCAGTCTTCTACAAGCAGGTTGTCCAGGAAGTCATGGACGGCACGTGGAAGTCAGGACAGTACTGGGGCGGCTGGCAGGATGGGGTCGTGGGACTGGCGCCCCTCGCCTCGTTCATTCCGGACGATATCAAGACCCAGATTGAGGACGAAGAGGCAAAGTTCGCGAACGGTGAAGAGACCATCTTCACGATCTTCACCGGCCCGATCAAGGACCAGGCTGGAGAGGTCAAGGTACCGGACGGGCAGGCGATGACTGCCGAGGAACTGCTCAGCATGAACTGGTTTGTCGAGGGAGTTGAGGGCGAAATCCCGAACTAACTCGCGCACTCGTTGACGAGCGGTTCTGCCTGTGCGGAACCGCTCGCTGCATTCAGGGCATCGTACAGGTATCTCCATGACCGGGACCTCTGTCGCGCCAGCCATCACCATGCGCGGAATCACGAAGCGCTTCGGCAACGTCGTGGCGAATGACCACGTCGATTTCTCGGCGGCTTGGGGTGAAGTGCACGCGCTCGTCGGCGAGAACGGAGCCGGCAAATCAACCCTGATGAGCATCCTGGCCGGGCTCTACCGGCCAGACGAGGGTCTGGTCGAAATCGACGGACAACCAGTGCAGTTCCGCTCGCCTCGTGATGCCATCGACCACGGTATCGGCATGGTCTATCAGCACTTCATGCTGGTAGACCCATTCACCGTCGCGGAAAACGTGGTGATGGGGGAACGTAGCGGCGGCGTCGGACTGCAACTGCCACGCGTGGAAAAGCGCCTGGCGGAACTCGCTCGCGCGTATGGCCTGGATGTTGACCCGAAAGCCAGGATCTGGCAACTCTCGGTCGGGGAGCAGCAGCGGGTTGAGATTCTGCGCCTGCTCTACCTGGGTGCCCGCATTCTGGTTTTTGACGAGCCCACGGCAGTCCTTACGCCCCAGGAGGCACACAACCTGATCCGCACCCTGCGTGGTTTGGCGGCGCAGGGATTTGCCGTCATCTTCATTTCGCACAAACTGGACGAGGTGCTCGAAGTTGCTGACCGGATCAGTATCTTGCGGCGGGGCCGAGTTGTCGCCACCTTGACCGCCACGGAGACAGATCGGCGCACACTCGCTCGGTTGATGGTCGGCCGTGACCTCGCGCAGATCGTGGAGGACCCCCGGCATGAACCCCACGAACAGGTCGCCACGGGAGACACTGTCCTGTCTTTACGCGAGGTAACCGCGATCGGCGAGAAGGGCGTTCCCGCGCTGAAGAACGTCTCCCTTGAGATCCGGGCGGGAGAGACGCTGGGCGTCGCTGGCGTCGCCGGAAATGGCCAGAGTGAGCTGGCGGAGGTTGTGACCGGCCTGCGCCACACGACCGCCGGCACGGTCACGGTTGCCGGGCGAGACGTCACCAATCGACCGGCTGGAGAGGTTGCTCGCGCAGGGGTGGCGCACGTACCCGAGGATCGCCTCGCGACAGGCCTGATCGGGGGTATGGATCTCAGTGCCAATGCAATCCTGCGGGAGTACGATCACCCTCCGCTGGCCCAAGGGCCGTTCCTGAGCTCCACGTCTGTATCAAGCTTCACCGACAACCTGATCGCGCGCCATGATGTAAAGGCTCCCGGGCGGTGGGCCCGTCTACGGACGCTTTCTGGGGGGAATCAGCAGAAGTTGCTGCTGGGACGGGAGCTCAACGGCGCTCCGCGCCTGATTGTGGCAGTCCACCCTACCCGTGGCGTCGACATCGGCGCGACTGAGGCGATCCACGCGGCCCTCCGGGAGCAACGCACTCGCGGGGCGGCGACCCTCCTCATCTCCGAGGACCTCGACGAACTGCTGGCGTTGTCTGACCGCATCGCGGTCATGTTCGACGGCACGATCATGGGCATTCTGGCGGCACGCGGCGCCGACCCGGAACAGATTGGCTTGCTCATGGCTGGCGTTGCGCCGGAGGTTGCATCCCATGGCTGATCTTGGGTTGCTACGAAGCTATCGGATTGAGCGGGTACCGGCCGCCCCACGCGGTTCTGTGGCGATCATCACGCTCGCCTCCCTACTCGCGGCGCTGGTCTTTGGCGGGGCTGTCCTGGCGCTTTCCGGGGAGAACCCGCTCGTCGTCTACCAGGCCATGCTCAGTGGCGCGCTGGGGAGTTGGAATGGGGTCGCCGAAACACTGGTCAAGACAACCCCACTGCTCCTGGCGGGCCTCGGCGTCGCCGTTGCGTTCCGCATGCAGCTCTGGAACATCGGTGCCGAAGGACAACTCTACTTCGGCGCGATCTTTGCGACCTGGATGGCGCTCTACCTGGCGCCAGGTGCACCTGGCTGGCTCCTGGTGCCCCTGATGATCCTGGCCGGCATGGTCGGTGGGGGTTTGTGGGGACTGATCCCCGGAGCACTGCGCGCCTACTTTGGCGCGAGCGAGATCATCACCTCGCTGATGCTGAATTATGTCGCCATCTTGTTCAGCGACTACCTCATCCACGGCCCCTGGCGCGACCCACAGGCCTTCGGTTTTCCCGGCACGCCATCCTTTCCAGACGCGGCCTGGCTGCCACGATGGGGCACGACTCGTGTTCACCTTGGGCTGCTCTTCGGACTCGTTGCGGCGGTACTGCTCTGGTTTCTCCTGCGGCGCACGCGCTGGGGTTACGAGATCAGTGTCATGGGCGAAAACCCACGCGCTGCCCTGTACGCGGGCATGCCCATGACACGCACCATCCTGCTGGTCATGGCACTCTCCGGCGCATTGGCTGGCCTGGCGGGCATGAGCGAGGTCGCTGGCATCGGGCACCAGCTCCAGCGCAACCTCTCACCCGGATACGGCTACGCCGCCATCATCGTGGCCTGGCTTGCGCGCTTGCACCCGTTCGGCGCGGTCCTGGTCGCCTTCTTGCTGGCGGCGCTCACCGTGGGTGGAGACCAGTTGCAGATGACGCTGGGGTTGCCCGCGGCCATTGCCCCAATGCTGCAGGGCACGATCCTGTTCTTCCTGCTCGGCGGCGACATCCTGACCCGCTACCGCCTGGTGAAGCGCGCACCTGCGCTCTCTCCCGTCAGCGAGGATGTCTAGGTATGGGCGATATCCTCACCCCGGCCTTTGTGATCTCTGTTCTTGCTGCAGCTGTCGCGGCCGGCACCGCGCTGCTCTACGCCTGTCTCGGCGAACTCATCACGGAGCGCGCCGGCGTGCTCAACCTCGGCATCGAGGGGATCATGCTCATGGGGGCGTTGAGCGGCGTTGCCGGGTGTCTCTGGAGCGGCAACGCCTGGGTAGGCGCGGGCGCTGCCCTGCTGGCCGGCGCCCTGATGGCCTCTATCCACGCCATCCTGACGGTTGGGCTACGCGCCAACCAGGTCGTTTCAGGCCTGGCACTGACCATCTTTGGCACCGGGCTCTCCGCGTTCCTGGGACGCAATATCGTCGGCACCCCGCCTCCTGATTCGTTCCGCCGCCTCGCTGTGCCGGGCCTGGCGGAGATTCCCGTGTTGGGTCGCATTCTCTTCCAGCAGTCCGCGCTGGTTTACCTCTCTTTCGCGTTGACGGCGTTCCTCTGGTGGTACATCTATCGCACCCGCGCAGGTCTGCGCCTGCGCGCCCTTGGGGAACGCCCAGAGGCTGCTGACGCCATGGGCATTAATGTCAGCCGATTGCGGGCCCTGTACGTCATCACGGGCGGCGCGCTGGCCGGACTCGGTGGCGCTGCCATTTCCCTCGGGACGAACCCGGGCTGGACCGAGGGTATGACTGCCGGGCGAGGTTGGATCGCCGTGGCGCTGGTCATTTTCGCAGCCTGGAACCCGGCCCGTGCCGCGGTGGGCGCATATCTCTTTGGCGGCGTCGAAGCGGGACAGTTTCGCCTGCAAACAGCCGGGGTCGACCTCTCTCCCTTCTTCCTGAACATGCTCCCCTATCTCTTCACGATCCTCGTCCTGGTGCTCTCAACGCGAGAGGCTACGCGGCGAGCCCTGAGCGCCCCAGCCGCACTGGGACGCTCCTACACGCGAGAAGATCGGGGTTAAACGCACATCCTGCGACAACCGAAGAAGGCGGCTGGTTTATCATGACCAGCCGGTGCGGCAGACCGGGTAACGATGGGAGACATGCGCACGTGGGAACTTCGCCCGGGCAAGGATCGAGCCTGCGCCATTACACCCGGCCACCAGAACATCCGGCGCCTCCGCCACCAGCGGCGGAAATCATCCCCTTTGCGGAGTGCGAGCCGGCCATCGCCAGATCAGGCCTGACCCCCGGCGCCCAGGCACTCCTGCGCGGATTGCTGCGCGTCGGTACCACCCGCGAGTTCCCCGGCGGAGGTGTCGGGATCGAATACGGCAGCCTGTTGAAGACGGCGGCTCGTCCCGACTACCTGGCGCAGCATATCGCCGAGGCCGCCGATCACCTCATCGAGGCGAGGACCGATCTGCTCCTCGTTCCCGGCATGTCCGGCTACCCCATTGGTGCGATGTACGCGCTGGCAGCGCGGGTGCCGGCGCTGCTCCTGAAGAAGTCACAGCTTGATCGGGCCAACCCCAACGCCTACCCGGCTGGCGCCTTCGTCATCCCGTCCTACACGGGGGACGGCGATGTGGTGATGCACGCGGATCCCGCGGCCGCAGAGGACATCTTCGCGACGATCATCGCGCGCAAGTTTCAGGAACAGGAAAGTCGTGACGAGGTCACGATTGACCTTCGTGTCGCGGGAGCGGATGACATCATCGACAAGGCCACCATGAGCCACGCAATCAGCGAAAGTGCGCTGGTGATCGGCGAGGCGGCCATGAGTCATGCCGTAGCACGGCACCGGGCCTTCACCGGGGATACGCGGCCGATCTCCACCCGCGTTGCGGTGACGGCCTGGGTTACCCCACTCATCAAGGGCTATAACCGTCCCTACGAACACCTCTGGAGCGCTTTCCGCCTGCGCCCGTTTGCCGGGCTCAACCTGTCCGCGGTCTACCTGGATCCACCCGCCATCGCCATCGAAGGCGTAGGTGCGTTCGCTTTTGCGCGGCCAGGTGACGCGGCACGAGGTTGAATCACCGTCAGCGGCAGCCTGCGCAGGCGATCGGCACCCGTATGGAGAATTCCTGTTGGCCCAGATGAAACTCGCCTACATCGGCGGCGGCAGCACACGTGCGCCAGGCACCATGGCTTCACTCATCGCGCAGGCAGAGCACTTTGATGGCTCAGAGATCGTCCTCATCGATCTCGATCCTGAGCGGCTGGAGCTGGTGCAGAGGCTGGCTGAGCGGCTGGCAGCGAGGCAGGGCGCGGATCTCCGGATCTCCATCACCACGGACCGCGCTGCTGGTCTCGCGGACTGTGACTACGTGCTGACCAGCTTTCGCCCGGGCGGATTCGAAGCGCGGTTCCTCGATGAGCGCATCCCACTCGACCATGGCATGATCGGGCAGGAAACCCAGGGGATCGGTGGGTTCTTCATGGCCTTGCGCTCTATTGAGGTCATGAAGGGGATCATTGGCGACGTCGAGCGTGTGGCTCCGCACGCCATGATCGTCAACTACACCAACCCGGTGAACCTCGTCGCCCAGGCGGTGACAACGCACTCGGCAATTCCCTTCGTCTCGCTTTGCGAAGGGCCGCTGTACTCCCCGGCTGAACTGGTCAGCGCGATCGGCCTGAATCCTGCCTTGCTCGACGTGCGATCCATCGGGCTCAACCACGCCTCGTGGTCAGTGCACCACACCTACGACGGCAAAGACCTCATCCCCTTGCTGGAGCAGGCGCAGCCACACTTCCGGGACAGCGATGCGTTGCAGCCACGAGTTCGTCGCATGCTGAACATCGCCGTGGCTACGGGACACGTACCGTCCGAATACGCCCAGTACTACTTCTACACCGATGAAATCCTGGCCGATCTCTCCTCCAGGCCGACCACGAGGGCGCAAGACATCATGGCTCGCGTCCCTGACTATTGGGCCCACTACCGGGAACAGGCCGAACAGCCTCACCCGGAGCTCGATCCCACTCGCTCTCGGGGTGGCATCAACGAGCTGGAACTGGCCCTCGACCTCATCGCCGCCCTGGCCAACAATCTACCTCGCGTCTTGCCCGTGAACGTGCCGAACCGGGGCGCGATTCCAGACCTCCCAGATAACCAGGTGGTGGAAACGGTCGCCCAGGTGGACGCCGCCGGGGTCTTTCCGCTGGCGCTCGGCCCGCTTCCTCATCCGGTTGCGGGTTTGGTGCAGTCGCTCGCGGAGTACCAACTCCTGGCGGGACACGCGGCCTGGGAAGGGACGCGCCGCGATGCAATCAAGGCCCTCCTTGCCAACCCGCTTTGCCGCGACCTCGAAAAGGTTGCCACGGTCTACGATGCTCTCGCCGCGGCGCATCGCCAATACTTGCCGGAACGCCTCCTGCGGGACTGATTCCCACGCATTTGACTCGGGAGAGAATGAAAAGCACCGTGGACGGAGCAGCAACGCGGCCAGACACCCTGGTTCTCGGGGTAGACGGCGGGAACACCAAGACCATCGCCATTGTCGCCACCACCGCTGGGCATATCCTCGGGGCAGGCAGAGCGGGACGCTCAGATATCTACAACACGCCAACTGAAGAGGATGCCCTGCAGGAGATTGCCCGCGCGGTGGAGCAGGCGCTCGAGGCGGCGGGCGCGACGACGGCCGACCTCGAGGCGGGCGCGTTCAGCATGGCCGGGGCGGACTGGCCAGAGGACGTCGATCTCCTGCGGCGCGGAATGACCAGGTTCGGATTCGGCCGGCAAATCATCATTGCCAACGACGCTATTGGAGCCCTGCGCGCCGGGACACCGGACGGAGTCGGCGTCGCCATCACGTGCGGGACCGGCATTGCTATCGGCGCGCGGAACGACGACGGCCGGGAGTGGTACCTGGGGAACTGGACCGTCGCCGTCGGTGGATTCGAACTCGGGAAGCAGGCGCTCATCGCCATCTATGAAGCCCATCTTGGTCTCGGGCCGGAGACCTCGCTGACCACTGGCGTCCTGAATTTCTTCGACGCAGATAGTGTCGAAAATGTCCTCCACTACTGCACCGCGAGAAACACGGACCGCCACTGGTCGCACCAGGCCAAACTCGCGCCCATCCTCCTGGATGAGGCCGCCCATGGCGACGCGGTCTCTCTGGCCATCATCGAGGCCGCCGGAAAGCGCGACGCGCGCGTCGCCGCCATGGCGGCCCGCGCTGTGGGCCTGGACGGCGTGTCGTTCCAGCTCGTCCTTTCCGGCGGCGTGCTCCGCCACCCCTCCCAGTTGCTCAGCAAAGCGATCTGCCGTCACGTTGCCACCGAGATGCCGCAAGCGGTCGTGTGTGCGGGTGGTCCAGAACCAGTCATTGGCGCCGTGATGATGGCCCGCGATGCGCTTGGGCTCGCTCCTGACACCGCCGTGCAGGCGCGGCTGGAACGGGAAACCCCAGGGAGTTGGCTCTTCGCCACGTAGTGACCGGTGGTCTGTGATTGCCCGGCAGCACGCCATTTCTGGTACCGTAGAGTCCGACTGCCGGATTATCCGGCCTGCCGTCTGGCGGTCTCATTCCGCCCAATGAGGAGGTTTTTCTTCTATGGCCTTCGAACTTCCCCCACTGCCCTACGCCTACGAGGCGCTGAACGACACGATCGATACCGAGACCATGCACCTGCATCATGACAAGCACCATCAGGCGTATGTCAACAACCTGAACGCCGCCGTTGAGGGCACCCCGTTCGCCGACATGTCCATCGATGAGCTGGTGCGCAACGTCAACCAGGCGCCGGCGGACAAGAAGGCCGCCATTCGCAATAACGGTGGCGGCCACTACAACCACTCGATGTTCTGGGAGATCATGACCCCGGGCGGACCCTCCGCGCCGAGCGGTGACCTGGCGGCCGCGATCGAGGCCTTCGGTGGCCTGGACGCCCTCAAGGACGCCGTGAACAAGGCTGGTGCAGGCCGCTTTGGCTCCGGCTGGACGTGGGTGATCGTCGGTGCCGATGGCAAGTTGGCCGTCGTCTCGACGCCAAACCAGGACAACCCATTGATGACCGGCATCGCCGAGTCCGCCGGCTACCCGATCCTTGGCAACGATGTCTGGGAGCATGCGTACTACCTCAAGTATCAGAACCGCCGTCCGGATTACCTGGCCGCGTGGTGGAACGTCGTCAACTGGGACAAGGTCGCCGAGCGCTTCGCAAACGCGCAGGCGGCCCAGGGCTAGGTCCTCGTCCGTTTCCACAACATGCGAAGATCACGGGGGTGGCCAACTCGGCTGCCCCCGCTTTCGTCTCCATAAGGGTTTGCCATGAGCGATGCCGAATTCGACCTGGTCATCAAGGGCGGCACGGTCGTCAATGAAGACGGTGAGGTGGTAGCCGACATCGGCATCCGCGGCGAAAAGATCGCTGCGGTCGCGCCCGGCCTGGAGGGCCGCGAGGTCATCGATGCCACGGGCCGCTACGTCCTGCCTGGCGGTGTCGATCCGCACGTCCATTTCTCGGCCTATGATGCCCCGCCGGAGCCCGCGTGGGTAGATGACTTCGGCAGTGGGAGCCGCGCCGCTGCTGCCGGCGGCATCACCACCGTCGGACACATGAGCTACCCGTGGTACGAGCAAACCCTCGGCGAAACCATTGCTCGTGATCAGGCGCTGGCCGAGCGCGACGGCATTGTTGACTTCGCGTTTCACCCGGTCCTCACCAACCCGGAGACACAGCCCATCAGTGAGATCCCGGAATTGGCGGAACGCGGGCACACGACGCTGAAGTACTTCATGTCGCTCGGCAAGTACATGAGCGATCCGGCGCCGTATGTACACGCCATGCGCCTGTCTCGCGCAGCGGGCATGCCCGTATTGATCCACTGCGAGGACGCTGCGCTGTTGCAGGACGCCATGCTCGCACTCGTGGAAAACGACACCCTTTCCCCGGAGTACTACCCGCGCTCCAGGCCACAGACGTCCGAGGCGGCGGCAACAGCGCGCGCCGTTGCCTTCGCTGAGCAAACTGGCGCGTCAGCGTACATCGTCCATCTCTCGTGCATCCCGGCACTGGACGAGGTGCGGCGTGGGCGCGAGCGGGGTGTCGATGTCTGGATCGAAACGCGGCCCATCTACCTCTTCCTGACGGAGGAGCGCTTCGCGGAACCAGACGGGGGCAAATACTTCGGGCAGCCGCCGCTGCGGACCCAGGCAGATCAGGATGCCCTGTGGGAGGCCCTGGCCAGCGGCGAGATCAACACAGTGGCAACCGACCACGCACCGTGGATGTACGCCGACAAGGTCGGGCCGCATCTGGATATTCGTACCATTCCGCCGGGCGTGGCTGACCTCGACGTGATGCTGCCCATGCTCTGGTCTCACGGCGTGGAGACTGGCAGAATATCGCGCCAGCGATTCGTCCAGGTCACGTCAACCAATGCCGCTCGTCTCCTGGGACTTTACCCGCAGAAGGGGGTTCTCACACCAGGTTCAGACGCAGACATCGCCATCTGGGATCCGCGGTTGTCCAAGGAGATCCACGCCCGGAATTTCCAGTCCAAGAGCGACTACACGCCGTACGAAGGCTGGAACAACACTGGCTGGCCAGTGGTCACGATTTCGCGTGGGGAAGTGATCGTGAAAGACGGCGATGTTTTGGCGAAACCGGGCCGCGCTCGCGTGCCTGGCCGCCAGCGCGTACCGTCGCTTCGTGATGCCTAGCTCCGAGGCGGGAGCACGGCAGTGCGGGCATCAGTCCCAATCCGGGGAGAACGCGCAAGTGGCATGGGCCGTGCATTATGAGAGGCGCGTGCGCAACTTTACCGTATGCGCTATGCTCTTCATAGCACCGTGGCCGCGCCGTTAGCTCGGGCAGGTCTCGGTTGTCGACCCTGTCCTGCTGGAGCGAATTACATGTCTCAATCGCTACCCCCCGGCGGCAAGCTCGGCCAGAAACTGGCTGATGTCCTGGATCGCGTCGTGAGTGGGCTCCTTCAGCCCTTCCGGCCTGAGCCCGTTCCGGTGCCGGTCCCGGTTCGTCGCCGGGGTACCGTGAGCGGCCCCTACCGCCGCCGCTAAGGATTTCCACCTCGCGAAAAAAGCCCGCGCGGATGCGGGTAGTACCGTGTAGAATCGCCGTGCCACGCACGCTTTGACCGCGTGACGTGGCACTGCTGTATTCGGTCGATGCGGCCGGAAGATGGGCAGACCTACGGGCCGACGAAGGTCCCGTGGCGTCAGGTCCATCGCCCCTGGGCAATGTTGCTCGGGACAGCGCCGCGAGCGCGCGAGGTGAAGATGGAAGGCCAATCGGGAGGCACGCTGACCGTTGGCGTGCCGAAGGAGACGGCTCCGGGGGAGCGTCGAGTCGCACTGATACCGGACACGGTCAAACGCTTGACCAGCTCTGGTGCCAGGGTGAACGTGCAACGCCACGCAGGCGTCGCATCCGGCCACAACGACGACGCATACACGGCCGCGGGAGCCAATATCGTCGACGATGCACGGCAGGCTTTTGCCGCCGACGTCGTCATCAAGGTGCAGAAACCTACGCCGGACGAGACCGCGATGATGCGCTCTGGCGCAACACTCATCGCCCTCCTCCAGCCGATGACTAACGTAGACCTGGTGCGTGATCTTGCTTCGCGCAACATCACCTCCTTCAGCATGGACGCCATTCCTCGCACCACGCGCGCGCAATCCATGGATGTCCTCTCTTCTCAGGCAACGGTGGCCGGGTACAAGGCCGTCCTCATGGCCGCGGACAACCTGCCCAAGTTCTTTCCCATGCTCACTACGGCCGCCGGGTCGATCATTCCCGCCAAAGTGCTGGTAGTCGGTGCTGGGGTCGCCGGGCTCCAGGCCATCGCGACGGCCCGGCGCCTTGGCGCCGTGGTTGAGGCGTATGACACGCGGCCAGTGGTGAAGGAGCAGGTCGAAAGCCTCGGCGCAAAGTTCGTCGATATCCCCGTCGACACCAGCGATACGCAAACGGCGGGTGGCTACGCCAAGGAGGTCTCCGCGGAAACCCTGCGGAAACAGCAGGAAGTCCTGGCCGACCACGCGGCGAAGTCGGACGTGGTCATCACCACGGCGGCTGTGCCGGGCCGGGCAGCTCCTCGTTTGATCTCCAGGGAAACGGTTGAACGGATGCGTCCCGGCTCCGTCATCGTCGACCTCGCCGCGGAGACCGGCGGCAACGTTGAGGTCACGAAGGCCGGCGAGACGGTCCATCACCACGGCGTTGCCGTGATGGGGCAACTCAATCTCCCCAGCACGATGCCCGTCCACGCCAGTCAGATGTACGCGAAGAATATCCAGAACCTGCTGGAGCTCCTGATCAAGCAGGGTTCGTTCTCCCCTGATTACAACGATGAAATCGTCAAGGGCACAGTGATCACCCGCAACGGCGAGGTGGTCCACGAGATGACGAAGCAACGGGTGGCTGAAAGTGGGAACGCGGCGCCGGCCGCGGTTACTCCACCTCCTGCGGCCTCACAGGAGGCCGCGGCGGAAGCTGCAGCTTCCGAACCGGGATCCAACGCTGAGATCGCGGCCGGGTCCGTCGAAGCTGTCGACGCGGACGCGGGTGAAGTGGTGCTCGAAGAAATCGACATCGTGGATCTCGAGGTAGAGATCCCC
Source organism: Thermomicrobiales bacterium (assembly GCA_046328375.1). GTDB lineage: Bacteria > Chloroflexota > Chloroflexia > Thermomicrobiales > UBA6265 > JACCXM01. Next base: position 22,693 of record JAXLWT010000013.1, read on the forward strand.
GAAGCAGAGGTCGCTGACCTGGGCGAGGGATTCGAGCGTCGCATAGGTCTTCGCAGCGCGGCCTCAATACAGGCGCCTGGGGGATCAGTACCTGGCGATGGCTCGTATGATTGCCCCCCCGGCTACGCGATCAAGGCAAACGCGCAGTCGCAGATCTACCACCCGCCCGACAGCAGCAGCTACTCCCAGACGATTCCCGAGTTCTGTTTTGCGACGGTCGAAGGCGCCGAGGCGGCAGGGTTTCGCGCTTCCCGCACGTAGGAAGCACACGCGGGAAAGCGAACGTGCGCTTGTTCGACGCAATGCAGCGTCGTGATCTGCCTGGAAAACGAAGGGGTTTACCGGAATGCCAGTCCTGGTTCCAGGGTTACTGCTGCAAGAGACGGCGGCAGCAGCCCTGAGCGAAAACGCGACGGTGATCTTGCTGTCGCTCTACGTTCTCCTGCTTGCGATCTTTCTCGGGTTCGAGCTTATCGGGAAAGTGCCAGCCACCCTCCACACGCCGCTCATGTCCGGGACCAACGCGATCCACGGGATCGTGGTGCTCGGGGCCATGATCATCCTGGGCAGCATCCACGGCTCCTCCACGCTCGATAACGTGCTGAAAGTGCTTGCGTTCGTTGCCGTTGTTTTGGGCGCGGCGAATGTCTTCGGCGGATTCGTGGTGACCGACCGTATGCTGGAGATGTTCAAGCGCAAGCCCACTAGCAAGTCGGGGGGCAAGTGATGAACTCCGGCACCATGGTGGTCTTGATCAACATCGCGTATCTCGTTTCCGCGGTCTGCTTCATCATTGGCCTGAAGTTGCTCGGCTCTCCGGCCACCGCGCGGCGCGGTAACCAGATCGCCGCGGTCGGTATGGCGGTGGCGGTTGTCGCCACGCTCTTCATGCCGGGCATGACGAATCATCTCCTGATCATTGCCGGTCTCGTCATCGGGGCAGCGGCCGCAGTCTTCCCGGCCCGAACGGTCAAGATGACCGCCATGCCGCAGATGGTGGCGATCTTCAACGGCATGGGCGGCGCTACGGCTGCACTCATCTCCCTGGTTGAGTTTCAGCACAAGGAGGACATTGGACGCGGCGAGATCATCTCTATCGTGCTTGGGCTGATCATCGGCTGCATTTCCTTCGCCGGCAGCATGGTCGCCTTCGCCAAGCTCCAGGGCCTGATTTCCGGGAAGCGCATCTCATATCCGAACCAGCAGATGATCAACGCCGCAATTGGCGTCGCCGTCGTCGTCATCGGCGTGATCATCGCCCTCCTTCTCCAGACGAGCCTCACCCATTCGCTTATCGTCATTCTCTTCCTGGCAGCGCTGGTGCTGGGCGTCATGACCGTGCTACCCATTGGCGGCGCGGACATGCCCGTTGTAATCGCTGTCCTCAACTCCATGACGGGTGTAGCGGCAGCGCTGACCGGTTTCGTCCTGAACAACCAGGCGCTCATCATCGCCGGCATCCTCGTTGGCGCCTCAGGTGCGTTCCTGACGCTGCTGATGGCGCGGGCCATGAACCGTTCCGTCAGCAATGTGCTCTTCGGAGCATGGGGCGCAGCCACAACCGCTGGCGGGGGCGGGTCTGCTGCCGACGAGCCGGAACAGCCGATGCGTGAGACCACGGCTGATGAGGCCGCGATTCCTCTCGCCTACGCGGAGAAGGTGGTCATCGTCCCGGGATACGGCCTGGCGGTGGCGCAAGCCCAGCACGCCGCACGTGAGCTCGCCGAGGCACTGCAGGATCGCGGGGTCGACGTGCGCTACGCCATCCACCCGGTGGCCGGCCGTATGCCGGGGCATATGAACGTGCTCCTGGCGGAAGCAAATGTCCCGTACGACGATCTGTACGAGATGGAGCAGATTAACGACGATTTCGCGAACACGGATGTGGCAATCGTGGTTGGCGCAAACGACGTTACGAATCCTGCTGCGCGCGACGATCCGAACAGCCCGATCTACGGCATGCCGATCCTGAACGTGGATCAGGCCAAGTCGATCTACGTCCTCAAGCGCGGACGGGGCGCCGGCTTCGCCGGGATTGAGAACATGTTGTTCTACAATCCCAAGACATCAATGCTCCTTGGCGACGCCAAGGACTCACTGGCAAAACTGACCACCGCGGTCAAAGAGGCCTGACACAATGGCACGCGGGGCTGGAGGGTTTCCAGCCCCGCTTTCGCGTGAAACTGGGGTGATGATGTCCACGGAGCAGAACAAGGAACTCATCCGGGCCTTCTTCGACGAAGTCTGGAATCAGGGAGACGAGTCCGCGATTGCTCGCTACATTGCGGAGAATGCGGCCGGCAACGATCCAGACTTCGGCATGGGGCGTGAGGGGTTCACAAACCAGTGGCGCCAGTGGCAGGCGGCGTTCACCAATCTCCACTTCCAGATCGAGGAGATGATCGCGGAGGGGGACACAGTGGTAGCCCGCTGGACACTTACCGGTACACACACCGGGCCGTTCATGGGCAAGGAACCAACTGGCGCCAAGATCAAGGTCAATGGTATGAGCCTTGACCATCTCAAGGATGGCGTCCTGGTTTCCGGCTTTGACGGCTGGGATAACCTCGGGTTCCGGCAACAGCTCGGGTTGCTGCCTGCTGAAGACTAGCGCCGATGGCAGCCTCCGTGTTCTTTCCCGAAGACTGGGTCTGGGGGGCCGCCACGTCGGCGTACCAGATCGAAGGGGCGGCGCAGTCTGGCGGCCGCGGGCCTTCGATCTGGGATACCTTCAGCGCGACAGCAGGCAAGACCAGGCATGGAGCCACGGGAGCCGTCGCCGCTGATCACTTCCACCGCGTCAGCGACGACGTCGCCCTCATGCGCGACCTCGGTCTCCGCGCGTACCGCTTCTCCATTGCCTGGCCGCGCATCTTTCCGGCCGGCGCCGAGCGCCCGAATCTCGAAGGCATCGATTTCTACCGGCGCCTGGTCGATGAACTGACGCGAGCCGGGATCGCTCCGCAGGCCACACTCTACAACTGGGACCTGCCTCAAGCGTTACAGGATCGCGGTGGGTGGCTGAATCGGGACACGGCTTCCCGCTTCGGCGAGTACGCCTTCACTGTCGCCTCAGCGCTGGGAGATGGCGTTCACACCTGGACCACCATCAGCGAACCCGCGACTGCTGCCTTTCTTGGCCACTGGTCTGGCGAGCATGCGCCCGGCATCCGTGATCTCCGGGCCGGGCTCCAGGCCGCTCACAACTTGCTCCTGGCGCACGGAGAAGGCCTCAGTGCACTCCGCTCCGAGATGCGCCCGGGCGAGGAAGCCGGAATCACGCTGAATCTGGTTCCCGCCTTCCCGGCCGGTGACAGCAACGCCGATCTCGAGGCGGCCGACCGCTACGACGGCTTCCAGAACCGCTGGTTCCTCAATGCGCTCTTCAGGGGAACATACCCGGACGACATAGCGCGGCTCTATGGCGACGCCATGCCGGAGATCGGCGAAAGCGACCTGAGCCTGATCAGCCAACCAATTGATTTCCTGGGCGTGGATTACTTCTCACGTGCCGTCGTCGCGTACGATCCGGCAAGTCCCCCGTTGCAGGCACGCATCGTTCTGCCTCCCGGCAGCCGAGTGACGGGAACGGGGCGAGAGATCTACCCGCAGGGCCTGTACGACATCCTGATCCGGGTTCACCAGGACTATGCTCCCCGCAAGATCCTCGTGACCGAAAACGGCGCGGCATTTCCCGATGTCCTTACGGAGGGCCGTGTGGAAGACCCGGCCCGCGAGGCCTTCCTGCATGATCACATCCTGGAGGTTCACCGGGCGCTGCAGGACGGAGTGCCTGTCGCCGGGTACAGCGTGTGGTCGCTGCTCGACAACTTCGAGTGGCACCATGGCTATGACACTCGCTTCGGGTTGATCTACGTCGACTATCCGACCCAGGAGCGCATCATCAAGCGGAGCGGCCGCTGGTACGCAGAGGTCACACGCGAGAACGGTGTCAGCGGTTAGCGGTCAGCCGTGCGCCTGGTGACGGCCGGTTGGGAGTCTGTCGTCACTCTGCCCAGGTAATGTACGTCACCACAGTTTTGCCGTCGGCCATACGCTCGACACTGACTGTTTCTCGCGTCTCAACGCTTTCAGACTTCGCGCGCTTCTTGCGCAGTTCCTTCTTGCGCTGCTTGGCCTGGTCGCGGGAATCCTGCTTCTTCTTGTTGTTCTTCTTGCCGTGCTTCTTCTTGTTCTTCTTGTCTTTCTTTTCCTTCTTCTGCTTCCCGTCCACGGTTGTGTATGAATCTGTGTTCTTGTAGATCCGCGCCAGTTCGCGAAAATCCTTGCTGATCGGCTTCACATAGTGGAAAACCGCGTACTGGCTGTCGTTCATGCACGAGGTGGTGTCGACGTGATCGAGGCCGACCGTGTGCCCCATTTCGTGGCACATCGTGTGGAGACGGGCGTTGTAATCGTTGTACTGGCCATTCTTCTGGTTGAAGAATGAGTCATTAAGTTGCAGGGTGGCCGCCTCGATGCGGTCCCCCCGGTCATTGAAGTAGAGCCGGGTCAGTCCCAGCCATCCCTCCTGTGTCCCGTAGTTCCAGTTGCAGATCTCAATGCGCCCGGTTGTGGGACTGCAGTTCTGCGCGCCCGTGGAGCCGCTTACCTTCTTGATCGTGACGGTGTCGTTCTTGTCCCACTGGTTGACAGCCGTCTGCATGATGTCCGGCCAGTCACCGGTGAGGTTTGCCCCGGCCATCACGGTGAAGGGTGTCTGTTTGACGGCCCACCGGTAGCTGTTGGTCCCGCTTGCTTCGGATGGGAGCCCGCTTGCCAGGGGCATACCGACGGTGGCCAGCAAGCACAGAGCAATGACCAGACGCTGCACGAGAGTGGTAGGCACTAACAGAACTCCCAGGTCTCGTATCTCGGACCGCACGGCCTAGCGCCGGTCCAGACCACACGGGGCCAGACACGCGAGTCGCGAGCCGAGGACTCGCGAACGTTATGTACAACCATCATAATGGCGGGCACACAGACATGCCCAGGCCCGCTGGTCCCCTTCCAGCACACTTGCTACTAGGACGCCAGAGGAGCGTTGCTGGTTTCATCGGCTTCCGGGAGAGGCCGCAGGGAGAGATCCCAGACAACTGCACTCTGGAGAACGAGCAAGACCACCGAAAGCAGAGCTGACACGACGCACCATTGGCAGATGGCACGAATCACCGCGACTTCCAGCCAGGTCAGGTAGACCGCGTAGAGCGTTCCCGCCAGCAGCGTGGCGAACGCGACGACAGCAAGCGGCGGCGCCAGCGCCGGGCGCATCAAGCCGAGCACGTTCGCCAAACTCACCGCGCCATACATGCCCAGCCCGAGAACAGCAACGGGTACTGGTCCAATCGTCGCGTACTCACTGGCCTGGACCGTGTGGCAGTCACCGAGGCCACAGACAAGGGAACCGGTGTTGTAGTGGACCCAGGTCAGGTACGCCGCCAGCAGGATACCCACGCCCGACAGCATAGCTCCGGCCCGCATGAGCGACCGGGTGAGAGCGGTCATCACTTCGACGCCGCGTCAATAGCGCTGGAGAGCGCCGCCCAGTCCTGCCAGTTTTCAACGCGCGTTCCGTTGACGGTCAGCCAGGGGGTGGCGTTGACTCCCTGCTCGCGACCCGCAGCAGTCGATGCCGCGACGGTACTGGCCGTTGCCGCGTCATCCAGGCAGGCGTTGAAGGCCGGCATGTCCAGGCCGAGTTTGTTTGCCACTGACCGCAGCCGCTCGTCCGAAAAGGCCCCCTGGTTCTCACCGTGCTGATTCGCATAGAGCGTATCGTGGAAAGGCCAGAATGCTCCTTGCTGATCAGCGCAGAGGGCGGCAGCTGCCGCGCGCTGTGACTCTTCACCAAGGAAGGTGAAATTGCGAAACTCGAAGCTGGCTTTGCCAGGCGCGATGTACTCACTCACCAGCTGGGGCTCGATCGAGCGCGCCAGAATGCCGCAGGCGGGACATTGGTAGTCACCCCACTCAACGATTTTCACCGGTGCATCAGCCGTACCCATCAGTGCGCCGTTCGTGGGGATGCTGGGGGGCAGCGGGGCCGCCGCGACGATGTCCGCGCCGGGGGTCTTCGGCCGATTCAGGAAAATGAGGACTGCCGCGACGAGTAGCGCAGCGAGGACAGAACCGAACAGCATCGTCCGCTGCTGACGCTTGACAGCCTGGGCCTCAGCCGACTTGCGCGCGGCGCGGCGCTGCTGGCGCGAACTTGAGCGCGCCGGGTCACGGGGCGGGAGTGGCGCCCCCGCCGGTGGCTGCTGCTGGGTTGACGACTGGTGTGCCACGAGTCTGTAAATCCTCTCTGCGCGTCTCATCGACACGCCAGGTTCCGTCTTCTTTCACGAAGATCAGTCGGGCCGCTTCTTGCTGAATAGCTGCCTGCGAGACATTCGGGTCGTGACTGTGCGCGGCGGGGTTATCGACCACGACTCGCGCGGAGACACGGCCGTCTGGCAGGGTGGTGACGTTCTCGATCGCCGTGATGGCGACGCGTTCAAAAGGTTGCAGTGGCAGCGGGCTCGCTGCCATGGCCTCCAGCGCCTGGGTCGGTCCGTCCGGGTACGCATAGTGAATGCGGTTGTCGCTGTAGACCGCCAGGCGCCGCAGGATGTCTCCGGCATTCGAGCAGGCCACCATCTCCTCGACGGTGCTGGTGATCCCCGCGACTGTCTCCTGGTCGGCCGGTGTACCGTCCGCCTCGGTAGCGTTCGGAGGATCTTGTGGCGCGGCGGTTCTGGCCAGGCTCCTGATGTCGTCGAGGGTGCGCGGAGCCACGGTGCAGGCCTCAGGGCCGGGCGCATTGCGTGCCAGCAGTGCCCCCTGTTGCAAGCTCCTCACGTAGGAGATGACATCCCGGATCTGTTCAGGATCGAGCTTGTCTCCGAATCCCGGCATATCGGTACCGGCGATGCCATTCTCCACCCAGTAGGCGTAATCGTCATCGCTGTGCATAAGTGAGTGTCCACCGGTCAGATCCGCCGGCTTGACCTTCAGGGTGGCGGCTCCAGGGCCGTCACCCTTTGCGCCCGGGCCATGACAGGCCACGCAATTCTGAGCAAAGAGTTCCTCGCCCCGGCTCACGGCTACCGGGTCCAGCGCGGTTAACTGGGCCGCGGCTGTCGTTGTTGACGGACCCGTCGCTACGACCGGTAGGAGGGCCTGGAACAGGAGCACACCCCCCAGGACGAGCGCGATGGTGCCGAGACCTCCGGCTTCTTTCCGGAAGCGCGGAGCCTTGTCCAGGAATGCCAGCACGATGCCGGCGATTCCGGCCACCAGCAGAGCCAGGCCTCCGATGCCCGCCGGGCCAAAGAGCGGCGGTGGCGGGGGGAGATTGGCTTCTGGTGCCTCGGCGCCAATCTGCTGTTGCAGTGGCACCACCCAGTCGGCCTGGCCCGGGACGGTCACAGTCACCTGCATGTTCCAGTCACCGGGAATGGAAAGCTCAGAGCCGTGCGCTTCAAATCCTCCGCTCGGCGAGGGCAGAAGCGGCACATCGATCTGCCCGGTGCCCTGAGCTGGCAGCTCAAGCCGCAGCGCGGCAGATGTCACGGACGGATTGCGCAAGTGCGCCTCGTGCCCGGTGCCGAGTTCGAGCCGATAGTGGTTCTGGCCCACGGTGCCAGGCGTGATGATCAGGGTTCCGTCCTGGCCGTCACCAGCGAGCGGAATGCGCAGGCTGCCTGCCTCCTGGGCGAGCACCTGTCGCGCCGGAGGCGTTCCGATCAGGACACCAACGACGCCGATTAGGAGCGTGATCACAACCAGCTCTGCGAGCAGCGCGGTCACGAAGTGCCCGCTCCACCCTTCAACACGCTCCACCGTCCGCGCAGACCGCAGCTTGCGCGTGACCACCAGCAAGTTGAACGCGCCGAGCAGCAGGAGCGGGACGATCAGGATCAGTTTCAGGAGTAGCGTCTGGCCATACGGAGTAGAGGTCAGTGCCGTCAGGTTGCCCACCTGCAGCAAACCGGAGTAGAAGCCGGTCACCGCCAGCACGCCCCAGGAAATCAGCGCCAGCGCGGAGAAGCGAGGAATGGCGCGGCTAAGGACGACGCGCCGCCCCTCCGCTGTCAGGTCACGCACCGCTGGAGCCAGCGTGACCGCGAGCGTCAGCAGCCCACCGATCCACAGGACGGCGGCCAGCAGGTGCACATAGTCAAAGGCGATGGCCGTTGCTCGTCCCGCTGGCTCGGCGCTGGCGTGTGAAATCATGGAAAACGGGATCGGCAGGGCCAGTGACGCGAGAAGGGCCCCCAGCGTGAACGCGCGGTGCTTCCAGGGCCTCCACCAGGAAACGCCCAACATCAGGGCCGCCAGCACCAGCAGCAGCCCGGCGCGGATCAGCCACCACGTGCCGTAACGCGTCTGACCAAGCGTGGTCAGCACGCTGGCAATCGGATTTCCGAACCCTGAAATCGAGAAGGCCTGGACGAGCAGTGCGATGATGTTCGCGACCACCGAGAACGCAAAGGCCGCGATCGAAAGTTTGCGCGCGCGTCGCGTGATTTTCGGGCCAAGCTGCCAGATCGGCGAGATCGCAGGACGCACGACCGCGATCCACGTCAGCCAGACGCCGGCTACGGTGGCTAGGCCGAGCAACGCCAGCCAGCGCGAAACCGCGAGCATCCACTCCGGTAGCGCGCTCACCACATCGTTGGCGGCCGGAGGAGCCACGATGCGCACGTCGGCCTGCGTCCCGACCGTGAACGGGAGATATCCCTGCGCGGTGTGCCCATCTGCCGTCGAAAGCGTGCGCCAGAGCAATGAATACGTGCCGTTCCCCAAACCTGACGGCAGGGTGACGGTCATGACATTCGGATTTGCCCCGATGCTGGAGCTCGCTCCAGCAACCTCCGCGCCGGTCTGGTCATACAGCGTCGCGCGCGAGTAGCTCGTTTCCAGCGGTTCGGTAAAGGTCAGGGTCACCGTCCCCGGCGCGACGGGCACGACGGCGTTTGCCGCGGGATCGCTCGAGGCGAGAAACGCGTGGCCCGCGGCCGGTGTGGCGGGCCATGCCAGCAGCAGTGCTGCCAGCATGGCCACGATGACCGCGCCGCGTCTCAGCGCTGCTCGGCTCAGTGCAGAGATGTTCACGGTTTGACCGTCATTTGATCAGCCGGCTCGGCGACTCAACGGGCGGGGGAATCTCGGTTTCGGCGAGTGGCTGCCGGCTCCGTGTCTTCATCAGCAGCGCCGCAATTAGCGCGATGCCGGCCACGATCAGCGAGGCGATGGAGATGAGGCGTGCCTGGCTGGCAGCGTCCTGCGCGGCCACCAGCTCGCTTTGCGCCTCGTTTCCGGCGGCGACTGGCGGAAACTCGTGCGTCGTCAGCGGGTCAACACTGTTGAACGTCTGCGGCCCGGAGGTCACGCTCTCGTCAACCGCGTTGCCATCGATGTCGCCGAAAACCCGGAACGTGTAGTCGCCGGTAGCGGTCGGGACAAAGGGCGCCTCGTACTTGCCGTCACCCATCGGGACGAATGGGATCGTCTTCGTCACGCCATCGCGTGAGACCTCGGCCTGCAACGTCCCCGCGAGTCCATCGACGGGCTCAGTCCCACCGGTTCCGTACTTCTCGACCCCGATGTACACCGCATTTGGCTGGCCCTGGAGTGCAGGCTCATCACGGAACCCAATCTCCATCACGTACTGGCCATTTGCGACGTCTACGTCAACATGGGCCGCCGCGGACCCCACAAGCGCAGTCAGTAGGCCCGCGAATAGCAGGAGTGCAAAACCGTTACGGCGCAGGCGTAGCATGGGGCGCTTCCTCGTCGTCGTGACCGGCGTCGGCGTCATCGTGGGTATCGGCCTGGCCGTCTGCTGCGTGATCATGGTCATCCACCGCTCCACCGGCAGACACCGGCGCCATCGCGTGGCCGAGAATGACCGTGACATCCGTCTTGTCACCTTCGGGCGAGAAGAGCGCGAAGCCCAGGTGGCCCGGGATCCTGGCCTCAGCGAGACCGACGATCAACTCGTCGCCGTTCATCGCGCCGCCCACATTGCCGCAGGCAATCGCGTCCATTTCCTCATCGCTCTCGTAAATCATGACGGCATGTTCGCCGCTGAGCAGATCTTCGATTGGCGCATCGATGACCGTCTCGCTGACCATCACCTGGTACGACGTTTCCGGATTGACAGCCGTCGGCGTCGCCACCGGTGCGCCCTCGGAGTCCACGCTGCCTCCCACTCCGTTCAAGCGAAAAGCCACGCCCTGGAGGCTCTCGCAGGTCCCGTTGTGGATCCGGGCCGGGTGCCCGTGTTCGGCATGCGCCGCGGCGCTCCCGAGAACCACCAGGCTCATCGCACCGGCCAGCGCTACCGCCCCGGCCGCACTTATCCAGGCACGCGCATTCGTCGTGGTCATTGAGATTCATCTCCCTGTTCGTCGCAACCAGACCCTCACCCTGCCGTGCAGGGGCCCGCCGTCACACGAGGGCGGGGCGTCATGCGTGGGCAGAGAGTGCCTTGGGCGGCGGCGACAGAACGGGCGGCGTGCGGCCGTCGAGACGGAGAGTCACGGAGGACACGCGAGGCAGCGCGTTCGGGATCATCGGGAGCAGCGGCAAGACGACCAGGAAGGTGATGACCGAAACGGCAGGCGCACTTTCCTGTTGCTGTCCGACATCCGGGTGGCCGTGCGTCGTACCAGGATGATCGTGGGCCACTGTGGGATCGAGCCAGTCGTAGGCGAAACCCGTGGTGGCATCCTGATGAGCGTGGAGATGCTCGAAGCGCCCGTCCTGCGCGTCGAGGAGCAGTTGCAGCAGCGCATGGCTATGCGGTGCGGAGGCGCCGCCGCGGTACTCGGTGGGGAGAAAGAGGAGTCCAACCAGCGCCAGGGCCCAGAGTGGTGCTATCCAGCCCGCAAACCTGGATTCTGCCCTCAGGCTCGGCACGTGTCTCACCGCCAGGAATTGACCGCGAAGCCGAAGCGCCGTGCGGCCACGTTATCCTCAAAGGTACCACGGCCGGATCACGCTCCTGGCGAGTGAGGCACAATCTCCGTCGCGCCGCCGGAGGGCTATCATGAGCCGGTGGTAACCCGCGACGCAGGGAAACAGGACGACACGAGACGTGGTTCACCAGCACAAACCAGGCGAAGATCATGATCATGACCACGGTCACGATCATGGTCCGGATGATGTCGCACACGACACCGGCATGGATGAGCATGGGACGACGGGGCCGCGGGTCAACGCCCGGCCGCTGGTGCTTGCGCTGGCAATAACCACGGTCTTCCTGGTCGTTGAGGTCGTTGGCGCCTATCTCTCGAACTCGCTGGCACTGCTTGCGGACGCGGCTCATATGCTGACCGACGTCGCGGCGCTCGGCCTCGCCTTGCTGGCGATCGCCCTGGCCCGCCGCCCGGCAACGGCTGAGCGCAGTTTTGGATACCTGCGAGCGGAGATCCTGGCCGCCCTGATCAACGCCGTCACGTTGATCGTGGCGGCCATCTACATCTTCTACGAAGCCTGGGAACGGCTCAAGGATCCGCCGGAGGTGCAGAGCAACACGTTGCTGCTCGTGGCAATCGCCGGGCTGTGCGCCAACATCGCCTCGGCACTCGTGCTCTCGCGAGGTGGAGGACACGAGCACAACCTGAACCAGCGTGGCGCGTTCCTGCACGTGCTGGGAGACCTCTTCGGGAGCGTGGCAACGATCGTCGCGGCGTTGATCATCAAAGCCACCGGCTGGTACGCCGCTGACCCGATCCTTTCGGCTGTCATCGGCCTGCTTGTGGTTTACGGTGCCTGGTCACTCCTGCGCGAATCCGTGGATGTCCTGCTCGAGTCAGCGCCACGCGGCATGGAAATCGCGAAGGTGCGTCGGGGGATGCTGGAAGTTCCCGGCGTCCTCGGCGTCCACGATCTCCACGTCTGGACGGTCACTTCCGGGCTGGTCGCCCTCTCGGCGCACGTGGAGATCGCCAGCCTGCAGAACTGGAGCGAAATCATGGGCCAACTGGCCTCGCAACTACGCGATGACTTCGACATCGCGCACGTCACGCTGCAACCTGAGCTGGCGGGCTCACCCAGGGCCTCCTGGGACCGCTGCTCGCTCGACGCACCGGCCGCCGCCTCAACGTGCGCGACCACAGCACCGGCCCGGCCCCGGCTGGCACACGCAGGACACCGGCACTAGACCATGACAGAATCCTCCAACGCGACGTCCGGCAGTCGAGGCAGGCCGCGTATCCCCCCAATCGTCGTCGGCGTACTGTTCGTCCTGGTCCTGATTGCTGGCGCTGGCTGGAAGTATTTCAAGCCACAAACAGCGCCGAATTGGGACCGTGTCGCGAGCCTCAATCTGTTTGCGCCCGCTGGCGATGCGTTCGACGACGCCACGCCCTGGGTGTCGCTCAATTTCGCTCCGACTGCGGCGAACACCGATGTCCCGGTTACCCTGAGACTGGAAAACCGGCAGGGCACGCCCACCCCAGGAGGTGGTCAGGGCACCACCATCACGGGCGCAACCGTTCAGCCGCTCGGCGGCGCCAGCGCGCCCCTCTCCCTGTCAGATTCCCGGATGGGTGAAGCGACAGCCACCGCGCGGTTCTCACAGACAGGCTGGTGGCGGATGACTGTTGAAACATCCGCCAACGAAACACCTGCGACGTTTGATTTCATCGTGCCTGACCCAAATGTCGCCGGACCGGGCGCCGTGCCAGCCGCCCAGTCGCAGCCGGACGCCGAAGCGCTCTACCGGCAGGGACTGGAAGCTCTCACGACGCTGCAAAGCGTTCACTACGTCCAGTGGATGGCCGACGGCAAGGGGAACGGCGCGATCTCAGAACACACGGTCAGCGGCGGCAGCGACACACTCCCACCGGAGTTCGCCTACCGCGCTGCTGGCGGCATGGAAGCAATCATCATTGGCGATGTGCGCTGGGTGCAGTTGCCCAACGATATGGGCTGGACGAAGCAGGAGGGCGCGGTCATCGTGCCACCCTCTGAGTGGGGTGAGGAGTACGACGGCGCGACACAGTTCGCGGTCCTCGGCCAGGAGGACGTGCACGGCGTTGCGACAACCATCGTCAGCTTCCTGGTGCCGGAGGTGACCGAACCGCAGCGACGTACCGCTGCCTGGTACACATGGTGGGTCGACCCCGCGACCGGGCATATCCTGCGGGAGGCGATGGTTTCACGCTCCCACTACATGCTCAACGTGTTCAGCGATTACGACGTCCCGCTGGATCTGCAGCCACCGGCTCTGGAAGGCACACCCGCCGCAACACCCCTCCCGTGAGTATCCCGGCGCGCGGCACCGCAGCGCCCTCCCCGGTTGAAGCGACGGTGCTGCGCGTCGCGCCGGTAATCTTCCTGCTCTTCTGGTCGGGTGGATTCTCCGCCGGCAAGATTGGCGTGGCCTACACCCGGCCAATGACGTTCCTCGTCGTGCGCTACGGGATCGTCCTGCTTCTCCTGGCGCCTCTACTCCTGTGGAAGCGGCCGCCCCTGCCAGCGAGCCGGGCGCAATGGCTTCATCTTGCCGTCGTCGGTGTGTTGATCCAGGGTTTCTACTTCGCTCTCAGTTATGTCGCGCTCTCGTCGAACATCTCGAGTGCGGCGGTGGCCATGATCGTGTCGCTGCAACCCATCCTCGTGGCGCTCCTGGCGCCCCACCTGGCCTCCGAGCATGTCAGCCGGCAAACGTGGTTCGGGCTTGGACTCGGTTTGCTCGGAACCGCCCTGGTCATCACGGCGCGTTCGCAGGTCGAAGCCATTTCGAGCATTGGCGTGCTTGCCGCCTTCGGCGCGCTGGCCTGCATCACCGCGGGCACGATGTACGAGAAACGGCATGGCGTTGGGCACCACCCCATCACGGCGAACACCGTGCAGTACGCCGCCGGGTTGGGCGTTGCCCTCCCCTTCGCCTTGCTCCGCGAAGATCTCCACGTGCAGTGGACGGCGCCCTTTGTCCTGGCGCTTGCCTACCTGATCATCTGCAACTCGCTGGTGGCGATGACGCTCCTGCTGCTCATGATCCGCCATGGGGAGGTGAGCCGAGTCTCCGCGCTCTTCTTCCTGGTGCCGCCACTGGCGGCCGTCATCGGGTGGCTCCTCCTGCGGGAGGCCATGCCGCCGTTGGCGTGGGTCGGCCTGGCGCTGGCCGCAGCGGGGGTCGCCCGGGCCTCTGGCCTCAGGGGCACCCCGCGCCTCGGCCTCAGGCGCTGACCTTGCCGGAGTGAGGCGCGCGCGCCAGGGCAATGGCGTCAACCCCCTTGAGGTCCACCTTGCCAATGCCCAGCAGCGGCAGGGCCTCGACTTCGTAGAAATCGCGGGGAGAAGGAATGTAGAGCCGGGGCAGCCCGCTCGCGGCCAGGGCCTTTACGAGCTCGTCGGGCTTCTGCTGCAACGCGGTGTGGATGACAACGAGTCGCTCGCCGGTCGCATCATGCGGCACCGCGGTCACGACTGCGCGCGGTACCCCCTCTTCAGTCGCTCCCACCAGCGGCGCCAGTGCCTCCTCCACGGCGGCGAACGGCACTTGCTCACCGCCAACCTTGGCAAAACGACTGGCGCGGCCGACGATCCGGATAAACCCGTCCTCATCGACCTCGACGATATCGCCCGTGTTGTACCAACCATCGACGACCGCGCGAGCGGTCAGTTCGGGCTGATTGAGATACCCCAGCATGACACCCGGACCGGTCGCCCAGAGCTCTCCGCGTTGATTCGGGCCGAGTGGCTGACCGGTGTCCGGATCCCGGACCTCGATACGCACGCCGCGCGCCGGGCGCCCGACGGTGCCTTCCTTCAGGCCGGCGCTCGAGTGATCCAGGGCGCGGTTTGCCGGGACGTTGCAGGAGACGATCGGCCCCATTTCCGTCGCGCCGTAGCCCTGGAACGGGCGCACCCCGAACTTTGCCTCGAACGCATCCGCGACGGATTCCGGTAGCCGTTCGGAGCCGCTGGCAACCACCTCGATGGTGGCAAAGTCGTCGGCAGCAAGCCGCTGCTGGTACGCGCGCAGGAAGGTCGGCGTCCCGAGAAGGATGGTGGCCTTGCGCTCCTTGATCAACCGCCCGACGATGCGCCCCTCCAGAGGGTTCGTGTGATAGACCGCGCCCACCCCGCGCACCAGTGGGGTCCACAGCGTAATGGTGTAGCCGAACGAGTGGAAGAAGGGCAGCACCCCGATGATCACGTCGTCCGGCCGCAGGTGCAGCAGAGCGTCAACCATGCCGGTGTTGGCCTCGATGCTGCGCCAGGACAGGATGACGCCCTTCGGCCGGCCGGCGGAGCCGGAGGTAAAGATGATCGCCATGGGCGACTCAGCCGGGATCTGCGTGATGCCCAGCCACCGTTCCAGCACGGGCGCCGGGAGGTACGCGCCAACCGCGGCGAGCGCCTTGTCCAGCCTCGTCGCGCGCTTTCCCAGTTCCTCGAGCACGATCGCTTCTGCAGGCGCCAGGTCCACCGGCATCCGCTGCAGAAACGCGCGGGACGTCACGGCGTGCCGAACGCCCGCTTCCTTGATCGAATGACGGATCAACTCCGGTGTCAGGGAGTAGTTGAGGTTGACGGCGACCCGCTTGTCCAGCGCCAGGGCGAGGTTGGTCACCACGCCCGCAACCGTAGGCGGAAGCAAGACCCCCACGTTGCGCTCGTCCGCCGCCAGTTCCCGGCGGAGCAGCCGGCGTAGCACCAGGGCGCGCAGCAGGGTCTCCCGGCCGCTCAGTTTGGCGCCCGTGGAATCTGACACCAGCGTCGACCCGCCCCGTTCGTGCAGCCGCCGCAGCACTTTGCGCAGAAGCGTTGTGTACGGCCCCGTCGCCGCATCTGTCCCCGGCATGGCTGCCTCGTCTTCCGTTCCTGCCCGGCCCAACGTGGGTAGGTTCACTACCCGGAGCGAAGGGCGACGACACTGCTGCCCCGGCCGGCGCCTGCCGGCCCTCCACCCATCACATACACCGTGTCAGCGACGACCACTGGCGCTGACGCTGTTTCCAGTCCTGATACCTGCCAGACGAGCTGGCCTGAACTCACGTCGACCGCGTAAATGCCGCTGGCCTTCGTGGCCGGCGTGTCGCTGGGAGCTTGCACCGCCACCCCGAACAGCGCGCGGTCTCCCGCTATCGACGGCGACGTGATCGTGGCGCCCGTGGCAGCGGCAAGCTCCTCCTGCGTCACGGACGCGTGGTACGACCATTTCTCCTTGCCGTCTGCCAGAGCGTACGCGGAGAGCACCGGGACGCCAACCGAGTCGCCAGAAGGCGCCTCCCACCATGTCACGTAAACGGTGTCATTCGCCGCTGCGGTTCCCAACCCCACGGAGAGCGACGCATCCAGCTCCACCCGCCAGCGGAGGGCCCCGGTCGCCGCATCGAGCGCGAACACCCCGGTTGCGCCGCTTGTGACGTCCGTCCCTGCGAAGACCACAGCGTCGCCACTGATAACTGCCGCGTCTCCAGGCAGCGGCGTAAAGCGCGCCTGCCACCGCTTCTCGCCGGTGTCGCGCGCGAGGGCGAAGAGGCCACGGTTGCTGGAGACGTACACCATGTCGCGGCCAACAGCCAGTGGGCCAAAGCGTGCACCGTCGATGTAGCGCCAGCGCTCGCGCCCCGTTTTCTGATCGAGAGCGAAGACCGAGCCCACGGAGTCATCCTGGCTCCGATCACGAGGATTACGCACCCCCCAGCCGGCAACGTACACGGCGTCCCCATCCGCGGCCGGGGCGGTAACCGAGGTAAAGCCAAACGGTGCAAACCAGACCGGTTGCCCGGTCCACGCTACCAGCGCCATGACCCCTGACACAGGGGCCTGGACTGGCGCGAAGAGCAGGTCGCCCGCCAGAGCCGGGGTATCCGGGATCTCCGCCCAGCCGACAGGAGCGGTGGTCTGCCAGCGAACGCCGCCCCGCGAACTGTCAAGCGCCTCAACCACGGACTGCCGGCCGCCCAGCAGGAAACCACCGAAGACCACCAGCCCTCGCCCGACGACTGGTTGCGCCCGTGAGAACCAGCCGGTCGGCGTGCGCCAGGCCTCGGGAGGCGTTGCTGCTGGAGCGGAACCCGGTTGACTGCCACTGCGCGCCGCGTCACCACCGCGCATGGGCGACAGCGGACCCGGCGCGGCGACCGGTGTGTCCGGTCCAGGAGCAATCGGACGGCGCAAGAGCGGCGAAGCCTGACCATTTGCAGCAGGCGCACCCGCGGCGCCACTTGCTGAATCAGGGGCGGTCAAGGCGTCGATTCGCCAGACGCCGTCCCCGCCCTGCACGATGACCATCGTCAACGTCATCGGCGCGGCGGAGCCGGCGCCCGACGGGTCGATCACGACCTTGCCCGCGAGGCGGCCGTCGGGCAGGCGCACAACGTCGTTCACGGCCTGGACCGTGATGTGAAGTCCACCCGGACCACCCACCATCGGGGCCTGCTCGTTCAGCAAGCGGCGCACACCGTCGGCCGAGAAGAGCCCCAGCACGCCGCGCACGTCGCCCGCCGCCAGGCACGTGCTCCACTGCGCGACCAGGTTCCCGAGCGGTGCGCGCTCCGCCGGGGGCACGACCTCGCCCCGGGGATCCGTGACCGCGTCATCGGCGTGCATGGGAGCACTGAGAACCGCGACGAGACCCGTCGCGCTGGCTGGAGGAGCGCCACAACCTGGAGCGGCCCGCGCCGGCGTCACCCACGAGCACACCACCAGCGAAACCAGGAGGAGCACGCCGGCGCCGGCAGAGCGCAGGTCCCGCATCACGTTGCGGGGCGGTCGCCGATGATGATCGTGATGTGCCCTCCGACGAAGGACGCATAGACGATCAGCATCAGCAGCTCGCACGTGAGCAGAACGAGCAGCATGAGGACGACGCCAAGGATACGGGCCGGCCACCCGGAAAAGCGCGGGAAGTACCACTGGCGGAACGCCAGGAAAATGGCGAACGCGGCCAGCGGGAAGAGAATCAGCGGGTTGGTGAGCGTCGCCCAGACCGCAAAGAGCACGGTCGCCAGCTGCATGAGGATGGCAAACGACGTCATGCGCCGCGAGTGGTTGCGCGGGAACGACGCCCGGCGGAACATGTGCAGCTGCAGGTCTTCCGGCCACTGATGGTGCATTTCCACGAGCAACGTCAGGGCCGCCGCGAAGATCAGTGCCTGAATGTAGGGGTTCAGGACACCGTTGGCGGGGAGCGCCTTCAGCGCGAGGGCCGAGATACTGATGAGCAGGCTGGCATTGGAAAGGAGCGACGCATTCACCTTCAGCCAGTCCCGCAACTCTGAATTTATGTGGCTCTGCGAATCTTCCTGCGGAGTGGTCGGACGTGCCGGCAGCGCCAACGCTGGCCGGCGTCTCGCGATTCGGGCAGGCCTTCGCTTGATGCGGGATCGCGTGATGGTACGGGGAGCGGTTTGCCGCAGCACGCGCTCGTTCATGGCGGTGTCTTGCGCGACGCTTTCCTGCTGCCCCGCCTGAGTGTTCATGTGCAGGGCCAGGCCGGCTGCCACGACGTCATCCGGGATGTCGAACTCGGCCTCGACGTAGGAGTCGACGGCGGAGTCATCTGATTCCTGGTCGCCGTCCGGTGTGAAGCTCATCGCCCGAGGAGCCCGGCGGGATCACATTGCTCAAGCATTCAGCGCGGATTTCGCTTCGGCGCTTCGTGCATAGAGCAGGATGCCGGCGTTGACGAGGATGCCAGGGACGGCATTGAGCCAGCTCTGGCCGCCTTCAAATTGCGTAAAGAACGTCACCAGGATATTCAGGGCCGCTACCACCAGCACAACGCGTTTGGCCCAGTCGTGGTCCGCCCACAGACCACCCGCCAGGAACAGGCTGACGATGGCCATGGCGGCGAGCAGCCAGCCATCCACGCGGTTGCCGGCGAGCAACGAGCCGCCCGCGTCACTCAACACCGGCAGATGCCCGAATTCCTGGAGCGCGCCGATCACATTAACCGCGCCGGCCAACCAGCAGAGCGCAGCCAGGATGGAAATGGCAGCGGACCGGGACTGCACAGGACGCCCTCCCCATGGGTGATCGCGGCGGACCGCGTGATGATACTCCCGGTCCGCCGCACGTCCTTGCTGACCGCCGCTAGGAGGTAAGCAGCCCGAGCCGCTCACCCAGGTTCTTGATGCGGAAGGCGAGCACGATGGCCAGGATGCCGCCCACAACCATGTACGCGACGAAGAGCGAGGCCAGGGTAATCATGCCGGCCAGGAAGTTGTTGAAGACCAGCAGGCCGAACAGCACGGAGAGCACGCCGAGCACGATCAGCAGCCAGTACTCCTCGAAGCGCTCGCGGAGCTGGACGCCCCAGACCACCAGCAGGATGCCAAGAATGATGACCCAGAGGGCGATCAGGTAGGTCACGATCATGGCCGCACCCACCGGATTCGAGAACGCGTAGATACCGACGACGATGCCAACGACGCCGGCGATGATGTTCATGAGACGCGAGGGGTCATCCTTCTTGTTCGTGAACGCCCCCACGAGTTTCAACGCGCCGTCGATCACCAGGTAGGCGCCAATGATCTTGATGATGGTGCCCGGCTGCGTGAAACCGACCACGGCCAGGATGAGCATCGCGACGCCCTGGGCCAGGAAGATCCACCAGCGGCTTGTCACTGCCTCGATCATGCCTGTCTCTCCATTTCCATCTGAGTTTGACCGGTCTTGCCCCGCACAAAGGGGCACGACGTTTCCGCCGTGCCCCCTGTTTCGCCGTGCCGGGGCGGCCCGGCGGCGCTATCAGCGAGTTAGCTGACCGCCCCAATCTTCTGGCCGAAGCTGCGGACGCGGAACGCCAGGGCGATCGAGAAGATGCCCGCCACCACCGCGAACGCGCCGAAAATGGTCTGGATGGCGAACGCTCCCGCCAGCGGGTTCTGGAAGACCAGGAGGCCGAAGATGATCGCCAGCACACCGGTCAGGATCAGCCACCACTCGTTGTCGATCTCCTTGCGGAGCGCAATGGCGGAGACGATTTCGAGGATGCCCGTCACGACCGCCCAGGCGCCGACGACCCAGACGATCGAGAGACCGCCGATCACCGGGTTCGCGAGCACGATCAGGCCGGCAATGATGCCGAGGATGCCGACGAGCAACAGCGGCCAGCGGCTCTGCCCGGTCGGCTGAGGGCCAAACCCGGCCCAGAGCATGCCGATGCCGTCGATGAGCATGTAGGCGCCGGCAAACGTGATCCAGACGAGCGGGTTCATGAACGACAGGATACCGATGACGAGCAGCAGAATGCCGCGCAGCAGCAGCACCCACCACTTCTTGGACATTTCAAAGGCTAACCCGCCGGCGGCAAGTGCCGTTCCGGCGACCGATCGCTGACTCATACCGACCCCCCTCACACGGCTTCGCGCCCCAATTCGCGAAGGGTCCGTGTATCCATTGACGCGAACTACGCGCCGTGTGCGGCCTTCCCCGCACATCGCGAGTCTATCACTCACCTCCTGAGAACGATAGAGTGGTGCAGGAAAAAATCGCGGCTCTTTCGTGAGCTGAACAAGGCCGGAATGAGGGTTGTTCTATGGCGGAATCGAACCAGCAGGTGTGGCGCAGTCTGATCGTCGATGTCCCAGATTTCCCCGAGCCGGGCATCCTCTTCCG
The DNA here is from genome assembly GCA_046328375.1 of Thermomicrobiales bacterium. Classification (GTDB taxonomy): domain Bacteria; phylum Chloroflexota; class Chloroflexia; order Thermomicrobiales; family UBA6265; genus JACCXM01. The sequence continues at coordinate 43,267 of JAXLWT010000013.1, forward strand.
GGACGTGACGCCGCTTCTCGAGAATGGCGCGGGACTGCGCTCGGCGGTCGATGCGCTGGCTGCAGCGTTCACAAACGTCGACGTGGTCGCCGGCATCGAAAGCCGCGGGTTCATCTTCGGCGCGCCCGTCGCCTACGCACTTGGGGTGGGGATGGTGCCGGTGCGCAAGCCCGGCAAACTGCCGCGCGCCACCGCCAGCGCCGACTACGCGCTCGAGTACGGAACGAACACCCTGCAACTGCACCGCGACGCCGTCACACCCGGCCAGCGTGTCCTGGTCGTGGACGACGTGCTGGCCACGGGGGGCACCGCCGCCGCGACCGTGACGCTGATCGAGGAACTCGGCGCCCAGGTGACCGGGGTGGCCGTGCTGATCGAGCTGACCGCCCTCGGTGGCCGCGCCAAACTGGGCGATGTCCCCCTCGTCAGCCTGCTTTCCTATTGATTGAAGCGCCCTCCGGAGGCGCCGCGCCGGCGGCCCGCCACCTGATGGGCGAAAATGAGCGCGTCTGCAATCCGGGAACACGAGGGAGCCAGATGATCGACGTCAACCTGATGATCGAGGGGCAGGACGGCCTCAACTGGGAGCGCTGGCAGAAGATCGCGCACGCCGTCGAGGACGCCGGCTACGACGGCCTCTACGTCTCCGACCACTTCACGAACCCGGACGAACGCGCCCACATCGATTCGCTCGAACTGTGGACCTCACTGACCTGGCTCGCCGGTAACACCCGGAACCTGGCCTTCGGGCCGGTCGTGGCGCCCGTTTCGTTTCGCGACCCGCGCATCGCCGCCTGGACCGCCGCGGCCATCGACGGCCTCTCGCCCGGCCGCCTGCGGCTCGGCCTGGGCGCCGGCTGGATGGTGCGCGAGCACGACGAGTGGGGCTTCGACCTGCTCGACCTGGACGCGCGCTTCCAGCGCTTCGAGGAGTCCCTGGAGGTGGTGACCCGCCTCCTGCACCAGGCGGGCCCGGTCTCGTTTGACGGCGCGTTCTACCAGCTCGACGGGGCGGAGATCGTGCCGAACCCGATCAAGAACAACCGCATCCCAATCGTCATCGGGGGCAACGGCCCACGCCGCACGGTCCCCCTCGCCGCCCGTTTCGCCGACGAGTGGAACGCCGTCTACATCAGCCACGACGTGTTCCAGCAGCGCAACGCCCTGCTGGATGGCTTGCTCGCGGAGCAGGGCCGCCGGCCGGAGGACGTGAAGCGGACGGTGATGACCCGGGTCATCTTCGGCAAGGACGAAGCCGAGCTGAGTGAGCGCCTGGCCGGCGCGGACGCGGACGAGTTGCGCGCCGGCGGCCAGATCGTGGGTACCGCCTCCCAGATCGCCGCCCAACTCCGCGCCTGGGAAGACGCCGGCGCGGCCGGGATCATGATGCAGTGGACTGACGATCTGGACGACATCGAGGGGATCAAGCAATTGGGAGCAGCCGCCCGCGGGTAGCATCATGCTCCTTATGGCCAGGCGCAGGAGGGTGGTCGACCCCCTGGATCGACCACCCTCCTGCGCTTTTCACAAGCCGGCCTAAACCCCCGGACTCATCGATGCACAGATGGCATACGCTCGAATCTGGGTTCCGAATTCGGGGTTTTCGACGGCGAACACACGGGTGTAGGTAACCGCGAACCGTTCAGGCTCCTGCATCGGAAACGCGGCGGACATGATGGCACTATCTGGGTCGCCGCCCAGGACTCTTCCACCGCCGCCCACAACGAAAGTTCCATCCGGACAGGTGGCTATTGCTCCGGCCGAGCTCTTCAGGCTCTGCCCAAGGTCGGATAGGTCTGACGAGACAACGGTGACAATGAGGTTACCGCTCCCACCGCCACTACCCGCCGGACCTGTCGGACCCTGCGGTCCTTGAGGTCCCTGGGGACCGGTGCTCCCGGTATCTCCCTTCAGACCTGTACTACCAGTGTCACCCTTCGCGCCCGCATCCCCCGTGGCGCCGGTATCACCTCGCGGGCCAGTCGGACCCGTGGGCCCTTGAGTGCCGTCGTTGCCCTTTGGTCCCTGGTCGCCCGTAGCACCGGGTTCACCCCGCGGTCCCGTCGGCCCGGCAGCACCTGGCTCTCCCTGCAGTCCCGGAGCGCCCGCCGGGCCAGTGGGTCCCGTAGGTCCAGCAACTCCGACGCCACCGCCAGCCGCCGGGCCGGTAGGTCCTACCGGACCAGTCGGGCCAGTCGGACCGGTGTTGGACTTCTTCTTCTCAGCCCGTGCTCGAGACGAGTTCTTGCGCTTCTTCTTTCTGGACTTTTCCGCCGTCGTTTCAGGAGCGCCTGACAATCCGGTAACTGCCAAAACCCCGAGCGTCGCAGTACCCAGGAGCCGCACGGCCTGACGGCGATCTGCCGGCAACGAAGAGGTGTGTTCTGGAACGTTGACGATTCCCGGTGGTGTCATCTGCTCTGGTTCCGGCGACAGCTTTTCGTCCACGCCCCAACCTCCCGTTAGCCTTCAGAGCTCGACCAGCGGTACCACACGGAAACCGGGGAAGCCTCTCCGGCCATCCGATCCCGCCATCTAGTTTGTTAAGAGAACACGTTGAATGATCCTACGTGGCGCTAAATCGTAAGTCAAGCATTCATGTGCGCACTTCAGCGGTATACAAGGCAATCGGTCCTCTTAGTGCAGGCCGCGTCTTCGCCGTGTCTCGAGCTCGTCGAGAGACCTCGTCTGCCACGTCCTGGAACGAGGACCCTCACGCCTGGTGCGAAATACCTTCATCGTTGGTATCAGCGTCGAAGAACCCTCACCCCAACCCCTCTCCCCCCACCAGCTGCGCGGGACGTGGGGAGGGGCTCGTGTCCCTGGCCGCGTGCGCCAAATTCAGCGCCTTGACACCAGGTTTGGCCCGACGCTCCCGCCGTCGCCTCCCCTCTCCCGCGCATCGGGAGAGGGGCTGGGGGTGAGGGTTTCTCGTTAGAAGTACGAGCGCCTCGGGCATTTCGCACCAGGCGTACTCGACAACGTCGAGACTCGAGGGGCTCCCTTGCGGAACAACATGTCTGCACGCCGTTGCAGGTCGCTTACTGCAGCGCCGCCCCCGTCTCCTTGTCGAACAGGAACGCGTCGCTCCAGTTGAAGCCGATGGCGACCGGCTGGCCAACCTCGTAGACCTGGGAGGTTGGCGTCACGGCGCGCAGGATCTGGTCGCCCGTCTTCAACTCGTAGAGGATGTCCGTGCCCAGGATCTGCCGCGTGTAGATCTCCGCCAGCAGCGTGCCGTCGCCGCCCTGCGCGCCCGGCGTTACCGCCAGGTGCTCCGGCCGCACCCCGATCAGGAAATCCCCGTGCGCCGGGAAGCTCTCCGGAAAGGCCTTGCGCCAGCCGCTGTTCCCGAGCAGCGCCGCGGCGTTGCCGTCGCGTTTGGCCTCGATCACGTTGATCGGGTGGGAGCCGATGAACTGCGCCACCCACAGGTTGCGCGGGTTGTTGTAGACCTCCAGCGGCGTGCCCAGGTGCTCGATCTGCCCCGCGTTCATGACGGCGATGCGGTCGGCGATCGCCATCGCCTCCTCCTGGTCGTGCGTGACGAAGACCATCGTCGTCTCCACCTCGCGGTGGATGCGCGCCAGCTCCGAGCGCATCTGGCGCCGCAGCGCCGCGTCCAGGCTGGAGAAGGGCTCATCCAGCAGGAAAAGGCGCGGCCGCCGCACGAGCGCCTTGGCGATCGCCACGCGCTGCCGCTGGCCGCCAGAGAGCTGGTGGATGCGCCGGTCCAGGAGCTGGTTGATGTCCAGAATGTGCACGACGTCGTCGATCCGCGCGTTGATCTCCTGGCGTGAAGAGCCGCGCGTGCGGAGCGCGAAGCCGATGTTGTCGCGCACGTTGAGGTGCGGGTAAAGCGCGATCGACTGGAAGACCATGGCGATGTCGCGCTCTTCCGGCGGCACGTTGTTCATGGCCTGCGAGCCAAAATAGAGCGTGCCGCTCGTCGGCTGCTCCAGCCCGGCCAGCATGTTCAGCGTCGTCGTCTTGCCGCAGCCGGAGGGTCCGAGCAGGACCAGCAGTTCGCCGTCGCGGATCTCCAGGTTGAGATCGCGCACCGCCTCGAACTGCTCGAAGCGTTTGCCAACGTGGTCGAAACGGATTGCACCGGCCGAGTTGCGTGCGCCAGCGGCGGGGAGCGTTGCCGTGGTTGCCATTGCGTCTCTGTCTCCTGGAGTGCGTGTGCCCGATAGTACCGCCGGTTGCCGCTAGAGCGGATCGACCAGGTTCACGCTGCGAATGCGCTTCTGGAACAGGTAGGCCAGGATGGCCGGTGGGATGATCGCGATGATCGACGCGGCGGCCATCTCGTTCGGCTGCGACACCTGGAAGAACATGGTCGAGAGCGCCGGCGGGAAGGTCTGCGCCGTCGAGCCCGCGGCCAGGATCTGCGAGAACGTGAATTCATTCCAGCAGATCAGGAAGCTGATCGCCGTCGCCACCGAAATGCCTGGCCAGGACATGGGCAGGATCACGCGCGTGAAGGCCTGGAAGCGGGTGTTGCCGTCCACCCGCGCCGCTGCCTCCACCGTGCGCGGCAGCGAGCCGAAAAAGCTCGTCATCACCCAGACCACCATCGGCACGGTCAGCGTCAGGTAGATCAGGACGAGGCCCTGCAGTGTCCCCTGCAGGCCGGCCTTGGAGTACAGGAAGAAGAAGGGCACCACAATCGAAATCGGCGGGTAGGAGCGTGAGCCGATGATGGCAAAGAGCAGCGCGCCTCGCCCCCGGAACTGCAGGCGTCCCAGGGCGTACGCCACCGGCAGCGCGACGAGCATCGTCAGCGCCGTTACGGCCACGGCGATGATCGCGCTGTTAACCAGGCCACGCCGGATGCTGGCGGCCTGCCCGATCGGCGGCAGCTCGCCGCCCGGCCCCATGGCCGATGCGCCGAACAAGCGCGTGTAGTTGCTGAAGGTTGGCTCATGCGGCCACAGGTGCGTGGGGACCGAGAGCAACTCCGGCTTGAACATCAGCGACATGTTCAGCAGCCAGTAGATCGGGAACAGGGTCCAGATCACCAGGATAATGGCCGCGAGATAGGTAAAGACCCGGCGAGCGGTCATGACGCCCCCTCACGCTTGCGGCGTCGCTCATTACCGAAAAGCAGCAGGAAATAGATCGTCGTGATGATGAAGGTCAGGATGACGAGCAGCCAGCCGACTGCTGAGCCGGAGCCCAGGTCGCGGTTGACGAAGCTGCGGCGGTAGATATCCCAGGTCAGGGTGGTTGAGACATCACCCGGGCCGCCGCCGGTCATGAAGAAGATGATGTCGAATGCACGGGCCGCCTCGACGGTGACGAGCACCGTCACGATCGAGAGCGGAATCTTGATGTAGGGCAAGACAACATGTCGAAATCGCCCAAAGGGGCCGAGGCGGTCTACCTTGGCCGCCTTGTAAAGATCCTGCGGAATGATCTGTAAGGTTGCGAGAACGAAATAGATCCCGAGCGGGGCAATCTGCCAGGCGTGCGCAACCGCCATCGCCGGCACCGCGCCCTTTTCGGACAGGAACAGGACCGGCTCCTTGGCCAGACCCGTGCGCAGCAGCAGCGCGTTGAGGAGCCCCCACTCCGGGCTGTAGATGTATTTCCAGACGATAGCGGTGGCGTAGAGCGAGACGGCCCAGGGCAGAATCACCAGCGCCATGACGAAGCCACGGCCCTTGAACGTCTCGTTCAGCAGCAGGGCGCCGCCGACGGCGATCGCCACCGCGAAGATCGTGACCAGCGCCGTGTAGTAGATCGTGATGGCCGTAGCGTGCCAGAACTGCGGGCTGGAGAGCGCTTCCTGGTAGTTCAGCAGGCCGACCGGAAAGGTCTTGCCGAAAATGAGGTCGATATCGTGCAGGCTCATCCACAGCGAATAGACGGTGGGATAGCCGACGATCGCCAGCAGGATCAGGATGACCGGCAGCGCCAGCAGCGCGGCGAACTTCCCCTCACTCAGGCGCGATGAACTCCAACGCCCCGGTGCAGGCGGTGCGGTGGTCGCCATGAACCCCTCCAGCCAACGCAAACGCTCAGGCTGACCGCATCACGTTCGGTGACACGGCCAGCCGCGGCGCACTGTTCACACGGGGGAGGAGGCAGCGCCTCCTCCCCGGAACGGACTAGGAGTACCGGGCCGCGAGATCCTCGGCCAGCTTCTTGAGATTGGCGTGGACCTCTTCGACCGGGGTCTGGCCGAGGCACGCCTTCGGCAGCTCCGTCATGGCCTGGGCGTTCCACTCGTCGAACCAGAAGGTCTGCCAGACCTTCGGGATCGCGCCCGCCGCCATCAGGGCGTTGATCGTGTCGAGCATGGAAGGATCGGGCAGCCAGGAGTTGTAGGCGTCGATGACTTCCGGGTCCTCCAGGATCGCGGTGTACCCGGAGTTCAGCGCGGCCTCGATGGCCCAGCGCTTGGCAACGTACAGCTCGCCGCCCTCGATCTGGTCGCGGTAGCCGAAGAAGCCGGCGAGGCGGTAGTCGCGCGCCGTGCGGTCCTCGGACTGGTTGCGGTTGGCGACGGCGTAGATCCCTTCGTCGATCATGCCCCACGGCTGATCGACGACCGGAACTGGCGCCACCTGCCCGGCGACCTGCGACTTGTTGGGGTCGTTGAAGACCTTGAGGTCGTAGATTTGCTGCGGGCTGAAGGCGTAGGTGCCCTTGGCGAAGGCATCGATGTAGTCGGCCTCGCCCATGGTGAAGACGCCTTCAGGCACGATCTGCTCTTCAACCAGCTTGCGCCACTCCTGCAGGACCGCCAGCGACGCATCGTCGAAGACCGGGACGTTGTTCTCGTCGAACAGGATCGCGCCGGTGTTCATGCACTCCAGGATGTAGCCCCAGGAGATCCCGAACCAGACGCCCGCGGCGAACCAGTGCGGCAGCAGCGGTGGGCCGTCGGTGGCGCCGTCCTTCTTGAGCTGGCGGCAGATCTCGTACAGCTCGGCCCAGGTCTTCGGGTAGGCCGCGGCGTCAATACCCGCCTTGGAGAGCACGGCGTTGTTCGCCATGATCGTGCCGCGGATCGAGACGAAGTACGGTAGGCCGTAGAGCTTGCCGTTCACCGTCATCGAGTCGAGGACGCCCGGGTACATCTCGCCCTTCGCCTTGTCGACGTCCCACCAGGCCTCGTAGTCCTTGACCCAGCCCGGGATCGACCAGCGATAGAGCGTGGACGGGTTCGAGTAGCCCATGTCCAGCGGCTGGTTCGCGATGTGGAAGTTCTCCATGATCGCGATGTAGTCGCCGGTGATGGTCTGGTAGTCCACGTTCTCCTTGTACTGCTCGTTGAACTTGTTGGTGTTCTCCTGCACGATTTCGGGCATGTAGTTCCAGCCGCGGAAGACCAACGCTTCCGAGGTGTCGATCCCCTCTGCGGGTGGCGCCATGGTCGCGCCCTGCGCCATCGCGCGGGTCAGGCTGAAACGGTTGTAGCTCGCGGGCACATGCGCGGCCGCGGCTGGGTTCGCGAGGTAGGCCGAGATGACCGGCGTGGCGGCGCCTGCCGCTGCGGCTCGCTTGAAGAAGGTACGCCGGTCAATGCGCCCCTTCAGCAGATCGTCGAAATGCTCGTGCACCGGCTTCATGCGTTACTCCCCTTTTCGCGCGACTGTGCCGATCGTGCGTTTGCCTGGTACCGGGCGAATGCGCAGCCGCCGATCCGCACGAAGCGTCCCGCATAGCGCATCCACCGTGACCAATTCGCAAACTGCATCCGCGCGTCACTCTATCACCGGTGCAAGTTCCTTTGCACGAGGGTTTTCGCCGCACTGCACATGAGGTGAATCCCGACGCGCTCGGGGTGGGGCCTAGGGCGATTCGGCCAGCAGGAGCAGTGAGCGGGCCGGAACTTCGACCTCTTCTCCGGCAGCCCACACGTAGCCGCCGTTATCGGGCGGAACGGCGGTGTCCACGAGCGTGATCCACTGCGTGCAGGCATGCTCGACATGTCCGCAAAGGTGGAACGTGACGTCGTAGATGTCGGCGTTCAGCAGGAGCGCAAGTGTGTCCCCCACGACCGGCTCTCCCCGTGGGCCAGTCTCACCGATGGCCGCCCCGTGCAGGATCAGGCCAAGCGCGTGCAGTTTGGGGTCCTGCCAATCCGAGTGCAGCATCTCGCCGCCGTCGGCGCGGAGCCAGATGATATCCCGCGCTCCGATCGCCCGCAGCCGGCTCCCCTGCAGGAAGCGCCGGCGGCGCAGCACCGGCTGTTCTCGCCTGATCTTCAGCAGGTGCTGCGTGAAAGCAAGCAAATCCTCTTGCCACGTGCCCAGGTTCCAGTCGAACCAGCTAATCTCGTTGTCCTGGCAGTAGGCGTTGTTGTTGCCGCGCTGCCGCCGCCCGATCTCATCGCCGCCGAGCAGCATGGGCACACCCTGGGAGAAGAGCAAGGTCGCCAGGAAGTTGCGCCGCTGCCGGTCACGCAGGTCCAGGATATCGGCGTCGCTCGTCAGCCCCTCGACGCCGCAGTTCCAGGACCGGTTGTTGTCCGTGCCGTCCCGATTGCCCTCCCCGTTCGCCAGGTTGTGCTTGCGGTCGTAGGACACGAGGTCCGTGAGCGTGAATCCGTCGTGCGCGGTGACATAGTTGATGCTGGCGGACGGCCCACGGCCGCTCACCTGGAACTGGTCGGACGACCCCGACAGGCGGTACCCCAGTTCCGCAACGTAGCCGTCGCTGCCGCGCCAGAACTCGCGCGCGGTATCGCGGAACTTGTCGTTCCACTCGGACCAGCCTGGCGGGAAGCGGCCTAGCTGATAGCCACCGCTTCCCACATCCCAGGGCTCGGCGATCAGTTTCACCTCGCTGAGCACCGGGTCCTGCGCGACCACGTCGAGAAACGACCCCTGGCCGTCGAAATCCGTTGCCTCTCGTGCCAGGGCTGTGGTGAGGTCGAATCGAAAGCCGTCAACGTGCATCTCGGTCACCCAATAGCGCAGCGAGTCCATGACCATACGCAGCACGATGGGGTGACTGAGATCGAGCGTATTCCCCGTCCCGGTGACATCTGTGTAGAAACGGGGGTTATTCGCGTCCAGGCGGTAGTAGGTGCGATTGTCGATGCCGCGGAAACAGACCGTCGGGCCGAGGTTGTTCCCCTCGGCCGTGTGGTTGTACACGACATCCAGGATCACCTCGATTCCGGCCGCGTGGAGGGAGCGCACCATCTCCTTGAACTCGGTGACCTGCTGCCCCAGCGACCCACCCACGGCGTAGCGGGCTGTCGGCGCGAAGAACCCGATCGAGTTGTATCCCCAGTAGTTCGTCAAACCCCGGTCCACGACGCTCTGCTCATCCAGCCAGTGGTGAACCGGAAGCAGCTCGACCGTCGTGACGCCGAGGGAGTTCAGGTGGGCAATGCTCTCCGGGTGCGCAAGACCGAGGTAGCTCCCGCGCAACTCGGGTGGTACGGCGTTGAACCGCTTACTGAATCCCTTGACGTGAACCTCATAGATGACGGTTTCACTCCAGGGGACCAGGGGTCGTTGGTCATCCCGCCAGTCGAACGCGGAATCGACAACGATGGACCGGGGCACGTAGGGCGCATCGTCCCGGGTGCTCCGGCGGAGGTCGTTCGAGGGATCGCTCTGGGGCTCGTATCCGTGGATCGGGCCGCGGTAGTCGATCTTGCCGTGAATGGCGCGGGCGTAGGGATCGAGGAGCAACTTCGCCGGGTTGAAGCGGTGACCGCTCTCCGGGCGGTAGGGGCCATAGACGCGGTAGCCATACGCCTGACCGGGACCAAGGCCAGGCAGGTACCCATGCCAGATCTGATTCGTGTGCTCCGGCAGCAGAATCCGCTCGGCCTCGTATGGATCGTCCGGGCGCTCGAAGAGGCAAAGCTCCACCGCCGTCGCATTCGCGGAAGCAACAGCAAAATTGACGCCGCTGCCGTCCCACCGCGCGCCCAGGGGTGCCGCGGCCCCAGGCCACGCGTGTGTCCGCGTGGAATCTCCACGGAGTGTGTCGCTCATGGTCAGGGTGATCTGTAGCTCCCACTGCGTCGTCTCAGATGTGCAGGGCAGGGTGACAGGTGGGTGCACGAGGGTCAAGGGTCCTCGACCCACGCCTGTCCTCACCTGCATTGGCGAAACGCCGTCAGGTTGCGAAAAATCCCATTCGCTTACCGGTTACGGATGAGGGGAGCAAGCCGGGTGAGGTTGGCGAAGAGGACGCGTACCGAGCAGGCTTTGCACCTGGCGACAGGCAGGGCTGACCGTGCGGTCAGCCCTGCCCTGGTTCATGACACCGGTGGTCTACCACTTACACCGGGCAGCCGGTGCCACCATCTTCGACACACTGATCCGGTTCGTTGCCACTTAGATCGGCTCCCGCTTCCAGCGTGACCGTCCCCTTGTTGAGAATGCCCCCGCCCACGCCGTTGGTTGCAGTGTTGTTGGTGATGGACGCGCCGTCCTTGACCGTGAGTGAGAACAGGTTGAGGATCCCGCCGGCATCGTCGCCGGCCGTGTTGTTGGTCACTTCAGTCCCGGCATTCAGTACGAGCGTGCCGAAATTGCCAATGCCCCCGGCCCGAATCGCTGCCCGATTTTCGGTGACGTGCACTCGTGTGAGCGTCAGTTGCGTGCTATTGCTTACTTCGATGCCACCAGTTTGCGCGATGGCGTTGCCTCCGGTCACGGTGAGATCGCGCAGCTCGATCTCGCTGCCTGGGAAATCCGGGGAGTACAGCGACACCACCGGGAAGCCGGACACCGCGCCTCCGCCATCCAGGATCGTGCCCGACTGACCAGTCCCCGCACCAACTACTGTCAGGTTCTTGTTGATGAACGCGGCAGAGCCGGTTCCAACTCGACCGTACGTCCCAGCACAGACGAAGATGGTGTCCCCGGCAGCCGCCGCCGTGATCGCCGCCTGCACGGTGGTGTAGGCACAACCAGCCGCGCAGACATCACACGCCTGACAAATCCCATCGAGACAAAGTTCTCCGGTTGGGCACTGGTCACTGCTCGTACAGGCAGCGCAGGCGTTGTTGACGCAGGCGGGGGTGGGGTTGGCACACGAGCCGCAGGTGATCGTGCCTCCGCAGCCGTCATCGACGGTGCCGCATACCTTATCCGCCGGGCAAGTGGTCAACGGCGTGCATTGCGGTTTCTTCTTGCGCTTGCGGCGGGTTCGCCGCCGTCCCCTGCCGTGCTTGTGCCGCTTCTTACGCCGCCGGCGACGTCCCGCTGCCTCAGCGTCCTCGGGATCGAGGATATCCAGGAGACCGCTGGCCAGCGGGGCCGCCGCGAGCCAACCGATGAGTCTGCGACGCGACTCGGTGCCTGCGAGCAGACGAGCCAGATCATCGAAACGTGTGCGGTCCACGAGCGCCTCCCAAGCTGGATGTTTGACTGGATGCGACCACGGAGGCATGGTAAGTGGCGTGCGCCGGTTTCGACCCCGGTAAGTTCTACCTGTTTCGGTCGGGGAACGGCAGAGACGGCTGTCCGCGCTGTCCGCACGTTCTGGGATGTCCAGATTACAGCGCTCCTCCGCACCAAGGGCTGCCAGCGACGGCTCATGAAAGTGCAATTCCGCCCGTGTGGTCATGGTCTGCCGATCTTCCCGGAGGGCATCTGGTTCGACGAGTTTCAGATGAATCTGCTCCAGGAGCCCGGGGGAAGCCTCGCTGCCAGTCTCGACCATGTCGAATGGGAGCGACGGTTACACAAGCGTGGCACCATCGTGAGACCGGCCCGGGAGTCATGGGCAATCGGTTTTCGCCCCACGGCAGCAGAAGCTCTGGCTTGAACCTGCTCCCCCATGCGACGACACGCTTCGCCTCGCGGCAACTGGCGGTTCGGGACACATTCCATGACGTCCTGTCTACACTTTCGTCATGATTCGCATTGCTGCTGTTGCTGATCTGCACGCCGGACGCGATGCCCGAGAGGTGATGGCGTCCCATTTCGTCGGCCTCGCTGCCGAAGCCGATCTTCTGCTGCTGGCTGGCGACCTGACCCGCTCCGGTCAACCCGATGAAGCCGCCGCGCTGGCCGGTGTGCTGCAGGAGGTGGGGGTGCCGGTCGTCGCGGTCCTGGGCAATGTCGACTATGACGCCGAGCAGGCAGCCGCGATCGCGACCGTCATGCGCGAATCGGGCGTCCATATGCTCGATCGCACCAGTGTTGTCCTTGACGTGTCGGACGAGAAGGTGGCCATCGCCGGGGTCAAGGGCTTTGGTGGTGGGTTCGGCGCGGCGCTTGCCGAAGTCTCTGGCGAACCAGAGATGCGCGCCTGGGTCCAGTACGCAGAAGATGAAGCCGATGCGCTGGAAGGCGTGCTCTCCTCGATGGTGGGAGACATCCGGCTAGCGCTCCTGCACTACGCGCCAATCACCGGCACGATCACCGGGGAACGGCTGGAGCGCTACGCCTTTGCCGGAAACTCCATGCTCGGTGCGGCCATCGACCATGCCGGCGCCGACCTGGTCCTGCACGGGCACATCCACCGTGGCTCGCCGGCCGGACGAACGCCCGGCGGCATTCCCGTGCGCAACGTGGCGCAGCAGGTAATCCGCGAACCGTACGCTCTGTTCACGATCGAGCGGGCCGACGATATGCCCCAACGCGAGCGACGGCGCTGGCGACGTGAGCAACGCGCGGCCAATCGCCTTCCCTGGCGCCGCCGGCGGCAACGTGATCAAGGCCCCCCGGAGGGTAGTGACGCCGGGGCCGGATCGTGACGCAGCCGTTCGCACTGGTCGCCACGTTGCACGATCCCGACGCAACCTGCCTCCCCTTCTTGGACCGACCCGACGTCGTCACCGCGCTGGGCTGGTATCCCACCGTCTGCGTTGCCGCAACGGTGGTCACCGACGCACGGGTGACGATGCGGCTGCAGGGGCTTGGCGTTCACCTGGTCGAAGGCGGCGCGACCGGCGTCGCTCGACGCGCCGCGCTCGAGGCTGCTCCCCCCGATCTTGGGAGCAGCAACATCGACTTTGACCGCTGGCTGCATTGGCTGACGGCCTGGCCGCACGAACTACAAGAACTGCCTACTCGAATCGAACGCGTTGCAGCGCATCAGGACCGCGCTCCCTGGTGCGTCCTCCTTGGCCGCACCCCGCGCGCGTTCGAGACGCACCCGCAAGCGCAGCAACTCCCCGAACTGGCCACGAACCGGACGCTCTCGCTGGCGGCCGGGAGATCTCTGGACGCGGTTTCGGGCGCCGTCTGGCTTTCAGCTGAGGGGCGAGAGATCGTTCTTGGCGCGTCCATCGAGGAGAGTGCCGCCACTGACCTGGAGTGGGCCGGTCTGATCATGCGCAAGGACCCGGCGCGACTTCATGGTCTCCGCTTCGAGGGGCTGGAATGGGAAACGCCCGATTTCCACACCGCCGCCATCGAACGGGCAGGCGGCCTGGAACCCTGGGTTCGCGCAACGTTCGACACCCCGGAGATGTGGACAGCGCGCCTGCAACTCGCCGCCGCCTCGGTCTCCGCCCTGCAACGCGTGATGGTGGGGTAACGAACTCCTAAAGTACGGCTCCCAGGGCCTCCACCGCCCGTGCGATCTCGTCTTCAGTGTTCCAGACATGGACAGCCAGCCGCACATTGCCGCCGCGCGCGGCGCAACGGATTCCCCGCGCTTGCAACGCTGCCTCCGCGGTAGCGGCATCTGGCACGCGCAGGCTCACAATGGAGCCGGAAGGCTCCGGACGGCCAAGCCCGGCAGCAAGCCGACCGGCCAGGGCGCGAACTTCATCGAATGCGCCATTCGCCTGCCACTCCAGGAGGAGCGCCAGCGACTGCTCGGCGCCGACCCAGGCGTGCCAGGCGAGCGAGACATCAAACCGTCGTGCATCCGGGGCGAGATCCTCATAGCGCCCGCCGAAACTCACCTGGGGATCGGCGGAGCGCCAGTTCGCCATCCAGGGAGGCAGGGTTGGCCAGCGGTCCCGGCGGACACGCATGAACCCCACCCCACGTGGACACAGCAGGTGCTTGTAGCCGTGGCAAACCAGGTAATCGATGCCATCCAGGTACGGCGTTACGGGGACAAAGGGAATCCCGTGGGTGGCATCCACCAGCACCTGCGCGCCGTGGTGACCCGCCGCCTCCACGACGTCGCCAAGTGCCGCACTCTCCCCGTCCTGGGAACGCGTGAGACTGAAGGCGACAATTCCCGTCGCTGGTGTGACTGCCTCCGCGAGATTCGTAAACGGCACCCGCCGCAGGCGTACACCATGTTCCCGCTCAGCGACGATCAGCGGGTAACTGACCGAGGTGAACTCGTCCTCGGGAATCAGGACCTCGGTGCCCGGAGCCAGGCTCGCGGCGACGACGCCAACGCCAACGGATGCTGTCGGAACGAGCGCAATCTCCGCTTCATCGCTCCCGATCAACTGCGCAAACAGCGCACGACTGCGATCGCCTGCGGGCTCCCAGTCTGCGGACCAACCGGCCGTGCCGTCTTGCCAGGTCTGCAGCGCGTGCTCGAGAGCGGCCACGGTCGGCCGCGGCGGCAAACCGTACGTTGCGGCATCAAGGTAAATCGTGCCCGGAGCAGGGTCGAAGAACGCACGCGCAGCGGTAAGCGGACTGGAAAGCGTAGACACGGCAACATTCCTTTCTGGTCACCGTGTCTATTCTCGCGTGTTTTTCGTTGTCAGGCGACGCGGATCATGCGGTCGGGCCAGCCAGTTGCGCCGTCAGGCAGCGGTGGCCGTCGCTCCATCGGTGCAACCGTGCCTTCGCCGTCCGTGGCACGCATCAGCACGGTGGTGTTGCCCGACGATGCCTGCAGTGGGAAGACCCAGCGCACCCAGGTGAAATTTGGATTGATGGAGGGCTCGAGCTCGGCATCGGCCCACGTCTGGCCGTCATCCGTACTGATCTCCACCCGCAGGATGCCCCGGTTGCCCGCCGCGGCGACGCCGGCGACCAGCACTTCGCCGGCGGGGACTTCACTTCCCGAGGCCGGCGTATCAATGCGGCCCCAGATCTGGTAATGCGCCGTGTCGCTCCAGCCCCGGGTTTCCCAATACCCCTTGTAGTCGAGATCGACCGCCTCAATCTGCTCCAGCCACTTCACGTTCTTCATGCCGTAGATGGGCGGCACGATGATGCGGGCAGGACCGCCATGGTCCGGCGGGAGCGGTTCGCCGTTCATCGCGGTGACAAGCATGGTGCTCGGCGACATCGCGGTCGCGAACGGGATCGAGTCGTCGTACCCATCCGCCGCGCGGAAGACAAGATCGACTGTCGCCGGATTGATGCCGACCTCTTCCAGCAGTTCTCGCAGTGGAATCCCCGTCCACTCGGCGGTCCCGGCCAGGTCGCCGTTCAACTCGTTCGAGATGCAGGAGAGCGTCGTGATGTTGCGGGTGGTCGACCGCTTGACCAGCTCGTCCAGCGTGTAGGTGCGCGGGTTCTTGACCAGGCCCCCGATGCTCAGGGACCAGTTCGCCACGTCCACCACCGGGTCCGCGATGTTCTTGGAGACGTGGTAGAAGTCGGCGATTGGCGTAATGACCGGGGAGAGCTTTCCCTCGGCCTCCAGCGCATCGAAGATCGCTTCAGTGTCCGCGCTGGCGTCGGCGAGGACGGGCTCCGGGGTGGCGCTCTGCGCCGCGAGCGTAGGGGCATTCAGTTCAGGGGCGCCGTCACGCGCGCGAGCCGCGATGTCCGCCGCGGCCTGGCGCTGCGCCACCGTGTCCCCGCTGTCTGGCGCCTTGGCGAGACGCCAACCCAGCCAGGCCACGCCCGCGGTCAGTCCCACTGCGGCGACGTTCTGCAGCGCGGAGCGGCGCGACATCCGGGACTGGGTAGGAGTATCCGCAGCGAGGACAGCAGCCTGCTCGCCGCTGAACGCAATGAACGCCAGCGCCCAGCCGAGACAGAAAAGAAACGCCTGAGCGAGCAGAACAACCGTGAACTGGCTTTCCAGGGCGAACATGCCTTCCCGCGCCAGCGGGAAGACTCCGGCAACCAGGACCAGAAAGAGCACGGCGGCGACGCCGAACGCCAGCGGCTGACGAGATGACACATCTCCTCGCGTCCGTGCCAGCGTTTCGACCATCTGCCCGGCCCAGTAGCCGGCCAGAATGAAGCCGATGATCACCGCGGCAAACAGCGTGTTCTGCGCGAGGCTGCCAAATGTCTCGGTGGCCCAGCCGAATATGGCGACGGGCGTCAGCCGCGCCACCGCCGCCACGACCGTTTCCGGCAGGGACGGTGCGCTCGCAGCGCCAATCGTCGCTCGCCACAGCAGATCCAGGAAGAGAACCACGAGCGAAGCCAGGGCGCCGGCACGGCCAAACCCACGTGATGGAGATGAAGAAGGGGTCATGCGTTTTGGCCTCCTGCAGCAACCGCCAGTCCCACACATGGTGGACGTCTGGCGCGAACGTCTACTGCAGGATACGGAATTTGCCGCCAGTTTGGATCATTCGGTGCGACGAGCAGTGCCGGAATTCGGGCTATGCGAGCCCCGGAGCAGAAATGCTGCTGGGCGGCTGCCCGGCGGCCTCGGGCAGCCGCGGCTCAGCGCCGATTCCCGCTTGATGGGCGTGGACCGTGGCCACCAGCACCTGGTCCAGGAACTGGTTGATCTCGGCATAAAGCCGAATCGCGCGGCGTGTGGCCAGCCCTTGCTCCTCGATCAGCGCGCTCACCGCCTGCACGACCGGGAAGCGGAAGTAGATGAAGGCTTCTACCATCTCGGAGGCAGAGAGCCCGAGCTCCGCGCCACTCCGGCCGTAGTGGGCCCCAATCTGCAGCGCCTCGTCCAGCAGTGACCCACGGTCGGCTGCCGCCGCGGGTGACGCGGCGTACCGCACTGCCAGGTCCACAAGGCGGCGCCCCAGGCGCCGGTGCTCTTCCTGCGAGGCCCCGCTGTAGGCGCGGAACCAGGGGCGTTCACGCATGACGCGGAGGTAGTCGTCCTCGTAGCCAGAGAGCGAGCGGTCTGTAATCGTCTGGCGGGAAACGCGCGGTCGCTCCTGCAGTTGCGGGCCATCACCCACAAGAGATCGCAGATCTGCTTCCGCATACCGCCGGTGTCCACCGGGGGTGCGAAACACTGGCACCTTGCCGCTGTCGCTCCAGCGACGCAACGTGCTCTGATCGACGCCGAGAAACGCGCACGCCTCGTTGATGGTCAGCCAACGGCCACCTGCTGGTTCCGGTATCGCGATACCGACCGTGTCAGCCCTGTGGTGCGCCGTGCGACCTCGCGGCATGAGCAACCTCCCGGCTCCCGGCAGCGCAACATCGCGCGCCACGACGGTGCATCCTCCGCGACGGTACGGAATCCCTCTGCCGCGGCATTGTGGAGCCGCGCCAGTGTACATGTGCGCACATTGCTGTCAACCGGGTTTTCGCGCAACCGCGAGCAGGTCGTTCATCCTCGTCGCCTGCTGGATACAATGCCTGCCTGATCAGGACTTGTGACGACCAAAGGCAGAGGAGCCATCTGGTGACCACTACACCGGACAAC
This sequence comes from Thermomicrobiales bacterium, assembly GCA_046328375.1. Classification (GTDB taxonomy): domain Bacteria; phylum Chloroflexota; class Chloroflexia; order Thermomicrobiales; family UBA6265; genus JACCXM01. Next base: position 60,712 of record JAXLWT010000013.1, read on the forward strand.
GAATTGAACTTCGCCACGGCCCGGGAACTCGCCCGGCGCATCCGGTCTCGCGAGATTTCGGCAAGCGAGGTGCTCGAAGCCCATTTGGCGCAAATCGAGCGCATCAACCCACACGTCAATGCCATCATCACGCTCCTCCCCGAACAGGCGCGTGCGCAGGCGGCAGCGGCAGACGCGGCGCTGGCGCGCGGCGAAGAGCTGGGGCCGCTAGGCGGCCTCCCGATCGCGCACAAGGACACGACGGACACCAGGGGAATCCGCACCACCTACGGCTCACCGCTCTACCGCGATCACGTTCCCACTGCGAACGCGTTGATCGTCGAGAGGATCCAGCGCGCGGGCGCCATCCCGATTGGCAAGACAAACGTGCCAGAGTTTGGCGCGGGCTCCCAGACGTTCAACACGGTGTTCGGGACGACCCTCAACCCCTACGATCTTACGAAGACACCCGGGGGCTCCTCTGGTGGAGCCGCTGTGGCCCTGGCCACCGGCATGATTCCCATTGCCGACGGCAGCGATCTTGGCGGGTCGCTGCGCAACCCCGGCGGCTACTGCAATATCGTCGGTTATCGCCCGTCGGCCGGGCGCATTCCGAAGGTCAGTGACTCGTCCGCATGGTTCGACATGACCGTGAACGGCCCCCTGGCTCGCACCGTTGGGGACGTTGCCTTGCTCATGAGCGTCGCGGCGGGTCCGGACTACCGGGCTCCCCTGACGCTCGATGACCCGGGGACCATCTTCAACGCGCCATTGGAGCGCAACTTCCGCGGCGTCAAGGTGGCCTGGAGCCGCAATCTCGGCGGGTTACCCGTTGATCCGCGCACGACGGCCGTTCTCGAGTCCCAGCGAGGAGTCTTTGCGGACCTTGGAATCGACCTGGTCGAGGCTGAACCAGACATGACCGGTGCGGACGAAGTGTTCGAGACGCTGCGGGCCTGGGAGTTCGAGGGTGGCCACGGTGAAGAGTTGGACAACCATCGCGGCCAACTCAAGAGCACGGTCATCTGGAATGTCGAGCGTGGGCGCGAGCTCTCAGGCGCTGACGTGAACCGCGCCTATCGGCTGCGCTCGCGACTCTTCCTGCACGTCTACGACTTTTTCCAGGAGTACGACTTCCTGCTGCTCCCGGTCTCGCAGGTCCCCCCCTTCCCCGCTGACACCGAATACCCGACGGAGATCAACGGCGAGCCCATGCACACCTACATCGAGTGGATGCGCACCTGCTCGCGCATCACGACCACGGCCCACCCGGCTGTCTCGGTGCCTGCCGGTTTCACGGTGGACGGGTTGCCGGTCGGCCTGCAGATCGTGGGCCGTGCCCGGGACGACTTCGGGGTCCTGCAGCTCGCCCACGCCTTCGAGCAAGCAACAGGACACTGGAAGCAGCGCCCGCCGGTGCTTGACCTGGCAGCTACGGCTTGACAGCACGTCGCGGCGCGTTATCGTGCCTGCGGATCCATTGTCCCGTGCCGGCTCTCGCTCGCTGACGTTCCGGGAGGTGCCTCATGCGTGTTGTCGCCCTGCGTTCGCTCCTCGCCGCCGTCGTCTGGCTTGCCGCCGTCGCACTTCCCACGTGGCCAGGATCAGCCCTGGCCCAGGATGACGATGCCGCGTACCTGGCCGACATCATTGGTGCGCGGGATGCCCAGACACCGCTGAGTGGACCAGGCTCGGGCAGCCTGGTCCAGCAGGCGGCCTTTGCGAGCGTGGAGGCCGCAGGCGTCAACGTCACGGATTTTACGGCCCGGGTCGTCTTCCAGAACCCGGACGACGGCTCTGCTCCGTGGGACTTCGGCTTCGATTTCGGCCGCAGCGGGGACGCCAGCCAGCGCATCATGATTGATTCCACCGGGGTCTGGCGCTATTCCCCGTACCCGGACGGAGCGAGCGACTCCGGTCCTGCACCGAGTCTCGATACCTCTCCCGGCGGCAGCAACACCCTGGATCTCGTCGTGGATGGCGAAACCGGCATTCTCGGAGTCAATGGCGAGTACGTCACGTCCATCTCGTTGCCACCCGCCGTTTCCTCCGATGTCTTCGTCACCAGCGGTGTCTACGGCTCGACCACCGTTGATGGACGAGAATTACCGTTCGACGACTTCACCGTCTGGGCGCTCCCTGATTTGACCCAGGCCGCTGACGTGAGCCCAACGCCGGACGGCGAGATCATCAGCCTCAACCAGACGCCAGAAGCGGAGAAGACGCCGGCTCCGGTTCAGAACCAACCTCCCACCGATGAACAACGAGCAATGTTCGCGTATCTCGTTGAGGCACAGTCGGGTATTCCGCCTGTTGCAGGCCCCTTTACGGCCAATCTGAAAGAGGATGTTGGACCGATCGCGGTCACCTGGGCGAACGTGAACCTGTCCGATTTTCACGCTACCGCCACCTTTATCGTGCCGGACACGACGTCCGATGTGCCCTGGGACATCGGGTTCATGTTTCGCAACTCGAGCGACGGAACCTTGCGGGTAGCCGTGGACCAGGGTGGCACGTGGTACGCCTCGGTCGGCGAAAACGCCCCGGCATCGTCAGGCAAACTGGCGGGTCTTGACGCCACGCCTGGGGCGCAGAACACACTTGATCTGCTGGTCTCCGGCGATCGTGCCGTGCTCGGGATCAACGGATCGTACGGGACTTCCATCGACCTTCCGGCGGGCGGTACGGCCGGTGACGTCGGCGCCGGTGCGGGGTTCTTTACCGATCAGCAGCTCCTGGATCGCGTCACGCCATTCCAGGATTTCGTGGTGCGCCCGTTCGATCCCGCTGCCCTCGACGCGACCCCGACGCCTCCAACGACTACCCTCGCGCCCGAAGCGGAGCAACAATTCGCTGGCTATCTCGCGAGTACCGAAAGTATCGCTCCACTCGTTGGTCCCCTCGCCGGAACCCTTGAGGAGGGCGGTACGGGCACTGTTGCGCTCGCCAACAGCGGCGTCAGCCTCTCCGATTTCGGGGCCGTGGCCTCGTTCGTGAACCCGGATGACCTTCAGCCAATCTGGGACGGCGGCATACAGTTCCGGACGGATGCCAATGGAGCGAACCGGATAGTGCTTCGCTCCAACGGCGAAGTCCAGGTGGTGCAAGCTGACGGCTCGGTGGCAATTGCTGGGCAAGCGGTCAACTTCGACGCAACTCCCGGCGCCATCAACTCGCTCCAGGTCTTTGTTGCCGGGAATCAGGCCCTGGTCGGGGTCAACGGCACGCTGGTCGCAGACATCGCCCTGGTGGCAGCGCCCGTTGCCGGGGACGTGCAGATTGGCGCGGGATTCTTCGGCGAGGATCAGGTTGCCGGACGCGTGACCACGTATGATGGGTTCAGCGTCTGGTCCATCGCCTGACGCTCTCACGGGAGACATCGTGCTGGACAGAGATTTCACGGACATCCCCGAGACGATTGCCGGGGAGATTGGAAAGCGTGCCCCGCGCCCCGTGCGCAACGTCTACGCCCCCACGTTGCTGGAGCACTTCTTTGTCTCAGCCGTGGTGGCCGTACTCCTGATTCGCGCCTGGTTGGAGATCACCGGCTATCCGCAAATTGGCGGCGATGGGCTCCACATCGCGCACATGCTCTTTGGCGGTTTCATGATGATGGCCGCCATGGTGATCATGCTCACGTATCTCGGGCGCCGGGCACGGCTTATCGCTGCCATCCTCGGCGGCGCGGGCTTCGGCACATTCATTGATGAACTCGGCAAGTTCATTACCAGCGACAACGACTACTTTTTCCAACCCACTATCGCACTGATTTACATCATTTTCGTTTTGCTCTTCCTGCTCGGAGAGCGGCTTGTCCGCATGGCGCAGGCCTCACCGCAGGAGCGGCTAGCGCAGGCACTCGATGTCACGACCGACGCCGTGATCGAGCAGTTTCCAACAACCGAGCGTGAACTGGCGCTAAGCCTGTTCGCCGAGGCCGACCCGAAATCTCCGCTCACCGTAAGCACCCAGCGAGCCCTCCGCCGGATCGCGGCCCAACCCGACCCGCCCCCAAACCTGGCCGAACGTGTGACGAACCGCATCGGGCGAACCTACACGTGGCTTACCTGCCAGCGCTGGTTCCTGAAATTTGTCCTGGTGATCTCGGCCGTGGGCATCTTCTTCAGCCTGGTCGGCCTGGTCATTACCGTAGCCATTGACCCGAAGGAAACTGAGGTCGATCTCGTGACGAATGTGGCAGCCGGTCCGCTGCTGCTGGCCAACGCCATTGCTGGGGCCCTGTTGCTCATCGGCCTGCTGGCGTTTCGTCGCTCGGTCGTGGCGGCCCTGGAGTGGTTCCGGCGTGCTGCGCTGGTCTCACTGCTCATGGTGCAACCAATTTCGTTTTATGACGAGCAGTTGGCCGCCATCGTCGGTCTGGGACTTAACCTCGCGCTGCTCTCGGCGCTGGAATTCGCCATTTCACGTGAAGTGACCGTGGCAGAGCAGAATCCGGCTGACGTCATCGCCGTTGCACCGCAATAGCACAGTCCGGGTTTGACACACGCGGTGTAAAAACCTGAACTGTCACCAATCCTCCTCGCTGCTGAACTGGTAGTCGATTGGTTCGAGACCAGCAGTGAGGACGCAAAATGATTTCAACGATGATCGAGCGGGATTTCTTTATCGCCATTGAGCGCCAACAACAAATCTTGGCAGCAAGGCATGCGTCTGATGCACGCATTCGTCGCGCACGGCGCTTGTCAAGCCACTGGCTCGCAGTCGTGTCCGGAGGCTGGTGGTCTTCGCGGAGTTGGTAAGACCTCGGCGACCTCGTGAAGACGTGCTCTTACGGCTCTTCCAGGCTGTCGCGCAGGATATCCATGTGCTCCAGCGCCAGACCCGTGCCGACCGCGACGCAGGAGAGCGGGTCATCGGCGACGTAGCACGGCACGCCCGTGACTTCCATGAGCAGGTCAGGAAGGTGGCGGAGCATGGCCCCCCCGCCGGTCAGGATCATGCCCTTGTCGATAATGTCAGAAGAGAGCTCAGGGGGCGTTTCCTCCAGCACCGCGCGCACTGCCCCGATGATCGCTTCCAGGGGTTCGGTGATCGCATCGGTCACTTCGTTGGCGTGAATCTGGATCGTACGCGGCAGACCGGCCACTTCGTCGCGGCCGCGCACCTCCATGCGAATGTCCTCGTCCACGGGCATGGCGGAGCCGATCGCGATCTTGACTTCTTCCGCCGTGCGCTCTCCCACCCGCAGGTTGTACTTTCGCTTGATGTAGTTGGCGATCGCTTCGTCAAAACGGTTGCCGCCAACACGGAGTGAGCGTGCGACTACGATTCCATTCAGCGAGATGACGGCGACTTCCGTCGTACCCCCACCGATGTCGATGATCATGTTGCCCGAGGGGTCAGCCACCGGCACTCGCGCGCCAATAGCAGCGGCGAGCGGCTCCGAGATCAGGAATGCCTTGCGCGCTCCGGCGGCAAGCGCCGCGTCGCGAACGGCTCGCCGCTCCACTCCGGTCACACCGGCGGGCACACAGATCATGACCTCCGGCCGCACCAGGGAGAACCGGCCACAGCTCTGGTTGATGAAATAGCGAAGCATTTCCTGGGTGACGACGTAGTCCGCGATGACGCCGTCACGCATCGGCCGCACGACCTCGATCGTCTCGCGCGGCTCGCGTCCCAGCATGTTGCGGGCTTCCAGGCCGACCGCCTTGACCTTGCCGTCCTTGGCTGAGATAGCAACAACCGATGGCTCGTTAATAACTATGCCGCGGCCACGAAGGAAGACGAGGACGTTGGCCGTCCCGAGATCAATACCAATCTGTTTGGGCACGAATATGAGCTCCGGCGTTGCGACGGATAACCCGGGCTTCTCAGCAACGCGCGACACCTGCCCGGCGGTCCATACTGAGGGCGATAGTAGCATAGGCACTCAGGGCCTCTGCGCATCTACGGGGGAGTGAAATAGGGTGCCACCACAGCAGCGACCGGAAAGCGGCAAGTCCCAGGAGCGGCACCCTCCGGCCCCGGGAAAACCAAGGCCCGAGCAGCAGCACCAACGCCCGCAACAGGACTCGCGCCGGAAACGCGGCGACCAGCGCGCGAACTCCTGGGGAGATGGTGTCGACCGGGCGTGGTGCACGAGAGCGCTCACGTTCCTGCCCGAAACGTTCCCGGCGGAATCCCACGCGGAAACCGCCACCATTGCCCCCATGATTGTCGATCGGCGCGACCAGATGATCTTGCTCTGCAATTACTCGCACAGCGGGGATCATGAGTGGCCGGCGGTGATTTCCCTTATTCGCGCGAGCGACAGCCCGGCAGACCTGGAAGACTCGATCACGTGACGACAGGCTGTGCCCCACGCACCCGACGTGCTTCGACCGCGTGAAATCGAGCATGGCCCCGGCACGCGAGGGGAGCCTGCTCCCACGCGCAGGTCATCACCAATTGCTGAAGGCCGGGGAGAAGATCGCCTGGAAAAGGTGCTGACGGTCCGGGGAGGGAAGGGGGAAACCGGACCGTCAGGCGGGGGTGTCAGAACGGACATGTTGGGGACCGTGCTGACAGTGTTATGGTATGCCAATGTGGCACAACTTGCAAGGTTACGTCGTGTTACCCGCCAGGGATTGTGCACGATGCCCGTTGACACCCTGGACCCATTCTCAGCGCATTTCCGGGACCGCCACCTCGTCGAGCCACTCCCGAAGTTCGTCGCAGTGTCCTTCGAGGTCGCGAGTACGGTTGAGTAGCCATTCCCTCGCGCGTGGGTCCTGCGGTAGGCGGGTCGCGGCCAACCCGAGCGAGTGCGTGGCTTTGGCGAACTCGTCCAGCGTTGCGTTCCACGACTGACGCTGACGGAGCTCGACCTCAGCGGCGTTGAAGCGGTCGATATCGTACGTCTTGTCCGGCAAATCCGGGTTGTCGGCCAGCAGCCGGAGCCGCCGCGCACCCTCCTGCTCCCAGCCGCACGCGTGCGCCACAATCTGCCGAGGAGACCACGTGCCTGCGGCTCCGGGCTTGTCACGCAGTTCAACCGGAATTTGCTCCAGCAAGGTGCGAAACTCGCGCGATGCGTGGGCCCACCGTGCGAGTGTCCCCGGGGCCGTCAACGCGGATTCGTTCCGGGAAACTTGCCACCGACGCCGGATGCCAGTTGAAATCAGTGGTTCAGGGGTAATCAGGTCGGGCGGGGCTGTACCCGCCATGCCCATGACGACGGCGCGGCAGGCAATGGCATCGGCCGCAGCGCGGTGCCCGCCGGGTTGCCCGTTGAAGGCGCGCACCGCGTGCTCCAGCTTCACGAAACTGAACCAGCGCTTGCGCGCGTCCCAGTTCCCCGCGAACCCGGCGTAGCGCTTCATCGCGCACTCCCAGTCAGCTTCTGCCTCGGGCAAGGCGTAGCGCTGGCACGACTGGTTCACCATCTGCCGGTCAAACGTGACGTTGTAGACGAGGATTCGCCGGTCCTTCAGCTTCGGACGGAGAGTTTCGTAGAGCTCGTCCCAGCGAGGAGCGTCGCGGACATCCGCGTCGGTGATGCCGTGAATGGCAATCACTTCCCGCGGGATCGGGCGTTCCGGCCGCACCAGGGATTCGAAGATCACCTGACCGTCTGCGTCAACCACGCCAATATCGACAATTTCCGCACGCGGCCCAAACCCGGTCGTTTCCGTGTCGAGGTAGACCACACGCGGATCGCGCACCGCGTCCACGGCCCAGGCGATTGACTTGGCACGCGCTTCATCCCAGCGCTGCCGGCCTTCAGCATCGACGGTGGCCGCCTCCGGTTCGGGGAGTTCCCACCGGTAAGATTTTGCGCGTTGGATCCTGCTCCGGCCCCGGCCCAAGACCCCCAGACCTTTCCAGTCCACTGACACGCGGGAGGGTCAGCGGAAGTTCATGCGTGGCCCGATGCTAGCATGTCCAGTCGAAGACACTGCCTGCACACACACGAGGACCATGGTGCAAGACGATTACCTCGCCATCTCGCCAGCTCTCGAAACGTTCATCCGGCGCATGCCCAAAGCGGAAATTCATGTCCATCTCGAAGGTTCCGTGCGCCCGGAGACGCTCCTGCTCCTGGCCGAACGCAACGGCCAGACCCCACCCGCCACAGATGTGGCCGGCATCCGGGAGTTCTTCCAGTTCCGTGATTTTCCCCACTTCATCGAGGCGTACATTGCCGTCTGCACCTGCCTGCGGACGCCCGACGACTTCGCAACCATCGTGCGCGAGGTGGGCGAGGACGCTGCGGCGCAAAACATCCGCTACCTTGAACTGCACTTCAACCCGGAAACAAATGTGCGCAAACGGGGCCTTGATTTCCACGAGATGCTCGCGGGCATGAACCGGGGCCGCGCCGAGGCAAAGGAACGCTGGGGCGTCGAGATGCGCTGGATCGCTGATGGCGTGCGCGACAGTGAGACCACGCCCTACTCCGTGACACGCACCGTGGACTGGATCACGGCTCTCTCGGAAGAGGATGGCGTGGTTGCGCTGGGCCTGGGCGGTGATGAAGTCGGCCACCCGCCGGCCCCTTTCGCCGCTGATTTCGCCCGGGCAAGGCAGGGTGGGCTGCGTACGGTCGCTCACGCTGGCGAGACCACCGGGCCCGAGACAGTACGAGAGTCGCTGGATCTCCTGGCGGCCGAGCGCATTGGTCACGGCGTCCGCGCCTGGGACGAACCGGAACTTGTGCAGCGACTCGTGGCGATGGGTATTCCGCTTGAAGTCTGTCCGACCAGCAATCTCTGCACCCGCGTCGTGCCCAGTTACGCCGAGCATCCGTTCCCGGCGCTGGACGCCGCGGGTGTACTGGTCACCGTCAACTCCGATGATCCGCCCCTCTTTGGCACCACGCTGACGGATGAGTTCCTGGTCCTGGCACGTCACTGGGGTTACGACGCGGATGGCGTTCAGCGCATCGCGCTCAACGGGCTGGAGGCTTCCTTCCTGGCTGAGGACGAGAAGGCCCGGATGCGGGATGAATTCCTGGCGAAATTCGCCGCGCTCCGGGCCGAACTGGGCTTACCCGCAGCCAGCGAAACGGCTCAGCGGGCCGGAGCGGCTGCAGTCAGCAGTTCCAGGTAGGCCTCGCCCGTCTCAGTGCCAGTGATGGCACGTACCACCGTCTCATCGAGCTTGTCCGCGTACCTGGCGAGACCGGTCTGGATTTCCGCCGGCGTGCTGCCAGTCACGGCGGTACCTTCGGCCGGCGTCCCCATCCGCTCGAAGTTCGCGGCGTAGGCCGGGTAAGACCCGTACCTGCCCGCCTCAGCGAGGAAGACTGCCTGGGCAGCTTCGCCAAGGGCGGTGCGCACGTACCCATAAATGGACGGTTCCAGCCGGCCAGCCTGCTCCGCCGCTTCCACGACGATCCTGGCCGATGGCGCCACGTACGCGGGGGTGAGCCAGTTCAGGAGGACGCCGTGAGCGTGACTCCCGGCAAGCGCGCACATGCGTGGGCCGAGCGCGCCGATGATCACCTCGGCCTTCAGATTTTCCTGGAGCAGGATCGCCCCCTCCCCTGTCCGCTTCAGCGCATCCTGCTGGCCACCCGACCCGATACCGAGCGACAGGCGGTCTTGCGGCAGATCCAGCTCAACGACGCGCCGCGCAATGACATCAGCAGGTTGGCGGTCCAGGGGAATGACGCCGACCCCGAGACGAATAGCCGAGGTCGCGCGTGCCGCTGCCTGCAACTTGGCCAGTCCGTCTCCGCCTGGCGTGTCATTGACCCAGAACGTGCGATAGCCCGCTGACTCTGCCGCTGACGCCAGCAGCATCACGATTTCCGCCGGCAGCGCGCCCGCCACGCCGAACCCTCGCGCGCCCAACCGGGGCGTGTCGGCTTCCGTCATCAGAACACCCCCGACATCACGTCAACCCTTACCGAAGAGATGATCGACCGAAATAGAGCCCGGCCCGGTCAGGGCCAGCGCCAGGGCGCAGAGACCAAGCAAAGCCGAAAACTCGTAACCTCCCTGGCTTGCCAGTCCTTGCTTCCCGTGGACTTTGTAACTGGCCACGGCCATATTGGCAGCAGCCGCCAGGCCCGCAGGTCCGGTCGCGGCGCCCAGCGCCAGCGCGAGGCCACCACCGAATTCCGCCAGTCCGGACGCCAGCGCCGCGATCTCCGGCTCCGGAATGTCCATCGAGCGAAGCGCGCTCGCAAACGCCTCTTTCCCACCTGACTTCACGGTCCCCGGATAGTCAGGCCCCAGGATCGAAACTGCTGCAGGCCCAACTTCCTTGTCCGGACCGCCAAACAGCTTCGGGTACCCGTGCACCATCAAGATGCCACCGGCGCCCAGCCGCAACACGAGCAGTCCCAGGTCACGCTTCGCCATGCCGTACCCCCGTAACGCGAATCAGACACCGGCCACTGTCGCATATCCGATGCCGCCGCGCCTTGGGCGCATTCGCCAGTAGGAACCCACCGGGATCACCGGCCATACCTGCTACTGCTACCGCGCGACCGCGGTTTCCGCGGCCAGCGACCACCCCTCGTGTTGCGCCACCATCCGCGCCATCTCCGTGACCACCCGGCGGCGGTCGTCTGTTTCAGGCAGAAAAGTCGTGACCATCAACTCGTCGGCCCGGGTGCGCTCCGCCAGGTCATTCACCCGCTGGTACACCGTTTCGGCGTCGCCGATGAATGCGCGCATAGGCATTGCATCGATCATCTGGCGCTCCAGCGCGCTGAACTCGTACGCCTTCGCCTCGTCCAGGGTCGGGTACGTCCCGAGTTGGCCACTACGCAGGCGCAACAGGAGCAAGTCATTCAGCTTCGCGAGATCGCGGGCATGTGCGTCGTCATCGCCGATCGCAACCGACACCGTCAGGATGGCATAGGGTTGTGGGAACCGCTCTGACGGCACGAAGCGATGACGATAGTCCAGCATCGCCGGCACCGCACCCTGCAGGTTGATGTGAGCGGCATAGGCGTACCCGAGCCCGGTTTCGGCAGCCAGCCGTGCACTGAAATCACTGGATCCCAGCAGCCAGATGGGAGGTAGCTTGACCGCGGTCGGAACCGGGCGCACGTTGCGGAAGGGGTGATCGAACGGGAATGTCCCGTCGTCAAACGCCAACAGTTCGGCAAGTTGCTGCGGGTAATCCTCGGCTGTCAGGGCCTCACGGGATCGGCGCATCGCGAACGCCGTGATCGTATCAGTTCCAGGGGCTCTTCCCAGGCCCAGATCGATCCGGCCAGGATGGATTGCTTCGAGCAGACGGAAGTTCTCCGCAATCTTGAGCGCCGCGTGGTTCGGCAGCATCACGCCGCCTGCACCAACACGGATGCGCTCGGTGCGACTGGCGATGTGCTCGATCATGATTTCAGGTGAACCGCTGGCCAACCCTGGCGTGTTGTGATGCTCCGCGTACCAGACGCGGTGGTACCCGAGCTGATCAGCCAGTTCCGCCAGTTCCACCGAGAGCTCGATAGCTTCCCTGGGCGTTGTACCGGTAGCAATTGGCGTGAGATCGAGGAGAGAAAGCGGACGGGACACGGGTTCAACCTTTCCAGGTAAATGACGATCAAGTGCCGGCATTGGCTTTCGCCGGCAACACCGGCATGGCGTCACGGTCACGCGTGCGCCTGAACAGGCCCACGGTGCGATCCCATCCCAGGACCCACAGCACGGCGAGGACACCGCACAAGACGTTGAAGAACAGCAGGAGCGCGGATTGTGCCAGTGAATACGCCGTGATCACTTCGGGTGTGGCGAACCCCCGCAGCGCGACGAGATCGAACACCTGCGTGGTGCCGAAGCCACCAGGCGTGAGCTGAACCGAGCGCGCGAGGCCATGGGCGACGTTCACCCGCACCAGCGTTTCCAGATTAACGGGTATGGCAAATGCCATGAGCAAGGTTGCGGTCATTGCCCAGCGCAAGGCGAACGCGAGAACCGTCGGCAGCGCCACCAGGAACACGTACCGCCGAGGCTGCCGAACGATGGCGCCGGCATACAGCAGTTGCTGGCCGAGCGCACGCACCCAGGACCGCCCCTGCTTTGCCAGGAGCACCAGGAGCCCTACAACAGCCAGGGTCAACGCAGCCGCAGCTAGTGGTTGCTCCTGCGCGAAGCGGAGCGCCCGATCGGTCAATGCCGCCTCTCCGCCCGATTCAATAGATGCGGCGCCGACCGCCACGACGATCACGGTGCCCGTCAACCACGAGGCTATGCCCTGCACCCCGCGCGAGGCGACCATGGTTGTCAACGGGAGGTCCGGTAGGACAGCCCGGTAAAGCCCCAGGACGGGAATACCACCGAACTTTGGGGGAATGATGGTCAGGAGCCCGACTCCACCCTGCACGATGCCGAACACCTGTCGGAAAGAGATGGCGCGCTCAGGGAATGCGGCGCGCAAGGTGATCATCCAGGCGAAGGAGTCCAGCGCCACGCAGGCCAGCTTGAGCGCCATGGCGATGAGCAGGAAGCGCGGGGGTACCGCCATCATGGTGCGCCAGACGTCTCCAAACCAGGTGCGCAGATCGACGCCCTGGCGGCGCAAGTATTCGCCCGCAACAACGAGGAGACCCAGGGAGAGGACGCCCAGCCCCGCCCACAGGAAGCGTCGCATACCCCCGTTCGGGTGCTTCTCAGGTTCGGCCACACCGGGCGGGGTCACGCACCCTCTCCAGCGAGAACGCGAGGGGCACGGCGCGCCCCTCGCTGAACGATCGTAACGTCGGTCAATTGTGGACCCACCACCATCCTGCGCTCCCGCGTGCGAAGTCACACGCCACTAGAAGAGCACCGGGATCTGGCGGAAACCACGCAGGAAGTTGTTACTCCACATGATTTCTTCAACAGGAACCGCCAGTCTCAGCTCCGGATACCGCCGGAAGAGCGTTTCAAAGGCAATCTGGCCTTCAATGCGGGCCAATGGCGCGCCGAGACAGACATGAATGCCCCGGCCGAACGCCACGTGGCGGTTGGCATCAGCACGGGTGATGTCGAAGACATCAGGGTTTGCAAACTTCTCCGGATCGCGGTTTGCTGCGCCCAGGCTGACTGCCACCTGGCTGCCACGTGGTATCTCCTCGCCTTCGAGCTCGATGTTCTGTGTAGCAAAACGGCGGCCGATAAAATCGACGGGACCCCAGTAGCGCAAGGTCTCTTCGACCAGGTTCTTGCTGAGCGAGAGATCGTTCCGCAGTAGCTCCTCCTGCTCGGGGTGGGAGAGCACGGCGACGACACCGCTGCCGACGAGATTCACCGTCGTAACGTGACCGGCCAGGTACATCAGGAAGACCGTGGCCAGCATCTCCTCCTCAGTCAGGACATCACCATCCTCGGTGGCCACCACCATGCGGCTGATCATGTCATCGTCAGGGTGCCGCCGCTTCCGCTCGAAGAGGTCCTGCAGATAGGCGGTGAAATCCTTGAGCCCCTGCCGCACCTGCTCGTTCATGGCTTCGTCTCGACCACGGTCAACGCGGAGCAGATTTTCCGTCCAACCCCGGATTTGCTCGCGATCTTCCGGCGGAATCCCCAGCATGTTCGAGATCACGGCGACCGGGAACGGATAGGCAAAGCTGCGGATCAGCTCCATCTGGCGGCTGCCGGGCGTTTCACCGCGAGCCGCAGCATCCGCCTCGGCGCGGTCGAGCAAGGTGTCCGCCACCTGTTGGATGGCCGGGCGCATCGCTTCCATGCCGCGGCCCGTGAACGACGGCTGCACCAGCTTGCGGATGCGGGTGTGGTCCGGGGGATCGATGGAAAGCAAGCTGCGCGAGAGCGGGCGGAACTCCTCGGGCGCGTCTGCCTCGGCAGCAGCGCGCTGCTCCGGGGTCATCATCGACCTCGGGTCGACCACGTAGCGGTCATCAAGGAGGGTCGACACCACATCGTCATAGTGCGTGACGAAGAACGACTCCCGGTTGAAGAACTCCTCACGGGGGCTCCGCTGCTTCTTCTGCTCGTCGCTCTTGTCCGCGTCCTGGTTTCCTGCGGTGAAACGAACAACGGAGATACGTTCCTTGTTGCGCAGTTCGTTGTAGGTGTCGTACGCCGTGGCCATGAACTGCGGGTCGCTGATATCGAGTAGCGTGACATCCCGGCCCGCCATAGCTTCTTCCGGTGTCACGGCCGTCCCGGCTGCTTCGGCGGCAAGGGTGTGCGGATCCTTCTCGGCTGATGTCATGCTCACTGATGCTTCTCCTGCCACTCAACTGTCAACGCGAGCAACGCGGGGGCGCTTACTGTCGTTCCCCGGAGGCTGCGAGTATGGAGGTGAACTCCGCGGGATCCTCATCCCAGCACGGCATGTCGTCCGCAGAGATGGGAGGGAGCGGTGATACACCTGAACCCAACTCGCGGAAGACCCGATCGAGAACCCGCAGGCTACGCTGCAACTCGGCTAGCTCGTCCCGGGAACAGCTCGCCAGGCGATCCGACAGGGCCCCGGTCAGCAGGTGGTCAATGTCTTGTCCAATCTGCTCGCCCTCGGGCGTCAGGGTGAGGCGCAGACGTCTACGGTCCGCCGGGTCAGGCTCCCGCCGGACGAGATTCCTGCGCTCCAGACGGTCCAGGATCCCGGTAATCACCGCGGGAGTCACGCGCCAGAGACGCGCGAGATCCCCTGGCGAAACAACTCCTTCCTGGATGCCGCGAAGCGCCGCGACCTGGCGCAAACTGATGCCTTCGCATTCGCCTGCCTCCTGCACGCGCCCACTTACCCACTGCCGCAGCAACGGCAGCAGGGCCAGCGTTTGCCGTGCACAGGTGCGCGGATCAGGGCGCTCGAAAGACTCCATGTGCTCCTCAGTCCGGCCAATCGCGTGGACTCGCCGCGGCTCAATCAGCCGCCGTTGGTAATTTACTATGTAAATGCTTTATATCGCAAATCAAATTGCTGCCAGATTTGCCGGGGGAGTGGCCAGGCCCTTCTTATCCAAGGAGGTAGACGGGCTGCCGAAGTAAGAGCCCGTTTCGGAAAATAGCCAGTGCTACAGAACGGTCCTTACCTTCGTACAGTAACATCTGTCCCTGTTTCAGATTCGCCACACAGGTCACAGCATGAGTGACTCATTTTCCTCCGGCGTTCAGAATGTCGATCCCGAAGTCGACCTGATCAGCCTCATCATCCAGGCTGGCGTTGCGCCTTCTCCGGAACCCGAGAAGGCGCAACTCACCGGCTTTCCTGCGCCGCTCACCTCTTTTGTCGGGCGAGCTGAGGAAATCGTAACCCTGACTCGATTGCTGCAACGGCCATCCGTGCGTCTGGTGACCCTCACCGGGCCTGGAGGTATCGGCAAGACCAGGTTGGCGCTTCAGGTTGCCGAGCAGATCGCTCATGAGTTTCCGGGCGGGGTGCTTTTTGTGCCTCTGGCCACGACGCTGACCCCGGGAGACGTGCCACTCGCCATCCTGCAAGCGATGGGTCACCCCGATGCCGACCCGGAGCCGCCTGCGACGCGGCTGGCATCCGCCATTGGTGACCGGGAAATGCTGCTCGTCCTGGACAACTTCGAGCAGCTGGCGCGAAACGCGCCACAGTCTCACCTACCAGAACTTCTGCAGGCCTGCCCTGGCCTGAAGATCCTGATCACGAGCCGGGTGCACCTCAGGATCTCGGGTGAACACGTTGTGACTGTCCCGCCGCTGGGCATGCCGGCGACGACCGCCACTGGCGGTTCTTCTTCCGGCGAGGGTTCAGATGCAGTCCAGCTGTTCGTATCCCGGTTGCAGGCAGTCCAGCCGGCCTTCACCCTGACCGACGAGAATGCCCCGCTCATTGCGGCCATTTGCCAGCGGGTGGACGGCCTTCCCCTGGCAATTGAGCTGGCGGCGGCGCGAGGGGCTGTCCTCTCCCTCCCGGAACTGCATGACCGCCTCCAGCGCCGCTTGCCCCTGCTCACGGGTGGTAACCGGGATCAGCCTGAGCGCCTGCGCACGATGCATTCGGCCATTGCGTGGAGCTACGATCTCCTGGACCCCGAAACCCAGGATCTGCTGCGCCGCCTCGCGGTTTTTACCGGTGGCATCGCTGTGGCAGCCGTCGAGGCAACGATCCCGGAAGTTTCACCGGGTGCAACGCTTGACGCCCTCGGTGCGCTGGTCGTCAACAGCCTGCTGCAGCGAAGTGACGCTGCCGATGGCTCGCGACTCCTCATGCTGGAAACGGTCCGAGAATTCGCCCAGGAGCAATTAGGCAGGTCAGGCGATGCCGAGTCGGCCCGGCGAGCGCACGCCGAGTATTTCAGCCGGTTCATGGAAGAAATGGACCCGCTGCTGTGGTCTTCGGCCAGCAGTTCCCTGCTGAACGGCGTTGCCCTGGAGCACGATAACCTGCGTGCCGCCATGGAATGGGCCCTCACCCATGACCCGGCGCTGGCGCTCGGGATAGCGCAGCGCGTCGGCGCCTTCTGGCAGAAGCGCACCCTTTGGAACGAGGGGCGCGCCTGGCTCAAGCGCGTTCTCGATGCGACACCGGCCACGGCGTCGACCGATCGGGCCATCGCCCTCTGGCGCGCCGGCGCCCTCGCCGGAGACCAGGGTGACTTCCCGGAGAGTCTCGCGCTCATGAACCAGGCCCTGGAGATGGCGCAAGCGTTGGGAGACACCGCGATAACGGCCCGCGTGCTCCGCGGCCTCGGTATCGTCGCCAGTAATCAAAGCGATTTCCCCCGCGCCAACGAACTCTTCACGCAAGCGCTCGATCATTTCCGGACGACGCACGATGAAGCCGGGATTGCCCGGGTCCTGAATGATCTCGGGCTCGTTGCCGAGCGGCAGGGGGACCACGCCAGGGCCATTGCCCTGCAGGAGGAGTCCCTCCCGATCGCGCGCCGCGTTGGTGACGATTGGCAGGTCTGCATCGTGCTCGGCAACCTGGGCGGCGCGCACTACGATGCCGGAAACTACGAACGAGGTGCGGCGCTGAGCCGCGAGGCGCTGCAACTCTCTCGTGACCTGAGCGATACGTTCGGGGTAGCGGTCAACCTCTACAACCTGGGACAGATCCAGGTGGAGCTGGGCAAGACCGCGGAGGGCGTCGCCTTCTATACGGAAAGCCTCGCGATCATCGAGAGCATCGGCGAACACCACCTGCTCTCCCGGGCGCTGGACCGGCTAGGGTACGCCCTGCATGCGCTTGGCGATTCACGAGCTGCGGCCCGGCTGCATGGCGCGGCATTGGCCCTGCGAGAGGCCATCGGCGATTCCCTTTTTCATGAGGAGGATGCCAATATCGCAGCGCGCTACGCTCAGATTGAAGCGGCGCTCGGTATCGATGCGTTCAACGCTGAGGTGGACGTTGGCCGCACACTCCCCTCCGCGGCCGCGGTAGCCGAGGCGCGACGCCTCGCGATTGATGCGCTCGATGCCTACCGTGCTTCACCGGCCCAGGCGCTGGCGGGGCTGACCCGGCGCGAGGCGAACGTGCTTCGCCTGATGGCGGACGGACAGACCGACCAGGAGATTGCGGACGCACTGTTCATCAGCAAGCGCACCGCGTCCAGCCACGTGGCCGCGGTCATAAGCAAGCTCGGGGTTGAATCCCGCACGGCAGCCGTCGCCCTGGCCATCCGCTCCGGCGTCGCGTAGGGAGAACGTTCCCTGAGCGGTTCGCCGCTCCAACAGCACGGGCCAGGGAAGAACGAGTCAAAGCGTCCTGCCGGTCCCGCAATGGCGAGTGCCTCGAGGTGCTGGCCGCATGGTCAGGAGCGGCGGCGCGTCACGGGGTAGCGCCCGTGGCGCAGGCCAGGTGCTGCGCGTTGCCCAAACTTGTCGCGAGCCAGGTGTCCGAGACGCTGTCCTCAGTGGGCGAACTGCGCGGAGGTTATCATGATGCTCAGGAATGCAGGCATGCTGCGACGCACCGATCTCAAGGGGGACAAGTGACTCCAGAAGAGAAGTTGGCAGAACTGGGCATCGTGCTCCCGGAACCGAAGCCCTTTCACCCGGCGGCTGCGCTGGGCGTGATCACTGGTAACCTCCTCTACCTTTCCGGAGCAACACCGCCGCCTGTCAACGGCGTTCCGTGGGACGGTCGTGTTGGCGAGACATACAGCGTCGCCGAGGGTTATGAGGCGGCACGCCTCTGCGCGATTCAGCAGATTGCTGTCGCCAAGGTCATGCTCGGTGATCTTGGCCGGATCCGGCGCGTCGTCAAGATCCTGGGCATGGTCAACTGCACGCCTGGATTCCGGGACACTCCGGCGGTAATTCACGGCTTCTCGGAGTTCATGTTTGAGGTCTTCGGCGAGCGTGGCGTACACGCGCGCTCGGCCGTGGGCCTGCAGGCGCTACCCGGAAACGTCCCGGTCGAAGTCGAAACGATCTTCGAGATTTCGTAACGTTCACGCGAAAAACCAGCCCATCGACTGCGCGCGCTACCAGAAAACATGAAACCAGAAGTCCCGGTTTCGCGTTTTCGGGTGGTGGAAAACGCGTAGGCGAGAAGTGTGCCCGTAATAATGAGCGGGAGCGGTTCGAGCCGCCAGGAGGAATGACGTACATGGATGAACGACGGTTCGATCTCCTCGCCAAAGCGCTGACGGAGGCATCGTCGCGCCGTGACGCCCTGAAGGTCACGGTGGTTGGTGCGGCAGCGGGTCTCTTCGGCATAACCCTTGCTGAAGACGAGTCCGAGGCACGCAATCGGGACCGCAACAAGCGCAATCGCAACCGGCGCCGCCGCGGCAAGCGCCGACGGAAGTTTTGTGACTGCCCGGACAACAACGAAAAGAACTGCAAGACGAAGCGGGTGACTGCGAACAAGGCGCGGCGCCTCCGGCGCAAGCACCCGAACAGCTACAACGGCGGGTGCAACGATCGCTGCCTGAGCAATGACTCAGAGTGCAACACGAACCGGCCGGGAGAATGCTGCTCGACGATTTGCTGTCGCGACACCACGAGTAACACTGGCGGCATCTGCGCGACCGATGGCGGCAACTGCTGCAACCGCCCGAATCTCGGCGGGTACTGCCCGTCCACCGCGCCCTTCTGTTGCGGAACGGCAGCCTGCTGCGTTGATAGTTCGAAGTGCTGCGCTTCGGCCTTGAACCCAACTGGGACCTGTTGTCCAGACGGCTTCGAATGCGAGCCAACGAATGGCTTCTGCATCCCCAGCACCGCTGCGACGCGGGACGCTGAGGTGGAAGATCCAACAGTGGCACGCATCCGCGGAGGCAAGCTCAAGTAGCGCCTTCGTAGGATACGGACAGCGAACGGGGGAGCGGTAAAGCCGCTCCCCCTTTTCCATCTCCCTGGCGTCTCTTCCGATTCGGATCAATTCACCCGGGGCGATAGCCGGCCAGAGAACCGGATCCAGTTCACGGTGCCGTCATCGTCCCGCAGGAAATCTGTCAGGAAGGGCATACCGGCAAAATCGAACACCGCGCGATCTTCGTCGACCATCACCAGAGGTCCGGCGCCATCGGGAAGCGGCTCATCGTTGACCGTCACATCCAAGGACAGGGAGCCGCCGTCCGCTGAGACCTCCAGGTTGGCGCCGGTCCCCGACGCGTACTTGCCCTCGTAAGCGCTCAACGTCTCCGGCGATACGTTGATCGGTGCTGGCTCGGGCAGCGACAAACCAAAAAGACGATCCAGGGTCCAGAGCAGGGTTTCTTCCGCCAGGATTGCCCCTGTCTCTGAATTGGTCAGCACGGTGATGCCGAAACCGTCATCGGGCAGCAGAAGGAAGCCGGACTGTTGGCCATTCGTGCTCCCACCGTGCAGCAGCACCCGCTTGCCGCCAAGTGTCGCCAGCATCCAGGTCACACCGAAGCCATCGAGGGAATAGAGGCCGAGAGAGCCGCCAGGGCCATGAGGTGCCTGCATCGCCGCGCGCGATTCCGCGCTCAGCACGTCGGTTCCGGGGGTTGGACCTGTCCCAAGGTGGAAGCGCGCGTAACGAAGCTGGTCTTCCACACTCGAAACAATGCCGCCCGCAGGGTTCACCGCTCGTGGGAAGGACCAGGCCGGGACAACCTGGGGCGCGCCATGCGGATCGTCCGGCGGTGCCGCATGGCCAGCTGTAAACGCCTGCGTCATCAGCTGCTCAGGGAAGAAGTACGCGTGCTCCATGCCGAGAGGCGCAAAGACCTGCTCCTCGACGACGTCCTCGTAGGGCTGATCGTTGACGACTTCGACCACACGACCGACCACGGACAGCGCCGCGTTGTTGTAACTGAAGAAGCGGCCGAGGGGGGCAATCTGCGGCAGATCGGCCATTTCCGTGACGTAGGCCGCGAGAGCATCGTCACCGCGACCAGTGTCAGTGAAGTCGTCTCCGAACCAGCCGGCGGTGTGCGTGACCAGGTGGCGGATGAGCACCTCCTCAGACACGTTCGTGTCCGCAACCCGGAAGTCGGGGATATACGTCCGGACAGGAGACTCCAGGTCGACCTTGCCCTGCTCCACCAGGCGCATGAGCGCGGTGGCCGTGACAGTCTTGGTCGTCGAGCCAATCTGGAACAGCGTCCTGGTATCAACCGGCAGCGGATGGTCAAGATTAGTGACGCCAAATCCCGCAGTGTACTCCTCGTCGTTCAGAACGACCCCGACAGCCACTCCAGGGACCTGCAGGTCGGCCATGCGGCGGGTCACAAAGGCGTCCAGGTCTTGCGCGATCGCGTCCAGCTCAGCCCCGGAGACAGGTGTACTTGATTGGAGCGCTGACACGGCGCGTGGTGGCGGCAGCCCCGGCAGAGCTACCGCCGCGCTGGCCATGACAGCAGTCGTAAGCAGATTCCGGCGAGTCATCCGGGAAGCACGTGGCCCCCTCATGGGATCTTCCTTTCTCTCATCCCGGCCAGGCTGCACAGGATCTGGCAGCAACTCTATGAGGCGTCGGCCCTTATGCCATCGGTGGCGCGACGGATTCGCCTCTCCTCCTCGAGATGGAGAACGGCATCAGTCCAGAGGAGGATGAGCAAGGGCCCGCGTTGATCTACGCTTCAAACATGAACAGATTGGGCCACCTTCGCGCGGTGATTGATCGATACCCGACGCTCCTGGATGGCGGAATTGCCCTGGCCATCGGGGCAATCGCGCTCCTCAGCCTCTGGTTTGAGTGGTCGGTCGCCAAACCACCGCCGGCGATCTCCGTGCCCCTGGCGGTGACGTTGCTTGCTCTCCTGGTCATCCCGTTGCTCTGGCGGCGGCGCTGCCCTTACGCGGTGCTCACCACCTGCACGATCATCATGGTCATTGCCGCGGCGGCGAAGGTCCCCGGCCTCGCCTGGACCGTCAATGCCTGGGCGCTGGCGTTCTACAGCGCTGGCGTCTACGGCCAGGCACGCTTCCGTACTCCCCTGCGCATCATCGCGATGACGGCATTCATGGGCGTCGTCGTCTACGAGTTTGCCTGGCTCTCGCCTGAACGGTATGTCGTTAATCCGCAATTCCTGCTGATCGTGCCCATCCTGGCTAATCTGCTCGTGGGCGGAGCAACCTGGTGGTTCAGCGATGCGGTCCGGATTTCCCGGGAGCGCGAGGTGCAGTTGGCGGCGCGCACGCTGGCACTGGAGCAGGAACGGGAGTTGAACGCGCGGCGAGCCGTGTTGGACGAGCGTGTGCGCATCGCGCGGGAGTTACACGATGTCGTCGCCCACCACGTAAGCCTCATGGGCGTCCAGGCGGGCGCCGCACGGCGCGTCCTGCCTCGTGATCCGGCCCAGGCAGAAGAAATGCTGACGGCGATCGAGACAACCAGCCGAGCCGCCGTGGTCGAACTGCAGCGGCTGCTAGGTTTCCTGCGCCGGGATGGCGAGAGCAGTCTCGCGCCCCAGCCCGGCCTGCAGCACCTCGAGACACTCCTGTCGCAGATGCAGGAGGCCGGTCTGCCGGTTGAGCTCAACCTCGAGGGCAACGCGCGCCCGCTTCCACCCGGCGTCGATCTTTCGGCGTACCGCATCGTGCAGGAGGCCCTGACGAACACGCTCAAGCACGCAGGCCCTGCGCAGGCAGTCGTCACACTCCGCTACGGCGCGCAGGCACTGGAAATCGACGTGAGCGATGATGGAACGACGCCAGCCGAGAGTTCACCTGGGAGCGGCAACGGCATGCTCGGTATGCGAGAGCGGGTTGCCTTGCTCGGCGGCTGGTTACAGGCTGGGCCCCGGCCCGGCGCCGGCTTTCGCGTGCGGGCTCACCTTCCTCTCGGCTCTGGCCCGGTATGAGTCTGCGCGTGCTCCTGGTCGATGACCAGGCCATGGTCCGCACGGGTTTCCGGCTCATCCTGGAGTCGGAGCCGGGCATTCACGTTGTGGGAGAAGCCGGCGATGGCAGGGCAGCGCTCGCAGCCGCCCGCGAGCTTCGTCCAGACGTCATCCTGATGGACGTGCAAATGCCCGTGATGGATGGACTGGCAGCGACCCAACAGCTACTTGCTGATGACGACATGGAGGCGCGTGTCGTAATCCTGACCACCTTCGAGCGCGATGAGTACATTTTTGCGGCGCTCCGCGCCGGGGCAAGCGGATTCCTGCTCAAGAACGGCCCACCGGAGGACCTGATCGAGGCTGTCCGGGTCGTCGCTTCCGGCAACGCACTGCTCTCCCCCTCAGTGACCCAGCGCCTCATCGAGGAACTGACGCGGCGACCCGGCACGCGCGAACTGGCTCCGGAACTGCAACTCCTGACGGAGCGCGAACTGGAGATACTGCGACTGGTGGCTCAGGGCCTGACTAATGCCGAAATCGCAGACCGTCTCTTTGTCGGAGAGTCGACGGTCAAGACACATGTTTCAAACATTTTCGGCAAGCTGGACCTCCGAGACCGCGTCCAGGCCGTCATCTTCGCGTATGAAAGTGGTCTGTTGCTCCCGGGTGGAGGCTCTGTCGTACGTGACGGCTGATTCACGCGGCAGGCGTGACCTTACCCGTCTACCCCATGTGATTGTCCGGCTTGGGGCGCCGGACCGTTCCAGGCGCCCATTCGGCCGCTGACCAGATCAAGTTCCTAGGTTTTCGGGAACCCCAGTCCCAGGCGGCGCAGCGATAGCCAGCGTCCCTGGCCGATGATCAGGTGATCGAGCAGGTCGATGTCGAGCATTTCTCCGGCTCGCACCATCTCGACCGTCAGCGAGACATCGGCCGCCGACGGGGTGGGGTCGCCTGAAGGATGGTTGTGGACCGCAACAATGGCGGTGGCATTTTGCCGCACGGCGTCACGGTAGACCTCGCCAATCCGCACCTGGGCCTGATTGACGCTCCCCTGGTACACGGTGCGTGTGCCGAGAATACGGTGCTTCGTATCGAGGAGCACGACGCGCAGTTGCTCCTGCTCCAGCGCGGCCATCTCGATCTGCAACAGGTTGGCGACGTCGTCGGGAGAGGTCACCTGCGCGCGCTCCTCCGGTGAGAGTGCGGCCAATCGCCGTCCCAATTCCAGCGCGGCTTTCAAGCGGACCGCCTTGGCGTCTCCCAATCCGCGAATCTCGGCCAACTCACTGATCTCGAGCCGGAACAAACCGCGCAGCCCGCCGTGCTGAGCCAGTAGCCGCTGCGAGAGATCGGTGACGGTCTCGCCCTTCAACCCGGTGTTCAGGATGATCGCCAGCAAATCGCCGTCGCTGAGCGCGGAAGGACCTCGCAACTTCAAGCGTTCGCGAGGCCGCTCATCCGGAGCCATCTCGCGCAACATCAGGCGGTAGCCCGTACTGGCGGTCTCGCTCACGCGTGTGTCCTCAAACCTTTGCCCAACTGATCGTCGTCCGATTCTATCGGATAGAACCATGGATCACTTGCCTGCCGGGCCCGACATCGCGTACGATGGAACTAACGGTTTAAACGTCTTTTGCCCATGTGAAAATGGTTTTGCTCATGCACTCCGATGCACCTCAGGTCGCTCTTGAACGGTGGCCGCTGCGCGGCGGTGTGCCTTGCCTCGATCTCGCCAACACCGAGGCGTACCGTGGCACCGGACATGAGGTGGATTTGCTCCAGTCTTACGACATGCTGGTCGCCTGGTCTCTCGCGGCAGGGACACTGCAACCCGCCGAAGCCGGACCGTTGCTCCTCGCAGCATCGGAAGCGCCGGCGGCGGCCGCGGACCACCTTGCTCGGGTGAAGGAACTTCGGGGCGCCATTCACGTTGTCATGCAGTCGGTGGCCGGACGAACAGAGCCACCTGAGGCAGCGCTGGCCGCATTGAACGCGTTTCTGGCTCAGAGCCAGGTGCACGGCCAGCTCGTGCGGAAAGCCGGCGTATTCGAGGTCCGCTTCCGCCCTGAGGACGATATGGCGCTGCCAATCTGGCGACTGACTGACTCTGCCGTGCACCTCCTCGTTTCGCCTGAGCTCCAAAACGTGCGGGAATGCCCGGGCCACGAATGTGGCTGGCTCTTCCTGGACACGACAAAGAACCACAGCCGCCGCTGGTGCGACAGCGGTGACTGTGGCAATCGCACCCGGGTCCGCGCCTACTCCCGCAGAAAGCGCAAGGCCGCGATCGCCTGATGCCCAAGTTCACGACAACATCACCGGTCTGGGCCCCAGGCCGTTGCAAGCGTGTGGCGCGCATCCGTGGACCGGGCCACGCGCGCAAAGCCTGAGAACACCCTCGAGTGAAAGGAAGTGAGGAGCTTCTGCGCAGCAGTTCTGCGCGGAGAGGTGGTGTTCGCCCTGAAATCCGACCCGGTTGAACGTGGATGCGGCCCTGCCGCCGGAGGAACTGATTCGTGCGAAGAGCAATCATCACTGTCACCGCCATTGCCGTGGGTCTGGGCAGTTGGGTTGGAGCGGCATCGGCCCAGGATGAGCGGGTCGACTCCGCATTCAGCACGGAGGTCATGAGCACGCTCGGCTATCCGGAAATGACGGTCGACGTGGGTCCAGATGGCGTCAATGCGCCGGAGAGCGTCGAGGCGGGTCTGCACCTGGTGACCCTCTCTTCTCCGGAGCCATACGTCGCCTACCTCGACATCGTGGAGACACCAGAGGGATTGAGCGAAGATGAGCTTGTCGCTCAGGCCCTTGAAGCTGGCCGCAATGACATGCCGCAGGCTGGCTGGACGTACCTCGGTGGAACGAATACGGACAATCCGGGTGGGTCTGTCTCGTTCATCATCGATCTTGAACCGGGAGACTATCACCTGGCCGCTTCGTACTACGAACCCTATGCCGAAAGCGAAGCGATGAGCGTCGTGCCGTTTACTGTCACGGAGGCAGCAGCGACCCCGGGTGCCACGGCCGAGCCGCCGGCGACAGTGAACCTCGAGGAGACTGACGACCTGCAGTACATCCTCTCGCCCGAGACTCTGGAGAGCGGCCCCCAGGTCTGGAAGATCGAGAACACCGGAACCGACATGGCTCACCATGTGGTCATGATGCGGGTGCCGGACGGCGCCACGGCGCCCGAGATCATCACGGAGTTCAACAGCATGATGGCCGGAACACCGCCAGCCGGCGACTCCATCTTTGCCCAGGGCGTTTGGGTTGGTTACGCCGCACTGCAGTCCGGTGGCCAGACAACCTGGAGCGAGTTTGACCTCGAGCCGGCAACCTACGCCGTTATCTGCTTCATCATGGATCACGAGACCGGACGCCCGCATGCGGCAGATGGCATGGTGACCGTGTTCACGGTCGCGTAATCTCGACGACCCTCAGATCCTCCTCGCGGGCGCCGGAAATCCGGCGCCCGTTTTGTAGTCCTTCTTCACCAGTGCCACGTCATCCACTCTTCCCCATATCACAATTCCCCGTGATAGAATGCTCAGACTGCAATCACATTTGCACGAGAGCGGTCGATGCGGACCGGGCCCGGCTGGGGTTCCTGTCGCGTCTGGCGACGTGCGTGCGCAAAATAAGGGAGGGATTCGTTGCTCGCCAAGGTCAACGACGCCGAAATCTTCTTCGACATCGAAGGGGCGGGGCTGGTCCCCGACGGCGAGGTGATGAAGCAGCGCGATGTCTGCTTCGTGCTACACGGCGGCCCCTGCATGGACCACACCTACTTCAAGCCCTACCTCTCGCCCCTCGCGGACGACATGCAGTTGATCTATGTCGATCACCGCGGCACAGGGCGCTCTAACCACGATGTCGACTACACCACCTGCTCCATCGAGCAGATGGCGGACGATATCGAGGCTTTGCGCCAGCACCTTGGCCTCGGCAAAGTCCACGTGATGGGCAATTCGTTCGGCGGCATGTGGGCACAGACCTACGCTCTGCGCCATCCCGAGTCGGTCGACAAACTGATCCTCATCACAACCTCCCCCAGCTATGGCTTCTACGAAAGGGCCAAGGCCGAGGCTGCGAAAAAGGGCACGCCGGAGCAGATCGCCGCAGTCCCTGAACTCTTCGAGGGACGCATCTCCACCGACGAACAACTTGGACCCTGGTGGCGGACAATGAACCCGCTTTACTACTACAAGTGGGACGATAAGTACGCAACAGGCATGGAGCGCGGCAAGCCGAACGCGTCGCTCATGGCTCACATGTGGCAGAACATCATGCCCTCGTACGATGTCCGGGATCGGCTCGGCGAGATCCGCGTGCCAACGCTGGTGATGGGTGGCCGCCACGACTGGGTGACGCCGTTCCCGGAGTCTGAACTCATAGCTGCCAGCATTCCCAACAGTGAACTGGTGATCTTCGAGGAGAGCGGTCACCTCCCCTTCGTCGAAGAGCAGGACCGGTTTACGTCGATCGTGCGAAAGTTCCTCGGGTACGAAGCCTGAGGCCTGATCCGTCACGCTGCGGAAAGGGGGGAACATCGCGCAGGAGATTCGCGTAGGTTCCCGGAGTTCGCGATTTCACGGGAGGACACGATGTCTCGCTCGTTCGATGAAACCGCGTTTCTGTTGAAGGCTCGAAGCGTCATGATCAATCGCCGCCGCCTGGTCCAGGGCGGCGCGGCGGCGGCAGGTACGATCATCATCGGTGGCCGCGAAGCAACAGCAGCGCAGCGGCGGGCCCTGGCGCTCGCCCCAGCCCGGCAGGATGTCAAGCCGGGTGGCAAGATCCGCCTGGCCACCTCGACCGACCCCGTCGGTCTCGACCCCATGATCTCCTCGGCGTACTCCACGGCACTCATCACCGAGCACGTGTACGGCTCCTTGATGCAGTACGACAAGGAGCTGAACGAGGTCCTGCCCGATCTCGCGGAATCGGTCGAAATTTCCGAGGACAAGCTGCTCTACACCTTCAAGCTGCGTGACGGCGTGAAATGGCATGACGGCCAGCCATTCACCGCGGAGGACGTCAAGTTCTCCATGGAGCGGCAGAAGAACCCGGACACGGGCTCGCCGAACGCCTACATGTACTCCGAGGTGGCCGAGGTCAACGTGATTGACCCGCTCACTGTCGAGGTTCACTTCAACAAGGTGCAGGGCCCCTTCCTCGCCTTCATGGCGTCTCCCTGGGCCAGCATGGTGCCCAAGCACGTCGTGGAGGAGCAGGGCGACCTGCAGACCGTCATGGTCGGCACCGGGCCGTTCAAGTTCGTCTCCTATGAACCGGCCAAGTCGCTCAACCTGGTCAAGAACCCCGACTACTACGTGCCGGGACAGCCGGTGGTCGACGAACTCGAAATCGTCTTTATCTCGGACAACACCTCGCGCCTCAACGCCGTGCTGACGAAGCAGGTTGACCTGGTGCAGGACCTGGCCAAGAAGGACTACATGCAGCTCAGCGCCATGCCCGGCGTCAAGGCGATTGCCCTTGAGAATGGGAGCTGCAACTGGGCCTACATCGGCATGAATTGCACCAAACCGCCGTTCGACAATCCGCTCGTGCGGCAGGCGGTTGCCTTCGCCAAGAACCGGCAGGCCATTGCCGACAACGTCATGTTCGGCCTGGCCACCCCGCTGACCGGCGGAATCCTGCCGCAGTGGAGCTGGGCCTACTCTGACGGACTGGAGCTCTACCCAGCCACGCCGGACGTGGAGAAGGCCAAGGCGCTGCTGGCCGAAGCGGGATTCCCGGACGGTTTTGAGACCACCATCAAGGTGTCTCCCGCGTACGCCGAGCTGGCCGGCGAGGCCGCGGTTGATCAGGAAGCGTTGAAAGCCGTCGGGATCAACGCCCAGATCGTCAACCTCGAATGGGGCACCTTCATCAACGATGTCTTTGGCAACAATGACTTCGACATGCAGGTCTGCGGGTGGGGCGGCCCGTTCATTGACCCGGACGAGTTCCTCTATCCGGAATTTCACAGCAACCAGGGCTTCAACCCGCAACTCTTCGCCGATCCCGATGTGGACAAGCTGTTGGAGGAGGGGCGCACCACCTTTGAGCGCGAAGGTCGCAAAGAGGTCTACCGCAAGGCCCAGGAGAAAATCTTCACGCTGTCGCCTGTCGCGGCAGGCACCAACAACAAGTTGATCCAGGCGCAGCAGGACTATGTGGAGGGCTTCACGCCCCTCCCAACCGGTCTGATGCGCTGGGTGCGCGAGGCCTGGCTGAACAAGTAGCCAGGGAAGCTCAAGCTCAGATAAATGCCGGCCCGGCGAGGCTCATCCTCGCCGGGCCGCAGCGAGGTTCTCTCGATGCTGCGCTACATCCAGACGCGGCTCCTGGCCATGATCCCGGTCCTCATCGGCATGTCGATCCTGGTCTTCGTGGTCATGCGGCTGATCCCGGGCGACGTGGCCGTCGTTTTCCTCGGCACGAAGCCGACGCCAGAGGCCATCGCGGCATTTCGCGAGAAAGTCGGCCTCGATAAGCCGATGTACCTGCAGTACTTTGATTGGATAGGCCGGCTGGCGCACGGTGATCTGGGAATCTCGTTGACAACCGGGACCGATATCCGCACGGAACTTGTCAACCGCTTGCCAGTCACCGCTGAGTTGACCTTCCTGGCTATCGTCTTTGCCATTGTGATTTCAGTCCCTCTCGGCGTAATTTCCGCGCTTCATCACAACAAGGCCATCGATCTGGGCCTGACCAGCCTCGGCATGATTGGCCTGTCGTTGCCCAACTTCTGGCTCGGGACGTTGCTGGCATTCTTCTTTGCCATCAAGGTGCAGTGGTTTCCGCCCGGAGGCTTCATTCCGTTTACGGATGATCCGATTGGCAACCTGAAGTCGATGACTTTGCCCGCCCTTTCGCTCGGCCTTGTTTCAGCCTCCATCATCATGCGCATGACGCGCTCCTCCATGCTCGAAGTGATCCGCCAGGACTACGTGCGTACCGCGCGGGCCAAGGGCCTCGGTGCCACCGCCGTAACACGGGCGCATATGCTCAAGAACGCCCTTATTCCGGTCATCACGGTGGCTGGCATGGAGGTCGGGTACATCTTCGGTGGAGCGTTCCTCATCGAGGCGGTCTTCTACTTGCCGGGCATCGCGACGTACGCGCTGCTGGCTGTGAACCAGCGAGACTATCCCGTCCTCCAGACGGTCGTGTTGCTGGTGACCTTCGTTTTTATGTTAATCAACCTGATTGTTGACATCCTGTACACCTACCTCGATCCACGCCTCAGGGTGAGCTGACCATGAGCCAGACGCTCGCCACCTCGCCGCTCGCCATGGACGCGTTGCCCACTTCCAGCCGCAAGCGGCGCCGCGTACCCCGGGTCTTGCAGAACAAGATGGTGGTGGCAGGCGGCCTGATTGTGCTGATCCTGGCGCTGGCGGCGATCTTTGCCCCGGCGCTCGCGCCGCACTCTCCGTACGAGCAGTTCACGACCGATCAACTCGTCGGTCCAAGTGCGACGTACCCGCTCGGAACAGACGAGCTGGGACGGGATGTCTTCAGCCGCCTGCTGTATGGCGCGCGCATTTCGATCCAGGTTGCCGCCATCTCGGTCAGCATCAGCCTGATCATCGGGGGGGTCCTGGGCCTGCTCGCGGCCTTCAAGGGCGGCGGCTGGGACATGGTCATCATGCGCTTCGCGGATATCATCTTCGCCTTCCCATCTATCCTGCTGGCCATCGCGGTCCTGGCTGTGCTCGGCCCCTCTTTGGCCAACGTGATGGTGGCGATCGGCATCATCTTTATCCCGATCTTCATCCGGGTCACGCGTGCCGCCGGCCTGGTCATCATGCAGGAGCAGTACATCGAGGCCAGCAAGTCGAGCGGCGCGGGAACAGCGCGGATCATGTTTCGTCACGTGCTGCCGAACGCGATGGCTCCTCTCTTGATCCAGATCACCCTCGCCATCTCGTACGCCATCCTTATCGAAGCCAGCCTCTCGTTCCTCGGGCTCGGCGCGCAACCGCCGGAACCGAGTTGGGGGTCCATGCTGAGTACGGGGCGGGGCTTCATGATGTTCGCGCCCTGGACAGCGTTCGCCCCGGGCATGGCGATCTTCCTGGCGGTCCTCGGGTTCAACATCCTCGGGGACGGACTGCGCGACGTGCTCGATCCCCGCATGCGAAGATAACAAAGGTCTATACATTTTATGGCACGAACCCGTTGACTTTTGTCCCCTCATGTCTCACCGTGCGTAGCGGACAGATGTCCACCCCGGGGGCGGTCTGTGCTCCCGTGGCGCGGGGATCAGCGTGGCGGGGAACACAACGTGATCAACCTGTTGCAGCGTTCTCTGGACCGGCGGCGAGTTCTCGGCGGCAGCCTGGCGGCGGGCGCGGCCTTTGCTCTCCCGCCGTTCCGCAACCTGGGCTATGCGCAGGATGCCGAACTGCCGAGCGATGCTTCCGACATGGACGCGCTCATTGCCGGCGCGCAGGCGGAGAACAAGATCGTCTCCTACGGCATGCCGCGCGAGTGGGCGAACCTGGGCGAAATTTGGGACGCGTTCCTGGCCAAGTACGAGATCGAGACCTGGGAAGACACGGACATGGGCTCCGCGACGGAGATCGCGAAGTTCCTGGCCGAAAAGGACAACCCGGTCGCGGACATTGGCGACATTGGCATTCTCTTTGCGCCGTCCGCCGTGCAGTTCGGCGTCCTGGCTCCCTTCAAGAACGAGACCTGGGATGAAATCCCTGACTGGGCCAAGCACCCGGACGGCCTCTGGGCAACGCAGTACTACGGCACGCTCTCGTTCTGGGTAAACACCGATCTCGTCGATCCGGTTCCGACCACCTGGCAGGATCTCCTGAAGCCCGAGTACAAGGGCCTCGTCACGATCGACGATCCCCGCACCGCCGCCCAGGGGAACTTCGCGGTCATCGGTGCTGCCTTTGCCAATGGCGGAAACGAGAAGGACGTGCAGCCCGGTCTGGACTTCTTCAAGCAGTTGAACGACTCCGGCAACCTCAACCCGACCGGCCTCGATATCGGCAAGGTCCAGAAGGGTGAAGTGGCGCTGGGCATTGGCTGGGACTACCTCGGCCTTGGCTGGCGCGATCAACTCGCCGGGCAGGTCAACCTCGATGTCCTGATCCCGGAAGACGGCACCACGGTTGGACCCTACGTCTCGATCATCAACAAGTGGGCGCCGCACCCGAACGCCGCGCGCCTCATGCGCAACTTCATCCTGTCGCCGGAGGGCCAGGTGCTGTACGCCAAGGGCTACGCCACGCCGATCCTGCCCTCGGTGGAGATCCCGGAGGAAATCCAGGCGAAGCGCCCCTCAGCCGAAGCCTACGCCGTTGCCACCCCCATCGAGGACTGGCCGGCCGCAGTTGCCGCGTTCCAGATGATCGCGGACAACTGGGGGAACGAGGTTCTCGGCCAGTAAGCGCGAGTACCTCGCCCAATCCACACCGCTACGCCAGATGCGTCTGGCGTAGCGGATGTCGATTTCTCGTTTTCCGGGAGTGCGTCTATGGCCCACGCTGAGGACCTTCTCGCCAATCCCACGGCTCGCCCGGCCGCCGGCGATCCAGCGCGCGCCGAATCCTGGCGCACCACGCCCTGGACAGCCCGCCTCGGCGGCTTTCCGTGGCCGGTTGTGCCGTTCCTCGTCTTCTGCCTGGTCCTGGAAATCATCCCGATGACGATCCTGATCCGGGACAGCCTGCGGGAAATGGGCGTCGGCGCGTTCACGCTGAGTAATTACGGCGCCTTAACGGAATCGCTCTACTGGCACTCCCTGCGCAACAGCATCCTTCTCTCTGGAGGTACAGCCATCCTCGGCGCCATCTGGGGCGGCCTCGTCGCTGCGGCGATCGTACAAAGCAGCGGACGAGCGCAGCGCTGGCTGATGGGTCTCATCGCCACCACCTCGAACTTTTCTGGCATCCCCCTGGCGCTCGCATTCATCGCGGTGCTCGGCGCCAGCGGCATGATTACCCTGATCATTCGCAACGTCTTCGGCTTCCGCCTTTACCCTCAGCACTTCAGCCTCTATTCCTGGACCGGACTCACCCTCGTCTACCTCTACTTCCAGATCCCGCTCATGGTGCTGCTCTTTGCGCCATCCCTGGCCCGGCTCAAGCCCCAGTGGCAGGAAGCGGCCTCCATGCTCGGGGCGTCATCCTGGACCTATTGGCGGCGAGTCGGCCTGCCGGTGCTGGCCGCCCCCTTTACCGCTGCCCTGGCGCTCCTGTTCGCGAACGCGCTCGGCGCCTACGCGACGGCCTGGGGGCTCTCCGGCGGGAAACTGAGCCTGTTCACAATCCAGATTGCCTTTGAGGTCAATGGCGACGTCAGTTTCGATCCAGGCAAGGCGTCGGCCATGTCGCTCATCCTCGCGGCCATCATGGCGCTCAGCATTGTTGCCGCGCAGTTGCTGATGCGGAGGACTCAACGATGGCTATCGTAATGACGGCGGAAGAAGTGCGCTCGAAGCACCGGGCCGCTTCCGCCGCGTCCCGCTCGGCACCGGATGTTGCGCGTGGCCCTGGTTGGCGCGCTGCTGTACCTGACGCTCCCCTGTTGGCCACGCTCCTATTCTCACTGGCAACGGTCTGGAGCAAGTCGATCTTGCCCGAGGGGTACACGCTCGACTGGTACAAGGCGGCCATCGCGGATGACCGCTTCCTGCCAACCGCGACGCACACCCTGCAAGCGACCGTCAGCGCGGCGATCATCAGCCCACTCCTGGTGGTTCCAGCGCTGCTGGCAGTACACCTGCGCGCACCCAAGTGGAAGCCGGCCCTGGAGTTCCTGTCCATCATCCCCTGGGCGCTGCCTGGGGTGGTGCTGGCGCTGGCCATGATCCGGGCGTATGTCAGCCCATACAACATCGACCGCACAGCCCTTCTGATCCTGACGTATGTCCTGATCTCGTTGCCATTCATGTTCCGCTCCATCGATGCGTCTCTCACGTCCATCGACGCCCGCACACTCGCCGAGGCGGCGCAGATGCTTGGCGCAGGGTGGTTCGACATCGGGCGACGCGTGCTGTTGCCGGGCATCATGCCAGGCCTCATGAGCGGCATTCTGCTCATCGCAGCACTTGGGGCCGGCGAATTTGCGCTTGCGTCATTGCTCGCAGGATCTGGCTGGAAGACGTTTCCGATTTACCAGGCCCAAGCCCAGGATGTCGACGGCCGGATTGCCAGCGCCCTGGCGATCATCGGCTTGCTCTACGTCATGGTGGTCTCGCTTTCGCTCCTCTACATCGCAGGGCGACGGCGTGGCGGCGCCGGCCCGGGAATGCCGGTCGCCAACAAGTAGCACCTGCCCGGCTTACAGGAAGGACTGATTCGCGTCATGGGTGCAACGCTACAGGTACGCGGCCTGACCAAGACGTTTGGCGAAGCCGTCGCGGTCGATGACGTCAACCTGGACATCGCGCCGGGGCAATTCGTATCGCTGCTCGGGCCGTCTGGTTGCGGCAAGACTACGACGCTGCGCGTTATCGCTGGCCTGGAGCGAGCCGACAGCGGTCGTATCCTGATTGACGGCCGCGACATCAGCCACGTGCCGCCGCAGCGGCGCAAGATCGGCATGGTCTTCCAGCAGTACGCGCTCTTTCCCAACCTGACCGCGTCTGAGAATGTGGCCTTCGCCCTGCGCGTAGCGCGCGAGCCGAACGCCGCTGTCGCGGCCCGTGTGCGCGATCTGCTGGCGCTGGTGCACCTGGAAGAGGCCGCGAACCGCTACCCGCATCAGCTCTCGGGCGGCATGCAGCAACGGGTGGCACTCGCGCGTGCGCTGGCAGTTGAACCACCACTCCTGTTGCTGGATGAGCCACTCTCGGCCCTTGACGCGGCAATTCGCGACGAACTGCGCGCGGAGTTGCGCCGCCTTCAGCGGCAACTCAACCTGACTGTGGTCTACGTCACGCACGACCAGGCGGAAGCCATGGCGCTCTCCGACCAGATCGTAGTGATGGAAAAGGGGCGCGTCAGCCAGATCGGGACCCCACAGGATCTCTACGACCGTCCTGCCACCCGTTTCACCGCCGCCTTCGTCGGCTCCAGCAACCGCCGCGTCACGGCGTTGGAGCGGCAAAACGGGCACGCGACGATCTCGTGGGGGCACGCCCGCTTGCCCGTGCACGCACCGGCAGACACGCCGGCTGGCGTTCCGGTCCTTGCCATGTGGCGGCCAGAGGCCGCGCTTCTGGTTGATCCACTGGACCCCGAACCGGGCACGCTTCGGGGTGAGATTGAGTTGGTGACCTTCCTGGGTCCCGTGACCCGGCTCGACGTACGCGTCGATGGGGATAGCGAACCCGTGCTGGTGGACGTTGTCTCAGACGCCGCCAGGGACCTGGCCACGGGACAGCCGATCAACATCGCCGTACCGCCCGGGGCAATCCGCCTCTACGCCTGATGCTGACCTGTCTTCGCCTCACTCTCCTGAAACGTGGAGAATGGCGGCGACACGCTGAATGGCTGGCGGCGAGGCAGGAAGGAAACACGTGTGGATCGCATCAAGGGCAAGGTCTGTGTCATCACTGGTGCGGCGTTCGGCATTGGCCGCGCGACCGCGGAGCGTTTCGCGCAGGAAGGCGCGCGGCTGGTCCTGACAGACATCCAGGAGAGGTCACTTCTGGCCCTTGCCGATCAACTCCTGAGTGCCGGCGCAGAAGTCGCCACCGTCGTGGGTGATGTCTCCGTCGAGGCTGACGCAAAGCGTATGATCCAAGAGGCTGTCGACACGTTCGGCAGACTCGATGTGTTGGTCGCCAACGCGGGCGTGATCCCCCTGGGCGATGTCCTGGAATCCACCGCCGAGGATTGGGACCGGGTGATGGCCGTGGACGGCCGCGGGATGTGGCTGACCTGCAAATACGCCATCGAGGCGATGCAGGAGCACGGCGGGTCAATCGTCTGCCTGTCGTCCATCTCGGGACTTGCCGGCCAGAAGCGGCAGTCCACGTATGGTCCTGCCAAGTACGTGGCGTCCGGGATCACCAAGCACCTGGCGGTGGAGTGGGCGGACAAGGGTATCCGCGTCAACGCGGTTGCCCCCGGGACGATTCGCACGGAGCGAGTGAAGCAGCTTCCCGACGAACCAGGCGGCAAGGAGTACCTGGCGGCCATCGAGCAGATGCACCCGATGTCCCGCATTGGCGAACCGGAAGAAGTGGCAGCCGCCATCCTCTTTCTGGCCTCGGACGACGCCTCGTTCATTACCGGCGCCGTGCTTCCAGTGGATGGGGGCTACATCGCGCAGTAGCGCTACCAGCAAGCGATTGGGGCGGACCTGCGGGCCCGCCCCGTTTCAAACCTTTACTTCGCTGCCGACGTCTTTACGAAGCTGTTGATGCCTGGATCGCTCAGCCGCGCGTAAACACCTGGGCTGCCAGCCACCGCGCAGCCAAAGCCCCAACTCACGACGCCAACCTGCGTGTTGCTGTACACGGGCGCCTCAATGTGCTTCTTGTGGCGCTTCTTGCCCTTTCGCTTCTTGCCCTTGATAACGACTGGCGTCGTGCCGGTCTGCACCCGGCCCAGCAGCGGGCCGCCACTGTCGCCCTGGCAAGAATCCCGGCTCGGGTAGGAGGCACACATCATGGTCGTTGCGTCATATTCTGTCGGGTAATCCCCCTGGCAGGTTGCGTCACTGTCCACGGCCAACTGCGCCATGCGCAACTGCAACGAAATCTTGATCTTGCTGACGGAGGTCGTACCCCATCCCGCCACGATGACGCTCTGGCCCGCCCCCTGGTACTGGGTGGAGCCGGAGGCGACGATCGGGATCGGCGAGCCCGAGGTCGCCACCCGGTTGAGTTTCAGGACAGCGACGTCGTTCTGGAAGGTCTCGGCGTCATATGCCGGGTGACGAAAGACGGAACTCACTCCGTAGCGATTGCTTTTCTTGGCCTGGTCGATGTTCGCCTTGCCGATGTAGAGCGTAAAGGCGGATGGGGCGCGGACGTTGCCATGGCTGTCGGTCACACAGTGGGCTGCGGTCAACACGGAGTCAGAATCGATGAGCGTCCCGCCGCACAGGTTGTTGCCGGCGAGGACAAAAGCCATGAACGGGAAGTCCCGCCCCTCCGCCTGGGAGCCGTTGATGATTTCGGCCTGAACAGGCCAGTCCTCAGGCGCGGACTTGGCTGACACATCGCGGGCCGTGTACCCCTCCAGCAGCAGGCTGAACACCAGGACCATCGCCATCAGTCCAGCGCACCGCTGCCACCAGGTCGGCCCCACGGGCTCATTCGTCGGCCGTGTTTCCACCATGGATGCTCCAGTTCGATTCGTCGTCGGTACAAAAGAGGCGCTATGGCGCCCGAGCGGCGGGAACAATACACGTTCCCGCCGCTTTTCAGCGGCGAATATTACGTCATGTTGATGTCAAGCGACAGCAAGTTGCTCGGGGAATCTCTGCGTCTTGCGCAACTAGCGCAGTTCAGCAACGTATTCGCGTAAGGCCCGCTCATACCCGGACATGTTCACTGCCTCCGCGTTCTCGAGCAGTAGGGTGAGGGCGGTCGCCAACGCGGCAGCAGTATCCCCGGCGCTGAAGAGGGCCAGCGCCAGGAAGGCCTGGATAGCGGCGTCCCCTGGGAAGCGTTCGCGACCCTCTTGCAGGACACGGACAGACTCGTCGAACTCCCCGACATTGCGCAACGTACTTCCATACTGGACGTAGAATCTCGGCACGTCTTCGCCGCGCAGACCGAGCTCCCATGCCCGCTGGTACGGCGGCACAGCTTCCGCCTCCCGATCCTGGAAATCAAACGCGCCTCCGAGGACGAAGTGCGCGCGACCGTTGTCCGGAAAGCGTGCGACCAACTCCCGGGCTGCCAGCAAAGCGTCCGCGAACTGGCCGGACCTGTTGAGCGCCCGGATGCGGTCATCCGCCTGGTCAATTTCGTCCTCAGACTCCACTGGTGGCTCCGTTCTCAGGCAAGTCGCTGGTAACGCGGGTACGCCGGGCAGCGCCGTGTCACTCAGCAGGAGGATCAGTAATAGGCGGCCCTGCCCCTTCCAGAATTCCGCGGCATTGGCGAAGACACGTTGCCCGACGGCCCACTCGGCACCCATCCTCGCGAGAAACTGGTCACCGTGCTCGATGATCAGGAACGCTGTTCGACCACCCCCGCCCGCCAGATCCGTGAGGCAATCGTAGGTGGCGTCCCAGTTGTGGCCGAAATAGTCCGGGAACTGCAGCGCCGCGGCCAGGGCGGAGAAGAAGCTCTCCCGCTGGTTGGCCACGGCGCCGTCGATGGTCCAGGTGGTATCCGCTCCACTGCCGTTCAGAACGCGACCCAGGGAAGTCCTATCGGTCCAGAACACTCCTCCAGGGCAGATGGGAGTTACCAACGAACCTAGCTTGCCGGTGCGACGCGATAGAGGTAGCCGCTCAGGTCATCGGAAACGATAAGGCTCCCGTCGGGCGCGAGCGTGACGCCAGCCGGCCGTCCCCAGCGTTCGCCGCTGGCGTCTTGCCACCCGGTCACGAAGTCTGTCGCGGCCACTGGCTGCCCATCCGAGAAGTCGATGCGCAGCAGCTTCGGCGCGGCCGGTGGCTGCCGGTTCCACGAGCCGTGTTGTGCCACCACGAGATCACCACTGAGATCTTCTGGTACGGCCTCCCCGCTGAGAAACGTCATGCCGAGAGGGGCTGAATGCGGCTGAATACCTATCGTTGGTGGGGTGATGTTGCTGCAGTCGGCGCCTGCTTCCTGCGGCGTGGCGTCAGGCGGCTGGCAGTAGGGCCACCCGTAGTTGGCGCCCTCCTGGACGATCGTCACGAGATCGGGCGGAATCTCATTTCCCTGGTTGTCACGCTCATTCACAGTCGCCCACAGGAGGTCCGTTCCGGGCTGAAACGCCAGGTCGACAGGGTTGCGCAGACCGGTGGCGAGGATTTCCGGATTTCCACCCTCCGGCGTCAGGCGCGAAACGGTTGCCCGGATGGGATCCTCCTCGACGCAGATGTTGCACGATGATCCAACCGCCATGTACATCATGCCGTCGGGTCCAAAGCGCACCGTGCGAGTACTGTGTCCTCCCGTCGGGAGGCCGGTCACGACTGCTTCCTGCTCTCCAACCGGCCCCGCCGGGTCATAGGCGAAACGTGTGATCTGTTGAGGTTCACTGACGTACAGGTACGCCTGGTCGCCATCCGTAAAGAGCGCGACGTTGCTCGGCTGCTCCATGCCACTTGCCAGCACCTCGGACTGGCCAAGCACTCCATCCGTATACGGGAAGCGCAGGACCTGGCCGGCGCCGGACTCCGCCACCAGCAGATTCCCCGCGTCGTCGAACGTCATGAAGCGCGGCCTCTGCAGCCCGGCCGCGATGACCGCGACCCCATACCCTTCTGGTGCTTGCAACTTCAGGCCGGTAACACCCAGCCCACTCGGATCCGCAACGTTTACATCGACCAGCGAGGGATTGGCCGTCTGCGCATCATCTACGAGGAGTTGCGTGCTTGTCTGGGCTGACCCCGGTCCCGGGACAAGTGGCGCCAGGGTTAGGAGTGCCGCCACTGCGGCTGCCAGCAGTCGCCTTCGCGCATTAGGTGATGTCAGGTGCATGTGCGTCATTCATCCTCTGCGTTGACTCCGCGGCGCAAGTTGCGTCCTGATGTTGCCTCTGCAACATGCAGGGAACGTGCCGCCAGGCACGGCAGTGCATCCTGTTCAGCCCTTTCGAGCCGACTCGACTCCGCTCAGGAAGCCATCCAGGACAGCCATGTACCGTTCGGGTTCTTCTGCGTGCGGCATGTGCGAGCTCGCCTCAAAAATCTCCCACTGCGAGCCGGGAATGCCTTCGTGCACCGTACCAGCAATGAGCGGCGTCGCTTCGTCGAAACGACCCGAGGTCACCAGGGTCGGCACACGAATTTCCCCGAGGCGATCGATGATATCCCACTCCTTGAGCGTGCCGATAACGTGGAACTCGGTGGGCCCGTTCATGGTGTAGTACACCTCGGGGTTGACGCCGATTGAATCAAAGGAGCGCGTCACATAATCCGGGTTCGGCACGACACGACAGACGTGACGGTCGTAGAAGACCTGCATTGCGGCAGCATATTCGGGGTCATCGAAAGTACCGGTAGCCTCGTGCTTGAGCAAGGTCGCCTGCACCGCTGGAGGCAGTTCCTCACGCAGGCGGTTCGCCTCCTGGACCCACTGGATCATGCTGGCTGGTGAACTTGCCACGATCAGGCTTTCCATGCCTATGGGGTGGGTCAGCGCGTATTCCATCGCGAGCATCCCGCCCCAGGATTGGCCCAGGACATGGACGTGGTCGAGACCAAGCGCGGCCCGCACTGTGTTGACTTCTTCGAGATAAAGATCGACCGTCCACAGGTCCGGTCGTGATTCAGGAATAGCCGAGCGACTACAGCCGAGCTGGTCGTAGAAGATCACCCGGCGCCCGGTGTGGGCCATGGCCGCCAGGGACTCCAGGTAATCATGCGCGGCGCCTGGCCCTCCGTGCAGGCAAAGAAGCGGCAACTTGCCGGGCGACTCGCCCTCGCCGTACACCCGGTACCACGTCTCATAGCCCTTGAATGGAATTTTGCCTTCGGTTGACACAACGGCCAGGTCGGTCACGTCACACTCCAGAGTGTCGGACTCCCGGTTGCACGAACCGGGATTTGGCAAGCAAAGAACGCTCGAGATGATCGCACGACTCAGCCTCGGGTTGAGCGGGGCATGGGACACGGGATACCATCGGGTAAAGGAACGACGGCTGGCAGCCTCAGCAGAAGAGGAAGCAAGGTGAAGACGCTAGTGCTTATGCGCCACGGCAAGGCGCAGGCCGACTCCCCCGACGGTGACCATGCCCGCGAACTGAACAAGCGAGGGCGTCGCCAGGCAGCGGCCATGGGAAGCCACATCGGGCGCGAGATCGGCATCCCGGATGCCATTATCACCTCGACCGCCACCCGCGCCGAAATTACCGCCGAGCTGGCTGCAGAAGCGATGGGGTATGTTGGCGACCTGACTTTGGTACCGCAGATCTACGAGGCTGACGCCAACACCCTGCTTGCCGTGGTGCGCAGCATCCTGGACGATGTCGATACTGCGTTGGTGGTCGGGCACAACCCGGGCTTCGAGGAGGTCGCCGCAGCGCTGGCGGGTGTTGACGAGGACGACGTGCTACTGCCAACCGCGGCCTACGCCCACATCACCTTTGACACGGACTCCTGGGATAGTGCCCGCAGGGGAACCGGGAGCTGGCAAGGGATCGTGACACCGAAAGATCTGGCTGAGGAGATGGAAGAGGCCTAGTCAGGTAGCGAACTCGCCTCTACGCCAGTCGTGCCATCGGGTTGCCCTGGTTGCCAAACTGCGCGAAGTGAAGCCGCCGGTAGAGGCCGTCTGTCGCCAGAAGCTCAGCGTGCGTGCCCTGCTCGGCGATGCCAGTGTCATCAATGACCACGATGCGATCGGCGTGCTGGACTGTGGCAAGACGGTGCGCGATGACCAGCGTGGTACGCCCCTTTGAAAGTTCCACCAGCGCCTGCTGAATGGCCCGCTCCGTCTCCGAGTCCAGCGCGGACGTGGCTTCGTCGAGTATCAGGATTGGCGGGTTCTTGACGAACATGCGGGCAATCGCCAGTCGCTGCTTCTGTCCGCCAGAGAGCTTGACCCCACGCTCCCCAATAACCGTATCCAGGCCATCCGGCATGTTCGCGATGACGAGATCGAGGCGAGCGCGTCGTGCGGCGTCCATGATCTCTGCCTCCGACGCGTTCAATCGGCCGTAGGCGATGTTCTCCCGCATAGTTCCGGCGAACAGAAAGACGTCCTGTTGGACGATGCCGATCTCGCGCCGGAGCGACGCCAGCGTCATCTCGCGGGTGTCGATACCGTCAATCAGGATGCGACCTGAGTCGGGCTCGTAGAAGCGCGGCAGAAGCGACGTAATGGTGGTCTTGCCGGCGCCGGAGGGGCCAACGAACGCCACCGTCTCGCCGGCGCGAATCTCCAGGTTGACGTGCTCCAGCACAGACCTGTGAGGACCGTAGCCGAATGAGACATCTTCGTACCGGATGTCTCCCCGCAGACCTGAGACCGGGACCGCGTTCGGAGCATCGACGACGTCAGGCTCGGTGTCCAGCAACTCCGAGTAGCGCTTGAACCCGGCAATTCCCTTGGGATAAATCTCGAGAATGGCGTTGATCTTCTCGACCGGCCGGAAAAAGACGCCTACCAGAAGCAGGAAGCTGACGAATCCTCCCTCACTGAGTTGATCGTGCAGCACGAGGTAGGACCCGGCGATCATCACCACCAACTGCGTGAAGCGCATGCTGACGTAGCTGAGGGACATGCCGGTCGCCATTAACCGATACGCCTCCAGCTTTGTCTCACGGTAACGGGCGTTGTCGCCGGCAAAGAGTTTGCGCTCATGGTCTTCGTTGGCGAAGGCCTGTACGACGCGCATCCCGCCCACATTCTCTTCAATGCGCGCGTTGAACTCGCCCACCCGGCTGAAGAGGCTGCGCCAGGTGCGAGTCATGCGCCCGCCGTAGCGGATGCTGATGCCGGCACTGATCGGCACGATGACTCCCGTGATCAACGCCAGGGTCGGGTTGACCCAGAACATGAGCACAAACGCGCCGATAAAGGTCATGATGGCAATGAAGAGATCTTCAGGCCCGTGATGCGCCACCTCTCCGATCTCTTCGAGATCTTTGGTAACTCTCGCCACCAGGTGCCCGGTCTTGTGATTGTCATAGAACCGGAATGACAGCTTCTGCAGGTGATCGAAGCTCCGCCGCCGCATCTCGGTCTCGATATTGATCCCGAGCATGTGGCCCCAGTAGTTCACCACCACCATCAGGCCGGTGTTGACGAGGTAGGTCACGAGCAAGGCCGCCGAAGCGACCACGATCAAGGCCCAATTCTGGCCAGGGAGCAACTGGTCGACAAAGAGTCCTACCGCCATCGGAAAGGCGAGTTCCAGCACACCGGAGAGCACCGCGCACGTGAAGTCCAGCGCGAAAAGCCCCCGGTGGGGGCGGTAGTACTGGGCAAATTCCCTGATGAGTTCCCGGTTGCTGGGGCTACGTGGAGTGGCCAGCGGCGTAGCGGAAGCGTTCGCGGACATAGGCTCCTGGGACGTCAGTTGGTGCGGCCAGCGCCGGTCGCAAAAGCACTCGGGTGCCCAGTATACGGGACAGTTGGCGCCCTTCGGGAACGCTCACGCAAATCGCACCAGAGATTAATGGATAGTTGCGGATATCAAAACATATGAGGTTTTATTGGACTACGCTCTGCAAATTGACCACGAATCACCATATTCTTTTTACGACGAATCGTGTAATTTATGATGTGATGTCTCTCGAAGTTGAGGAGCTCCGGGTAATGGCTGTCAATGTCTCATCCTTTCCGCCATACGTTGCTGTAACCAGCTGTCATGAGGGTCCTGGCGCAGACCGTGGGCGCTGTACCTTCTCACGCGAACGACGTCGCTGGACGTTGCAGGATGACTGCGTGCTTGCGTCTCCGTTGGACCTGCCGTCGAACGTGACACTGGACGGCGGCGGGCACGTGATTGCGCTGACCGGTGACGCCGACAACTTTGAAAGCGCAGCCGTGCGGGCCTGCGGTGGCGACATCATCAATCTCGTCGTCGATGGCAGCCAGGTGACTTCGCACGAGCCGACCTACTTCGCCGCCGTCGCCCTTGTCGCTCCGGGTCGCATCTCGAACTCCACGTTGCGCAACATCCGGTTCGATGACGAGTCGCAGACCGCGATTGGTCTCGAAGTAGCTGCCTTTGATAATGTCGCGGCGCTTGTGCAGTCTGTTGTGCTGGAGAATATTGAGGGGACCGGCATACTCCTCACCGGGGACAGCCAGGTTTCCATCGAGAACATTTCGAGCAGTGGCGTCACGTCCGTCGTGCAGGTAAGTGGATCAATCACAGCCAATATCACCGGCGCCAACCTCGAGCACTCACACGTGGGCGTGCTTGCACAGGATCAGTCTTGCGTCCGCATCAGCGCCTGCACGGCAACCGCCGCGTACGTCGCTGAAGACCAGGCGCTCATCCACCAGGGCAACTTGACCTTCATTGGTGCGGGACAACGTGATTCAGCCAAACGGCGCGAAGCGGAGGCAGTGGCGGCCGCACAGGACCGTCTCGGTTA
Organism: Thermomicrobiales bacterium; assembly: GCA_046328375.1. Lineage (GTDB taxonomy): Bacteria > Chloroflexota > Chloroflexia > Thermomicrobiales > UBA6265 > JACCXM01. Next base: position 103,931 of record JAXLWT010000013.1, read on the forward strand.
GGCGCGCGCCTTCGGGTCCAGCACGTCCCGGAAGCCATCCCCGACGAGGTTGAAGGCCAGCACGGTCACCAGCAACGCGAGGCCAGGGCCAAGCGAGTAGAGCGGCCGGTCTGCCAGGTAGAGCGTGCCCTCCCGGATCATTTGTCCCCAGGTCGGCGTCGGAGGCTGCACGCCGAGTCCGACAAAGCTGAGGCTGGCTTCCAGACGGATGGCGGATGCGGTCCACAGGCTCGCGAACACCAGCAGGTCTCCGCTGATGTTGGGCAGCACGTGCAACCGCAGCAAGCGGCTGCTGTTGGCGCCTAGCGCTTTCGCCGCGTCAATGAACTCTTTTTCCTTGATCGCCAGCGTCGGCCCGTAGGCAATCCGGGCGAAGCGCGGCGCGATCGTCAGCCCGATGGCCAGGATCATTTTCTCCAGGCCAGGTCCCAACACCGCCAGCACGAGCAAGCCGGTAATGAGGTCCGGAAAGGCGAGCAGGATGTCGGTAACCCGCATCAGCACGGTCTCGACCTTACCGCCGAAGTAGCCGGCAGCTACCCCGATCAGGGTGCCCAGCACCCCGCCAATGATCACCGAGAACACGCCCACCAGGAGAGCGATGCGAGTGCCAAAGATCACGCGCGAAAGAATGTCTCTCCCTTTGTCGTCGCGACCGAGGGGGTAATCCCAACTGGGGGGCGCCAGCCGGTCGCGCACGCTCTGGTCAAGCGGATCGTGTGGCGCAATTGCGGGTGCAAAGATGGCGACGAGCGTGATCAGGACGATGAGAAGCAGGCCGACGACCGCCGGCCGATTCTTCACAAAGGTGCGAACAGCACGCTGCCGCTGTGAAATGAGTTTCGGACCTTCGGGATGCGTCAACGACGGCACGGCGTCCGCGGGAATGGCAGCCATCAGTCGTACCGCACGCGAGGATCAACGAACGTGTAAATGATGTCTGTGACCAGATTGACCAGGACAATGATCAATGCGTAGACGACCATGATCGATTGCAGCGTCGTGTAATCCTTCTGCTTGGTCGCACCCACCATCAGCTTGCCCAGCCCCGGCCGAGCGAAGACTTCTTCGACCAGGACTGAGCTGCCAATTAGGCTAATGGCGAAAATGCCGACCAGCGACACGATGGGAATGAGGGCCGCCCGCAGCGCGTGGCTGATGAGGACAATCCGTTCCTGCAGCCCCTTTGCCCGTGCTGTCCGCACGTAGTCGTCATTGAGAATGGAAAGCATGACCGAGCGCGTCATCCTGGCAATGTAGGCCGTCTCGATCAGCCCGAGCGTTATGGCCGGCAGCACGAGGTAGCGAAGATTCTGTCCCGGCTCAGAGAACGGCGCCGACCCCACCGCGGGAAACCAGCCCAGGCGCACGGCAAAAAAGAACATCAGGATGATCGCCAGGTAGAAGGCGGGAAAGGAGAGCCCAAGAAGCGAGACGACCCGGCCAATGTAGTCGATCGGGCTGTTGCGTTTGATCGCGGTCAAGACGCCAATGGGTATGCCCAGGGCCAATCCCACCAGGATCGCCGCGAACGTCAATTCCAGCGTGTACGGCAGCACGAACGCGATCTGCTCGATGACCGGCTTCTGCGAGATCATCGAGTTGCCGAGATTCCCTCGCGCCAAATCACCCAGGAAATTGAGGTACTGCTGCCAGAGCGGGACATTCAGCCCCATCTTCTCGCGGAGGGCCGCCACGGCCTCGGCGGAAGCGTAATCCCCCAGGACGGCCACAGCCGGATCTCCCGGCGCGATGCGAACGATGATGAAGATAATGGTGAAGACTGCCAGCAGCGTGGGGATAGCCAGCAGCAGGCGGCGCGCAATATGGCGGACCATCCCCTCTCCTTTCTCGGCGAGCACTCGCGCTCCAGGTCAGGAGGAGAGTGCAGGAAGCCCCTCTCCCGCGTGCCGGGAGAGGGGTTACGGTGAGGGCTGACCCGTTACTCCGTGATCGTGGTCAGTTCCGTGATCTGCGGGTAGAGCGCCAGGCTGGAAACCAGGTCATGACCATAGTCGACCTTTGGGCTGCGGGCGTAGACCTGATTCTGGTAATGCAGTGGCATAGCCGCCACATCCTTGAGGATCTGGATGTTCGCCTGCTTCCAGAGCTCATCCTGCTTCTCGGGGTCGGTCTCGGTCCGCGCCTGCAGGATCAGATCATCGATGGCGTCGTAATGGGAGAAGTTCGTAACCGGCGACGCACCATCGACCACTGCGGATTCGGAGAAGAAGAACTGCGTCAGGTAGACATCGGCGTTCGGGCGGAACGCCACGTAGAGCGTGATCGGGTTCACGTCTTGCCGGATCTGCTCGTGCATGGTCGCGTGGTCGACGACGTTCAGGTTCACCGTCACGCCCACGTCAGCGAGTTCCGCCTGGAGCACTTCGTAGTTGCTCCGGTAGGCAGGCATTTCTGACGTGATGAGGTCGATGGTCAGACCTTCGACGCCAGCCTCGGCCAGGAGTTGCTTCGATCGCTCCACGTCCTGGTCCAGCGCGACGCCGGCAGCCTCCGCTTCCTCCCGCGTGAGACCACCCGGCATGAAGGCCGCGGGCACTACGGAGTACACGTTCTCCGCCACCGGTTCGCCGTAAAGCGCGAGGTGCTCGTCCCGGCTGATCGCCAGGGCGAGAGCCTCGCGCACTTGCGGGTTATCGAACGGCGCCTTCTTCACGTTGAAGTTGAAGAAGGCCACCTCGCCAACGCCGAAGACATCCGCGGTCAACGCGCCTTCGGAGTTGATGCGATCCACCCACTGCGCCTCGGTGACGCCGGCCGCCGCGTCAAGGTCGCCCGACTGCAAGCCAAGCTCGCGGCTCGACGCGTCAGGCATGTAGCGCACTTCCACTCCGCCCAGCTTCGGGGCACCGCGGAAGTAGTCCGGATTCGCGGTCAACACGACGCTGTTTTGCGGGGTGTAGTTCTGGAACATGAAGGGACCGGTGCCAACCGGGTGCGTCTTGATGGCCTCGTCGCCCATCGCCTCGACAGCCTTGCTGCTGACGATGAAGCCCCCGTTGTAGTTGGCGACCTTCGGCAAGAAGAGCGTTGGAGAGATGGGCGTATCCATGGTGATCTTGACCGTGCGGTCATCCACCTTTTCGACCGTCATCCCCTTGTAATCACCGGCGTAGGCGGAGCGGTCGGGATCCGCCGACTTCTGCAGCGAGTAGACAACGTCGTCCGCCGTCAGAGGATAGGCCTCGGTGCCATCCCCGGCGTGGAACATGACATCGTCGCGCAGCGTGAAGGTCCAGACCTGCTTGCCGTCAACCTCTTCAGGCTCCGGGATTTCGGTCGCAATGTCCGGCTCAATGACGCTGCTGTCACCCGGCTTGTACCGAACGAGCCCATTGAAGACCATGTCGACTACGGTGCGGTCCTGGGTTCCGGACGCATAGTGCGGGTCGAGTGTGGCAAGATCAGCAGCATTCACCCCGAAGCGCAGCACTGGCCCGGCCGCATCCTGTGCGGATGCTCCGGCGAGCCCCTTCAACCCGATTGCGGGGGCAACGACCGCGGACGCGAGCATTGCGCCGACCACACGTCGTCTGGTTGCCATGTCAGTCCTCCCAGCGATTGAAACACGACGGTGGGAATCACATCTCGCGATCCACCACGACCGTTTCTTTGAATATCGTCACATGGTATCTGGTCTGGCGTTAAATTCAGTAGCTTGCATAACACTCTTACCCGAGCGGAGAGGCGGTTCCCCGGCGCTCCACCCCGGCGAGGCGGCCGAGCCGGAACGGCTCGATGGGATATGGCGTCTCGCCCTCGACCACGAGGTCACGCAGGATTTGCCCCGTGACGGGACCCAGGCAGAAGCCATGACCCGAGAACCCAGCCGCCATTACCAGCCCCTCAATCTCCTGGGAACGCTCGATGACCGGAATCTCATCCGGAGTGATATCGACTAATCCTCCCCAGACCCGGGCAATGCGCGCCGCCTTGACCGCGGGCAGCAGGGCTGTGGCGCTGGTGATGGCGTTGTGGACGGTCTGCAACGTCGGCATGATCGGCTCATAGCCGTCCGCAAGATCTTCGAGCTCGTGGGGCCAGTGCGAGCCACCGTCTGTGAAACGGTAGCGGCCGTCGACCTGTTGACGGCCAGCAAAGTCGCCAGCACTCGTCCCAAGTACCTGGTCAATAAGGGGTGGCAGGGGTGTCGTCTGGATGACGGATACGCGATAGAGGTCATACGGGATGGTGATGCCGAGGGGCGCTGTCAGTGCATTCGAATAGATGCCGGCGGCTACCACCACGACATCGGCGGGTATCACGCCAACGGCCGTTCGCACCCCTTGCACCTGACCGCCGACGACTTCAATGGCCTCAACGCGTGTGTCAGTGAGGATCTTCGCGCCCAGGCGCTGGGCAGCGGCAGCGAACGCGCCCACGGCAGCCGCCGGGTTCGCATGGCCATCGGACGGGCAGAATGATGCCCCCGGAATCCACTCCGCGAGCGCCGGTGCAACCTCTCGCACCGCCTGGTTGTCAGCGAGATACTCGACCTTGAGTCCCATCGCATTCTCGGCCGCGATCCGCTCCTGGGTTGCGGGCCGGGCATCGTCGTTCAGCATCAGCCGCAAGTTGCCGTTGCGTCGGTACTCCAGGTCTGCATCGAGTTCTTCCGCGAGATAGCCCCAGCGCTCGACCGCCGCCATGGCAAGCGGAATCTCCGGCGCCAGCCTGCCAGACTGGCGCACGCCGGCCAGCGTCCAACCCGACGCCATGCTGGCCAGTGTTCCCTGCTCGACCAGAGTGACGCTCACACCGAGGCGGGCCAACTCGTACGCGGCGGCGGTGCCACTGATTCCCCCGCCGATAATCACCACATCGGGACTTGCCATCACCATATCCTCTCAGGTTGCGATCAATGGGATGAGGATAGCGACCGCAGACAACGTGCCGCTGAAGCACCCGTAGCGGCGCCCACAGCAGCGCCTTCTACTGCACGTGCCCCCCCAGGGCGGAGGCCATTCAGGCTCCCCTCCTCCAGGAGCAGGCACATGCGACTCAGTTGGCAGACGAGAGGGGTTTCAAGGTCCCGGCTGGCCCGAAGGTCACACGCGCGGTCAGGCAAGAACCTCGGGCAACTGCTCGACCGGAATGCGGCGGCCGGTGAAGAACGGGATCTCCTCCCGCACGTGCAGTCGGGCCTGCGTCGCTCGCAGATCACGAATGACATCCACGATATCGACGAGTTCCTCAGCTTCCAGTGGCAGGAGCCACTCGTAATCGCCCAACCCGAAGGCAGCCACCGTATTCGTCAACACGCTGCGGTGCGCAGCGCCCTTCTTCCCGTGCTCCGCGAGCATCCCACGCCGCTCGTCCGGTGGGAGGATGTACCACTCGTAGCTGCGCACAAACGGGTAAACGCACATCCAGGCCGCCGGGTCTTTCCCGCGCAGGAACGCTGGCGCGTGGTCGCGCGAAAACTCTGCCTCTCGGTGAACGCCCATCGCGTTCCAGGTTGGCAGCAGCGGCGCGAGCAGCGCGGTGCGGCGCAGGCTGCGCAGGGCGGCCTGCAGCTTGTCGCCGGCGTTGGCGTGTAGCCAGAGCATGACATCCGCATCGGCACGCATCCCGGACACGTCGTAGATACCACGCACGGTCGTCCCTGCCGCAGCCAATTCGTCAATTGCATCCTGCAGTTCCGCGATGCCAGCGTTGCCCGGCGCGCAGATCGACTGGGGACCAGCCGCATGATTGCGACGGAGCACGCTCCAGACGGTAAAGACGTCGTCTCGCAAGGGTGCGCTGCTGACTGTTGTTTCACTCATGAACAGAGCTCTTTCCTCTACCTCTACCTCGCCTCTCGGCAGGGGCGCTCGTGGCGCCACACCCGCCGCAAGCGACAGATGAAATCTGCCCTCCCGGTCCGCGAGACCGGAGGCTGCGCTGACGGCAGCCAGCTGCTACATCCAGACCGTCGGGCGAAGTTCGCGGCACGCCGTGGCTACTCGCGCCAGCGCCCCTTCCTGTGAAGACCCATGCGCCCTGCCGGGGCCGGTTCTTATCATCACCATCGCGCCGGCATAGACGAGCCTGCCATGACGGCATCGCCGAGTTTCCGGGGAGCTAGGTCCCGGAGGAGCCCCGTGACACCGGTATAGTAGCCCGGCTCTGACGAGACAACGGCGTGCGCGCCGCACGGGCAGGAGGCGGAACTATCAACACTTCGGGTGCGGGCGCGAACGTGTCCCACGACGTCATCGTGCTCGGCGCGGGATTCACCGGCACTGCGCTGACGGCCCACCTCTGCCGTCTCGGAAAGCCGGGTGTCCGCATTCTGCTCGCCGGCAACGAGGCTACGCTCGGCCTTGCGTACGGCGCCGCCGCGCCCATGCACCTGCTCAATGTGGCGGCAGGGCGCATGAGCATGTGGCCCGACAAGCCAGAGGACTTCGTGCTCTGGTTGCTCGCCAACGGCCATGCCAGAGAGCAGGAGGCGCAGGGCGTTTCGCTCCCGGAGAGATTCATTCCTCGCAGCATCTACGGAAGCTATGTCCAGGACCGGTTGCGCGAAGCGACCGCGGAAACACAGGCCCTCTTCGAGCAGCGAACGGTTCACGCGATACGGCTGGTAGGAGAACACGCGGCGTGGCAGGTGGAGTTCTCCGACGGCTCCTCGGCTACCGCTCCGGTTGTCGCGCTTTGTCTTGGAAATCAGGCCGGCTCACTCCCGATTGCGCCTTCCAGCATTCACGCCGGCGCCATGGACCGGATCATTTCCGACCCCTGGCGTGACAAGCGCCTGGTCGCAATTGCCCCTGAAGATCGTGTCCTGGTCATCGGCACGGGCCTGACCATGGTTGATTTCGTTCTGCAGCGAGAGCACGATGGCCACGCTGGTCAGACCATTGCGATTTCCCGGCGGGGGCTCCTGCCCGAAGTCCATGCGCTCCACGCCGAGCCGGGAGTCACCACACCCGGCATGGACGCTGAAGCCTCCCTTCTGAGCCTGACTCGCCTTCTACGGACCACCATTGCGGAGCACGCGGCGAGTGGTCGAGACTGGCGTCCGATCGTTGATGGACTACGGCCGGATACCCAGCGCCTGTGGGCGGAACTGCGGCCGGCCGACCAGTCGCGCTTTCTTCGTCACCTTGGAACGCATTGGGGTGTAGCCCGTCACCGAATGCCACCGATCGCCGGCCAACGGCTGACTGCCATGGAGCAGGATGGGCGACTGCAGATCCTTTCCGGCCGCGTGGCTGGCATACGTGACTTTAAGGGTAGGCTCGACGTGGATCTCTACGAGCGTGGTCTTCCAACTCCCAGGCAGGAACAGGTGGAGTGGGTCATCAACTGTACAGGGCCGGGACGCGATCCCGTCCGTAGCGGCAACACCCTGCTCCGGGCGCTCCTGGATTCAGGCATCGCCCGCAGTGATGACTTGCGCCTGGGGCTGGACACGAACGCGGATGACCAGGTACTTGCAGCCAACGGGCGACCGCAACCAGGGCTCTACGCGCTTGGCCCGGTGGCAATGGGACGCCTCTACGAAATCGTGGCCGTGCCTGATCTGCGGGTGCAATGCGCGGCGGTCGCCAGGAAGATCGTCGCCCGCTAGCGAGTACGCACTGCCGGTCCCCGACTCGAGCAGTGCACGCCTCAGCACCCGCAAGTTCCGGCCAAAGACCTCTCTATCCAAACCAGCGGGACCGCCTGCTGGCGGACCGGTGTGGGCCGTGCTCGCGCTTGACGGTCACCTCAGTGGGAGAAATCCGCCGCGCTGCAGCACCGCCTGTCCCGCTTCACCGAGAAGCCAATCGACGAACAGACCGGCGGCGGGGTGAGATCGCCCGTCCCGTTCGACGACGCCAATGGCGAACAGCACCCGCTCGTGCATGTCCAGGTCACGCGGCAGATTGGTCACACAAACTCCTGGGAACGACGCCACCATCGACGCATAAAGGACTGCCGCATCGACCTGTTTGCTGTCAAGCGCGGATCGCAGCGACGCCAGATCCACTCTCACCTCGCCCCGCGCCTGCTTTCGGGCAAGTGCGTCACTCAACCCAGCACGTGCGAGCATCTCCAGCGCGTACTCGCCCAGTGGATCGATCGGTGGCGGGACGAGGACCCGTAGTCCGCTCCGGGCAAAATCGACCAGATCGTTGACCGGCGGGTCCAGATCACCCCTGCTCACGAGCAACAAACGGTTGCGCGCCAGCGGGTGCGACCGCACGACGAGGCCAGCCTTCCCAAGCTCGGCGAGGTACCGGGTATTCGCTGAGATGAAGACATCGGCTGGCGCACCGTCCGTGATTTGCTGGGCCAGGACACCCGAATATGCAGGCGGCGCAAACTCGGCCCTGACGTTACCTGTTTCATTGCCGAAACCGTCGAGAATCGCTTCCTGCAAGGGGCGCAGTGAGCCTGGGGCATAGATCCGCAATGGCTGTTTCGCGAGTTCAGCCTCCGGCAACTGTTCGCACATCAATCGTGACGACGCCGAACACATTGCGACCGCCGTGCTTGTCGCCTGGAACAACCAACCGGAGAGGACCCTGATCGCCTGCAAGCGGAACGCCATCCTCGTCCCAGGCAAGGAGCATCGGCACGTTGCCGAAATCAGGGTCAATCTCACCACCAGAGATGACGACCTGGTAGCCGTCGTTCGCCGTCACCACCAGGTACATGGGCAGCAGCGGGTGGTGAGCATCAGCCGCAACGTCCAGCCCGAGATACCCGAGAACGTCGATCAGCCGAACGCCAGTAAAGGTGTGATCCTGCGCTTTTCCACCACTCTCGAACGCAACATCAACCGTTTCGCTCGGCAATGCTTGCAGGTCAGCGACCGACAGTGGCCCGGGGCGAAGGACACGCCCCGTCACGCCGATGGCGCCAGACATGGCTGGCGAAGCAATCGGGGTGCCCTGCGCGAGCCCCGTCGAAATGGGAAGGGCAACGGCGGCTGTCAGGACGAGGGCGCCCACCAGCGCAACCCGATGGAGCCAGCCGGTCAATGAAAGACACGATGATGTCATCGCAACTGACCTTCCCTCTCTCACGCAATCTGCCTGGTTATCTGCGCCCCAGTCTAGTCCCTGGTCTTCCCGATCATGACCTCGGTCGCCTTGATGATCGCCACCACCTCGTCGCCGACCTTGAGCCCCAGTCGCTCCACGGAGTGCCTGGTAATCGCCGACGTCAAGGTCTGGCCCCCGCCGACGTCCAGCGTGACTTCGGCCATGACAGCGCCCAGCTCGATGTTCGTGATATTTCCGGCAATCTGATTTCGCGCACTCAACTCCATCGCTGCCCTCCTTGTTCACCCGTTTCCGATTGCACCGGCCATTCTTGCCGGAACAGCAACCGACCTGAGAACGCCATGTGCTTGACACGTGTCGGCCACTAGCATACGCTCCAATCAGTTTCTAGTCACTCTTTGAATAATCGTCGGTGCGTTGGCACTTGAAGGAGCACACGTGGGCGCAGTGACACGTCGGGCCGCAGTGGCTGCCCTGGGACTTTCTCTCCTGGGCGCGGCGCTGCCGGGAGCCGCGCCTGCCCGCGCGCAGGCAACGTTTGAATGCCCGGCTCCGGCCGCTGCCACGCCGGGCACCTCCAGCACCGCCAGCAGCCCCGCGACTCCGGTGGCGCTAGACGCGGCGTTTCCGGAGACCGGTGGAGATCTCACGATCTTTGCCGCTGCCTCCCTGACCGATGCCTTCGGCGAAATCAAGACCGATCTCGAGGCAGCGCACCCGGGACTTTCCATTACCTATAACTTCGCCGGTTCCCAGGCGCTCGTGACACAGTTGGGTGAGGGAGCAGAGGCAGATGTGTTCGCCTCGGCGAATAACACCCAGATGAAGGCTGCCCAGGAGAAAGACCTGATCGGTGGGGAGCCGGCAACGTTCGTCAAGAATGAACTGGTCATCGTCACCCCGCCTGACAATCCGGCCGGCATTGACTCTCCCGATGACCTGGGCGCCTCAGGCGTGCGCCTGGTGCTGGCCCAGGCTGACGTTCCCGTGGGTCGCTACGCACGCGAAGCCGTCTGCGGCATGGGCCAGGACCCGGCAACGTTTGGCGAGGATTTCGTGAGCCGCGTCGCGAGCAACGTCGTCTCCGAAGAGGAAGACGTGCGAGATGTCCTGACGAAGGTGGAGCTTGGCGAAGCCGATGCCGGCATTGTCTACGTCTCCGACGCTTTCATTGGCGGGGACAAGGTGCAGCAAGTCGAAATTCCGGCTGACTTCAACATCCTCGCCACCTACCCCATCGCAACCGTCAGTGGTGGCGACGAGGCTCTGGGGGATGCGTTCATTGCCTACGTCCTCAGCGATGACGGACAGGCCACCCTCGCCGATTTCGGATTCGAGCCCGTTTCCTGATCTGCCAGCACGCAACCGGAGCGGCGTGGATACTTTGTCCACGCCGCTCACGTTTCCCCGGAAACTCCGTACCGGCAGAGGTTCGACACCGGATGCACGCGCTCGCCAGAACTCATCACGCTCCACGTTCCCCGGCTGCCACTGCCGGCGGCAGCGGAGCCGTAACCTGGACTGAGCGAACCGTGCGCGGCGTGGCCATCTGTTCGGCCGCCGCGTTGGTGCTCTTTCTCAGCATCCCGCTCGTCGCCATGGTCTGGCGCCTGCTGCGTGACGGCCGCGGCGTCACGCCTGAAGCGCTCGCCACCTTGCGGGATGCTATGACCCTCAGCCTGCTGACCACGGCTGTGGCCATGCTGATCGTGTTGACCACCGGCATCCCGCTTGCCTTCTTCCTGGCACGCCGCACCTTCCCGGGTTCCCGGCTCATCGACACCCTGGTCGATCTCCCCATCGTCCTCCCCCCGGCCGTTGCGGGCATCGCCCTGCTCGTCGCGTTCGGACGCAATGGCCTGATCGGCCGTGGCCTGGCCTCCATGGGGGTCACGCTCGGATTCACCACCGCAGCCGTCATCCTGGCCCAGGTCTTCGTCGCGGCGCCCTTTTTCGTGCGCGCCGCCAGGAGCGGCTTTCAGCGTGTGGATCGTGACCTGGAAGAGGCTGCCGCCGACCTGGGGGCATCGCCGCTGCGAACCCTGCGTTCCGTGACGTTCCCGATGGCGCTTCCCAGCCTGATGGCAGGCGCCGTGCTGGCCTGGGCCCGGGCGCTGGGCGAGTTTGGCGCCACCATCATGTTCGCGGGCAACTTTCCCGGCGTGACCCAAACGATGCCGCTCGCCATCTACGCACGTTTCGGTGCGGGTGACCTGACCTCTGCCCTCATCCTCTCGCTGGTCCTGCTCATCGCGTCGGTCATCGTCCTCTTCGGGTTACGCCTGCTGGCCGGGCGTACCGGTACCCCCGTAATCTGACGCCGCAGCGTGGGATACTTCCCGCAATGAGCGGGCAAGGTTCTGACAAGGCAAAGGCGGCGTCAGCGGCAAGCGAGCGTGGATCGGAGCTGCGTGAGCTTCCGGCAGAACATGCGCTGCTGGGTCTCCTGTCCCTCGCTGGCGGCACGGCTCACGGCTATGACCTGGCCCGGCAATTCCGGCGCGACCAGCCCCTCGGCGAGGTGATCCGCCTCGAACCGGCCATGCTCTACAAACACCTGAAAAAGCTCGCGCGCCTGGGCTGGCTAACGATGACCACGGAGGATCAGGCGCCGCGGCCGCCCCGTCAGGTCTGTCACCTGACCAGCAGTGGCGAGGCCGAGCTGCGCCGCTGGTTGGCTGAGCCAGTTGCCCGCACACGCGAGATCCGGCTCGAATTCCTGGTCAAGCTCTACTTCGCCATGCACATCGCGCCCGAACTTGCCCTGCACCTCGCCGGTGAGCAACAGGCTGTCATGCGCCAGTTGGCGAGCTCGCTTGCGGAGCAGCGCGCCAGCCTGCAGGCTCCGCCGGACGCTGCTCCGGGAGATGACCTGTTCTTCCAGGATCTGGTGCTGGATCTGCGCCTGCGCCAGACACACGCCGCCGCCGAGTGGCTGGAGCAAACCGTAACGGCGTTGCGATCTCGTCAGGGCGCGGGCTCGAGCGTCGCGACATAGCTCATCGCTCGCTCCAGGGGCGCATCTGCCGCAAACGTATCCGTCGCGGCGTCGTAGGCGCCGCCTGAGGCCCCCGCGCTCAGCCGCAGCCCGGTTTCCTGGAGCAGGAGCTCAAGGTCTACCGGGGCGTAACAGCGCAGAGACTGCGTGACGACGTGGGCGGGGTCGCCAGCCTCCCACCAGGTATCCAGCATGCGGCATCCGCGGCCGTCGAAGTCGTACCGCCGCCGGGCTCTCCCAATGGACATCGTCCGGCCGGCAGCCTGCGCCCAGTACCAGGGTGTGTAGATCTCGATCAACGCCCGGCCATCTGGAGCCAACCACTCTCGGATGCGACGGAGCAACCGACGCTGGTCGGCGTCGCTGCCGATGCCGAATCCGTCCCAGGAGTAGATGAGATCGAATCTGCCGGGTGGCGTGACGTCATAGAAGCTCCCCTGGAGCACGGTCATGGTCCCAGCTCGTGGAAGCGACGCCAGATCCCTTGCCCGTGCTGCCGCCTTCGGCTGGAGCTCGTTCGCCACCACGGCGTAGCCCAGATCCGCCAGCGATGCCGCGAACTGCCCGCCACCAGCGCCGAGTTCGAGCACTCGCGCTGACGGCGCGATCAACATCAGCGCCTGCCGGGCTCTCTCCCGGTGCAGCGGCTGAATCTCCCATACCCCCACGTCTTCCAGGAGCTGGTACTGCCTTTCGTAGAAGCCTGGCGCCCAGTCGGTCACGCGTTGACATCTCCGGGGGAGCCCGTGCCTTCATCACTCGCATCATGCAGCAGCGAGAGCTCAGGAGCGCCTCCCAGGACGACCGCCGCCTCGCTGGCGGCCCGGCGGATGGCCACCAGATCGGTGGTCGGATCGACGTAGAGCGCGAAGAGATGCTCCGCGACTTCCGCCGCTTCCGGAACGTACGATTCAAATTGTGCCGCCATGCCCGCGATGTCAACCTCGAACGGAGCGCCCCGGAGCAACGCCACGCCTCGCAGCAGTTTGAGCAGGTCCTTGCCGATGATGCGGCTGGCAAAACGTCGCTCGTCCTCAGCAGCGGTCGCCAGTTCCTCAACCCAGGCCAGATAGTCCGGCAGCATGACCGAGGGATCAGGTGTCACGAGCTGCGCCAGGGGAAGCCGCCCCATCAACTGCTCGGTACGCGTCAGCGAGTCAGCCCCATAGACGCACAGGGAGTCGCTCGAGAGCACGAATCGGCGAAATGGCTCCAGCGCGTTCGCGTCAACCGTCTCCAGGTCGAATCTCGAGACCAGGACTGTGGCAGCACCGAGCGAGGCGGCCAGGTCCGCAAGACATCGGTTGTCGTCTGCCGCAGGTGAGCCCTCCAGGAGCACAAGCATGTCCAGATCCGCAAGACCAACCCGCGCCTCACCGCGAGCGATGGAGCCCTGCAGGTAAAGCGCGCGAGCCCGGGCCCCGCTGCACGCCAACATCCCGTCTCGCGCTGCCTCAACCAGCGGCAGAAACCGGTGATCTATGCGCTCATAGGCGCAACGATTGCGGATGATGACGTCGTCCATGGCGTATTTCAGCCTGTTGGCCTGCGTCGTAGCCGTTCGCCGGCGCGGGCCAGCATGTGTCATCTCAATGATTCCATATCCCGCAGTTCTCGCGAGCCGGTGAAACCGATGCGCTGCGCGCCATGGCATCATGCGCGGTGTGTGAACAGCGTTGACCCGCGTGGCCAGGCGGCGAATCTGCCGCGATGACCGGAGAGGATGCTTCATGAACCTTGCGCGACTGGCGGCGGAACGCGCCGAACAGGACGGACCAATCGGCGTGGCGCTGATTGGCGCAGGTAAGTTCGGCTCGATGTTCCTCACCCAGGCGCCGACCATGCCCGGCCTCGCGGTTCGCGCCATCGCCGATCTCTACCCGGAACGGGTGCCGGAAAAGCTCGCCGCTCTTGGCTGGTCCGAGGACGCAATTGCCGCGGTCAGGCTTACACGCGACGTGCAGGTAGCGGTCTCCGGAGATGACATCGACGTCGTCGTGGAAGCCACCGGTGATCCCATTGCCGGGGCGCTGCACGCGCTGCTCATCTTTCGGGCGGGCAAACACCTGGTCAACGTCAATGTCGAGGCGGACGTCCTGGTTGGCCCCGCGCTGGCGAGACGCGCCGCGCAGGCAGGCGTCGTCTACTCGTTGGCCTACGGTGATCAGCCGGCATTGATCGCCGAACTGGTCGACTGGGCGCGCGCCTGCGGCTTCCGCGTAGCAGCCGCCGGAAAAGGCACCAAGTACCTGCCGGGATATCACGCCTCGACCCCGGACACCATCTGGTCTCACTACGGACTGACTGCCGACGAGGCGAAGGCGGCGGGGATGAACAGCCAGATGTTCAATTCGTTCCTTGACGGCACGAAGTCGGCCATCGAGATGGCGGCGGTCGCGAATGCCTGCGGCTTGCTGCCACCGCAGGACGGCCTCTCGTTCCCGCCCGTTGGCGTGGATGACCTGGCGGAGAAGTTGGCCACAGATGGTCCCGGGTATGTCGAGGTGATCTCCTCGCTCAATCGGGACGGCTCAGACGTCGAGCGTGACCTCCGTTGGGGCGTGTATGTCGTCCTGGAGGCGCCGACAGACTACGCCGCCGCGTGCTTCAAGCAGTACGGCCTGCGCACGGACCCCAGCGGTCGCTTCGCCGGAACCTACAAGCCATACCACCTGATCGGTATGGAGTTGGGCATCTCCATCTACTCGGCCGCCCTCCGCGGCGAAGCGACGGGCTTTCCGACCGCCTTTCGCGGTGACCCGGTCGCCGTCGCGAAGCGTGACCTCGCGCCGGGCGACCGGCTGGACGGCGAGGGGGGCTTCACGGTCTGGGGCAAGTTGATCCCGGCGCGCCGCAGCATTGAGCTGGACGCGCTGCCGATCGGCCTGGCCAAAGATGTCGCAGTCGTCAACGCGATCCCTGCCGGCCAGATCGTGCGCATGAGCGACGTGGTGCTCAACCAGCCTGAAGAGGTGCTCGAACTCCGGCATGAGACGGCGCAACTGGTCGCTGAGTAGTCCAGGTCCCCGAGCACGTCGCTGACAGGTGACGTCGCCCGAGACCGGGGGATGGTCGAGAGCTGCCGCTGTATCCAGGTGAACGCGGGCACCAGATTCAGCCAGGCAATCTCGAGCGGGAGCGCCGAAACCGCGAGCAGGATCAGACCGTGGCAGCCTCGGCCACTGGAGGCGTCACGTCCTCCGGCTCCAACCGAATATCGCGCAGGTTGCGTACTTGCGGCCAGATGATGGCGATCACGCCGACGGTGATCAGGGTGCCGATGCCACCGAGCACCACGGCCGTTGTCGCGCCGAAGATGGCGGCCATGATGCCCGATTCGAACTCACCGAACTCATTCGACATACCGATGAACAGGTGGTGCACCGCGCTGACGCGGCCACGCATGAAGTCGGGCGTGTAAGTGAGTTGCATCGTGTGCCGGATCACCATGCTGATCACGTCGCAGGCGCCAGCCATGCCCAGCGCCGCCATGGAGAGTCCGAGCGTGCGCGAAGCTCCGAACAGGACCATGGCCACGCCAAACCCTGCCACGGCGATGAGCAGCGTGATCCCGGCCCGGTGGAACGGCCCCTTGCGCACCAGCAGCACCGACATCACCACCGCCCCGATGGCTGGCGCCGCGCGGAGCAGCCCCAGTCCGCTCGCGCCAACGTGCAGCACCTCCTCGGCGAAGATCGGCAGCAGTGCGGTCGCACCACCCAGGAGCACCGCCACCATGTCCAGCGTGATCGCAGCCAGCAGGATCGGTGTCCGCCGCAGAAAGCGCACGCCTGCCAGCAAGGCATCGGTACTCAACGGCTCGTGGTGCTGTTCGAGCTGTCGCGGGTGCATCAGGCTGAGCAGGAGCGCTCCGGTGGCAATCAGGGCCGCCGCCACCGCAAACACCGCGGCGGTGTTACCCCAGGCGGCAATTGCCAGCCCGCCGAGAGCCGGCCCCAACACCGCTGCAATCTGCCAGCTACTCGTACCCCAGGCCGCGGCATTGCTGAAGAGCGATGCGGGCGCAACCGACGCCAGCAACGCGGTTTCAGTGGCGCTGATGAAGGTGCGAGCCAGGCCGATGAGAAAGAGGCAAACGTAGAACAACGGTACTGGGCCATGGGTCCACGCCAGGAACGCGAGCGCCGCGGCCGCGGCGGCGTCCAGGACGGTCGCCGCAACGGCGGTCCGCTGCGGATTGTGTTGATCGGCGTAGTGCCCAATCGGCAGCGCCAGCAGGACATTGGGGATGATCTGGACCAGTCCGACCAGCCCCAGCGCGAACGCTGAACCCGTGCGCTGGAACAACTCCCAGCCAATCAGCACGCTGAGCATGGCGTGGGCGAAGCCACGCAGGAACTCGCCACTCAGGAGGAGCCGGAAGTCTGGAACACGAACGGCAGCCAGGGCATCCGGACGAGAGGCGCTCTCGGATTGATTCAGCATGAACGCTCTTGACAGCTTTCACGAACACGTAGCTTCATATCGGGAATCTTCCTCCAACTTCTCGGAAAGCGCGAGATTTCCGCAACAGAGTGCCTGGCGACAGCTCGTCACCTAGGACACCGGGCCACAGGGTCCAGAGCCCACGTCCGTCTTCGTCAGGGACGAGCGTTTGCCAGTGGCGGCTAGCGGAGACCT
The DNA here is from genome assembly GCA_046328375.1 of Thermomicrobiales bacterium. Classification (GTDB taxonomy): domain Bacteria; phylum Chloroflexota; class Chloroflexia; order Thermomicrobiales; family UBA6265; genus JACCXM01. Next base: position 120,575 of record JAXLWT010000013.1, read on the forward strand.
GCCGTAGACTCGCGCAGCGCGATGTTTGCGCGGTTCTAGCGGAGGTAGTTGTGATGTCTCCCGCATCGGAAAATCCACAGCATCAGCAGGCGCGGGCGAGCTCCCGCCGGTCATTCCTCAAGGGCGGCGTAGCCCTGGGAGCGGGACTGGCCACCATGTCGGTGCTCCAGCGAACCACCCAGGCTGCGGCAAGTAACCGCCTGGCGGCAGCGAACGCGTACTACCAGGACAAGCCCCTCGCAGCCGAGCAGGTCGTTCGCCTGCCGGAAGGCGAGCCCGTCCGCTTCGATCCCGGTGTGACCTCGGGCGGTAAGGGGCTGGAGATGCTCCAGAACCTGTTCGAGGGCCTGGTCTTCATTGACCAGCGCGATGGCTCCCTGCAAATGGGCCTCGCCGAAACGATGGACGTGAACGACGAGCAGACCGAATTCACCTTCAACCTGCGCGATGGCCTGGTCTGGTCTGATGACACCCCGCTCACCGCGAAGGACTTCGAGTGGAGCTGGAAGCGCGTTCTCGACCCAGCGACCAAGTCCGAATATACGTCTGCGATGTACCCGCTCAAGAACGCCCTGGCAATCGACAACGGCGACGCGGAACTGGACACGCTGGGCGTCAAGGCGTCGGACGACAAGACGCTGGTCGTCACCCTGGAGGCGGCCACGCCATATTTCCCCTTGCTGGCCGCAACCTGGACCTATTACCCGGTGCCCAAGCACACGATTGAAGAGTACGGAGAAGCGTGGGTCGAGGCCGGAAACATGGTCTCCAACGGCCCATATGTCCTGACCGAGTGGAATCACGACCAGAACATGGTCCTGGAACGCAACGAGAAGTACTACGGCGAGAAGCCAACCATTACGCGCGGCGAGTACACGCTCTTTGCGGATCCAGTTGCCCAGGCCCTTGTCGCGTTCGAGGCTGACGAACTGGACCAGGCGCAGGTCGCCGGCGCCGACCTTGACCGCGTCAAGAATGATCCCGATCTCGGCCCGCTCGTGCAGGTCTTCCCGCGCTCTGGCACCCAGTTCATCGTCATGGACACCACCAATCCGCCGACCGATGACGTGCGCGTGCGGCAGGCGCTGGCGATGGCCATTCAGCGAGACGCGCTGGCAAACGGCGTGCTGAAGGGCGAATTCTCACCGGCCCCGACGGTTCTGCCGCCGGACATTCCGGGCTACAACGAGGCCGCCGCGCTGGGCGAGGATCTCGACAAGGCCAAGCAACTCCTGGCCGATGCGGGCTTCCCGAATGGCGAGGGTCTGCCAGAGCTGACCCTCACCTACACGGCCACCTCCACCCAGGAGAAGAAGTCCGCCGAGTACCTGCAGGGAATCTGGAAGCAATCGCTGGGCGTTAACGTCAAGCTCGATCCGCTTGAGGACAAGGCGTTCCAGGACTGGTTCAACGCCCGGGCAGACCAGCCCTTCAACATGCTGCTCAGCTTCTGGGGCTCAGACTGGGGCGATCCCGCGAACTGGCACAACCAGCTCTTCGAATCATCGGCTGACTTCTACCACTCCCACTGGAAGAACGACGAGTTCGACTCCACGGTGCAGGAAGCCGTTTCGATGAGTGATGCGAATGCGCGCATCGCCAAGTATCAGGATGCAGAGGCGATCCTGAACCAGGACGCTGCCATCGTGCCGCTCTTCCACCTGAATCGCATTTATGTCGTGAAGCCATGGGTGCAGGGCATCGTCCACTACCCGATTCTTGGCCGCACCTGGCTGCGCTATATCTCTATCCTGGAGCACTAAACTCCGCCCCGGGTGATAGCTCAAGCACCGGGTGCAGCGACGTGTCGCTGCACCCGGTGCGACCCTGGTTCTTGTAGCCGCGCTGGCAGGATTGGGACGGCCCCGTGCGCACCGCATACATCATCCGGCGGGTCCTGGCGCTGATCCCGACCCTCCTGCTGATCTACACCATCACGTTTTTCCTGATGCACTCCACCCCTGGCGGACCCTGGGACTCAGGGGAGAAGCCGATACCTGCCGACGTGCAGGAGCGCCTCAAGGCGGCCTACGGGCTGGACAAGCCCCTCTGGCAGCAGTACGCGGATTTCCTGGGCAAAGCGATCCAGGGAGATCTTGGTCCGTCATACACGCAACGGTCGCGCACTGTGGTGCAGATCCTGAGTGAGACCTTTCCCGTTTCGCTGCAGCTTGCGGCGGTCGCCACCGCGCTCGCAGTGTTAGTTGGCGTGCCTCTCGGAATTCTGGGAGCGATCCGCCACAACCGTCCGCTTGACTACATCTCGACCTTCGTCTCCGTCTTCGGCATATCGACTCCCGCGTACGTCGTCACCTCACTCCTGGTGCTGATCCTGGCGAGCAAGTTACGCTGGCTACCGACCAGCGGCTGGGACGGCATCCGCAGCCCGAAGATCATCATCCCCGCGCTCTCCCTGGCCCTTTACCCGATGGCCGTCCTGGCGCGCTACACCCGCTCCAGCATGCTTGAGGTCCTGCGCACCGACTACTTGCGCACCGCCCGCGCCAAGGGGATTGGTGAGCGCGGCGTGATCGTCCGACACGCGCTGCGCAACGCCCTGTTGCCGGTCATTACCATTGCGGGCATCGTGCTTGCCGATATCGCCACGGGATCGTTCTTCGTTGAGACGATCTACCAGGTGCCCGGCGTCGGCCGGTACTTTGTCCAGAGCATTTCAGGACGTGATTACCCGGTCATTCTCGGGACCGTGCTGTTACTGGGCCTTGTTGTGTCCGTAATGAACCTGATCGTGGATCTGCTCTACCCGCTGCTCGATCCGCGCATCGGGCGGCGCTAGCAGAGGATGAACGCATGAGCACCACCACCCTGGATGCCGCGGCGGTGCAGGGCGGCCCGGAGGGTGTCAACGAACTCAGCCAGGCCCGCCGCTCCCACGGTCTCTGGGCGGATGCCTTTCGCAGGTTGCTGCGTTCGCCCCTGGCCGCCATCTCCGGGGTGCTTCTCATCCTGCTGGTCCTGGCAGCGCTTTTTGCACCGCTCATCGCGCCCTACGACTACACGATGCAGGATTACGCCGCGCTGACGCAGCCGCCGAGTTCCGCGCATCTGCTGGGGACCGATGACCTGGGCCGGGACATCCTCAGCCGTCTCCTGTATGGGGCGCGCATTTCTCTGGCGGTCGGCTTCGTGGTCCAGGCCGTTATCCTGTTGATCGGCGTGCCCGCGGGGCTGGTTGCTGCCCACTTTGGCGGCAAGGTCGACACGTTGATCATGCGCACGGTCGATGCCCTCTACTCGGTGCCCAGCCTGCTCTTCATCATCGTGATCATGACCTTCCTCCGCGCCGCCCTGGCCTCGCCGAGCAACGCGTTCATGTCGGGTCTGTCAACGCTGGACGCCCAGACTGGTGGCCTCATCGGCGTGTTCATCGGCGTCGGGCTCGTGAACTGGATGCCGGCCGCTCGCCTCGTTCGTGGCCAGGCGGTCTCGCTCAAGGAGAAGGAGTACGTCGAGGCGGCCCGCAGCCTCGGCGCCAACGACCGCCGGATCATGCTGCAGCACCTGTTGCCGAACGTGGTGCCCATCATCGTGGTTACCGCCACCATCGGGATTCCGCAGGCAATCATCTACGAGGCAGGCATCAGCTTCCTCGGCCTGGGCGCCCGACCGCCTACCCCAAGCTGGGGCCTGATGATCGCCGAGGCGATTCCCAACCTGCGCTCCTATCCCTACATGCTGGTGTCACCAGCGCTCGCGCTCTCCTTCACCGTCCTGGCGTTCAATTTCCTGGGCGACGGTCTGCGCGATGCGGTCGATCCCTGGATGGGCAAGTAGGCATCGGCGGGACACGAAAAGACCCCGGCCCGGAGCGGTTAACTTCAGGCCGGGGTCCCGTACTCAAGATCAGTTCTGGCGCAGCCCGAGCATGTCCGCGATGTTCGCGCTGGCGTCGAGCACCGGCAGGAGGGCGCCGGAGCGAGACGTCAGGAGTCCCGTGACCCCTGGACCATGCCCGGAGACGTAGGAGTCGCCGTGCACGATGATGCCGACCGACACTGCGCCACCGTAGTAGTGCCGCCCGAAGGTGCTGTCTGCGTCCAGGATGGCGACGAAGTCACCGAAACGCAGATCTGCCAATCCGTACTCCTCGACCACGCGCTCATCGAACAGGTTGATGTCGTAGTCTCCGCGGAACACGTTGTCGCGCCCCAGGCCGGACCCCATGACGGCGGCCGGGGCGGTCTTGGCCACCGGCACCACGAGCTTGCCGTCACGCGTCTCGGTCACCCACTGGGCCAGGAGGTCTGGTGAAAGGCCCGTGCAGCGCACATCGGGGAAATCGAGCAACTCGAGCCCCACGCCGTACCCCTCAACCTGGATCTGGTCCCCGATCACCATCCTGCGTAGCGCTTCGTCCGGGAAATCGATCATGACGTGCTCGATGCCGCCATGCGTGCCTGTCACGGTGCCAGCAACGCCCTTGGCGTCGCCGCTGGTCATGACCGCCCGGTTTCCGACGCAGGAGAGAATGTTGTACCCGGCGTTCGCCTGGGCGTCGGGGTTGCGCGAAGAGACAGCCGGCTCGACGTGGTCACCGACTAACCCCCGGATGCGGTCGCCCACGCGCACGTTGTAGGTGATGCCGCCAGTACCCGGCACGATACGCGGTTCGCCCAGGTGCGAGATGAGGTGTGGCGTCCCCCACGTGGAAGCCGGCACGAACTCTTGCGGCGCTATCTGTCCCGTGACGGCGACCTTGACGAGGTGCTCGCTGTTGGTCCGGATTGGCATCTTGTCGATACTCCTTGCGCAGGCGCTCGGTTACGCTTCGGTACACAGCGCGCGCAGTGTACGAGTGTTTGCACAACCTGGCAGGGGCGATGTTGCAGGACTTCCTTCAGCCCACCATTTCCGTGCTGACTGCCATGATCACGCCGGCCGTCATGATCTCTGCCTGCGGCACATTGATCCTGTCCACCTCCCAGCGCCTGAGCCGGGTCATTGGCCGGGTCTACGAGTGGACGCGGTGGCTCGATGCGGCAAGTCGCAGCCCAAGTGAAGAGGCCTTTGCGCGAGAGAACGCCGCCGCATTCTTCCTCCAGTTTGAAACCACGTCTCGCCGGGCACGTCTGCTGCACTGGGGGCTGAGCGCGTTCTACTTCTCGCTCGGCACCTTCGTCGCGGACATGCTGGTCATCGGCGTTATCGCCCTGCTCGGCATGGACCACAGTTGGCCGGCAGTCGGCCTGGGCCTGGTTGGGGCCGTGCTCATGCTCCTGGGCTGCGCGGCGCTCGCTGAAGAGTCGCGCCTTGGCCTGACGACGACCGATCGCGAGATGCGCCTGCTGCGGGAAATGGCCGAGCGTCATGTGCCGCCGGAGGCCATCTCCCGGCGCGACTCGCTCGCCAGGCAGGTCCGCACGTCATTGGGCCGTCCGGACCGGCTGCCATTTCCGGGAGCCGGCGAGCCGGACGTTTAGGCGGGAGCGCCAGGCCAGGTCGCGACCAGCATCCCGTAGTACGTGGGCGCTTCGTAGCTGATGACGTCGCTTGTCCAGTCCTTGCCCTGCAGGGCTCCTCCGAGCATCAGCAGCTGCCATAGCCCGTCGATGGCCGCCGTCTCCGCTCGCTCGTCCGGAAGATCACGCAGGGACAAGAGGTTATTCGCCGTAACGGCAGCCACGACCTCGGCGTCAACCACGGCGGACTCCGGGTGATACCCATAGGGCCCGTCGTCCGCATGCCGGTGACCCCAATCGCAGGACGCCACGAAGGCGACGCGGCGCGGGCTGGATGCCGCCACCGCGGCCACCGCCTCTCCGAACTGGATCAACTGCTCGCGAGGAATGCTGCGGGACGGCGACACCAGCACGGCCGGCGGTCCCTGCTCCGTCTCCGGCGGATCCGCCAGCACGTTTCCCAGGCCCGGCATGTTGCGATCATGACCCAGGAACCAGAGCGGGGTGAGGAACCCCCAGTCCAGCGGCAGAACGCTCTGGTCACGCCGGCTGCCCGCATAGCCCACCAGCGTGATGGGGATGCCCCGCTCCCTGGCCGCGCGGGCGATGGCATCTGTCAACTCGCCATCGATTGGGACGTTCAGCTCGACAGTTCGTCCCTCCCACGAGAGCGATCCTGCCGCGCGACTCGTATCGGCGAGGGCGATGGCGTCGTTGACGCGCACGCCGTGTGGGCCGGCAACAACGACGGATTCTACGCCGGCGGACTCGGCCCGGCGCTGCATTTCCTGCATGGCGGCGCGTGTCTGCAACGCGCCGCCCGCATCCTCACCCAGGTCTGGAATGAGCGGAAATCCGTGTGGCGCGATCGCTGCAAAAACTAGCGGCATGGCAGAACCTCCAATGATCTCTGGACTCAACCGGCGTGATGGAGAACTTGGTGCGTGCGGGCCTGGGCTGTTCGGACATCAGCCGCCGCCACCCCGAACAACACGAGCATGGCCACCGAGGCGATCGCCAGCGGCGCCCAGGTTTGTCCAATCATGCCGACCACGACAAGCAGGACGACGGCCACCAGGCGCGGCAGGGATACCACGTTGAACACGAAGTACTTGAACAGCGCGTGGCCCAGCAGGAAAAGCACCGGACCCGCGAGCAGGGCAATAACGGTCTCCTGCGCAGCATGACCGAGGGGGTGCGCGATCTGGAGTTCGTCTCCTACCGCGCTGACAACAATACCTGCGATCATCGGGAGGTGAATGAACGTGTAGGCCGAACGAGCCAGTTGCCCGGGATTGCTGGAACGCGCAATCGCTTCGGCTGCGTCGCCTGCCGCCCGGTCAAAGTAAATCCACCAGAGTGCAACGCTACCAAGAAAAGCCACGACGAAGGCGGCGATAACGTCGGTGGACATGTCCAGGTCAGAAAAGGTGGCCCCGGTAACCAGGATCGATTCACCCAGCGCGATGATGACAAAAAGCTGAGCCCGCTCGGCCATGTGCTCGCCGCTGATGTTCCAATCACTCGTGTGTGAGCGACCAAGGCCGGGCACGTAGAAGAAAAAGAGCGGCGCCGCGTAATCGACGAGGACCGCGATGACCCACAGCATTTCTCGCGTGCTGCCGCTGACGAGCGATCCGGCAATCCAGAACGCGCTGGCCAGGATCGACCAGGTCACCAGCCGGACGAAATTCGTCCGCAGCATCTCGTTGTCGCGGGCGGCCCAGATCACGAACAGGCTCCGCCCGACCTGGAGTGCGACGTAGGAGATGGCAAAGAGCACGCCGCGGTCAGCAAAAGCCTCCGGTATCGACGTTGACATCAGGAGACTGGCCACCATCCCGGCAATCAGGACCAGCCTCACCGCCCGCTGCTCCGGATCGAACCAGTTGGTGAACCACGCGGTGTACACCCAGGCCCACCAGACGGCCAGCAGCAGGAGCGCTGTCTGCACCGCGCCGCCGACATCAAAGTGCTCCAGCAGCTTGTGCGAAAGTTGGGTAATTGCGAACACATAGACCAGATCGAAGAAGAGTTCGACTGGTGTCACCGTGCTGCGGTGAGCGCCATCCTGGCGCAAGAACGGGTTTCTCGGCATGGTTCCTTCCCTGCCCGTGCCAAAACGCTGTCAACTGTTCAAGTCCACGTTTCCGTTATGATCGCCTCATCGTGAAGTATCGCGATTCACGCGGTTCAGGAGAGACGTTCATGCCTTTCGGGTTTCCCGGTTCCACCGACGCGAAGATGCAACGGAGTTGCGACGTACGCCGGGTGAGTCCCACCCTCGCTCGCAACGGGATGATCGCCAGCCAGCACCCGCTCGTCTCCGCGGCCGGGCTGCGGGTTTTGGCGAGCGGCGGCAACGCGGTGGACGCCGCCGTCGCCGCAGCACTCGTAGGTACGGTGGTGATGCCCAGCCGCTGCGGGATCGGCGGTGATCTCTTCGCCGTCGTCGCCCGGCCGGATGCGAGCGGCGCGTGGCAGGATGACGACATTCTCGCTTTCATGGGCAGCGGCATCAGTCCGCGTGGCGCATCGATCGAGTTCATGACCGAGCGCGGCGAAGATGCGGTCGGTGGTCATCGCGTGCTGGCTCAGCACGGACCACTCTCCCCATCGGTTCCCGGATTCGTCGACGGCGCTTTCTCACTGCTCGATCACTATGGAACGCGCTCGTTCACGGAACTCGCCGGGCCTGCGATTGGGTATGCAGCAGACGGATTTCCACTGACGCCAAGCGAGGCCAACGCCGCAGCGCACCTGGAAGACGAACTTCGCCAGTACCCGGCAACGGCTGCCGTTTTCCTGCCGCAGGGCCGGCCGCTGAAGGCCGGCGAAATCCTGCGCCAGCCGGGTCTGGCGCGTTCCATTT
>JAXLWT010000014.1:0-115684 GCA_046328375.1 Thermomicrobiales bacterium
CGGAAACGTTCGCGCAGAACGTCGCGGCGACCGCCTCGCACTCAGCCACCTGGGGCAGGCAACGGTCCTTCACCTTCCCAGACCCTTTCCTGTTCTTCCCGCGCTGCTTCGCATTGATGTCACCCGCCAGCAGGGGCAGCGCGCCGAGGGCCGCCAGGCCCACGCCGGCGGAACGCAGCGCCGAACGGCGGCCGTAAGCAGCATCCAGATTTCGCAGGTTCATCGTGGTGTCTCTCCAGGGTTCGTGGCGGCAGCACAGCATTGCTCTGTGCACCAACCTACCGCTGGTGCGCGGCGCCGCCATCCTCTGCATTGATCATTTGCATGAGTGTGAGTGAGCCCATCAGATGATCAATAGTGTGTAGTACCTGCAGGGACGTATATGGGGAGGTGCACTGAGCGCAGCTGACCCGCGATCAAGCCCCCGCCCCAGCGCGCATTGCGTGGTCCGTCCAAGCGCATCGAATGACACCAGTGGGGACGACTGGCGTGTCCATCGCGGCAACATCACCGCAGCCACGACGCGACGACGATACCTCTCAGGGCCAACGTCATGCCCCGCTGCGCGGACAAGGAAGGGAACCTCCAGGTCTTTCACCCTAGAGGGCATCCCCGTTCGGCAAAGGCCGCTCCTTCGTCGCGCCGGCTTCGCCGCTGCCGCCTTTTTCCAGACCCCTCTCCCCCTGAATGTCGCATGTGCCAGAGGGGTTAAATCTGCAGGGTAGGTGTGGTGCCTAACCAGGCTCGCTGGCTCGTAGGTGGTGGTGGCGTGGCCCTGGTTCGCGTTGATAGTTCCCGATTCGTGACACCATCCGGCGTGGCCCCGTGCGTGAGGTCCCTGCTCTCCGCCGGTCACCAGGTCGTCACCGGCTGCGATCCTGCCGGGGTTGATGTCGCCGTGCGCGACGCCGCGCCTGGCGATGTCGTGGTCCATGCTGCCGGTTGGCAGCCCTGGCAACTCGCCGCGCGTACTTGCGCACTCGTTGCACAAGTTCGCCGCGGCTCCTGGGACTCAGCTCGTGGCGTGACCGTCTGGAGCGTGTCCGGGGATGTGCACGCCTGGGTCTTCGTCCGCCGGTGGCGCGGACAGCTGGCTTGCCGTCGCCCTGGCGGTGTCCGCCGGCGTCTCCGTCCTCTTCATGTTGCCGGCTAGTGTGGCGGCGCCGATCCATACCAAAAGGCTTTACCCCCACCCTCTGGCTGGGTACGAACCCGCGCAGAGGATAGGGGTAAAGCTTGTGGCGAAATCACGAAGCCCAATGGCCTGCGGAAAGGCCCGCGTTACGCCGACGTGTGGCAGCCGACGCAGCAACGGAGCGAAAGCAGCAAGCGACAAGCCTCGCCTAGCCACGAGCGCATGTGCCGGCTTTACGGCAGCATTCGCACGCTTATGGAATCTGGCACCGACCGCCGAAGCATTGAGATGGAGCGACGCACACATTGCCGCAAGAGCCGCAGTTGTTGTCATCCTGATCGAGTAAGGCACACTGGCCCGAGCAGCAGACCGCCTCAACGTTCTGACAGGTGCCGCACTCCAGGGTGCCGCCGCAGCCGTCATCCGCCGGGCCGCAGATGAAGCCGAGGTCGGCGCAGGTCACGGGCACGCAGGGAGCGGTCCCGCACTTGCCGATGGTGGCGCCCATGGCGAGCAGTTTGTCCTGCTTGCGGCGGTAGCGGCGGATGGTCTCACCATTGAGGCAGTAGTAGCGCTTCTTGTGGTGAAAGGTCTCGGCGCCAATCCCCTGGCGCTTGCCGCGCTGTTTGGCCCCGGCATCGTCGCCCTCCAGGGCAGGAATGCCAGCGATGGCCAGGGCGGCTGTGGCCTGGAGCAGACCGCGGCGGGAGTTGGCCCCGGCCACCATCTTGCTCAGTCGATCAAAACGCGATGCGTCCATTCCCCTTCCCCCTTCGTGCTTCCACCACACCGCCGTCCTCCAGCGAGAACTTCCCCTGGAAGGATCCCGCGATCAACGGCGTGCATTGTCCCGATGCAGGTGTGGGTGGCCTGAGCAGCGTATTACGTTATGGTGAATCGGTCAAGTGCGAGAGGGCGAATTGGGGAGTTTATGGGACGACGGTGGGGGCCAGTTGGCGAGAGGCGTCGTTCGGGCCTTGGGAAGTTGATTGCCTCGCTGTGCCTGGAACAGCCGTTGGTGAGTGAAGAGAACTTCACTTGCCTGCCCAGGAGAAACTGCCCGGAACGGGACGGAATCTCGTGGCGGTTTCACGGGCGGTCCACGAAGGTCGTCTTGCACTGTGGGGCGCCAGGAATGGAAAGACAATTGCCAGGCTGACATCACCCCGGTCCTTCTCGACCGGGGCGATGCAATGGACGATGGTTAGCTGCTTATGGGAGTTGGCACGTGTTGCTGCGGCAACGGTTGGCGCCACAGCAATCGTCATTCGATGAACAACTCTGGGTGAGTTGGCGGCAGCAGAAGTTGCCAGTGCCGAGGCTAGGCACCTGCGCGCAGAGTTGGTTTTCGTTGCAGCACCGTTGTCTGCGGCGGTTCTCGTCGCAAGACTGACCGAGCTTGCGGCACTGGTCCCGGCGCCGGCGACGACGGCGGCGATCGTTCCGGTTCCTGTTGTTGTTCCTGTTTCGGCGCGCCGCTTCGGCCTCGTCCTCACCCAGGCCAATCGCGCCGAGAAGCCCCAGCGCTGATGCGGCGGCACCGCCTACCGCGAGACCGAAGCGGCGCCTGGTCCACGTGTCGAACTGTGTGTCGTCCAACTCTGCCCCTCCGATTGCCTGCCCGCTGGCTCAGAGACAAGATCTGAGTATGTCAAGCGTAGTCGATTCCTCACGCTCACGTAATGTTGAGACCCGCTGGACGCTCCGCCCAGTTGAAGAGGGCGACCGTGCGACCCAAACGCACAGGCGGCTGCGGCGTGGGGAGGTGCGACTGTTCCATAATGGCGCGATACGTTTCCGGGAGAGACCCGGATTGGAGCGAAGACAGGAACTATCAGCGTGGCGCCCAGTGCAACACAGACTCGTACAGCGACGCTGACTGGACCCACGTCACCCAACGGCGCTGTGACGGCCGGTCCGGTCATGGCCATCGGCGGCGCCGAAGACAAACTCCGTGACAAGTTGATCCTCTCGGCGTTCGTCAACCTGGCGGGTGGTCCGGACGCACGGGTCGCGATTCTGCCGACCGCCTCTTCCATTGAAGAGGCGGGGGAGCGCTACAAGGCGATCTTCCTGGGTATGGGCGCAAAGTCCGCCGAGGTGCTGGTGCTGCCGGACCGTGCCGCTGCTGCCGCTCCGGAGACGCTGGCCATGCTGGAAGGCGTGACCGGCGTGTTCATGACGGGCGGCAACCAGATGCGCCTCTCCACGATTGTGTCCGGCACGCCGGTCGCGCGCGCGGTCAAGAGCCTCAACAAGGCGGGGGCGGTCGTGGCTGGCACGAGTGCCGGCGCCTCCATCCTCTCCTCGCACATGGTCGCGTTCGGGGCAAGTGGGCCCTCCCCGCGCATGCGCATGGCGCAGATGACGGCCGGGTTTGATCTGGTGCCGGGCGTGATCATCGACCAGCACTTCCGGCAGCGGGACCGTATCGGCCGCTTGCTCGCACTGGTCGCCGGCAGCCCAGCGCTGCTGGGGATCGGCGTGGACGAGGACACCGCCGCGATCTTTACCGGCGACACGCTGGAGGTGGTGGGGCGGCACAGCGTGACGATTGTGGATGGCACCAACATTGTGTCGGACATCCACCGCGTCAAGGCGTACGGCGCGATCACGGTCAGCGGCGCGGTGATGCACGTGCTGGCGGCGGGTAGCCGGTTCGACATGATCGAGCGGCGGCTGATCCCAATGGCCCCGCCGGTGCGCTATCCGGGCTAGGCAGTCGTCCGCACCTCCAGGCGCAGCCTACCGGCAGAACCGCCGGGGAGCCGTTGTCACCTGCGAGCAAGGACGGGACCGCTCGCTGTGATTCGCTGGTCCTAACACCTGCTGGCACAGGAACCGCATAATACGGACGCAGGTCAATCCACTGCCCGGAAGAAATCGCCGACCATGTTCGCCGGAGTAGTTGCCGTGACGATCGAGATTCGCCACACCACTGTGTTCCGTGGCCCGAATATCTGGGCCCGCATGCCGGCCATCCTGCTGGAAGTGGACATTGGCGAGCTGGAGGACCGGCCGACCAACAAGATTCCGGGGTTCTACGAGCAGATCACGGAACTCCTGCCCGGGCTGTACGAGCACAGTTGCTCCGTGGGGAAGCCCGGTGGGTTCCTGCAGCGTATGCGCGAGGGAACCTGGATGGGGCATGTGCTGGAGCACGTAGCCCTGGAGCTGCAGAACCTGGCCGGTGCGGAGGTAACACGTGGCAAAACGCGCGGCGCGGGGGAGCGCGGCGTCTACAACGTGGTCTACGCCTACGCGCAGGAAGATGTGGGAATCGCCGCTGGCAACCTGGCCACGCGGCTGCTGAACCACCTCATCTACGAGACCGAGCCGGACTTCGACTTCGTTGCGGAGCTGGAAGAGAAGGTGATCCGCGTCGCGGAACGCCTGGCGTATGGCCCGTCGACCGGCGCCATCGTGGCCGAAGCGGAGCGGCGCGGCATTCCCGTGCTGCGCCTAGATCCTCGCCGCTCCCTGGTGCAACTGGGGCACGGTGCGTACCAGAAGCGCGTCTGGGCCACGGTGACCAGCGAGACGGCCAACATCTCGGTCGATATCGCGGGCAACAAGGAACTGACCAACCGCCTGCTGCACGAGGTCGGGATTCCGGTGCCACGCTCCAGCGTGGTGCGCAACGCCGATGAGGCTGTGAGCGCGGCGCGCCGCATGGGCTACCCGGTGGTGCTGAAGCCGCTGGATGGCAACCACGGGCGCGGCGTGATGATCAACCTGCCCGACGAGGACACCGTCCGCGAGGCGTACCCGCTGGCGGAGCGCGAGACGCGCGGCGGCTACGTGGTGGTGGAGACGTTCATCCCGGGTAAGGACTACCGCATCCTGGTGGTGAACAACCAGGTGGTGGCGGTGGCCGAGCGCGTGCCAGCACACGTGCGCGGCGACGGCACGCACACCGTGCAGGAACTGATTGACATTACCAACTCTGATCCCCGGCGCGGCGTGGGTCACGAGAAGATCCTCACCCGCATTGTGGTCGACGCGCAGACGGTTGAGGTGCTGGGTAAGCAGGAGATGACGCTGGAGAGCGTGCCGGAAGCGGGCGCCTTCGTGCAACTCAAGCTGACCGGCAACATGAGCACCGGCGGCACGTCCATCGACCGCACGGATGACATTCACCCGGACAACGTCGAGATCGCGCGGCAGGCGGCGATGGTGGTTGGGCTCGACGTGGCGGGCATCGACTTCATCACGCCGGACATCGCGCGCAGCGTGCGCGAGCAGCGCGGCGCCATCGTCGAGGTGAACGCCGGGCCGGGCTTCCGCATGCACACCCACCCGACGGAGGGGCACCCGCGCCACGTCGGGCGCGCGGTGATCGACATGCTTTTCCCTCCGAACAGCCCGAGCCGGGTGCCGATCGTGGCGGTGACGGGGACGAACGGCAAGACGACGACCTCGCGCATGATCGCCCACATCATGAAAACGGCCGGTAAGAAGGTGGGGCTGACCACCACGGACGGCATCTACATCGACGCCACGCAGATCGCCGCCGGGGACATGAGCGGGCCGACCTCGGCGCAGATGGTGCTGAAGAACCCGGCGATCGACTTCGCGGTGCTGGAGACGGCACGCGGCGGCATCTTGCGCTCTGGCCTCGGATACGACCGCTGCAACGTGGCCGTGGTGACCAACATCTCCTCTGACCACCTTGGCCTGAAGGGAATCAACACGCTCTCCGAGCTGGCGCGCGTGAAAGAGGTGGTGCCACAGTCGGTGCTGCCGAACGGGGCCTCGGTGCTGAACGCGGACAACCCGTACACCGTCGAAATGGAGCGGGTGGCGCGCGGCGAGATCATCTACTTCTCGATGGACGAGGAGAACCCGGTGATCCGCGATCACCTGCGCGAGCGGGGCAAGGCCGTGGTGCTGCGGCCGACGCGGCACGGCGAGATGATCACGCTCATCGAGCACCGGCGCGACACCAGCCTGCTGCTGGCAGAGGAGATCCCGGCGACGCTGGAAGGGCGCATCCGGGTGAACATCCAGAATGCACTGGCGGCGGCGGCGGCAGCCTTTGCGCTCGATGTGCAACTGGAGTACATCCGCACGGCGCTGCGCACCTTCACCAGTAACTTCTTCCAGACGCCAGGGCGCTTCAACCTGCTCGAGATCGAGGGGCGCAAGGTGCTGCTCGACTACTGCCACAACGTGGCCGGGCTGGAGTCGATGGCGGATTTCGTGAAGCGGATGGACGCCGACCGCACCATCGCCATGATTGCGGTGCCAGGGGACCGAAGCAACGACGACATCACGGCCTTCGGGCGGCTGGCCGGCGCGACGTTTGACGAGATCGTGATTCGCGAGGATGCCAACCCGCGCGGCCGCGCCCGGGGCGAAGTGGCCGGGATGCTGCTGGAGACGATTTCGGCGCAGAACGGCGCGAAGGCCGAAATCCTGATCGACGAAATGGAAGCTGCCCGTGAGGCGATCTCCCGGGCAGGCCGCAACGACCTGGTGATCCTGATGGCGGACAAGCCGGCGGCCGTGTTCGAGCACCTCACGGGGCGGACGAGCTAGAGGAGACGCGCTGCGGCGCTTGGGGAATAAGAGAATAAGGAGAACGAGGCGGGTGTCCTGCCGAAGGCGCGCAGGCGGTAAAGGGTGAGCGGTGTGACCCGGGCTGGGTGGAGCTCATGCCCGCCGGGACGCCCACAGCAATTGTTGCGGGGGTATTGACAACCGGGCACGCAGGGTGTACGTTCACTCCAGACCAAATGCGGAACGGCGGCAACGCCGGGAGGCGCGAGGTACGGCAGACGCCGACGAGGATTGCGCGCAAGTGCAGGACTTGTCGGCGTTTTGCTGTGTGGCGAGGGAAGACGCTCCTGTGGGAGCTTGGGGAGGACGCGCTCACGCGCTTGGGGAATAAGGGAGTGAGGAGACCTGGTCGTCCGCCCTCCCCAATTTCTCAAGGCCGGGTCAGATGCGCCAGTGTGTCCTACGCGACAAGGTATGCTCCGCGGCGAATCATTTGCCTGCGACAGTCATATGTAAAGGACGCGCCGCGATGCCCACTCCTCGCTCCGGAGAGTTCCCTGCCTTCTCGCGACGCCGGGCCCTGCGGGCGGCGGGCATTGCGGCAACGACGCTGGTGGCCACGCGCTTCGAGCAGACGTCGACGCGCGCTCAGGAGGCAACTCCGGCAACTCCTGGCGTGGACGACCTGACCGGCGTCGCGCCGCAACCGCTGACCGGTGAACTCCTGGCCACCTTTGAGAGCTACATCGCCGCGAAGCTCCGTGAACTGGACGTGCCGGGCGCCGCAGTCGGCGTTGTGCAGGGAGATGAGGTGGTCTTCCTGCAGGGATTCGGCGTGCGTGAGCTGGGGCGGCCCGAGCCGGTGACGGCGGACACGCTCCTGCGGATTGGTTCAGTCACCAAGTCCTTCAGTTCGCTGCTCACGGCCACCCTGGTGGACAGTGGGCAGGTGACCTGGGACACCCCGCTGATCGACCTGCTGCCGGCGTTTGCCGTGGCTGATGCCGACCTGACGGCGCGCCTGACCGTGGCTGATGCCTTCTGTGCCTGCAGCGGGCTGCCGAGGCGCGATCTCGAGTTCATCTTTCCCGCCAACGAGCTAACCCCAGAGCGCATGATCGCCAGCATGGCGAACCTGCCGCTGACCGCGCCCTTTGGCGAGCGGTACCAGTACAACAATCAACTGGTGGCGGCTGGTGGGTTTGCCGCGGGTGTCGCCGACGGTGGGTCACCGGATGCCCTCGAGCGTTCCTACACTGTTGCGTTGCGAGACCGGGTCCTCAACCCCATCGGCATGCCCCGCACCACCTACGACTTGACGGAGGTGGTGGCAGAGAACGACTACGCGACCCCCCATGCCCCGGATCTCTTCGGTGAGATCCAACCGGTGCCGCTGATGATGGATGACACGTGGCTGGTGCCCGTGGCGCCGTCTGGCGCGCTCTGGTCGAGCGCCCGGGAAATGGTGCGCTACGTGCAGACCGAACTCCGGCACGGCGTCGCGCCGGACGGCGGGCGGGTGGTTTCGGCTGAAAACCTGGAGCGAACGTGGCAGCCAGGTGTGGCCCTTGCCGCCACGCCGGGACTGCCTTCCGTCATGTCATCCTTCGGCCAGAACTATGGGCTGGGGTGGGTAGTGGGCGCCTACGGTGGGCAGCGCACGATCTGGCACAGCGGTGGGACGCTGGGGTTCTCGGCCCTGGTTACCTTCCTGCCGGAGTCTGAGCTGGGGATTGTGGTCCTGACGAACGGGTCGGGGACGGCCGGTCAGATGATCTATGCCGTCGTGTTCCGATTACTGGAACTGCTCTTCGAGCAACCGGAGGCGATGGATGCCCTGGTCGAAGCAAATCTGACGGCTGCTGCGAGCGGGCGGGCCGAACTCCTGGACACCATCGGGCAGGTTGATCCGGCTGCGGTGACGCCGTTCCTGGGGACGTACACGAACCCGGACCTCGGGGACCTGACGCTCTCGCTGCGCGGGGATACGCTGGCATTTGCCTCTGGCCCGTACCGCTCGTCCCTGCTGCCGCAACTGGCAGAGGATGGGTCTGTTGCGGCATACCTGATTGTCGATCCACCGCTGTCGGGATTTCCGCCGCAGGGTGCGTTCGAACTGACGTCAGGTCCCGACGGCGAGCCACGCATCGTGTTGACCGTTCCGGCTGATGCAGGCGACCCGGACCTGGTCTATGACTATGAGCCCGTGGGCTCCCTGGCGACGCCGGCGCCGTAGATACGGTCACACGCAGCATGGCGTGCACGAGAGGGGTTGCCCGGCTGCGTGGCCGGGTGGCAATCTTGCGCGTCCCAATTGAAGCAGCGCGAGCGAATGGCGGTTGATACACTCACCCGGTTTGCACCTCGTTGTTGATGAGAGAGGAATGCACCGTATGCCCCGCGAGTTGATCGCGACTGCCCCCCGCACACCAGTCCTGCGCGAGTACGACGAAGCGCCACTGCAACCAACGCACATCCGCATCAAGACGGAGCTCGCCTCGCCGAAGCACGGCACAGAGCTGGTGGGATACCGGAATGATCCGGTGGCCAGCAAGCCGTATGACTTCGCGCTGGGCGCAGTCATGCAGCAGCCGCCGGAAAAGGCGCTGGGCGGGTTTCCGCGACCACTCGGCAACATGGCAGTGGGGGTGGTGACGGAGGTTGGACCGGCGGTGACCCGCTTCCAGGTGGGCGACCGGGTCTTCGGGCACTTCCCGATCCGCGAGACGCAGACCGTGGATGAGACGGCGGCCGATCTGCTGCCGGAGGGCGTGTCGCCGGAGGCGGCGCTCTGCCTCGATCCGCTAGTGATGGCGCTGGCGATGCGCGATGGCGGGTTCAAGCTGGGAGACCGCGTGGCGGTCTTCGGGCTGGGCGCGATTGGGCTGATTGCGGTGCAACTGGCGAAGCTGGCGGGCGCCGACTGGGTGGTGGCGGTCGATCCGCTAGCGAACCGGCGTGAACTGGCGCAGCACATGGGCGCGGACGTGACCCTCGATCCCACCGTGGACAACGGTGATGTGGGGCTGGCGATCCGGCGGCTGACCGGCCCGGAACCGCACACGACGCCCCGTGAGCAGACCCGGATAACGGGCGGCTACCTGGAGCGGCCGACCCAGACGGGCAACCTGGGCGTGGATGTGGCCGTAGAGACGTCGGGCAGCGTGGCGGCGTTGCAGCAGGCGATCCGGTCCACACGCTTCGGCGGCACGATCGTGATGGTTTCCTTCTATGGAAGGGATGCCACCGGGCTGTACCTGGGTGACGAGTTCCACATCAACCGGCTGAACCTGATCTCGGTGCGCGCGGAGTCGCTGCCGGGGCGGGACGCGCCGGTCTGGGACCTGCAGCGGCTCGTGGACCTGGCCCTGCGCTGGCTGGCGGAGGGAAGAATCAAGACCGAAGGGATCATCACGCCGATTGTGCCGTTCGCGGAGGCGGCAGAGGCGTACCGGGCGATCGATGAGCGGCCGGCGGAGTCGATCAAGTTGGGGATCCGGTTCGACTGAGGAACCCGGTTCTGCCCCCTGGCCCTGGGTACTTGCCCAGGGCCAGGGGGTTTCGTTGGCGGTCCGCCGGTGGGGCTAATGCAGGGACGAGGCTGGGCCGAGATCCTTCGCCTGCGGTCTCAGGATGACACACGAGAGGAGACGGCACCTCGACCCGCGTTGCCGGTGAACGAGGTGCTGCGACTTCGCCCAGGACACCACGCGAGAGGGTGTGTGACCTCGTAGAGCCATGGTCCCGTGAGGTACTGCAGCGCGTCGCCAGGGAAAGCATGCCGGCACGCAGACCTCGCTGGTGTGACGGAGTAGCTCCGGCTCTCCTGGTCCCCCTGGCGCAAGGCGTAGCCAGGAACTACACTCTCGCGCAAATAGTTGTATATGCATCTTTATCCGGAGATTGACGCTGAACAAGGTATCCGCTGTCCCCCCGGCAGCCCAGACCCCTTCGCCCTGCCTGTGCACGACGGTGCGCCGGGCGGACCGGACGTTGAACCGGCTCTACGATGAGGCGCTGCAGCCGAGCGGACTGCTGACGACGCAGTACGCGTTGCTGTCGACGCTGGCGCGGGCGGGCGAGCCGATGCTGCACAGCGCCCTGGCCGACGCGCAGCTGATGTCGCCCGCCACCCTCTCCCGCAACCTGAAGCCCCTGCAGCGAGACGGCCTGGTGCGCATTGCGCCGGGGAGAGATCGACGTACGCGCTATGTCGAACTCACGGGCGCCGGGCAGGAGGCCCTGGCGCGCGCGCGGCCACTCTGGCGCGCGATCCAGGCGCAGGTGCGCGAGACGGCGGGGTCAGCACGGATCGAGCTGCTGCTGAGCGAACTGCAGGGCCTCGTTGCTGATTTGCGACGTCATGAGATGGAGCTGGCCGATGCGTCCTGATGCGCAACGGGTCGTGATCACGGGCATGGGGCTGGTGACCCCGTTGGGTAGCCAGGTCGAGGTGGTCTGGCGGCGGCTGCAGGCAGGGCTTTCCGGGATTCGCCGGCTGCCTGACGAAGTGGTGTTCGATGTCCCCTCAAAGATCGCGGGCGTGGTCCCGGACATCGCGGAAGATGAAGAAGCGGGCTTCGATCCTGAGCGGGTGGGCCCCGCCCGGGAGCGGCGCAAGATGGACCGCTTCATTCAGTTTGCGATCGCCGCGGCCGATGAGGCGCTGGCCCAGGCTGCCTGGCAGCCGGAGACGGACCGGGCGCGGCAGCGGTCCGCGACCGTGATTGCGTCCGCCTTCGGGGGGCTGCCCGCGATTGTGGAGGCGGGCGCCATCACCGCGGCGGAGGGCGTGCGCCGGCTCTCGCCATTTACGGTGCCCTCCGCACTGATCAACCTCGCGGCCGGGCAGGTTTCGCTGCGTCATGGCTTGCAGGGGCCGATTGGCGCCCCGGCCACGGCCTGCGCCGCCAGCCTGCAAGCGATTGGGGATGCCGTGCGGCTGATCCGGGCTGGCGAAGCGGATATTGCGGTGGCGGGCGGTGCAGAGGCCAGCGTGACCCGGGTGGGTCTGGGCGCTTTTGCCGCCGCGCGGGCGCTCTCGACGGGTTTCAACGATGCGCCCGCTGCGGCGTCACGCCCCTTTGACCGGGATCGCGATGGCTTCGTGATGGGTGAGGGCGCGGGCATGGTGGTGCTGGAAGGTCTGGAGCACGCGCGGGCGCGCGGTGCGCGGATCCTGGCCGAGGTCGTCGGCTACGGCACCTCGGCTGATGCCTATCACGTCACGGCCGCGCCGCCAGACGGCGCGGGCGCTGAGCGCAGCATGCGGCTGGCCCTGGCGCAGGCTGGGCTCGCGCCGGGCCAGATCGACTACCTCAACGCGCACGCCACTTCCACGCCGCTGGGAGACGCCAGCGAGCTGGCGGCAATCTGTGCGGTGTTCGGAGAGCGGGCCGGTCCAGCCATCTCGGCGACCAAGTCTGCCATCGGGCATCTCTGTGGGGCAGCAGGTGCGGTGGCGACGGTGGTGACCACGCTGGCACTGCGGGACGGCGTGATCCCGCCAACCCTGAACCTGGCGCACCCCGACCCCGTGACAGGACTCGACCTGGTCGGGCCAACCGCCAGGCCGGCCACCCTGGGGCACGCCCTGGTGAACGGCTTCGGCTTTGGCGGTGTGAATGCCTCCGTGGTCCTGGCGCTCTGGCCCGACGCCGCATGAGCGTTGGCTGTCTATCTCACACCAGCTCCGTTGGCGACGTCCTTTGGGTGACCATTCGATTCATGGAAGAAGAGCGAAGGCAGGCATGAACAGGTTCAGCCGGAACGCGGATTTCAGCTACGCCTGGGTGGTGGCAGCGGTCAGCTTCATCACGCTGCTGGCAGCGGCCGGGTTCCGCAGCACCCCGGGGGTGCTGTTCCTCCCGCTGGAGGACGAGTTTGGCTGGAGCCGCGCCACCGTTGGCATCGCGGTCTCGGTGAACCTGCTCCTCTTCGGGTTCGTGGGGCCGTTTGCCGCCGCGCTCATGATCCGCTTCGGGCTGCGCAAGGTCATCGCCGGCGCGCTCCTGACGATCTCCTCGGGCGCGCTCCTCACGACCCAGATCCGCGAGCCGTGGCAGTTGATCCTGCTCTGGGGCGTCGTGGTGGGCCTGGGCGCCGGCTGTATGGCGACGGTGCTGGCGGCAACGGTGGCGAACCGCTGGTTCGTGGCGCAGCGCAGCCTGGTGGTTGGTGTGCTGACTGCGGCCGGGGCGACCGGGCAACTGGTCTTCCTGCCGCTGCTGGCCTGGCTGGCGACAACCTACAACTGGCGCTTCGTCTCCATCACGACGGCGATCGCGGCGCTGGCGGTGCTGCCGCTGGTGCTGATCTTCATCCGGGACTGGCCGTCAGATGTGGGGCAAGCCCCGTACGGCGCCACGAAAAATGATCCACCGCCGGCACCGCCGAAAGGCAACCCGATCGCCAATGCCTTCAACGGGCTGCAGTTCGCCCTGACTCAGCGCGATTTCTGGCTGCTGGCGATCCCGTTCCTGATCTGCGGCCTGAGCACGAACGGGCTGATCGGCACGCACCTGATCCCGGCCGGTGTGGACCACGGGATGACCGAGATGACGGCGGCAGGACTGCTGGCCATGGTCGGGATCTTCGACATTGTCGGCACCACCTTTTCCGGCTGGTTGACTGACCGCTACGACAGCCGCAAGTTGCTCTTCGCCTACTACGGTCTGCGCGGGCTCTCGCTGATGCTGCTGCCGCTGGCCTTTTCAGCGGGCAGCTTCAGCATGGTGGCCTTCATCGTCTTCTACGGGCTGGACTGGGTGGCGACGGTACCGCCGACCGTGGCGCTGGCCACGAAGTCGTTCGGCCGGGAGCGCGGACCGCTCATTTACGGTTGGGTTTTCGCGTCACACCAGGTGGGCGCGGCGATTGCGGCGACTGGCGCCGGGGTGATTCGCACCGTCACCGGGGATTACTTCCTGGCCTTCGTGTCAGCGGGAGCACTCTGCCTCGTGGCGGCGATTCTCTCCATGGGCGTTGGGCGTACGGCCCCGAGCGCCGCGACGCCACTGCTGCCGGAAGCGCCGCTGGTGCGGTAGAGCAAGCAGGACTCACCGCGCCCCCGCTCCTTGCGCGAGGAGCGGGGGTGGGATGGGACGGGCCCCATGACAACAAACCCTCACCCCCGGCCCCTCTCCCAGTGTGCGGGAGAGGGGAGTCGTTTGGGCGATGTGGGTCCCGGAATACACCTGAAAGACGCTGAAGTCAGCCTGGGAGTCCAGTGCAGTAAGCCCCGCGCCCTGTGGGCAGGGCGTGCGGTTGAAGTGAGGGCTTCCCTTCCCTACGCCTTGGCCCATTCCCCCCGGATCAGTTCGACCGCGTCACGGATGGCGACGTCGTAGGGACCGTCCACGCGGCACTCGATGGCGAGAGGGCCGTCGTAGCCGATTTCCTTCAGGGCGCGGAAGCCGGGCCGGAAATCGAGGTGGCCGCGGCCGGGTTGGAGACGGTTGCTGTCCGCGACGTGGACGTAGACCAGGTGATCCGCGTTGGCGCGAATGGCGGCTGGGATATCGGCTTCCTCGATCCCCATGTGGAAGAAGTCCGCCATGACGCCGATCTGCGGGCCAACTTCCTGGGCGATGGCGCTGCCCTGCTCCAGGCGGTTGACAATGTACGCCTCGTAGCGGTTGAGCGGCTCCAGGAAGAGTGAAACGCCGGCGGCAGCCGCCGCCGGCGCCAGTTCACGCAGTTGCGCCAGCAGGAGATTGCGCTCCAGTTGCGCGCCCGTGGCAAAGGGCGTGAGGTCTGGCAGGGCGGGCACGCGCCCGAACTGCGGAACCGTGAGCACGCCGACGGCACCCAGCTTCGCGGCCAGGTCCAGGCGCTCGCGGATCGTCGCCTTGGCCGCCTCACGCTGAGCGGGATCGGCCTCGAGCAGGCGCGGGATTCCTTCGATGGCCGAGACAGCAATGGGCGACGCCGCGAACGTGGCGATCAGTTCATCTGGCGGCAGGGTGAGGGAGGTGGTGTGGAGCTCAACGGCATCCAGGCCAACACTCTCCAACCAGGCCAGCTTTTCGGCAAGCGTCTCGCCGCGTGTCATTCCCTCGCGAATCGAAACCTGCACCGTCGCGTGCTCCCCTCAATGCGTGCAATGTCCACACGTGTCATCCATGCACCGTGTCCTCATGATAGGATGCGGCCGGGGCTGGCGCGTGGGTGCGCTGGCGCCAATTGGCCGCAAGGCAGAGTTGCTGGTCGTACCAACGACGGGAGAGTGCCACGATGCAACGAGTTCGCCCCGTGGGGATGATGGTCGCAGCCATCGCCCTGCTCTGTAGCCTCATGGTTGGTCCCCTGCTGGGCCAGGCGCGAGCGCAGGAGCAGGTAGAGCTACGTGTCTGGGACCAGTTCACGGTCCCGGAAGAATCCGCCGTGGCTGACGAAATCTACGCTGCGTTCCAGGAAGCGAATCCCAACGTCAAGATCGTGCGGGAAGCGTTCCAGACTGACCAGATGCGAGACACGGTCAACACCGCCATCTCGTCTGGCTCTGGCCCGGATGTCATCTTCTATGACGCTGGCCCGGGATACGCCGGCGTGCTGGCCGAGGCGGGGTTCCTGCTGCCGCTGACCGATTACGCGAAGCAGTACGGCTGGGATGAGCGTGTCGCGGCGCCTTCGCAGGAAGCTACCAGCATCGGCGGCGTGCTGTACGGCATGCCGCTGCAGACCGACCTGATTGGTATGTACTCCAACAAGACCCTGCTCGATCAGGAGGGTCTGACCGCACCGACCACGCTCGATGAAATGGTGGCGTTCTGCGCGGCGGCCAAGGAGAAGGGTTATATCCCGGTCGCCTTCTCCAACAACCCAGGGTGGTCTGCCTTCCACCAGTTCTCCATGACGGCCAACCAGAACATTGGCCCGGAGGCCATGCGTGACCTCCTGGTCAACAACAAGGGGCGCTGGGACACCCCGGAGATCACCGAGGCGATCACGGCCTACTTTGTGACGATGCGCGACGCAGGGTGCTTCGCGGACGATGTGAACGCCATCACCTACGACGATGGCAACTCGCTTTTCTACACCGGGCAGGCGCTGTTGAACACCAGTGGCTCCTGGCTAGCCGGCGATATCGCAACCAACATGGCCGACCAGGACGTGCAGTTCACCACGTTCCCGCTGATCAAGGAAGGCAACGAGCCGACCTGGATCTCAGGTGTTGGCTCGGCGTTCTACATCAACGCCAAGACCGAGCACCCGGATGAAGCCGCGGCGTTCATCGACTTCCTCTTCAGCCAGGACTCGGTCGCGAAGTGGCTGGGCGAGGCCAAGTACTTCGTGCCTGTTCAGTTTGATGCCAGCGCCGTTGAGCTCGATCCCGTCACGGCGCAGATTGTGGCGGTGCTGCAGGACGCAAGCGAGAGCGGCGCCCAGTTCGGCTACAACATCGATGTCATGGCGCCCCCGGCGTTCAATGACATGATGCAGAACGGCTTCCAGGCCGTGCTGGCTGGCGACAAGACCGCCGAGCAGCAGGCCGCGGATTTGCAGGCAGCCTGGGAAGAGGGCATGCCGGCAGCAGAGGCGACCCCCGCCTCCTAGTGATTTCCGCAGGGGGCGGGAAATCCTGCCCCCTGCTCGCTTCTCTCGTGGAGCTCTATCCCAATGAGTGCGCAGCCCACAGCCTTCGCGGCGCCGCGGCTTTCGCCGGCCCAGCGCTGGTGGAACCGTTACCGGGCCGGCATTTTCTTCGTGCTGCCCGCGTTCCTCCTCTACCTGATCTTTGTTGGTTACCCCTTTATCCAGACGATCTATTTTTCCCTGACCGATTGGAACGGCGTGCGGCCGACCAAGAACTTCATTGGCCTGGCAAATTACCAGGAGATGATCCGGGATCCGCTACTCTGGAAGTCGCTCCGAAACAATGTGACGTGGGTCATCATCGGCACCATTGTCCCCATGGTGATTGGGCTGCTGCTGGCCATGCTGCTCTGGCGGCGGCCGCGCGGCTTCAACGTCTTTCGCACGATCTTCTTCATGCCGCAAGTCCTGTCTGCTGTCGTGATCGGCATTATCTGGAGCTGGATTTACAACCCGCTCTTCGGCAACCTGAACAAACTGCTCAAGGCGGTCGGCCTGGGTGACCTGGCGCGGGGTTGGCTGGGTGACCCCAGCGTCGCGCTGTATGCCGTGCTGGGCGCCGCAATCTGGGCGGAAGTGGGCTTTGTGTTTGTGGTCTTCCTGGCTGGTTTGCAGAACGTGAGCAAGGATCTGCTGGAGGCAGCCACCGTCGACGGGGCCAACGGGTGGCAGCGCTTCAAGGATGTCACGGTGCCGCAGTTGAGCAACGTCATCAACGTAGTGACAGCGCTGCTGCTCATCGGCGGCTTCAACGTCTTCGACATCGTGTTCGTGATGACGCAGGGTGGACCAGCCAACGCGACGGAGGTGATCGCCACCCTGACCTACAAGGAGGCCTTCACCCAGAACCGCGTGGGCTACGCATCGACCCTGTCCCTGGTGATGACGGTGATCGCGCTGGTGGCTTCCGTGGCGTTCATTCGCCTGCGTGAGCAGCGGGAGGGCTAGGCCATGTCGATCGCCATTGATGGGGCAGGGCCGCAGATCACCGCCGTGGAGCGCCAGCGGCCCTGGGTCGCGCGGTTCGGCGGCAACATCGTTACCTACGCCATCCTGATCTTCTTCTTCTTCGTGTTCCTGATGCCCTTCGTCTGGATCTGGTTCTCTGCGTTCAAGAGCAAGCAGGAGATCGCGAAGGATCCGTTCAGCCCGCCCTCCACCCTGTCGCCAGACAACCTCGTGGAAGCGTGGACGGTCGGGCGCTTTTCCCAGTACATCCTGAACAGCGCGATCTACAGCTTCGCGATCGTGGCCGGGGTGGCCCTGCTCTCCTGCCTGGCCGGCTACGCCCTGTCGCAGTTGCCGCTGCCGGGGCGAAACGGCATCTTCGTGCTCTTCCTGCTGGGGTTGATGATTCCCTTCCAGTCCGTGATGATCCCGCTCTACTACCTGTTAAGAGACTTCAACATCCTGGAGACGTACTGGGCGTTCATCCTGCCCGGCATCGCCGTGCGCCTGCCCTTTGGCATCTTCCTGATGCGCGGCTTCTTCCGGGGGTTACCGGGAGAACTGGCCGATGCCAGCCGCACGGACGGGGCGAATGAGTGGCAGGTGTTCCGGCAGATCATGCTGCCCCTCTCCTGGCCGGGGTTGGCGACGCTGATCGTGTTCCAGTTCATGTGGACCTGGAACCAGTTCGCTATGCCGCTCATCTTCGTGCAGCGGGAGGAACTGCGCCCGGTCTCGCTGGGGACGATGTTCTTCTTCGGGCGTTTCACGGCGGACCGCGGCCTGATCGCGGCCGGGGTGACGATTGCCATGATCCCGATTGTGGCGCTCTACCTGGTGCTGCAGCGCCGCTTCATCGAGGGAATTACGGCCGGTGCGCTGAAGTCCTGACAGGGAGTCCAGTTCACGTCGCATCGACTTCCGGTGGCCTCATGCCGGTGCACCGGGCGAACTGATGCTACGCACGCGGTCACGAACCAGGCCCAGTGGCCCAGATCAGCGCTGGTGATGACGCTCGACCTGGACCTCCACGCCATGCACGCTCGTACTCTCGCCCATGTCACTTTTCTGGCCGTCATAGAGCACGTTGATGTTGGCGTTCGTCTCTTCCAGGCGTGGCCAGCGACCCTTTGGCGAAAGCGCCACTCCGGGCAGCATCTCGACCGAGGTCACCACCTGCAGCGCCAGAGCGCCCGTCTCGTTGGAGACTAACGCAAGGTCTCCGTCTTCAAGTCCGCGAGATGCGGCATCAACCGGGTGCAGCATGATCGTCGCTGGACCAGCACGCCGGTTCAGCTTCTCGACGTTCCCAAAGGTGGCGTTCATGGCGATGTTGGACGCGGGGGAGAGCAGACGCAGCCGGCCTTCCGCTGGGGCGGGATCCGCCCATGGCTGCGGGACCCTGGGGAACCCGTCCTCCTCTGCCCGCGCCGACGCCATCTCGATGCGCCCGCTCGGGGTCGGGAAGGTCAGGTCTGCAAACTGGACTACGGGCTCTGGCGTCGCCGGAATCGTGCCCTTCGCTGCCAGCTCAGCGAAATCCTGGACCAGCCCGGAGGCAGCGAGCCACGTCTGCAGGATCGCCGCATCTGTCTCGTAGAGTTCTGGCTCGACGTAGCCCATCGCCTGTGCCAGCCGCCGAAAAATCTCCTGGTTCGGCAGCGCCTCTCCGGGCGGGTCGACTGCCTTGACCTGCGCCGAAACGGTGAGGTCGAAGTACGGTGTGAGCAGATCGTCGAATTCAAGAAAGCTGGCTGCCGGCAGGATGACGTCCGCCAGGTCGCAGGTGTCGGTCTGGAAGAGATCGATCGCGACCGTAAACAGGTCCTCGCGCCGCATGGTCTGCCGCAACTGCCGCTGCCGTGGCGCGGAGGCCGCGATGTTGATGTTCCAGCAGAAGAGTGCCCGCGCTCGCCGGGGATCCTGGAGCGCTTCGACCAGGTCCATATGGCTGATCTCCGGCACATCTGGCCCCAGGTGCGTGGCAGTCACGTAGCCTTCATCCAGGTCCGGCGGGCTATACCCATTGAGGTACGTAATGCCAGCCCCCGGCTTGCCCAGGTTCCCCGTCACAGCGGGCAACAGCGCACAGGCCCGCATGACGTTGCCGCCCTGCGGTTGCCGTTGCATCCCCTGGCCCAGCCAGAGCAGCGCCGGACCAGCCCCGTACAGGTGCGCAGCCTGCTCGATCAACGCTGCCGGCACCCCCGTCACCTGCTGCCCCCAGGCGGGGGTACAGCGGTCCAGCAGCGATGCCAACTCCTCCCAGCCAAGCGTATGTGCCGCGATGAACGCCTTATCGAGCAGGTCATCGCGGCGCAGGACGTGCAACAGCGCGAACGCCAGGGCGGCATCGCTGCCCGGGAAGGGCTGCAGGTGCAGATCGGCGGCCCTCGCTGTTTCCGTACGAATGGGATCGACCACGATTTTGGCGCCTGGAGCTTCCTGGAACCAGTGCTCGAACGTGTGGGGACCGGAGTGCGCCGGATTTGCCCCCCAGATCATGACGCAGGCCGTGTCACGCACCGTACGCGGGTCAAAGCCAGCTACGGAAGTTCCGTAAACGTAGTCCAGCGCAACATGGCCGGCCATATTGCAAATGGTGTCCGGGTTCACCTCGGTCGCGCCCAGGCGGCGGAAGAAGCGCTGCGGGAAGCTGTAGGCCAGCAGCGAGAGAGTGCCGGTGTAATGCGCATTGAGGATCGTCTGCGCGCCGTCGCGCGCCGCGATCTCGTGTAGCCGCGTGGCAATCTCGGCCAGCGCCTCATCCCAGGAGACCGGCGAGAACTGCCTGGAGCCCTTGGGCCCGCTCCGGCGGAGGGGGTGGGTCAGGCGGGCGGCCGGATCGATCCACTCGTTGTTGTAGCCGGTCGTGCATTTGGCGCAGAGCTTGCCACGGCTGACAGGGTGCTCCGGGTCCCCGCGCACCGCCAGGATGCGGCCATCCCGCACCTTGACCAGTGCGCCGCAGGCGTCGTAGCAGTCACGCGGGCAGGTCGTCTTGATGATCGTCTCGGTTGTGCCCACGCTGCCCCCTCATCGCTCGTCCACTGAGACGGCAACTGTGAGCGGACAAGCCAGAGGTGTCAACCGTGGTGCCGTATCGCCTCAGGCGATCGAGGCGACCAGCACATGGGTGCCGTCCCGCTGGGCGGTGATCGACGTTCCCCACGGCGTCGAGTGGGCCGCATAGGATGTGCCGCTGCCGACTACGGCCGTCAGCCGTGTCCGTGGCCCGCCCGCTCCCTCCTCGATTTCGATCTCCCCCTGCAGCACCAGCAGCAGCGACTGGCCGAGGCCAGGACGGGCGTACCCCTGGTCTCCCTCACCGAGGTCCAGTCGCTCCAGCGTCAGCATGCTCAAGCCCGCCGGCAAGGCAAACGGCGACCCGGCGAACACCATGCGGTCCCCGCCGGCGTCCCCCGCCAGGTTGGCCTGGACCAGCGCGATGCGCAGGTACTCCTCCGGAGCGTCGCCCAGGCTTTCTCGCCGCTGCATCGTCCCCTCGTCCACGAACGCTGCCTCGCCAGGCGCGAGACGGTACGCACTTCCCGTCGCCTCGTCTGTCAGCAGCAGATCGGTGAAGATTCCGCTGTTGACCGTAAAGCCCAGCGCCCGACGCTGGAAAACAGCGTCCTGGGCCGTTTCTGCAACGTCCTGCACCACCCGCCAGGCCATCTCGCCACCAGACAGGTCTGCCTGCCCCCGGACCATCAGTGTGCCTTCGGTCAGGTCTTGCCGGGCCGAACCTGTAAGAATTCCCCAGCGGTGAGCAACCATCGCAGCCGAAAGAGCAACGACTATTCGCCGCCGAGAGACGCTCCCTGAGCGTATTAGCACCGTCCACATGGCTGTCGTCACCCCGAGCACGCGCCCTCTCATATACGCCGGACACACATGTTCATGCGCGGCTGATTTCAGCGCAACTGTCCAGTGCTCGATCTGTCTCCACGACTGTCAACCCTGAACCACGTTTCGTCTTTCGCTCAACGCTGCCTCAGTGATCAACAGGCAACAACCTTGGCAGTACACGGGTTTGACTTGCCAGGGCAGCATTTGGTGAGGCTGGCTGATGTGGCGCAGCAGACGCCATCGCAGGCTCCCAGCGCGTCCGTCATAGGTGGGCAACATACGCTTCTGAACCGTCCGTTATAGCTCCCTGTGCTACACGTATTTCCGGCGCCGCAACATGATCCACCGCATGACGTCTCGCCTGCGAGGCAGCAACTTGGCAGACCACTGACCGCGTCACTGGCACACGTTCGGCCGGCGGGACAGCAAACAGTATGGCCGCCATTTCCCTTGCAGCACGTGAATCCTTCTGGACAGCACTTGTCGCCACACGTCTGTGACTTCGGACAGCATGTGGTGCCGCTGTCGTCGCACGCATCGCAACAGAGATTTCCACAACACAGTTGTTCCAACGGACAGCAGAGGCCATTGCAACAAGGCTCGAGCGGACCGCAACACCCTCCAAGATCGCCACATGGCTCCTTGAGTTGTTCAAGGCACCGCTCCCGCAGATTCTTCTCCTTTTTCTTGTCCTTCTTTTTCTGCTTCCTGCCCTTTCTCTTACTGTTTGCGCCCTCCGTCCCCAGCGCCAGGGTCCCGACACCCGCGAATCCCGCCAGCAGAACGCGACGGTCTCCTGGGGTGGCGAGCAATCGCGTCATTCCATCGAAGCGGGAGGGATCCATGCCGACTCTCCAGGCGGATGCTGATTACATCACATTGGTCCCTACAGTCTGGACCGACGCCTGCGAATCCACATCGTGGAAATTACGGATGTTTCCCGGAGTACGTGGAAGTGCAGATTCTCATTCCAAGACGAATCAGATCAGCCCCAGCCGGACCGCTGTCGCAGCCGCCTCTGCCCGGTTGTGCACCTTGAGCTTGCTGTAGAGCATGGCAACATGGGTTTCGACCGTGCGCCGGCCAATGTGCAGCGCCTCACTGATCTCGCGATCGGAACGCCCGGCACAGACCAAGGTCAGGATTTCCTGCTGGCGTGGTGACAAGACTGGACGTGCGGGTTCGTCTAACGGTCGAGTGGGCAGGGCTGCTTCGTGACGGGCTTCCGCCAGGCTCTCGTCCAGCGTACGCCGCTGGCCCTCAGCGAATGCCAGATCGAACGCGGTCTCACCCAATTGTTGGCGTGCCTCCGACACATTGCGTTCGTGGGCTGGCAGGTCGATCGGCCACACACTGGCGCCAGTCGTAGCCAGCAAGCTTGCAGCCGCACCAAAGAGACGCGCGGCGGGCTCCGGTCGCCTCAGCTGGCCGGCTATCCCGGCAATGCCTCCCAGGCAGTGGGCGACATTGTTCTGGTTTCCGTACCGCAGGTGCTGCTCCAGCGCCTCGGCAAAGGAATGCATGGCTGCTGGCAAATTGCCCTCGCGTTGGGCCACGTAGCCAAGGTTATGCAAGACGGTGGCTGCGGAAAAGCGATGCTCCAGCGCCCGCAACAACTGCAGGCTCTCCTCGTAGTAGCGGCGCGCCGAGACGACATCATCGCGGTGACGAGCCAGCTCTCCGCTGTAATGCAGTACACGCGCGAGCCCCCAGGTGTCACCAGTCTCGCGGCAGATCGTTTCACTCTCAGCAAACGGGCCAGCGGCGTCGCCATACTGCTGGTCAACCAGGTTCCTGGTGCCGAGCGCGCTGAGAGCCGTGGCGAGGCCCCAGCGGTCACCTGCGGCACGGAATTGCTCCACGCTCTGTGAAATGAGATCTCCGAGTGGAGCCAGATCAGCGTGCAGCAAATGCCCGACGGCCAGGGAATGCAGAGCATGTGTGAAGCTTGTCAGGTCTCCAAGTGCCTGGCACATGTCCGCGCTCTCGACCAACCAGGCGCGCCCAGCCAGGTAGTCTCCCTGCCGGTAAGCCAGGACACTCGCAGCGCAAAGTGCACGAGCACGGAGCGGTGATGGAATTCGCGGAGCGGCAGCAATAGCAGTTTCCAGCCAGTGGCGCCCTTCGCTGAAGTGGCTGCGCAGATACCAGTACCAATACAGGTCAGCGCTCAACTGGAGCGCTACTTCAGCCCGGTCAGGCGTGGCGAGTGCCCAGGTCAGTGCTGCCCGCAGGTTGTCCCGCTCGGCTTCCAGGCGTGCCAGGTGACGCACCTGATGAGTCCCGCGTTGTGACGCGACCGCGCGCTCAGCGACGTGCAGGAAATGGTGCGCGTGGCGTTCGGCGGTAGCTGCAGCTTCGCCATGGGTGTGCAGTTGCTCCAACCCGAACGCGCGAATCGTCTCCAGCATCGCAAAGCGAGGTTCGTCCCAACCATCCCTGTCAACCTGCAGGAGACTTGCATCCACGAGCGTGGTCATGATGTCCAGAGTGGCCACTGGCGTGATCGTTGGGCTCTCAGGTGATCGGGGCCTCACGGCGTCTGCTGCTTCCAGCGTTAGCCCACCGGGGAAGATCGCCGAGCTCCGGAAGAGCGCCTGTTCGCCCAGGTTGAGCAGGTCGTAGCTCCAGGCGATGGCATCCCGCATGGTCTGATGGCGCTCTGGACGGTCTGGTCCACCGTCCGTCAGTAGTGTCAACCGCGAATCAAGCCGGGCCAGCAACGCGGCTGGCGACAGCAGGCGGGATCTCGCGGCACCCAGCTCGATCGCCAGTGGCAGGCCATCCAGGCGATGACAGATCTCCGAGATCGCCGCCGCGTTGGCTTCGGTGAGGGTGAAGTCTGGACGCACGGCCTGGGATCGCTGCACGAACAGGCGCACGGCAGCGTTTTCTGCCAGGCGTGAGATAACCGGCATCTCATCCGTATCTGGCAACGGGAGCGGGGTCAGTGGGAAGATCTGTTCCTCCTGGACGTGGAGCGGACGCCGGCTCGTGACCAGGAGTTGCAGGTCGGGACAGGAACGCAAGAGGCTGGCGAGGAATGGAGCTACCCCGGTCACCTGTTCCAGGTTATCCAGCACCAGCAACATCGCCCGCTGCCGCAGATGTTCCGGCAGTTGCTCAGCGGCGCTGCGATCGGATCGATCTCGCAGGCCCGCCGCGTGTGCCATGGCTGCCGGGACGCGTCGCCAGTCGGTAACCGCCGCCAGGGGGACGAATACGCCGCCATCTCCCTGGTTGGCCGCCGCTGCACTCCTCGCCTCGATGGCCACTCGTGTCTTACCGACGCCTCCTGGACCGACGATCGTAATCAGTGGCGCGCCGCTGTCCAGGATGGTGGTCAGCCGGGCGAGTTCCCGTTCTCGCCCAAGCAGCGGTGTACGTGGAGGGGCCGCGTCGGTCAGGGCCAATGCACTTCAACCATGAATGAAAACTCGCTCATCTGCGGCGCATTCTACCGGTTCAGCCGTGCTGAGTACCCGGTCACAGCGAATGTCGGATCTTGGTCCCGGTCTACACTCGCGGCACTGAGTGATGCCGCGTAGGACCAACTGGAGCACAGCGTATGGCGACCCTGGCGATTCCCAAAGTCATCACCTTCGACTGCTACGACACCCTCTGCGAATTCCGGATCGACGACTTCACGCGAGACCTTCTGGCGGATCGCGCCGGGGCTGTGGATCTGGATGCCATGCTGAAGGACTACGAGGACTTGCGTCTGCATACGACGACGCACGCACCGTATGCACCCTACCGCGAGGTGCTCCGGGATACCCAGCGTGAGATCTTCACCCGCTACGGCATTCCCTGGCGGGAGAGCGACGCCGAAGCATTGCTGGCCGACATCGTGACCTGGGGCCCATTCCCTGATGTGCCACCAGCGCTGGAGAAGCTGCGCCAGCACAGCAAGCTGGCCATCATCTCGAACAGCGACGACGACATCATGGCGCACAACGTCGCCAATATCGGCGTCCCGATCGACTATGTCATCACGGCGCAGCAGGCAGGGGCCTACAAGCCGGCAAAGCAGACGTTCGATTACGCCCTGCGCGTGATTGGCGTCCCCAAAGAAGATGTCCTGCACGTCGCTCAAGGGTTTGAGTACGACATGGTCCCCGCGCACGCCATGGGGTGGACTCACGTCTGGATCAATCGCTACGGGCTGCCGGGCGATCAGGCGTACGGCCCCTACTACGAACAACCTGACCTCGGCGGGGTAGTGGATCTGCTGGGTCTGGAATGAGGTTTACTCTTGACTAGATCATGATGTACTAGTACATTCATGACTATGAAGGAGACGCGCCGTTCTGCCCTCGCCCTGGCTGTCCTGGCCCTGCTCAGCGAGGAACCCATGCATCCCTACCGGATGCAGCAACTCATCAAGCAGCGGCACAAGGAGGCCGTGGTCAACGTCCGCCTGCGCTCCAGCCTCTACCAGACGATCGATCGCCTGGAGCGGGCCGGCCTGATCGCCGTGCAGGAGACAGAGAAGGCCGACAACCGGCCGGAGCGCACCATCTACCGGCTGACGGCGGATGGGGCATCGACCGCCCGGCATTGGCTGCGGGAGATGCTGGCGCATCCGGTCAACGAGTACCCGGAGTTTCCGGCCGCGCTCTCCTTCCTCCCCCTACTCCCGCCCCATGAGGCTCTGGCGCTCCTGATCACCCGGGCTGAGGCGCTGGTGACAGAGATTGCCGATATCGATCACAAGCTCGCGACGGTCGGGCCCTGGCTGCCACGCCTCTTCGTCCTGGAGGTCGATTACCAGCGCACGATGATGGAGTGCGAGCACCGCTGGTTGCAGGGGATCATCGCGGAACTCCAGTCCGGTGACCTGCACTGGGACGACGCCTGGTTGCAGGAGCAGGAAGCACCCCCGGAGGAGGTGATGCGCGCCCTGGGACGTATGTAACGAAAAGGCCCCGGTAGTGCGGCAACACCACCGGAGCCGAAAGCACCTGAGCACCGGAATCGCGATGCGATCCCTGCTACTCACGGCCTCAATCAGAGTCTAGCAGGGACGATTCTCCGCGGTCCGGAACGCGCGGCACCTGGCCGCTCCGTCATCCGGAGGAATCTCCATGTCTCTGTCGCAGCATAACCCTCGGCCCGATCTGCGGGTCATCATCATTGGCGCTGGTACCGGCGGGCTGTGCCTGGCGCATGGCTTGAAGCGGGCCGGGATCAATACCGCCGTCTACGAACGTGACCGAACCCGCAGTGATGGCCTGCAGGGCTACAGGGTTGGAATCGATGCAGATGGCAGCCGTGCTCTCCACGCCTGTCTTCCATCTGAGGTCTTCGACATCTTCCTGGCGACCTGCGCCCGGCCGCCCCGGTATTTCAATATGGTCACTGAGCACCTGGATGAATTGCTTTCGCTGTATCTCCCACCCAACACTGACCCGATCACCAGCGAAAAGTCCGTAAGTCGCATGACGCTGCGCCAGGTCCTGCTGACCGGCCTGGAGGATGTGGTCCATTTCGACAAGACCTTCTCCCGTTACGAGCAGCACCCTGACGGCACCGTCACCGCCTGGTTCTCGGACGGCTCCTCCGCTACGGCTGACCTGCTGGTAGGCGCTGACGGCACGAACTCCCCGGTGCGGAAGCAGTACCTGCCTCACGCCCGGCTGCGCGACTCCGGCATCGTGGGGATTGCCGGCAAGATTCCCCTGACGGAGGCCAACCGGAACCTGCTGCCGGAGAAGATTTTCAACGGGGTCACGATGGTGATGGGGCCTCGCGGGTTCTTCTCGATCATCCACGTCATGGAGTTCCCCTGGCGCGACGGCAGTCCGGCCTTGACGGCAGCCCAGAGCGACCCAACCCTGCTGGAGCATTGGCCCGGGCTGCACTTCGACAACACGCGGGACTACCTGATGTGGGGCATGGGTGGGGCATCACAGAACCTGCCGCCGAACATCCTGCACCTGCGAGGCGAACCGCTCCTCACCATTGCCCAGGACGCCACACGCTCGTGGTCGCTCACCTTCCGTGAACTGCAGCGGCAGACCGATCCGACGACATGCTTTCCGCTCAATATCCGCACATCCGAGCGGCCGTCACCCTGGGCCGCCAGCAATGTCACCCTGATCGGCGATGCGATCCACACAATGACGCCTGGACGCGGGGTCGGCGCCAACACTGCCCTGCGAGACGCCGCACTCCTTTGCCAGCAGGTCGTGGCCGCGCGGGATGGTCGTCGCACGCTCCTCGACGCCATCGCGGCATACGAGGCCGAGATGCACGAGTACGCCTTCGACGCAGTTGAAAAGTCCCTGGAGCAGATGGATGGCCGGGCCCTCGTCCACAGGCCTGTGATCGGCCGCGCCGTGACGGAAGTGACCCGGGCGGGCCTGCGCGTCGTCAACCACCTGCCGCCACTCAAGCGCCGCATGACCACCTCCCTGCAGGACGAACGTGGCGCTACCCGCGGTGGTCCGCCGCAGGCAGCCTGACCAGACCGACCCAGGAGCGTTCGGGCGCATCCAAACGCCCCTGGGTCAGTTTCAGCAGATGTCGTCGTGCCTTTGCAGCGCCAGAGCGTCTCGCCAGGCGATCGGATATTCTCCGCGGCATGAGGACGCCTGCTTCATTTGGCCGGTTGCCGCTTCTCCCACCGGAGACATCGTCCGACGCCCGCGTGCTCCTGACCGCACGCGGCCTGCGCGCATTTGGTGATGGCTTCGTCAGCATCCTGCTGCCGGTGCACCTGGCGCAATTGGGCCTGAGCAATCTCCAGATCGGAGCGGTCGCCACGTCCACCCTCCTCGGGTCGGCGGCGCTCACGCTCCTGGTCGGGTTCAACGCGCACCGTATCGGGCGGCGGGCACTGCTCTTTCGCGCCTCGGTGCTGATGGTCGTCACGGGACTGGGCTTCGCCTTCCTGCGTGATTTCTGGCCGCTGTTGCTCGTAGCCTTCCTCGGCACGATCAATCCTTCTTCGGGAGATGTCAGCGTCTTTCTCCCGACAGAGCTGGCGCTTCTGCCGCAAACCACGAGCGACGCGCAGCGGACCGCGCTCTTTGCAAGATTCAGCATGACCGGTTCGCTGGTCGCAGCCTTCGGGGCGCTCTGTGCCGGTGGGCCGACCTGGTTGACGGCGCAGGCAGGCGTTCCACTCGACCTGGGCGTTGACTTCATGTTCGTGCTTTACGCGCTGCTTGGCGTGTTGGCCCTCTTCCTCTATCGGGGTCTTTCAC
Source organism: Thermomicrobiales bacterium (assembly GCA_046328375.1). Classification (GTDB taxonomy): domain Bacteria; phylum Chloroflexota; class Chloroflexia; order Thermomicrobiales; family UBA6265; genus JACCXM01. Next base: position 28,246 of record JAXLWT010000014.1, read on the forward strand.
CCGCGGTAGAGCCGGGCACAGAGCACCCCCCGACGGCGTTGGGCCCTTCGAAGCGCACGGTCTACAGTCTCTCGGCGCTCTTCAGCCTCGATTCCTTTGGCAGCGGGCTGGTCGTGCAATCACTCCTCGCGCTGTGGCTTTTCCAGCGATTCGGGTTCGCTGTTACCACCACAGGGGTGATCTTCTTCTGGACGGGAATTCTCTCCGCGCTCTCGGCACTCCTGGCGGTGAGAATCTCGCGCAGAATCGGGTTGATCAACACGGCGGTGTTTACCCACCTGCCCGCCAACGCCTGCCTGATGCTGGCGCCCTTCATGCCGACCGTTCAACTCTCAGTCGCGCTCCTGCTCGTGCGGAGCCTCTTCTCACAGATGGATGTCCCGGTGCGCAACTCATACGTGATGGCCGTCGTCACGCCGCCGGAGCGGCCGGCGGCGGCGAGCATCACGGCCGTGCCCAAGAGCCTCGCGTCGGCAGTAGGTCCGCTCCTATCAGGTTGGCTCTTCAGCCTCTCTGTCTTTGGTTGGCCTCTGGTCCTCGCTGGAGGGCTCAAGGGGCTGTACGATGTGTTGCTGTTGCTACGCTTCCGCGCCCTGAAACCCCCGGAAGAGCAGGCAAGCCAGCAGGCGCGTTCCACGTGAAACAGCGACACGAGGTCCTATGACCGACCCAGAGTTGAGAAAGGCTGCGGCGCCGTCGAGCGGAGGCAGGCTACGGGCGATACGGGAGCCCTCATTGCATGGGGATGGCCTGTCGCTCTTCCGCAGGAGCTACCGCTGGTTGAACCTCACTCTGGTTCACCAGGGCGTCTGGCCCCTGCTGCTCGTCGTGGCCGGCGCGCCAGCCACGACCGTTGGCCTCACGCCACTCCCGTGGTTCTGGATTCGCCTCGCCGCCCCGCTCATTGCGGCGCTGTTCACCGTGATCTACCTCTCACAGCAGGGCAACCTGGCCGGGAGCGATCGCCAGCAACGCAACGATTCGGCCAGATCAGAACGAGACCGGATGCTCCGCGAGCAGGCCGTGATCCTCATTGTGGGCGTAACCGCTGCCGTGTCGATCATGCGGCTGATTGTCGGGCCGCAGGAAGCTGTCCTGAAATTGATCGCCTTTGGTATTGCTGACGTGGCCGCCTACCAGGCCATCAACTTTGGGCTCGGGAGCCGCATCCTGCCATCCCGGGACACGTGGGTGCCGGTCGTCCTCTTTGCGGTGAGCTGGGGCCTGCATGACCTATTCCTGGCGGCAACTTCACCCATGACGCAGAACCTGCCGCTCGTCTTTGCTGGCGGCGCCACGATTGGCCTGGTCTTTGCAGCACTTTCCTGGGGCCTGCGCCAGTGGCCCGGCGGATTTCTCGCTGCCTCGGCAACCCAATACCTGGTGGTGTACCTGGTCCTCGGGTTTCTCCACTAGCGCTGGGCGGTGGTCCTGGACCAGAAGAAGAGCAGCAGCGGGAGTCCACAGGAGACGCCGATCAGCAACGTTCCAGCTCCCACGAGGAGTCGATTGGCGCGTGCGATACCCGGTGCGAAAGCGACAGCTACCAGCACTGCGACTGCGGAAATCACCACATCCCAGGCGAAGAATGTCGCCATGCGACTGCTGAGCAGCTCAGCGAAGAAGCGCGGGACGTCGAGGCCGTACTGGCGGAGCCACGGCAGGATTGTCACCACAGGCACGACCGTGCCCGCAATGGCAAGACCCAGGAAGACCCAAGGCAAACAGGTGGGAGACCCTGTGCGTTCCACGTGAAACCTCCCTGGCCAGCGTGTGGGCAGATCCGTCAGAGTAATCTTCGCGCAGTCGGGTCAAGGAGGCAGGAAAGGTCAACGGTGGGAACACGGGAATGGCTGCTGACGATCGGCGTCATCGTGGTGCCGCTCGCCATCGCGATTGTTGTGACGCTCTGGTCCCTGGAGCAGGCGCGTTACCGCCCGAAGCGCAAAAGGCCTCCCGGTATCCGTCGCGATGAGGTTCCGGCTGAAGATCCGGCAGAAGCGAGCAGTCCCGGAGCCAGCACCTTGACCGACCCTTCCGAGCCAGCCACCTGACCGACAACGTATCCTTGCCGCCTGAGGATCAGCGCGAGGGCGCTGACCGCTGAACAAGGCGAATGACGCCGGAGGTTAAGCTGGGTGGCAATTGAGCGTACGCTGATCATTATCAAGCCGGATGGGGTGCAGCGGGGACTGGTCGGCGAGATCCTGAACCGCCTCGAACGCCGCGGCCTGAAAATCGTCGGCCTCGACTTCCGCACCATTTCCGAGGAGACGGCCAGCAAGCACTACGGCGAACACCAGGGTAAGCCGTTCTACAACGGCTTGATCGAGTACATCACATCCGGCCCGAGCGTAATGGGTGTGCTGGAAGGACCGGACGCGGTCACGGTCACACGCACCACCATGGGCGCGACGAACCCGGTGAACGCCGCGCCTGGCACCATCCGCGGTGACCTCGGCGTCATGACGGGACGCAACCTGATTCACGGCTCAGACAGCCCTGAAAGCGCCGCCCGCGAGGTCGCACTTTTCTTCGGTGGCCGGGATCTCGCTGGCTGGTCCCGCGAAACGGACCGCTGGATCCTGGAGTAACAGTTTCCCGGGTTCCACGTGAAACACTGAATTCCACGAAGGTGGCAGCCCCTCCCCGGTTTTCCGGAGAGGGGCGTTCTGTCACGAGCCCAGCAACCAGGCGGTACGCACTGCAGCTACCAGAGATCTCCTCAGTGCGGGGGTCTCCTCGGTTTCTTTCCTCTTTTCGCAATTGCCGGCCCCTTGTGGCAGGAGCTTTTCGAACGGTCTCGACCCCTCCCGACCTGGGCAGACGTTGGAGGCGCGCGTGAGGGTCATCCAGAGACAAGGGAGACCTACAGCGGTCTGCAAAGCAATCGGCCCTGTTGATGCGGACTGCTCTTCGTCGTGTCTCCTGGTCAATCAACGTCTCGGCACGCCGCTGTAATTCATCTTTCTCCCGTGTGAGGACCGGCATCTGCCGGCCGCGTGCCTGCTGTGTTGTTTCTGGCGTGTTGAACGATCCTGGGCCAGCTGACTACGGAGAAGTGAGACCCCGGGAATGATGCTGGTGTGCACCTCGCACCAGTGTCATTGGTGACGCCGAGATCTCTCGACAAGCCCGAGATGACACCTGGGAGGGGCGCTGACAGCGACCAGGCTGGAGCGGAGGCCAGAACGCCGAGAGCTTTCCTGCCTTGTTCAGAGGAGTTGGCCACCAAGAAGAAGCGGGCCGAATCTGGAAGACCATCTCTTCTGCACCCGCTGTCGTTGCCCAGGATGATGCGAGACTGGGAGGAGTACGAGACCGCTTGGCAGGAACTGAGTTCGGCGAGAGGCGCGGGAGAACGTCTCCTGGTGAGCGGCGGGTTGAAGAGAGGCTGCTGCTGCGAATGGCATGAGCGGTGTGGGTCCAAAGCCATGCTGAAACACGAACGCCCTGCTGCCGGCACCGGCAGCAGGGCGTCGATCCGTTAACAGGGGTCGCTACGAATCCGAGATGTGCACCAGGCCCGGCTGGTAGTTGTGCCGGGTCATCAGCTCCGCGACCATGTTGCGCAGTTGCACATCGGTCAGCGCCGGGGAAATGGGCCGCCGGTCATAGACCGGTGAGCCAGCAAACTTCTCGCGGCTCGCCGACGACCGGACATCGTTGCGAGAGGAGCGGTAGTAGTAGTCCGCGTAAAGCTGCCCACCGTCACTCGTAATGTAGAGCGCGTAGTTGGGATCGATCTCCAGGCCGATCAGCCCCTGCGGCACTGCGTCCACGACGACGGGATAGCCTTCAGGCACGCGTGGCCGATATTGCTCCGCCACCAGGTGCAGCATTGGCAGCAGCCGATTGCGCACCTGCTCCAGCATCTCGTTTGCCACGCTCTTCCTCCACGTTGCCGATCCATCATTTGCTCGCAGAAGTATCTGTTACCAGGGCGCCACGCTTCCACACGCGAACCCGTAAACCTAGCGAGCGCCACTCTCATCGGCCAGCGCGCTCGCGCGCGGCGTCACCTGGCCGGCGTACTTGTTGCCGATCTTGAGGCGGTACGGCACCGACACCGGGGAACTAACTTCCTCAAAGGAAAAAGCGCAGATGCGCATCCCGGGGTACAGGGCCACTGCCATGCGGCCCAGGTTGCTGAGCTCCATCGTCGCGGTCCCCACCCAACCTGGTTCAAAGACCGCTGCCGTCGAGTGCACCGTGATGCCGAGGCGCGCAATCGAGGAGCGTCCCTCCAGCCGGCCCAGCAGGTCATCCGCCAGCTCCAGCGATTCCACGGTCGACGCCAGCGCGAAATCGCCTGGCTGCATGATGAATGGCTCGTCGGGAGCGCACTCGATGGTGCGCATCGCCTCGCCAATGGAGCGCGGGTGCCGCGGATCAATGAACGAGTGACGGCTGTGCTCGAAGACCATGAAGGTCTGTCCAAGGGTGAAATCAACCGAGATCGAGCCCAGCGCCCGCTCCAGGTCCGGCAGCGGTTCGATCTTGATGCGGCCAGCATCAATAGCACGCCGAATATCGCGGTCAGAGAGAATCACAGCTGCCCCTTCTGTCCTGAACAGCAACGCGTGGTGGGGAGCCCTGCGGGGGCAGCGCCCGCAGGCGCGCACTCAACGCTATCCGAGGAGGGGCAGCGGGTCAACCCTCACTCCCGAATTTGAGTTAGTGTCACCTTGACAATTACTCGACATGATCATAAACTTATGAACATCCGGAAACTCGATGATCCAGGTGCCATGGTGGCACGGCAGCCGAGATCTGGAAACGCCCCTGCCGCAGCACGCGGAACAGTGGGCGAGGAGGCAACTCAAGCCCATCATGGTTCTGCAACTCCCAACGGCGCCGGCCGCCAGCTCTGATACCCCACTTCCATGGCTCACCGACACGCAGCTTCCCGCGGCCTCATGTGTGCCCGAGGAAACGGTCGGCGCCTACCCGCTGCTGCGTCGCTACGGCGTCACGGCGCCGCACCAGCAGAAGATTCCGCGGGAATACTTCAAGATGGCAGGCCCGGAGCGTGATGAGAAGATCTGGGCCCTGAAGCGGCAGCTTGGCAAGGACCTGGTCGTCCTCGGCCACCACTACCAGCGTGACGAGGTCATCCAGTTCGCGGACTTCCGCGGCGATTCCTTCAAGCTCTCCCAGCAGGCCGCGGGTCGTGCCGATGCCGAGTTCATCCTCTTCTGCGGCGTGCATTTCATGGCCGAGAGCGCGGACATCCTCTCGCAGCCGCACCAGAAGGTGATCCTGCCAAACCTGGAAGCGGGTTGCTCCATGGCCGATATGGCCAAGGACACCGATGTGCGCGCAGCCTGGGACACCCTGGAGAAACTCGGGGTCACCAACATTGTCCCCATTACGTACATGAACTCCGCCGCGGCGCTCAAGGCGTTCTGTGGGGAGCATGGCGGTATCGTCTGCACGTCATCCAACGCCGGGCGTGTCTTTGACTGGGCATTCGAGCGCGGTGAGAAGCTTTTCTTCTTCCCGGATGAGCACCTGGGCCGCAACACGGGCTTCAAGAAGGGGATTCCCCTCGAGAAGATGGTGGTCTGGGATCCCTTCCTGCCCCTGGGCGGCAACACGCCGGAAGCGCTCCAGAACGCCACGCTGATCCTGTGGAAGGGATATTGCTCCGTCCACGCCCGCTTCACTGTCGATCAGATCACGAAGGCGCGCATCGACTACCCGGATGTCAACGTCATCGTGCACCCGGAGTGCCGCCTGGAGGTGGTGCAGGCCGCCGATGACGACGGCTCCACCGAGTACATCATCGACAAGGTCACGGCCGCTCCGGCAGGCACTACATGGGCTGTCGGCACCGAGATCAACCTGGTCAACCGCCTGAACGAGGAACTTCCCGACAAGCACGTCTTCTGCCTCGATCCGGTGATCTGCCCCTGCTCGACCATGTACCGGGTACACCCCGCCTACGTCCTGTGGTCCCTGGAGCACCTCGCCGCTGGCAACGTGGTCAACCAGATCACCGTCAACGAAAAGACCGCGCAGAACGCGCTGGTCGCCCTCGATCGCATGCTCTCCGTGCCGTAGCTTCCCTCCCGCACCCTGCGGCACGCACATGATGAAGCCGGGACACCGCAAGGCGTCCCGGCTTTGTGCATGCCAGCAGGCGCATCGGCCTCACGGAGCGCCCGCGTGACCTCCAGGTATTGCCGCTGCGCAGCGCACCGCGTATCGTCAGGTCCGCAACAGTACTGGTGAAAATATGCTGGCGACAGGCGCAGCCTGCCGAAGCCACGGAGGAGTGCACCATGCTTGATCGAGCCCTGCAGCAGGGAATGAACCGTCGCACCGCGCTCCGTGCTGGAGCACTCGGGGCTGGGGCGGCGGGGTTAGGGGTGATGACGAACTCTGCCTTCGCCCAGGACGCCACCCCCGAGGCAACCCCGATCACCAGCCCATCCGAAATTCCGGCGCCGCCCGGCCTGCCAGAAATCACCGCGGACAAGGTCGATGCCGCCCTGGCGCGCCTGGACGCCCTGGTGCAACAGACCCTCGATGAGACAAAGATCCCGGGCGTTGCCGTCGCCGTCGTCTATCAGGACGAAGTGCGCTACGCGAAGGGTTTCGGCGTCCGTGAAGCCGGCAAGGATGAGCCGGTCTCGGAAGAGACCGTCTTCCAGCTTGCCTCCTGCTCGAAGCCGCTCTCTTCGGCGATCATCGCTGGAGTTGTCAGCGACGGCACGGTGACGTGGGACAGCAAGCTGGCCGACCTGCTGCCAAGCTTCCAGATGTACACCCCCTGGGTCACCAGCCAGATCACCATTCGCGACATGTACAGCCACCGCAGCGGCCTGCCCAGTCACGCTGGCGACCTGCTGGAGGATCTCGGCGCTACGCGTGAGGAGATCATCCACCGTCTCCGCTACGTCGAACCGGCCACCAGCTTCCGCTCGGGCTACGCCTACACCAACTTCGGCATCACCACCGCTGGTGTGGCCGTGGCCACCGCAGCCGGGACGGATTGGGAGACGCTGGCCGAGGATCGGCTCTTCAAACCCCTCGGCATGGAGCACACCAGCTACCGCTTCGACGCCTTCATCGCCGAACTGAATCATGCCGTCGGCCACATGATGATCGACGGCACCTGGCAGCACCACGAGCAGCGCCAGCCGGACGCAGAGGGCCCTTCCGGAGGCGGCAGCTCCAATGTGCTCGACATGGCGCGCTGGATGCGCCTGGAACTGAACAACGGCGTCTTCGACGGCCAGCAGATCATGGCCGCCGCGCCGCTGGCGGAGCCGCATGTCCCCGAGATCATCAACAATCCGCCCGCCGATCCGAATGTCAACCGCGCCGGGTTCTACGGCCTTGGCTGGAATGTCAACTACCGTGACATCGGCACCGTCCAGATCGGGCACTCGGGCGCGTTCAACCTGGGCGCTGCGACCTCGGTTTACGCCTACCCAGGGCAGGGGCTGGGCATCATCGTTCTCACCAATGCGCAGCCGATCGGCGCTGCCGAAACCCTCTGCCTCGAATTCAGCGACCTCGCGACGTACGGCGAGATTCGCGCGGACTATCGCACCGCGCTGGCGGAAATCTTCGCGGCCATGAATGTTCCGCCGTACGGCACGGCCGAGGGCTACCTGCAAGCACCCGCCGAGGTCACGCCTGCCCTGGACAGCGCTGCCTACACCGGCGTCTACAACGATGACCTCTATGGCCCGGTCACCATTGCCGCTGACGGAGACGCGTACACCATCGCCATCGGCCCGGCGCAGACGAGCTTTTCACTGGAGCACGTCAACGCGGACACGTTCAAGTTCCAGCCAGTGGGCGAGAACGCCTATGGTCCCTCGGCGGTAACCTTTACGCGGGCAGGCGACGGCACGAACGCGCAGTCGGTCACGATCGACTACCTGAACACGACCGGCCAGGGCACCTTTATCCGGGAGGGCTACGAGCCCAAACCGGCCGAGTAGCGATTCGGCGGCACACGTCGACAGAATGCGTCGTGAAACGTCAGGCTGCAGACGTTGCGATCACTTGTACGCGGGAGGAACGCCATGAAGGTTGGAACAGAGGCTCCAGTGTTCTCCATCCCGGGGACCGTTGGCCCAGGCCTGGATGTGGCTGGCATTCGCGGCAAGCAGCGGGCCGCGCTCTTCTTCTACCCCAAGGACCGGACCTCTGGCTGAAGGAACCAACTCGCCGCCGTGCGCGATGCGATTGACGCCTTTCGAGCCCTGGATACCGAACCCTATGGGGTCAATGAAGCTGATGCCACGAGCCATCAGGCCTTCATCGACGAGCAGGAACTGAATTTCGACCTCCTGATCGATGACGGCCTGCACGTTGCCCGCGCCTACGACGCCCTGGCCGACACCGGCACGCGTATCAAGCGCACCGTGGTGGTGGTCGGCAAAAACGGCAAACTCATTTACTGGGCGCCGGGCGCGCCGCCCGTGGAGGACATCCTCAAGGCCATCTCCCTGGCCGACGACGAGGAGTAGGGGAGCTCTGCCTCGAACGAACTGCAGCCCCGGCCATGTGGCCGGGGCTGCAGTTCGCGTGTTATTCTGAGCCCGCAGGCGAAGAAGATGGTCGTCTGGTCTCCGATTGCCTACCAAACCCGTAAACTCCTGTTAGTTGCAGGTAGCAGCGGTTCGGGTGCTAATCCCAACCTCGTGCCAGACCAACGCGCAGGTACACGCGCTGCTCACGCAGGTCGTCACGCACTGATGCTGCGGCAGCATCCGGAGTGAGACCACGGTCTCGCAGGAGATCCAGTTGCCGTCGGAACGCCAGGTCCACTACAGCAAGTTGGTACATCTCACCCGCTGCATCGCGAAAGCGCAGCCGGTAATCCCAGCGGCCGCGCTCCGGATAGTGCTGGTAGATCACGTCTTCGATCACCTCAGCCCGGATTGTCCCCAGAGATCGCTCACCCTGCCCCTGCAGGACATATCTTCCCCACCCGCCGCTTGACTCCGCGTGAATATCCGCGCCGAAGATAGTGTGTACCGAAGGCGAACCGGTCCGTTCCAGCAGGTCAATTCGCTCCTGCTCCGACAGCACCCGCTGCACGCGCTGCCCACGCTCCGGCGACGGGCGATCTTCAGTGTGCGGCGCATGGCTCCCCTTCGGCTTGCCGGAGATGTAGAGGTCCACCACGGCGAATGGCACCACCGGCCCACCTTGCGCCTGGTGAATCCACGCCTCGTCCGGCCCGGAGCGGCCGACCATGGGACGCACCGCGCCACCGTCCACCAGGTAGCCACCGACGCAGACCCGTCTGCCTTCCATGCGCGTCACATCCGTGACAATCATCGTGCGCCGGCGCGGTCTATCCTTCCAGACCTGTTTGAGTCGAGACAGCCAGTTTGCGGGCATCACATGTCTCCACGTTCAGGCACATCGGGACAGTCCCGCCACGGCGCGCGGGCGTGGAATGCAGGCGACCCATGGCAACTTCCGTTGCCCCCACCCTTCGTCCCGCCCGTCCAAGCCCCAGAATCCTTGACCGTCTTCACGATCGGCCACAGCAGCGTGCCGGCGGAAGAATTTCTCGACCTGCTCGACCTGCATCACGCCGCCATGGTGCTCGATGTCCGAAGTGCACCGCATAGCCGCTACGTCCCGCACTTTAACCGGGAATCCCTCCAGGCGCGGCTCGCGAAACATGGGCTCGCGTACGAGTGGGCGGGAGACACGCTGGGAGGCCGTCCGGACGATCCCACGTGCTATTACGCGGACGACGTGCGGGGCAAGCTCGATCAGGCGACGGTGCGCGAGCGCCCCTGGTACCAACAAGGTATCCATCGGCTCGTGGAACTCGCCCTGCAACAACGGACCGTGCTGCTCTGCAGCGAAGAAGATCCTCGTCGCTGCCATCGTCACCATCTGGTCGCGCGGTCGCTTCTGGAACTGGGCGTACAGGTCCTGCATATCCGCCGCTCAGGGGAACTCGAAGACGCGCGATCAGTTCATCTTGCAGAGCAGGGCGGCGGACCCCATCAACTGATCCTGGGAGGAATCGCGGCGTGAACCTCTACACCATCGGCTTCACTGGCAAGTCCGCCCAGCGCTTCTTCACGCTCCTGCGCGAAAACGGCGTCCAGCGCCTGGTCGATACCCGGCTCTACCCCAGCACCCAGCTTTCCGGCTTTGCCAAAGCCAAAGATCTCGCCTGGCTCCTGGGAGAAGTGGCCAACTGCGACTACGTCCGCCTCAAGGAACTCGCGCCAACTCCCGAGATCCTGCGGGACTACCGCAAGGACGAAGACTGGGAGCGCTACGTGGAGCGCTTCGAGGCGCTGCTGGATGCCCGCGACATTCCCAGCGCCCTGGACCGCGCCGGCTTCGAGCGTGCGGCAAGTTGCTTACTCTGCGCTGAGGACGAGCCCGACTTCTGCCACCGCCGCCTCGTTGCGGATCGGCTGGCGCGAGCGTGGCCGGGGACGACGGTCGTTCACCTCATCTGAGTGACGAAACGGTTCGCCCGAAGCCCTCACCCCCCAATCCTCTCCCGATGCGTGGGAGAGGGTTCGGGGGTGAGGGCCTTCCCTCGCTCATCAGAGTGTTCTGTCCGGAGCGTTAATCCAGTGGCACGGGTACCACGTACGACTCAACCCGGCTGATCAGGTCGTCGCGGAACGTGAACACCGTGCAGTAGGCGAACCGGAACGGCCCACCCACCTTGTGGCGTCCCTCGCCGCGGCCAATGGCGACCACCGTCTCACCCTCTTCCACCAGGCGATCGACGAACAGGGTGGGGCTCCCCTCGAAGTCGGGATTCTCGATCTCGCTGTCAAACTCCGTCTTGCCCTGGAGGTGACGGAACCCGGGGAGGTCCCAGACCACGTCCTCCGTCAGGCAAGCCAGCACCCGCGCGTGGTCGCTCTGGCGAAACCCCTCGTGGTACTCGAGCACCAGATCCTTCCGTGCCGGCATTGCCTAGACCTCGATGATCGTCTTGATGTCGCCGGCCGGCTGCTCCAGGATCTGGGCAAACTCGATCAGGCCTGGCACGCGGCGCGTGATCAGCCGCTCGGCCAGCCCCGGCCAGCGCTCCTCGAAGCGCGCCAGGTCAGCCACGCCCAGTTCGAAATCTTCCTTCGCCGAGTTCACGCTCCCCACGATGACCTTATTGCCGCCCAGCAGGCTGCCATTGATCGCCGCCGGAGACACACTTACCTCACCGCTCCGGCGCATTCCGGAGAGGAGGACCAGCACCCCGTTTGCACCCAGCATCTGGATGGCGGGGAAGAAGGGCCCCTGACGCCCGGAAGCCTCCAGGATGAGATCGATCGATGGCAGATCCTCGCCAATCCTGGCCAGGTCGTCGTCTGAGGCAGCGATGTAGCGACCGCCGGCAGCCTCCACGATCTCCGCGGCCAGCAGCGGGTGCTGCCGCCGACCCACCACCACGACGTCGATATCGCGTACCAGCAGCATCAGCGCCCCGAGCAGGCCGATCGGCCCGGTTCCGAACACGACCGCCTGCTTCGGGTTCCACGAGTTGATGCGCCGTTGAATGAGATTCGCCTGGCGCAGGCCCTTCTCCACCACGGAAAGCGGCTCGACCAGGATGCCGATATGCTCCATTTCACGCGGCACCGGGATCAGGTAGCGTGGGTCTTCGACGACGGTTTCCGTCATGTAGCCGTGCAAGCCCGCGATGCCGCGCTCGGTGTACTGCCGCCACTGGCACATATCTGGTTGTCCCGCCTGGCAGGCTGGGCAAGTATCCGGGCGGCGCACGGTCGCGGTGACCAACTCACCCGGCGCGAAGCCTTTCACGCCCGCGCCAATGGCCGCAACTTCGCCCAGCATCTCGTGCCCGAGCACCAGCACGTCTTCACCTGCGGGCGCATTCCCGAAATGCGCGCGGATCAATTCGCGGTCCGTGCCGCACACCCCGACGTGCCGGATGGAGATCTGGACCTCGCCCGGCCCGGGCTGCGGCCGCGGAATCTCCGTCAGGTGCATGGAATCGGTGTGTAGCGGCCGGATGGCAATACCCGGCTGACGGTCACTGGAGGAAGGGGAAAGAGCCACGCTGGTGCTTACTCCTCGCTGGGTGGTACGTACGCATCGCACCACTGGGCAGGGAGCCGCTCGTACGGTATCCTTGCCCAGGATCGCCGGCGCGATGCCCGCGATCATACAGGGTTGTCCCTGTTTCGTGATACCCATCCTGGCCCATGTCCATGACAGACCAGGTAGTCTCCCTGAGGGGGGGTGATTACACACGCATGCGGGTTGAACTCCGTGACGGGGAGGGCTTTGATCAGCTGCTCCGCCGCTTCAACAAGGGCATTGAGCGCTCAGGCGTTATCCGCGAACATCGTCGCGGCCTGCGCTTCATCAGTGTCCAGGAAGAGAACCGCGCCAAGCGCCGCAAGGCCGAGCGCCGCCGCCGCCGCAACGCCACGACTTAGGTGTTGGCAGGCTGGTAGGCCTACCTCTACTGCACAGGAAAGCGGACCAGAGCAATCTGGTCCGCTTTTGTGTTGCCACTCAGCGCTGGGAGCATAGATCACGTTGGTCGCTACGCCTGCCAACCCAGGCGTTGGGCAGCACGGATCGCCTCCGTTCGCCCAGATACCCCGAGCTTGCTGTAGATGCTCGACGCGTGGCGCTTGACCGTCGCCGGCGAGATGTAGAGCTTCTCGGCGATTTCCTTGTAGCTCAGCCGTTGAAAGAGTGACGCCAGCACCTCTCGCTCGCGCTCGGTCAGGAGGGCGGTAGCTCCGTGTGGCTGATCTATCTGGTCGTGCACGGCGCCATCGGCCGTCATCGCTGCCTGGAGCGCTGGCGGGAACACCCCACGCGCCGTCAAGGCCTGTAGCTGTGGACCGAAGAGCGGCAACAGGTCGAGATAGGTACGCGTGAACCCACGCGCGGTGCCCGCCGCAACTGACTCGCGCATGGCCTCAACGGCCGGGTCCGTCTTGCCTTGCTTCATGAGAGCAGCACCCCGCAGGGCGTCGACCCGCGCCAATGTCGCACCATAGTTGTCACGAGCGCAGCGCAGCTTGACCTCGCCCAGCGTCTCGATAGCGTCTGCTCTCTCCGCGTGGTCCCCGGCCACGATGAGGATCGTGGCACGAATCACGGTGGGATGGAGGCCAAGGAACAAGGGGGCGCTGTCGATTCCCGGCGTGTGGCCCCGGGCCCACGCCAGGGCACGGCCGTGGTCACCGATCAGCAGCGCCAGGTCGGCGGAGTAGGCCTCCAGCAGGGTCAGGTGTTCGAGGGCATCAGCGCCAACGATGATCTCTCGTGCCCGTCGCAGGGCACGCCAGGCATCATCGACGCGACCTTGCGCGACGTAAACGCGCGCCAGGCCAAAGAGGGCTTCTCGCACGCCGGCCAGGTGGAAAACGTCGTGATCCTGGACGATCGCGGTGTAGTGAGCGGTCGCGCCCTCCAGGTCACCCAGTTCGTAGCTGGCATCCCCCAGGAAACGACTAGCCCAGCCGGCGCTGAGCCGCAGGCCGCTGCGCTCCGTAAGATCGTGCATTGCCTCAGCCACTGACGCGACTTCCGTCACGTGACTAACCTGCCCGTGGATCCAGAGGAGGCCAACGGTCGCTCGAGCCGCGACAACGTCAATCGGTGCCGGCGCGCGCTCGAGCAGGCCCTCCAGGTAGGGGATCGCCTCGCTGGTCCGCCCTGAGGCATGCAGGGCCATCCCGATCCCGGCCTGCGCGATGCCCATGGCGAAAACCTGGGCTGGAGCAAGCTGCGAGGCCAGCTGTTGGACCGCGGCGAGGGTGCCGGCAGCGTCGATCTGGAAGTGAATGAGCGAGCCGTACGGTATCAGTTTCGCTTCCGCCCGTAGCGCCTCCGCTTCGCCAACCGGGAGGTCCGCCACGTCCACGCACGTATCCAGCTTCCCCAACACGTCCGCTAACCGGCGTGACAAGCCGCGAAAGTGCAGGACCCACGCCTGGGCCAGGAGTAGCCTCGGTTCCGCTTCGACCAGGTTGGGTGGCAGCAGCGCCAGCCACCGCGCAACGCTTGGCCAATCCTCACGTGCGAGCGCAGGCTGCACCTGGCGCTCGATGAGCGCTGCGGCAGACGCGGCATCCCCGGCTGCCAGGTAATGCGTGATCGCCGCGTCGACCCTCGCGTTGGCAGCAAACCACTCCGCCGCCCGGCCATTGAGTGCAGCGAGCCCCGCCGCTGACTCGACCAGGACCAGTTGCTGGGCGAGCAAGCTGCGGAAAAGTGGATGAAACTCGAACCATTCGCCGGGGATGTGGGTCGCGCGACGGCAAATGCCGCTGCTTCTTGTGAACTGGAGGAAGCTTCGTACCGTATCCCGTGAAGTGCCGTCCTCAGCCATGGCCAGGAGCAACGGTGGCGTAAAGCTGTCGGGAAGTGCCGCGCGCAGCAGCATCAGGCGCGCATCCGGCTCGAAGCCGGCCAGGATCCTGGCAACGAGCGGGGCAAGGAGCTGGTGATCGAGCGCCGGCTTCAGGTCATTACGCCGTGCGTTCTCCGCAGCAATGTTCCGGCGAAGACTCGCCAGCCTCAGTCCCGCTGCCCATCCTCCCGTTTGCTGCCGGACCATTTCAGCTTCTTCGGCGGTAAAGCATGCGCTGCCGTTACCAGGCCGGTTCACGGGAAACGCACGAACTTCGTCCTCGCTAAAGAGCAACTCCTCACTCAGAACGTCGTTGACCTGACCGCGTAACCGGAACTGGTCAAGCGCAAGCGGGGGCTCGGTGCGGGCCGTCAGGAGCAAGCGCAGGGCAGGTGGAGCAAGTTCGAGGAGTCCAATCAGGAAGTCGTGCACCTCCCCGGTGGGAATCCGGTGCACATCATCGATCACGATGCGAACGGGGTCCCCGTGATCAGCGATCTCATCGGCCAGGATGCGCCCCAGTTCCGCAGCGGAGGCACGATGCGGGATGGCGAGCGACGCTGCAACCAGATCGCCCAGGCCCGGCGCAATGTTCCCCAGCGCGGCATGCAAGTGTGCCCAGAAGCGTGTGAGTGACCCATCGTCCTCATCCGCGGTGAGCCACGCCACCGGCGCCCACTGACTGGCCCACGCCGCGGCCGTTGTGGTTTTTCCGAACCCGGCGGGTGCAACCAGGAGAACGACCGGACACTGGCCGTCGTCGATGCGAGCCGACAAACGGGGACGTGTGAGCACAGGTGCTGGTGGATCCGGAAGGCGCAGCTTGCTCCGCCGGACCTGATCCTCCCGCCGCAGAGGTGGGAGAGAAACAAGGGCCGGGTGGCTCTGCACGAAGGGGCGCGGGTCACTCGAGACCACGATCCAAGACCCTCTTGACCAGACAACGGAGACACACGGGCCGGGTCATGATACGCAATTGCCCGGAAATGGGCCGATTTGGGCCATGAGGAGGCGGCTTCCTTGGCGGAAGCTGTGCCGCACGTGCCTGAACAACCTCATCCCAGGCAGGGATGATGGGTCAACGTGGTGAGTCAGTGGCAGGAACTACAATTGCGTCACGTCGTGAGCGCGAAGAATGTTGAGCTGGATGCTGTTGGCGGCTGATCCCTTAATGGAGTGACCAGGCTATCCCGTTATGACTCGCGGCGGCCAGGTGCAAGGTGCAGGCCAACGCCAGTGCTTCTCTCCAACCGACATTCGCGGCGCATATGGAGGCAAGAATCATGACCACACCGGACCACTCGACCCCAGCCGCTATCGAAGGACGCGAAGTCCTGCCCATTCCCAACCAGCCCTACGCCGGTCCGATCGTCTTCGATTCCAAGGACCCGGCGGCAATCTTCCCGCCGATCCAGGAAATCCGACCGCCAAAGGGCGCGCCGAATGTCCTCGTCGTCCTGATCGACGATGTCGGGTTCGCAGCTTCCAGTGCGTTCGGTGGACCAATCAACACGCCGACCGCGGAGCGGCTGGCCGCGAACGGCCTCAAGTTCAACCGCTTCCACACGACGGCGCTCTGCTCGCCCACCCGCGCCGCCCTGCTCACCGGCCGCAATCACCACTCGGTCGGCATGGGCGCCATTACCGAGCTGGCGAGCGCCGCGCCAGGCTACACCTCGATGATCCCGAACACGAAGGCGCCTGTGGCCAAGACGCTGCGGAACAACGGCTACTCCACGGCCCAGTTCGGCAAGTGCCATGAGGTCCCGGTCTGGGAGACCAGCCCCATGGGGCCGTTCGAGCACTGGCCGACCATGCAGGGCTTTGAGAAGTTCTACGGGTTTGTCGGCGGCGAGACCAACCAGTGGTTCCCGGAGGTCTTCGACAACCTGACCCGGGTCGAGGTGCCTGACGACCCGTCGTACCACTTCACCGAGGACATGACCCACAAGGCGATCGACTGGATCAAGGCCCAGAAGGCGATCTACCCGGACAAGCCCTTCTTCATCTACTGGGCGCCGGGCGCGACCCACGCGCCGCACCAGGTGCCGGCCGAGTGGATCGAGAAGTACAAGGGTAAATTTGACGACGGCTGGGATGCCCTGCGCGAGCGCACCTTCGCCCGCCAGAAGGAACTGGGCGTGATCCCGGCCGATGCGGAACTCACCCCGCGCCCGGAGCAGATCCCGGCCTGGGAGGACATGCCGGCGGAGTTGCTCCCCGTCCTGCGTCGCCAGATGGAGACCTACGCCGGCTTCCTGGAGCACACCGACCATTGCGTTGGGCAACTGATCGATGTGCTGGAGGCGGGCGAGATTCTCGACAACACCCTCATCTACTACATCATCGGGGACAACGGCGCCTCCGCGGAAGGCACCCTCAACGGCACCTTCAACGAGATGATCAACTTCAACGGCGTGCCCCAACTGGAGTCGCCGGAATTCCTGATGTCTCACCTGGATGAGTGGGGCGGCCGCGATTCCTACGGCCACTACGCCGTGGGCTGGGCGCACGCGATGGACACCCCGTACCAGTGGACCAAGCAGGTCGCGTCGCACTGGGGTGGTACTCGCAACGGCACCATCGTGCACTGGCCGGCCGGCATCACCAGCCAGGGCGAGGTTCGTACCCAGTTTCACCACGTCATCGACGTGGCCCCCACCATTCTCGAAGCAGCGGGTCTGCCCGAGCCCGAGTTTGTCGAAGGCGTCATGCAGTCGCCGATGGAAGGCGTCAGCATGCTCTACAGCTTCAACGACGCTGGCGCCAAGGATCGCCACACGATCCAGTACTTCGAGATGTTCGGCAACCGTGGCATCTACGTGGATGGCTGGACGGCCGTGACCCGGCACTCGATTCCGTGGGAACTGGTTTCCGAATCGATTCCCTGGGACAAGGATGTCTGGGAGCTGTACGACACGAACACCGACTGGACCCAGGCGCACGACCTGGCCGCGGAGATGCCGGAGAAGCTGGCCGAACTGCAACAGCAGTGGCTGATCGAGGCCACCCGCTACAACGTCCTGCCCCTCAACGACGACCGCGGCTCGCGCATGATCCCATCGCTGGCGGGCCGGCCCACTCTGATCAAGGGAGACACCCAGGTGCTCTTCCCGGGCATGCCGATGGGCGAGAACAATGTCGTCGACATCAAGAACAAGTCGTACGCGGTAACCGCTAACGTCACGATTCCGGATGGAGGTGCAGAGGGCGTCATCATTGCCCAGGGCGCGAATTTCGGAGGCTGGGCGATCTACGCCCACGAGGGCAAGCTGAAGTACATCTACAACTTCCTCGGCCTCGATTCGTACGAGGTCGAGTCTGCGGACCTGCTGCCCACTGGTGACCACCAGGTCCGCCTGGAGTTCGCCTACGACGGCGGTGGGCTCGGCAAGGGCGGCACCGCCACCCTCTACGTCGACGGGACACAGGTGGCTGAGGGCCGTGTGGAGCACACCCATTCCACGGTCTTCTCCGCCGATTCAACCGCACTCGTGGGCAACAAGTTCGGTGCGCCGATCGGCCCCGATCTGAAGATCGAGGGGAATCCGTTCAGCGGGAGGGTCAAGGGCGTCCAGATCGACCTGAAACTGGACGACGCCGATCACTACGTCAGCGACGCCGAGCGCTGGCGGGTGGCGATGGCCATTCAGTAACGAGCACAGAGACAAACGCGGCGTCCCCACCTCGACACCGGTTACCTGAGGTAGGGATGCCGCCACACCATGCGGCGTGCCTGACACAGCCGTCCAGCGTGCGGACACCACAGCGTGTGCGGCGTGGTTCACGCTGCCACAAATTCGGACCATACCCAGAACAGGAGGGAATCCAGACCATGAAGGACAGCATCTTTTCCCGGCGTCGCCTCATGCAGGGTTCGGCAGCGCTGACACTCGGCCTTGCGGCCGGGCCAGCCGGACTCTGGCCGATGCACGCGGATGTCCTGGCGCAGACACCAGTCGCGGCCAGCACCGGTGACTCGGATATCACATCCGTCGCCACCAATGCCTACATCTACTTCTACCCGTTGATCACCATGGACGTGACCCGGCTGCAGCTCACGAATATCGAGCCTGACAAGACCCCGGGCCGTGGCCCGATGAACACCTTTGCGAATTGGCGCACGTACCCCACCGCCGACATGCGCGAGGTCGTTCGCCCGAACTTCGATACGCTCTACTCGACCGGATGGCTCGACCTGGTCAAGGAGCCTGTCATCGTCTCGGTGCCGGACACGGACGGCCGTTACTACCTGCTGCCGATGCTGGACATGTGGACCGATGTCTTTGCCTCTCCCGGCAAGCGGACGACCGGGACCGGGGCGGGCCACTTCGCCGTCACCCCGCCGGGCTGGTCGGGTGATCTCCCGGAGGGTGTCGCGCGGATCGACGCCCCCACGCCCTACGTCTGGATCATCGGCCGCACGCAGACCAATGGCCCTGACGATTACGCGGCGGTCAACAAGATCCAGGACGAGTACACCATCACCCCCCTCAGCCAGTGGGGGAAGACGCCGGAACCGGTGAAGGTGACGATCGATCCCAAGGTGGACATGAAGACGCCACCCCTGGACCAGGTCAACAATATGGCCGGACCAGACTTCTTCCAGTACGCGGCCGAACTCCTCAAGGTGCACCCACCCCACCTGACGGACCAACCGATCATCGCCCAGATGGAGCGCCTGCTGGGGTTCACCGTAGGCGAGAGTTTTGACCCGGCCAAGGCGAGCCCGGAGGTGCAGGCGGCGATCAAGCAGGCGCCCGAGGCGGGCCTGAAGCAGATGAACGCGAAGATGCCAACCCTGGCGCAGGTCGTCAACTACTGGCAGATGAACACCACCACGATGGGCGTGTACGGAACCTACTACCTGAAGCGCGCCATCATCGCGATGGTGGGACTCGGGGCCAACCTGCCCGAGGACGCGATTTACCCCCTCAATCTTGGGGACGCTTCGGGCAACCCGCTCTCAGGAGCGAGCAAGTACGTCCTCTCCTTCACCCCGGACACCCTGCCGCCGGTGAACGCCTTCTGGTCGGTCACGCTCTATGACGAGCAGGGCTTCCAGGTGGCGAATTCGCTCAACCGCTTTGCCATCAGTAGCTGGATGCCCCTGAAGACCGGTCAGGACGGCTCGGTGGATCTCTACTTCCAGAACGAAAGCCCGGGCTCCGACAAGGAGGCGAACTGGCTGCCAGCGCCAACCGGTTCTTTCAACCTGACCATGCGCCTGTACTCCCCGAAAGAGGCGGCCCTGGAAGGAACCTGGAATCCGCCAGTCATCCGCAAGGTCTCATAGACGCCGGGAGAACACACCAGGAACCGCGCCCCGGCAGGTGATGCTAACGTGACGAACGCGAGGGCTGGGCCCTCGCGTTCGCCTGTTCCCTGCACATGGTCGCGCCGGTGGTTACTCCACCACTTCCCAGAAGCTGCGGTTGCGTGACTCCAGCAGGGGGACCTCCGTGCCCAGGATGACGTTCTTGAACATCTCCGTCTCGGCGTGGGCCGTGAGGGCGTCCTGGTCCACGTACTGCTCGTAGATCAGGAAGTGACGCGGATTTTCTTTCGAGCGGTTCACGATGTAGGTCAGGCAGCCCGGCTCCTGATCGGAGTTGCAGTAGTCGGAGGCCTGCTTCAACAGCTCGGCCACCCGCTCCTCGTTCCCTTCCTGCGCGAAATGCTGCGCGATCAACACGATCATCGGTGCGTTCCCCTTCTTCCCAACGCGCGACGGTTACCAGAGATCCTCGCCACCGAGGCGCTCGTAAAAAGCGTTCAACTCCTCGTCCGAGTCATAGTGGATCGTCAGCGTTCCACCACCCTCTTTCGCCGGGCGGAACGTGACCTTCGTCCGCAGTGCCCGCTGCAGGCCATCCAGAAACGCCTGCTGGAAGACCGCCTCCTGCTGGCCGCTGCCGGGGGTGGGTTCTGTGCGTAACCCGGCCGGCTGCTCGCCCGCCACCCAGCGGCGCACCAGGTCTTCCGTCTGGCGCACCGTAAGGTCGCGCGCCTGCACCATCTCCAGTGCGGCGATCTGCTCGGCGGCGCCCGGCAGGCCGAGGAGGGCGCGTGCATGCCCCTCCGTGATGCCACCAGCCGTCAGTACTGCCTGCACGCGGTCCGGCAGGGCGAGCAGGCGCAGCGTGTTCGTGACGCTCACCCGTGAGCGGCCGACGCGCTCGGCGACGGCGGCCTGGGTCAAGCCGAAGTCGTCGATCAGCTGGCGGTAGGCGGCCGCTTCTTCCAGCGGGCCAAGATCCGCCCGCACCACGTTCTCGACCAGCGCCAGCTCCAGCATCGCCCGCGGCGCGGCCTCCTTGACGACGGCTGGCACCACGCGTAACCCCGCCAGCCGGGAGGCGCGCCAGCGCCGTTCACCCGCAATCAGGACGTAGCGCCCTGGCTCCTGGGCGTTCGTCACCACCAGGGGCTGGATCACGCCGTGCACGCGAATCGAATCGGCCAGCGTCTGCAGCGCCTCTTCATCCATCTCGATGCGCGGCTGGTACGGGTTCGCCTCGATTGAGTCGATGGGGATTTCCAGTGGCGCGGCTGGGGTCTCGTTGAAGGTGGGAATCAAGGCGCTCAGGCCGCGTCCCAGCCCGCCACGGCGCGCACCGGCTGCGGCGGGGCGCTCCGGTTCGGCAGCGGAAGCAGCGGCAGATGTCGCGGCGGGGCGGTCGCTCAACATGCGCTCGTTTGCTGTAGCCGCGTCAGCGGCAGCGGCAGGTTCGGCTGGGAGTATACGAGAGGAGGGCGGAGACGCTTCGCTTGGGGGGAGACGGCCTCTGGGCCTTGGGGAAGACGCGCTGTGGCGCTTGGGGAATAAGGGAATGAGGAGAACGAATGGAGGCTGCTAGCGCTACTCATCGTCCCTGATTCCCTTATTCCCCAAGCGAAGTGTCTCCCCCTAAGCTCCCACAGGAGCGTCTCCCCTTCGTCTCGTATACTCGCGCTGCCTCGCGCGCGGGCCCGTGTCGCGCAGCCCCGGCGTGATGCACGCCCTCGCCGTGAATGAATGAGAGCCGCGTGGGCAATACCGTCGAAGTGGTGATTTCCGCAGCCACCCTGCTGCTCGGCGCACTTGGCCTGGCCTACTGGGCGAACCGGGCGCAGAACGACCGCTCGGCATTCGTCGGCCTCTACCTCCTGTTCGGCATCCCCGGCGGTCTCATGCTCGTCGCGGGCCTGGCTGTGCTGGTCAGCGGCAACTCGATTCTTGGCACCCTGCTCCTGCTCGTCGGCCTGGGCCTGACCCTGCCGCTCATCCACGCCGTACGGGTCGGGCTGGCCGAAGTGATGCCGCTCGATCCTGACTCTGCCATCGACATGACCGGTCTCTGCGTCGTGCTCGGCGCCCTGGGCTGGTTCACGGCCAACAGCCTGGCCCCCATGGCAGCCAACCCTCCCGATGTCTCGCAAATCCCCTCCGTCAGCGTCCTGGAACTGGTGGTGCAGGCCGCAGCGTTCCTCGCCATTGCCTACATCGCGGTCGGCTACCCCTACTGGCGTGATCTGCTGCAGGCCACGGAACGGCTCGGCATCGTCGTGCCGGATGCGCGCACGATTGGCATGGGGCTGGCCGGCACCCTGGGCGCGTTCCTGGTCGCCGGACTCGCCGGCTACCTGGCGCAACAACTCAACCCCAACCTGAATGAATCCCTGAACGAGATCGTTGACACGATGACGGCCCAGGTGCAGAACCCCCTTGGCGCGGTCATTCTCGGTGCGACCGCGGGGATCGGGGAGGAGGCTGTCTTCCGGGGTGCGCTGCAACCGCGCTTCGGGATGGTGCTCCCTTCGCTCCTGTTCACCATGCTCCATGGTCCACAGTACGGTTTCAACGTAGCGCTGCTGGGCTTGTTCGGGGTCAGCATGATCCTGGCGCTCCTGCGCCGGAACGCCAACACCACGGCGGCCATGATCGCGCATGCGCTCTACAACGCTGTCCAGGTTCTCGCACTCTCGATGATCTCGTAGCGGACGCAAGGGAGGCCCCGCCGTGCGCCTGGTGGAGATCCGGGACCTGGATGGTCCCAACATCTTTCTGCTGCAACCCGCCATCAAGGTCGAGTTCGCCATCTCGCCCGGGGATCTGAACGCCTCTGCGTTGGCCGATCTCTCGGCGCACCTGGAACCCCTCGTCCCGACGGACGATGAGCGCGCCGAAGGAGACGAGGCGCTGGGCGAGATCCTGCAGGCGGCCTGCATCAGCCTGCACCAGCGTGCCGGGGTCGATTTCCCGGAGCTGCGCTGGGTGCCGATGGAGACGGCAGGGCAGTGGTCCCTGGCGTTCGGCTGGGAGCATCGCCGCTTTGCCGTGGCGCTCGCCCGCGCCCTGGCCGCCGCCGTTACCGGCGAAGCCTTCGACCTGGCCGAGACGGAGGCTCACCTGCGGGACCTGCTGACGACCGCGGCAGCCGATGACCGACCCGGGATGGTGCGTGACGACGAACGGACCATCCCCGTGATCGCCATCACCGGCACCAACGGCAAGACCACCACGACCCGCCTCCTGGCTCACATCCTGCGCGGCACGGGGCGCAAGGTCGGCTGGACCTCGACGGTTGGCGTCTTCATCGAGGGCGAGTGCGTTCTGGAAGGGGACTACACCGGACCTGCCGGAGCCTGGCGGGTGCTGGAAGAGCCAGGGCTGGACATCGCCGTCCTGGAGACGGCTCGTGGTGGGCTGCTCCTGCGCGGCATGGCCTGCGAGAGCAACGATGTCAGCGTGATGACCAACGTCACCGGGGATCACCTGGGCCTGCACGGTATCCACACGGTTGAGGGCCTGGCCGCGGTCAAATCGGTCGTCCTGCACACGACCCGGCCATCCGGCTGGACGGTGCTGAACGCGGACGACCCGCTGGTACGTGGCCAGGCCGCGGGCCTCCCCGCCGCCATCATCTGGGTCACCCAGGATCCCGAAAATCCCACGGTGGCGGCTCACCTGCTCACCGGTGGCACGGCCATTCTCGCCGACGACGGCTGGTTGGTCATCGCGACGGGGAGCGAGCGGACCCATGTGCTCGCCTTCGCCGATGTCCCGATCACCTTCGGTGGGCGGGCACGGCACATGATCGAAAACGTCCTCTGCGCCACCGGCGCCGCCGTGGCGCTGGACATTGCCCCGCCAGACATCGCGCGCGCCCTGGCCACCTTCGGGGAGAACGAAGCAGACAATGTCGGCCGCCTGCACGTGTACTCCGTGCAGGGCGCCACCGTGATCCTGGACTACGCCCACAACGAGGTCGGCCTCACCTATCTGCTCCAACTCGCTGAGAGCTACCGGGGCGAAGGCGGCCGCTTGATCAGCATCATCGGCACCGCAGGGGACCGCACCGACGAGGCCCTACGTGAAATCGGCCGTCTGGCTGCCCAGGCGAGTGACCAGGTCATCGTCAAGGAAACCCGCCGTTACCTGCGCGGCCGACCGAATGTGGAGGCCATGACGGCGCTCTACGAAGAAGGGCTCCGCGCGGGCGGCGATCCTCCGCATGTCGTGGCCTCTGATGAGCCGGCCGCGCTCACCATCGCCCTGGAGCAACTCCGAGCTGGCGATGTCGTCGCCATGATGTGCATCGAGAGTGGCCCGGAGAGCCGCGCCCGGCTGAAGGCGCTGGCCGACGCGTAAGCTGGCGTCGATCAGTTCTCTCCATAGGGAAGCAAGGCGCCCATGTCACAGAGTGGCGAGGGCGAGTTCGCAGCCAGATTTCTCCTCCCACTGCCGCAACTCATGGCGTGACTGGAGAGGGCCTTCCGGATGAGCGCCGACGTCTTACTGTGTTTCGAGCCTGTCGAGGGATCTCGTTGACGTACGGAGCGGGACGAGGTCGCTCGGCAGGCTCGAGACACGACGATGTGGTCGCAGCAGGCCACCTCCTGGGCCTGCCGCTTTACGCCAGGGGTTCGGGCTTTCTCAGGTCGTCGACTTAATCGCCGTCCAGTATCTGCGGTGGCCGCTTACGAACGCCGGCGCCGATGCTGGTGCCGCTTGCGTTCCCGCTGGCCGCGGGCGTTCGACCGGCGCTCGTGCCCCTTCTGGCCCCCGGCGTGGCGCTGCTCCCGCGGAGGGCCGGACGCCGGCACATAAACTTGCACGCAACGGTTGGCAACATCGGTGACGTACACGTCGCCATTCGGGGCAACTGCGATACCTTCGGGCTGATTGAGTTTGCCTTCACCGCTGCCGGCCTCACCGAAGCTGCCCAGGCCATCGCCGGTCAGGGAGTACATGTCGATCCGCTTTGCCGTCCGCTCAATGGCGAAAATCCGGCCCAGGGAGCGATCGAGTGCCAACGCCGAAGCGTTCCCGGATGGCCATTCCGACTGGTAATCGCCGCCGTTGGTGAACACCTGGACGCGGTGCTGGATGTTGTCCGACACAAACACCGCATCACCGGCGTCGATGGCGATGCCCGTGGGGTTGGAGAACTGGCCCGGTCCTGAGCCCGACGTTCCCCACTTGTCCACGAAGACACCCGCGCTGGTGAAGGCCTGGACACGGTTGTGCCCCGGGTCCGTGACGAACACCTTTCCGCCGGCATCCACGGCGATTGCGCCGGCTGGCTCCATCTGCCCATCACCGGCACCACTGCCACCCCACTCATCCTGGAAGACGCCGGACGCCGTGAAGGCCTGAACCAGGTTTGTGATCGTGTCGGCGACGTAGATGGTGTTCCCCGCTCCCGCCCCAATGCCACGCGGGGAAATGAAGCCACCGTTCCCCCCGCCGTAGTACCCCCAGGAGAGGTCTGGCGTGTCGTTGGCAGCAAAGCGGGTAATGCGACGAGCATCTGAATCGACCACATACGCCCGTCCCGCACCATCGACCGCCACACCGATGGGCCGGACCACCATGCCCAGCTCCATCACACCGAATCTGCTCTGGAAGGCCAGCGCATTCGTGAATTTCTGGACATTGCTGCTGCCATTGTCCGCGACGAATAGTGCGCCGCCCTGACCTATCCCGATCCCGGCAGGTAGACCGAAGTCGCCATTTCCCGCGCCAGGCGCACCCGTTCGACCGTCGTAGATCACGGTTGCGCCACTCAGGACAAAGCGCTGCACGCGTTGGTTCCCTGAGTCCACCACAAAGATGCGGTCGGATCCGTCGATCCCGATGCCGATGGGGCCGTTGAACTGCCCGTTGCCGGATCCACCCGCGCCGAATTGGTCAATCAATGCCAGGGCGGTGGTGAAGCGGACAACGCGGTTCCCGGAATAATCCACGACGTAGCCGCGGTCCTGGCTATCAAACGCGATGCCGCGCAGGTCGGTGAAGCTGCCGTCATTCGTCCAGCTTGCCAGTTCCACTCCCGCACTGCTGAACTTGCGCACGCCCTTCTGGAACGAGACGTAGATATTGCCCCCGCTGTCGAAGGCGATCTCCGATGCGTCCCCCAATCCCAGACTCCAGCCGCCAAGCTGCCCAAGATATGTCCCGTCCGTGTCGAACATCTGCACGCGCCGGTTGAACGCATCCACGACGTACACGGTGTTTGCGCCATCAATGGCGATCCCCACGGGCCGGCTGAACTTGCCGTTCGCGGACCCCACCCCACCCCATTGGCGCACGAAGGTGCCGTTGGCATCGAAGACCTGCACCCGGTTGTTGAACTGGTCCGTGACGTAGATTGCGCCAGTGCTGTCCTCGGCCACGCCGTACGGGAAGATCAGCACGCCGTTCTGCCCGACTGCCGATGTGGTGATCGTGCGATCGTACACATACGTCGAGCAGGCGCACTGCACGATCGTCCCGCAGTTGTTGGGCGTGGGACCGCACTTGCCAGCACACGTCACGGAGTTCGGGTCAGGCGTACATGAACTCCCGGTGCAGACTCCATTGCTGCAGGATTGCCCGCTGGCACAGATACGCCCGCACCCACCGCAGTTGGCAGGATCGCTCTGCGCGTTCACGCAAACCCGCTTTTTCTTCTTGCCCTTCTTGATCTTGCAGGTGGTCAGTCCACCCTTGCACTTCTTTTTCTTCTTCGCGTTCGAATCTGTCTGCTGCCCCAGCAGGGTCGCCAGGCCTGTTGCCGCGACCAGTCCCGCGGCCCGGCGCCTGTCCAGTCGCCCCGCCATGGCACAGACCACCTGGGAGAACGATTTCCCGTGCACGCGGCGCCCCTCTCAGCTGTGATGCCTGATCGATCGGGGAGCGACGTCACGGTGACGTCTCCTCCTCCAACTTCAGGCTATCGAGCAGGGGGCAGACGGACATCCGTGATATCCGCCACATTTCGCGGAAAGTCCCGGTGGAAACCGGCAAAACGCTAAAGTCCAGGGGAGAAACGATAAACCGGGCGCGCTCCGGTTGGAGAGATAGTCGCCTCCGGGCGCTAGCGCCGGTTCCAGGCCTCGGGATCAGACGTCAGCGCGGTGATGCTCTCGGGGAGATTCCCGGAGCACACGTCTTCCAGCGTGACGTTTTCCAGCACCGCACGCATATTGGCACGCAGTGCGATCCACACTGGGAGGAGGGAGGTGGCGGGGCCCACATACTCGAGGCTCTCGGGCCGCAGCCCGCGCACGTTCGCGAGCGGCCCGTCCACCACGCGAATCACATCGGCCAGCGTGATCTCGCTCGCCGGCCTCCCGAGACGGTACCCGCCTTCCGCACCGCGCTGCGAGAGCACGATGCCTGCGTGGCGTAGTTCCAGCAGGATGTTCTCCAGGAACTTGGGGGGGATCCCCTGCGCCCGCGCCATCGCCTCTGCCTTCATCGGCCCAGGCGCAACATTGGCCAGTTCTGTCAGGGCGCGCAGCGCGTAGTCGACCTTGGCGTTGACTTGCACTGACGGCTCTCTCCCTGCCCCTCAAGACGGCCCATCTCACACCCGATTCTAACAAAGCCGATTACTCCAGTAGACGCCGTGGGGCACACCCATTGCTCCCCAATTGTGGAATTAACAATTTTCGTATAGACTAAATCTCGGGAAGTGGTGCGTCACAATTCCAGAAACCGTTGATCAAAGGAAATATTTCCATGACTCCGCATCTCTCAGGAAGTGAGCGCGTGCGCCGCCGCTCGCTGCTGCAGTTTGGCGCTGGCGGCCTCGGGGCAACGGCCATCACGGCCGCCACTCTTCCTCTCCTTGGCCGGGGCGGCCTCGACGTCCGTGCCCAGGAAGAGACCCCGGCCAACCCGCTCGAAACCCGCCCGCACGAAGGGCACACGCCCGGCATGACGGTGGGTGATGTCGATATTGCCCGGCTGGGCTTCGACCCCTCTGTGCTGGTGAGCACCTTCGACTACGGCGAGACGACGACCATGGTCGATGGCACCGTCGTCCGTGAGTGGGAGATTGCCGCCTTCGACAAGGAGATCGAGATCGCGCCGGGGATCTTCTTCCCGGCCTGGACCTACAACGGCCAAGTGCCGGGGCCTACCCTGCGCGCCAACGCCGGGGACCGCCTGCGCATTCACTTTGTCAATGCTGGAACCCATCCGCACACGATGCACTTCCATGGCCGGCACAGCGCGTACATGGACGGGGTGACCGGGATCGGCCGCGGCGAGATCAACCCGGGGGAGGCGTTCACCTACGAGTTCGAGGCGACCCCCTTTGGCTGCCACCTCTACCACTGTCACGCGGCGCCCTTGCGCCGGCACATTCACAAGGGGCTGTACGGCGCCTTCATCGTGAATCCTGACCCCAGGGTGCACGGGGATGCCGCACGCGCTCGCCACCCGGATTACGCCGAATCCGAGGAGTGGCAGGAGTTCGTGATGGTCATGAACGCCTTTGACACGAACTTTGACGCTGCCAACGAGGTCTACGCGGTCAACACGGTCGCCTTCCATTACATGAACCACCCCATCGTGATCGACCGCGAGCGGCCGGTGCGTATCTACCTTGTGAATGTCACCGAGTTCGACCTGCTCAACTCCTTCCATCTTCACGCCAACTTCTTCGACTACTACGACCCGGGCACCCGCCTCGAGCCTTCGCAGCGTGAGGTCGACACTATCCTGCAGGTGCAGGGGCAGCGCGGCATCCTGGAGTTCTCCTACAAGGGCTTCGAGCCGGGGCTTTACATGTTCCATGCCCACGTCTCCGAGTTCGCTGAACTCGGCTGGATGGGGGTATTCGATGTCCGCTAGCACCAGCCCCATCTCCGAGACGATGCCGCGCGTCCCCTCGCATGACCGCGATGAGGGCTCCCGCTTCACGCCACGGGCCCTGATCTGGGCTGTCATTCCGCTGGTTCTCCTGGCGCTGGTGCTGGCGTTCATCGTCCGCACGAACGGCGGCGTGGATCGTGGGGCCGTGCCGCCCATCGAGACCTTGAGCGTGCAGCGCGTGCTGCTGCCGGCGCCTGGCCAGATTGAAATCCGCGTCGTCAATGACGGCCCCGATCCCATCACCATTGCCCAGGTCCTGGTTGACGATTCCTACTGGACCTTCAGCATGAACCCGGCCCAGCGCCTGGAGCGCCTGCAATCCGCCATCATCTCGGTTCCCTACCCGTGGGTGGAAGGGGAGGGGCACGCCATCACGCTGCTCAGTTCAACCGGCGTCGGGTTCCCGGTTGAGATTCCGGTTGCTGTCGAAAGCCCGCACCTGGATCAGCAGAGCGTGCTGCGCTTCGCGCTCATCGGCATCTACGTCGGCGTTATCCCGGTCGCCCTGGGTCTGCTGTGGTACCCCTTCCTGCGCCAGATTGGGCGGCGGGGCATGAACTTCGTGCTGGCGCTGACGGTTGGTTTGCTCGTCTTCCTGGCCGTTGACATGTGGCAGGAGGCCCAGGAGATCGCCGCAACCGCTGCCGGCACGCTGGGGGCGCCGGTGCTCATCCCACTGGTGGCTCTGCTCAGCATGGGCCTGTTGATCGTCATTGGCCACGCCCTGCGGCAGCGCCAGAAGGGGCGTGGAAAGGATGGTTCCCCGCTGACCCTGGCCTACGAGATTGCGCTCGGCATTGGCCTGCATAACCTGGGCGAGGGTCTGGCCATTGGCGCCGCCTTCGCCCTGCGGGAGGCTGCCCTGGGGGTCTTCCTCATCCTCGGGTTCACCCTGCACAACGTCACCGAAGGTATCGGGATTGCTGCACCACTGGTGCGGGAGCGGCCACCGCTGGCGCACTTCCTGGGGCTTGCCGTCATGGCGGGCGCGCCGGCCATCCTCGGTGTGTGGATTGGGGCGTTCATCTACTCCCCGTTCTGGACCACCATTTTCCTGGCCATTGGCATCGGCGCCATCCTGCAGGTCATCGTCGAAGTCTGGCGCCTGGTAACGCGTTCGCAGGAGCGGGCAGGGGAGCCAGCATTGAACTGGGTGACTTTCAGCGGCGCTGCTGCCGGAGTAGCATTGATGTACCTGACGGCGCTGCTGGTTGCGGCCTGAGTGCTGGAAGACTCACCGCCCCACGTGGGGCCTGGAGCAGAAGCGTGATTTCCGGGTCCGGGCAGCCAGCGTCCCTGAAGCCTGATGGTTCCTGTACGTCTGCCCGGATCTGATCGCCTGACATCAGGCGAGGAGCGTTCGTTGACTGACGATCTCATCGCCGAGCGACCCAGCGGGGGCGTCCCCGTCACCCCGGCGATGCAGGACTACCTGAAGGCGGTCTATCGCCTCGGCGCGAATGGCCCCGTCGCGACCCAGCAACTCGCCGATGAACTCGGCGTAGCTGCTTCCTCAGCAACCAACATGGCCAAACGGCTGCACGAGCAGGGGCTGCTCAGCCATACCCCATACCACGGCGTGGAACTTACCGACGAAGGCCGCCAGGTGGCGCTGGATGTCATCCGACGGCACCGCCTCCTGGAAACATTCCTGGCCGAGAAGGTCGGTCTAGGCTGGGACGAGGTTCACGACGAGGCGGAGCGCCTCGAGCACCATCTCTCTGATCGCCTGGAAGCGCGGCTTGATTCCATGCTCGGTTTCCCGGAAACCGATCCCCACGGTGATCCCATCCCGCGTGATGGCTCCTCGCTGAATCCTGATCCGACGATCCTGGAACTGCCCGCAGGCGCCTCTGGCATCGTCAGCCGCGTCTCTGACCGCGACCCAGAGCACCTGCGCTACCTCGGTGCCCTCGGTATCGTTCCCGGCGCCCGGGTGGATGTGCTGGAGCACCTCCCGTTCGAGGGCCCCGTGCGCCTGCGGGTCTCCAACGCCGGCCAGGAACCCGCCGAGCATGTCCTCGGCCGCCCCCTCGCCGGAGTCATCCGCCTCTCACGCTGACAAGCTCCCGCTCAGGGAAAGTGTCGCCCAGCTTCATGTCCCGTCCTGGGCTTGTCGCAGGACCTCGTCTCAAACCGCACATCAATTGGGTTGTGCGACGTCCCGCCTCCTCCTGCTGGATGCACGCACCTCGATCGTAGCATCGCACAAGCCCTCCCCCTCATCGCGGGCAGCCTGCCGCTCGCCCCGGGCTCGTTAGGGAAGTGAGCTACTCACACGTGCCGCCCTGCGGCTGAAGAAGGACCTCCCTTTGCCCGTCCCCCGCTGGCTATGGCTGGCCCGACTCCTCCCCCGTGGTTACTGGGATCCCACGAGACTTCGGCCTATCTGGGCTGTCTACCAGACGGAGTGGCCAGAGCCGCTGATCCCCAGCTCCCACCTACCTGATCACGCAGCCGAGAACCCTTGGACCGACCTCGGAGGCTCTCGCTGGCCATGTATCCCACATAACAACGCCAGGCGTGCCAGTTGGCAAAATTGGCATTGTTGGCTCGCATACCGGTTCCGCCTGCCTCGACAAGTCCTCACCGTCAGACGCAACCTCTGCCCTTCCACTGACAAAAAGCCCCTCTCCCGATGCGCGGGAGAGGGGTTTGGGGTGAGGGTTCTTGTTGGAGTGAGATCGGTTGGAGCGAGGAGCCTCTTCCGTCCCTACCGCACCCCCACCCGCCGGCCTGCCTCATCCTGCGGGTTGATCGTCACCATGTTGGTGGTGCTCGGCGGCTGCACTGGCGGGAAGTCTCCTGGCTCCCAACCCGGGCGGCGGCTCAGGCTCAGGTCCACACCCACTGTGTCACCCGCCACCGGGCGGATGCGCTGCATCTCGTCCCGCGTCAGTTGCGCCCAGACGCGCTCGCCATTCTGCAGCGAGAGCTCGACGCGGTTGTCAAAGCCAAGCGTAATCACCCGGTCCACCGTCGCCGGGATGCACCCCACCTGGTCCGGCGTGCAAATGACGACCTCGTGCGGGCGGATGTAGGCATCACCGATACGGTTGACCTTGCCGACGAAACTCATCACGAACTCGGTGGCCGGCCGCTCATACAACTCATCCGGCGCTCCCACCTGCTCGATGCGGCCCCGGTTCATCACCACGATGCGGGAGGCCACTTCCATCGCCTCCTCCTGGTCGTGCGTCACCAGCACCGTCGTGACATGCACATCCTCGTGCAGCCGCCGCAACCAGTCGCGCAGTTCCTCGCGCACCCGCGCATCGAGCGCCCCGAACGGCTCATCCAGCAGCAGCACCCGCGGCTCGACCGCCAGCGCCCGGGCCAGGGCCATGCGCTGCCGCTGCCCCCCCGACAGTTGCGCCGGGTAGCGCTCGGCAAAGCCATCGAGTTGGACCAGGTGCAGCAACTCATCCACCCGCCGCCGGATCTCGGCCTTGGGGGTCTTGCGGATGCGCAAGCCGAAGCCGACGTTGTCGCGCACGGTCATGTGCTTGAAGGCGGCGTAGTGCTGGAAGACAAAGCCGACGTTGCGGCGCTGCGGGGGGAGCGATGTGGCGACCTGGCCATCGATGACGATCTCGCCGGAGTCGGGCTGATCGAGGCCAGCGATGGCGCGCAGCAGGGTGCTCTTGCCCGAGCCGGAGGGACCGAGCAGTGCCGTCAACGAGCCGTCCGGCACCTCCACCGACACGTCGTCCAGGGCGCGGAAATCCCCATAGCTCTTGCGCAGATTGCGAACCGTAATCCCCATGAGTGACTCCTACCCAGATCGAGTCTCGAATCTGCCGTGTTTCACGCCAGTTGAAAGCAGGTCATCCGCCCCAAACCTCTGCCGTTCCCAACCGGCTCCCCTCGCTCGTGCACCGGGAGAGGGGCTGGGGGAGAGGGTTTCTCTAGTGGCTCCCACGCGGCTTCAGCCGCTGCATCAGGAAAAGGGTGGCCAGCGCCAGCAGGGCCAGCACCAGCGACGCGGTGTAGGCGCCGACCATATCGAAGTTCAGGAAACGCTCTTCCACATGAATGGTCAGCGTCTCGGTGCGGCCGGAGAGCTTGCCGGAGACAATGGCCACGGCGCCGTACTCGCCCAGCGCGCGGGCGGTGGTGAGTACCACGCCGAAGGCAACACCGGTGCGGATCGCCGGCAGCGTCACCATCCAGAAGATCTGCCAGTCCGTCGCGCCCAGCGTACGCGCCGCCTGTTCCTGCTCGGTGCCGATCTCGCGTAGCACCGGGATCACCTCGCGCGCCACGAAGGGGACGCAGACGAAAATGGTGGCCAGCACCATGCCCGGCGTGGCGAAGATGACGCGGATGCCGTGGTCCGCCAGCCATCCTCCGAACTCACCGCGCCGCCCGTAGACGATCACCAGGGCCAGGCCGACCACCACCGGCGAGACACCAAGGGGCAGATCGAGCAGCGCCGTCAGCAGCGCCTTGCCCTTGAACTCGCGCCGCACCACCGCCAGCGCGAACAGGATGCCGAAAACGGTGTTCAGCGGCACCGCGATGAGGGTGATGATCAAGGTCAGCTTCAGCGCGTGGATGAAGGCCGGCCGCGTCAGCGCTTCCAGGACCGGCCCCAGCCCGCCCGCAAACGTCGTGATGAGCATCATCGCGATCGGGGCCAGGAGCAGCAGTCCCAGGTAGATCACTGCGACCCCGCGCAGTGCGAGCTTACTCGTCATGCTTGCGGCTCCAGCGGTCAAGGACGGAGATGATCAGCAGGACGGCGAGGGAAATCGCCAGCAACACCACCGCGATCGCCGAGGCGGCCGTGACGTTGTCGTTTTCAACCTGGCTGAAGATGCGAACGGCCGCGACTTCCGTCTCGAAGGGGATGTTGCCGGAGATCAGCACCACCGAGCCGAACTCACCGATGGCGCGGGCAAAACCCAACCCCACCCCGGCCAGGATGGCCGGCAGCAGGTTGGGGAGCACGATCAGGCGGAACGTGGTCCAGCCGCCCGCGCCGAGCGCCCGGGCGGCCTGCTCCATCTCCTTGTCCATTTCCTCCAGGACGGGCTGCACCGCCCGCACCACAAAGGGAACCGTCACGAACAGCAGCGCCAGGATGACCGCGGTCACGGAGTAGGCGATGTTGATGCCGACGGGGCTGCGCACGCCGTACATGGCGATCAGCGTCAGGCCCGCCACAATCGTTGGCAACGCGAACGGCAGGTCGATCAGCGCGGACATGAAGTCTTTGCCGGGAAATTGATCCCGCACCAGGACCCAGGCGATGAGCGTGCCGAAGACGGCGTTGATCAGCGAGACCAGCAACGACGCAGCCAGGCTGAGCCGCAGCGCCGCCAACGCCTGCGGCGTGGTGACCGAGGCCCAGAACCCGTCCCACCCCTCCGAGGTAGACCGAAAGACCACCGCCGCCAGGGGGATGAGCACGATCACGCTCAGGTAGGCGGTAACCACGCCGACGGTGAGTGGCGTACCCACGGAAAGCCCGCGCGAGGCGGGCGTTGTGGAAGCTGGGGGCGCGGCCGGAGCCGCGCCCACCGGGTAACTCGTTGCACTCACTGCTGCTGAACCAGCGCCACGATGCCGTTGTCCGGATCGAAGAACTTCGTGGTCACCTCATCCCAGCCATTGAACTCTTCGATGGTGAACAGCTTCTCCGGCGTCGGGTAGGTGTCCGCAAACTCCTTCTGGATCTCCGGCAACAGCGAGCGGTAGCCCTTTTCGGAGAAGACCCGCTGCGCGTCCGGCGTGCGCAGGAAGTTGATGAACTCCTGCGCCTTCTCCGGGTTGGCGGATTCCGTCACCACCGCGACCGGGTTCTCGATCAGGATCGTCTCCGCTGGGACCACGTACTCGATCTTCTCACCCTTCTGCTGTGCGGTGATCATCTCGTTCTCGTAGCCCAGGAGGACGTCGCCCTTGCCGCCGGCGAAGGTCGCCAGCGACTCACGCGCGCTCTTGTCTTGCACGGGAACGTGGGTGAAGAGCTGCTTCAGGTACTCCTGCGCCTCTTCCTCCGTCTTGCCCTGCTGGATCTGCGCCCCCCACGCCGCCATGATGTTCCAGCGGGCGCCACCGGAGGTCAGCGCGTTCGGCGTGATCACTTCCACGCCCTCCTTGAGCAGGTCATCCCAGGTCTGGATACCCTTGGGGTTCCCTTCGCGCACCGCGAAGACCACCACCGAGTCGGTCACCATCCCCTTGAACTCGTCCGCGTTCCAGTCCTCGGCCACCAGGCCCGGCTCGATCAGGCGTGTGACATCCGGCGCCAGGGAGAGCGCGATGATGTCGGCCGGCAGGCCACTCTCCACCGCCCGGCTCTGCTCGCCGGAGGCCGCGAAGGAGGTCTCGAACTGCACGTTCGCGCCCTCCGGCGTCGCCTGGAAGAGCGGGATGATCTCCTCGTACGCCTCACGTGGGGTGGAGTACGCAACCAGGGTCAGGGTCACGGCATCTTGTGCGGCAACCGGAGCCCAACCAAAGCGCAGCGCCGGGGCCGCCATGGCCGCGGCAGCCGCACCCATGAGCGCGGAACGGCGAGTCACGGTCCTGGTCAACAGAGCAGCGCGTGCGTCCATTGCGACGATTCCTTTCGGCAACCAAGTCAATGTTGTCTGTAATGTCCACTCTATTAGTGGACAACGCGCACGATACACGACGATTCGCGCCCTGACAAGTCCCTGGGGGCTCCTGTTCTGAAAAGAAGGTGGCGTACGTACGCGGACGGGCGGAACGCAATGAAGCCCGGCCTGGTGGCCGGGCTTCTGGGACGGGGTTCGGGAGTGTGCAGACTCCCGGCTGGGGTTTGGGCGCTCTGGCCGGGGAGGGGGTCCAGCGAGAGCTGAATGGGTACGTCATCGGTCAGGTTTGTCGGACCGCTCCTGACTGGACAAACTCTACAAGATTGGTGGACTTTTGTCAAGGCACGGGGTTAACCCCGGTCAGCGCGGCCGCTGTCCGCGTGCCGACGCCCAGTTTGCCCAGGATCGCGGAGACATGATTCGAGACCGTTTTGCGGCTGAGACCCAGATCTGCTGCAATCTCCTGGTCGGTCTTGCCGGACCTCAGGAGATGCAACACGTCCCGCTCCCGGCGCGTCAGGTGCTCTACCTCATAGCCCCGTCTACGGGCAGCCACGGCCTCGACCAGGGCGTCGCTCAACGGCAACCAAGCTGATCTGGGGAGCAACCGGCCGCGAGCGTAGACCTCAGCGAACGCCTCAGCACCGAGGGCCGCCTGCGCGCCAACGCGCGCCTGGCGGAGATTCGGCTGATCGAAGGGCAGGACGGGAACCCCCGCTGCCTCCCAGTTCGCCTCCGCTGCCCCCAGGAGCAACGCAGCGCGCTCAGGTTCACCCAGGATGGTGGCCAGCGCGGCGAGCCCGGCCAGCGGCTTGGTGAACCACCAGCGGCCATCGGCTTCCAGGAACATTCGCAGGCACTGGCGGTGCAGGGACACTGCCTCGTGCACGCGACCTCGCCGCTGCGCCACCAGCCCCAGGTACCAGTGGGTGCTGGCAATCCAGATTGTGGCTGGGCCGGAGTGGATTGCCAGGGCCTCCCGCAGCAGCCGCTCCGCTTCATCCAGCTTCCCCTGTCCGTAGGAGAGTCCAGACATGAGCGTCAGGAACCAACTGGCGCGGGCCCAGTCACCAGTCTCCCTGGCCAGCGCCAAGGCTTCCTGGTAGAGGGGCCGTGCGTCATCGAAACGGAGGCGCAGCTCTTCCGTCAGCGCCAGGACGTGCAGCGCCAGAATTTCCCGCTGCTGGTCACCCAGACGGCGGGCAATCAGCAGTGCCTCGCGGCCAACAGCCTCGCTGGCATCGAGGTCGCCCATTGCCTGCACGACCTCGCCGCACCGGGACAGCATCGCCGAGCGCCAGGCATCTGCCTCTGGGTGCAACGCCAGGACACGTTGCAGCCAGTCGCTCGCCTCCTGCATATGGCCTTGCCAGAACCAGACCTCACTCGCGACCAGCACCAGGCGAGGGAGCTCTGCGGCACGCTCCGCCTCCAGGAAGCGCAACGCCTCACGCAGGTTTGGCAAGTCAGGAACCAGCTCCCTGGCCATGGCGTGGGGTCCGTTCGCCCGGGCGAGGTGTTCTGCCCGCTCCAGAAGATAGCGAGCGTGGGCGTACTGCACCTCTGAAGTCTCACCCGCTGCCTGCAACTCCTCCAGCCCGAATTCCCGCACGGTTTCGAGCATTTCGTAGCGCAACCCCCAGCGGGAGGGGATAGCCTGCAGCATGCTGTGATCGAGTAAGGCCTCGACACCCTGGAGCGCCTGGTCAGGGTCTCCGCTCACCGCGACGGCCCCCTCCAGATCGCACCCGCCAACAAAGACCGCCAGCCGGCGCAAGAGCTGTCGCTGCGCTGGTTCAAGCAGGTCGTGAGACCAGGCGATGGCGTCGCGCATGCTTCGTAGCCGAGGCGGCTGATCGCGCGGACCGTCCGCCAACACCGCCAGCCGTTGATCGAGGCGCGCCAGCAGCGATGCAGGATCGAGCAACCGGCAGCGTGCCGCCGCCAGCTCGATCGCCAGCGGCAACCCATCCGTGCGGTTGACGATCGAGGTCACAGCGGGAGCGTTCTGCGCGGAGAGCGTGAAATGCGGCTGCACCTGGCGTGCCCGCTGCACAAAGAGCGTCACCGCCGGATTCTGCCCCTCGTCGGGCCCAGGCAGGACTGCGCCTGGCAAAGGGAGCGGCTTGACCGGAAACACCTGCTCGTCCCGCAGGTGCAGAAGGACCCGGCTGGTGGCCAGGACCTGGACATGGGGGCAGGAAGCGACGAGCGCAGCGATCTCGCTCCCGGCCTCCACCAGGTGCTCCATGTTATCCAGGAGCAGCAGGAGATGGCGCTCCTGCAACGAGTGGATGAGGACCTCCCGCACACTCATCCCAACGCGTTCCGGCAAACCCAGCAGTGTGGCCAGGGTAGGGAGCACGAGTTCTGGTTCCCGTGTCGCCGCCAGGTAGGCCACCACCACGCCGTCGGCATAGGCAGGGGCAAGGCGGGCAGCAACTTCCAGCGCCAGCCGGGTCTTGCCCACACCGCCGGGACCGGTCAGGGTAAGCAGGGCGACACGTGAGTCCTGCAATCGCGCACAGAGGTCCGCCACCTCGGTCTCGCGACCCAGGAGTGGTGTGCGGGGACGGGGCACGGAGTGGAGTGCAGAGGGCAGGGTGTCCTCCCGGTCCATGACGCGAGTGGATGCCGATGATGCGTGTC
This sequence comes from Thermomicrobiales bacterium, assembly GCA_046328375.1. GTDB lineage: Bacteria > Chloroflexota > Chloroflexia > Thermomicrobiales > UBA6265 > JACCXM01. The sequence goes on from JAXLWT010000014.1 coordinate 65,951, forward strand.
GCACACCCCGGTGTCAACTGCCGTGCCACACTCCGGACGTGCGGAGGATGCAGGAGTGAATCACGCTGATCATGTGCGGCTGATTGCGCCCGGTGTGCCGGCAAATGCAGGTGGACGCTGGGCAGACTTCGGCGCGGGAACTGGCGCCTTCACACTGGCGCTGCGCGATGTCGCCGGCCCCGATGTCGAGATCATCGCCGTTGACCGGGACGCCGGGGATTTGCGTGAGTTACAACGGTCGATGGAACGCTCCTTTCCGGGTACGCGCCTGCGCACCCTTGCCGCCGACTTCACGCGTCCGCTGGATATCCCACCGCTCGATGGCATCCTCGCCGCCAACTCGCTGCACTACGTCCGGAACCAGGTCGACCTGCTCCGCCAGTGGCGCCGGTATCTCGCACCCGGTGGCCGCCTCATCGTGGTGGAGTACGACACGGACCGTGGTAACCACTGGGTGCCCTACGCCCTCTCGTTCGAGACGTTCGCTGAGATCGCGCAGGAAGCGGGGTTCACTGCGCCGGAGCGCATCGGTTCCCAGCCGTCACGCTTCCTGGGCAGCTTCTTCGCCGGGCTGGCCCTCACTGCGGCAGACCACTGCGGATAGTTGTTTCCCCACAATACCGTTTACCACGTGTACAATCTCGTCCGGCGTTCTGCCGGCCGCGTCCCTGGCGTCGGCGTTCCTGCACCGAAAGGATCTCTTGCTCCCATGACCAGTTGCCCGCATGCCGCCATCACCACCGACGCCGCCGGCCTGCCGGAGTTCGATCCGCACGCGCCTGACTTCCTCAATATCGCGTACGCCGTCTACGCCGCCTGGCGGGAATCGGGACGTACCCAGCAAGTGCGCACCACGACCGACCGCAGCCTCTCCCCGACCATGCCCGCAGGGCGGCGCAGCATGCAGACGGTCTACGTCAACGGCTACGACGACGTGAACGATGCCCTCACCGATCATCGCCTCGGCATCGACCTGCGCACGGTGACGATCCCGGACGAGAACGCAGCCCAGGATGACCTCGCGTCTGGCAGCATCCGCATCCTCTCGCAGAGCCTGATCGAGATGGATCCGCCGGAGCACACCCGGGTGCGCAAGCTGGTCCAGCCCACCTTCACTCCGCGCACCATGGAGGAGATGCGTCCCGCCATCCAGCAAACGGCCGACGCCATGCTCGACGCCGCCGAAGCGGCGGCCTCCGCTCGTGGCGAAGAGGCGCCGAACCGCCGGCTCGATCTCATCCCGCAGTTCGCCTACCCCCTGCCGGTGGCCATCATTTCCGATCTGCTGGGCATCCCTCGCGAGCGCACCAACCAGTGGATGGGCCTGACCCGCCGCGACGAAAGCGCCACCAAACCAACTCCCGAAGAAGCCCGGGCGCGCTTCCAGCAGTTCATCGATTACCTGAAGGAGTTGTTCGAAGAGCGGCGCGCGGACCCACGCGACGACATGATCAGTCGCATGGCGCTGGCCATGGATGGCGATGACCGCCTCACCGACGACGAGATGCTGTCAACCGCCTTCCTCCTCTACGGAGCCGGTCACGCCACCACCGTTAACCTCATTGGCAATGCGGTCGTTGCGTTGCTCACGCACCCCGATCAGCTTGCCAGGCTACGGCAAGACCCGGAACTGGCTCCCAACGCGGTCGAGGAGACGCTGCGCTACTGGGCGCCGGCCGAAACCGTCGGACGCTCCATCATGGAGCGGGATGGCAGGCCTATCGCAAGCGAGGTGGAGGTGGCCGGGTGTCCGCTCCACTCCGGCGAACTGCTGACGCTCAATCTGGCCGCCGCCAACCGCGATCCCGCCCGCTTCTCTGACCCGGACACCTACGACATCAGCCGTCCCAACGCGAACCGGCACCTCGCCTTCGGCAAGGGCATCCACCTCTGCCTGGGCGCGCCGCTCGCTCGCGTGGAAGGCCAGGTCGCCGTCGAAACCCTCTTCCGCCGCTACCCGGACCTGCGCCTGGCTGTCCCGGCCGGCGAGGTGACCTGGAGTGGAGGAGTTCTCCGCGGATTCCAGTCAATTCCATTGCTGTTCTAATGAGGGAAGTCGCACTCACGCGTGGGAAAAGGCTTCGTTTGGAGAACAGGGGAGGGAAGATGAACAGCACTCCTCATTCCCTTGTTCCCCAAGCGCGTGAGCGCGTCCTCCCCAGGCTCCCGCAGGAGCGGCTTCCCTCAACCGACGGTGTCTTCCCTCGGCAACGCAAAACGCCGACAAATCGTGTGCTTGCGCACCAGATCCATCGGCGTCTGCTTCACTGGGTGTTTCGGGGATTGCTCCCGTCCGTTTCCGGTGTGCAGTGAACGTACACCTTGCGTGCCCGCTTGTCAATACCCAGTTAACAGGGAATCCCGGAACCAAACGGCCGGCGCCATGGTCCGCGGCATTGAGCGCAGCCGGGACACCTCTCCTTTGTCTTCAGCCGGCCACCATTCCACCGCCCACCTGAAGGCGTCCTGAGCGAAATCGAAGGATCTCGCCATTGGTCCCACATATCCAGAACATCCCATCTCATCCGCCATGCATTTGACAGCCAGCCCGGCCCACCCTAGTCTCGGCGTCACCAACAATCTCGCCAGCCCAGGGAAAGCGACGTCATGGTCAGGCGTGTTCCGCGCTCACCGATCAGGGTCTCAGGCACGTGGATGGGTGTGACTCCTACCCGTGGCGTCCGCCTGCTGCTCATCGCGCTCTGTCTCCTGATCCCTCTCTCGACGGTGAGCCAGGTGTTTGCCTGGCAAGCCCCGGTCAACGGGCAGCCGAGCGCCGGCGATCCCTACTTTCCGACCCTTGGCAACTCCGGCTACGACGCCCAGCACTACGATGTGGTGCTGACGATCGATCCCAGGAAGCGCGTGCTCCGCGGGACAACCACCGTCGAGCTCACGCCAACGGTCGATCTGCTGTCCTTCACCTTCGACCTGGTCGGTTTCGACGTCAGCGCCGTCACGGTCAACGGCACCTCCGCCGCCGTCCAGCGGCCGTCAGGCAAGCTCCGCATCACGCCGCAACAACCATTGGCCGCCGGGGTGTCAGCCACCGTGCAGGTGGCCTACAGCGGTCGCCCATCGGGGGAGGGCCTCGCCGGCTGGTACTGGTCGAAGGGCGAGGGCGCGCTCTATTCGCCCCAACCCGCCGGGGCCTCACGTCTCTTTCCCTGCAACGACTACCCGGGCGACAAGGCGACGTTCGCCTTTGACGTGACCACCCGGCGAGGCACCGTTGCGGTTTCCAACGGCCTGTTGCAGAACACGCCGGTACGGGACGGTAACTGGATTCGCTTCTCCTGGCGTGAACCCGGCTCATTCCCCACCTACGCGGCGGTCGTCGCCGTCGGGCGGTTCAAGCTGATCTCTGGCCAGACCCAGACGGGCCTGCCCGTGGTGAACGCGTTCCCGAAGAAGACCCGGGACAAGAAGGTCAGGAAGCACGGGAAACGCCGGCACCGCCACTCCGGGCCGCCAGCCAACGCCGCGAAGCGGATCGGGCAACGCGTGGCGGCGCAGGGGGAGATCATCCCGGTCCTGGAGCGCTACTTTGGCCCGTATCCCTACTCGAGCATTGGCGCCATCGTGACCACAGACGGGCGGCCCGAGGCGATGGAAGCTGCCAGTCGCCCGACCTACCCTGGCGTGAAGGCGGCGCTCCAGAGCAAGGGGTTCGAGCAACTGATCGCCCATGAGATCGCGCACCAGTGGTTCAGCGATCTGGTGACGATGGCGACCTGGCAGGATATCTGGCTGAACGAGGGCTTCGCGACCTACGGCGAACTCCTCTGGGTTGCGGACTCGAAGAACCTGCCGATCGGCTCGCTTTTCGCGCGGGACTCCCCGTATTTCGGCTACTTCGAAGGGATGAACCGCCCGCCCGGCAACCCGGGGGCAGCAAACGTGTTCAACGTGACCGTCTATAACCGCGGGGCGCTCACGCTGGAGGCCTTGCGGCGGACAGTCGGGGATGACACCTTCTACGCCATCCTGCGCGAGTGGGTCAATCGCTACCGGGGCCAGAACGTGACGACGGCGGACTTCATTGCGCTGTCGGAAGAGCTGTCCGGGCAGCAACTGGACGCCTTCTTCCAGACCTGGCTCTATGAGTGGGGCCTACCCAGTCTTCCGCCTGACACGCGGGACGCCGGGCGTGCCACAGGCGAGGAACCGCCGGTCCTGCGCGACGACTCCGGGTTCCGCGGCCACCGCGTCGGGGACTGAGGGCAGGAGTTGCGCCCTCAGTCCCCCAGGTGCTCTCGCGTGGCAAACGCCGTGCGCGCCACGGCGTGCTCGGCACTGTCCCGATTGAGCAGTACGACGCCGATCGAGACGGCGCTGAGGATGACGATGCTGAGCACCGTCAGCACGGCCAGGCGCGGGAAATCGGAATTGGCGAGGGCCAGCAGGTCGAGACTGTAGAGCGCCACCGTCTCGAAGCGGGCACCGACCAGGATCTGCGCCAGTGCAAACTCGCCAAAGCTGAGCGCAAACACCAGCATCCCGCCCGCCGCGATCCCTGCGCCAATCTGCGGCACCACCAGCAGCCAGAGAACCTGCCAGCCAGTGGCCCCACTCATGCGCCCGGCTTCGTCCAGCTCCACCACGCCGATGCTGGCCATTGCGCCATCGATCGCCCAGTACAGGAACGGGAAGGCGACCGCCGCCTGCGCGAAGAGCAGCAGCCACGGCGACCCCAGTGCCTTCGGCAGGTACAGGCCGTACAGCTTGAGAATGCCGAACGCGATCACGATGAACGGCAGCACGAACGGGATGGCAGCCGCCAGTTCGACGAGCGGCCGGATGCGCGGGTTGCGCACCCGCTGCCAGAACACGACCGGAATCACCAGCACCAGGTCGAGCAGCAGCACACCTGCGGCCAGGGCGAAGGTGCGGCCCAGGGCTCGCAGCAGGCGCGAGTCCGTCAGGCCAGCTCGCCAGTGATCCAGGGTGTAGCCATCCGGCAGCGCGTGCGCCGTCCAGGAGGTCGCGATCGAATAGAGCAAGATCGCCAGGAGCGGTAGCAGGAGGTACAACGCCACCACGGCGAAGATGCCTGCTCGCGTCAGCCGCGTCATGTCAACCATCTCACCGCGCGGCGCATGGTCAGGCGGTAGGCGAGCAGCGAAAGCGTGGCGATCAAGAGCAGCAGCGTCGCCATGACGGCGGCCCGCCCCTGGCTCCCCGCCGCCGAGTTGAGCGCGATGCCAATCTGCAGCGTCATCAGGCGCAATTGGCTCGTCGCGGCGTTCCCGGCCAGCGCGTAGGCCAGTCCGTAGATTCCGATCGACCAGGTGAAGATGAGCAGCCACCCGGCTGCCAGGAAGGGCGCCAGCACCGGCAGCCCGATGAAGCGCGCCGTCTCCGATTTCGTAGCGCCCAGGGTGGAGGCAGCCTCCAGCGTGTCGGCTTCCACGACGCGCATGGCCGGCAGGGTCAACAGCACGAAGAGGGGCACGTTCGTATAAAGGTAAACGAGCAGCAGCCCGAGGAACGACGCGGGAGTGGGGGGCACAAACGCCAGGCCCGCTTGCTGCAACACCAACGTGACCATGCCGTAGGTGCCAAGGGAGGCCATGAAGCCGAAGGCCAGCCCTATGCCGCCGAAGTTCGCGCCCACGTTCAACAGCGACAGCCACCCGGTGCGCGTCACCATCTGCGACCGGGAGAGGAACCAGGCCAGGGGAGCACCAATCAGCAGGGAGAGCGTGGCGCAGGCAACGCCGAGCGACAGGCTGGTGAGAATCGCCAGCCGGTCACCACGCCGCCCGAAGGTTTCCGCCCAGAACTCCAGCGTCCACTGCCCGGCGTCGCCGCGCACGCTCTGCACCACCACCATGATGGTCGGCAGCACCAACAGGGCCAGCGCCAGCAGCAGTAAGGGCAGGGCCGGCGCCCAGTTCACGACAACCTGGGTCAGCCGCGCCCGCAGCGCGCCGGTGGGACGTGCCCCTGCACGCCCCACCGCCAGTGCCTGGCCATCGGCCAGGCTACTGCTAGCCACCAAGCACCTCGACATCCCACGTTTCCGCAATGATGTCAGCGTCGATCTTCGACCAGTCCTCCGCCTGGACCACCCCGGCGTACGCCTCGTCCGGCAGCCACTTGGCCCGCGCCGACTCCGGCAACTCCAGGTCACCCAGGACGAAACGAATCGGGCGCGCGCCGAACTCCGCGAAGGCCGTCTGCGCTTCGTCCGCGAGGACGAAATCGAGCAGCAGCTTGGCCAGGTCCGCCTTCTCGGTGTTGTACCGGTTGATCATCAGGGCCGACGGGGCATAGATCGAGACATCGGGGATGATGACCTCGGCGTTGACACCCTTCTCCTTCACCGTATCGGCAATGGCGATGGCGTTGAAGTCGTACTTGATGAGAACTGGCACCTCACCTTTTTCGAACTCCTGCGCGTTCCCCTCCTTGGGGCCGAACTGCGGCAGCAGCTTCTGGGCGAATTCGATGCCGGGGGTCAGGTTGTTCTCGTCGCCGCCGTGCGCATACGCCCAGGCCAGGAACGCCGTGGCGCCCTCACCGGCCGTGCGTGGGTCACGCATGCCGATCTTGCCGACGAACTCCTCACCCAGCAGGTCATCCCAGGTCTTGGGAACGGTCGAGATGACATCCTTGTTGATCAGGATCGAGGGCACGCCCGTGAAGGTGGCGACCCAACCACCCTCCGTGCCCTTCAGCCCCACCGGAAGTTTCGCGGCACTCGGCGGGGTGTAGGGTGGGACGACACCGACGCGCTCCGCAATCGGCCCGTAGATCAGCCCGATGTCGGAGCTGACGGCGACCGGGTTGCCCTTCTCGGCGTCGTACTTGGTGATCTCCTCCATGGAGGTCATGTCGGTATCGGTGCGGTTAACGGGGAAGCCGTACTTCTCGCTGAACGCCTTGAGGACGCCGCCATAGTTGGCCCAGTCATCCGGCATGCCGTAGGTCTGGAAGTCAGCCGCCTGCGCGGCCGCCTTCTCGACATCTGGCTCCCCGGCCCAGACATCGTCCTGCGCCCGAACCCGCATCAGGCTCGCCGGTGACCCTGGCAGCGCCAGGCCCAGGCCGAGCGCGCCGGCTAGCTTCAACATGTTGCGACGGTGCAGTGCGACCTTCTCCATTGTCTTTTTCTCCTACTGGAATTCCATGCTTTCTCGGCATGGTTGTGTCCCGCGCGGCGGACCATCCGCCGCGCCCTGCTACCACCTGCCCGTTCCTCGTGTCTCGAGCTTGTCGAGACACGGACGGGATACGTGTCCCCGGCGCTACGCCGTGCGCACCAGCCGCGGCCTACCCGTCTCCACGACCGCCTCAGGCGCCTCCAGCGCATGGACGCGGGCAGCGTCGGCCTGCCGCACGCCTAACACCGTGTCCAGGACCGCCTTCTTGATCTCGGTGAAGCCACGGCTGGCGTGATCCCGTGGGCGTGGCAGATCGACGTGCAGGTCGAGCGCAACGGAGCCGTTCGCCAGCACGATGATGCGGTCCGCCAGGGCCACCGCTTCTTCCACGTCGTGAGTTACCAGCACCGCCGTGAATCCGTGCTCCTGCCAGACGCGCTCGATGAGGCTCTGCATGTCGAGGCGGGTGAGTGCATCCAGCGCGCCCAGCGGCTCATCGAGCAGGAGCAGTCGGGGCCGGGAGGCCAGCGCGCGCGCCAGGGCCACGCGCTGGCGCTGGCCACCGGACAGGATGCTCGGCCAGTCCCTGGCCCGCTCCGCCAGGCCAACCTCCTCCAGCGCGGCCCTCGCCTCCGGGCGCCGGTCATTTGAGAGCCCGAGCGAGACGTTGTCCAGGACCCGGCGCCAGGGCAGCAGGCGGGCATCCTGGAACATCAGGCGCACCAGGGGGCTGCCGGGGCGTGGCTCGTGGCGTTCCAGCAATACCGAACCTGCCGTTGGCTCTTCCAGTCCAGCCAACAACCGCAGCAGGGTGCTCTTGCCACAGCCGCTCTGCCCCACAATCGCGACAAACTCGCCACTGTCGAAGGTCAGGTCAACCCCCTGCAGCACGTGGCGCGCGCCGAAGGACTTGTGGAGGCCCTGCGCCTCGATTTCAACTCCGCTGGGTATGGGCATGGTGGTTACCTTCTCGAGTCAGATAGCGAGTGGGGCCAGGCAAATGCCCTCACCCCGGCTCCGCTCCCGATCTCCGTGCCTGGGAGTGGAGCCCCGCTCGTCCGGAGCCGATGCCAGGCTCGGCGTAGATGTCTTGCGTTCAACCTGCCCCATCCTGGCCGCTCTCTCCTCTCCCGCGCATCGGGTGAGGGGTCGGGGATGAGGGCTCTCTTGCCAGGGGTGAGGGTTCTTCGATGCAGGAAGGCGACGCCAGTGCAGTCGCCGTAGATGTCAGGCACGGGCATAGGTCGGGTGCCAGGCCAGGAGTTGCCGTTCGAGGCCGCGCGCCGCCACATCCGCCAGTTTGCCCAGGAGCGCGTAGAGGAGGATGCCCAGCACCAGGACATCGGTCTGCAGGAACTCGCGCGCGTTCATCGTGACGTAGCCGATGCCAGAGGTGGCGGCAATCGTCTCCGCCACGATCAGGGTCAGCCACATGATGCCGAGCGCGTACCGCAAGCCGACCAGGATCGAGGGCAACGCACCGGGCAGGATCACCTGCCGGAACATCTGCCAGGTGGTGAGCCCGTAGGTCTTGCTCATCTCGATCAGGCCGGCGTCCACGCTGCGCACGCCGTGGTACGTGTTGATGTAGATGGGGAAGGCCACGCCGATGGCGACCAGGAAGATGCGCGCCGTCTCGCCGATGCCGAACCAGAGGATCACCAGCGGGATCAACGCCAGGTGCGGGATGTTGCGCCCCATCTGCACGCTACTGTCGAGCAGCCGCGCCCCCCAGGGGAAGAAGCCATTGATGAGGCCGAGCAGGAATCCAATGCTGCCGCCGATCAGCAGGCCGATGAACGCACGCCGGGCGCTGATCGCCACATCGCGTAGCAGATTCCCCTCGGTCAGGAGCTTCCAGCCTGCCTCCGCGACAGAAAGCGGAGCTGGCAGCACCCGTGCCGCGATGATGCCGCGCATGGAGAGGAACTGCCAGATCACGATGATCAGCGCGGGCACCAGCCAGGGCACAAATGAGCGCAGGACCCGCGCCGAGACCTGGTTCGCAGGGCCAGGGGAGAGAGGGAGAGTTGCCATCGACGTAACCTCCCTAACCCGCCGCCGCCCGGCGCGTTTCCAGGCCTGGGACAACCGTGTTCGCCACGATCTCGCCGCCAGTCATCCCGAACGGCCCAAACGCGGAGCTGTACGACGCGGCGCGGTCTGGCTGTGACGCCAGGTTCAGCTTCGGGAAGACGAGTTCGGCAAAGCGGTAAGCCTCCTCCAGGTGCGGGTAGCCGCTGAAAATGAAGGTGTCGATGCCGGCCGCCTCGTACTCGTGCATGCGCTCGGCAACCGTGTCCGCGTCGCCAACCAGGGCGGTACCGGCCCCACCGCGCACGAGCCCCACGCCCGCCCACAGGTTCGGACTGATCTCCAGTTGCTCGCGGGAGCCGCCGTGCAGCGTGGCCATCCGGTTCTGCCCGTGCGAGTCCATGCGGGCGAAGACCGCCTGTGCCCTCGCAATCGTTGCCTCGTCAACGCGGCTGATCAGCTCATCGGCATCGCGCCACGCTGCTTCGTCCGTCTCGCGCACAATCACGTGGAGACGAATGCCGAAACGCAGGGTGCGTCCCTCGGCTGCTGCCAACTCCCGCACAGCCGCAATCTTCTCTGCTACCTGCGCCGGGGGCTCGCCCCAGGTCAGGTACATGTCGACATGCCTGGCGGCCACCTGTTGCGCCGCCGGCGACGAGCCGCCGAAGTAGAGCGGCGGGTACGGCTTCTGCACGCCCGGAATGAGCAATTTGCCACCCCGGACATCGATGTGCTGCCCCTGGAGATCCACGGTCTCGCCAGCAAGCTCCTTGCGCCAGACCGTCAGGAACTCATCGGTAATCTCGTACCGCTCATCGTGGGAGACATGCAGGCCATCGCCCGCCAGCTCCACCGGGTCCCCGCCGGTGACCACGTTGATCAGGAGGCGGCCATCGCTGAGACGGTCAAAGGTCGCGGCCATGCGGGCGGCCAGCGTCGGCGACATCAGGCCCGGCCGGATGGCGACCAGGAACTTCAGCCGCTTGGTGAGCGGGATCATGCTGGCGGCGACCACCCAGGCATCCTCGCAGCTCGCCCCGGTCGGCAGGAGCACCCCCTCGTAGCCAAGGTCATCCACCGCTTGCGCGATCTGCCGCATGTAGGAATGGCTCGTAGCTCGCCCGGCCTCGGACGTGCCCAGGTACCGGCCGTCACCGTGGGTGGGAATGAACCAGAAGACGTGGGTCATGAATTGCTCCTGTACGAACCGTGTCTCGAGCTTGTCGAGAGACCTCGTCGTTGTTCGCTTTCACCGCCCTATCGCCTGTCATCCTGAGCCCGCTGGCGAAGGATCTCGTCTTCGTCACAACGGCGAACCCATGCCCTGAAGCAGAGAAAACGAGATGCTTCGTTCCTCAGAATGACAAGCGAGGTCGTCAGGACTGCGGCAGCAGCGTGGCCGCGCGAATGTCGATCTTCTCGGGGATGAGGCCGATATCGAAGAAGAGATCCGCCAGCTTCTGCTGCTCCGCGACGATCTCGGGGGTAATCGGCTCTACGCCAACCTTGCGCCGCTTCTCGACCGTCACGATGACCTCTTCTGGCAAGCCCGTCTCGCCAGCAATCAGCTTGGCCACCTCGTCGATGTGGTCCTGCGACCACGTCTCCGACTCGGTGAGGGAGGTCTGCAGCACCTCTGCCACATCCGGGTTCGCCGTGGCGAAGGTGCGCGCGGCCATGTAGTAGGAGCGGGACGGTGCGCCAACGCTGCCGTCCGTGGCAATGGTGCGAGCGCCGGAAGCCGCTTCTTCAGCGGCGTAGTAGGGGTCCCAGATCGACCAGGCGTCGACGCTACCGCCCTCGAAGGCGGCTTTCGCGTCCGCCGGGAGCAGGAAGACGGGTTCGACGTCGCCCCACTCCAACCCGCCAAACTGCAGTGTCCGCACGAGCAACGCGTTGGCGCTGGAACCCTTGGTCACCGCAACCTTCTTGCCCTTCAGATCGGCGGGCGCCTGGATGGCGGAATCCTTCGGCACGAGCACGCCCTGTGTATCCGAGTTGGCGACCGCCGCCAACAGGTACACGAGGTCAGCGCCCGCAGCCTGGGCAAAGATGGGTGGCGGCGCCCCGACATACCCGAGGTCAACTGCGCCAGCGTTCATCGCCTCGAGCATGGGCGGACCGGCCGGGAACTCGGTCCAGGTCACCGTGTAGCCGAGATCCTCCAGGCGCTTCTGGAAGTCTCCCTGCGCCTTGAGCACCGTCAGGCTGACCGCGCCCTTCTGGAAACCGATCCGCACCTCCTTGCTCTGGGCACGCGCAGGCAAGCTGGGGAGGTGCTTGGCGGCGAGGGCTGCTGCGAAGCCAGCGAGTACCTGGCGGCGATTCGGACGAATCTGCGACATCGAAACCTCCGGATGAGCGCACGATCGAAAGCGCGTCAAAGCTGACAACTGGGCGGTCAGGCGGTTGGTGTGGCGACCGCGAGCACGGCACTCGCGACATCGACCTTTTTGGGGATCAGGCCCAGGTCAAGAAACATGTCGGCCAGGGCCTGCTGCTCGGTGATGATTTCCGGCGTGATCGGCTCAAGGCCGTAGGCGGAGCGCTTCTCCACCTTGAGCTGTGTTGCTTCATCGATGCCGGTTTCGCCAGCGACCAGCTTCGCGACCTCCTCCGGGTTCTCCGCCGCCCAGGCATCGGAGGTCTCCAGCGCGGTGATGATGCCGGCCAGGGCCTCAGCGTGATCGGTCGCGAAGGCGCGAGACGCCAGGTAGAAGCTGCGGTTCGTGTGGTTGGCGGTCTTGCCGTCAGCGATGGAGCGTGCGTTGCTCGTATCTTCCGCCACCGCGGCGTAGGGATCCCAGATCGCCCAGGCATCGACACTGCCACCATCAAACGCTGCCTTGGCATCGGCCGGTAGGAGGTAGGTGGCCTCCACGTCACCCCACGCCAGCCCGGCGCTCTGCAGGGCGTAAGCCAGGAAGGCGTTGGCGCTGGACCCCTTGGCGACCGCGACCTTCTTCCCCTTGAGGTCCGCGACGGTCTGGATCGGTGAATCCTGGGTGACCAGGATCCCCTCTTCCAGCGGGGAAGGAGTGGTGGCCGCCGCGTAGATGAGGTCCGCACCGGCCGCCTGGGCGAAGATCGGCGGTGGCGCGCCGGTGGTGCCGAAATCGAGCGCCCCGGCGTTCAGGGCCTCCAGCAGAGGTGGCCCGGCCTGGAATTCCGTCCAGGTGACGGTGTAGCCGAGCGGATCAAGCACTGGCGCCAGCAAATCCTGCGCCTTCAGCACAAGCAGGTTGGACGAGCCCTTCTGGTATCCGATACGCACCTCGCCCCCGTCAGCGCGGGCAGACGGGGGGAGGAACGCGAACGACGGGAGTGCGGCCACACCAGCCGCAGCCAGGCCTGCCCGCAGCAGTCCGCGCCGGGACCGCTGCACAGCAAAGAGGGTAAACAGGGTCATACGGCGATCTCCAGCACGTGCGCCGCGTGATCGCGGCGGTGCAGTACGTCCTGCTCCAGCGCATCGAGTGCGCGCAGCAGCCGCGTATCGGCGAGGTCGTTCAGGTAGCGCAATTGATTCCCTTCGCGGACGAAATCGCCATCCAGCAAGCAGACGCCTGGCAGAAAGGTGGCGGCGCCCAGCGCGGAAAGAACTGGCTTCAACGCGTAGTCCAGGACCAGGCAGTGAGCCAGGGAACCGGCTGTCGAAATGGGCAGCACGCCCTTGCCAGTGAGAGCCCCCGCCGGAAGCAGATCGAGAAACGCTTTCAACACCCCGGAGTACGCAGCCTTGTAGACAGGGGTAGCCACGATGACGACGTGCGCTTGCGCCACGAGGGCGGTGGCGTGGCGCACGGCGGGATCGTCGAAGTGAGCCCAGAGAAGCGCTTCAGGGGGAAAGTCCCGCAGATTGATGGCCGCCGTGGTCAGCCCACGGCGCTCCAGCACCTCGCGGGCGGCATCCAGGGCCGCCGCGCACCGGGAAGGGGCGGCGGGACTGCCCGCGATGGTTACGACATCGAGCATGGAACCTCCCGAACCACGAGAAAGTTGACTGCTTCATAATGTCCACCAAAAAAATGGACATAGTGGACATTATCACCGGCAAGAGGGAGAGTCAAGAGGAACGCCTGCGCTCCCGCTGTGCGCTCTGCACAGAGTCCAGGAGCAAGGTGGGGCCAGGAGATTGCACTGGGGAAACTCAGCAAAGGCCCGGCGGCCAACGACGCGCCCGCGTTAACAAGGTATTGACAGGCGGGCACGCAGGGTGTACGTTCACTCCAGACCAGATGCGGAACGGCGGCAACGCCGGGAGGCGCGAGGTTCAGCAGACGCCGATGGATCGAGCGCGCAAGCGTGGGATTCGTCGGCGTTTTGCGTTGCCGAAGGCAGACGGCCTACGGGCCATAGGTGGAGTTGTGCCTACGGTACGTAGGGGTGTCCGCTCTGCGCTCAGGAGCTGGCGGCCTGCGGCCTCATGGGGGAAATGCCGCTCGTTCGCTGCCACCAGGCATCGCTCCTGGGAGTGCCTTCTGCTTTCTCACCCTGAGCGCCTCCCCTGAATCCCAACGGGGCGTCTCGCCCGCATACGCCAGACGCGCCAGGAGCCCGGCTGGGACCGGGCTCCTGGCATGAGCTGGGAGATGGGATGGAGGTAACGGCTGGGGAAGGACGCCGCCTATGTCTCAAGCGAGAGGAGCAGGTCCGCCGGGGAGGGGGATGAGGACGACGTCCCTGCCTGCGCTCTCTTGTTTCCCTCTTTGTCCACCAATTTAGTGGACTAATCAGATGATATGGGATGTTCGCGGGGATGTCAACCCCCTCGTGGAGATTGTTCATCGGGATTGATCGAACCGTCTGGGGCAAGGGGAAGATCGCAAACTCACGGGGAGTTCACACTGCCTGCCCCGGCCCTATCGCTCCGCTACCGCCAGGCGCACACCGAGCGCCACAAAGGCCGCGGCGAAGCTGCGGCGCATCCAGGCCACCACGCGTGGCCGCGAGATGATCTGCAGGCGCAGGGCAGCGGCAAGTAGCCCGTAGATCACGAAGACCACCAGCGTCAGCGCCATGAACACGCCGCTCAACCCCAGCATGCGCGCGAAGAACTGGGGATCATCGGCATGCACAAACTGCGGCAGGAAGGCGAAGAAGAAGATGGCCAGCTTGGGATTGAGTGCGTTCACCAGAATGGCGGAGCGGATGACTTCCCTGTCTGATCGGCCAGCCGGGTCGGCCTCGACCGTGAAGCCGCTCTGATCACGGATCGTAACCCAGGCCATGTACAGCAGGTAGATGACACCCAGCACCTTGAGCGCCTGGAAGGCCATAGCACTCGCGTACAGGAGAGCAGCCACCCCAAAGATGGCCGCGGCCAGATGCGGCACGATGCCCAGCGTGCAACCAATGGCCGCGATGACACTGGCACGCTGTCCGCGCGAAATGCCTGCCGTCAGGGTGTAGAGCACCCCGGGACCCGGCGTGATCACGAGAATGAGCGAGGTGATCAGAAACTCTGTGCTCACGGCCACCACTTCCACGGGCGTTGGTCCATACGTTCGACCTGCTGCCCATGCATTCTAGCCAGCACAGCAGTGCCTCCAGTGACTCCTGTTCAGCACAGTGGCCCGCTGCCGTAGGAACCTCAGCACGTGCGGTCAGGCACGCCGGCCCTGTCCATGCCAGGAGTACCGAGACACGACGCTATGCCACCAGGTACGCGCGGAGCGCCTCAAGGCACTGGCACGGGATTCTCAGCTGCGTTTGAGAAGGGGACCCTGACTGATCGACACGTCCGCTGTTGGCTGAGGTGGTGGAGGGGCGTGCCGCTCATGACGTCCCCACAGAAAGAGCCCCAGTCCGGAGACAAGTCCTACACCGGCGCCGCCGTAGAGCAGCAACTCCCCATGCTGCCAATGATCAGCGAGCAGGTGGCCGAGGAGGGTGGTGCTCATGGCCGGGCTGTTCGCGTCTTAGTCCCGCTCCGGGATACCCGTAACTTTGACCAGGTCATGGATGAGCAGGTCTGCATCCAGCGTCAGGAACGCGGTGCGCGCGAAATCAATGGCGCCGTTCTCCCAGTCAAACTGGTCATCGGGAAAGGAGGCCAGCACATAGCGCAGAGACGACGTTCCCGCATCGTTCCGCATGGCGACCAGCCGGGTCGCGTCGTTGCTGCGCCCGATGGCGTCCAATTGCCAGAGCAGGATGCTGGTGCCCTTGTCGGAGGGGTTTTGTGCCAACCGCTCGCTGATGGCCTCCCACCAGGCGAGATACACCTTCGCGGGGACGAAACGTGGGGTATCGGTCATCGTGGGCTGCTCCAGACTCGCGGCATCAAACATCCAGTGCTGCTGCCTACGCAAAATCTGGCCCAGCTCACGAGTGGCGCCTTGCGACCTGGAGATCCTGCTATCCGGCCAACGGAGCGCCCGGCGACGATCATCATCCTGCAAACCCGGCGCGCCTCCCGGCATCCCGCTGGACACCTTCGGGATCACCCTCACGCGTCGTGTTGAGGCTGATGCACCAACGCCGCCTCCAGGTTCGGTGTCACAACAGCGATGTGCTAGATCAGGTGCATCTCGCCTTCGTGTCAGGGCTCCCGGCGGCGATGCTGGCACTCGTTGGATTACATCTTGCGTTCTCAAGTACGGCAGCCCACGTGACGGCTGCACGTTTGTGCCCGCAAGATCCCGGGACCAGCACCTGCCATTGAGCGCTGTGCGGCTCCGCCCGGAAATCGGCCAGATATCAGATAGCGGTATATGCAAGGAGAAATACCATCGTGGTTGAGACCGACGTCAGTAACGAGGCGCCGCCTCGGGTTCAGGTGATCTTTCGACGTATGAGTGATCTGCGGGCTGGGCTGCAGGAGCGGCAGGCGAGCCTGGAGAGTGGCACACAGTTAGTGGCTACCGACGATGAAGTCCGGCAATACGAAATCCTGCTCGGGGATCTGCGAAATGAGGGGCTTGACGTCGCGCCCTGGCATGAACCGGAAGCCGACGCGAACGGCGCGATATCTGGTGTGCAACTCCTGGATTCGCTCGACGTCCTGATCAAGCTTGAGGAAGACGCCACGGACACCCGGCTGCCAGCAGGATCATCCTAGCCTCGAAGTACGCGAATTAGCGTCGCCCAGAACCCGAGCGTTGATGCTCGCCAGGAGGTCCAATGATGCCGCCGCCCGGCGCCGCCAACCTGACCCTCACGACACTCACCATCAGCTCACCCGATCCACCAGCACTGGCGCGCTTCTACGCCCGGCTACTGGGGTGGGAAATCGGCACTGAGGAGCCGGGGTGGGTCACGTTGCTCAACCCGGCGGGCGGGGTGAAACTGGCGTTCCACATCGAGGATGTCTACACCCCACCGGTCTGGCCTTCGCAGCCGGGCGAGCAGATCATCATGGAGCACGTGGATATCCAGGTCGAGGACCTGGAGGACGCTTGCAACCACGCCAGAGCTTGCGGCGCGCGCATGGCGGAGTATCAGCCGCAGGAGAATGTCCGCGTCCACTTCGATCCTGACGGACACATCTTCTGCCTCTACCTGGACGAGTAGGGGAGATCACATCAGTCACACGAAGATTCTGTCCTGCTGCACCGGCTGGCAGTGTCCACCTTGCACTGGCCGCTGGTTGCACCTCCGCCCCACTGTCTTGAAATGCAGGTTGCCGGCAGCAACCACTGGCTCAGGCTGAACTCATCCAGGATTGGGGGCACCCGTGGGTGACGATGCAGGATTTCGCGCCCTGCTGGCCCAGGCCGCCGGTGATCCAGCTGTCGAAGGGCTAATCCTGACGGGTTCGATGGCTACGGGCACCCACACGCCATGGTCCGACTATGACGTGCGGCTGATCATGCGGGATGACGTAACTGACGACGTCGTCCAACACTATGCCGCTGCGACGTTCCCGCTGGTCGATCTCAGCATCCTGACCCTGGGCGCGTTCGCGGGCTATGCGGCTTGGGGTTCTGCTGAATCGTGGGACCGCCCCACCTTCACCCACGCCCAGGTCCTGATCGATCGCTCGGGTGTCATCCAGGCGCTCGTGTCGGAGAAAGGGCGACTGCCGGCTGGGCACCAGGAAGCGTTCGCGGCCGCGATGCTCGATGCCTTCATCAACAGCGTCTATCGGGCACTGAAATGCCAGCGCCGGAACAACACGCTCTGCGTGCGCCTGGAAGCAGGTGAGGCCGTCACGTATGCGTTGCACCTGCTTTTCGCGTGGGAGGGAAGACTTAAACCGTACGCTGCCTGGCTCGCCTACGACCTGCAGGCCGCGCCGTTGACCACTCTTTCCATGTCAAGTGACGAACTGCTGCGCTGGCTTACGCGCATTCTGGCGGACGGCGACCTGGCGGCGCTGCAGGAGCTGTTCACCATGATCCTGCAGGTCGCGGAGGAATGCGGCCTGGGCGAGATCCCTGCCGCCTGGGGCGAGGACATCCGCTGGATAGGCAGCTTCGCCCACACAACCTGACCCTGCGCCGTGGACGCTATCCGCCCACTCTGCGCACCTTCCAGATCTCCTCACAGGGCCACTTGTGCGCCCACTCGGGGGTGACCAGGGTGTAGCTGCTGGTGGCTCCTTCCGGGATCTGGACCTCGATCAGATCCTCGATCTCGAAGCCACTCTGGCGCAGCAGGCGGATCATCTCCCCGTGCGGCAGGTGGAACTCCACCGAACCCTCCGGCCAGTCGAAGCGGTGCATGCCAAAGAGTGGCCGCTCCAGGCACTCGCTGGCCGGTGTGTCTTCACCAGCATCAGGCGGGGTCGTCAGCATCACCAGGAGGCCGTTGCCCAGGAAGTGCAGCCGGCCACCGGGGCGCAGCAGGCGGGCTGCCTCCGGGATCCACTTGTAGGGGTCACACCAGATGGCCGCACCGTACTCACTGACCGCGAAGTCAAAGCTGGCGTCCGGGAACGGGGTGTCCTCGGCGTTGCCCAGGTACAGCGGAAACTCGATGCCGAACTCCGCCTGCAGTTCCCGGGCTGTCTCGAGTTGCTTCGGCGAGTTGTCGATCCCCACCGGTCGTGCGCCACGACGCGCCAGCCAGGCCGAGACGTAGGCCGTGCCGCAGCCAAGCTCGATCGTGTCCTTGCCCGCCAGATCATCCGGCAGCATGTGCAACCCGGTCTCGGGCACGCCGAAGATGCCCCAGGTTGGGATCTCCAGGCCCCACTCGCGACGGCCGGCTGCCACGTAGTCGGGCGCGTAGCTGTCCCAGGCAGCACGATTCCTGGCCAGGTAGTCGGGCTCGGAATCATGCATATCGACAGTGGTCATTGCGTCTCCCCGGCAACAAAAAACGGGAGCAGCCCGGTGGCCGCTCCCGTGTCAAAGATCCGTGCTCTGGATCAGCCTCCGATGGCGCGGCCGTTGCCATCATCCATGCTGATGTTGGTTGTTGTCGTTTCGCTCATGGTCTGGTCCGTCGTGGTCACTGGCGCGGTGTAGACCGGCTCGGTGGAGGCCGGCTCGACGTACGTGGTTTCTGTGTAGACCGGTTCAGCCGCCGGAGCTGGGCCACCCGTCACATTCAGGGACGGCGCCTCGTAGATGACCGTCTCACCCTGCACACCACCGGTGTTGATATCGCCGTAAATGACGGTTTCACCAGTGCCGTCTGCTACCGGATTGCTGCCCGTTGCACGAGCCGCGCTGCCGTCGGCATCCACAGCATTCTGGGGCAGTGCCACCGAGTTGTCATTGGTGGTGATCGTCGCTGGCTCCTGCCAGGTGGTCGTGCTGCCACTCAGATCACCGTTGCCGGACACTTCGGCCGAGTTCGGATCGATGAGCGGAGCCGGCTCGGTGTTCACCGTCTCGACCGGCGCGGCATCCACAGGCACGGCGTCGACCGGCGCCTGGTCAACTGGAGCTTGCTCCACAGGGGCCGCCTGGACCGGGGCACCACCACCGCCACCGAAGTCGGTAGTCCAGTACCACCCGTAATAGGAGTTCTCGTTGTAGACGCGGCCAATCCCGATCTCGGTGAAGTTCGGGTTGCGCATGCCGGCGTCATGATCCGGGCTGTTCTGCCAGGCGATCATCACTTCCTGCGCGCTAGCCATGCCAGCGGCAATGTTCTCACCGGTGGTGCCGCCGGAGTACCCGAAGTTGCGCATGTTGGTGGCAGGGTCAGTGCCATCGAAGAGGTAGTGATCGAAGTAGTTGTTCGTGGCCATGTCGTAGCTGTGGTAGTCCGCAGCTGCGCCAAGCTGATAGTTCAGCGAGAGAGGCGCCAGGCCGAGGCTGCCCCGGTAGCCGTTAATGAGATCGAGGAAGGCCATCTCCTGGTCATCCGGGGCGTAGCCACTGTCCTGTGCGTGGACGGTAACTGCCGGACTGACCACGGCCAGCATGCCAAAAACCAGCATGAGGCTGGCAAACACCACTGCGACGCGGCGCATCGCTCCCTTCCCTTCCAAACCTGTCCACAGACGGTGCGGGCCGTCCTGCGGGTCTCTGGACAGGATTGCGCCCACGAGCGGTAGCAGGCACAAGTGCGTTTGAGTTGAACAACCAGACATGTCCGCTGCGGGCAGACACACCATCCCTACAGAGGTTAACGCCTCGCCGTCACAAGCGGTTTCTTCGGCAATAGCCCAAAAGTCATGGGCTGGCGCGGATGTGCCGCTTGACCGTGACTTTTATCCGGCCGGCGCAGGCTCCACCACACGCCCCATGGCCGCTCCGGCTGTGCCGGATGGCAACACCCCGATCCCGTCGCTGCCCTGGGCGCCAAAGACGCCCAGGAAGGTCTCCCACGGGATGTCGTACTCGTAGAGGCGCTCCCAGTTGGAACTGGTTGGACCGAGTACATCGCGAATCACTACGCCCAGGTCGTTGTAACCCATCACCACCACGGCGTGGTCGTTGCCGAGCACGGTTGGCAACTCGACACCCTCCGGGGTGATCCACGTGGTGTCAGCCCAGGGCAGGAAATCCGCGGTCGCCTTCATCCAGACCAGCCCACCCTGGTCGAGCGTGTCCTGGATACCCTGCCGGTCCCGGACGAAGCTGGCTGGCAGGTTGTACTGCTCGAAGATCGGCATCATCGCCTGGCCAGTGGTGCGAGCCAGGAAATTCTCGAAATAATCGCCGCAGAAGGCCGTCAGGATGTCGCCGCCGTAAATGACGAAGCCGTTCGGCCCCTCCTCGTAGTACGGCTCGATCGAGGTGTCGTGCCCGACGATCCCGATCTGCTCATCGAAGCCGACATCATGGCCGAAGGTGGCCAGCACCACCCAGGCAGCATCGAACTCACAGGTGTAGTGATAGAACTGGTTCTCCTTGGTGGCCGCCTGGACATAGGCATCGTAGTAGCGGCCGTCCGGCAGGGTGACACCCTGGGCGGAAGTGGAGGTTGGGCGGGTCATCAGGGGGCCAGCAGCGGCCAGGCCCAGGAAGCCGCGCAGCACCTGGCGACGAGATGGGCGAGCGAAGGGGAACGCGGCAGTCACGAAGGGTCTCCAGCTCTTTGGGGCACGGGTGAAGGTAACGCAGGCGTGTCTGTTATGGCCAACAACGCCTACCTACCCTGACGCAGCGCGAGGTCTGGCGGTTTCGCTCGGGCCCCCGTGCCCCTGGAAACGCTGCTAGATCGTGATCGGTGACTCCGGCGCCAGCGCCGCCGCGAGATTGCTCACAATGTTCTGGCTGGGGTTGAAGACGAGATAGTTGCCCTTGTCGTCAAACGCCTCCGGGGATGGCGTCATGGTCACGGCGATGGCCAGCTTGCGCGAGGGGAGATAGGCCATGGTCGATCCGAACCCGGCGAAGAGCGGGTTCTGCAACTGCCAGTCACCCACCAGCCAGATGCCGAGCCCGTAGGTGGCCTGCTCGGTGAGCGCCTTGCAGGTAGCGCACCCGTCCTCCTTGTGACCGAACCCGGCCAACTCGCGCGACATCTGCGCGGCATAGGAGGCCGGGCTGAGCAGGACGCCCTCACCGATGCCGGCAGCGGAGGCCGTCAGATCGTAGATGTTCGTGGTCTGGATCGCGCCGCGGGCAATGGTCCACGAGGGATCCCAGAATGTGGACTCTTCATAGAATGGCACGTTGTCCGGAATCTGCAGTGTCGCTTTCCGCTCCGAGGAGTAAGCGTGCAGCACCGGCGACGGGATGTACGGGGTATCCCAACTGACCGTGTTGACCAGGCCCAACGGGTCGAGGACCAACTCCCGTAACAGTTCTGCCAGGGGCTTGCCGCTGATTTTCTCCAGGGCTAGCCCCAGGATGACGTAATCCGTGTGGGAGTAGGCCCAGTTCTCGCCTGGCGCGAACGAACGGCCGGCCTTCAGGCTGACGTCGATGATCTCTTCGGGAGTCCAACTCCGGAAGGCATTGAGGTAGTTCAACTCCACGAAGCCGGGCGTATTGACATAGTCGGTGTAGCCAGCAGTGAGATTCGCCAGCATCTTGAGCGTGACCTTGTCTGCCTCCGGCAGATCAGGCAGCCAGGTCGCGAGCGTATCCTCGAGCGTCACTACACCGCGGTCCACCAGCACCAGTAGCGCCGTTGAGATATACGAGATGGCCACCGCGCCGTTACGGAAGTGCATCTCTGCCGTCGCCGGCACGCCGTTCATGCTCTCGCCACGGGCAACAGTCGCCAACTCGTGGCCATCAACGACCACGCGGGCAATGGCCGCTTTCATGTGGTACGTCGCCATCGCTTCATCCAGGATGGCGGCGATGTCAGCGGGCGTCGCCGTGATTGGAGCCAGGGAGCCCGGGGAAGCGGCAGCCTCGGGCGTGGCTGACTGTGCGGCGGCACCTCGCCCGAGTGCCATACCGGCGACGCCCATGCTGACGCCTGCCAGCATCGCTCGCCGGGAATGCCGCAATTCTGCTCCAGACACGCTTCTCCCTTTCTGCCTGCTCCGGCGCACGACACGATATGACGGCCCCGGCAGCGTTGAGATCATTGCAGATGACCGTACCAGCGAGACTGTAGCAGGACGAACGTGGCGGACCCGCGCAGCAGGAAAACGGCCGTTCAAATGTCCGTGATCTCACGTTACCCCGCGTCTGGGTTCCTATGACAGAATCATGCGGCTGGCAATTGGCGACCAGGACCGCACAGCGGAGAACACCTCTTGGAAACAAACATCGCGACACCTGCCCATCAGTTAGCCGGACGACCTCCCGTGGAGTTGGTCTCGGTGAACGTTGCTGAACCGCAGCTTATTGGCACGTTCCGTGGTCAGCCGATCACCAGCGGCATCGCCAAGCAGGCAGTAACGCAAGCGGCTCTGCACCTGGACTGGCTCAACCTGGAGGGAGACCGCCAGGCCGATCTGCGCGTACACGGCGGGCGAGACAAGGCGGTCTACGCCTACCCCTCCGAGCACATCCTGCGCTGGAACGCCGAACTGCAGCCGGAGACACCCTTTGGCCCTGGCACCTTCGGCGAGAACCTGAGCACCCAGGGCTGGCTGGAGGACGCTGTTCACATTGGCGATATCTGGGCCTGGGGCGACGCCCTGCTCCAGGTGTCCGAGCCTCGCCACCCCTGCTTCAAGCTCGGGATGCGCACCGGCCGTCGTGACATCATCAAGCGTATGGAAGCTAACGGCCGCTCTGGCTGGTACCTGCGGGTGCTGCAGCCGGGCACGGTACCGGTGGCCGGGCCGATCAGCGTTGTCTCGCAGGCGCTTGACGCGCCGACCGTGCTGGAAACGACCGGCGGCATGGGTGACTGGCGGTGAGTCCAGATTGCTGAGGTGGCCCAAACAGGTGCCTACGGCGCCCCGGGGCATCTTGCGCTGCGTCCCCTGCCTTGGCATGATGCGCGCACCCGCACCGTGTCGTATTGCACGTTGAAAGAAGGGGACCATGAATTTCGTCGAAGCAATTCGCTCCGGCTTCAATAACTACGCCAACTTCAGCGGGCGCGCGCTTCGCTCCGAATACTGGTGGTGGGTCGTCTTCGCCTGGATCGCGGGCGTTGTGGCGAACATCGTCGATTCCGCCCTTGGCTGGCGAGTCTATGAGACGACGGTGAGCGGGATGCAGCAGGGCACTGGCCCCATCGCGGCCATTGTTGGCCTGGCTCTCCTGATCCCTGGTCTTTCTGTCGCCGTACGCCGCCTGCACGACACCGATCGTTCCGGGTGGTGGCTGCTGCTAGTCATCATCCCGATCATCGGCTGGATCGTACTCATTGTTTTCCTGGCAAGTTCCGGCACACCGGGGTCGAACAAGTACGGCCCGCCACGCTCATCAGGCGTGCTGGCCTATCCGCGTTAGCCATTTCCTGCACAGGAACATAACGAGAGGGCGAGAGCCGCGCGGCCCTCGCCCTCTCGTTTCGTATACCACCATGCGGAGTCTTTCGCTCCCGCAACGTCATCAGTTCACCGAACCATGATGCATGGCCAGGAATTCGTGTGTCCGTGCCCAGGCCAGTTCAGCCGCAGCGGCGGCGTATTCCGGCCGGTTGGGCTCCACAAACCAGTGCTTCGTCCCGGGGTAGACATGGAAGGTCGCCACGCGGCCAGCGTCGCGGATCTGCTGCTCCAGTTGCCGCACGTAGCCCAGGTCTTCGTAGGGATCCTGCTCCGCGAAATGGCCCAGGTAGGCGGCACTCGCCCCAGTAAAATCACCCTCGCCGGCGCCGTAGAAGACCACGACTGCGCCAACCACTTCCGGGCGAATCTGGGAGAGATGGAATGCCCAGTACGCGCCAAGGGAAAACCCGATGACCGCCAGTGGCGACGGACTGACTCCAGGGAGGGCCCGGAGCAGATCGGCGCTTGCCAGCAGGACCGGCGCCACCACGGCCTCCTCATCCTGCGCGTCACGCAGCGCCTCTGCCGCGGAAATCGTCTCCGCGGTGGCGCCGCCGGCAAAGAGGCTGGGCGCCAGGGCCACGTAGCCGCGCGCCGCCAGGTCATCACAGACGTGGGTGAAGACGGGGGTAAGTCCCCACCAGGCGTGCAAGACCAACACACCAGGCCCAGCCCCACCTGCCGGGCGCGCCAGGTACGCCTGATGGCCGGTATCACCGATGGACAGCCACTCGCCCATGATCTGCTCCCATGAACTACGAACGGATGTTCTTACACCGGCAGACTACCGGACGATGTGCTTATTGCCAAGCCCGCTCTTGGGAGGATCCGGCGGTGCGCCCTCCTCTCCAACAACAATCCCCTCGTCCGGGCGATCCGGGGACGAGGGGATTGCGGGGTGCATGTTGGTCGAGATCAGTCCGAGCTGATCTCCACGCCGTGCTTCTCCGCAGCCTTCCTGATGCGCTCCTTGATGGTTTTCACATCGGCCGCGTCATATTTGGCGGCGTTGTCCTGGTGATTGATGTAGCTCCAGGCTGCTCGCACGTGCTCGGCGGTATCAATGGGGTACCTGTGATTGACAGGATCGGCAAACTGGACATCGCCGTACTCGCGAAGCCCTTCCTTCGGGTTCACATCCTCGCGGTGCTCGATCTTCGTGGCCATGAATGGCTCCTTTCTGCGTGACACCGTCACACAGGGAACATTGCATACGGAGTGCCATCCACGGCGAACGACGACGTCTCAGGTGGGGTACGGCTCGATCCGGGCGAGCTTCCGACCTGAGCTGCCAGCCACAAAAGCGGGATCTGTGTCGTCAATCATCTCCACGATACGCACCACGGCTGCGTCGATCGCCGCGAGACTATGCAGGATGCGCAGCCGTTCCGCTTCTGGCAATTCCGCGGTTCGCTGAATGGCACGCTCCACGAGTTGCGCTCGCCCACGGATCACCATTAGCGGGTTCTTCAGTTCGTGGCAAAGTTGATCAAAATCGGCCTCACACGCCATGACAGAGGTTGGAGAAGAATCTGGCATGAGCGAGCCTTTCACAGCGGGAGATTCTTCAGCTGTCCCTACTCTTTGCACAGCCGGTGCCGCCCCAGGTGCGTGGGCTACGCATCGCCCACCAGGTCCTTGACCAGGTCCAGCATTTCCCCGAGATCGAAAGGCTTCCCCAGGTACCGGTGCGTGCCGAAGCGCTCGGCCTGCTCTCGCGCACGTTCGAGAAGCTGGGGGCTGGTCGAAACGACAATGACCGGAATCCCCGTGGTGGCAGCTTCTGCGTGCAGGCGTTCCAGCAGATCCCACCCAGCCTGCTGACCAATCACGACATCGATCACCAGGGCATCTGGCTGCAGCGCCGCGATCTGTTCGTAGGAACGCGGCACGAAATTCGTGGTGGTGACGTTGTACCGCTCATCCTGGAGCAAGTCGCGCATCAGGTTCAGGAAGGCGGGTGCGCCGTTGACGACAAAGACGTGCTTACGGCTTTCCTGAAGCTGGTGTTCTTCCATATCCCCTTCCTGTGTCCAGCGTCATCCCAGGTTGTCGCCTGCACGGTTTTCCGCGCAGATGGCGGCAAGTTCTGCCTGTGCGACGCTCTGCTACAAAGCAAAGAGTAGGCCAGTCTGACAGGATCGGGCGGCCTACCCAGGCGTGAACACGGCGAGAGATCTCCCAGGGAGCGCAAACCCAGGTGCCGTGATCCGCGCCTTGCCGCGTACCGTGAGCGGAGCCAGGCGGGGAACCGGAGGACCCGCGCTCCCCCAGGCTTCCCGCTATCCTGTGCAGCATCGTCTGGCACCTTACGCGTGAAGGATTGCCCTGGTGCTGCGCCGCCGTCCTGGCAATGACCTGACTCGCAACCGGAACTTCAATATCTTCTGGGCGGGGCAAACCCTGTCTTTCGTGGGTGATGCCTTCTCCATCGTCGCCATGCCACTGCTCATCCTGCAGGTCACCGGTTCCCTGACGCAGATGGGCGTGGTTACCGCGCTCTACGGCGTGGGCTCCCTGGTGGCCGGTATCGCCGCTGGTCCGATCGTGGACCGCTTCGACCGCCGCAAGCTGATGATCCGTTGTGATCTGGGCCGCGCCATTCTGTACGGATTGGTGCCGGTAGGCTGGTGGCTGCTGGGTCCGCAGCTCTGGCTGGTCTACGCCGTGGCGCTCCTCGGCTCGGCGCTGGCCATGCTCTTCGGCGTGGCCTACATCACCGCGGTCGCTAACCTGGTCGAACGGGACCAGATCGTCGACGCCAACGGCCGCCTGCAGTCCTCCTACGCGCTGGCATTCATCCTCGGCCCCTTCCTGGCGGGCGTCATTTCCGCACAGTTTGGCGCGCCGCTGGCCATTGGCCTCGACGGCTTTACCTTCCTGGCCTCCGCCATCTCGCTCAGCTTCGTCCGCCTGCGCCGCGCCAGTGCGGAACGCGCGCATGTCGAGCGCGGCGGCGCCGTGGAGGAGTTCCTGGCGGGGGTGCGCTTTCTCTTCGGCAGCCCGCTCTTCCGCTGGCTGACAATCCTCATCGGCGCACTGGCTTTCGTCTCCACCGGCGTCACCGACCTGATGATCTTCTACCTGAAGGAGGACCTGGGACAGACCGATGCCACGGTCGGCATTGTCTTCGGCATCGCCAGCATCGGCACCATGCTCAGCGGATTGTTCACCCCCCGGCTGCGCCGCTCACGCGGATTCGGCTTCTGCCTCATTGGCGGCTTCGTGCTGGAGGGGATTTCGCTCATCCTGCTCGGCTTCAGCGCCTCCACCATCCTGCTGGCAGCTATCTGGGCCATTGCCGGGTTCGGCAGCAGCACGCGCGGCATCGTCTCGATGACGTTACGCCAGGAATTGACGCCGGATCATCTCCTGGGGCGTGTCACGGCCGCGTTCTGGACGGTCTTCTCGGTGCCTGGCCCACTTGGCGCATTGGCGCTGACCGCCTTCGGTGCACGGGTCGGCGCGCGGGAAGCCCTGCTCACGGTCGGCATCTTCATCCTGCTGGTGGCGGTGACCGCCCTGTTCACCCCCGTACGCGCCTTTGCTCCGCGCCTGGAACCGGATGACCTGGCGGTGTCCCCCAATTGACACCCGGCCGATATCAGGGCTGACAGCCAGCAACGGCCGCGCGCTGCAGACTCGGGAGCAGCGGGGCAGGTGCGCAGACACGTTCCGGGTCTTTACGGGCTCAGGTCGTACGGCGGCGCGCGTCAGGCCCCTCCCTGTCTCACGTGCGTTCATTTCCGGAAAGGACCTGCACCATGTCGTGGTTCAGCCGCAACGTCACCAACATCCCGGCTCCAATGTCGCCGCGGATGGCGAAGATTTTCGTCGTGCTCTCCCTTTTCACGCTGGCCCTCGGGCTCTCGGCGTTCTTCCTCTACGACGGGGCAACCCGCTTCTTCTATGTGGTCTCATTCAGCGCCATGTCGATCGCCAATCTGCTCTGGTCCATCGGCAGCCTGCAGCGCAATCCACAACGCAGCTTGCAGATGCGCGCAGCCATGCGTCCGTTCGCCGTGCTCATGCTGGTGACCCTGCCGGTGGCCGCCTGGCTGGTGCTCTTCGGGCAGTAAGCGACAGCGACCAACACGACGTTTGGCGGCCGGGAACCCTTGACAGCGTCCCGGCCACTCCATACACTCCACAAAATAGAACATTTGTTCTGATTCATGATCGTGGAGGAAATGGATCATGAGCAGCTTCGCAGTTGGGATGCAACCCCGCCCCGCGGATGGTGTCTCCCTGGTGCGCTGGGAGTGCGGCTGCCGGCAGCCGCCGGTGTTACTGGCCACCTATGGAGCGAATGGACTCATTCACATCAAGTCGCGGGACCGCTACTGGCATGTGCGCGGCTCCGTGCAGACGGTTTGCCCGCGCTGTGGTGGTGAGCACCGGCTCGACCTGGGTCAGGGTAGCAACACCCCGGCAGAACAGTGACCCACCATGGTTGATCGACCAGCAGCCCGCCGTGAACGCTTGCGATTGCTACCGCCTACGCGCCCGGGAGAGTGGCGCTTGGCACACGCCCCAACTGCGCGTACCTCGTCAACATCTGTATCTCTATTCAGGCTCAGAAGCAACATCGAGTTCGCTGAGCTTCTCCAGCGCCAGAGCGCACCCCTGCGGGAATCTCCCGTGGGCCGCAGCATCAACCAGCGTTGGCTGGTCCCCGCACACGGAGAGGCATCAATGTCGCGCTCCCACTCGTCTCGCCCCGCCTACTTGCGCGTAGTTGCACCAGAACCGGCCACGGCCGCAGCTGATGATTGGCCGCCGCTACCGGTCATGGTGCCACTGCTGCACCCGGACCAGAGCATTACTCCCAGGCAGGAAGCGCTGATGACCATGCTGGCGCAACGAGCGCGCCAGGGCGACCAGGCGGCCACTCAACTGCTCTGGCGCGCCTTCGAGGCCTGCCTGGAGCCAGCGTTGCACAGTTGCACCCGCACCACAGAACAGGGAACCGGGCCACATCGCGATGGCCAGCCGTGGGTGCAGGAAGACGTACGCCAGGAGGCATTCCTGGTCTTCAGTGATCTCACCGCCACCTGGGAGGGGACGGAATCATACGTGCCCTACATCACGGCACACTTCGCCTGGCGCCTGCGCATGGCGGCACGCCGCCTGGGGCCCCAGCGGCACACCGCAGCGCCCGCCGATATGCCCGATCTCCCGGCGATGCACCGTGAGTTGCGAGAGGCTGAGTACCGCACACTGGTGGAAACCGTTGCGGCACACCTGTCGCCGGCGGATGCCATGGTCCTGGATCTGCGGGTCCGAGAAGGGCACGAACTGGCCGACATTGCCCGCCAACTGGGTGTGCCCCAGCGCACCATCGTTCGCCGCTGGCAGCGGATCTGTGCTGTGGCTCGTGCGGTCCTGCACGCACAGGACTCAACCAGGTAACAGCCAGTCCATCAGCGTGGCTTCCTCGCCACGATCCACTGGTGGGTGATGGGCTCTCCGTCTTCATCGGCGCTATCCAGCGTGGCTTCCTCGACGACGAGTCCAGCGTCGGTGACGAGCCGCTGGTTCGTTTCGGCATCGAAGTGGCTCCAGTACATGGGCGCGCCGAGCCAATCTTCCTCCGTGCCCTCGCTCGCCAGCGCGCCCATGGTGGCAATCAACAGGCCGCCCGGCTGCAGCCAATCCGCAATGCGCCGCAGGAGCGACGCGTGTTCCCCGCGTGGGACGTGGATGATGGCGTAGCTGGAGATCACCGCCGCGAACGACGTTGGAGGAAACACCACCTGCGTCATGTCTGCCTGCAGGAAGGTTGCATCTGGCACCTTTTGCCGCGCCAATTCAATGCTGTGCGCCGAGCCATCGACGCCCGTTACCTGGTACCGCGCAGCCAGGGCCCGTGCGATCGGAACACCCGTGCCACATCCCAGATCGAGGACTGCAGCGCCCGGCGGAATCTGGTCTTGCAGTAACCCGACGTAGCGCCGCCGCACCCCGGCCAATGCCTCACCTGTCCACTCGGCATACCGCTCCGCGATAACGTCATAGCTGTGCGCCACCAGATCCTGCGGGCAAGCAGGGTGCGTCATCTTCAGGTCCACTCCTGCGCCATCATGCTGCCGGTCTTTCGGTTATCGTGCCATGAGGCCGCCAGGGTGCGGCGACATCGAGGAGCGAGCCTCTATTTCCGCCGAGACGATCCCCAGCGCTGACGTTCTTGCCGAGAACGACCCCCCAGACACCATCACCCGCGGCGGCCTGCGCGACGTTCTTGGCGTGCCTGCCTTCCGGCGGCTCTGGCTGGCGCAGCTCGTGGCCCAACTGGGGGAGGCCGTCGCGCTGGTGGCGCTGCCCCTGCTTGCCTTTGCCATGACCGACTCGGCGGAACTCCTCAGCTTCATCTACGTCCTGCAACTGATTCCGCGCATCATCCTCGCCCCGATCACCGGCGTCATTGCTGACCGCCTGGACCGCAAGCGCCTGATGATCATCTGCGACCTGGCGCGCATGGCGCTGGTTGCCATCATGCCCTTCACCCGGGAAGCGTGGCAGGTCGGCATCCTGGCCGTGCTCATTGCCATCGGGAACGCCTTCGCCCGGCCGGCGGAACTCGCCGCCGTGCCGATGGTGGCTCCGCCTCACCTGCTGGTACCCGCCCTCTCCGCGACCCAGGTCGCGGGCAGTGTGGTCCGCGTCATCGGCCCCGCCCTGGCTGGCGCCATCATCTCCCTCGCCGGGCCGGGACCCGCCTTCGGCGCCCAGGCCGTCTGCTTCGCGCTCTCGGCGGTCATCCTGTTTGGCCTGACCCTGCCGGTGGCAAGGCTTGACCAGGACGCAGCCAGGCCCAACGCGCTGGCGGCCGTACGCGAGGAGATGCGTGATGGCCTGCGCATCGTCTGGCACAACCCCATCGTGCGCGGCACCGCGGCGGTCGAGGCGCTCTGGCAACTGGTCTTCTCATCGCTCTTCGTGGCGGCGCTGGTCTACGTGGAAGAATCCCTGCACCTCGGAGACGACGCCGCGTCCGCGTTCTCAGTGCTCACCGCCTGCTTTGCCGGCGGCACCGCTATCGGCGCGCTCGTGGCCCGGCCCGTGGAACGACGGATCGGCCGCCCGGCCCTGATGGCAATCGGCTACCTGGCGCCCCTCACACTCATCCCGGCCGCTTTCACCCCGCCGCTGCCGGTGCTCTTCGCCTGCTGGCTGGCACTCGGTTTCACGGACGCCTGGGCGGTGATCGCCATGCAGTCCTACCTGGCGGAATCGGTGGACGATTCGCTGCGCGGGCGCATGTACGCGACATGGACCGCTTGCGTGACGGTGGGTGGCGCCATCGCGCTCATCATCGTCGGTCAACTGACCGAGAACATAGGACCACCACTCACACTGGCCATTGTTGGTGCAACCGTCGGTCTCGGCGGGCCGCTCCTGCTCTGGCTCACCGGGGCACTCCCCGCCATGCTGAAACAGCGGCGAGATGCACAGGACCCACTGGTGCTCGTGGACTGACGCTTGGCCAGGTCCGCCGCGTCGCGATCGCGCCTCCGGCACCATGCCTAGCCATCCTGTACGCGATCGGCCGCGAGCGCACGCGCCACAAACTCGCCCTTGGCGGCCGTGTAGGCCAGGCGATCGTCGGAATAGCGCTCGGCAAGGCCGGCTTTCAGGCGCGCGTAGGCATCTGCCATATCCGGGCGACCGCGCAGGATGTCGCGGAACGCAAGATGATCGCGCCAGTACGCAGAGTCCAGTGCTGTCAGCGAGAGGTTCACTCGCCGCGCCTCAGGCTCTCCGGTGATGAAGAAGAGCCGCTCTGGCAGGGTGTCGTGCAGGCGAAACTCGTAGCCAATGCGCTCGAGCAGCGGGACGACCTCATCCTGTTCTTCCAGAGAGGTAATCGCCACCATGATGTCCAGCAGTGGCTTCGCCACGAGGCCGGGCACGGCGGTACTCCCGATGTGGGCAATCTCCAGCGCGTGCGCGCCGAGCGCCTGCTGCAGCCGCTCCGCCTCGCGACAGTAGGCGACAGACCAGCGCGGGTCGTGCGGGACGAGGCGGACCTCTCGCCGGCCCAACCCGAACAACGCAAGGTCGTCCGCAGCCACCATCTTCCTCCCTACCGGCGCTTCGAGAACACCGCGGCATCCTACGGAGCCGGTAGGATAGCGAGATGACCACTCCAGCAGCAGCCGTCCGTAAACGCATCCTCATCACCGGCATGTCCGGCACCGGGAAATCGTCCGTCGTCCTCAAGCTGATCGAACGTGGCTACGTCGCGGTCGACGCCGATGCCCCGGGATACTCCGCCGAAGTTCCCGCCCCGGAAGATGAGCTGACCGGTATCGGGCCTGGACGCGACTGGGTCTGGCAGGAGGAGGCGATCCGTGCCCTCCTGGACCGCCCGGACCCTGTCATCTTCCTCGCCGGGTGCTCCCCGAACCAGGGCGCGTTCTACCCGGCCCTCACGCACGTCATCCTGCTCACCGCCTCGCCAGCGGTCATCACCGAGCGCCTGGCCACCCGCGCGAACAACCCCTTCGGCAAGGACCCTGGCGAACTCGCCCGCACCCTGGCCCTGCAGGCAGAGATCGAGCCATTGCTGCGCCGCTCTGCCACGCACGTCATCGACACCTGTGCATCGCTGGATGACGTGGTGATGGAAGTGCTCCGTTCCAGCACACGACTGCCTTCCCCCGCGAGATATGGGTCATGATTGACATAGCTCCTTGCCACTGGTAGCGTGCGATACACTCCGCCACTGCCGGCGGTGACAGCTTTCTTCCAGCCTCCTGGAGCACGTCATGGACGACACCCGCTTCGACGCTCTCGCTCGCCGCCTCGGCTCCCGTCGCTCGCTGCTCGCCGGTGTCGCGGTTGCCCTGTCCGGCGCGCCGGCGTCCGTCGTGGCGAAGAAGGGCAGGAAGAAGGGCAAGAAACAGAAAAAGTGCCGGGCGGGCTTCACCAGGTGCCCAGGCTCGACCGGCAAGTCGACCTGCGTCGCACTGCAGACCGACTCCACCCATTGCGGGGCCTGTGGGAAAGCCTGCCCGAGTGACCAGGCGTGTGTGGCGGGGGTCTGCACGTCGCCCTGCGGGAAATGCGGGGGCGGCAAGGTCTGCTGCGGGAGCAAGTGCGTCGATCTGGCGAACGACCCGAATCACTGCGGTGCCTGCGAGAGAAAGTGCGTCGCGGGGGACACCTGCCTGAACGGGGCCTGCTTCTGCGTGCCGGCGACCTGCGCTGACCTGGGCAAGACCTGCGGTATGTTCGATGATGGCTGCGGCGGCACGCGGAACTGCGGCATCTGCATCGAAACCTTCCCTTGCCCTACCTGCCCTCCCCCGAACCCCTCCGGCTGTACCCCATTGACCTGCGCGATCCTGGACCGTGCCTGCGGCGAGGTCGACGACGGCTGCGGCGGCAAGCTGGACTGCGGTAATCCCTGCGACATGAACGTTCCGTGCATCTCCGGCAGGTGCGTGGAGCCGACCTGCGGCCCGGGCATCGTGCTCAATTGCTATCCTCACTAGAGAATGCTGTAACGACGCCGATGGCGGCACGAGGCCACGTGCATTAACGGGAAGTGCGAGGTCACGTGCAACGCGGGCTTCACTGCCTGCTGGAGCGCGCGTCGATCAGGAACCGCCCCGGCGCCGAAGGATTTCCAGGTCCTCCCCTGGCGCCGGGTGTCCGAACGCACTTTCGGCTGGCCCGGACGCTGGCGGCACTTGAGCAAGGACGCCACGGAGTTTTCCACCACCGAGACAGCCTGGAGGTACCTCGCGCTCTGCACGCCCTCTAGCTCATCTGCACATCCCACGCGAACTGCCGCAACCCCAACTTCCTCGCCACGGCTTGTGATGCCAGGTTCTCATCACTCGTGCTGTAGACCGGCGTGATACCGGCAGCACGAATGGCGGTGGCCCAGGCGGCGGTCACGAGCGCCGCGTAGCCTCGCCCGCGGAAGGCCTCGGCTGTGTCCACTCCCGCCTCCGCCACGGCCTCCGTCCGGCGGGCGCTGTAACAGATGGACACGGCGCGCCCATCATGGATGATCGCGAAGCAGGGCCAACGCTCCCGGAGCCAGGCGGCGGTGAAGGGGAAGTGCGCTGCCAGCAGAGACTCCTGCCCGGGCTCGATGGCGGTGATCTCAGCAGAGCGCCGCAACGCGCCGGGAAAGTCGTAGGCCGGGCCAGTGGAGATGTCCCACACACTCGCAGGCGAGTGAGCGGCCAACACGGCTTGGAGGGAAGGCAGCAATCTGTCTCGTACGTGTGCAAGTGGCGCCACTTCCTCGCACACGTGATCAATGGCGCCACGGAGTGCAACCGGGACATCCTGCCGGTAGGCGCGGACGACGCCACCCGCCGTCACGCCGAGGTAGATACGCGGGGCCGGAGTGGGTGGGGGAACCGGCTCCAGTTCGTTCAGGGTGAGCAGATCGCCCTGGCGATCTCGCGTGAACAGGGCGTCCACACGCTGTAGCGCCAGGGCGAAATCCGCTTCAGCCTGCGTCTGGTCTCCCGCGGCCTGATCGCTCAATCGGCTTCTACCTCTTCCGGCGCCAGAGAACCCAGGATCTCCGCTAACGCATCTGGCGCGGAGAACATCGGCCAGTGGCCGGTCTGTAACTCGATCCACTGCCACGGCGGCTGGGTGAATGGCATGATCTGCGGCACACCCGCGTCCACCATGCTGCGCAGGTCATCACAGGCAATGAAGGTGCCCTGCCACTGAGGTGCGTCATGCTCCAGGTGCAGCGGCTGCGTGTAGGTGCCCCACGGCTGTGGCTCAGCCCGCGCCTCGATCCACAGCAGATCTTCATCACTGATTCCGGCCAGGCTGGCGCCAGAGCCGACAATCTCCCAGCCAGGAAAGGGGAGTTTCCACCCATCCCCGTAGCGTTCGACCGCTTCCCGCATGCCCGCCAGTGCTTCGGGCGGGAAGAGATCGGTCATCGCCATGCCGTTCCCCAGGGGCGCCGAGTCCACGAAGACCACCCGCTGCAAGCGCTCTGGAACGCGATCCGCCACGCCAGTGACCGGAATGCCGGCGTAGCTGTGCCCGGCCAGGATCACGTCGTCCAGGTCATTGGCCAGGATGGTGTTCACCACGTCATTGATGTGCGTCTCCAGGTCGACCTCGGGCCGCCCCAGGTGAACGCGCTCGCCGAGCCCGGTCAGCGTGACCGGGAACACCTCGTGCCCGTCATCGCGCAGGGTCTCCGCCACGTCGCGCCAGGCCCAACCGCCCAGCCACGCGCCGGGAACGAGAACGTACGTTGCCATTGATCATCTCCCAAGTACGTGATTGACGGGCATTTGTTCCGCTGCCAGCCATGGTACGGGGCAATGCTGTCAGGACGCGCCAGCATTGCTCGCTCCCAGCACAGACACCTGTGCCAGGGAGCGGCCTCATCGCGTGCCGAAGCCCATAGATGGCGGCAAATGTGGATCAGCGAGCCAGCGAGGGGAGCGGCGCTATGCTCGCAGGACGGACGCCAGGTAGACCGCGTCGTCACTCATCCCGCCAAAGAGCCCTGAACCTCGCGTATGGAGCCAATCCAGGCCGAGAAAGTAGAGCCCTGGCTCGCTGGTCACCCCGCGCCGGTGGATCGGGTAGCCCTCCGCATCCAGGACCGGTAGGTGCACCCAACTGAGGTCCGGCCGGTACCCGGTGGCCCAAACGACCGTGCTGATGCCCAAGGCCGCCAGGTCCACGTCCTCCGGCGCCGCGGGGATCGGCTCGTCGGGAGGAACAAGGCAACCGGGGTACCCTTCCTCCGGTGCGTCCAGCCCCTTCTCCCGGATGCGATCGTCGATCGACCGCAAGAAACAGCGCGCCTGCTCGTCACCCCACGCCAGGCGCGCGGCCAAATCCGGGGCGAAGACGGCCTTACTCCCGCGGATGTCTCGCAGCCGGCCCAGCAAGACCACTCCGTCGCGAGCCAACGTGTAGAGCGTCAGGTCATGGCCACCACGGGCACCGCTCAACTGGGCATTCGGCAAACCAGCCCGGGCACCCGGCGGGAGGTCATCCCGGCGTTGAGCCATCCAAC
This sequence comes from Thermomicrobiales bacterium, assembly GCA_046328375.1. Taxonomy (GTDB): domain Bacteria; phylum Chloroflexota; class Chloroflexia; order Thermomicrobiales; family UBA6265; genus JACCXM01. Next base: position 101,382 of record JAXLWT010000014.1, read on the forward strand.
CCACTTCCCGGAACCAGACTGCCATGTCGTGGCCCCGGTAGCGACGCGGAAGCCCCCAGCTACGGCTGACCGAGAGGTAGACCGGCCGCCCCGCCTGCCGCAATTCCTCGGCAATCTGGCAGCCCGACTGCCCGCTGCCGACAACAAGCACCGCACCATCAGGCAGGGCTGCCGGGTTGCGGTATGAGTACGGGGTAACTTGCGCGATGGCGAGTGGCAGTTCTGCAGCGCAGCCCGGAACATACGGCCGCTGAAGCGAGCCAGTCGCGATGACTACCTGCTGTGCGGTGTAGTCCACGTCCTCGGTCCGCACCAGGAAACCTGTCCCCACCGGCTTGCGCTCAACCGACGTTACCCGGACGCCCTCGCGCACGGGAGCAGCGAATGACGCGGCGTACGCTTCGATACAGGTGACAATCTCGGCCTTGCTCATGAAGCCGTCAGGGTCGGCGCCCTGGTATTGCGTGCCAGGAAGCTGAAAGGTCCAGTTCGGGCCGATCATGCACAGGGAGTCCCAGCGGCGGCTACGCCAACTCTCGGCGATCCGTGCCTGCTCGAGCACCACATGCTGCTGGTCCTGGCGGGTCAGGCAGTAGCTCATCGCCAGCCCGGCCTGGCCACCGCCGACAATGACGACGCCAACCTGCTCGGTCTCCATGACGAATCCTCGCTCCTGCCAGGACGGCGACCTGGGATGGATGGGCAAGCGTGACATGAAGATCGGCGATGGCGCCCAGTCTCCATCTCACGCATTATGAGCTGGGGCATTTACCACGTGCACGATACGTGGCAAACGTACCAGGAGGCTCCACCCCTTCTTGACCGACAGAGGCATTTCCGTGCTGTGCTGGCGATGATCATGTCAGACCGCGACGTATCGTCATATCTTGGGCAACAGGTCCGGGTTGTGATCGACCGTCCCCTCGGTAGCACGCACCCACGCTATCCCGGCCTGCGCTACCCCGTCAACTACGGCTTCCTGCCGGACACCGTGTCCGGTGATGGTGTGCCGGTGGATGCCTACGTGCTCGGGGTCGAGGTCCCGGTCACGATCTACGAGGGTATGGTGATTGCCCTGGTCATGCGAGCGGATGACGTGGAAGACAAGCTGGTGGTTGCGCCGCTGGGCCACACGTTCTCCCACGATGAGATCATGGCGGCTGTCTCCTTCCAGGAGCAGTTCTTCACGTCCAGCATCATCATGGCGTCGTACGGTGGAGACGAGAGCACGGATGACAATGGAACACCCAGGCACTGACGTCGTCGAAATCGTGGTGGCCACCCCGGATGACTGGCAGGCCGCACGGGACATCCGCCTGGAAGCCCTGCTGCGAAACCCGGAAGCGTATAGCTCCACCTACGCCGAAGCCGTCGACCGGAGCGCAAATGACTGGCGGTCGTGGCTGAGCCGTCCCGGACTGACCATGCTCCTGGCTCGTACGGCGGAGCGCCCGGTTGGCATCGTGGGTGGCTTACGCGGCGATGACGCAGGTGACGAGTAGTGTGGGTTGGGTAGTCAGCATGTATGTCACCGCTGAATTCCGCCAGCGGGGCGTTGGCCGGCGGTTACTGCAAACACTCCTTGACGAGCTTGCGCGCGATGCCGCGCTCACCCGGGTCCGGCTGAACGTCACCGCCAGCCAGGCGCCAGCCCAGCGTCTCTACACCTCGCTCGGCTTCGAGCCTGTTGGCGAAGAGGATGGCGAAATCCTCATGGAGCGGCCGCTGCGCTGACGGCGGTATGCTGCACAGTTGACGACTGGGGAAGGGGAGACGATGCCACTCGATATCGCGCGGGCGCGGGCCGAGACGCCCGGCACGGCCAATGTGCTGCACTTCAACAACGCCGGGTCCTCGTTGATGCCGCAACCGGTGCTGGATGCCGCTGTCGACTACCTCAAGCTGGAAGCGCAAATCGGGGGCTACGAAGCGGCCGACCGCCAGGCAGCGCAAATCGAGCGCTTCTACACCGCCGCGGCCGAAATGCTGAACTGCGATCCGGACGAGATTGCCTTTATCGAAAACGCGACCCGGGCCTGGGACATGGCCTTCTACGCCATCCCGTTCCAGCTGGGCGACCGCATTCTCACCGCCCGTGCCGAGTACGCCAGCAACGTGATCGCCTTCCTGCAGATGGCGGAGCAACGGGGCGTTAGTGTCGAGGTCATTCCCAGCGAGGAAACAGGGGAACTTTCGGTTAGCGCCCTGCGCGAGATGATGGATGAGCACGTCAAGCTGATCGCTATTACCCACGTGCCCACGAACGGCGGCCTGGTGAACCCAGCAGCGGAGGTGGGGAAGGTCGCCCAGGAGGCGGGAGCACTTTACCTGCTCGATGCCTGCCAGTCGGTCGGCCAGATGCCAATCGATGTCCAGGAGATCGGCTGCGACATGCTCTCCACCACCGGCCGCAAGTACCTGCGCGGGCCCCGCGGCACCGGTTTCCTCTATGTGCGGCGCGAAGTGATCCCCGTGCTGGAGCCGCCGATGCTCGATCTGCACGCCGCCCAGTGGACTGCGCCAGACCAGTTCATCACCCGTGACGATGCCCGCCGCTTCGAGAACTGGGAGACGAACTACGCCGGTAAGGTGGGTCTAACCACCGCACTGGACTACGCCATGGGCTGGGGCCTGGATGCCATCTACGCGCGCGTGCAGGAACTGGCCGGCGGCCTGCGCGCCTGCTTGCGCGATATCCCTGGTGTGACCGTGACTGATATCGGCACGGAGCAGTGCGGCATCGTGACGTTCATGGTCGACGGACACCCGGCCAATGAGATTCAGCGAACGCTCTCCCGGCAGGCAATTAACGTCACCACCTCCTCTACCTCGTCTACGCGCTTCGACATGGAGGCGCGCGGCCTGACGCTGATCGTGCGCGCTTCAGTCCACTACTACAACGACGAAGCTGAAGTTGAGCGCTTCTGCGCCGCTATCCGCGAGATCGTGGGCTAGCAGGCAGCGCCATGGTTGAGTTACACACAGACCGCCTACTGCTCCGCGAGTTCCGCGAGGAGGACTGGCCAGCCCTGCACGCGGTCGAATCCCTGCCGGACGTCGCGCTTTACCAGCACTTCGACGCACGCACGCCAGAGGAGAGCCACGCCTACGTCCTGGGGTCGATCGAGAGCGCCGGGGAGAACCCACGCAGCACCTACGACCTGGCGGTCGTGCTCCCGGAAGAGGGCGCGTCATTGGGCGTTGTGGCTTTGCCATCACGGACCCTGAGCAGCGCGAGGCGGTCCTCTGGTACACCCTCCACCCGGATGCCTGGGGACGCGGCTTCACCACCGAAGCAGCCCACGCGGTCGTGGACTTCGCCTTCCGCGAGATCGGCATGCACCGCATCTGGGCTGAATGCGACCCGCGCAACCCTGGTTCCTGGCGCGTGCTGGAGAAGATTGGCATGCGCCGCGAAGGGCACTTCATCGAAAACGTCTGGCTGAAGGGCGAGTGGTGCGATTCCCTGATGTACGCCATTCTGGACCGGGAGTGGGTGTAACGAGCGCTGGCAGGGCGAAACTCCTTGCACCAGACTCTCTCCTAGTCGTGTCGTCCCGAGCTTGTCGAGGGATCTCGCTTCCCAACTGACCTGGGGAAAGGTGGCATCCACCCTACCATGTCATCCTGAGCCCGCAGGCGAAGGATCTCGGCCCGCGTCCGCCCCCATGGAGCCTCCTCAAACCAGCCTGTTCCCCTCTGCCCATTTTCCGACGCGCGCTGGACTCCGTTGCGCCTCCTCACCATCTACTGGATGATGCTCGCTGACACCGTCGCCAGTTACTGCGCTGAAGGAAGACTCATGTCATCAGCTGTCCTATCGGACGCGACCTTTGCCGGGAAAGTGGCACTCGTCACCGGCGCCAGCTCCGGCATTGGCCGCGCGACCGCCCGCGCTTTCGCCGAAGTCGGGGCCACTGTCGTCCTCTCCGATATCGACGCAGACGGCGGTGAGGCTGTCGCTCAGGCCCTGCGCGATAACGGCAGCGAGGCCTCGTTCATCCGAGCAGATGTCTCCCGGGCAGCAGACGTCGCACACCTGATCGCTGAGACCGTGGCGCGCTACGGACGGATCGACTACGCCCACAACAACGCCGGCATCCTCGGTGGCGTGGCACAACTGGCCGATGTTTCCGAAGACGAGTTCGACCAGCTGATCAACGTCAACCTCAAGGGGGTCTGGCTCTGCCTGAAGGAGGAGATTCTGCAGATGCAACGGCAGAGTGGAGGCGGGGCGATTGTCAACACCGCGTCCATTGCCGGACTACGGGGTTCTGCCTGGCTGCCGATCTATTCCGCCAGCAAGCACGGCGTCGTCGGGCTCACCCGCGCTGCGGCGTTGGCGTATGCCGGCGACGGCATCCGCGTCAATGCGATCTGCCCCGGGTACGTCGATACGGCAATGGTGACGGAAACGCCACTCCTCCAGGCGCGAGCCGCCGAACGCACCCCCATGGGTCGCCTCGCCACCCCGGAGGAAATCGCTGCCGCCGTTGTCTGGCTCTGCTCCGGCGCAGCCTCGTACATGACAGGCGAGGCTATGGTGCTCGACGGCGGGGTGACGGCCTGACGTCCGCGCGAGCGGGAACGACTATTCCGTAGGGTAAAACGCCGGGTTGTACCGCTGTGCCAGGAACCCCGTGGCCCGTGACAGGTCGAGGTCCTGTACGAGGAGGCACTCCTTCCCGTAGGGCGCGTGGGCGACGAGTTCCCCCTCCGGATCGATCAGGCTGGTAGCGGACTCCGGGTACGTGAAGGCGTAGTTCACGCTGGCGAAGTAGACCGTGTTCTCGATGCTGCGCATCAGCATCGCCTTCTCGTAGTACGGCGCATCCGGGTCACCCCAGCGCGTGAGCACCGGCCCGCTCGTGTCGCTGCCGGTCAGTTGCGGGTGGAAGACCACCTTCGCACCGCGCGCCGCCGCCCACCGTGTCGCCTCCGGGTAGCGCCACCCCTCGTGGCAGATGGTGATGCCGAATGGCACACCATCGATGGCAAAGAGGCGGCGTTTGCCACCGGGTACATAGTGGGGCGCTTCCTCGACCGGAATCTGGTTCTTGGCCTGGAAGCCCTGGAGCGCGCCGTCGCGGTCGATCACCGCCGCCACATTGTGCGCGCCAAGCTCAGTCTCCCACTCCATGCCCACCACCATCGCGACGCCATGACGCGCTGCCATCGCCTGCAGTGCGGCCAGTGCGGCCTCCTGCCGCGCCTGATCACGCGGGGGCACCGGGAAATCAAAGCCGCGCAGACCTGGAATGTAGGTCTCCGGGAAGCAGACGATGGCCACATCCTGCGCGGCCGCCTCGGCCAGCATGCGCTCGGCAGTCGCCAACCGCTCTTCGACCGCCGGGGCATTGCGGACGGTCGCCAATCCGATGCGAAGTGTGTCTGGCGTCATGGAGCACCCTTCTCACGCTACTGTTGTCAAGGTGATGGTAGAGCAACGTCGCTCGCCGATGTCAGCGCCATGTGTGCATGTTGCCCAACAATCTGCCGGAGATGCCCGATGACTGATCGTTCGCTGTACACCTCGCAGAGTGCCATTTCCGATCCCGGCACGATGAAAGGCTGGCTCGCTGGCTTGCCAGCGGACTTCACCACCTTGCGCGCGCTGGCGCGGCCACTGGTCGCGCACTACCGTGCCGATGACCTGGCAGCGTTCGGGATTCCCGAAGAGCGGGTGGCGGAAATCGACACGCGCTTCGCGGAGCAGATGCTGGGCCGCCTGCATGAGATGGAGAGCGGACCGCTCACGCCTGAGCGCACGCCAGCCAATCGCCTCGTGGGCTGCTGCCGCGACTTCACGCTGCTCTACCTGACCCTGCTGCGCCACGCGGGTATCCCGGCACGGTCCCGCGTGGGCTTTGCCAGCTACTTTGCCCCGGGCTGGTTCATCGACCACGTCGTCGCCGAAGTCTGGGATGAGGCCAACGGGCGCTGGCGCCTGATCGACCCCCAGTTGGCGGATATGCGCGTTGATCCCAACGACGACTTCCCGATCGATACGCTGGATATCCCGCGCGACCGCTTCCTCGTCGGTGGCGCCGCATGGCAAGCCTGCCGGAGCGGGGACCTGCCGCCAGAGCGCTTCGTGGTTGACCCGGATCTGCACATCCCGGTGACGCGCGGCTGGCTGCAGCTCCGCCACAACCTGGTGCAGGATCTGGCCGCACTCACAAAACGGGAGATGATTCTCTGGGATACCTGGGGCATCCTGGGCGACGATCCGGTTACGGATGATTCGCTCCCCCTGCTGGATGGCATCGCCGCCGTCACTGCCAACCCTGATGTCACCCACGCGGACGCCAACAGCCTCTACGAGCGCGAGCCGGGCGTGCAGGTGCCGCCCCAGGTCATGAGCTTCAACATGCTCGCGAATGAGCCGCGGCTGGTGGCATCGGGGGTGTAGGGGGAGAGGGAGTCCCTACCCTTTGCGAACGTGGGGCGAGGAACATTTCGGCTTTCTCAGACCGCCGGCAGGAAGGTCGAGAAACACGTGACGCCCTTGTCGTCGTACCGGGTGACACAGCCGGTGTGACCAGCGCATTCAAGAAGCACCGACGTGCACCGTCAGCGTACAGAGCTATGTACGCAAGCCGATTGACGTTTGCACGTGGCCGCGTAGAGTGTGTTTCAGAAACGCGTCATGATCGTTGTGATGTTCGCCAACCCGGGAGTTTCCCATGTGGTACATGGTTCGGTTCCTGCTGCTCCTGACCATGGCGGTGGCCGCCAGTCTGCCCGGCTTCGACGCGCTGGCGCAGGATGCGTCGCCGGCTGCGTCGCCGAACGGGGCAGAGCGCGGCGACTTTGCGGGGATGGTGGATATCGGCGGGCGTTCGCTCTTCCTGCAGTGCACGGGAACCGGGAGTCCGACTGTCGTGCTGGAGGCGGGGCGCTTCGCTTCGGAGCAATGGGCGGCGGTCATGGAGGGGGTGGTGCCGCTCACGCGCGTCTGCCGCTACGACCGCGCCAACACCGGCCAGAGCGACGCCGCGACGCTCCCTCGCAGTGCCGAGGATGTGGTGACCGATCTGCACGCGCTGCTGGCCGCCGCCCATGTGCCGGGGCCATACGTGCTGGTGGGGGGCGGTCTGGGCGGCCTGTTCACCCGCCTGTATGCCGCCACCTACCCTGATGAAGTGGCTGGCATGGTGCTGTCGGACGCCGTGTACGAAGAGGTCTTCAATCTGCAAGGGTTGCTGAACTCGCCAGCGGACATGGCGGAAACGCTGCGGCTCGATTTCGCGGGAGGCGATCCGGAGGGAATCTGGACGCGTGAAGACGCGCCGCTCACCTTTGCGCAAGTACGCGCTGCCCGGCTGGCCGGACCGCTGAAGCCAATGCCGCTGGTGGTGCTGGCGGCAGGCAAGTTTTCCGGCGGCCCCGATTCGCCGTACCCACCTGCCTCCGACGCCGTCTGGCCAGGGCTCTCGGTGCTGATCCAGCAGTCGCTGGCGACGCTCACTCCGGATGCGCGCTTCGTGCTGGTCCCTGATAGCGGCACGCAGATCCAGGTGGACCGGCCCGACGCGGTGATTGCCGCGATTGTGGAGGTGGTAGAGGCGGTACGTGATCCGGGAGCGTGGGCAGCGGCAAGCGCCACGCCAGCGCCGTGAAGGAGCGGGAATAAGGACGAGGCGCCGGCACCCGCCGCCAACTCGCCCAGCGGCGAGCTCAGCTTCAGGGCATCGCTGCCTCAGGATCGACGATCCCGTGTTCGCGCACGCCCGGCCCGGGGCGTACAGCACACGCTTGCGCTCGATGTCGCAGGCGCGGCTGGACGGGCTGAGCACCTCGAACAGAAAGTCGGGTGGTCCCTCGATGCATCACCGCACCAACTGACGCGGCTCCCAGGCAGCAGCACCATGAGGTCCAACTCGACAGGCTCGGCCCCAGGAAGGGCGCGCTGCAGCGCGTCTTCACTACTCCTGTGCGGGCACGCGCACCGCGCCGCGCAGGGTTTCGCCGATATGCGCCCGGCTTATCACCACGGTAATGGCGGCGAGGATCACGTAGAGGATTGAGAGCTCATTGCGGATATCGGGGAAGACGAACTGCACCGCGAAGAGTCCGAAGAGCAACGAGGCCCCAATCAGGGAGAGCCGCCGGTCCAGCAGCAACGCGATGGCGAAGACGGACTGCGCGGCGGTCAGCAGGATCTCCTGCTCCTGGCGGCCATCCAGCGGCAGGTTCGAGATCCCACCCATGGCCACGGAGTAGACCAGCGGCAGCATGCCGACCAGTAGGGTCCACTGGTTCACCTTGGAGGAGACGACGGTGCCGAGCGCGGCGTCCGCGGCTGCTCGCCAGGCGAAGATCGCGACCACCACGAACTCAGGCGCTTCGGAGGCAAGCGGAGCCAACCACTGCACCAGCAGGAACTCGTCGATACCAACCTGGGTGCCGGTCGCCACCAGCGCCGTTGCGAAGGACTTGGCAACCAGGAGCACGATGACGGCTGCAGTAATAGCCAGGACAGCCGTTATGCCACGCCGGGTGGCTGTCGGCAACGCGCCAATCGTTTGTGCCGGGCCAACCAGGTGCGGCTCCTCTGCCGGGAGCTTGGTCAAGCGCCAGATGTAGACGGCGAAGATGGCGCCCAGCACCACGCAGTCAACGATGGACAGGTAGCCCTTGATCGGGATGGTGAAGGCGTAGAGCGTCGCCGCCAGCAGAGCGACCAGTTCCAGGCCGTGCGACGCCTCCAGGGTGACCGATTTCTGCCGCGTGCGCAGCCAGACGATGAGCAGCACCATCGGCCAGGCGATACCGATCAGCAGGCGGTTCGCGCCGGTCATATTCGCGACCGCGTAGCCAGCGTAGGCCGGGTCTTCCGCCGCCAGCCAGGCGAAGGAGGCGTCCACGATGTATTCCGGCAGGATGGCGATCAGGGCCAGGAGCGCGAGCGCGAGGCCCTGCGAGATATCGATCTGCACCGCTTCCGCTGCCCACGAGAGCAGGAAGGCCGCGCCGACAATGGAGATACCGTAGAGCAACGCGCTGGTAGGCGCACCAGCGCCAAACACGCCGAGGCGAAGCAGGAGCCCGGGGATAGTGATAACCAGGGCAATAACGATCGGGGACCAGGAACGCATCAGGCGTGGATCTCCTTGGACTGGGGGTCCGCGTCGGTGGTAGCTGGCCGCTCTGGCCACTCAGCAATGGTAACTGCCCGGGCGCGAAATGAGTTCCTCTTCTCCGCTGCCTGGCGGAACAAAGGGCCTAGCGCGGGCGACGCCCTCGGGTGTAGTCATTCCGGCCGCGCCGCCGGTAATCCTCCGCGTCGATCAGGACATCTCGTGTCAGATGCGTGTCCAGCAGGCGCGAGAGGATGCGCTCATCGACATGACGGTGATCCTGGTTGGAGGTAATGATGGTGGGCAGCCGCTCGACATAGCGGTGGTTGAAGATCTGGTAGAGCTTCTCCCGCGCCCACGGCGTCGTGTTCTCCGTCCCCAGATCGTCCAGTACCAGCAGGAACGCGCCACGAATGGCGTTGAAGCGGTCATCGTAGGCAACCCCCTGCGACGGATCGAACGTGGTACGCAGGTGGTCCAGCAGGTCTGGCACGACGGCAAAAAGCACGCTGCCGTTGCGCTCACGGATTTCCAGCGCTGACGCCACCGCCAGGTGGGTCTTGCCCACACCAACCGAGCCATGCAGGTAGAGCCAGCCATCGGGGTTGCGCGCAAACTCACGGGCGGCGTTGTACGCCTCCTCGGTGCCCGGGGTGGCCTCGAAGTGGGCGAAGGTGTGCTGGTTGAAGCCGTCGAGATTGGAGAGACGGCGCACCTGTTCCCGGCCACGCTCGGCCTGCTCGGCCACCTTGCATTCGCAGGGGAAGAGGCGGCCAAAGTTGGGATGCCCGACCGGCACGTCCATGCGTACCCAGCCGGCATCCTTGCAGACCGGGCAGCGCCAGGCAGGCTGCTCCCGTTTCGCCGCGCCGTTGCTCCGTGGCGGGCCGGTAGGGATGCGAACGGTGGTCAGGACATCGCCAATGCGCTTCATGGGAACTCTCTACTTACCCGTACCGCTCTCGCGGCTCCCGCCCCTGGGTTTGCCACCCTTCGAGGATACGCTGGATATAGCGCCAGGAACGCTTGTTGTAGGTGACGGCTTCCGCCACGGCGTCCTCGATCCACTCCACTGGCCAGGTCTCCAGTGCGCGCACAAGGTGATCAGCGATCAGCGGGGTCAGGGGCCCGACGTTCTGCTCGTAGAGGCGGAAGACATTCGGCCGTTCTGGCACGACCTCAGGCGGCTGCGTATCTCGCCAGATCACGCGGGGTGGCGCAACGCTGCCCCTGGCCATCGCCGCGACGAGCGCCTGGTTAACGGGGGTATTGACATAGTACCAAACGTCTTCGTCCCGCCCCTGGGTGGCCACGAAGCGCAGCAGCGTACCGCGCCCGGTGGCGAGATCGAGCCCCGCCCCAATGCGCTCCCCTGGCTCACGGGGGCTGCCCGGCGTGCGCAGCGCGTTGCGCAGGGTGCGATCCGCGTGCAACGCGTCTTCTGAAACCGGCGTTTCGATGCCCCCTGCCTCGGCGGCCAGCCGAAAGATCGCCAGCGTCACCTGGAGTTCCGCCATCTCCGTGATCTGCGGCAGGACATCGGTAAAGAACGCGCGGGGAATGCCCACGGCGGGATCGGTCTGGACGAGGAAGCCTGTAAAGGGGTGCGTCAAGCCCTCACCCCCAACCCCTTTCCCGATGCGGAGAAGAGGGGAGTGCGGTTAGGTGCATCAGCCGTGATGATGTGCGCACCTCTTAAGGTGTCGTCCTGACCTTGTCGATGGATCTCGTTCCCTACCGCCATGGTACCTGGCTGGTGATGATCTCCCGTGAAGGTCGAGTCATTGCGCAGCGAGAGACGACGAGATCCTTCGCCTGCGGGCTCAGGATGACAAGCGAGAGTGGGAGCGGGATGGGCGTCACGGTCCAGTGAGGCAGACCTCTGCAGAGACCTGCTACCGCTCGCGTCCTTCGCGCACATCCGCGGCTGACAGCCCCTCTCCCGCGCATCGGGAGAGGGGTTGGGGTGAGGGCCATTTGCCAGCACCATGGTCGATCGACGCATCACATCCCCGGCCCCGGATAGAGCTCCAGATCGGCGAAGCGCGCCGTGCGGTCGAAGAAGCGCAAGTTCACTGAGCCCACCGGTCCGTTGCGGTGCTTGGCAATGATGATCTCGGCGATGCCCTTCTTTTCCGACTCCTCTTCGTACTTGTCTTCACGGTAGATGAACATCACGATGTCCGCGTCCTGCTCGATCGAGCCGGACTCTCTCAAGTCCGAGAGCATCGGCCGGTGATCGGAGCGCGATTCCACCGCGCGGGAGAGCTGCGAGAGCGCCACCACCGGCACGTTCAACTCACGCGCCAACTGCTTCAAGCCACGCGAAATCTCGGAAATCTCCTGCACACGGTTGTCGGTGCGGCGGCCACTCATCAACTGCAGGTAGTCGACGATGATCATGTCCAGGCCCTGCTCGGCCTGCAGCCGCCGCGCTTTCGAGCGCACATCCATGATGCTGGAGGAGGAGGCGTCATCGACGAAGATCGGCGCCTCACTCAGGCGGCCGAATGCGCGCGAGATACGCTCCCACTCGTTGTCGTCGATCTGGCCCAGACGGAGGCGGTGGCTATCGACCCCCGTCTCCATGGAAAGGATGCGCTGAACGAGCTGCTCGGCGGACATCTCCAGGCTGAAGATGCCGACCGTCCGCTTGTGGACCACCGCCGCGCCGTAGGCCATGCCCAGGGCCAGGCTCGTCTTGCCCATCGAGGGACGCGCCGCCAGGATGATCAGGTCGGATCGTTGCAGGCCGCCCGTCATCTGGTCCATATCCGAGTAGCCGGTAGCTACCCCCACCACGTCGCCGCGGTGCTGCTGCAGGTAGTCGATCTGGTCGAAGAACTTGTCAAGGACCTCTCCCATGGAGGTCCAGTCCTTGGTCTGGCGACGCTGGGAGACATCGAAGATGGCGCGCTCGGCGGCGTCCAGCGCCTCCTCGGTGTCGATGCCATCGCGGAACCCGATGTCGACCACCTGGGTCCCGGCGTCGATCAGGCGGCGCAGAGTGGCCGTGCGCTCGACGATGCGCGCGTAGTACTCGACGTGAACAGCGGTGGGGACAGCACTGAGCAGGCTGGAGAGGTAAGCCAGGCCGCCAGCCTGGTCGTACTGCGCCCGCCGCGTCAGCTCGTCAGAGAGCGTGATCATGTCGGTCGGTTCGCGGCGGTTGTAGAGATCGAGGATGGCGCCGTAGATCAGGCCATTCGCACTGAGATAGAAATCTTCGGGCTTGAGGAAGGATGCGATCTTGATGATGGCATCGCGATCAATGAGGAGGCTGCCGAGCACCGATTGCTCCGCCTCCAGGTTGTGGGGCGGCAGCCGCTCGATGACGCTGGGTGCTGCGATAACCATCTTTGCCGTCGCCCTTTCCCGGTACACGCAATCGACTTGGCCAGCGTGACCAGCGGGGCGGTACGTTGCCGGGGCGCGGGAGTGCCCTGTTCAGAATGAGATCGCGCCCGGCATCTGCCGGGCGCGATCAGGGGAAGCACCCTGGCCTAGGCCAGTGCCTCCTCCTCTTCGTCAGCAGTTTCCGCGGCCTTGGCTTCGGCCTTGGCCGCAGCCACCGCCGCCTGGTACTCGGCATCGCCCACAGCGACCACGGTGATAGCCGGGCGCAGGCGACCAACCAGGTGCACCGTCACGGTGTGCTCGCCCAGGTTGCGGATCGCCTCTTCGAGGACGACCTTGCGGCGATCAATCTCTTCACCAACGACCCTGGCCAGCTCATCGGCAATCTCGGCGGAGGTGATGGAGCCATAGAGGCGGCCACCTTCGCCAGCGCGCACGGTGAACTCCAGCCGCTTGCCAGAGATCTTGTCCGCCAGCGCCTGCAACTGCTCTTCCTGGCGGGCAATCTTGCGCGCCTTGACAGCAGCGTTATGCTCCGAGGTCTTGACCTCACCTGGCGTGGCCAGGACAGCCATCCCCTGCGGGATCAGATAGTTCCGCCCATAACCAGGCTTCACGTCTTGAATGGAGCCAGCTTCTCCCAATTTGGGCACATCCTGGCGCAGTACGACCTTCATGACTCCAACGAACCTTCCCAAATAGCTGGATACACCACAGCCGCGGTACGGGAATGCGGCAGCCGAGGAGTGTACGTACACTCCCCGCGGACCATACGTAATAGTAACACGGAGGGAGAACGGTCCCGAGGGTCAGGGGTCCGTGCCTGCTGTACTCAGGGCGTGAAGGGGGAAGAGTGCCCTTCGTCATCTCAGACGGCACATCTTCCCCCAGATCCTTCGTTCAGGATGCAAGTTGCAGTTCTGGTGCCGGAACGGCTTCTTGTAACCCTTCCGCCAGGCTGGTGATGGGCTTTGTCCGGCTTTCAGCGATCAGGACGCCGGCAAGGACTCCCGCCACGGTGAGCGCGACCAGGCTCCTGGGAACCCGGATGCCGACGGCGCGATCAAGGGAGAGCGCGCCAGGCCCAGCCAGGGCTGACGCAACAGCTGCAGCCATGTTGGTGACAGGCAACTCCGCGCCGCCCTCGCCTGCCCAGATCGGATGCCCACGGTGAACGTCGAGCGTGGCAATAGTCATGGAGCCGAGGGTGGCGATGGGGCCCAGCGGATGCATCAGGCCCAGCGCCGTGAGGGCGCCGCCCCCAAATTCCGATACTCCGGACAGGACGGCCCATGGCGTTGCCGGCGCGTACCCCATGCTTGCGAGCCAAGTACTGGTGCCGTACAACCCGTCGCCGCCGAACCAGCCGAACAGTTTCTGGGCGCCATGTCCTGCCAGTAATCCACCGACGACGATCCGGAGCGCGAGGTGCCCCACATCTGCCAATCCAGGGGCTGGTCGCATTCCCGAGTCTGACTGCCTGAACATCTGCGCTGCCTTTCTGTGTCGTTGCCCGGGCCGCGAGATGCGTAGCCGCATCAGCGTTCCGGGCACCGGTCAGGTCCTGCTTGACGAGAGGTCGGTGATCGTAAGGTTGCCGAAGTAGCGCATATCAAACGCGCCCAGGGGCTTCAGTACGCTGGCAGCCCGGACGACTTCCTCGTGGTTTTCGAGATGGATCGCTACCAGGACAGCGCCACGCCTGGCCTCCGCCAGGTAGTCCTGCAGGGCTTCATGCTCCTCTGACGGATACAGACCAGCGAGCCGCGCCAGGAAGCCCTGGTGGCTCATGGCGTCCTGCCAGCTCATCAGGAAATCAGGTCCAGCACAGATCGCCGTGGCTGACTCGGAAAAGCCTGCGTC